>CAWBSW010000012.1:0-329505 GCA_963791535.1 uncultured Actinomycetota bacterium | reverse complement strand
TCGCGCACCGATCCACCCACCAGGTAGCAGGTCATGGCCCGCGGTGGCGAACAAACCGCCGAGCTCACGCAATAGGTCGGCGCGCCGGTTCAACGCAACCGCGGCGGCGGTCAACAGATCGGCGTCCTGGGTGGCTTCCGGCACGTTCGATGAGCCTAAAGCATGTCGAACAACCCTTGTTGAGGGTTCGGCACCGCTGTTCTGCGGCGATCGTGGGTTCAGGCCGCGGGTCTCACCCAGGATTCGCCATCCTCAGCCAAATCGCCCTACCACTCCCAATCCTCGACGGCAGCGAGCCGTTCGACACCCCTCACCCGGCGACGATGCGGCCACCCGCGGCCGCCGAGGAGCCGGACAATCGAGCAGGGTCACGCCATGGGCACAATCTCTGCTCGGCTAGCGCACGGCGGCGAGTGCGGCCAGGGGCGTCTTAGCACGCCAGCTACTATCGCTTGGGTGTCCGACGGCGAAAATGCGCAACCACGTCGGCGCCGGGGAGGCGCCGCGGCCGCCGCAGCGCTGGGTCCGGCCAGAGTCCCACCGACAGCGGGGCAATCGACGGCGCCACACCAGCCGGTGTGGACAAACCGAGCCGTTCCCGTTCTGCACGCCGCGGCCCCGAGCGGCTGCGCACTGTGCACGAAACGTCGGCCGGCGGATTGGTCATCGACGGTATCGATCGGCCCCGTGAAGAGCAGGTCGCCGTGCTGATCGGCCGCGTCGACCGGCGCGGCCGAATGCTGTGGTCGTTGCCCAAAGGCCATATCGAACTCGGTGAGACGGCCGAGCAGACCGCGATCCGCGAGGTCGCCGAGGAGACGGGGATCCACGGCAGCGTGCTGGCGGCGTTGGGCCGGATCGACTACTGGTTCGTCACCGACGGGCGACGGGTGCACAAGACCGTGCACCATTATTTAATGCGCTGCTCGGGTGGAGAGCTGTCCGACGACGACGTCGAGGTCGCCGAGGTGGCTTGGGTCCCGATCGCCGAGCTGCCGTCCCGGCTGGCCTACGCCGACGAACGCCGGCTAGCCGAGGTGGCCGACGAACTGATCGACAAATTGCAGACCGACGGGCCGGCCGCGTTGCCGCCACTGCCGCCCACCTCACCGCGGCGCCGGCCCCAGACGCATTCGCGCACCCGGAACCGTCGGCCCGACGAGTCGGTCCGAGTTCGCAAGAATGGTCGCGGACCGGGGCCATAGGGGCCTTACCCACCGACGACGATGCAGAACGAAGCGATGAGCCGGGGACACCACCCGCTTGTGGGGGCGAGCGGCGCTGTGGTCGCGCCGCAGCTCCGGTGGCCCCCTGTGTGGCGGCTTGCCGTCGTGGTCGGCATCCTGATGGCTTTCACCGGCGCATTCACGCTACCCACCGGCGCGCCGCGCGCCGCCGCCGGTGAGCCCGGCGCCACGCCCTTCGTCCAGATCCGCATCGATCAGGTGACCCCTCAGATGGTCACCACGACCAGCGAGCCCGTCGTCACCGTCGCCGGAACCGTGACCAACGTCGGCGACCGTCCCGTCCGCGACGTGATGATCCGTCTCGAGCACGCCGCGGCAGTGGTCACATCGGCTGGGCTGCGCACCAACCTCGACGGCAGCACCGATCAGTACGAGCCGGTTGCCGACTTCCTGACGGTCTCTCCTGAGCTGCAGCGCGGCCGCAAAGTCGGCTTCTCGCTATCCGCCCCGGTTCGCGCGCTGACCAAACCGTCGCTGGGGATCGGCAAGCCCGGCGTCTACCCGTTGCTGGTCAACGTCAACGGGACACCCGACTACGGCGAACCCGCACGGCTCGACAACGCCCGGTTCCTGCTGCCGGTGGTGGGTGTCCCACCGGATCCGCTCAACACCTCCGGCCAAGCATTAGGCGCCATGGGCGCTGTGATCGCGCCCGATACCTCTAAACCCGTGCCGATCACCATGCTGTGGCCGCTGGCCGACCGGCCCCGACTTGCACCCGGAGTGCCGGGCGGCACGATCCCGGTGCGGTTGATGGATGACGAGCTGGCGACGTCGCTGGCCACCGGCGGGCGACTCGACGTTTTGCTCGCCGCCGCCGAGTTCGCGACCAGCCGCGACGTCGACCCCGACGGCGCGGTCGGCCGCTCGATGTGCCTGGCCGTCGACCCCGACCTGCTGGTCACCGTCAACGCGATGACCGGTGGATACGTTGTACCCAGCGTCACCTCTGACCCTTCCGACGGCGCAGCCCAGCAACCGGGTACGCCAACACACCCGGGGACCGGGCAGGCCGCGGCGGTGAGCTGGTTAGACCGGTTACGCGCGCTGGCTCACCGGATGTGCGTGGCCCCGCTGCCATACGCCCAGGCCGACCTCGACGCCGTGCAGCGTGTCGGCGATCCCGGGCTCAGCGCGATCGCCACCAGCTCCGCCGGCGATATCGTCGACCACATCCTGGGTGTCACCGCGGTCCGCGGCGCCACTTTGATCCCCGATGGCTCGCTGACCCGCCGGTCGGTGGATCTGTTGAGCGCCAACGGCAATGGCGTGGTGATCGCTGCCGCCGGCTCTTCCGCGGAAGACTCCGCCGCCGCCGCGCCGACGCCGCCGAGCACCGCGCCGCTGCGGCTGTCGCCGCAGCTGGTGGTCGCGCCGTTCGACCCTGCCGTCGGCGCTGCCTTCGCGGCGGCCGGCTCCGATCCGGTCGCGCCGACCTATCTGAACGCCGCGCTCGCGGTTCGGATACAGCACGACTCCGACACCGCTCGTCGTCAGGACGCGCTCGGCTCAATGCTGTGGCGCACCCTGCAACCGAATGTCGCGCCGAGGGCCGAGATCTTGCTCCCGCCGTCCAACTGGAAACTGCGCTCCGAAGACGCGAGCGCCATCCTGACCACGTTGGCGACCGCGATCCGTTCGGGCCTGGCGGCGCCACGGCCGCTGCCGGCGCTGATCGCCGACGCCGCAGCCGTCCCACCCGTCACCGGAAGGCCGCAACTCCCCGGCGTCGACGCGGGCCAACGTGGCCGATTCGATGACAACGTCGTCGCGACGATCGCGAACGAGGTCGGCCGGCTGTGGGGGCTGACCGCGGCGTTGACGACCGATGCCCGTACCGGGCTAACCGGTGTCAGCTATACCGCCCCGCTGCGCGAGGACATGCTGCGTGCCATCAGCCAGGCCGATCGGCCCGACACCCGCAACGGGCTGGCGCAACGGCGGCTGGAGATCATCGGCACCGCGATCGGCGACTTGTTCGAGGCAGTCACCATCGTCAACCCGACCGGGTCGTACACGCTGGCCACCGAGCACAGCCCGCTCCCCGTGGCGTTGCACAACGGGCTGGCCGTGCCGATCCGGGTGCGACTGCACGTCGACGCCCCGCCCGGTATGCAAGTGACGGACCTCGGTGAGATCGAGCTGCCGCCCGGATACCTGCCGCTGAGGGTGCCGATCGAAGTGAACTTCACCCAACGGGTCGCCATCGATGTGACGTTGCGTACGCCGGCCGGTGTGCCGCTGGGCGAGCCGGTACGGCTCTCGGTGCACTCCAACGCCTACGGCAAGGTGCTGTTCGCGATCACGCTGAGCGCGGCGGCGGTGCTGGTGGCGCTCGCGGGACGACGGCTGTGGCACCGATTCCGTGGCCAGCCGGACCGCGCCGACCTGGACCGGCCAGATCCCGATGAGACACCGTTCGGTGGTGAGGACCACCAGGTCGACGAAGAGCGCCGGGTATGAACTCCGCCGGCCGGCCCGTGCCGCCACCGGCGCAGCCATCTCCCAGGCACCCGGGTCGCCGAACCCGCGCACCGCGACGTCCGGGACCGCCGACTGGGCCGCTGCCGCCGACCGGGCTGGTGTCGTCGCAGAGCGCACCCCTACAGGACCGTCCCGAGCTCTCCGACGCCGCGCTGGTGTCGCGCTCGTGGGGAATGGCGTTCGCAACCCTGATCAGCCGTCTCACCGGGTTTGCCCGCATCGTCATCCTGGCCGCGATCCTGGGTGCGGCGTTGTCCAGCGCGTTCTCGGTGGCCAACCAGCTGCCGAACATGGTCGCCGCGCTGGTGCTGGAGGCGACGTTCACCGCGATCTTCGTGCCGGTGCTGGCGCGCGCGGAAAAGGACGACCCCGACCGCGGCGCGGCGTTCGTGCGGCGCCTGGTCACGCTGGCCACCACCTTGCTGCTGGTGACCACGCTGCTGTCGGTGGCCGCCGCCCCGCTGCTGGTCCAGCTGATGCTCGGCCGCGACCCCCAGGTCAACGAGCCGCTGACCGCGGCGTTCGCCTACCTGCTGTTGCCGCAGGTGATCTTCTACGGCCTCTCCTCGGTGTTCATGGCGATCCTGAACACCCGCAACGTGTTCGGGCCGCCGGCGTGGGCACCCGTGATCAACAACGTCGTCGCGATCGCCACCCTGGGCGCCTACCTGGCAACACCGGGGCAACTGTCGGTCGACCCGGTGCAGATGGGCAACGCCAAGCTGCTGGTGCTGGGCATCGGGACCACGTTGGGGGTGGTCGCGCAGACCGTCGTGCTCCTGGTCGCGATCCGGCGCCAGCGGATCAGCCTGCGCCCGCTGTGGGGGATCGACGACCGGCTCAAACGCTTCGGCGCGATGGCCGCCGCGATGGTGTTCTACGTGCTGATCAGCCAGACCGGCCTGATCGTCACCAACCAGATCGCCAGCACGGCAGCCGCTTCCGGACCGGCGATCTACAACTACACCTGGCTGGTGTTGATGCTGCCGTTCGGCATGATCGGGGTGACGGTGCTCACCGTCGTGATGCCGCGGCTGAGCCGCAATGCAGCCGCCGACGACACCCCGGCGGTGCTGGCCGACCTGTCGCTGGCCAGCCGATTGACGATGATCACGCTGATCCCGACGGTCGCGTTCATGACCGTCGCCGGACCGGCAATCGGCAGCGCGCTGTTCGCCTACGGCCATTTCGGTGACGTCGACGCCGGCTATCTGGGCGTGGCGATCGCGCTGTCGGCGTTCACGTTGATCCCGTACTCGATCGTGCTGCTGGAATTGCGCGTCTTCTACGCCCGCGAGCAACCGTGGATACCGATCGTGATCATCGTCGTCATCACGACCGTCAAGATCGCCGCCTCGCTGCTCGCGCCGCACATCACCGGCAACCCCGACCTGGTCGCCGGATACCTCGGGTTGGCCAACGGCCTGGGATTTTTGGCCGGCGCGATCGTCGGCTACTACCTGCTGCGAAACGCGCTGCGACCGGCCGGAGGGCACCTGCTCGGCCTCGTGGAGGTGCGGACCATTCTGGTCACGATCACCGCGTCGTTGCTGGCCGGGCTGGCCGCATATGTGGCGGACGTACTGATGGGGATGCAGCGGCTCACCGCCTACGGCGGCGGCGCCGGCTCGCTGTTGCGGCTGCTTGTACTCGCGGTGATCATGGCGCCGATCGTCGCCGCGGTGATGCTGCGTGCGCGGGTGCCTGATGCGCAGGCCGCGCTGACCGCGGTTCGCCGCCGGATCGGCGCCCGCCCCACCGGCGCACCCAGCCAGCGGGTGGCTCCGTCCCCGGCTGGTCAGATGCCCGCACGCCCACCGGCTCCGCCCCCTCCCGGCACCCCGACGAACGTCGCTGCGCACGGTTCCCTCGCGCCCGATCAACTGTTCCGCCCGGGTCACTTCACGTACCCTGAGCAAAGGAATTCGAGTACGCCGGGGGGATATCCGGTACGCCGGCCCGTCGGGCGGGGGCTTCCGGAGGAAGCAGCTGGGGAGGAGATGCGGAAAGGACCGGGGATGACCGACCGCCCATCCGACAGCACCTCAGCTAAAGCTGTCTCCGAAACCGAACCGCCCCGGCAAGCCGGATCGACATCAGCTGTCGATGATTTCCAGCCCGACGTGCCGCCCGACCTTGAGGTAGGTACCGCGGAGGAGCCGACGCCACAAGCCAACGGCGGATCCGCCGCGGATCCCGAGCTCGAAACGACCCGCCTCAACGCCGACCCTGATCCCATCGATCCAGAGCCGGAACCGTCGCCACGCCAGGAGGTACTTCACCTGGTTCCCGGCGCCAGCATCGCCCGCGGTCGCTATCGGCTGTTGGTGTTCCACGGCGGATCGCCGCACTTGCAGTTTTGGCAGGCGCTCGACACCGCGCTGGATCGGCAGGTTTCGCTGACCTTCGTGGATCCCGACGGGATGCTGTCCGACGAGCAAGTTCGCGAAATCCTGTCCCGCACGATGCGGCTGAGCCGCCTCGACAAACTCGGGATCGCCCGGGTTCTCGACGTGGTGCACACCGGCACCGGCGGCTTGGTCGTCGCCGAATGGATCCGGGGTGGTTCGTTGCAGGAGGTGGCCGACACCTCGCCATCGGCCGTCGGCGCTGCCCGCGCGATGCAAACGCTGGCGGCCGCCGCCGAAGCCGCCCATCACGCCGGCGTCGCGCTGTCTATCGACCATCCCAGCCGGGTGCGGGTCAGCATCGAAGGCGACGTGGTGCTGGCCTTCCCCGCGACCACGCCCGAGGCCGCCCCCGAGGACGACATCCGCGGCATCGGCGCCGCGCTCTATGCGCTGCTGGTCAACCGGTGGCCGCTGCCGGAATCCGGGGTGCGGAGCGGGATGGCGCCCGCACCGCGTGATCCGGCAGGTCAGCCCCTCGAACCGAGCGCGATCGACCGGGACATCCCCTTCCAGATTTCCGCGGCCGCGACTCATTCAATTCAGGGTGATGGCGGGATTCGCAGTGCCGCAACACTTTTAAATCTGTTACAGCAAGCGACCGCGGTGGCCGACCGCACCGAGCTGTTGAGCCCGCTGCAGGACCCACCGCCGCCGGAACCGGTGCCCGCGCGACCGGGCCGGATCCGCACGCCCGAGCTGGAAGAGGCGCAGGCCCGTGTCCGCCGCCGCCGTGTCCTGACGATCTGGCTAGGCGCCGGCGCCGCCGTCCTCGTGGTGGCATTACTGGTCATGGCGTCGGTGCTGAGCCGAATGTTCGGCGACGTCGGTGGGCTGGACAAAGACCGGCTGGGCCTCAATACGCCCTCGACCAGTTCCGCCTCCGATGGCGGCCCGGCGGCCGGAAGCCTGGTCAAGCCGGTGAGCGCGACGGTCTTTTCCCCCGGCGGCGGGCCCGACAACCCGGGCGAGGCCGCGCTGGCGATCGACGGTAACCCGTCGACGGCGTGGCACACCGATATCTACCACGACGCTGTCCCGTTCCCGAGCTTCAAAAGCGGTGTCGGCTTGCTGCTGCAGCTGCCGCAACCCACCGTGGTGGGTGCCGTAAACGTCGACCTCACCAGCACCGGAACAAAGATCCAGATCCGCTCGTCGGCGACGGCGACGCCGGCCAAGCTGGACGACACCACCGCGCTGACTCAGCCGGTGGCGATGCAGCCGGGCCACAACAGCATCCCGGTCAAGGCGTCGGCACCCACGTCGTATCTGCTGGTGTGGATTTCGACATTGGGGACTACCAACGGCGAGAGCCGCACCGACATCGGCGAGGTCACGGTCCAAGCCGCGTCCTGACACATTGGCCGGTCGGGTGAAGTGCCGGCTATCCACCGATTAGTTACTGTCCGGCCGTGGGCTTCGGGCACCAGGTTCGACAGCAACTTCATGAACAGCGGAGCGACGCCGAACTGCTGGCCGCCCACGTCGCAGGCGACCGGTACGCCTTCGAGGAGCTGTTCTACCGTCACCACCGCCAGCTGCACCGAGTCGCCCGGTTGACCAGCCGTAGCGTCGAGGACGCTGAGGACGCCCTGCAGGACGCGATGGCCTCGGCGCACCGCGGTGCCGGCTCCTTTCGACACGACGCCGCCGTCAGCAGCTGGCTCCATCGCATTGTTGTCAACGCATGCCTGGACCGGTTGCGCCGCAACAAAACTCATCCCACCACCGCACTCGACGACATTTACCCCGTAGCCGACCAGACGGCGCAGGTCGAGACCGCGATCGCGGTGCATCGGGCGCTGATGCGGCTTCCCGTCGAGCAGCGCGCCGCAGTGGTGGCGGTCGACATGCATGGCTATTCGGTCGCCGACACCGCCGCGATGCTCGGGGTGGCTGAAGGCACCGTGAAGAGCCGCTGCGCTCGGGCCCGGGCCCGCCTTGCCGCGATCCTTGGCTACCTGGAAAACGACACCGCACCCAACCGTCCGGCGGGATAACCAGGCGAGCCGCGCGTGGCGTTCGGGTTGTGGATGACGGACACTGAGGCGGATGGACGCAAGTGGGCCGGGTGAGCGCGACGATGCGGGCGCCGATCCACCGCTGACGGTGGAGTCCCTCGCCGACCTGCAGGCGGGTCTTCTCGACGACGACACCGCCGCGAGGCTGCGCAAGAAGGTCCGCGCAGACCCGCACGCCCGGCAGACGATGGACGCGTTGAACCGGGTCCGCCGCGACATCGCGGCCGTGGGCGCCGACGGATCGTCGGCTCCAGACGTTGACCCCGACGTCGTCGACCGCATCACCGCGGCGCTGCGCGCCGAGCGGCCGGGGCGCACCGCGCGGCGTGCCGCACACACCATCAGCCCCGGCCGCCTCCCCCGCTCGGCGCGGGTCGCCGTCGGCGTCACCGGCTTGGTCGCGGCCGCAGTCGCGGCCTGGCTGGGAACTGCGGCGCTGATCACCGCGCCGCGCGCCCGCCCCGAGCAGGCCGACCACCGCGGAACACATCACCGTGTCGCGCCCGCCGAGGACCATTCCGTTGTCGGACCAACAGATCCTCGCGCTGCTCGACAACCAACCCGATTTCGGCCCGCTGGCCGACCCGCAGCGCCGAGTGTCATGCCTGGCCGGCTTGGGCTATCCGTCGGACGCCCGGGTTTTGGGTGCCCGGCCGGTGCAGATCGCCGGGCGCCCGGCCGTCGTGCTGCTGCTACCCGCCGACACGCCCGGCACGGTGACAGCCCTGGCGGTAGCGCCGAACTGTAGTGCGGTAGACACCGGCTTGTTGGCTGACAGGATCGTCAACCGTCCGTAGTGTTCGCGGGAACAGCACCGCCTACCCTGGCGTTCGACTGGTTTAAGCGGCTCTTTGAACGGGTTAAGTATCCGAAAGGCTGGTATGAGCTCCTCAACCACCACTGTTCGCAACGTGATCATCATCGGCTCCGGACCTGCCGGTTACACGGCGGCGCTATACGCGGCGCGTGCCCAACTGGCGCCGGTGGTGTTCGAGGGCACCTCCTTCGGCGGAGCGTTGATGACCACGACCGAAGTGGAGAACTATCCCGGTTTCCGCGACGGGATTATGGGCCCCGAATTGATGGACCAGATGCGCGAGCAGGCCGCGCGGTTCGGGGCGGACCTGCGCATGGAAGACATCGAGTCGGTGTCGCTGGACGGCGCGGTCAAGTCGGTCACCACCGCCGACGGGGAGACCCTGCACGCACGGACCGTCATCCTGGCGATGGGCGCCGCGGCCCGCTACCTGGGCGTGCCGGGCGAGCAGGAGCTGCTGGGCCGCGGGGTGAGTGCCTGCGCCACCTGCGACGGCTTCTTCTTCCGTGATCAGGACGTCGCCGTGATCGGCGGCGGGGACTCGGCGATGGAGGAGGCCACCTTCCTGACCAGGTTCGCCCGCAGTGTCACGCTCGTGCATCGCCGCGAGGAGTTCCGGGCGTCGAAGATCATGCTCGAGAGGGCCCGCAGCAACGACAAGATCCGGTTCATCACCAACAGCATCGTGGTCGGCGTCGACGGCGACGGCACGGTGAGCGGCCTGCGCCTGAAGGACACCGTCACCGGCAAGGAATCCACGCTGGCCGTGACCGGTGTCTTCGTCGCAATCGGCCACGATCCGCGGTCCGAACTGGTGCGCGGTGCCGTGGACCTGGACGCGGAAGGCTATGTGCTGGTGAAGGGCAACACCACCTACACCTCGCTCGACGGGGTGTTTGCGGCCGGCGACTTGGTCGATCACACCTACCGGCAGGCGGTGACCGCGGCCGGAACGGGTTGCAGCGCGGCGATTGACGCCGAACGCTGGTTGGCCGACCGTGACGAGTCGGCGGCACCCGCACAAAGCAAATCCGCCGAAATCCCAGCAGCAGCGACACTTTGATTGGAGTACCCCGATGACGAACACCGGCGCACCTGTGGAAGTTTCTGACGCGTCTTTCCAAAGCGAGGTGTTGGCCAGCAATACGCCTGTGCTGGTTGACTTTTGGGCTACCTGGTGCGGGCCATGCAAGATGGTGGCGCCGGTGCTGGCGGAAATCGCCGCCGAAACAGCCGGGCAGCTGACCGTCGCCAAACTCGATGTCGACGCAAACCCCGAGACCGCGCGCAACTTTCAGGTGGTTTCGATTCCGACGTTGATCCTGTTCAAGGACGGCCAGCCGGTCAAGCGGATCGTTGGGGCCAAGGGCAAGGCGGCGCTGTTGCGCGAGCTTTCCGACGCCGTTCCCAACGTCGGATAGTTCGCTACAGATCGCCGCGATTTGCCTGGCGTTTTCCCGAAATCGGCGAGCGTCTGCGACAATACCGCCAAGCCTGTCAAACAGCGGCAGGGCTAGTACACCGGTTCACCGGAGGCCTTGGAATGTCGAGTCCGCACCGCGGCGCCGGCGACGCGCTGCGCTGTGGTGACCGCAGCGCAGCGGTCGCCGAGATTCGGGCTTCGCTGTCCGCGCTGGGGCATCTGGACGCCGACGACGACCTCACCACCGGAAAGCATGTCGCGTTCGACGTCTTCGACGAAGAGCTCGACCACGCAGTACGGGCGTTTCAGCAGCATCGAGGGCTGCTGGTGGACGGCATCGTCGGCGAAGCGACTTATCGCGCGCTGAAAGAGGCGTCCTACCGGCTCGGTGCCCGCACACTGAACCATCAGTTCGGTGCGCCGATGTACGGTGACGACGTCGCCACGCTGCAAAACAGACTGCAGGATCTCGGCTTCTACACCGGACTGGTCGACGGCTACTTCGGCCTGCAGACGCACAACGGGTTGATGTCCTACCAGCGCGAGTATGGGCTCTATGCCGACGGCATCTGCGGCCCGGAAACGTTGCGCTCCTTGTACTTTCTCAGTTCGCGGGTAACCGGCGGCTCGTTGCATGCCATCCGCGAAGAGGAGCTGGTCCGTCGATCCGGTCCGAAGCTGTCCGGCAAGCGGATCATCATCGACCCGGGCCGCGGCGGCGCCGATCACGGGCTGATCACCCACGGTGCGGCCGGACCGATCAGCGAAGCAGACGTGTTGTGGGACTTGGCAAGTCGTCTCGAAGGCCGGATGACCGCGATCGGCATGGAGACCTTCCTGTCGCGGCCGACCAACCGCAGCCCATCGGACGCCGAGCGCGCCGCGACGGCTAACACCGTCGGTGCCGATCTGATGATCAGTCTGCGCTGCGCGGCCCAGGCCAGCGCGTCGGCCAACGGCGTGGCGTCCTTCCACTTCGGCAATTCGCATGGCTCGGTCTCCACCATCGGCCGCAATCTTGCCGACTTCATTCAACGAGAAGTGGTCGCGCGCACCGGTTTACGTGACTGCCGCGTCCATGGTCGGACATGGGACCTGTTGCGGCTGACCCGGATGCCGACGGTTCAGGTCGACATCGGCTACATCACCAACCCGCGTGATCGCACGCTGCTGATCACCACGCAAACCCGCGACGCGATCGCCGAGGGAATCCTGGCGGCGGTCAAGCGGCTTTACCTGCTCGGCAAGAACGACCGGCCCACCGGCACATTCACTTTCGCCGAGCTCCTTGCCCACGAGTTATCGGTGGAGCAGGCCAGCCGGCTCAGCGGTTCGTAGCCGACGATCCCGCCGCAGATCCCGCTCCGACGGGCTGCTGCAGCGACGAGGTTTCCAGCAACCGCTCCAACGCCGCTTCGACTTCCGCCTTCCAACCCAGACCCTTGTCCAGCTCGAGCCGCAGGCGCGGGAAGTATCGATGCTGGGCCACCACGACGAATCCCACGTCGCGGAGGAAGTCCGCCTCGATCACGCAATGCTCGACCGAACAGTCCCCCAACGCCTCCAGCGCCGGCCGGACATCGGGGTCGACGTTCTGCGGGTTGAGCAACTCGCCGACGTTCTCCGTGCGACCGAACGCCTCCAGCGCCCGAACACCCCGGCGGACCAATTCATCGACCACCCGCGCCACGAGGCTGTATGGCAGATCATCGGCGGCCGGTCCGGGCTCCACCCGCATCGAGGTCAGCAGTACGGCGTCAGCCGACACCGGTGCGGTGGGAAACCGGTGCGCCCGGGGCACCGCCCGGGGCGGGGCGTAGAACGCATAGCCCAGGCAAGCCGGCTCGCTCTGACCGACGTCGGACGGAGGCGCCATCGCCATCTGACCGCACGATCCCCACTCCAGCATGACCATCGAGAGCCATGCTTCTTTCTCGAATTCCGGGTCGGCCAAATGGTCTTCGTCGCCGAGGGTCGCGGGGTCTACTTCCCAGAAGGTGCAGCGGCGCGCATGTTTGGGAAGCTGGTCGAAGGCTTCGAGGCGCAGCGGTGTGATTCGAGCAGACACTAGACTCCTGGGCCTTTGTGGAGCGCGAGAGGCACCGGAGCCAGTGGCCCGGATTCCCCGCGACCGGGTGGTGCCGCCACCCCGCAAACGAGCGTACCCCCCGTGCGCGGCCGACCGCGATACCCGAGCGGCCCCGGTTCAGCGGCCCGAAAAGCCGTTCCCACGGCCGCCACGGGGCCGTGAACTGACCGGCGCTTGACTAACGCCGCGTCGAGAACGAAAGAAATTGGTACGCAGCCTGATTCAGTTGATTGCGGCATATCGGAGCAGTTTGGTTGACCGGATTGTCACAGTGACGTAATCGACTCGTGTCTCTGGTCAGCCGTCCGCCGAATTCATCAGGCCGACAATGCGTTGCAAATCGTCCACCGAACCGAACTCGATCACGATCTTGCCTTTGCGTTTGCCGACGCTGACGGTAACGCGAGTATCGAAGGCAGCGGATAACTGCTCAGCAACATCCTGAAGACCGGGCATGTGGATCGGCTTGCGGCGCGGAGGTGCGGGTTGGTTGGTGTCGCTGCGATTGGCGAGTGTGACGGCCTCCTCGGTTGCCCGCACCGACAACCCCTCGGCGACGATCCGTGCCGCCAGAGTTTCCTGCGCGTCCGGACCACCCTCCAGCGACAGCAGCGCCCGGGCGTGACCGGCCGACAGCACTCCGGCCGCGACTCGGCGCTGAACCGGAATCGGCAACCGCAGCAACCGGATCATATTGGTGATCAGCGGGCGGGACCGGCCGATGCGAGCGGCTAGTTCATCGTGGGTGACACCGAACTCGTCGAGCAGTTGCTGATAGGCCGCCGCCTCCTCCAAGGGGTTCAACTGCACCCGGTGGATGTTTTCCAGCAGTGCATCGCGCAGCAGGTTGTCTTCGCCGGTTTCGCGCACGATCGCGGGGATCGCGGTCATGCCGGCCGCCTGGGCCGCGCGCCACCGCCGCTCCCCCATCACGAGCTGATAACGCTGGCCGCCGTCCACTGCGCGCACCACGATCGGCTGCATGAGGCCGAACTCGCGGATCGAGTGCACGAGTTCGGCCAACGCCTCCTCGTCGAACGCCTGCCGCGGTTGGCGCGGGTTCGGCTCGATGAGGGCCGGGTCGATCTCGCGGTAGACCGCGCCGATCCCGGTTGAGTCCGTGACGGCGGCGCCCGGCGGTCCGCCGAGCACGACGTCGGCGGCCGCGGCGCCCATCCGCGGGCCTCCGGGATCGCCCGGCCCGGTGGGGATCAGCGAAGCCAGGCCCCGCCCGAGCCCGCCCTTCTTACGTAGCGGCTGGGTCATGCTTTGTCCCCCTCCTCGGGTGCTGGTCCGTCACGCTCGGCGAGCTCGCGGCTGGCGTCGAGGTAGCTCATCGCACCGCGCGATCCCGGATCGTAATCGATGATCGTCATGCTGTAACCGGGCGCCTCGGAGACCTTGACGCTGCGCGGGATCACGGTGCGCAAGACCTTGGCGCCGAAGTAGCGGCGGACCTCGTCGGCCACCTGATCGGCGAGCTTGGTCCGACCGTCGTACATAGTGAGGATCACCGTGCTGACGGCCAGGCCCGGATTCAGATGGGCCTTCACCATTTCGATGTTGTTCATCAACTGCGACACCCCCTCCAGCGCGTAGTACTCGCACTGGATCGGGATCAGCACCTCGGGGGCAGCGACCAACGCGTTGATGGTCAGCAGTCCCAGTGACGGTGGGCAGTCGATGAAGACGTAGTCGAAGTCTGAAATGGCGGGGTCGTCGAGGTCGGCCAGCGCGGTGCGCAATCGATTCTCCCGCGCCACCATGCTCACCAATTCGATCTCTGCGCCGGCCAGGTCGATGGTGGCCGGCACGCAGAACAACCGCTCGCTGTGCGGGCTGCGCCGCAGCGCGGTCTGCAGCGGCATCTCGCCGAGGAGCACCTCGTACGAAGACGGGGTACCGGAATGGCGCTCGGTGATGCCCAACGCGGTGCTCGCATTGCCCTGGGGATCGAGATCGATGACGAGCGTTTTGAGTCCTTGGATCGCCAGTGCGGCGGCCAGGTTCACCGCTGTGGTGGTCTTGCCGACGCCGCCTTTCTGGTTGGCGATCGTGAACAGGCGGCGATGGCGCGGGCGGCGCAGCGGCTGATAGGAGTGGGAGAGCACCTGCATTGCGCGCTCGGCGGCGGCCCCGATCGGGGTGTCGAAATCCGATGTTTCACGTGAAACATGGGTGGCGGCGGAGGCTCCGTGGTTGGAACCGAACGGGTCGTGCGGCGCACTCATAGGCTCTCCCTGTTCGACCGTTGGCGCCGCATACTCCGGACCGGAACCGGCTTGTCGCGACGCGCCACCACCACCGTTGTCGGCGGGGACAGATACTTCACGCCACATTCCACCACCCTGGCATCCGCGGCGCCCAACGAGGTCATCACACGCCGGTACTCGCGCAGTTCGTCCGGCGCCCGCTCCCCCTTGATCGCCAGCATCCGGCCGCCCGGCCGCAGCAGGGCCATGCTCCATCGCGTCAGCTTGTCCAGCGGCGCCACCGCCCGCGACACAACGGCGTCGCATCCGCCGATGCGCTGCCGGACTGCTGCGTCCTCGGCCCGGCCGCGCACCACCTCCACCTCCAAGCCGAGCTCGGTGACAGCCATGCGCAAGAACTCGGTTCGGCGGAGCATCGATTCGACTAGCACGACGTCGAGGCCGGGCTTGGCGATCGCCAATGCCAAGCCCGGCAGGCCCGCGCCGCTGCCGATATCAGCCACCCGCTCCGCGGGTTCCAAAAGTTCGGCGAGGACCCCGCAATTCAATAAGTGCCGGTCCCAGAGTCGGTCGATTTCACGCGGGCCCAGCAGCCCCCATTCGACCCCGGTGCCGGCAAGCAGCTCGGCGTAGCGCTGGGCAAGGTCCAACCGCGCACCGAAAATCGCGTGCGCTATGTCAGGCGGCGGGGGCATCGCCGGCACCTCCCGCGGCTCCCCGGGAACGACATGTTTCACGTGAAACATCCCTCCCGTCCGCGCCTCGCGGAGCCGAACAAACTACAGCTATGTAACTCTGATCTCGCCTCAGTCGACCAGGACGACGACCCGGCGCGACGGCTCCACGCCCTCGCTCTCGCTGCGGACCCCGTCGACCGCCGCGACCGCATCGTGAACGATCTTCCGCTCAAACGGCGTCATGGGAGCGAGTTCTTCGCGCGCGCCACTTTCCAGTACCCTCCTGGCAACCTTGTCGCCCAACGCCGCCAACTCATCGCGGCGACGACGGCGCCAGCTGGCGATGTCGAGCATCAGCCGGCTGCGCACACCCGTCTTCTGATGCACCGCGAGCCGCGTTAGTTCCTGGAGGGCGTCGAGCACCTCGCCCTTGCGGCCGACCAACTTATTCAGGTCATCGCTACCGTCGATGCTCACCACCGCACGGCTACCTTCAACGTCCAGATCGATGTCGCCGTCGAAGTCCAGTAGGTCCAGCAACTCTTCCAAATAGTCGCCGGCGATCTCCCCCTCGGCGACCAAGCGCTCTTCCGAGTCGCCTTCGCCGTCCATGTCACCGTCGCCCGTCGCCGCGTCCTCCTCAAGGTCTACAGCGTCGTCGGCGTCGTCGGCGACCAATTCCGTCGGAGCCTCGGTCGGAGCCTCGTCGGTGTCGTGTCCGGTTGTGTTGGCGTTCGTCATGCCTGCCTGTTTCCTTCCCGTCCTCCGGGCCGTCGCCCGGCTAAGTCTGTTGCCCGCGATCGCGCGCTGCCGTATCCCCCGCGGATCGTTCGGTTCGACCGTTCGGTCACCGTTTTCGCTTCTTCGGCCTTGCTCCCGGGCGCGGGGTGCGGCCGGGCTGGTCGCCGTCTCGGGCTAGCGGATCTGCGGCGGCTTGGTCGTCATCGGAGCCGGCAGAAGTTGCCAACGATCCGTTCCCGGCTGCCGGCGCGTTCCTCGCCGGCCGCTTGGGTTTGGCGCCCGGCGCCGGCGCGTTGGCCGCCCGGCGTTCCAACGCTTCGCGCTTCTTTTCCTCTTCCTCTTTTTCGATCTTCCCGAAGACGACGTGCTGCTGGCCGAATGTCCAGATGTTGTTGGAGAACCAATAGAAGATGATCGCCAACGGCAAGAACGGCCCGCCGACGACCACGCCGAGCGGGAACACATACAGCGCAAGCTTGTTCATCATCGCGGTCTGCGGGTTGGCCGCGGCCTCGGGACTCTGCCGCGCAATCGATGCCCGGCTGTTGAAGTAGGTGGCGATGCCGGCCATGATCATCACCGGCAGGCCGACCGCGATGACGGCGGGCCGACTGAATTCGGCAAAGGCCGCGAGGCTGGCTCCCCGCTGTGTCATGGTGGCGCCCAGCGGTGCGCCAAATAGGTTGGCGTCCAAGAAGTGTCCGACGTCGGCGGCGCTGAACACGTAGTTACCCAGCTCGCGGTTGCGCTCAGGTGAGAGCCCCAACTGTCCGATACCGGTACTCGTCCGGTTGAAGCATCGCAGCACGTGGTACAGCCCGAGGAACACCGGGATCTGCGCCAGCATCGGCAAGCAGCCGAGGATGGGATTGAAGCCGTGTTCGCGCTGCAGCTTCTGCATCTCCAGCGCCATCCTCTGACGGTCCTTGCCGTACTTCTTCTGCAGCGCCTTGATCTGCGGCTGCAACTCCTGCATCTGCCGGGTGGTGCGGATCTGACGGACGAACGGCTGATACAAAATCGCGCGCAGCGTGAACACCAGGAACATCACCGACAGCGTCCAGGCGAAGAAGTTCGTCGGGCCCAGCAGAAAGGCGAATGCCTTGTACCAGAGCCACATGATCGCCGAGACCGGGTAGTAGAAATAGTCGAGGCTGAACGGATCAAACAACTTCAATCACTCTCCCCTAGCGTCGCTGGGGTGCCCCAGACGTCGACCCGGGCCGCTTGGCGCTCCGGTATCGGATCCCATCCTCCCCGATGCCACGGACCACACTTGGCCAGCCGGACGGCCGCCAGCCCACTCCCCCGCACCAATCCGTACTCGGCCAGCGCGTCCACCGCGTACTGGCTACACGTGGGGGTAAATCGACATGTCGGTAGTCGCAGCGGCGACACCATGTGGCGGTATAGCTGGATCAGAAAAATCACACCGCGGACCACAGCGCTCTCGGCGCCGTGCAGCTGCTGCCGCAGCGTTGACGTTATGTCATTCACCGGCGCGGTCCCATCGTTTCGATCCGCTGCAGCCCGGCCCGCAACTCTTCCTCTAACCGGGCGGAGCCGGCGTTGCGGCTGCTCGGCAGCGCGCGGATCACTACTTGTTCCGATCGTCCCAGTCCGTCCACCAAACCGCGAGCCACATGGCGCAACCGCCGGGCCAGTTGGTGCCGTTGCACGGCCGACCCCACCGATCGCGAAATGATCAGCCCGACCTTCGGCGCCTCGGCAACGTTCTCGTTGCCGCGCCGCACATAGATGACCAGGTCCGGCTGCACAGCCCGCGTTCCCTGCCTGACCGTGGCATCGAACTCGGCCGACCGCGTCATGCGGTTCCGCGCGGAAAGCACCGCTGTGACACCGGGGTTGGAACTAAGCGGTCAGCGAGCGGCGGCCTTTGCGACGCCGGCCTGACACGATCGCCCGCCCCGCCCGGGTGCGCATCCGCAACCGAAAGCCGTGCACGCGGGCTCGGCGCCGGTTGTTCGGCTGGAAGGTCCGCTTGCCCTTTGCCACGACTCTCTCCTCGTTGCATCTGGCATCGTCTTCCGGCCGGGTGCGTATGCCGGTGGAACACGATTGCCCTCACGCAGCCTCGGCAGGCTTTGTGTCTCGCTGGTAACCGGCGCGGGCCCCGCTGCATATTGCGCGGATCGCAGCCGTATCGCCGACTTTCGGGCGACTGTACGAGGGTACGCAGCAGCGTTCGCCGGGTCAAACCTGGCCTGCTCGGCGGCCGACCCCACGCCGATATTCAACTAGCGTCACACCCGCCACTGCGCCCGGCGAGCAATTCTATGAAAGCTCGGCCCAATGTTGCAGAACGGTTGGCACTCCGCGGGAAAACTGTTAGCTTCGGGCAATGCCGTTTCAGACTGGAACGGCGCACGACAACGAAGCGAGGATGGCGGATCGGCTTCCTGGCCAGGTAACCCACGCGGGCTTTTTCGAGCGCCGATCTCGCGTGCCGTCGGCAGCAAACCGCAGCGCGATGGCGGCTGTCCTGTCCACACTTGTGGATAACCATGTGGACAGTTCGTGGTCGCGGCTAACTGTTGTACGTCGACGTCAGTTCAGGGGGATCCGTCGTTGACCGAGGATTCCGGATCAGGTTTCGCGACCGTCTGGAACGCGGTCGTCTCCGAACTCAACGGTGAAATCTCCACAGACGGCACCCCGAGCAACGGGGAACCATACGTTCCACCGCTGACGCCGCAGCAACGCGCTTGGTTGAATCTCGTCCAACCGCTGCAGATCGTCGAGGGGTTTGCTCTGCTGTCGGTGCCGAGCAGCTTCGTGCAGAACGAGATCGAACGTCATCTGCGTACCCAGATCACCGAAGCGCTCAGCCGCCGGCTCGGCCAACAAATCGAACTCGGCGTCCGCATCGCCGCACTGGCCACCGACGAATCCGATGACAGCGTCGGCGCGCCGCCCGACGACTGGGCCGCCGACACCGACGAGGTCGACGACGACCGCGAGGCTCTTGCCAGCGCACATCAGAACTGGCCTACCTACTTCACCGAACGACCGCACAGCAGCGACGCCGACGCAGCCGGCGGCACCAGCCTGAATCGGCGCTACACCTTTGACACCTTCGTCATCGGCGCCTCGAACCGATTCGCCCACGCCGCGGCGCTGGCGATCGCCGAAGCGCCGGCCCGGGCCTACAACCCATTGTTCATCTGGGGCGAGTCCGGGCTCGGTAAGACCCACCTATTGCACGCGGCCGGCAACTATGCCCAGCGGCTGTTCCCCGGCATGCGGGTCAAATACGTCTCCACCGAGGAGTTCACCAACGACTTCATCAACTCGCTGCGCGACGATCGCAAGGTCGCCTTCAAACGCAGTTACCGGGATGTTGATGTGCTGCTCGTCGATGACATCCAATTCATCGAAGGTAAAGAAGGTATCCAGGAAGAGTTCTTCCACACTTTCAATACGCTGCACAATGCCAACAAGCAGATCGTCATCTCCTCCGACCGGCCACCCAAGCAGCTCGCCACTCTGGAAGACCGGCTGCGGACCCGGTTCGAGTGGGGACTTATCACCGATGTGCAGCCACCCGAGCTGGAAACCCGCATCGCCATTCTGCGCAAAAAGGCACAGATGGAGCGGCTGGCGGTCCCCGACGATGTGCTCGAGCTGATCGCCAGCAGCATCGAACGCAATATCCGTGAGCTCGAGGGTGCGCTGATCCGGGTCACCGCGTTCGCATCGCTAAACAAGACTGCGATCAACAAGGCGCTGGCGGAGATAGTTCTTCGCGACTTGATCGCCGACGCCAGCACCATGCAGACCAGCGCGGCGACCATTATGGCAGCCACCGCGGAGTACTTCGATACCACGGTCGAGGAACTTCGAGGTCCCGGTAAGACCCGGGCCCTGGCCCAGTCTCGGCAGATCGCGATGTATCTGTGCCGCGAACTCACCGACCTGTCCCTGCCGAAAATCGGGCAAGCATTCGGCCGCGATCACACCACGGTCATGTACGCGCAGAAGAAGATCCTCTCGGAGATGGCCGAGCGACGCGAAGTCTTCGATCACGTCAAAGAACTCACCACCCGGATCCGGCAGCGCTCAAAGCGCTGAGCGGCCGGCGCGAAACCAAAAAACTTTGGGCACTGCCAACCCACCAGTCACACGCTCAGTTGTGGATATTCCTGTGGGCAACCTGCATGCGCTCTCCCCCGGCCCTCAGCACTGCGTGCACAACCGCCGGCAGTCCCCAACCACTACACACAAACCACACCGCCATCCACTCGTCATCCACAGCCGGCCCGCCCGGGTTCAGCAGCGCAGACGTCATGCTGTCCCCAACGTGCACAGGCCTTAATACTGTTACTGGTCTATCTCCGTAGTTTCTTCTTTCTAAAAGACACTTGGGGAGGGCTGTTGCACACCCTCGCGTCAACGCAGGTGCGCCTCGAGTGTCACTGCTTCCGATTAGCTTTCAAGATGGCGCTCAAGGCTCTACGGTTGTGGTTCGACTGCCGGTTCGGTCGTCGAGGCCGGTTTACGGGCACGGGCGTCCGTCAGCGGGGAAATCGCACTCCACCGGGGGCTGGAGCCGCTGAAGTTGGCTTGTTGTTCGGGTGATGAAGGGACGCAATGGACGTGGCGACGACCACAGTCGGTGTGACCGACTTGAAGTTTCGCTTGGTGCGTGATGACTTCGCTGACGCGGTGGCATGGGTGGCGCGCACGCTGCCCACCAGGCCTACGGTGCCCGTGCTCGCCGGTGTGCTGCTGACCGGCTCGGACGAGGGCTTGACGATCTCCGGATTCGACTACGAGGTGTCCGCTGAAGCACGTTTGGCAGCCGAAATCGCCTCTCCGGGAACGGTTTTGGTGTCCGGCCGGTTGTTGTCCGACATCACCCGGGCGTTGCCGAACAAGCCCGTCGACGTCCAGGTCGAAGGCACCAGGGTTTCCTTGACGTGCGGGAGTGCAAGGTTTTCGTTACCGACGATGGCCGTCGAGGACTACCCCACGCTGCCCGCGTTGCCCGAGGAGACCGGTGCGTTGTCGGCCGATGTGTTCGCCGAAGCGATCAGTCAGGTCGCCGTCGCCGCCGGTCGCGACGACACGCTGCCGATGCTGACCGGGATCCGGGTGGAGATTTCCGGTCAGGCGGTGGTGTTAGCCGCGACCGACCGGTTCCGGTTGGCGGTTCGGGAGCTGACGTGGTCGGCGGCCGGAGCTGATGTCGAGGCCGCCGTGCTGGTGCCGGCCAAGACACTGGCGGAGGCAGCCAAGGCCGGAACCGACGGTGTCGAAGTGCATTTGTCATTGGGGTCCGGGCCCACTGTGGGCAAAGACGGGTTGCTCGGTATCAGTGGGAACGGTAAGCGCAGCACCACCCGGTTGCTGGATGCAGAGTTCCCTAAGTTCCGCCAGCTGCTGCCGACCGAACACACCGCGGTGGCCAGCATGGGTGTGGCCGAATTGACCGAGGCGATCAAACGAGTCGCGCTGGTGGCTGATCGCGGCGCGCAGGTCCGGATGGAATTCTCCGCCGACGTGCTGCGGCTGTCGGCCGGTGCCGACGACGTCGGCCGGGCCGAAGAAGACGTGGCGGTCGACTTCGCGGGCGAGCCGCTGACCATCGCCTTCAACCCGACATACCTGACCGACGGCCTGGGGTCGTTGCACTCCGAGCGGGTGTCGTTCGGCTTCACCACACCGAGTCGACCCGCGGTGCTGCGGCCGGCCAGCGACGACGATCCACAACCCACCGATAACGGACCATTCCCGGCGGTTTCGACCGACTACGTCTATCTGTTGATGCCGGTCCGTCTTCCTGGTTAGCGGTTAGGTGTACGTTCGTCATCTGGGCTTGCGGGATTTCCGGTCCTGGGCACACGCCGAGCTTGAGCTGACGCCGGGCCGGACGGTGTTCGTCGCGCCGAATGGGTTCGGTAAGACGAATCTTGTTGAGGCATTGTGGTATTCGTCGACTTTGGGTTCGCATCGGGTCGCGACGGATGCGCCGTTGGTCCGGATTGGGGCTGCGCGGGCGGTGGTGTCGACGATCGTGGTGAATGACGGTCGGGAGTGTGCCGTTGACCTGGAGATCACCGCCGGGCGAGCCAACAAAGCCCGGTTGAATCGGTCGCCGGTGCGCAGCCCGCGTGAAGTGCTGGGCGTGCTGCGCGCGGTGTTGTTCGCGCCGGAAGACTTGGCCCTGGTCCGCGGAGATCCGGGCGATCGACGCCGATACCTCGACGATCTGGGCGCGGTGCGCCGACCGCGACTGGCCGCCGTGCGGGCGGACTATGAAAAAGTTTTGCGCCAGCGCACCGCATTACTGAAGTCCGCGTCAGGGGCGCGGTTCCGCGGTGATCGCGGTTCCCTTGACACGCTCGATGTCTGGGGTGGGCATTTGGCCGACCACGGCGCCGAGTTGATGGCAGCCCGCATCGATCTGGTCAACGAGTTGGCACCCGAAGTCCAGAAGAGCTATCAGCTGTTGGCGCCGGGATCGCGGCCGGCGGCGATCAGCTACCGCGCCAGCATCGACTTCGAGCCCGATGGCAGCGACGTCGAACTGCTGCGCATGGCGCTGCTGGAACAGATGGCACGGCGCCGGGACGCCGAACTGGAGCGTGGTGTCTGCCTGGTGGGTCCGCACCGCGACGACCTGGAGCTACGGCTGGGTGAGCAACCCGCGAAAGGCTTTGCCAGCCATGGTGAATCGTGGTCAATCGCGTTGGCGTTGCGGCTGGCGGCCTATGAGCTGTTGCGTGCCGAGGGAGGCGACCCGGTGTTACTACTAGATGACGTGTTCGCCGAACTCGACACCGCCCGCCGGGAGGCCCTGGCCGCGGCGGCGGCTTCGGCAGAGCAGGTATTGGTGACCGCGGCGGTCCTCGACGACATTCCCCGCGACTGGGATGCCGAGCGGGTGACCATCGCGCTGCGTGACGATGACAGCGGACCGGTCTCGGAGGTGCAAACGTGACTCGGAGCGGCGACGATGCGGGCCGGGACGGCCTGAGGAGGAGCGCGACCATTGACTGACGAATCCGACCCACCGGACAGCGGGCCGCCGGAGCGGCTCAGCGGGTTGCCCGGGATGGATCTGGTGAGGCGTGCACTGGAGGAGGCTCGGGGCGCGGCCCGTACCCAGGGCAAAGATGTGGGGCGGGGTCGTCGGCTGCCGCCCGCCCGCCGCGTCGCCGGCGCCGGCAACCGCCGCCGCTGGTCCGGTCCGGGGCCCGACGGCCGTGACCCGCAGCCGCTGGGCAATGTCGCGCGCGATGTGGCGAAGAAGCGCGGTTGGTCGGGGCGGGTGGCGGAGGGCGCGGTGTTTGGGCAGTGGCCGACGGTGGTCGGTGAACACATCGCCGAACACGCAACCCCGACCGCGCTGCGCGATGGAGTGCTCAGCGTATCCGCGGAGTCGACGGCCTGGGCGACTCAGCTGCGGATCATCCAGACTCAGGTTCTGGCTAAGATCGCCGCCGCGGTCGGCGACGGTGTGGTGACCGCCCTGAAAATCACCGGCCCGGTCGCGCCGTCGTGGCGGAAGGGACCGCTGCACATCGCCGGACGAGGGCCGCGTGACACCTACGGCTGAGCGATCCAACGATCCGCTGAGGGCCGTCAGAAAGGCGCGACCGGGCGTGTCAAGCGTCAGGACGCGGCCTAGAGCGAGAAATTCCGCACACGGCGAAGATAGCTGTGTAGAAACACCCTCGCAGAATCGGTGCTACCGCTTGTTGTAGGTAGACTGGCGGAGAACCAGCGCACAGTCATTGGACTACCCGCGCGCAACCCCAAGGAGAGCTTTCCGACCGTGGCTGCCCAGAAGAAGGCCCGCAACTCATACGACGCCGCGGATATCCAGGTTCTTGAAGGGTTGGAGGCCGTTCGCAAAAGACCGGGCATGTACATCGGGTCGACCGGCGAGCGCGGCCTGCATCACCTGGTCTGGGAGGTCGTGGACAACGCGGTGGACGAGGCGATGGCCGGGTACGCCACCAAAGTCGACGTCAAGATCCTCGAGGACGGCAGCGTCCAGGTCACCGACGACGGCCGCGGCATCCCGGTCTCGATGCACGCCACCGGCATCCCGACCGTCGACGTCGTCATGACCCAGCTGCACGCGGGTGGCAAGTTCGGCGGCGACGACGGCGCCTACGCGGTGTCGGGTGGTTTGCACGGGGTGGGCGTCTCGGTGGTCAACGCGTTGTCCACCCGGCTTGAGGTGGAGATCTCCCGCGACGGTTACGAGTGGACGCAGTTCTACGACCACTCGGTCCCCGGCACCCTCAAGCAGGGCGAGAAGACCAAGAAAACCGGTACCACGGTGCGATTCTGGGCCGATCCGGACATCTTCGAGACCACCGAATACGACTTCGAGACCGTGGCGCGGCGGCTACAGGAGATGGCGTTCCTCAACAAAGGGTTGACCATCGAGCTGGTCGACGAGCGCGTCGCCGCCGAGGAAGTGGTCGACGAAGTTGTCAGCGACACCGCCGAAGCGCCGAAGTCGGCCGAGGAAAAGGCCGAGGAACGCAACAAACCGCAGAAGGTGAAACACCGCACCTTCCACTACCCCGGCGGTCTGGTCGATTTCGTCAAGCACATCAACCGCACCAAGAACCCGATCCACAGCAGCATCGTCGACTTCTCGGATAAGGGTCCCGGTCACGAGGTCGAGATCGCGATGCAATGGAATGCCGGCTATTCGGAGTCGGTGCACACCTTCGCCAACACCATCAACACCCACGAGGGCGGTACCCACGAGGAGGGTTTCCGCGCAGCGTTGACGTCGGTGGTGAACAAGTACGCCAAAGACAAGAAGCTGCTGAAAGACAAAGACCCCAACCTCACCGGCGACGACATCCGCGAGGGACTGGCCGCGGTGATTTCGGTCAAGGTCAGCGAGCCGCAGTTCGAAGGCCAGACCAAGACCAAACTGGGCAACACCGAAGTGAAGTCGTTCGTGCAGAAGGCCTGTAACGACAAGCTGTCCCACTGGTTCGAAGCCAACCCGGCCGATGCCAAGACCGTGGTGAACAAGGCGGTGTCGTCGGCGCAGGCCCGGATCGCGGCCCGAAAAGCCCGAGAGTTGGTGCGCCGCAAGAGCGCCACCGATCTGGGCGGGCTGCCGGGCAAGCTGGCCGACTGCCGCTCCACCGATCCGCGTAAGTCGGAACTGTATGTGGTGGAGGGTGATTCGGCCGGCGGCTCGGCGAAAAGCGGCCGCGACTCGATGTTCCAGGCGATCCTTCCGTTGCGCGGCAAGATCATCAACGTCGAGAAGGCCCGCATCGACCGGGTGCTGAAAAACACCGAAGTCCAGGCGATTATCACCGCGCTGGGCACCGGAATCCACGACGAGTTCGACATCACCAGGCTGCGCTACCACAAGATCGTGCTGATGGCCGACGCCGACGTCGACGGCCAGCACATCTCGACGCTGCTGCTGACCTTGTTGTTCCGGTTCATGCGTCCGCTAATCGAGAACGGGCACGTGTTTTTGGCGCAGCCGCCGCTGTACAAGCTGAAGTGGCAGCGCAGTGAACCCGAGTTCGCCTACTCCGACCGTGAGCGCGACGGCCTGCTCGAGGCGGGCAAGAAGGCCGGCAAGAAGATCAACGTCGACGACGGCATCCAGCGCTACAAGGGTCTCGGCGAGATGGACGCCAAGGAGCTGTGGGAAACCACGATGGACCCCTCGGTCCGGGTGCTGCGCCAAGTCACCCTCGACGACGCCGCCGCCGCCGACGAGTTGTTCTCCATCCTGATGGGTGAGGACGTCGAAGCACGCCGAAGCTTTATCACCCGCAACGCCAAGGACGTCCGCTTCTTGGATGTTTAGCGATGGTCAGCGACGGCTGACCGACTCTCGAGCATCTCCCCCATTCGAATCCAGACGAGGACTAGATGACAGACACCACGCTGCCACCCGGCGGTGACGCTGCCGACCGGGTCGAACCGGTCGACATCCAGCAGGAGATGCAACGCAGCTACATCGATTACGCCATGAGCGTCATCGTGGGCCGCGCGTTGCCGGAGGTGCGCGACGGCCTCAAGCCGGTGCACCGCCGGGTGCTCTACGCGATGTTCGACTCCGGGTTCCGTCCGGACCGCAGCCACGCCAAGTCCGCGCGGTCGGTGGCCGAGACGATGGGCAACTACCACCCGCACGGTGACGCCTCGATCTACGACACCTTGGTGCGGATGGCGCAACCGTGGTCGCTGCGCTATCCGCTGGTGGACGGTCAGGGCAACTTCGGCTCACCGGGCAATGACCCGCCGGCCGCGATGAGGTACTGCGTCACAGGCGACGCGCTGGTTTCGCTCCCCGAGGGACGGTCGGTACGCATCGCCGATGTGGTCCCCGATGCGAGGCCGAATAGCGACAATGTCATCGATCTCAAAGTGCTTGACCGACATGGGAATTCCGTCGTCGCTGATAGACTGTTCCACTCGGGCGAGCATCGCGTTTACACCCTGCGCACTGACGAGGGCTTCGAAGTCACCGGCACGGCCAACCACCCATTGCTTTGTCTGGTCAATATCGCGGGCATACCGACCCTGCTTTGGAAGTTGATTGGAGAAATCTGCCCTAACGACTGCGTGGTGCGCGTCGACTGTGCAGATTCTGCACGCGAATCAAACGAGTTCCCACCCATCAGCTACACAGTCGGTGACGTACCCGGGTTGGCACGCTTCTTGGACGTCTATGGCGACGATCCGGATGCGCCGGCCATCGCCACCGATCTGACTGACGGGCGGTTCTACTATGCGCGAGTGGCTTCGGTGACCGATGCCGGTGTGCAAGCGGTATACAGCTTGCGCGTTGATACCGAAGACCATGCGTTTGTCGCCAACGGGTTCGTCAGCCATAACACCGAAGCGCGGCTGACCCCGTTGGCGATGGAGATGCTGCGCGAAATCGACGAGGAGACAGTCGATTTCATACCTAACTATGACGGCCGGGTGCAGGAGCCCACAGTCCTGCCGAGCCGGTTCCCCAACCTGCTGGCCAACGGTTCCGGTGGCATCGCGGTCGGCATGGCGACCAACATGCCGCCACACAACCTGCGTGAGCTCGCCGACGCGGTGTTCTGGGCACTGGACAATTACGACGCCGACGAAGAGGCCACGCTGGCCGCGGTCATGGAGCGGGTCAAGGGGCCCGACTTCCCTACTTCGGGGCTGATCGTCGGGAACCAAGGCATCTCCGACGCGTACAAGACCGGCCGCGGGTCGATCCGGATGCGCGGAGTCGTTGAGGTGGAGGAAGATTCGCGGGGCCGGACCGGGCTGGTGATCACCGAGCTGCCCTATCAAGTCAACCATGACAACTTCATCACCTCGATCGCCGAGCAGGTCCGCGACGGCAGGCTGGCCGGGATCGCCAACATCGAAGACCAGAGCAGCGACCGGGTCGGGCTGCGCATCGTCGTCGAGATCAAGCGCGACGCCGTGGCCAAGGTGGTGCTGAACAACCTGTACAAGCACACCCAGCTGCAGACCAGCTTCGGCGCCAACATGCTGGCCATCGTCGACGGGGTGCCACGGACGCTGCGGCTGGACCAGCTGATCCGGCATTACGTCGAGCACCAACTCGACGTCATCATCCGGCGCACCACCTACCGGCTGCGTAAGGCCAACGAACGGGCCCACATCCTGCGCGGTCTGGTCAAGGCGCTCGATGCGCTCGACGAGGTGATCGCGTTGATCCGGGCGTCGGAGACCGTCGACATCGCCCGAGCCGGCCTGATCGAGCTGCTCGACATCGACGAAATCCAGGCCCAGGCAATCCTGGACATGCAGCTGCGCCGGCTGGCGGCCTTGGAGCGGCAGCGCATCATCGACGACCTGGCCAAGATCGAAGCCGAGATCGCCGACCTGGAAGACATTTTGGCGAAGCCGGAGCGTCAGCGCCAGATCGTGCACGACGAACTCGCCGAGATTGTGGAGAAGTACGGGGACGACCGCCGCACCCGGATCATCGCAGCCGACGGCGAAGTCAGCGACGAGGATCTGATCACGCGGGAAGACGTCGTCGTCACCATCACCGAAACCGGGTACGCCAAGCGCACCAAGACCGACCTGTACCGCAGTCAGAAGCGCGGCGGAAAGGGTGTGCAGGGCGCCGGGCTCAAGCAGGACGACATCGTGCGGCACTTCTTCGTCTGCTCGACCCACGACTGGATCCTGTTCTTCACCACCCAGGGGCGGGTGTACCGGGCGAAGGCCTACGACCTGCCGGAAGCCTTGCGGACGGCGCGCGGACAGCACGTCGCCAACCTGCTGGCATTCCAACCCGAGGAGCGGATCGCTCAGGTCATCCAGATCAAGAGCTACGAGGATGCGCCGTATCTGGTGCTGGCCACTCGCAACGGGCTGGTCAAAAAGACCGCGCTGACCGACTTCGATTCCAATCGGTCGGGCGGGATCGTCGCGGTCAACCTGCGCGACGGCGACGAGCTGGTCGGGGCGGTGCTGTGCTCGGCCGAGGACGACCTGCTGCTGGTCTCGGCCAACGGCCAGTCGATCCGGTTCTCCGCTACCGACGAGGCGTTGCGGCCAATGGGCCGCGCGACCTCGGGTGTGCAGGGCATGCGGTTCAACGCCGACGACTACCTGCTGTCGCTGAACGTGGTCCGGGAGGGCACATTCCTGCTGGTCGCGACCTCTGGAGGCTACGCCAAGCGCACCGCGATCGAGGAGTACACCGCGCAGGGCCGCGGCGGTAAGGGCATCTTGACGATCCAGTACGACACCCGTCGTGGGAAGCTGGTGGGGGCGCTGATCGTCGACGACGACAGCGAGGTGTACGCGATCACCTCCGGGGGCGGGGTGATCCGGACGGCGGCCCGACAGGTCCGGAAGGCCGGACGTCAGACTAAAGGTGTTCGGTTGATGAACTTGGGCGAGGGCGACACACTATTAGCCATCGCGCGTAACGCCGAAGAAGCTGAAGAAGTCGCCGTTACCGACGACGATTCGGGTACCGCACCGGACGCGTGAGCGATCACCGACCGCCGCGGCGGCCGGTTGCACAGTTAGGAGCCGTGGGGTGACTTCACCGAACGAGCCGGGATATCCCGGACCGGGCGAGAGCCCGAACGGGAATGGCTCGGCCGACCAGGGAACTCCCCCGCGCTCGCCGCAGGGGTCCGGCGGCGAGCGTGTCTCCGATGCCGCCGACGGCGCCCCACGGCAGCGTGGCAGCACCCGAGCCTCGCAAGGACCGTCGCGCCCGCCATCTGATGCGCCGAAACCACGGCCGGCTGGCCGCACCACCGGTAGCCCCAATGCCGAGGCCCGGTTGAGTCGTTTCATCTCGGGAACCGCGGCGCCGGGCGGGGCCAAGACGCCGGCGTCCGACGCGGACGCCCGACACGACGAGGCCTACGCCAGCGAACTACCCGATCTGTCCGGTCCCATCCCGCGCGCCGGGCAGCGCAAACCGGCCGAGCAAGCACCGGCGACGTCGACGACGCCGGTGCGAACGGAACGCCGCATCCAGGTGTCAGGTCGCACCCAAGGCCCGGTGCGCGCCAGCATGCAGATCCGTCGGATCGATCCGTGGAGCACGCTGAAGGTGTCGTTGGTGCTGTCGGTGGCGTTGTTCTTCGTCTGGATGATCGCCGTGGCGTTTCTGTATCTGGTGCTCGGCGGGATGGGCGTGTGGAGCAAGCTCAACAGCAACGTCGGGGATCTGCTGAACAACAGCGGCGGCAGCAGCGCCGAGCTGGTATCCAGCAGCACCATCTTCGGCGGCGCCGTGCTGATCGGCCTGGTGAACATCGTGTTGCTCAGCGCCATGGCCACCATCGGCGCGTTTATCTACAACCTGACGACCGACCTGATCGGCGGCGTCGAGGTGACGCTCGCAGACCGGGACTAGTGGTTTGGGTGCGGGCGCTGCGGTGGGGTAATCTCGTCGCTCGGCCGTACCCGTGTACGGGCCTATAGCTCAGGCGGTTAGAGCGCTTCGCTGATAACGAAGAGGTCGGAGGTTCGAGTCCTCCTAGGCCCACAACCATGTGTTTGCCAAGACGTTTCCTGAGACTGGCATTACCGCTGGCAGCGATCGCCGCGCTGGCGGTGGTGATCCGGTCTCGACGTGGCGTCGAGGTCTGGCACGTGGCCGCCGACCAGACCGATGGTCGGAGTGCGGGGCCTTAGCTCAGTTGGTAGAGCGCTGCCTTTGCAAGGCAGAAGTCAGGGGTTCGAATCCCCTAGGCTCCACAAGTCGAAAGCGCAGCTCAAGCGCTTTCACCCCCGCTCAGCTCTCGAGCGCGGCGGCGATCTTCCGCAGCAGTTGGGCGAGAGTGTCTGAGGCCCCGTTTGGCTCTACGGTCTTGATGCGGCCCGCTACGTCCCTGAGCCTTCCCGGTGTCGGGAACTCGTTCAACAGCGTTCGGGTTACGTGGGTTACAGCACCGCCGGGCGTTAATGGCGCATCGCCTTCCAGCCCACGGGAGGCGATCAACCTGACATCATCCGCTTCCCACGGTGTCGCCAGTTCGCGCTCGACCTCCTCGCGGGTGCCTATCACGACCGTCTCTCCCGAACTAAGGCCATGGAGGGAGTAGAGCCCGTCACTAACGCGGAGCCACGCAGTCTCGCTCATGGCTTATTAAACCGCTGTGCGTAACCACTCGTCGAGCAGCCCATCACGTCATCGCAATGCTCGCGCAGCGACGTCATGGGTGGCCGCCTGGCAGAGCGTCGCGGATACCTTGCAAATCACCCTGGATGGCTTGCAGATCAGACTGAGCCTTCTGGAATGTCTGCTCCAGCTGGTTGGGGACGGCAGGTTGCACGGTTGCGGGTTGGTACTGAGGGCAGTAGGAGATGATGGCGCCGGCAGCAAACTCGGTGCTTTGATCTGCATCCCATATCGTCGATCGCTGGACAAAGCGCGTGGCCTCGGCGAAGTCGGGTTGCCGCGATAAAAAGTCGCAGACCGCGCGGCCCTGCGCCATCACGTAATCCTGGTTGGGAACCGGAACGCCCTCTGTTTTCAACGTTTCGATGAATGCCCTGTCGACGAGCGCAAGCGGCGGAGCCTTGTTCAGCGGCGGAGCGGGTGGTGTCGGCGCAGCCGGGCTGGGGGGCTCACTCGACGGCGGGCCTTCGGCCGGCTGCGCCGAAGGGTGTCGGTGGGAGACCGCGAACATCAGCGCTAGTACGGCCGCGGCGGCGACCAAAGACAGCGGCAACGCCGTGAGGATGCCGAAGCGGCGCCGCACACCCTTACGTCGCCCCGGCGCAACGACGTTCGTTTTGTAGCGCTGCGACCAGGTGTCGACGACAACGCCTGCTTTACCCGTGTTGACCGCCGCGGCTTCGAATACCTCTGGGCGGTGACCCAGGCGCTCGTCAAGAAGCGCGTCGATCTGCCGGCTGGACGGGTCGCCAAGTGAACGCCGCATCTCCGCCAGCCGCCGTAGCTCGGAGTCGATCGTCTCGCGATCGCGCATGTGCCGCAGCCTAATCCCAGTCAGCAGTCGATTCCAGCGTTTGGTTTCGCTAGGGCCGATGCTGCACGTCGACGCTCGGCGGCAGCGACGACGGCTCTTGGCGCATCGATCGGCGGACGATCGAGAACGCCGCCGCGCCACCGGCGAGCACTGCCACCGCCACTGCCGCAATCACCCACGGGCGCTTGCCGCGCCGGTGGGATCGGCGGGCCTGCTGAAGCGCTTGCGGCAGGCCGCTCACCACCTCCTGCGCGGCGGCCAGCTCTTGGGCAAGCGTCTCCTGGGCGGTCTGCAAGTCCCGGGCCAGCCGGCCCTCCCGATAACGGCGACGCAGAGTCGAGGCGCCGGCCTGCGCCGAGTGAGCGCCCAGCCCGACGATGCCGCGGGTAACGTCCACCGGCCCGACCGCCGTATACGTCAGGCCGCGGGAGAGCCGCTGCTGCGGGGTCAGCCGGGTGTGGTTTTTCGCGCCCATGTCTCGCCTTTCCCGGCCGCCTTCGCAAGACCGTGATCCGATCCTTCCAGACTGTAACGACCGGTAGCCCGATGAGGGGCACCGCATGCCGGGCGGGCCAGCACGTGATGGCAGACTGTGATGCCGTGACTACCAGCCCGATTCAGACTGCCACTGCCACACTGCACACCAACCGCGGCGACATCAAGATCGCGCTGTTCGGAAACCACGCTCCCAAGACCGTCGCAAACTTCGTCGGCCTGGCCCAAGGCACCAAGGAGTATTCGACCGAGAACGCCTCGGGCGGTAGCTCCGGCCCGTTCTACGACGGCGCCATCTTTCATCGAGTGATCAGCGGCTTCATGATCCAGGGCGGCGACCCGACCGGGACCGGCCGCGGCGGACCCGGCTACAAGTTCGCCGACGAATTCCACCCCGAGTTGCAGTTCGACAAGCCGTACCTGCTGGCGATGGCCAATGCGGGCCCGGGAACCAACGGGTCACAATTTTTCATCACGGTAGGCAAGACGCCGCACCTGAACCGCCGGCACACCATCTTCGGCGAGGTCGTCGACGCGGATTCGCAGCACGTGGTCGACACCATCGCCACCACTGCCACCGATCACGGTGACCGGCCATCCGAACCGGTCGTCATCGAGTCGATCACGATTTCCTGAACCCGCTGCGCCGCGGCGAATCAGGACCCGGCGTAACCCTGCGCGGTCAGCACGTCGAGCACGTCCAGCGGATCGGTGCCGAGGTCCCAACGCGAGAAGATCAGCAGCCGGCCGTCCACCGCGTCGATCTCGAGTAGCCGCATTTTGCGGCCGATTCGACGGAATTCGGTGATCCGGATGATCTTGATGTCGGCGCGCCGCAATAGCTGCGTCCGCCACCATCCGCGCACCCGAAGACCGTCCGAGGTGATTGCCAGCTTCGGCCGGGCGCGCCACGTTCCGCTTGCAAACAAGATCAGACCGGTCGCGGAAATACCGAGCAGTAACCGCCCCGGGGGGTCTGTGACGACGGTCACACATCGCGATAGCCATCACAATGCCGGCGATGCCGCAAGCTGCGATTCCGGTCGGCGATGGCGACCACTGTGTTTGCTGCACGGTATTCCTAGGCGGGCCTACCACTGCCGATGAGGTTATCCACAAGCGCTATACACAATGGGGATGAATCACACGCGTGTGATCTGCCCGTTCCGAGGTTGCCAGCCCAGTAACGGCGCAGACCGAAAATGAATTCATTACGCGCGCGTCAATGTCTACCGCCAGCGCATTGTGAGCAACAAGCCGCTGATCATGAAAGCAAACGCGACGGCGTAGTTCCACGGGCCGAGGTTGGCCATCCAGCTCAGCAACGACGGCGCGTCAGGGCCGGTGGCGGCCAGCTGGAACACCATCAGCCAGATCAGGCCGATCAGCATCAAGCCGACGAATAACGCAACGAACCACACGCTGGACGGCCCGGCCTTGACCTTGACCGGCGTACGGCTCACCGAGCTGACGGTGAAGTCGCTCTTCTTGCGGACCTTGGACTTGGGCATATGTACCTCGGGGGTGCCTGGGCGATTACGGTATTCAGGGGGCAGGTGCAACGAGCCTAACGCACCCACCAGCACCGAACGGAGAGCCGATGGCCAAACCAATCGCCCGGCTGCTCGCCGCGCGCGGGGCCACGTCGGGCCGGGACGAATCGCGGCCTTCGCTGTGGCGGGTCGGCGTTCCGCTGGTGTGCCTGCTGGCCGGTTTGCTGCTCGGCGCTACCCACGGGGTGTCCCGCGGCGGCGAGATCCGCCGCAGTGACGCGCCGCGGCTGGTGGACCTGGTCCGCCGGGAGCAGTCCGAGGTCGACCGGCTGAACGCCGAACGGGATCGACTGGCCAACACCATCGATTCCACGCACGGCCGGTCGTCGGATAAGGCGCTGGCGGCCATGCTGCGTCGGTCGGCCGAGCTGGCCGGTGACGCCGGTCTGGACCCGGTCCACGGGCCGGGCCTGATCGTGACCCTCAACGATGCACAGCGGGACGCCAACGGCCGGTTCCCGCGCGACGCGTCCCCCGATGACCTCGTCGTGCACCAACAGGACATCCAGGCCGTGCTCAACGCGTTGTGGAGCGCCGGTGCGGAGGCGATCCAGATGCAGGACCAGCGCATCATCGCCACCTCGGCCCCCCGCTGCGTCGGCAACACGCTGCTGCTCAACGGGCGGACCTTCAGTCCGCCGTACACGATCACCGCGATCGGCGACGCCGCGGCCATGCAGGCCGCCTTGGCCGCCGCTCCCCTGGTGATCCTCTACAAGCAATACGTGGTGCGGTTCGGCCTCGGCTACACCGAGCAAGTCACCCCGGACGTCCGGGTCGCCGGGTTACAACGAGCCGGTGACGCATGCACTCCGCCCAGCCGGCGGGCCCGGTCAGCTACTGAACCGGCGCGCCGTCCAGCCCACCGGTAACCTGGCACGATGCGGATCTTGGTCGTCGACAACTACGACAGTTTCGTCTTCAACCTGGTGCAGTACCTCGGGCAGCTGGGCGTCGAGGCACAGGTGTGGCGCAACGACGACGCCCGGCTGTCCGACCACGCCGCGATCGCCGACCAGGTCGACGGGATCCTGCTCAGCCCCGGTCCGGGCACGCCGGAACGGGCCGGCGCCTCGATCGACTTGGTGCGTGCCTGCGCCGCGACGCGCACCCCACTGCTGGGAGTGTGCCTGGGCCACCAGGCCATCGGCGTCGCGTTCGGCGCCACCGTGGATCGGGCTCCCGAGTTGCTGCACGGCAAAACCAGTAGCGTCTTCCACACGAATACCGGTGTGCTGCAGGGACTTCCGGATCCATTCACGGCGACCCGGTATCACTCGCTGACCATCTTGCCGGAAACCCTGCCCACCGAGCTGGAGGTGACCGCGCACACCCGCAGCGGCGTGATCATGGGCGTGCGGCACACCGACCTGCCGATCCACGGGGTTCAGTTCCATCCGGAATCGATCCTCACCGAGGGCGGCCATCGAATGCTGGCCAACTGGCTGGCCGATTGCGGTCAGGTCCGGGACGACGCGTTGGTGCGGCGGCTGGAAAGCGAAATCGTCAACAGCTTGGCCACGGTGCGGCACTCCGCCGACGATGCAGTGTCGCAGGGTCATCCGGTCCGGCGCTGTCGGCTATTGACCGAACTTCAGCGTGATCGGGCCGTCCTTGTTCACGCCCTGACCCGCCGACGGGCTCTGGTAGACCACCCGGTTGTGCTGTGAACCGCCCGCGTCGACGTCGGCGCCCTTGACCAGCACGCCGTTCCATCCGAGCGCGCGCAGCTGCGGCTCGGCGTCGGTCCAGAACAGACCCGACAAATCCGGCATGATGAACTGGTTGCCCTTGGACACCTGCATCTCGATCACCGAATCGACCGGAACAGTCGCTCCCGCAGGCGGATTGGTCCCGATCACGTCGCCGGCCGGGCGGGGGCTGTCGACCGCGGCCTGGCTGAATTTGCTGAACCCGTAGACCGTCAGGTTCTTCTGCGCGAGGTCGGCGGTCTGCCCCGCGACGTCGGGAACCTGCTTGGTCGACGGACCCGAGCCGACGATGACCGAGATCTCGTTGGTGATCGCCGACGTCTGGTTGGCCGGCGGATTGGTCCCGATGACCTTGTCTTTCATTTCCGGCGTGGAGGGCGACTGGACCTGCTTGAAGCGGCCGAACCCGGCCGATTTCAGCTTCTTCACCGCGGCGGCGTAGCTCAGCGAAGACACGTCCGGCACCTCGCGCTGCTCGGGACCGGTGGACACGTCGATGGTAATCAGGTCGCCGGCCCCAACTTTGGCGTTGGCCCCCGGGTCGGTGCCGATGACGTGATCGGGCTGGACGGTCGAATCCGGCTTCTGCTGGGTGCGCGTTTTGAAGCCGTGATTTTGCAACGCGGCGATCGCATCGGCGGACGCCTGGCCCCGCACGTCGGGCACCTGCACGTTGCGCAGGCCGCCACCGAAGGTGTTGATCAGGATCGTGACGACGACGGTCAGCACCGCCAGCGCCGCGACCGCGAGGAGCCAGCGGCCTACCGAGCCGGGGCCGCGCTCACGGGTGAAGTCGAGTTCCTGGCGGGGCAGCGGATCGGTCTGCGGCCCGGCCGGGCCGCCGGGGTGGCGCCGAGGCCAGCATCAACGAGCGGTCGGCGTCGGTGAGGACTTTGGGCGCCTCGGGCGGCTCGCCGTTGTGCACCCGAACCAGGTCGGCGCGCATCTCCGCGGCGGTCTGGTAGCGGTTCTCGGGATTTTTGGCCAGCGCCTTGAGCACGACGGCGTCGAGGTCGGCGGAGATACCCTCGTGCCGCTGCGACGGCGGGACGGGATCCTCGCGGACATGCTGGTACGCCACCGCGACCGGTGAGTCACCGACGAAAGGTGGTTCACCGGTGAGCATTTCGTAGAGAACGCAGCCCAGCGAGTAGACGTCGGAGCGGGCGTCGACCGAATCGCCGCGGGCCTGCTCGGGAGAAAGGTATTGAGCGGTACCGATCACCGCCGCGGTCTGGGTGACGCTGACTCCGCCGTCGGAGAGCGCCCGCGCGATACCGAAGTCCATCACCTTCACCGCGTTGGTGGTGCTGATCATGATGTTGGCCGGCTTGACGTCGCGGTGGATGATGCCGTGCTGGTGGGAGAAGTTCAGCGCCTGGCAGGCGTCGGCGATGATCTCGATGGCCCGCGTGGGCGGCAACGGTCCGTCGGTGTGGACGATGTCGCGCAGCGTGACACCGTTGACGTACTCCATCACGATGTAGGGCAGCGGGCCGGCGGCGGTTTCGGCCTCGCCGGTGTCGTAGACCGCGACGATCGCCGGGTGGTTCAGCGCGGCGGCGTTTTGGGCCTCTCGCCGGAAACGAAGGTAGAAGCTGGGGTCGCGGGCCAGGTCGGCGCGCAGCACCTTGACCGCTACGTCGCGATGTAAGCGAACATCCCGGGCCAAGTGAACTTCGGACATGCCTCCGAAGCCGAGGATTTCGCCCAGTTCGTAGCGGTCGGACAGGTGTTGCGGGGTCGTCATTGCGGTGTTTCGTGTCGGGGCGGCAACGCGTGGCTGGCTCAGCGCGGCCGCCCGCCAGGTGATGAGACGGGTTGCATTGCTGTCCAGCATTACCTGTTACCCCTCGATCCGTCCAATTTGTCGGATGCGCCGGAGCCGGACCCGGACTTGCTGGGCGGCTGTCCCGTGTCGGTCACGGTCGGTGCGGACGGTTGCTGCTGGGAGCTGTTGTCGTGCGAATTGATGACGATCAGGACCGCGATGATGATCGCCAGCGCGCCCAGCACCCCGGCGGCCCACAGCAGCGCACGCTGACCGGACGAGAAGGTGCGCCGTGGCGGCGGCGTGCGGTGACCGCCGGTGCTGCGGCCGGGCGGCCGGGGCCCGGCCGGTGGGGCTGGCCGCGGCCCGGGCCTGCGCGCCCGACGGAATGGCGGCCGGGGTGGCGCGGCCGGCGGGTGCCCCCTGGCTGGGTCGCGGCGGCCTGCGGCCGGCGCGGACGGCGGCGACGGCGTCGGCGAACGGTCCCCCGCTGCGGTAACGCATGCCGGGATTTTTGACCAGGGTGATCTCGATGAGCTCGCGCACATTGGGCGGCAGGTCGGGCGGCAGCGGCGGCGGCGGCTCTTTGATGTGTTTCATCGCGACCGTCAACGCGCCGTCGCCGGTGAACGGGCGCTTACCCGAAACCGCTTCGTAGCCAACCACTCCCAGCGAGTAGACGTCGCTGGCCGGAGAAGCGTCGTGGCCGAGCGCCTGCTCGGGGGCGATGTATTGGGCGGTGCCCATCACCATGCCGGTCTGGGTCACCGGGGCGGCGTCGACGGCTTTGGCGATACCGAAGTCGGTGATCTTCACCTGACCGGTGGGAGTGATCAGAATGTTGCCGGGCTTGACGTCGCGATGCACCAGACCGGCGGCGTGCGCGACTTGCAGTGCGCGCCCGGTCTGCTCGAGCATGTCCAGCGTGTGCCGCAGCGAGAGCCGTCCGGTGCGCTTGAGCACCGAGTTGAGCGGCTCACCGTTGACCAACTCCATCACCAGGTAGGCGGTGCGGCCCTCGCCGTCCATGTTGGTCTCGCCGTAGTCGTGGACGCTGGCGATCCCGGGATGATTGAGCATCGCGGTGGTGCGCGCCTCGACGCGAAACCTCTCGATGAACTCAGGGTCGGAGGAGAACTCGCTTTTGAGCACCTTGACCGCGACGCGCCGCCCCAGCCGGCTGTCGACCGCCTCCCACACCTGGCCCATGCCGCCGGTGGCGATGAGGCGCTGCAACCGGTACCGGCCGGACAGCGTCACACCTACTCGCGGGCTCATGGTCCTCCCTGAAGCGCGGCCTCGATCACGGCCCGCCCGATCGGTGCGGCAAGCGCACCACCGGTTGCGGACAGCCGGTCAGCGCCGTCTTCTACGAGCACCGCAACGGCCACCTTCGGGGTCTGCGCGGGCGCGAAGGCGATGTACCACGCGTGAGGTGGTGTATGGCGCGGGTCGGTGCCGTGCTCTGCGGTACCTGTTTTGGATGCGATCTGCACGCCGGGAATCGCCCCTTTCTGCTGTGTGACATTCTCGGCGTCGACCATCAACTCCGTTAGCTTAGCGGCGACCTCTGGGGAGACTGCACGGCGCTGCTGGCGCGGCGCGGTGGTGCTGATGTTAGCCAGGTCGGGCCCCTGCAGGCTGTTGACCAGGTAGGGCTGCATGGTGACGCCAGCATTGGCGATGGTAGCGGCAACCACCGCATTCTCCAGTGGCGTCATCGCGACGTCCTTTTGGCCGATGCTCGACATTCCCAGCGCGGCGGCGTCCGGGATCGGGCCCACGGTGGATTCGGCGACCTGCAGCGGAGTGGGGTCGGGAACGTTGTCGAGACCGAACGACTGGGCGGTGCTGCGCAGGGCGTCGGTGCCGGTGAGCAAGCCCAATTGCACGAACGCGGTGTTGCACGACCTGGCGAACGCCTCACGCAGCGGCACGGTCTCGGCGTTGGTGCAGGGGGCGCCACCGTAGTTCTCCAGAGTGGCGGTGCTGTCCGGCAGCGGAATAGTGGCCGCCGCGGTGAGCTGCTCGTCTACGGTGGCGCCGTTCTGCAGCGCCGCCGCGGTGGTGATCACCTTGAACGTCGAGCCCGGCGGATACGTCTCGGCGATGGCGCGGTTGGTCATCGGCGAGTGCGGGTCGTCGCGAAGTTGCTGCCAGGTTTGCGACTGTTGTTCGGGGTCGTGCGACGCGAGCAGGTTGGGGTCGTAGGACGGGCTGGATACCAGCGCAAGGATTTTGCCAGTCGACGGCTCCAGCGCGACGACCGCCCCACGGCACGGCCCGTTGCAACCCTGCTGCATGGCATCCCAGCCGGCTTGCTGGATGCGCGGGTTGATGGTGGTGTCGACGTTGCCGCCGCGCGGGTCGCGTCCGGTGAAGAAGTCGGCCAGCCGGCGACCGAACAGCCGCTGGTCGGATCCGTTGAGCAGTGGATCCTCGGCCCGTTCCAGCCCGCTGCTGGAATAGCGCAACGAATAGAATCCGGTGACCGGCGCGTACACCGCGGCGTTGGGGTAGACCCGCAGGAAACGGAAGCGGCTCTCGGTCGCGACCGAGTACGCCAGCAGCTGGCCGCTGGCGGTGATCTGACCCCGCTGACGCGAGTACTCGTCGAGCAACACCCGCTGGTTGCGCGGATCGGCCCGCAACCCGTCGGCGGTGAACACCTGAGTGAGCGTCGCGTTGAACAGCAGCAGCACGATCAGCGCCATCACGGTCACCGAGATCCGGCGCAGGGAGGTGTTCATACCCGCTCGATCACCTCGGTGTTGGCGCCCGCGATCGGCGACGTGTTGCGCGGCCGGGTGCGGAACGGACGGCGGGCCGAATGCGAGATGCGCACCAGGACGGCCAACAGCACATAGTTGGCCAACAGCGACGAGCCCCCGTACGACATCCAGGGCGTGGTCAGCCCGGTCAGCGGAATGAGGTTGGTGACCCCGCCGACGACGATGAACAGCTGGATGGCCAGCGCCGAGGCCAGTCCCGCGGCCAGCAGCTTGCCGAAGCTGTCCCGCACCGCGATCGCGGTGCGCATGCCGCGGATGATCACGATGGTGTAGAGCATCAGCAGGCCGGCCAATCCCACCAGCCCGAGTTCTTCGCCGAACGCGGCGACGATGAAATCGGTCGACGCGGCCGGCACGGTGCCCGGCTGGCCGTTGCCAAGTCCGGTGCCGAAGATGCCGCCGGTAGCAAAGCTGAACAGCGACTGCACGATCTGATAGCCGGCACCGTCCGGGTCGGCGAACGGGTCCAGCCAGGTCTGCACGCGAACCCGGACGTGACCGAAAATGAAGTACGCCGCAACGCTTCCCAGCGCGAACAGGGTCAAGCCGATGACCACCCAACTGAACCGTTGGGTGGCGAGGTAAACGACCACCAGGAACGACGCATAGAGCAGCAGCGAAGTCCCGAGGTCTTTCTCGAAGACCATCACTCCGACCGACGTCACCCAGGCCGCCAGCAGCGGAGCCAGGTCGCGCGGCCGCGGCAGGTCCATGCCCAGGACGTGCTTACCGGCACTGGTGAACAGACCGCGTTTGGCTACCAGCACCGCCGAAAAGAAGATGAGCAGAAGGATTTTGGAGAATTCAGCGGGCTGAATCGAAAAGCCCGGCAGCTTGATCCAGATCTTCGCGCCGTTCTGCTCAGACAGCGACCTCGGCAGCATCGCCGGAATCGCCAGAATGACCAATCCGGTCAGCCCACAGATATAGCCGTAGCGGGCGAGCTGTCGATGGTCCTTCAGCCAAATCACCACGAACGCAAACGCCCCCACCCCCAGCAGCGTCCAGAGAATCTGCGGGTTTGCGCGTGCGCTGGCCCCGGTGAGGCGGTCGTCGATGTCAAGCCGATGAATCATCACCAGCCCCAGACCATTGAGCAGCGCCACTATCGGCAGCAGCAACGGGTCCGCGTACGGCGCAAAGCGTCTGATAGCAAGGTGGGCGCAGGCGAACACCGCCAAAAACCCTGCGGTGTAATTGATTAGCTGCCAGCTCACACCGCGTTCCTGGTCGGCCTGCACGATCGCGAAGGCCGCCGCGGTGATCACGGCGGCGAAGCACAGCAGTAGCAGTTCCGCATTGCGCCGAGTCGGCAGCGGAGGTGTCACCGCGACCGGAGGCTGCGGCTGCGTGGTCACGTCGGAGCCCGACAGTCGGTACCCGGCTGGGGCGGCGGCGGGGAGAGCGCTGTGACGGTGGGTGCGGCCGGTGTCGGCGGTGGGCTTGCGGGAGGCGGTTCGGGGACCGAGGTAGTGGCGCCGGGTTCCGGTGTCGGGGTGGTCGTGGGTGCGAGCGATGGCGTCGAGGTCGGCGGCGACTGGGCGCGCGCCGGCGGGCAGGGCGGCAGCAGCGACTCGGTCGACAATCTGCGGAGCTGTGCGTCGGCCTGCTCCAGCGTGCCTGCCGGAAGTCCGGCGGCCACTTGCGCGCGAGCCGATTCGACCAGATCGGACAGCTTCATCAGTTGGCAATCGCCCCCCTTGCCGGCCTGGCCGTAACGGATCACCGACAGCTGGTTGCGGCTGTTCAGGCACCCCTGCGAGTAGGGCTGATGCAGCGGTACGCCCAGGATCGACACCTGGATGCCCTGCATGATGGACACCGCGCCGCCGTATTCGGCGACGTAGTAGTAGTTGCGGATGACGGTTCGGCCGATGGCCAGCGCTGCGAGCACCAGCAAGACGACGAGCGCGGCCCCGATCGCGATTCGCCGTCGCGACCGCGGTGGCCGGGTGAAGGTATCGATTTGCGGCAGAACGCGTTTGACCACATTTGGGCGCGGGTTGATGGCCGAGGCGCGGCCGGCTGCGGTGTTGGGTCGGGTCAGTTGGTCCTGATACTCGGAGTCGCCGGATACCGCGCCCGCGATGATCGGCTGGGTCGGGCCGTACTCGTAGTCGACGACGTCGGCGACCACCACGGTGACGTTGTCCGGGCCGCCGCCGCGCAGCGCCAGCTCGATGAGACGGTCGGCGCTGTCGGTGACATCGGGAATCTGCAGGGCGTCCAGGATGGTCTCGTCGCTGACCGGGTCGGAGAGCCCGTCCGAGCACAGCAGGTAGCGATCGCCGATACGTACTTCCCGCATCGTCAGCGTGGGCTCAACCTCATGACCGGTCAGCGCTCGCATGATCAACGATCGCTGCGGATGGCTGTGGGCCTCTTCGCGGGTGATCCGCCCTTCGTCGACCAAGGTTTGGACGAACGTGTCGTCTTTGGTGATCTGGGTCAGCTCGCCGTCGCGAAGCAGATAGCCGCGCGAGTCGCCGATGTGCGCCAAGCCAAGACGGTTGCCCGCGAACAGAATTGCGGTGAGTGTGGTGCCCATCCCCTCGAGGTCGGGCTCCATCTCGACCTGCGCGGCGATCGCCGAATTGCCGGACCGTATCGCGGCGTCGAGGTTGGCGAGCAGGTCGCCGCCGGGTTCGTCGTCGTCGAGGTGGGCCAGCGCGGCAATTACCAACTGGGAAGCCACTTCACCGGCGGCGTGCCCACCCATGCCGTCGGCCAGCGCCAGCAACCGTGCGCCGGCATAAACCGAATCTTCGTTGTTGGAACGCACCAAGCCGACATCGCTGCGGGCCGCATAACGCAAGACCAAAGTCACGGGCGCAGCTCGATTACCGTCTTGCCGATACGAACCGGCGTGCCAATGGGAACCCGTACCGCCGTCGTCACCTTCGCCCTGTCAAGGTATGTACCGTTGGTCGATCCTAGATCTTCGACGTACCATTCCGAGCCGCGCTGGGAAAGCCGCGCGTGCCGTGTCGAGGCGTAATCATCGGTCAGCACCAGCGTGGAGTCGTCGGCGCGTCCGATCAACACCGGCTGCCCGCTGAGCGTGATACGCGCACCCACCAATGCTCCCTCGGTCACCACCAGGTAGCGCGCATTCGTGAGGCGCTGTCGCGACGGCAATAAGGTGCCGCGCAACGTCAATCCGCGTCGCACCATGACCGCGCCGGTCGGAGCATAGATGTCAGTCCGCAAGATTCTCAGCACCGACCAGATGAATAGCCACAACAACATCAAGAACCCGGCACGCGTCAGTTGCAGTACTAGTCCCTGCATCTGGCGTCCCCTCCGTCCTGGCGCGGCACGCTTCGCGTGCCCGGATATAGCAACGTCACGATACTTGGACGATGGTCTATGCGGGCTGAAGCTGGATAGCTTCGCGACCTACGGGCTCAATGGATGTGGACGACGATCTCCGAGTGGCCCAACCGGATCACGTCGCCGTCGGCCAACTGCCACTCCTGCACGGGCGCGTTGTTGACGGTGGTGCCGTTGGTGGAATTGAGGTCCGACAGCAGCGCGACGTGGCCGTCCCAGCGGATCTCCAGGTGGCGGCGCGACACACCGGTGTCCGGCAACCGGAACTGAGCGTCCTGGCCGCGGCCGATGACGTTGGCACCCTCGCGCAGCTGGTAGGTGCGCCCACTGCCGTCGTCGAGCTGCAAGGTGACGGCGGTCCCGGACGACGGGTAGCCGCCCTGGCCGTAGCCGCCGTAGCCGCCGGCCTCGGCGGGCTGGCCGTAGTCGTAGTCGCGACCCGCCTGCTCGGTGTAGCCGCCGCCGTACGTCGGAGCGGGCGCGTCACCGTAACGGCCGTAGTCGGGCTGTTGGCCATACTCTTGGCGTCCGTATCCCGGCCCACCGGCATAGCCCTGGTCGTAGCCGCCACCCTGCTCGGGGTAGCCCGACCGTTGGTCGGGTGCGCTGTAGCCGCCCTCTTCGTGGCGGGCCGGTCCGCGGCCATAGTCGGCGTACTCGCCATAACCCTGACCACCGGGTTGGCCGTAGCCGCCCTGGCGGTAGCCGGCGTCATAACCCTGGCCGCCGCCCGGACGCTGTTCGTACTGCGGGTAGCCGCCCTGCTCCGGGTAGCCCCGCTGGTCGGGGTATCCGCCGCGCTGGTCGGGGTAGCCCCGCTGGTCGGGGTATCCGCCGCGCTGGTCGGGGTAGCCGCCCTGGTCGGGGTATCCGCCGCGCTGGTCGGGGTATCCGGCCTGGTCGGGGTATCCACCCTGGTCCGGATATCCGCCTTGGTCGGGCGGCGGCGCCGGATAACCCTGCTGGTCGGGGTAGCCGCCCGCTTCCGGCGGATAGGGACCTCGGGGGTCCTGGCCACCACGCGGGTCGTCTTGCGGATGCCCGTAGTGCTCGTCGTAGTGCTCGTCGCCCGGGCGCCCCGGCCCCTGGCCTCCGCGGTAGCTCGAATTCTCGGTCATCGGTGGTACTCCTGGTTCTGCGTCGAACGCATGGTCTGATTGTGGCGGGGCGGGATCGCTAGCTGTCGGGCGGGGCGCGATATCGGGGTTGACAGCACCGCGGACGCGGAACTGGCCGGTATGTAGGTTCGCCGCCTGCTCGAACCGGACGACCACGTCACCATATGTTTGCCACCCCTGTTCGCCGATGTATCCCGCTAAATGCTTAGCGAAAGCTTCAGAAGTGAGGTCCGGGTCGGCGCCCACTTTCTGGTAGTCGTGCATACCGAGGGTAATGATGTATTCGTTGGGTGCCAAAAGCCGATCGCCCTGGAGCGAGCGGATTCCGTCGGCCGCCTCCCTGCGCAGCAGGGCTTCTACTTCTTGGGGAACGATCGATCCGCCGAACACCCGGGCGAAAGCATCACCGACGGTGACCTCAAGCTTGCGCTCGATGCGTTGAACTAGCCCCTTCTGGCTGCCTGTGTCCAAGCGCCCGCCTCAGTCCTTGTCTATCGCTGCTGCACGGCGGACGGTCCTCCGGCGTGTCGCATCACGCGTGTCGTACTCCAGCATGGTATCGGGCCAGCGCAGCGCAGCGGCACTTGTAGAACTCTGAGAATCGCATCGGTCGAGGTCAAGACGGGGTTCGGCGTGGCTACCGCGGTGCGGAGCACTGCGGTAGGGGCATCGGGCGTGGTTGGGGATGCCGCCTACTACAGTGGTAGGCTCCTCCGGTTGTTTAGGGCGAGTGGCGGAATGGCAGACGCGCTGGCTTCAGGTGCCAGTGTCCTTCGGGACGTGGGGGTTCAAGTCCCCCTTCGCCCACCGTGCGATGTCTCGGGACATCGTGCACATGTGTCTTGGGACATCGTTCACGGTTTGGCTTGTGGTTGGTAGTCCTTGGTCGGGTCGAGGTGAAGTTCTCGCAGTAGTTGCCCGTCGGTGGTGGTGATCCGGATGTGTAGGTCGTGAACGAGGATCAAGACGTTGGTGCCGGCGTAGCGACGCCCCATCCCGATGTGGTGTAGGCGGCTGTTGTGTCGCAGGGTGAGTTTGCCGTTGCTGTCGATGCGGTCGTGGCGGATGCGGTAGGCGCCGGTGTGTAGTGGGGTGCCGGTTGGGGTTGCTTTGGGTCGGGCGAGGTAGGCCTGTTGTGGGGTGCGACGGCTAAGTGCGCGGTGCGGGCGCACGGTGTTGTAGTAGGCGCCGAAGGTGTCCAGCTGGGCTTGTAGCTGGGCGACGTTGTGGGCGGGTATCTGGTGGATGAGCCATTTTTTGAGGGTTTGGTGGAAGCGTTCTACTTTGCCGCAGGTTTGCGGATGGTAGGGGCGGCAGTGTTGGAATCTGATGCCGCAGCTGTGCAGGGTGACTTCGAGGGCGACCCGGCCGGTACCGCGATAGCGGCCGGTGAAAACAGCTCCGTTGTCGCTGAGCAGGCTCGCCGGATTGCCATACGCGGCAACGGCTTTGCTGAAGCTGTTATTGACGTCACGGGCCTTAAAGACGGGTAACGTGTCGCTGCCTAAACACAGCCGGGAGTGGTCATCGATGATGTTGAGGATCTCGACGTCGGTGCGGTCGGCTAGTTGCCAATGGGTGATGTCGAGTTGCCAGCGCTCGTTGGGCTGCTCGGCCTGGAAGCGGATGTAGCTGCTTTTGGGGCGTTTGTGCGGCTGGGGGGTAACGAAGCCTCGCGCGGAGAGGATCCGCCAGATCGTGGACACCGCCGGGCTGGCACCGTGGTGCCGCTGAAGGTGAAAAGCGATCGTGGCCGCCCCGGCCTCATGCCCATCACGCTCCAGCTCCTTACGTAACGCGATGACCTGGTCTTCGATGTCTTTGGCGGTGCGGTTGGGGCTGCGAAACGGCCTACGTGGGCGTGGCTGCAGGCCCGCGTCGCCCTCGGCCAAGTAACGCTGGACGAGGGTAATCACCCACCGCCGAGAAACCCCGTACTCGCGGGCAACCTCACTTCTACTGCGTCCTTCGACCAGCACGGCCGTGACCACCAGCTGCGGCATTCCCATCGCTCAACCCTTGTCGTCGGGTGTAAACGATGTCCCGAGACAGCTGTGAACGATGTCGTGAACTCACACACCCCTCGCCCACCGCCGTGTGATGAGTCGGGTCATGGGTTACACATGAGTCGCGTCATTGGTTACAGGTTGCCCCGGCCATCGGCCGGGGTTTTTTGTTCGTTACGCCAGTAGTTGCGGTCGGGGTTGATGGTGTGGCTGGCGATGAGTTGGTAGCCGGTTTTGCTGATGACGGTGACGGTGGTGGCGGTGGCCAGGATGAGTACCGGGGTTTGGGCGTGGGTGCGTCCGACGCCGAGGTGGTGGAGTTGGCTGCCGTGGCGCAGGGTGAGTTTGCCGAATTGGTCGACGGTGTCGTGGCGGATGCGGAAGTGGCCGATCGGCGTTGATGGCGGGCTTTGGGCAGTGCGGTGTAGGCCTGGGCTGGTGTGCGGCGTTCGGGTAGGGCGCGGTGCGGGCGGGCGTTGTTGTACCGGTCGCGGAAGGTGTCGAGCAGGGCCTGCAGTTGGTGGATGTCGGTGGGACGGGGTCGTGGGGTCAGCCAGCGTTTGAGGGTTTGGTGGAAGCGTTCGATTTTGCCTTGGGTCTGGGGATGTCCGGGGTGGCCGTTCTTTTGGATGATGCCCAGGCTTGCCAGGAGGCGTTCGAAGTCGTTGTGGCCGTGGGTGAATCGTGAGGTATAGACCGATCCGTTGTCGGTCAGGGTGGAGGCGGGCAAGCCGTAGGCGGCTGCAGTGGTGGTGAAACTGGCCACGATATCTGGTCCACCCACTCGGTGATAGGCGGTGCAGTAGAGCAGGTATCGGGAGTGGTCATCGAGCCAGTTGAGGATCTCCACGTCGCTGCCGTTGGCCAGTGTCCAATGGGTGAAGTCCGATTGCCAACACTGGTTGGGTTGGGCAGCGGCGAAGCGGATGTAGGAGCTTTTGGGCCGTTTGCGCGGTTGCGGTGTGATCAGGCCGTGGTGGTGCAGGATGCGCCGGATCGTCGAGGTGGATGGCACGGGCAAGCCTTGGGCAGCCAGGTGCCACTGCAGGGTGACCGCGCCGGCGTCGAGGCCGTCGGCGACGAACTGTTCGCGCAGCGTGACGACCGCACAGATGACCTCATCGCAGGTGGCTCGAGGGTTGCTGGCGGGGCGTCGCGAGCGTGGATCGACACCATCTAGCCCGCCCTGCCGGTAGCGGGCCAGCAGCCGGTAGATGTGTTGGCGAGACAAGCCATACACCCGCGCTGCCTGAGTGACAGTGAGCCGGCCGCTGACGACTTCGAGGACAACCACGCGTGCCTTGGACATGAAGCCATGACTGTCACCTATGACGCGACTCATCGAAGCCCTTCGCAGGTGTCACCCATGACGCGACTCATCTATCACCTATGTCGTGAACTCACACACCCCTTCGCCCACCGGAATAGTTGCTTCCTGTGTGAGAACGACCGCCAGATCTCCGAAGCCCTGGAAAGTCCGTTCGTCCGGAGTTTTGTGCTCAATCTGACCCCCGTCGGTCACCACTGGTCCAAATGGGGCGGCAAACACCCACTGGGCGACGACTGGACGCTCAGCCTCACCCACCGTTCTACCAAGTTTTCCCGCGACGAGCTGCTCAGTGTCTGCGCCATGATGAGCGACGAGGACGTTCAGCACCTGATGTATGTGGGGACGCCCGAGGAGGTTGCGTCTCGGGCGGCGCCCTGGTATCGCAGTGCCGGCTTCTCGGTCGTGCCGCTGATCCAGGGGAGCTTCGGCACCGTGCTCTTCCCGGAACAGCTCGAGCCCGCTGACAACGGATTGCCGCGCTGGCACAACTTGAACGTCCGCTTCACCGACGAGATGAACCGTCTGCTCGCCACGTGAAGAATGCCCACGGGTCCGGCGACACGGCCGCGTTCCGTTGGAGCCGAAGAGGTACTCCGGGCAGGGAGTTCGCTGGTGCCCGACAAGCCGGACCCGGACGACCATTAAGACTGCAAGAATGCGTTGCACATGACCGATATCGCGCGGCGCTCAGGTGCTGACCATGGTCAGCGACGCGCCTCGTTTCAGCAGGCTCGGTCACCGGACACGCATCAAAGCGATTGGTGTACAACAGAATACCAGACTTAGAGACGTTAATGATGGATAACCAGTATTATCCATCATTATTGGTGAAATCCATTGCTACGAAGAGGATTTGACGGCGCGCCCGGGGAGGAGGCACCGCGCGGCCTTCCGCAAGCCGTTTTCGGCCGAATCCGGTGTCACAGCCCCAGCCTGCTGACCCGGTATAGCTTCAGCTCACCGCTGATGCCCTTGAGATGTCGCGAACCGACGACCGACCAGTCGAAACCTGCCGCGTCGCCGATAGCCTCCCGCGCAGTTTCAGCGACAAGCACAGTGCCGGCACGCGCCACGCCGGTGACACGGCTTGCCACGTTGACGGGGCTGCCGAACCAGTCGCCGGCGCTGCTGACGGCCTCTCCGGACGCAACACCAACCCGAAGTCGGGGCAGGTCCTCCTTGGCGGCGATTGCGACCAGGTCAAGGGCGGCGTTCAACAGCGGAACCGGGTCGGCGCACACCAGCATGACAGCGTCGCCGATCGTCTTGATGAACCGCACCGGATTGACCGCAACGTCGCGAGCAAGGTCGGCGAGCCGGCTGGCGACGTGTTCGAGCTCTTGCGGCGGTAACGCCTCGCCAAGACGGGTGAAGCCGGCGAGGTCAGCGAATGCCACGGCTATCTTCCGAGCGCCGGGAAGTGTCCCGGCGGCGCGTTCGGCGGCGTTGACGGCCTCGGTCTCGAAGGTGTGCCGCAGCTCCAGCAATAGCAGGTCTTGGACCATTGGCCCGACCTGTGGCACCGCCTGGCGCGCAAGAGCTTCCGAAGCCCCGGCCAAGTCGATCTCGCTGGTTCCGGGACGCATCAGGGTTCTGAAAGCCGCCCGACGCATCATCGCCGCGCCATGCTGCAGCCCCTCCATGAGCACCCGCATGACGGCGACCGTCTCGTCAGGGTCGACACCCATATCGAGAAATATCTTGGCGTGCGCGACGGCCTCGCCGTCCACTCGGGGCAGGACCGCCGCGTCGGGATCCTCGATCCTCGGCAGGCCGACCGCCCCTTGCAGGCGCTGCAGCAGCGGCAGGTCGAGCCCGGTCTCCTCGCAGATTTCTCGCGCCGACAGGTAAACCCCGTCCTCGCCCATTACCCGATTCGCCGGCAGCAGCAGCGGAGCGACCGAGGCGCGAATCTGGTCGATGCTGAAGCCGCGGTCGAGGAGCCACGCGATCAGCTCGGCACGCTCGGTGCGCGCCTCGCCCTCGAGCCCGTCGAGCAGCCCCAACGCCTCGAGGTCGATGTCTGCTGCCACTGAGCCAACGTACAACCGACCGTCGGTCCTGTGCTGTCCGGCCGGCAGCGGCACATGCGTTTCGGTCTTCGATGGTATTGGCGCCGGAGGCCATCGCGAGGCGAAATGCCGCCGCCATCGAACCGGACCGGATTCAGACCAGATGCCGCGACGACGGCGCGCGGGCCCAGGTTTTCGCGACAATCGAACAGGTCTCGAGGACTGCGGGATTGGTCGGCCCGGCGAGCGATTCTTATTGGCACTCTAAGTCGGGCGTATCACGTTGTGCTACAGCATAATAACGGTCAACCAGACCTCAACCTAACATAGTTATCGGTAAATACCTTTGGCTGCAACAGTTTTCATACTTCCTCCGTCTTAACGTATTGCCCAAAGCGCCGTATTCGTCAGGTGCGCCTCTCGATCGCGCTAAGCCGCAGTTCGTCTCCCATTGCCGCTTCGGTCACAGAGCAGAAATTAGGCCGAGTACCGAGTATCACGCCTTCGAATAAAAGCCCCCCGACTACCCGGTGCAGAATCTCGTTCGCGGCCACGCGGCCGAACCCGCCCGTACTCGAACAACGCGAATGTCTTCAAGTCGATGCTGAACGCCTGGCTGAACTTCTTGGCGTCGTCGGGATGGGCGGCCTGCCGGGGGTCTCGGCCATTAACTGTCGCGTCGCCGAGTCCACTGTCTGTCTTGACAGACTGCCCGGTTCTGGCGTGTCAGGGGTTGCGGTTGGTCGCGCGTCGCGCGTTTGATGAATACACGAAACGCTGTCTGACCGTCGTGATCGGAGTCGACCATGCCCGCAGTGACCGCCGATTATCTCCGGTTGCCCCGCTTGGATAGCCCGCCGCCCGACGCCGCCGAGCGGGGGGTGGTCGGTGTGACCACCGCACCCACCGGGCTCGAGGGCGAGGGCTTTCCGGTGCATCGTGCTTTCGCCGGAGTGCCGCTCCCGCAATTGGATCCGTTCGTGCACATGGACCAGATGGGCGAGGTGCAGTACGCGCCTGGTGAGCCCAAAGGCACGCCGTGGCATCCGCATCGCGGGTTCGAAACCGTGACCTACATGATCGACGGGCGCTTCCAGCACCAGGACTCCCACGGCGGTGGCGGGATGATCGAGAACGGCGCAACGCAGTGGATGACCGCCGGGGCCGGCATCCTGCACATCGAGACGCCGCCGGAGGATCTGGTGATCTCGGGGGGACTGTTCCACGGTGTGCAGTTGTGGGTGAATCTGCCAGCGAAGTCCAAGATGATTCCGCCGGCATACCAGAGCATCGAAGCCGATGACGTGGTCCTGGTGGCCTCCGCGGACGCGGGTGCCTTGGTTAGGGTGATCGCCGGCGAGGTCGGCGGTCATCGCGGCCCGGGCTCGACACACACGCCGATCACGCTGCTGCACGCGACCGTCTCGCCCGGTGCGCTGTTGCAGCTGCCCTGGGATCCGTCCTTCAACGCGCTCGTCTACGTGCTCGCCGGTGGCGGGCGTATGGGAAGCCAGGGGCGACCCGTTCGCGATGGCCAGCTCGTCGTGCTGGGCCGCGGCGACTGGTTGGAGGTCCGCGCCGACGATCAGCAGGATTCCAGCAGCCCTGCCCTGGAGGTGCTTGTGCTGGGCGGGCGGCCCATCCGGGAGCCGGTCGCGGCGTACGGACCGTTCGTGATGAACACCAAAGCCGAACTCGGGCAAGCGTTGGAGGACTTCCAGGCCGGCTTGTTCGGTGACATTCCGCCCAACGCGCTGATGCCTTATACGCCGGATCCCTGCCCGGTGCGCACCGAAAAGACGGGGATCTAAACGCGGGTAGGCCGCAGTTGGATCGCAGTAGCCGTGCAGAGGCGACTTGCGCGGGCGGCGGGCGCGCGCTGAGATGGCTCGTGTGCTGGCAACCGCTTGGCCACTGCGCGATTCGGCTTTCCAGTCCCGGTGGATGGAGGTGACGATGCTCGCTGGTGGGGCCGATGCTGGCCAGCGGCGAAACTAACCGGCCCGGCCACAATCATTGGAAATGGCGCTGGCCCAACACCACTGGGCACAAGCTGGCGCCACGTGTCAACCGTCGGTACCATGATTGGTGCTAAAAGTGGTACTGTCGATGAATGCCGTCCTTGAATATTTCGTTCACCGATGAGGAGCTCGAAGCCGTGCGTACCGCCGCTGCGAACGATGACGTTTCGCTGCGCACGTTCGCCCACCGGGCGATCCTTGACGCTGCGAGCGAGCACAAGCGCCGAGTCGCTGAAGCCGCCCGTATCGTTGCCGCGCGTTCGGCCGAGCTCAACAAACGCTTGGCGTGACCGAGTTTCTTGACCGCGACGACGTCTTGATCGCGGGCGCCGCCGCGATCGGAAACCAGTTACAGGTAAGCGATTACGGCCTGTTGGATGCCGCGATAGCGCGTCCCAGGGCGACCGTGTTTGGTCTCGACGCTTACCCGGACAAGTCCACCAAGGCAGCCGCGCTGCTTCAGTCGTTGGCACGCAACCACGCCTTCGTCGACGGCAACAAACGAACCGCATGGGCAGCAGCATGGACCTTCCTGCACATCAACGGCACGGAGCTCGCGGCTGACTTTGACGTCGACGACGCAGAAGCCTTCATGAACCAAGTCGCCACCGACGCGGATCTTGCCGTGGACGTCATCGCCAGCAAACTCTCCACCTATGCCAAAGCGTCACTGTGACGTTTTGGCCGAATCAAGTGCAGCCAGCTCGATGCTCCATACCTAGGTTTGTCTCATCGACAGCAGGCCCGCGACGCTGAGCCCGCCACCTTATGATCGCCCTGAGAGCGCCTTTAGTTACACGGATTCCGTAGTGTGTGCGAGCTAGTACGTTGTTGGGATAGTCAACGTGGAGTGCGAGCCTTCTGTGCGCCCAATAGCCGGCGCGTGACGTGAGATCGCTTCATCGCCTTGAGCCGGCCACGCTTCTTCGGCGTTTAGCTACTTAGCTCATTTACCGATAATATAGAATTATGTCAGGTAGACTGCTCCATATTGCATAGGGCCGCGAACGCCGCGGCGATGAGGTGCTTCATGCATGAGTGGCACCGATTACGCGAAATACACTCTACGGGTTCGCGCGATCCAGGCGACTAGGGTACGACGCGCGGCAAGAGACGGGAGACCAACGTCATGCCTACCTCGGACGATCCAATGGGCGCGGTGCTGCAATACGTCGAGGCGTTCAACAACGGCGACTCGGCAGCCATGGCAGCGATGTGCGTTGACCCCATGCAAATTCTTGACGGAATGTCGCCCCATGTCTGGCAGGGGCCGACAGCCGCCGAAGACTGGTGGACAGATGTGCTAGCCGAGGGCGAGCACCTCGGGGCTTCGGGCTACCGCATTGCGCTCGGCGAGCCCCGACATGTCGATCTCAACGGCGATTACGCCTATGTCGTCGCCCCTGCGACCATGACGTTCGACCTGAGCGGTCAACAGGTCGCCCAAACCGGTTCGGTGTATACGGTCGCGCTTCGTAAAGTCGGCGCACACTGGCGTCTTACCGCCTGGGCGTGGGCCAAAGGGGCTTGATAACTCGGTGGCACCGGATACGTGAACGACGTTTTAGAACTCAGGCAGCTCGCCGGTCACCCGCCGCGCCGCCCCCTTCTCGCCACTCCGGCCGTCGCCGTCAGGGCCGAGCCTCGAAGACGAGGTTGAACGGTGTCTGTGTCGCCCTCCGGAACCGCGTGAACCCGCCGTCATCGACCATCACTTTCCTCAGACGCCGTTCCCCGGCTTGGGCGCCCAAGGCCGGTCCGTGCCGCGCGAGCGACACCGGAACACAGATCAGCGATGATGCACCGTAGTACAGTCGGCCGACCGGATTCAGGTTCTCCGCGACGCTGTCGCCGGCGAACGGTTCGACGAGCAGGCAGTGCCCGTCGGGTTTGAGCGCCTGCCTGGCGTGCCGAGCCGCGCCCGACGGGTCTGCCATATCGTGCAAGCAGTCGAAGAACGCGATGAGGTCGTAGTCATCGCCCCGGTAGGACGTGGCGTCGGCGAGCTCGAAGCTCGCGTTGTCCACTCCCGCTGTCGCCGCGCGCTCGCGCGCGGTTTCGATCGACTCGCCGTGATAGTCGATGCCGACGAACTGCGATCTCGGAAATGCCTGCGCCATAAGGATTGTGCTGGCGCCGTGCCCACAGCCCACGTCGGCGGCCTTGCCGCCGGCAGCGAGCTTGTCGATGACGCCGTCGAGCGCGGGCAACCACGACGCGACCAAATTCGCGTTGTAGCCGGCCCTGAAGAATCGCTCGGTGCCGTAGAACAGGCACCGATGGTGCTCGCCCCATTCCATGCCGCTGCCGCTACGGAAATTCTCGACCGCACGGTCACGTATATAAAACAGGTCTTGGACGATCTGGTACGCCCCCGCCAGATCGACCGGACCTTTCGGATCGGCGAGGCAGAGCTCCTGCTCCGCGGACAAGTAATACGTATCGTCGGCTTCGTCGTATTCGACATAGCCGCCGGCGGCCTGATTCGCCAGCCACTCGCGGATGTAGCGCGCGTTCGTCCCGGTCTTCTGGGCCAGTTCCTCTGCTGACAAACGGTGTCCGGCGAGCGCCGCGTACAAGCCGAGTTCGTCGCCGATCAACATCAGCACCGCGCTCACCGACGCGCCGAGATCCCCGATCGCCTTGCCAAGAAATTCATTGAGTTTGTCTACCGTAGCGGTCATCGCCAGCTCCTCTGTTCACCACGGGTCAACGCTAAACCCGGTCCGGCGTCAACCGGCGCTGGTACCGAATACGCGAAGGACTCTTCAGCGTAAATCTGAACGCCCCGCGTACAGCATGCTTGGCGTATGTTGGACGGCCCGAGCCTCCTGAAATCAAACGCGAGCACTCGCAGCATGGACAGTATTGGCCGGTCCAGAAGGTGCTAACCACGTAATGCCGTCGCTAAAGCCACTTCAAAGGTCCCAACTCAGAAAGGAAAGGTTCGATGAGTGACGGCGAGCATTCATCGAACTAAACTCTCAGTTCATGGACGCAGTTGGCGTCCCGCCGGAGAAGACGGCGCCCGCAGCGCCCTCGGAGGAGACCGAGGCCATCAGCGCCTCGGTCGCTCGAGGACGACGCGCCCGACGTCGCGCCCTTCCGGCCATCCCGATCACGCAGCGCCCTCCTGTGGTGTGTCGCCATCGTCCTGGCGCTGGGGACGGCCGGTGCCGTCGCTTGGTTCGGGGTGACGCTGTACGGGGAGCGGGGTATACCTGCCGCCACCGCCGAACCACCGTCACCGAGCACCGAGCCGCCGCTGCCTCCCACGCCTGACCAGCAGTTTCTTACGTCGCTGCGCCAAGTCGGCATTAGTCCTGAAGCGGACGCCGCCGTACTGATCGGGGACGGCCACCAGGTCTGTGAGGCACTCGGCCATGGCGAGCTGTTCGACCGGGTGGTCGCGGACATCCAAGCCCGGGCTTGGGTTAATCCCAGCCAGGCGAATATCGAAACGTCTCGGAAGTTCGCCATGGCCGCCATTGACGTCTACTGCCCGCACTACCAGACTTGGGCGCCGCCGCTGCTGCTCAAGCCGCCGCTGCTGTAGTCACAGCAAAATAGGTTGGAAGGGGCTGGGCTTCGCCTGCGGTTGACGGCAAATGTTCAAACCCGCCCAACCGTAGTGATTGGTCTCAGGCCGCCCGGTGTTTCTAGGTCATAAGACCGTGATTCGGTCGTATCCGGCCATCTGCTCGGCCTCGGCGACAAGCTCGCTGAGCGCCGCGGCGACCTGGCGCGCCTGCTCGACGGTGATCGAGTGGTCGTGGTGCAGCTCGTGGACCACGATGTCGCGAGTGACGCTGCCATCCCGGTGCTGCATGCCGCTGATGTAGATCTCGATGTCGGTGTCGCGGTGCGGGCGGTCGATGGTGCGCCGGGCGCCCTCGAAGTAGCGCCACGCGTCGGTGTCCAGGTCGTTCCAGTCGTCGACAAACGTGGCGCCGGCGGGTAGCGGGATTTGGCGAAGTGGATTGGCGGTGGCGGTCACAGCTAACCTCTCGTTTCGCGATCGCGAACCGAGGCGCCTAATCCGATTGGGCAAATATCGGGCACGTTGCCTGTCTAGCTAGGCTAGATATAGGCGTTGACCTGCACAAACTGTGGTGCGCGGTACTGGGATTGAACCACCTATCCCCCTTATCGCGACATGCTCATGGATAACCGCTGATATCCATGAGTAATTACCGACTGTTCATCGGTGTCACCGACGGCGTGGGTTAATTTGTGCGAGGGCTTGTGCCAGGGCCCCTAACGCGCTCGATCGCGACGCGCGTCAGGTCGGACTCAACGGCGTGATGCGCAGGACAACACGCGGTTTGCGGCCGCGGGCCGCAATGGTTTCGATCAGTGTCACCACTCGAAACTCCAAGCCGTACTTATGCTTGATGAGCGACTCGACCCGTGTGACCTCGCCGGGGTCGGTGATCACCTCGGCGGTGCCGGCCAGCAGGGGCTGTTCGGCGCGAACCTTCCCGGTTCGGCCACAGGGCCTGAGTGTGACCCGGGGATCGCGTCGGATTCGTTTGACCTTCCAGGCGTCGGCTGGGGTCCACGCCAGCAGCTGGTCGCCGTCGCGGGCGACCCACATAGGTGAGGCGACCGCGTCCCCGTTGCGCTTGAAAGTCCCCAGGGACAAGAACTTCTCATCGCCCAGCCGCGCCGTGGTGCCTTCGCTCATGAAGGGCCCTGGCGAGGATCGCACGAACCTCCGCGAAGTTGAGTCCGGCCAAGTCGGCCCGCCCGTACAGCCCCTGGGAACTCGTGGCGGCAGCGGCACGAAGCCGACACTCTCCCGTCTTTCCGGATTTTATCCGCCACTGTCACGTCTTCCCGGACGCCAATATCAAGCGCTGTCCATGACTAGTTGAGAGCTCGCACGTTACACGGTTACGGCGTGGCAGCCCTGAGTGCTGCGCGAGATAAACCTCACCCATCCCCCAGACCCGAGCAGGCGCACGATCGCGTTCTTCGCGAAGAAACTCCTGCCGCTGCTGACCGGCACCCGTACCGTGATCGCCAACCTCGACAACGATGTGATGGAGGTTCCCGAGGCGGCCTTCTAAATCCGTTGCCGCCCAGTGATCTTGCAATACGGCTTTCCGGGGCGGCCACAGTGCTGCCCACCTGAGGTGGTCAGCCACCGCTGCGGCGAACCCACTGATCGAGGATCAAACCGCGAGTTATCATGCGCCGCCAGCGACAGACTGCGCCGTCGCGTTGCCGCTCCCCTTGCTCCTGCGGCACTCCGGAATACAACGGAGTCGAATACGACGGGTTACCGGTAAAACCCGACTTTTCATCAGATGAATCAACCACCGGCCCTCCTGCTGCGGTGCGGGCGGTGAGTGACGGACGCGCCTGAAACCTCTTGCTGGGCTGGCGATTTGATTCCGTCGTGCGTACGGGTGGCGAGGCGCTGTCGCCGACGCCGATCGGATACGCGTAACGAGGCGTGTCAGATGCGATGTGTCGACCTGCCGTGATGTGATGATGATTCATCAGATGATTTCGTATCGGCAAAGGGGGATGGTATGCAAGCGGACCTACCGCCGCGTGTCCCGGTTTCAAGCGAGAGCGACTGGGCCGAGGAGACACGGACCCTACTCGACGGGCTAAGGCGGCTCAACATCTTCACCGTCCTGGCCCACCATCCGGACCTACTGAAGCGCTGGCTGGTGTTCGGGAATCACATCCTGGCCGGCTCGACCCTACCCGCACGCGAACGCGAACTCGTCATCCTCCGCACGGGCTGGCTGTGCCGGTCCGACTACGAGTTCGGGCAGCACCGCGTGCTGGGAACCCGCGCCGGGCTGACCGACGACGAGATCGTGCGGCTCACCGAGGCGGACATCGGCGAGGGGTGGCCCAAGCGTGAGCGCACCCTGCTGCTCGTCACCGACCAACTGGTCGCCGAGCACCGGCTCGGCGACGCCTTGTGGACTGCGCTTTCGGCCGACTGGTCACTTCAGCAGACGATGGACATCGTCTTCACCGTGGGGCAGTACGTCCTGGTGTCCACTGCTCTCAACACCTTCCAGGTACCGCTGGACGAGGGATTAGAAGGATTTCCGAAATGACAGGTCGGCTGCAGGACAAGGTCGCAATCGTCTGCGGTGCGGGTCAGACCGCCGGCACCACCATCGGGAACGGGCGAGCGACGGCGCTGCTGTTCGCCCGCGAGGGAGCGCAGGTGCTCGCCGTCGACCGCGACGAAGCCTCGGTGCGGCAGACCTGCGAGCTGATCGCGTCGGAGGGTTTCATCGCACACCCCCTCGTCGCCGACATCACCGACCCCGACAGCCTCACGGCCATCACCCGCACGGCGATCGATCACTGGGGCCGTATCGACGTGCTGCACAACAACATTGGCATCGCCGCAGGCGACGGGAACACTTCCGACGTCTCCGCGCAGGCCTGGGACCGCATCCTGAACGTCAATCTGACCGCAACCTGGGCCACCTGCCGCCAAGTGATCCCCCACATGCGGGAACGCCGCAGCGGCGTCATCCTTAACGTCTCATCCATCGCCGCCGTCTGCGCCGCCCCCTTGGCCGCCTACAAGGTCTCCAAGGCCGGCGTCAACGCCCTCACCCACGCCCTGGCCATGGACAACGCCAGCTACGGCATCCGCGTCAACGCCATCATGCCCGGCCTGATCGACACCCCGATGGCCATCGAGGGCTACGCCCAGGCCACCGGCATCGACCAGGACGCCGTGCGCACCGCCCGCGACAAAATGGTCCCCCTAGGCAACCGCCAGGGCACAGCCTGGGACGTCGCACACGCCGCACTGTTCCTGGCCTCCGACGAAGCCTCCTTCATCACGGGTGCCCTCCTCCCCGTCGACGGCGGCCAAAGCAGCCGAATCGGCTGACCCGCCTTCGTGGATATCTGCCCACGCCGATTCCGACAGTCATTGCCCGTAGTCACAACGCATGGTAAGAGGGCTCGTTCACGGTGCTGGCCCTACACAATTTGTCGGGCGGTAAGGTCAGACCCAGACAACCCTCCGCGCCAATCCGATCTCGGGCCGCGGGGAACTGGCCGCATTGTCAACCTTCAACCTGGCGGGCTACACAGCGCCCACCCCCAAGCAACATCCATGCGGCGCAACGGGAACCAGCTGATTACGTTACTCCTCCGGCACGTGCTGGTCACCGCTCAGCTACTTGCTCACCCCCAGCTAGCCGGGGGGCCACTAATCCGGCGCCGAATACGACCGAACTGAATATGGCGGGTTACCCCCCGTCGTTTTCATCTGATGAATCAGCGGCCCCCAGTCGTCAGCTCGGTGAGGCCACGGCAATCGCTTCGACCTCGACAAGCTGATCCGGAAAACCGAGAACCGAGACGCCAAGCAGTGTGCTCGGCGGGTTGTGGTCGCCGAAACCGCCCGCAACTTCGTTGCACGCCACAACGAGATCATCGCGACTGCTGGTGGAAACGAAGATGGTCGTTTTGAGCACGTCCCGCATCCCAGCGCCGGACTCTTCCAACGCAATCCGTAAGTTGTCGAGCGCCTGGCGCATCTGCGCCGCGATGTCACCTGGAGCGACCACACGGCCCTGATCATCGAGAGGGCACGCACCCGCGGTGACGATCAGGCCGATCTCCGGCGCGGTAGCGGCGTATGCATACGGGATACCGGAAAACAACCGATTACTGCGGACAAGTTCTACTGCCATGTCCCTGAGTCTAGATGACGGTTATTACGCTGGTACGCAACGTGATACGCACTCTCTTAGCGTGCCGATAAGATCGCTCGCCGGGCCGACCAGTCCCGCAGTCTAGACCCTCAACAGGACCTTCTACCACGACTCCGTTGAGGACATCGCCGCCTTCCAGGCGGGCAGCACCCGTTCGCTTGATGGCTTAAACCGCCGTCAAGGCCAGATGAAGATCTCCAGTCACGCTGCAAGTCGGACGTCACTGCTGGTCACCTTGACCTTGCTGCGGATCAGTCAGCACGATGCGGTGCTCGTTGGTGATGATCTGGCGTTCGACGCAGCGTCGTTGAGAGACGGGAGGTGACAGTCAATGGGATTAGGTAGGTGCGCCCCACTGTGCATCGCCATGGTCGCGGTCGCGCTCGTCCGGTGTCGACGCTCCACCGTCCGGCGCGAACCCTGCCTGCCTGAGGATCCGTCGCAAGTCGACGATCAACTGCTCGTTGATGTCTTTCCCACGCGGGCGCTCGAACACTTCGGTTTCGGGGCCCAAAGCGACTTTAAATTTGCCGTTGCGCTCCTCTGTGGTGGTTCCGAGGTTCTCCAGCAGTGACAGAACTTGACGCCACTCGATATTGCCGCTGGCCGGATGACTGAAAATTTTCGCGATCGTGTCGCGATGATGACTACTGAGGTGCGCGTCCATCAGTGGGTCCTTCCGAGATAAATCCCCATCGTGTCACATCCCCATCGTCTAATGGGGCAGTGAAGCGCTGCTTTCCATGGCCCTCGGACGACCAATACGACGGGATCGAATATGTAGGGTTACCGGTAGAACCGCGTATTCCCTCTTGCGTTGTGCTGCAGTTGATTTCAATACTACGGGAGTACCGATAATTTCGATGAGGTGGATTCGTGTCTCTCGCAACCAGTTTCGCGGTGTCCCTCTCACTATGCGAACGCGGCATTGCTGATTCATCAGATGAATCCGTTCGTGTTGTCGGGCGGAAACCGATGAGCTGGGCCGAATAGATCCCGGTCTGGTGGATGGTGCCGCTCCCCCGCCGGGGGATTACTGGCACGAGCTTGGCCTCGACAGCGCCTCCGTGACTACAATTTGACTACAAATTTCAACGGAATCCGGCGATGACCCGCCGGGCAGCACGGCGTAGGCGGGGTCGTAGGCCGGTATGGCGGACGGAGTAAAGCAACCCATGAATTGCTGCGACGGGCTTGCCGCCAATCGAGTGCTACCGACAAAACATTGGAGGCCGAACGGGCATGTCGAGAACCAACGGAACATACCGCCCATTCCCCCCCACGGCTAAGCCAGGGGTATCCCGGGCGGCTTTCGATGACTGACGCATGGTGGTTGCCTACCGTCGCTCCAACAGAATGGGATGAAAGCTGGACTGGGCCCGGGCGCGCGCTTCCTAGCGCCGAAGTTAATCTTGGCGGTGGCCACACGACTGAATATGTCAACAAAAATGAGCTACGTAGTCTTATTGCGCAGTCAGACCTGTTCGGTCAGATCGAATCGATCGGTAAACACGTCGCCGCGTACCTGGACGTAATAGCGGCCCCCCCGAAGGCCAAAGCCGACGCTGGTGGCGACGAGGTGGCCGGTGTCCGCGCGGCGAAAGCTGCCAGCAAGGCGCGTCACCCAGCCAAAGGCGCGCCAGCTGAGGCGACGGCTAAGAAGGCGTCAGCCAAGAAGGCTGCAGCTCGGCGCGCACCCGACACAGCGTAAAGCAATGACTGGTCACATTCGTTACTCTGTTGCCGACAACTACTTTCGTTACCTCGACTGTCGTCAGAAGCCGGACGGCAATCGAAATACCGCGCATCACAGCGTTACTGAACGACGCGATGCGCAGCCCAGAAGGGCTGGTGATTCATCTGACGAATCAGCTCCGGTCCACGCCAAGGTGACGTGACCTCCACTATGGGCCTGGCGCCGGGCTGCTGAGTGGTGTCACTCCCCCGCCGGGGAAGTCATCGGGCCCGCGGACGCTGACGAGGGCAGTAACGGTTCGCCCGGTGACGCCAAGGGTGGTGAGGTTCAAGCAGCTATCCGGCAGCCTGAGTACCTCGGAACCCCTGCCCTCGCCGACCAGTAAGGCGCAGCCTGGTAGTCAACTCTTCACGCCGTCCGGTCCGGTCGAATATGCGGATCACGAATATGCGGCATTACCTGTAAAGTACTCGGTTTTCACGTGTGCGACAACAATTTTCAGACGTCGAAGACAACGCGCAGTACTTGGTCAATGGTCTGTATCTGTTCGAGGCCAATCATTCCCCGACGAGATGAGGCGGTCATCGCTCACACTAGGACACGCATCCGACGCCTGGAGGGCCAATACCGGAATGAGCCCGGTCGCCGTATTCGACTTCATCATTGTGGGAGCAGGCAGCGCAGGCTGCCTGCTCGCCAATCGGCTCAGCGCCAACCCTGATCGCCGTGTGCTCCTGATTGAGGCCGGCGGCAGAGACGACTGGTTCTGGATCAAGGTGCCGGTGGGCTATCTGTACACAATCGCCAACCCCCGCACCGATTGGTGCTTCACGACCGAGGCCGACCCCGGCCTGGCCGGCCGCAGCATTCACTACGCGCGGGGCCGAGTGATCGGAGGCTGCTCTTCGATCAACGCCATGATCCACATGCGCGGACAGGCGAGCGACTACGACCTGTGGGCGCAGGCTACCGGTGACGAGAGATGGCTTTGGGGTGGTTCGGACCGTCCAGGCGAGACGCTGGCGATCTATAAAAAGTTGGAAGACTACTTCGGCGGCGCCGACGACTGGCACGGCGCCGGTGGCGAGATCCGCGTCGAGCGGCCTCGCGTGCGCTGGAAGATCTTGAATGCCTGGCAGGCCGCCGCTGCCCAAGTGGGCATTGCCCCAATCGATGAGTTCAACCGGGGCGACAACGCCGGCAGTGCGTACTTTCATGTCAACCAACGGCGTGGCCGTCGCTGGTCGATGGCTGATGCTTTCTTGCATCCCATCGCCCACCGACCCAATCTCACCGTTTACACACAGACACAGGCCTTGCGGCTCCTGATGGACGACCAGGTCCACGAGGATCAGCGTCGCGGTGCCTGGACCACGGCGCAGCAACGCGTCACCGGCCTGCGGCTGCTCAGAGGTGGCCAAATCGTCGACGTCCGAGCCCGCCGGGAGGTGATCCTGAGCGCCGGAGCCATTGGCTCGCCGCATCTGATGCAAGTCTCGGGTCTGGGCCCGGCTGGCCTGCTTGCCCAGCATCAAGTGCCGGTGGCCGTCGATCTGCCAGGAGTGGGCGAGAACCTCCAGGACCATTTGCAGCTGCGAACGGTCTACCGGGTCCGGGGTGCCCCGACCGTCAACACGCTGTACCGGAATTGGATCAGCCGTGCGGGCATGGGACTTCAGTACCTGCTGTTGCGATCGGGGCCCATGACGATGCCGCCTTCCACCCTGGGGGCTTTCACCAAGAGCGACCCCTCGCTAGGCAGTCCCGATTTGGAGTGGCATGTGCAGCCCTTGTCTTTGCCGAAGTTCGGCGAACCCCTGCACCCCTTCGGAGCGATCACTCCCTCGGTCTGCAATTTGCGACCCAGCTCGCGTGGCCATGTGCGCATGGCCAGTGCAGATCCACTGACCAACCCGAAGATTTTCTGCAATTACCTGTCGACTGACGCCGATCGTCAAACCGCCGTGAAGGGCCTCCGGATGACCCGGCAGATCATGGCGGCGCCAGCTCTGGCCCGCTACGGCCCGCAAGAGTTGCTTCCCGGCCCGCAACTGGTGAGCGACGAAGAGCTGCAGAAGGCGGCCGGTGAACTCGGTACGACTATTTTCCACCCGGTGGGCACCTGCGCGATGGGAACCTTTGACGCCCGCGGTCGGCCACGGTCGGCCGCCACGGTGCTCGACACCGACTGCCGCGTGTATCGCGTCGCCGGCCTCCGAGTGGCCGATGCGTCCGCTATGCCCACCATCATCTCCGGCAACACCAACGCGCCGGTCATGCTCATCGCAGAGCGCGCAGCGCGGGCGATTATGGAATAAGTCGGTCAACACCGAGACATCAATCTGCTTGCGCGGGGGCGGCGATGCCTAAGGCCGCTCCCCCGCGTCGCGCGACCGCGCGTGCGCGCCTCCTTGAGGAGGAATACAACGGGATCGAATATGGAGGATTACCGGTAGAACCCGTCGTTCTCACCAGTCGGATCGCGGCACGCTCCGACGATCACCCGTCACGCGACGACGAGCTGCACGACTACCTGACGCTCGGCGCCGACGATCTGCTGCGGCGGTGCTAGTCGTCGGCGAGGAGACGAAGAACAGCCTTGCTGCCGTTCTCGATTATGTGATTGCTGAGGGGTCGCGGCCAGCCGCGCCGAGCCAGATACATCTGTAGCGAGCCTTCACCAATCACGGTGGCCGATCTGCGCCACGCAGCGATCAGGTCCAACATGTCGGGCTTGTTCCCGAGCTGCGCGAGCTTCTGCGCCCAGTCGGCCAACCCTTCAAGCAACTGCAAATCAGACAACTGAATGACACCGGGCGCGTACACCTGCGGTTGAAGATGTCCAAACGCCTTGCGGCCCCGGTTGACGATGTCGAACTGTGTCAGCAGCGCGCTCGGAATACCGGCGTCGGGGACGACGACGAGCGGGGCGAACATCGTCTGCGTGTCGGCCTTCTCGTTACCCCAGCCGCCGCGCTTCTTGACGAAGTCGATGGTCGACAGCAGCTGCTCGAACTTGCCTTCGGTGAAGATTTTCTCGATCTCAGCGCTGTACTCATCCCACGTTGCCAAACCTTGCGCCGCTTCCCTTTTCACCGCATGGTTGGTGGCGTCGATCACGATGCAGTGGCCTTCACCGAAGAGCATCCAGTCGCACACCGACGGCTTCTGGCCCTTCTTCTCCGTCCAGGCGGCCTGCATTTCGTCTTCGCCGACGATGACCCGCAGGTGAGGACTCTTGTCGAAGATGCGATGCAGAATCCCGCCGACGAATTGCTCGAACGCGTCGCTCATCGCGAGCTTGAATCGATTCGCCAGGGAACCCGAGCTGAAGCTGGTCCATGCCTCGAAGAAGAGTTGTTCGCCGCACAGCCGATCCAATGCCCACTGGTGACGGAGCATGACGAACGTGTTGTCGTCGACGGCCATGAACGGGTACTGCGTGAGGGTGTACCGCTGATGGCCGATCGCCCCGGCGTCCCGATTCTCCCGCAACTTGACCTTGTAGTCGTCCAGCGGCAGAGCCATGCTGGCGAACAGCAGGTTAATCGCGCCTTCGGCCGCGCCGTCGGCGAGCAATTCATCGCGGGTGAACCGGACCTGATGGGCATCGGTGCTGCGCTTGATGATTCGCGCACCGAGCCGCATGACATCGAGTAGGTCGACACCGGTGGCAATCTTGAAGGCCTCCGCCGGCGTAGCGCCAAGGCCAGTCGTCTTCGATCTCGGCAACCATGCGCTCAACCACATGTCGAAAGTGTTGGACACCACGATCTGATATTTCAGCGGGTGAAAGAACAGCGACGATGCGACTTCGTCGGGCACGATTGTCTTGAGATATTCGAGCATCTCTTCGAGGCCCATCTTCGGCATATCGCGTTGCAGCTTCGCGATTTCGGCCGCGGCCGGGACGTCGCCGGCGAATTCTGGTCGCATGTCCTGCTCGGACGTGATCGACAACAGCAGATGCGTCAGCGTGTTGCGATCGATGGGCGGCGCCGCGTCGTCGGTGGACGCAAATTCGATGATCTCGCGCTGCAGCTGAGCTGTCGCACGCGGCGAGATGAGGTGATCGCCGTAGATAACGATGCGGTTGAGGGCCCTCTCGCACACGCCCCCGGTGCCGCCGCCTTCGAGGAAATCGCCCTCCACGAGGTCTACGCGCTGGATGGTGGTGTACGCCACGTCCCACTGCCCCTGTAGGCCAGCGACGGTTTCGAGCGCGTCGTAAAGGTTGACGCCGGCGAGCAGGTCACGCCTCTTCTCGTCCGTCAGCGGCTTCAGCCCGAAGTGACCGCACACCATCAGCTGCGGCTGCGCGGTGAGGAACTGTCCGATCTTCGTGATCTCGTCATCCGCGTCTGCAATAGTGGCGCCGGGCGCCGGCATCCACGGCGGCAGCGCACCGCGATTCGCGCCGGCTTTGGGCCCGGGATTGCGGGCGCCTTTCTGCTCGCGCTTCTCGGCACGCTCTCGTCGGATTCGCGCCCCTTTACCCATCGGAGGCCATACCCTTCTCGGCTAGCAGCTCGTCGACCTGACGGCTCGACGGCTCGCCACCCTGATCGCGAATCGACCACCGAACCGCGGCCAGCAGCCGCGGCTCGGCGTCGACGTCGTGGCGGGTCCGCACTTTGCCGAGTCTAAAGTGCAACCCCGACGTTCTTCGAACACTTATTCGTCTACGGCGACAAGCCCTAAATCGGCTGAAAAGCGCTGTGACGGGCAATCCACGAACGCTTAACCGCCACGAGCAACCACTTGCCGCACCCGCTTCCGTCAGCCCCGCGCAGCCGCCAGGCCCTACCTGCGCCCGGCCCGCAACGTGCGTCGTCCAGCACGGGACCGTGGGTTTCTTGCGTTAGCCGGCGAGACTCACTGACGTCGATACCTGGCTTCGCCGGCGTCTCAGCCGCGGTTCGTCAGGGCTCCCCTCTCTCCGATCGCCGCTGCACCGACGAATACGGCGGGATCGAATATGGCGACTTACCGGCAGTAAGTGATACGTATTCGTTATAATGTTGCACTGCAACATCTTTCGAGCGTTACTCGGCGCCGATATTTGGTGGCCGTGACGGCGCCCCTGCGTGACAACATTCGGTGCGACGAACCCGCGGCAACATCGAACTGCTTTCGCAAATACCTCACGCACACCCGAAACACCATCCGTGCGTTTCTCACTGGCTGCTCCACCACGTCGCCAACTGTGCCTGCGGTCAGCTAGATTGCAGCCGTTGGCGCAGTAGAGGTAGTCCGGGCCCGTCGAGGTTGTCCAGCAGTGCGGTGCGGCCGCTGACGGCCATCATCAAGGCTGCCGCGGGACCGCGAATTTCGGCTCCCTTACCCCAGGATCGATCAATGTCGTTGGCGCGCAACGAGACGCACCACAGTCGGCCCAGGGGCACGAAGCCAAACGGCCACGGCCCAGTCAGGAAATCCAGCGCGAGCGCCACCTGTTCGGGATCGGGGTCAAACGGGAGGCCGAGGGGAATCCTGATGTCGCCGCCATGGATCAAGATATCGGCGAAGGGGGCCACCGGCCCGAACACCGGCGGACTCAACGGGTAATCGGCGCGCTCACGCAGGGTGGTAACGATTTCGGCGGCTGACAGCTGCCCGCGACGCCGTGCGAGCTCATTGATCGCGCGGGCCAGGCTGCCGCGGCGCAGAGCTCTCCTCATGGTCACCGAGAAACCGTCAGCGACAGAGCAGGCGAGATGGGCGCCCACGGTCTTCACATCCCAGCCGGCACACAGGCTAGGCGTCGCCAACTGGGTATCGTCCAAGCCGTCGACCAGCGTCGCGATCTGGCGCCGCTCGTTCGCGACCGCGGCCAAGACACGCTCGCGGTCCACTCGCACGAGAAAGACTCTATGCCGAACACATATTTGGCTCCGTAGACGGCTTCACAGACGCGCCGCTTGCTTCAGCGGGACCTAGGTGCGCGCGATCAGGTCAGATACCTTCCGCTGATCCATCAGACGAATCGGCGCGTGTCGCCATGGATCGCGCCGCGCGGGTAAGCGCCGAACAGAACAGAAACGACCCGGCTGGAAGAGACAGCCGGGTTGTTTTTTCAGTTGTGGTTGTGCTCTGAATAACGCGGAGCGAGCAAGTTTCCATTCCACGCTGTGGATAACTGTGGCTAACGCCACACTGTGGCGTGCTGTCCGCAGGCTACGCGGAGGTCTTCGCACATGCGCAACGATCCACGACGGCCCGCGAACAGCTGACCGAGTACTACTTCCAGTACCGCGGGCAGATAGCAAATTCGCTTGCAAGGGCTTTCGATCGGCCACCAACGCATCCCGACCAGAGGTGCCGCTCCACCGCCGAATACGCCGGATTCGAATATGCGGCTTTACCGGTAGAAGCGGCGGAATCGATGAAGCTCAGCGCCAACTCGGGCGCGCCCGACAATCCAGCGCGCCATTATCGGTATGGCCGTCCTGACGCTACGGCAACGAGATCTCACCGACGGCGCCATAGGTGCTGTCAGGCAGTGAGATCCGAGGGCCGATCGCCAGGGCGGCGTTGGCGTGACCAGAACGGCCGGTCCGGCCACCGGTGTTCGCGGGCGTTTCGGTCCGCTCATCCGGACCGGCCCCGTCACCTCCGCAAACGCTGGTAAGAAGCACGGCGACCTGGCTATTCTCGCTTCTGTCATGACTCATCGAGCGGACGCTTCAAGCGGTGGAGAACCAACGCGCGAGCGCCGACATCGCCTAAAAGGCAACCACGTGATTGTGGCCGGTGCCAAGGTGCTCGCCGCGCTGGTATCGGTGGTGGTGGTCGTCGTCACCGGGATCGGATGGATCGCCTACCGCGCTGCATCGGCTGGCATCACCACATCTGACGCGTTGGCCGGTGAACCCGCATCGACCGGAAGTGATCAAAACATCCTAATCATGGGGCTGGATAACCGTCGCGACCAGCGGGGCCAGCCCCTGTCGCCAGACATCTATGACGCGCTGCATGCAGGCGGTGAAGATTCCGGCGAGGGCGACGCCGACGCGCTCATCGTCTTGCACCTGCCCGCCGGGGACGCTCCGGCCACGGCGATCTCCATCCCCCGCGACGACTATGTCGACCTGGCCGGATGCCCGACCTCGGATTGCCGGGGCAAGATCAAGGAAGCCTACCGCCTCGCCTACCAGCACGTGATGGACCGCGCCGGCTCCGACGGTCTGGAATCCGACACCGCCTCGGCTGACGCGCAAGACTCCGCGGCGAAAGAACAGACGGCCCGTGAGGCCGGCCGCAAGGCCGAGATCAGCACGGTCAGGCGTCTGCTGCAACTCCCGATAGACCACTTCATTGAGGTCACCTTGGTTGGGTTCTTTCAGGTCGCCCGGGTGGTCGAACCCATCACCGTGTGCCTGAACGAGGACACCTCGGATCGCTACTACTCGGGGGCGGACTTTCATCAAGGCATCCAGCAGATCAGTGCGGCCCAGGCGATGGCGTTCGTGCGGCAACGCCGCGACGCCGACGATGCGTTGTTCACCGACCTTGATCGAACCCGCCGCCAGCAGGCCTTCATCGCCTCGCTGGTCAGTGCGCTGCGCCGCAGCAGGGCGTTGTCGAGCCCGACAGGGCTGCGCACCCTGCTGGACGTCGCACAGCAAAACGTCGCCTTTGACGCGGGTTTCGACCTGGACGACTTCATGCGTAACGCGTCGGCGTTCCCCAACAGACCGGTCTTCCTATACACGCTGCCGGTCACCGATTTCGCCGAACTCTCAGACGGTGAGTACGTCAACATCATCGACGTATCCACCGTCCGCTCCATCGTGCACAATCTGTTGGCCGCCGATTCACCCGCCGCACCCGCGTCGACAAGCAGCATCAGCTCAGCACCGCAACCAGTCGACGGCTTGCAGCCGACCGCAGGCAGCATCGTGCTCAACGTGGTTAATGCCTCGGGCAAGCAAGGAGAGGCCGCGTACCTCGAAAAGTCCTTAGCGACAGGGGCCTTCACTGAGGGAGCAGTCAGCACTGCCGACTCCACCAGCCAGACAAGCATCATCGGCTACGGGCCCGGCGCAAAGGCAGCCGCCGCCGAGCTCGCCGATGAATTAGACATAAGTGCCACCGCATCCGACAGCGTCGCCCCCAACACGGTGCGACTGACCGTCGGGACCGATTTCGCCAACTTCGACTACCTCAATCGCACATCGGCATCGCCGACCACAACCGCCGCGGCGCCCGTCACCACGGTGTCGGCCACCGGCAGCGGCACGCAAGAACCGTCACCTACCAACCTCACACGCATGACCGCCGATGACATCCCCTGCGTGAAATGACAAGGGCCCCGCGAGATTCGCCGCTCCGACGAACTCCGCTGCGGATGGCTGGGAGCGTTCCCCTGTACCACTCGCACCAGCCAAGCACCCATCGCCTACCTCTGTCGTTCACCGCCGAGATGGGTTACAGCCGGCAGAACTCGGGGTCTACCAGATTGGCGCGCCGCGGAGCGGCGCCGTACCGGTGGTGCGGCCCTGCACCGGCTATCACGGCGTATCAGCCGGTGTAAGCGGGTCGGAATCTTATGCGCTACCAACGACTCCCCGGGGTCTACCATCGGCAGACATCATGAGTACGAGCTATTGGCGTGGCGCGGCCGAGGACGAGGCGATGCAGGACGAGCACCGCTTCGTCTGGACGGCGATGCTGGACACTATCGATGTCGACCTCGCCGGGACGCGGGTGCTCGACGTCGGCTGCAACCGGGGAGGCTTTCTGCGGCTGCTCGCCGATGACTGCGGTATCAAAGAGGGCTTCGGCTACGATCCAGCGGCGGGCGCGATCGAGGACGCACGTCGGTTGGCGGGGACGCGCCCGCTGCGGTTCGAGGCCGCCGCAGCGCCACCCGCGGCGTGGAGTGGCTTCGATGTGGCGTTTAGCCACGAGGTGCTTTATCTGCTTGATGATCTGCCGGCGCACGCGACAGCCACCTTCCGGACCCTCAAGCCCGGCGGGGTGTACTACGCCGTCATGGGCGTGCATACCGCCAGCCCCCTGATGGCGACCTGGCATGCGGAGAACCTCGAGGAGATGTGCTTGCCAGCGCTTCACGACCTCGATCAAGTGGCCGGTTGGTTCTACGACGCCGGGTTCGAGGTTGCCGCCAGTCGACTCCGCGTACGCTTTGTTCCCATCGCCGCTCGGCACCTCAACGAAGGTCGGTTACTCGACTGGCTCGACTACTACTACAACAAGAAGATCTTGCTCCGCTTCAGCCGCCCCTAGTCAGCGGCCCGCAACTGAGCCAACGGCTAAGCCATCGACCACGGCGACAAGATTGCCTTGGACGAGCTGGAGCTGTTCCGCAAGGACGTCGGCACCTTCCTGCGTCAGTACGACTTCCTCTCACAGATCGTCAACTACGAAGACACCTCGCTGGAGAGGCTGTCCATCTTCCTGCGGCACCTCGCCCAGGTCATCACCAGCGAGCGGCTCCACCACGAGATTGATCTGTCCACGGTCGATTTCGACTACATCGCCCGTGCCCGGCAAGAGCGCCTCCCGAGCGGAGGCTCGGAACTATGGAGTCTCCATGTCCGGGTATGTCTGGGATCTTTCGGGTACCGATAAGCAGTGCACCTCATACGGGCCGGGCCACCAGATCCACTGGATTCATTTCAATCACTCCATGCGCGAGCCGTCGGTGGTCATCTCGCAATGTCAACTTGAACTGGCCCCGACGTGACGACCCGAATTGGCCCCACCCGGCTGCCCTGGCTACGTGGTCTTACTTAGGTGTGCGGTGAGCCAGGTGCTCGCTGCCTCATTGAGGGGGGCGGCGGGTGAGAGGCCCTCGACGTGTTGGTTGCCGCCGATGAGGTGGTGTGCGACGTCGTCGAAGAAGCGCAGCTCGACGAGATCTGTATGCCCCGACTCCCGGTATGCGTCGGAGAGGGTGTCGTAGAGGTTGCGGGCATCGTCGGGTGTGGCGTACTCGTCGTCTGCGCCGTGCAGGATGAGCAACGCTGGCGGTGCCGGGTGCGCGGCCAGAGCGGTAGCGTGCGCGGTCAGGTCGGCGCGGTGAGCGGCCGCGCGGGCGTCGTTGTCCCAGGGGTAAGGGCTGTCGGACAGGCGCTCGGAGAGCGCCACGGCGGCAGCGGGACTGTTTACCGTGTTGACCAGCACCGCGGCTTGAATGGGCACCTGCGCCCGGATCAGGTTGGCCGCGACGACTACGCCGCCGGCTGAAAAGCCCAATAGTGCCAGTGCTTTAGCGTTCGCGTTGGTCCGCTCGGCGGTTGCGGTGACGATTGTGGCCAGTTCGTCGGCGGCCTGGTCAACGACCGGCATGAGCAGCTGACGGAGGTAGTCACGGGCTTGGCGGTCCATGACCTCGTCGATGCCGCCCGCTGGCAGGCGCTCGCCGAACATGGGCAGGCCGACGTAGGCGAGGTTGGCGTCCAACGCGTCAAACGGAAATGCTTCAGCCATGTCCTGAGGACTGTTAGGTGGTCCAAAGCCGTGATACAGCACTATGATTGGAGCACTGTCATGGCCGGCTGGACGCAGCAGAACGGGAACATCACCGGCGTGAATCGCCATCTGTTCGGCCATAACCACCAGTGTGCCTCCGGTGATGTGGGGCTGGTTAGCTTGCTGGGCGGGCGTTTCGGGCGTGGGCGAGTCGGTAGGAGGTGCTGCCCGTTTCAATGATCGCCCCGGCGAACGTGAGCCTGTCAACAATTGCGGCGCATAGCCGCGGGTCAGTGAAGGTCTTTGTCCACGAAGAGAACGGCTAGTTGGAGCCGATAGCGATGGCCGAGCGCTCTTCGCGCTCGGTGAGAACTTGAAACAACAACTCCGCCCCGCGCCGATCCAGTTGCAGGTACCCCAGTTCATCAACTAGGAGAAGATCAACGCGGCCGTAGCGGTTGATCAGCTTGGTCAGCTGCTTGTCGTCGGCGGCTTCGACCAGTTCGTTGACCAACTTGCTAGCCAGGGTGTAGCGGACCCGGTAGCCGGCCTCGGCGGCTAGGGTGCCCAGCGCGATCAGCAGATGGGTTTTGCCGGTCCCGGAGTCACCGATCAAACACAGCGGGTGTCCGGCCTTGACCCAGGCGCACGTGGCCAGTTGGCCGATCACGGCGGGGTTGATGGACGGGTTGGCGTCAAAGGAGAACTCCTCCAACCGCTTTGGCCGGGGAAAGCCAGCGTCTCGGACGCGGCGTTCGGCGCGTCGGCGGGTGCGGTCGTCGCATTCGGCGATCACCAGCTCAGACAGGAACCCCAGGTAGGTCATTTGTTCACGCTCGGCAACAGCGGCGATCTCGGCGAACCGGTCCCGGATGGTGTCGTTGGTTAGCAACCACTACGTGATGTACCGCGACCAGGGTTGACCCGTCAGTTGGGCGTGGCGCTGGGTGCAGCTGTGGCTGTAGCCCAACAGGTTGGCCACGACGGGAGGGGCATCTCGGCGACAAGGTGGCGTAGCGCAGAGTTGCGTGCGCCGAGCACGTTGATACCGGCGTTGCCGAGCCCGATCACGAGGGAGATCGCGTCCAGGTGCTTGCCGGGACGACGGCTCGGGAATAGCCACGGGTTCGCGAGCATGCCGCCGGCGGTCCGAAGCGCGCCTACGGCGACTTCCTGTCCTATTGCCCGGTGGCCGAGGGCGCGGCCGACATCGCCGCCGAGCCGGAGGTGTCGGTATGGGATCTGGCGCCGCTGGACATCCTGGTGCGCGAAGCGGGTGGGGCGTTCATCAGCCTGGACGGCACTGCCGGCCCGCACGGCGGCAGCGCGGTAGCCACCAACGGTGTGCTGCACGATCGGGTGTTGGGCACGCTTAGCCCGGGGTAATCTGCGGTCGGAGTACCCCATGAGCGACCCGTTTACTATCGCGACGAAACACTGGCACCGCCTCGACGACGGCCGGATCCAGTGCGACGTGTGTCCGCGAGCATGCAAGCTGCACGAGGGGCAGCGTGGCCTGTGCTTCGTCCGCAGCCGGATCGACGATCAGGTGAAGCTCACCAGCTACGGGCGGTCGAGCGGGTTCTGCGTCGACCCGGTGGAAAAGAAGCCGCTCAACCAGTTCTTGCCGGGTTCGGCGGTGCTGTCGTTCGGCACTGCGGGGTGCAACCTCGCCTGCAAGTTTTGCCAGAACTGGAATATCTCTAAGTCTCGCGAGGTCGATACCCTGGCCAGCCGGGCCACTCCCGACGACATCGCCCGCACTGCTGACGAATTGGGTTGTCGCAGTGTGGCATTCACCTACAACGATCCGACGATCTTCTGGGAGTACGCCGCCGATGTCGCCGACGCGTGCCACGACCGGGGAATCAAAGCCGTCGCGGTGACGGCCGGATACATGTGTCCTGCGCCCCGTGCCGAGTTCTATCGGCACATCGATGGTGCCAACGTCGACCTGAAGGCGTTCACCGAAGACTTCTACCGCAAGGTCTGCGTCGGGCGTCTGCACGACGTGCTGGACACCCTGCTCTACCTGCGGCACGAGACCGACGTGTGGCTGGAGATCACCACCCTGCTCATCCCGGGACGCAACGACAGCGACGCCGAGATCGCCGCCGAATGCGCGTGGATCCGGGAGCACCTCGGCGTCGACGTGCCGGTGCACTTCACCGCATTCCACCCCGATTACAAGATGCTGGACACACCGCCGACACCGCCTGCCACGTTGACGCGCGCCCGCCGCATCGGCCTGCGCGAGGGCCTGCGGTTCGTCTACACCGGCAACGTCCACGACGCCGAGGGCGGCAGCACGCGGTGTCCCGGGTGCGGATCGGCGGTTGTGGTTCGCGACTGGTATGCGATGCGCCATTACGGTCTGACCGACGACGGCTGCTGCCGGGGGTGCGGCTATCGGTTGCCCGGTGTCTACGACGGCCCGGCCGGACACTGGGGTCGGCGACGCCTGCCCCTGGTGACCAGCCTGTCGCGGGTGTGAACTAGCGATCCTCGGTCGCTAGAACTTCGACAGTTGTCTTGAGTTTTCAGGCTGTTTTGGGCAGTAGGCGAGCCTGGTCGATGGTTTCTGTGAGGTGAATGTCGATGGTGTGCAATGCCTTTCGTACCGGTGCTGGGGCTGGTAGCTGGTCGGCGGCGAGCAGGGCTGCCATGGCCGATGTTTCGGCGTCACTGCACGGGATGGGCCGCTTAAGCTGTATCCGTTCGGATTTGGCGGCTTCTGCGGCTGCCGCCCAGGCCGCCTCGGCTTTGGCCAGTTGCTCTTCGGCCGCAGCCACCACGGGAAAACTGGACCAGATCGCCTGTAGGACAGCATCGTAGGCCAGGCGCATGCTCACTAGCTCTTGGCGCAGCTCGTGGGCAAGGCGCGCAGCTGCTGTTTGATCGGCTCTGGCGGCCGCCAGGTGTAGTGCACACTCATCGTCACACCACTAAACGCCACGATGCAGACTTTAGGCGTTTCGCCGGCGGTGGATATGCGTAGAAGTCGGCGCGAGTACAACGCCCCCGCGCTGGCGTTGCCAACCACGAACATTATGGCACAAGCCTACCGGCGTGGATTTGCACAAGCTGACGCGGTACGACGTTGCACGCTGATAAGCACTTGTGCTGGGTTGGGGGGCGGCTAGGCGCGCCGTCGGGGCTTATTGCCAAGCCCTGGCTTGTTGCGCTGCGGCTCAGGCGAACCGGTCCGCAACGGAGTGCCCGCTCGCCGGCTCACGATTAGGTTTGACTACGGCAGACAGTGCTCGCGGACCTGCCCTGTGACGATCTCCAGCTTCCGCGGGAAACGGTCGCTAGCCTCCCCGTTTCGGGTTTGACAATGGGCCGAACTGTGTGGACTCGATCACGCACCAATGGATCTCGGGTAGTAGCTGAATGCGGCGCCACTTATGAGACGGCTGCGCTATCAGCCCAGCATCAGCATTCCGCCATCGACGGCGATCAACTGGCCGGTGACGCGGTGGACGACAGGGCACCATGGCCACGCCTTCCGGGAACTAAGCCTCCTGGCCCGGCGGGCGGCCAAGCCCTAATCTGATCGGCGTAGTGCATCAGCCCTCCGTCGCATCTGTCGGAGCAGATCCCTGGCTGGTGGAAGTGCCTGACGATCGCAAGGGAGAGCGAAATGCCTGACCAGTCAGAACATCTCGGCATCGTGGTCGGCGTCGACGGATCCACCGCCTCGACCGCGGCGGTACAGTGGGCGGCACGCTGGGCGGCAATGCGCAACACCGGACTGACCATCGTTCACGCCTCCCCACCGGTGGCGCCCGGGTCATCGCTCATTGTCTGGACGGGGCCCACCCCGTCAGAAGTGGTGCGCGTGCAGGAAGAACAGGCCCAGCGCCTGATCGACGCCGCCGCCAAGACGGCCAACGACACCGCCGGCAGCCTGCACATTCACACCAAGGCAATCGCTGCCGCGCCCGTACCCGCGCTGCTCGAGCTGTCCAACGATGCCCAGATCCTCGTGGTGGGCCGACGCGGTAGGTCGTCGCTGTCGGGCGTGCTGCTCGGCTCGGTCAGCACCGCGATGATCCACCGCGCACGCTGCCCCGTCGCGGTCATCCACGACGAATCCCCTGCCGAGGCGGCGTCTATGGAGGCGCCTGTGGTGGTAGGCATTGATGGATCGCCGGCATCCGAACTGGCCACCGCGATCGCCTTCGACGAAGCTTCGTGGCGCGGCGTCGAGGTGGTGGCCCTGCACGCCTCATGCGACAGCGATCCCTTCGGCATTCACCAAATGGAGTGGGGCGTCGCTGAGCCGAGCGCCTATGAAGCCCTTGCCGAGCGGCTGGCCGGCTGGCAGGAACGTTACCCCGATGTTCGTGTGCGCCGTGTGGTCGTGTTCGACCGACCCGCGCACCACCTCATCGAGCAGGCCGAAACCGCCCAGTTGGTCGTGGTCGGCACCCGCGGCCACGGTGAATTCACCGGACTGCTGCTGGGCTCGGTCAGCGCCGCGGTGGTACAGGCGACCCGCACACCGGTCATCGTCGCCCGCCGAGGCAACGGGGCTTCAATGACATCACCAACACCGTAACCACAGGCAATCTCACGGTGAAACTGTCTGTCCGCGGTCAGCATATGCGTCATCACCCGCCGGTCAGAAGGCTGTGTGTCCTAACGTTGGCCGAATCCCGGGGCGATAGCGGTGACAGCGAAGACACCGATACCGGAGATACGAATGTCGTCTTCACCGCGCGGCAAGATACTGCTCGACACCATGCTGCTGACATTGAGTGCGGCCGCGTTGCCGCTGAGCTGGTTTCTACTCCGCAAATCCGGTCGCCGGGGCGCGCTGGCCGTCACGGGCGCCTGCGCCTGTCCTTTTCACCCGGGACTCCACGATGGTTCTCACCGGTGCCCGGCATCACCAGCCTGCGCCCCGACCTCACCACGGTCCCCTCGAAGGCGTCGAGCCGAGGCACGTCGTCCTGGCCACCCGCGCCGGCGACCACAGCCGCCTCGTCGCGGCCTTCCGCAAATGCGCCGAAGCTCACCTCACCGGACCCGGCCCCGCCAAACCAGCGAGCGTCCCTCCCACACGAGCCGAGGACTAATCGACGCCGCACCCGCAACGCCGACGGCACCTTCGACCTGTCCCGTCGCCGGGTCCGGCACGAGCAGTAGCTCCTAGAGAGTGGCCTTTGGGCGGCGGGTACGACCTCGTGGTATGGCGCTCAGCGCGCCTTCCCGCTAGGGCCCCGAGGACTCCGCGCGGGCTGTTTGGGTGGCCGGGGGAGCCCTCGGTTTTTCGGTCGCCACGGCCGCACCGCGGGCCAGTGCCGCCGTGGCCGCGACCATCACGACCACCGCCAGCGCGAGCGCGAACCTGCCGACGTCGTTGGTCTGAAGCCTCTCGCCGAGCACCACGATGCCGAGCACCGAGCCGACGGCCGGCTCGGCCACCGTCAACGTCGGCAGCGAGGCGGTCAGTGTGCCGGCCTGGAACGACGACTGCTGCCATACCGTGGCAGCGATGGCGACCAGCACCCACGCGTATAGCTCGGGCGTGCGCAGCACCGCCCATATCCCGTCGCCGAGCCGGTCGACCACGCCCTTGGTCAGCACCGAGAACAGGCCCCACAGGGAACCGGAGACCAACCCCAACAGCACCGCGCGGACCGGGCCCGACCAGATCCGGGCGCCGAGCAGGCACAGCACCAGCGCGGGGCCCATCACGGCCACCACCACCATCCAGGTTCCCAGCGGTGCCCGGGAATGCCCGGCCTGCGGGTCACCGACGGTGACGAAGACGGCCACGCTGGCCGCCAGCAGCACCGCCCAGGTCCACTCCGAGGGGGTTACCTTGCGGTGGCCGAGCTTGGCGCTGATCGGCAGCGCGAACAACAGAGAGGTGACAAACAGCGCCTGGACCAGCACCACCGACCCCAGGCCCAGCGCCGCGGCCTGCAACGCGAAGCCGACCGCGGCGATCAGGCTGCCCAGCCACCACCGCGGGTTGCGCAGCAGCCGGGTGAACAACGCGATCGCACCGACCCGCTCGTCGGTGACGTCGTGCGCCAAGCGCTGTTGGACGGCGTCGCTGATCGCGATGAATAGGGCGGCAACCAGAGCAAGTACCGCGGCGATGTCCGCCTTGGCCACGCGGCCACCTCCTCGTCCTCTTCGCGTCTTGGGTAGTACCCGCAAGCACGGTCGTCAATGCAACGTCAACGCATGGAGAAACAGCCAGCCCCACGGTCACTGACGAATTGTCGCTGAGGGCGGTGCGGTTAGCCCGCCGAGCGAGTGGCCGACGACGCGGATAGTCCCGCGCTTCATCTTCCGGGCGTGATTCAGCAGCCAGTCGGCATAGTCCACCTTGACGCCCAATCGCGCCGCGAGGAGATTCCGGTCGGTGCCACCTTCTTCCAGGAACCGGACTGCCTTACCGAACTGGTGATCACCCGCCATCTCGTGTCGGGCTAGCAGCCCACACTTCCGGCGTCGGCGGGAATACCTCATCGAGACCTCTATTCACGCTTTTCTCCTTTGGCCGCGTACCACGTCAAGCTCCGCCCCGGTGAACGTGGTAGGCGCGTGCCCTTGGCTGCCTTCGTGAGTATGCGCCGTGTGGCGGCTGCGTCGACATTTGCATCCTGAAGGATCTCTAGACTTACTCCTCAAGAGGAGTTCTCATGACTTGTCGCCGTCTTGTGTCGGTGCTCGGTGCTGTGGCGGTGGCGATCATCGTCCCTGTTCAGGCTCATGCCCAGCCTCCGACACAGTGTTTGACCAACACCCCCAAAGGCAAGCAGGTCTATGTTCCCTGCGATCTGCTCAACGCCGGCGCCAATTTCCCGCCGGGGCAGCGTTGTCCTCTACCGCTCGAGCAGTACCCGAAAGATGTGGCGGACTGGTGTGGCGAAGGCCCAGGCCTTGCGAGTCCCACGCCCACGAGCCCGACAGGTCCTACGAGCCCTCTGAGTCCTAAGAGCCCTGTGAGCTCAACGAATCCTACGACCCCAACGAGTCCCACGAGCCCGGCGGCTCCGGGCAATGCACGGTGACGACATCCTGCATGAGGTGCTCCACTTGGGCTACAAACCTCGCGCTCGGGATCAATGCGGTTGTAGTTGAGCGCCGCCCACATATTGCCCACAATTTGGCCTTAGTTACAGATATCTGTAGTGATCAGTAGAGATGAATTATGCCTGTTAAGAGGGCTTTTGACGCTCCCCCTGAGGCCCATCAGGAGAGTTCAATCCTGACAAGGGCTCGACCTTGGGCTGGGTACGATCGCCGGTCATGTCCGATCAACCACCAGCACTTGCGACGCCCACAGAAGTCGCCACGTATCTCCACACCACTACCGCTTCGCTCGCCCAGGATCGTTACCGGGGGACTGGCCCGCAGTTCATCAAACGCGGCAGCCGGGTGCTGTACAGGTGGTCTGACGTCTTGGAATGGTTAGAACGCAACACATTCCAACGGACTGACGAACCGGGACAGCAGCGATGAGCGATGCTGTCGAACGGCTCGCCCAGGCACTGCGCGACCTCATCGACGAGGCCGTACAGGCAGCCGTCGGGCGTCAGCACCGCGTACGAACCACTCCGGTCCCCGCGAATGCCGCCCAGACACTTCAAGACGACGACGACGCCGGGGGGACGGCCGAGGCGGGCGCTGGTCCAGTCAATGGTGGGGTGCGCGAGCACAGCCGATTGGAGGAGTATGCGAGGGGTGGGTGACGTCTCGGTGATCGGTTGCGTCGGGTCGTTGATCGTGGCGACCCGCGGCGTCGCGGGCGTCGGAGAGGTCCTTCTGAACGTGCGGGGCACGAAGGAGGCCTATCTTGCGTGGTCTGAGCAGCCCCTGCCGAGGGGGACCGAGGTGCTGGTGATAGATGTCCGAGGTGCGCGGACGGTCCTGGTTGAGCCATGGCCCGGCTCGAGTTTGTCAACGCCGACTTCCTGACCTAAAACACGAATCTGCAAGGAGTTCAACATGTTCGGCTACAGAGTGCCTGCACCAGACGAGGCGATGCTGATCTCCGGCGGCCGCGCTGCTGGCAACGCCCCGTTTCGTGTGGTGACCGGTCACGGCGCTTTCATCATGCCGTTCTTCCGAAAGGTTCGGTTCCTCACGCTGGCAATGTGTGAGGCCGAGGTCGAGGAAAGGTGCGTCACTCAGCAGGGGATCACCTTGAACGTTCGAGCCGTCATTGCCTTCAAGGTCGGCAACGACTCCGAAAGCATCGTCAGCGCCGGACAACGATTCTTGTCCGACCAAAACCAGATGGCGGTTCTGACTGGGCGAATCTTCGCCGGTCACCTGCGCTCGATCATCGGATCGATGACGGTCGAGCAGATCATCAAGGAACGCCAGAAGCTGGCCACCGAGGTCCTCGACGGGTCCAAGGGGGAGATGATCAAGATCGGACTGACCGTCGACGCCCTGCAGATCCAATCCATCGACGACGGCTCCCTGGGCTACATCCTGGCGATGTCCGCGCCGCACAACGCGGCCATCCAGCAGCAGGCGCAGATTGCCCAGGCCAAGGCCAATCAGGCCGCGGCAGAGGCCGAGCAGGAGTCGCAACGCAACCAGGCCGAGTTCGCTCGGCAAACCGCGATCGTGAAAGCTCAGTACAAGGCCGAAGTCGACAAAGCGCAGGCAGAAGCCAGCCAGGCGGGACCGCTGGCCGAGGCGCAAGCCCAGCGCGAAGTGCTCGCGATGCGGACCGAGTTGGCTCAGCGCGCCGCAGAGCTCCGGCAGCAGGAGCTGGTCTCGGAGGTGGTCAAGCCCGCCGAGGCGGAGGCAGAACGCGTCCGGATTCTGGCGGTTGCCGACGCCGAGAAAATGAAGATCCAAGCCGAAGCGGCAGCCTCGCACAACCGGGTGGCCTTGGACCGGATGCTGATCGACCAGCTGCCCGAAATCGTCAAGCAGGCCGCCCAGGGTCTATCGGGGGCAAACCTGACGGTCCTAAATGGCGCCGACGGGCTCGGCGAGATGGCCACCGGCCTGGTCGGACAAGGCCTGGCAATCTTCGATTCTTTGCGTGGCGGCCTCGGTCAACACCAGTCCGGGGATGGGTCCGACCAATTTGGACTCAACGCGCCGCCCGATAAGCAGTGACACGTCCGGCCCGGCTACCCCGGCGCCTTATGACTGGGCATGACATGCACAGACGCCGGTACCGGTCACTTCTTGCGCATTGCGCGCGATTCCTATGAGCTGCACTGACGAGGACGGCGGTGTGGTGCCGATCCGCAGGACCACCCGTGAGGCCCGATGGCGCACCTTCGTGCAGCCCTCGTAACGCCGCTGAGGCTCAAACACTAGAATGCACAACACTTTACGGCAAATTTCAGCTCGACCCTCGCAGCTGCTTACAGTCGGGGCATCAGGGTCTGATCGTCCAGTGGCAACAGGGGAGACGCCGTGCCGTGTGGCCGCCAGAGCGGGCGGAATGCCCCGTTATTTCCCCCTCACCGTCGCAGCATCGCCGAGCAGGCCGATGAACCTCGGGGGTACCCCACCTCATCGCTCATGGGGACACGTGTTTATGTCGCAACTGGTGGAAGAGGAACAAACAGGCGTGGTCACCCGCCGGGGAGGGCCGCGTCGACCCTCGGGGCGCAAGCTTGGCCGCGGCCAACCGGGATCCGCGACGCTTCGATGACCCCGACCGCTTTCTGATCACCCGGCCCCTGGCACGTATCAAGCCGGCCCGCTCGCGCCGGTGGGTGAGCGCTCTTGACGCCGTCAAGACCCGAGAACGAAACCGCAGGTAATGAGCGGGATCCAACAGGACCGAGACGGAGCGAACCTGCAGGTAAACCAGCATTTTGCCCGGTCAAGGAAGGGGTTCAAGTCCCCCTTCGCCCACAAAGTTGACTTGAGGGCCGCACTTATTGGCCGATGTGTATCTCGCGTGTGACCTCGCCGCGACGCTGACGAAGAACGCTGATCAGCATGACGGTGTTTGCGGGGATCGCCGCTCTCGCGATGGCAACGTGCGTCGGCTACTACTTCGGTCGACGTGCGGGCTCGACGCCGTCAACCTGGAGAAAGCGTACGAGTCGGATCACGCTGGGAAGGCTGGCGATCAGCCTGCTCGTCTTGCTGACCGCGCGCCGCATCCGGCGGAACTTTCGGCCCGAGCAGATGTTCGCCGACGCGGTGCAGATTTGGGGACTGAGACTCATTGCGCCCGTTGAACTTCTGCGGGGTAGCCTTGCGCGGACGCGAACCTAGGCGAATGGGAACGGGTATGGCGGGGTTGCAAGACAAAGTCGTGTTGGTGACCGGTGCGTCGTCGGGCCTCGGCGCGCAGACGGCCCGGCTGCTTTCCCGGCAGGGCGCAACGGTTTTCGGCATCGGCCGCGACGTTGGACGCTTGGCCGAGGTATTCGCCGAGATCGAATGCGGTTCATACGCATCGCTGGACATTGCCTCGGCGCAGGCGTGTAGGGACGCCGTCGAGCAGTGCATTCGGGAGTTGGGCGGGCTAGACGTCCTTATCAACATCGCCGGGCGACACCAGATGCGCCGCACGGAGTCGATGACCGACGACGACTGGGCACAAGACCTTGCGGTCAACCTGAACGGCCCGTTCTACCTGTGCAGGGCGGCACTCCCCTATCTGCTGGAGCGAGGCGGAAACATCGTCAATGTCAGCTCCATTGCCGGCGTCGAAGGCCAGGCCTACTCGGCCGGCTACTGCGCTGCCAAGCATGGGCTGATTGGGCTCACTCGCGCTTTGGCGGTCGAGTACACCGCAGATCGTCTGCGCGTCAACGCGGTGTGTCCGGGCGGCATGCTCACCCCGCAAATCGAACATTTCAGTGCGCCGGACAATCCGAACTACGACTTGATCATGCGCACGGCCTCGCCGCGCGGCATGATGCAGCCGCTTGACGTTGCGAATGTGATCACGTTCCTTGCCAGCGACGCCGCGGCCGCTGTCCACGGCGCCGTCTATCGGGTCGACAACGGCAAGGGCGCCGGCTAGCAGGATCGAGCAGCGCGATCGAAGGCCGCCTGCGGCCGGAGGTGTATGCCCCTTGCCCACCCTCGTCGTCGCGAATCTGCACGTGGTGGTGTGGTGTGCTGCGTGCCCTGTCAACTGTGCGCTTTGCTGGGCTGAACTGTGAAAAGGGAGTCGAACCCTTGCACTGCCCTTCGTGCGCCAGCAGGCCGGCGTTTGCCCCGCCGGCGGGGCTTGTGCACGCCTCCGCGACAACTACCTGCGACACCTCGGCCCGTCAGTCCAGTAGCTCTACCTCCCAGTTGGACTGCTGGATTCTGACATCGAGCTCACGCCACTCCCGCGCGAGCTCATCGGCGCGCGCGCGTAACTCGGAAACAGGCAGCGCGGAAAGCATTTTCAGCTCGGACCGCAGTTGCCGCGCATACCCGGGTTGGTTATTTCCCACGGCCGCGTCCGCCGCAGCGGTCAGCACGGAGTGGTGCAGCCGCAGTGCGTCTCGGCGGGCCAGCGCGTCAGTGAGCGTGCCGTCCGCGCCGATCGAGGTGGCGGCGTTGGTGCGGTTGATCCGCCGCAGGAGGGTTTCGTAGTCACGCAAGACTGCATCGGCTTCGGCGAGCAGAGCAGCGGCGTCCTCAGCGGGCTCCTCGCCCTCCTGGTAGCGCGCATTGCTCACAATGCGACTGCGCAGCTGCTCAATCCGGCGCACCGAATTTGCCCGCAGGGATAGTGCTTCCGCTAGCTTCACAATTCACAACCTTTTGATACGTCCGACTGCACGGCCTGGGCGACTAACTGCAAGCCCAAGCAGGAAGTCTAGTTCGGATCAGTTGGCCAGCAACGCACTAAATTCCGCGCCTGGGGGCTCGATGGCAACACGGCGAAACAACGGTGCTGCGTTAAGGATATCTTGTGCTTAGCTGGCGTGATGCGGATCCCCTCTATCCTGCGCCACGATCAGTCGCGAGCGGTGCACATAGGAATCGCTGTGGTGGTCGGCGTAGCCGCCGCCGTCCTGGTCGGAACGACGGCGGGATGGCGGTATGCCCCGGCAGCAGGATGGATCGCGACCGCGGCCGTCTATCTGTTCTGGACCTGGGCAAGCATCGCGAAAATGAGCGCCACTGCGATCGAAATCGTTGTGCAGCAGCGGCATCCGGCGCGCCGGCCCGCCGATACAATCATCTTATTAGCGAGCGTCGCGAGTCTCGGCGGCGTGGGCTACCTGCTGGTGGCGAGCAATGTCAAAGGGCCCGACAGCGCTATTGCCGCCGCCGTAGGGTTTTTGAGCGTGATCGCCTCCTGGTTGGCAGTCCACGTTGTCTACACCCTGCGCTACGCAGTGCAGTACTACACCGAACCGGTGGGCGGGATCGAATTCAATCAAGATGAGAAGCCCGCGTTTGCCGATTTCGCCTATGTGGCGTTCACCATCGCCGTGACCTACGGGGTGACTGACACGACTTTGAAGAGTCGCGCGATCAGAGTCTCGGCTTTGCAGCAAGCGCTGGTCTCGTATCTGTTCGGCACGGTGATTTTGGCTGTCACCGTCCAGGTGATCGGCGCCCTCAGCGGCTTGTAGATATCACAGCGTCTGTGTCCACTGCAGGATCTCCGGAGTGACAGGATCGGTGATGTCGCGAAATTCCGTGTGCTTCTTAAGGAATGCGGCCACCATCGGGCACACGGCGACAACGTGCTTGCCATCCGCGCGGGCCGACTCGAGGGCCTCCCCCACCAAGATGGTCGCCAAGCCGCGTCCCTCGAATCGCGCATTGACTTCGGTGTGGTAGAAAACCCGCTGGTTGCCGCGGTCAGCGACGGCGGCCAAGCCGACGGTCTGGCCGTCGACGGCGATGGTGTACTTCCCGTCCGCGGCGCTGACGGTGGTCGGGGCGCCGGTCTTATCGAGGGGCATCTGCGGTCCTTTCTACCGGGTCGGTTCGGGAGCCGGGCGTGGCCGCAGCCGGACGGTCGGCAGTGCCGGTGCAGGCAGCCGTGCGGGAGTCCCCCGATAGCCCTGCACGGCGCCGAAGCGGTCGTCGCCCTCCTCCCACAGCCGGCGATAACCGGCGATCTCGTCGTGACTGCGCCCGACGAAGTTCCACCACATCACCAGCTGCTCGGTAAACGGTGTACCGCCCAGCAGCACAACGCGGCCGGGCTGGTCGCCGTCGTTACGTAGCACGAGCGCGGAGCGGCCCGGGCCTTGATAGCCCAGGTCGCCGACGGCCAACGCGACGTCGTGCATGGCGACCTCGCCTTGGTCGCATAGCACGCCATGCTCGAACGCCGGGTCGAGATCCAGCGTCACCCGGGCGCCAACTTCCAGGTCGAGCTGGGCACCCAGCAGCGGCGTGAAGGTGTGCACCGGCGATCGGCTGCCGGCCAATTGTCCGAGGAAGACCCGCGCTACGGCACCGGCCAGCGAGATCGGCTCGGGGACATAATGATCGAAGCCGCGAGCGGTATTGCGGTCGGAATCCGGCAACGCCACCCACAACTGCACGCCATGCAGCACCGCAGCCGCCGCGCGATCGGCGGCGATCGACACTTCCGAATGGCAGATTCCGGCGCCGGCCGTCATCAAGTTGAGCTCGCCCGAGCGAATCGTTGCATGGACGCCCGCGCTGTCTCGGTGTTCGACCTCGCCGCTGAACAGCCAGCTGATGGTTTGCAGCCCCGTATGTGGATGCGGCGGAACGTCCATGCCGGTGGATCGGCGAAGATCGTGCGGGCCGTAGTGGTCGGCAAAACACCACGCACCGATCAGCGACCGTTGCCGCTGCGGAAGTGTGCGGCGGACTCGGATCGCGCGTGGGCCGCCGAGGGGGACCTCGCGCGGCTGCAGCACCTCCAGACCCTCGAGATGTGAGGCGGTGCAGGTAACTTCGGCGGGTGCGGTCTCGAGATTGCTCATCTCCACCCTTCGTCAGGGGTGCGATACAGCCCGGATACCGCAACAGTACGCGGTGGTGGCTGAGCTAGTGGTTCACTTGCGCGGCGGTCGCAACACCTGCATGGCAAGCCGCATCAGCGGCGCGGGGACCCGGTCCTTGGCGGACAGCGCGGCGCTCGATACGCGGGACCGCAGCAGGGTGCCGCGGCCGAACATCCGGTTCAACGCACCACCGGACGGCTCGAGCTCGACGTGCAGCGGCGGCGCGCCCTCCGACGCTCCGAGTGCGGTGGATATGACGATCCGCTGGATCTCGCTGGTGCCCTCAAAGATGGTGTACAACTTCGCATCTCGATACCACTTCTCGACCGGGTGGTCGGTGATATAGCCCCAGCCGCCCAGCGTTTGAATGGCGCGCTCGGTCGCCCGGACCGCAACCTCGCTGGCGGCCATCTTTGACATCGAGCCTTCGCCGCGCTCGAAAGCGATCCCTTTGGCCGCCATCCAGGACGCCCGCCACGTCAACAGCCGCGCCGCATCGATCTGGGTGGCCAGCTCCGCCAAGGGAAAAGCGATGCCCTGGTTGTCGATGATCGGGCCGCCGAACGCCTCGCGCTGGGTGGCGTAGGTGGTGGCGTACTCGAGTGCGGCCCGTGCGATGCCGATCGCCTGGGCGGCGACCATGGGGCGAGTCTGCTCGAAGGTCCCCAGTGTCGCCGACCCGGAGCGTTGTCCGCCGGCGACCACCTCTCGTGCCTTGGCGAGTTTGTGTTCCAGCTTGTCTTGCCCGCCCAGCAGGTTGGCTTCCGGAACCCGCACCGAATCGAGGCGCAATTCCGCAGTGTGCGACGCCCGGCAGCCCAGCTTGTCGAGCTTGCGCACCATCTTCAGGCCGGGTGTGCCGCCCGGGACGATGAACAACGCTTGGCCGCGATGGCCGAGCTCTTCGTCGACGACCGCGTTGACCACATGCACGTCGGCGATGCCGCCGTTGCCGATCCACATCTTGTGCCCGTCGATCACCCAGTCGCTACCGTCCCGCCGGGCGGTGGTCCGCAGATTCCGTACGTCGCTGCCGCCCTCGGGCTCCGAGATTGCCAACGCCGCGAGCTTGAGGTCGCCCGGCGAACCGAAACACTCCGGCGCCCACTCGAGCATCTGCTCCGGCGAGGCAGCCTGCCCGATGGCCGAAAGCGCCAGCGCCGGCATCACGATCGCCAAACCGATTCCGGCGCAACCCCAGAACAGCTCCTCCATGAACATCGGCAACGAAAGACCACTCGGGTCCCCGATGAGGTCGCGGTAGAACAGAGGGCTGTAGAAGCCCCGCCGCGCGGCTTCCTCCAGCACCGGCCACGGGAACTCCTGCCGCTGGTCGTAATCGAGGGCAACAGGACGGATGACGGACTCGGCGAACTCGTGGGTGCGCCGCGCCAGGTCCTGTTGAGCCGCCGTCGGCGTCAGATCAAAGGTCATGTGCGCCGCTCCTCGACCCCGGCTACGCCGGCTCATCGTCGTCGCCGCGGGTCACTGAGGGCCTGCGTGTCGGTCGCCCTCCTATTACCCCCTGCCGGTCGAAACCAACCGCAAGCGACAGCGAGGGTTAGGCGGCCGACCGAGGCCCGACTTCGCGGATCGGCAGGTGAAACACCGTGGCGGTCACCGGAACGGCGTCAGCCTCGCGACGCGCCAGCAGCGCGGCGTTGTCTGGCAACTGCCGTGCGTTGATCTCGCCCGCCGCGATTCTGCGCAGAGTGTCGTGAGCCTGCGCCAGCTGTTCGCGCTTGCGGTACTGGCCGCCGGGCAGCTTCACGCCCGCCCAGACCCCGTATTCCTCCCGGTTCTCGACCGCGTAGCGTGCGCACAACCGCTGTTGCGCGAGTGGGCACCGCCGCAGGCAGAGCAGCCGCGCCTCGGTGGCCGACTGTTCATAAGCGCGTGCCTTGGCGGCGCCGTCGCCGCCATCGTCATCGGCGTAGCCGAACCACAACTCCGGGTTGACCGAGCATGGATGTCCCACTTCTCCGCCTCCTTCTAAGACAAAACGTATGCGGAAGCGTATACACAAGCGAGCCGCTTTGGCAAGAGAAACGTGACAAAAACGTATATACCCAAGCAAACCGATACGGCTGTGTAGTATCCGAATATGCCCGGAGCGCTGCGGTGAGCCGCGAATCGGCCGGGGCGGCGATCCGCGAACTGCGCGAGTCGCGCGATTGGTCGTTGGCCGACTTTGCCTCAGCAACCGGCGTGAGCATCATGGGCCTGAGCTACCTCGAGCGAGGAGCTCGCAAACCGCACAAAGGCACAGTTCAGAAGGTAGAGAACGGGCTTGGCTTGCCGCCGGGCACCTACTCGCGACTAGTCGTCGCCGCTGATCCAACCGCCGAGCTCGAGCGCTTGACCGCGGTCACGCCAGCAGAGCCGCCCCCTGCTCGGCCCGCCGGGCCCATCATCGTGGACCGACACACGGGCACCGAGTTACTCGACGGATACGCCGAGGCTCAGCTCGACGCGCTCAACTCGGTGATCGAGCGACTCCCCGCGACGACATCAAACGAATATGAGACGTATATTCTTTCTGTGATCGGACAGTGCGTGAAGGCCGAGATGCTGGCCGCCAACTCCTGGCGGGTCGCGGTCAACGCCGACGCAGCTTCGGCAGGACGGCTTATGCGGCATCTGCAGGCGTTGGAAGCGACGCGCGGTGCGCTTCTGGAGCGCATGCCGATGAGCCTTAGTGCGCAGTTCGATCAGGCGTGCGCGCAGTCGTCGCTGCCGGAGCCGGTCATCGCGGCACTGCTCGGAGTCACCGCTGCGGAAATGTGGGACATCCGGAATCGCGGGGTGATCCCCCCGGGGGCGCTGCCGCGCGTCCGAGCCTTCGTCGATGGCGACAGCAGCGTGGGGGAGGGACAGTGAGCGGAAGCGATCTGGCGGTGTTGAGCCGTGCGCATGAACTGTTCACCGGCCCCACTCGGCAAGTGACGCTGGACGCGGGCGCAGCGGGGTACGACCGGCTGCTAGCGCGAGCCGCGGGACTGAATACCGGTGGGGGACATGAGCTTTACCAGTCGGCGGTAGACCGTAGCCGGGCGGCCTTGCGTTCGGCCGCCAGCACCGATGAGGCGCTCGCCGCCACGGCGGCGCAAGCGCACCGAGATCACGCCAACGCACGCACCCTGACCAAGAGTGTTCTCGACGAGGCCCGCGCCGATACCGCGATACCGGACACACCGATGGCTCAGCGCGAGGCGATGCGCCGTCGGGCGGCGAGGCTGCGGACGCAGCGAGCGCATGTGTTGTCGGCTCGCCAGCAGGCCCGTCGGCATCGGGCGGCGTTGCGCGCCTTGCGTTACCCGGTCTTGCGACGCGGTGGCCACCGCGCCGGGTTGCGATTGCCGCCGGCGAACACCCGCGCCGGGATCGCGGTGCGCGCCGCGCTGTCGCGGCTGGGCAGTCCGTATGTCTGGGGTGCGACGGGGCCCGACCGGTTCGATTGCTCGGGGTTGACCCAGTGGTCGTACGCGCGGGCGGGAATCCACCTGGACCGCACCACGTATCAGCAGATATACGACGGCATCCCCATCCCCCGCGACCAGGTCCGCCCGGGTGACCTGGTGTTTCCCAGCGCCGGACACGTGCAGCTGGCGATCAGCAACAATTTGGTCGTTGAAGCACCCCATGCCGGCGCCACTGTCCGGATCAGCCCGCTTGGCACCGGCGTGCAGATCAGGCGCCCACTAGGGTAGCGGCGATGGTTGTTGAGGGTCAGGGCCGTGAGTACGGTCAAGCCATGGCAGAGCGGGCCGGGCGTTCGATCGGCGCCATCGCGGAAGGGGAAACCGCGCTATCCAGGCAGCACGCCGCCGCGGTCGACGCCGACCATGCTCTGGCCGAAGCCCTCGCCAGCGCGCATGCGGCAACAGTCGAGGGTGTCAGGCGCCTCGACGCGATCGCCGCCGAAATCGACCGCGCGGTAGCGAATCAGACCGCCATCGGGCTCGATACTTCGGTGGGAGCGCGAGAGTTCCAGAAGTTTTTGATCGCCAAGCAGCGAGAAATCCAGGCCGTGGTGTCCGAGGCGCACGAGCTCGACGTAGCGAAAAAGGCGGTGCTGGAGAAGTTGACGGCGCACTACAGCGCGTCGTCCGGCTAGCGCTGGGGTCGAGCTGCGGGCTGTGCACGAGTGAATTGTCGACACCGACACCGCTGGCTACTGTCGCCAGCATGTTCGGGCCGCAGAACGATCCGCCGTCTCTCGGCTGAGCAGTGGCAACACCTAGCGACGTACTCGCCGCTGTCGAGCATGTCAAGGAATGCACGGGCGACCCGAGAGCGTGGCTGGCCGGTCTGACACCACAAGACGTGACCGATGTGGTGACGGTATTCGGAGCAAGTCCGCAACGGCTCGACGGAGTCATCGCCAGAATCCGCCAACAACATCCGGATCTGTTCGACCCGAGGACCGGGGAGATGATCGTCCCGCCGCAGACAGGGCTCGCCGGCCGCGGACCGGCGAATCCGTCCTCTGACCATCAGGAGGGCGAGGCCGCGGACGCGATCAGGAACGCCGAAGCTGCTCTCGCACATCAGAATTCGGCAACTGCCCAGGTCGACCTGCAAGTGGTTACCGCCGTTCTGAATGCTCACCAGAAGAACGCCGAGGGCCGGGAAGCTTTGAACAGGCTGCAGCACGATATCGAGGCGGCAGTGACGACGCGATCCGATCTGGACACCCCAGCAGGAGCGCGTGACTTCCAGCGATTCCTGATCGGCAAGCTCAGGGATATCCGCGCCGTGGTGGCGAACGCGAGCCTTGACGATACGTCGAACTCAGCGCTGATGGCCGCCTGGACGTCGCTGTACAACCTGGACAACCTGGACAACCTGGACAAGCCCCAGCCGGGTGATGCGGACGAACGCCACCCGTCAACCGTCGCGACTACCGGTCCCCCAGCGGAAAGCGCGGGCCAGAGCCCGCCCGCGGCAATGGACGCCGGCCTGGGCCCCTACTTGGATTCGCTGCCGGCCAACGATCCCGGCCTGTTGGGCGAGGACATGCCGGCACAAGCTCCGTCGGCCACGACGCCCCTGCCCCCGGCGATGCCGAGTATCCCGTCGTTTGGTGGGGGAGGGATGCCCGGTTTTGGTATGCCGGGCGGATTTCCGCTGCCCGGGCCGCCGCCCGGCGCCGCCGACGAGCGGTCACCGAAGGACCTCGACGACGCGCTGCTGGACGCAGACGACCCAGGGGACCGGACGTCGGCCGATCAAGACGGCGACGGGCAGCCGGACCATCATGAGGCCGAGTCGACGGCGGCGCAGCCGCCGGCCACCGGCCCGACGACGGTCACGCTGCCCAACGGGGAAAGCGTCACCGCCGCCAATCCTCAACTCGCGGCAGCCATCAAAGCCGCGGCGGGTGGTATGCCGATCGCAGATGCGTTTCGCCAGGAGGGGATTACCATTCCGCCGCCGGGGACTGCGGTCACCGACCCGGTCGATCCATCGCGGCTCACACCCGGGGATATCGGCATGCTCACGGATCGCCACGCGCTCGCCCTCGGCCAAAGCCGGGCCCTGCTCAACGGGCAGATCCAGCACATTTCCACCGTGAACGGGCCCAGCTTCCTAGGCTGGGAGCATCCTCCTGGACCGGTCACGGCAGCCGCGCCGGACAGGACCGACCCACCGGCGCCCACCAGGCCGGCTACCGCCGAGAGATCCGAGAGCACGACGCCCGAGACAACTACGCCCGAGAGTACTTAGTAGAAATCCGGCGCCCGCCGGCCACATCAAGAGGAGACAGCGGATGGCAGAGCGAATCCATGTTGTGCCCGACAATTTGCGTCAAGCCGCCGGCCACCACCAAGAGACATCCGAGTATCTGCGGACTCTGCCGTCGTCGCACCAGGCGATTCAAGCGAGCCTGGACTCGCTGGGTCCGATCTTCGGCGAGCTGCGGGAGGCCGGGCGCGAACTCCTCGAGCAAAGGCGCGTGTGCTACGAGCAACAGGCCGACAGCCACTCGCAAATGGCCGAGAACCTGACAAAATCGGCGAGCATGTTCGAAGAGCAGGAAGCACAGTCCGTCCAGAGAATCCGGCGTGTTTCTGACGATGGTCAATGACTGAGGCCGACCCTGCGTTCGACACCGTGCACCCGAGCGGGCACATCCTCGTTCGCTCCTGCCGCGGCGGCTACATGCACAGCGTCACGCTGAGCGAGGCGGCGATGGACACCGACTCGGAAACCTTGGCGCAAGCTATCTTGCTGACTGCCGACGTCTCGTATCTCAAGGCGGTGATGGAAGTCCGCGGCGAGATCGTCGCGGCCGGATACACCCCGTCCGCCGAAGTCCCGACCGCGCACGATCTCGACATCGCGATCGAAAAGCTGGTGGCGCACGAGCTTGACCGCCGCGACGACACGGAGTCGTGACGAGGGCGCGGCCTAGCGGATCCAGGTCTTGACAGCGTCGCGATCCGGCGCGATATCGGTGGGCGGCTCGACAGGATTGGCGCCGAACAACTCTCGCGCCCGGCTGAGCAGTGCGCGTACTTCGTTCAGCTGCTGTTGCAGCCCGGAATCAGCCACCTGCTTAAGCTACCCAGGCCAAGTTATTCGCACAATTCACCGCTAAGCACGAATACTTAGGCCGGCCAAACAGTGAAGTTGCCGATCCGAAGATGACGGTAGGCTTGGCCGGTGGCGATCTTCGGTCGGAATACGGCGCGGCAGCGCCTCCGGAGAGCTACCCGAGAATCACTGAAGATTCCGGCTTTCAGCTCTCCGGTGGACTGCACCCCGTGGGTGACGGGCGGGCTTTGGCCTGCCGAGCTGTCAACCGTGACGGCCGACACCGCACCGCTTGTCAAATATCTGAAGGCCGACTTGCAAAAGATTGTCAATTCGGCAAACGAAGAACTCATGGGCATCAGGCGAGCGGGATTGGCTGATCCGGTACGTCAGGCCGAAGAAGCGCGAGTGATCAATAGTGCTCGCGGCTTCGCCGTTCGCCGAGTCGAGTCAACAGTTCGGCATCTCCGTAACATGACGCAGAAATTGCCGGCGGAACACCGGCCGGTAAAACCGGTAAATGGCACCGTTGATACGGAGGCCACCGAAAAGACACGGCGATTCAAAATCGTCCCTGCCCCGCCACCGGAAACGACCGAACCCCTTGACAGGTCCGCCCTGCCGCGGTCGGCGCATTCGGACTCCGACCAACGTGAGGCGGCGGTAATCGACCTGCAAGCGGTCGAACCGGTCGCCGCGGCAGAGCAACCGGTGCCCGCTGTCGAAGTGGACTTCGGCGAACCAGAGGAGTTGGCGCCGCCGCTCCCCGTCGACTCGGACGACACCGACGTCCTCAAGGAGATTGCGACGGTGCTGCAGGAGATCGCGCCTCTCGCCGAAGCTCCGCTCGACCAGGCGCCGCGTCCGCCGGCGCCTTCTCGCCGCACGGAGGTTCCGGTCGAGGAATCGCCGCCGCCTCCTGTCGCTCACCAACCGGAGCCTCCGGTTCCTCCGGTCGATGACGCCGAGACCGCGCAGCAGCCCGAGCCGCCGCTCGATTCTGAGTCGGAGCGCGAACGGCTGGAACGGCTGCTCAAGTTCGTTGCTCGTCAGGAACCCGGGTTGCGCTGGGCGGTCGGCAACCGTGAGGACGGGACCACGTTGTTGGTGACGGACCTCGCACACGGCTGGATACCGCCGGGAATTACGCTGCCCGCCGAGGTCCGGCTGCTGCCGCCGGAGCGGCGCACGGGCAACGTGACGGCATTACTCGGACACACACCGATGTTGGCGACCTACGCCCCCAGCGACCCGCTGGGCTGGGCAGCCGACTACGACGTCTCCGACACCTCGTCGCAGCCCCGTGAGCTGCCGGCGGTCGACGACTTGGGCTGGCTGCTGAGCGAGGCCACCCACTGGCGCGATGGTCTGCCGCGGATGATTCACACGTTGGCCAGGGCGGGTGCCGCGGGAACGGGCGTCATCGACGCCGAAATCGACATCTTGCGGGTATACCTCGACACTTCGCGCTACCAGCTTCTCGCTCAGTACCCGGACATCGACAGCGCGTTGCTGCTCAATTGCCTGCTGTTAGCCGCCACCGAAGGTATTGCCACTGGCAACGTGGTGGACGCGAACTATCACTTCGCCTGGTTCCAATTGCTTAGTACACCACCTGCCAGCGGCTGGAAGGCCGGCCCGTAGGGCATGGCGCCCACGCGCGCAGAGAATGAATTGACGCTGTTCGGAGGGGTCGAGATACTGTCATGATGCCGGGGTCGGGCAGTCGCGCGCAGCTAAGCGACAAGGATCTCGTCGAATCGGTTCTGCGTGAACTGAGCGAGGCCGCCGATAAGTGGGAAGAGCTCGTTGGGCAGGCTGAGACGATCACCTACAGTGTCGATCTCGGCGATATTCAGGTGGTCGTCGATTCAGACGGGCGGCTGGTCGAACTGACGTTGCATCCCACCGTCGTGTCCGGATACACCCACGGCGAGCTGGCCGAGCGGTTGAACCTCGCGATCGCAGCACTGCGGGAAGAGGTCGAAACCGAGAACGAGGCACGTTACGGAGGAGCCCTCCAATGACGTGGGATCCATTGTCGCGCAAGGCGCTTGAGCTCCTCGCTCGCGGGCACAGTCTTTACGGCGTCGAGCACTTCGACGCCGGGATCGCCGGCGCGCCCGACCAACTTCGCCAGCGCGCTGACCTACTCATCAGAGGCAACGGTGACGGGATCGGCGCGGCGGCGCGGGCCAACCTGCGGATGGCCGCCGGTTTGCGCCGCACCGCCGCCGCTGACAGCGAGCTGACCGCGGCGCTGGCGGACGCGGGTGCCGATCACGTGACGGGCCGGCAAGGCTCACGACGGGTCCTCGACGCTGCGCGCAGCGACTCCATGCCGGCAGCCGATACCCCGCTGGGACGGCAGGAAGCATTGCGGCGCATGGCGGCTCGCCTGCGCCGGCAGCGCCGCTATCTACATCGATCGCACCGAAGCGCACACGTGCTCTCGCGGCGGTTGAGGGGACTGGCCTACCGGCACCAGCGGTCCGGGCAGGTGTCGCGGGTAGGCACGCTTCCGCTGACCGCCGTTAGGTACGAAAAGTCTTTCGCACCAGGCCATGTCAGGCAGCGAATCGCCGCGGCGCTGGATCACCTGGGCATCAGCGATCCGGCGGCACGCCGCAATTGGATCCGCGGATACGAGACGTTGATAGCCAGGGAATCGGGCGGGCGACCGTCGGTGGTCGCGCCTGACTCGGCGACGCTACCCGGGGCCGTGCAGCCCGACGGCCGCGGCCTGGGCTTCGCCCGGGGTATCGCCCAGACGATCCCCGCTACTTTTGCCCGCTACCACCAGCCGGGTACGTCGACCAACATCTACGATCCGGTGGCCAATATCTGCGCTTCGATGAACTACGTGATCCATCGTTACGGCGTCAGCCGCACTGGCGAGAATCTCGCTGCGATGGTGCAGCAGGCGGATGCGCATCGACCGCCGAAAGGATACTGACCGTGCCACTCAATCTGTCGAACCGCGATCAGAACTCCGGGCATCTGTTCTACAACCGAAGGTTGAAGGCCGCGATCACCCGGTTCTCGGTACGGATGAAGCACGACGACCGCAAACAGCAAGCGGCGGTGGCGCTCTCATGCGTTTTTGTCCTCATCGGCATCGGCTGGATGGCACTGCTGCACGTCATGAAGCCCGCCGGTCTGGTGGGGCAGTCGTCAATCATCGGAAACCGCGACACCGGCGCGGTCTACGCGAAGATCAACGCGCGGCTGTACCCCGCGCTCAACCTGACGTCCGCGCGGCTGGCGGTTGGCAACGCGGCTGCGGTGACCTGGGTCAAGGCGTCCGAGATCGCCAAGTATCCGACCGGTCCGATGATCGGTATTCCCGGTGTGCCCGACAGTCTCACCGTCACATCGAATTCCGTGTCGGCGTGGTCGGTGTGCGACACCGCGCCCACTCGGGGGACCGGGGCACCACCGTTGGTGACATCGATCGCCGGAGAGCTTTCGACTGCGGGCCGGGCGGCGCCGATGGGGTCTTCGCAGGCCGTGCTGGTGACTCATAAAGACGCTACGTACGTGATCTGGGGTGGGCAGCGATCGCAGATCGACCCCGCCGACCGATCGGTCACCTTCAATTTGGGTCTCGATCCGGGAGTGACCTATCCGATCGAGATTTCCAACGCGCTCTTCGACGCGATGCCGGCGACCGAACCCCTTGTGGTCCCGGCGATCCCGGACATCGGCACACCGTCGAAGTGGCTGCCCGGCTCGACCGTCGGCAGTGTGCTCGAGACTCAGGACGCCAACGGAGCCGTCACCGGCTTCTATGCGCTGCTCCCCGACGGCGTGCAGAAAATCACCAGCTTCGTCGCCGACCTGCTGCGCACCGCACTCGCCCAAGGCTCTGCCACCCCGACCCTGCTGTCGCCCGACAAGCTGATCCACATTCCCGCCGTCGAGGTGCTCAACGTCGGCTACTATCCGTCGGCCAAGCTGAATTTCGTTGATACAGCTGCGAATCCGGTGACCTGCGTCGCGTGGCAGAAGCAGTCCACCGACCCGCAGGCGACGATCAGCATCTTCAGCGGGCGGGGTCTGCCGGTGCCCATCGGCATGGATCCGCGCCTGGTCAGGCTGGTCCGCGATGACCGCAATCCCGAATCGGTGGAGGCCGACCAGGCACTGGTGCTGCCGGGAGCGGCGAACTTGGTCGCGACGACGAGCGGTGTGGCCACCTCGGATAGCCGCGAAAGCCTGTATTGGCTTTCGCCGCAGGGCGTTCGATACGGGGTGGAATGGGATCAGCGCACCCTGGAATCTCTCGGACTGAACCCGGGCAGCGCCGTCCAAGCACCCTGGCCGATCGTCCGCACCTTCGCGGCCGGGCCGGCGATCAGCCGTGAGAGCGCCCTGCTGGCGCACGACACCATCACCGGCGGCGGCGCGGTCGCGCCGATCCCCGAAGCTAACCAACAGCTGGGAGGCTAGGCATGTCCAAACTCGGATTCGTTCGGGGAGCGCGTAAGCCGGCGCCGACGGTTCCGCCGGTGCGAGTGGCGGTCGCGCCGCCACTGGCCTTGCCGGAGCGCGAACCACGCAACATCCTGCTGATGATTGCGCTGCCGGCGCTGCTGGTCGGGATCATCGGCACCTTGGTGGTGATGTACACCTCCGGGGTTCGATCGCTGCAGTCGGGCTTCTTCCCGATGATGGGCCTGGCCGGGTTCGGCGCGTTGATGTTCAGTGGCCGCTTCGGACGAGGACGTCGGATCTCGTGGGGCGAGCAGGAGAAGCAACGGCGTATCTATCTGCGCCAGCTCGACGAGGATCGCGACGAAGTCCAGCGCGCCGCCCAGGACCAGCGCCGCAGCCAACTGTTCGTACACGGTGATCCGCAGAAACTCGACACCGTCATCGGTGGGCCGCGGATGTGGGAGCGCCGCCCGGGCGACCCGGATTTCCTCGATGTCCGCCTCGGCATCGGCATTCAGCAGACCAGCGACTCGGCGGTGTCGCTGCAGTGGCCGGAGGTCCCGATCGGGGAGGAACTGGAACCGGTCACCGGCGGGGCGCTGAGGGATTTCATTCTCGAGCAAAGCAAAATCCGCGGAATCGGCAAGGTGCTGAGCCTGCGGTCCAAGCCGGGCTTCAGCTTCATCGGCGGCAATCCCGACGAACTGCACAACCTGGCGCGGTCGATCCTGTGCTCGCTGGCGGTCTATCACAGCCCGAATGACCTCAAGCTCATGGTGGTCACCCGTCATCCCGAGCTGTGGTCGTGGCTGGTGTGGCTGCCGCACAACCAGCACGACGAGATGTTCGATGCCTGCGGCCTGCGCCGGTTGGTGTTCGCCACGCCGGTCGAGCTGGAGGAAGCACTCGACGCGGAACTGCACCGCAAGGGCCGGGGGCCGTGGACACCGCCGGTGGGCACCAGCCCGACATCGATGCCCTCACCGATGGAGTCGTCAGGGTTGACCGGCCCGCACTGGGTGATCGTCGACGATGCCGTCGGGACGCCCGGAGCAGTGGGAGGGCGTGACCGGACAGAAGGGGATGGCCGGTATCACGGTGCTGCGGTTGGCGAGCCGACCCGGTGTCGGCGTCGGCTTTGCCGATGACGAACAGCGTTTCGACGTTGCGAGAAGGCCGGCTTTATCATCGCGATGCGTTCTACGCGGTCGCCGACATGCTCGCCGAGAGCACCGCGAACAGATATGCGCGGGCCTTGGCCCGCTGGTCTCCGATGAGCGCGGGGGAGTTGTCCGAAACCGACAGCCAGGCCGGTGAATTGCTGCGGGCGTTGGGGATTAACGATCCCCGCCAGCTCGACGTCGACCGACTGTGGGCCGACAGCCGCGGCCGCGGTGACGCGAAGTGGGCGATGGTGCCGGTCGGGGTGAAACCCGGCGGCGAATTGCAGTACGTCATTTTTCGCGCGAAAGACTTCGGCGGCTTCGGTTTTCACTCCGTGGTGGTCGGAACATCGGGGTCGGGCAAGTCGGAGTTCTTCCTGTCGTTGTGCAACGGGATCGCGCTGACGCATTCGCCGGAAACGTTCATCGTGATCTTCGTCGACATGAAGTTCGAATCCGCCGCCCAGGACCTCGAGGGCCTGCCCCATGTCGCGGGCTCGCTGTCCAACCTCGGCAAGGACGATCGGCATCTCGCCGAAAGAATGCGCAAAGCCATCAACGGCGAAATCGCCAGGAGATACCGACTTTTCAAGGAAGCCGGCGCGCGTGACGCCAACGAGTACGAAGAGATGCGGCTGGCCGGCCGAGACCTGGAACCGGTTCCCATTCTGCTGGTCATCATCGACGAGTACCTGGAACTATTCCACCACCACCAGGAGTGGATACAGCTGGTCATCCACATCGGCCAGGAAGGCCGCGGCTGCAACGTCTTCTTCACCCTGGGCGGTCAGCGTTTGGATTTGTCGTCGCTGAGCAAGGCCAAGAGCAACATCGCGTTCCGGGTGGCGCTGCGGGCGGAGACCGCCGAGGATTCCCGCGACGTCATCGGTAGCGATGCGGCGCTGCACCTGCCGTCGAAGGAGAACGGGTACGCGCTACTCAAAGTCGGCCCGCGCGACTTGGAGCCGTTCCGGTGCTTCTACTTATCGGCGCCGTTCGTGCTGCCCAAGAAGGTCGCCAATGTCGACCGGACGATCGACGTGAGCTTCTCCCAGCCGCGCCCGCTCACCTGGGAGTACCAGCCGCTGAGCGTCGAGGACACCGCGGCCCTGGCCGTTGCCGACGAACCCGAGGAACCCGACGAGTTCCTGTTCCATAGCGACGGTTTCAAGAAGAAAAAGATCCTCGACGTCATCCGCGACTCGCTGGTTTCACATCCGGCTCGGCTGCCTCATCAAATCTGGCTTCCCCCACTGGAAGTCAGTGAAGCGGCCGACGCTTTGGTGGCGCACTGGCGCGGTAAGCCCTGGCACGTCGATTATGGGCAGAACCCGGGTCTGATCTTCCCGGTCGGGGTTGTCGACATTCCCGAAGACCACCTGCAGCAGGTGCATGCCATCGACGCCGAGATGGACAACGTCATCGTCGTGGCCACCGCCCAGCGTGGAAAGTCCACCACGCTGATGACGTTGATGACCTCGGCCGCGTTGATGTACGGCCCGGACCGGGTGACCTTTTTCTGCATCGGGGCGGCGCTGTACCCGATCGAAGAGGTGCCGCACGTCGCCGGGGTGGTGAGCCTGAACGACACCGAAGGGGTCTCGCGGACCATCGCGACGTTGGAGGGACTGATCCGTGCCCGCGAGGCGGCGTTCAAGCACTACCAAATCGACATCTCCGAGTTCCGGGAACGGCGCTTCGGCTCGGCAGGCGGCGGGGGAACGGACCCGGAAGACAAGTTCGGCGACGTCTTCCTCGTCATCGATAACTACGGTGACCTCTATGAGAAGGATCCCGGGCATGGGGGATCGCGCGATCGCGATCGCTCGGCAGGGCCTGTCCTACGGTGTGCACGTCATGACGAGCTCCAACGGCTGGTTCGTCGGCCAAAAGCAGGGGCTGCTCACCGTGTCGAACGCCCGGATTCAGCTTCGGCTCAGCAATCCGGACGAATCGCAAATGGGCACGGGGATCGAACAGCGCAGAGCCGCACGAAACACGCTGGACCGCCCGGGGTTCGGGCTCACCAGAGACGGGCACGAGGTGTTGATCGGGGTGCCCGAGGTCACCGGGACCAAGGGCGAACGGGTGGGGACCCGCGGTGTCGGTGCCTTGATCGCCCAGGTCACCGGGACCGACAAGGTAGAACGGCTGTCCCGTCTGCCCGAGCGGGTGGCGTTGAGCGAGGTCATCGACGGTTTCGCCGCCACGGCCCAGGCGGCCGACCCGCTGAACATCCCGTTCGCCATCGGCGAGAGTGCGCTGCAGCCGGTGGCCCTGCCGGCCCGCGCGTTGCCCAACATGCTGGTGATGGGCCGCCAATTGTGTGGCAAGACCACCGACCTTGGCAGCCATCGGCCAGGCGATCATGAGCCGGTTCGGCCCGGAGCAGGCACAGATCACCATCATCGATCCGAAGACGACGCTGATCGGGCAAGATCCAGGGCCCGCATGTGCGTGCGTACGCCTACACGGCAGACGACATCGACGCCGTGATCGGCGCATTGGTCGCCGAGTTGCAGGACCGCCTCCCACCGTCGGGTTTGACTCAGGAAGAATTGCTTAACCTCGAAAGTCCTGGGAGGGCGCGCACCATTTTGTTCTGATTGACGACGAACACGAACTTCGACCCCACAATCAGACGTTGAAGCCGGCGGCCACCGCCCCGCTGTGGGGTCTCATCGAACGCAGCCGCGAGGTTGGCCTGCACGTCATCGCTTCGCGCCTGCCGGGGAACTGGGCTTCACAAGTGGTGATGAACCCGTTGCTGCAGAAATTGACCGGGTCGCGTTCGCCGACGTTGTTCATGGACAACGACCCGGCCGACGTCAAGGTGCACGGCAGGACCAGTGCCCAGCAACTGCCGCCCGGACGCGGCCTCCTGGTCACCACTGACGGGCAGATTGAAGGCGTGCTGGTAGGAACGCCGGACGGGGCGCGATAGCGGGCGGCACCTGCTTGCATAAACTTGTGCACACGAGATTGCGATGACACTTTAGACTCGGAACACGCCGCGGATTTGATCCGCGAAACACAACCTGGGGAGACACCATGACGATGTTCTTTCACGCTCCGGAGGCCGCGAGTTTGTCGGCCGTCACGGAGATGGCCATCAGCGGTGAGATGGAGGCCAGCACCGCCGCCGGAGCGGCGGCCCTCACCGCGACAACGCCGATGGTGCCGACGTCCGACGATGCAGCCTTCACGTCCGCCCTGAACTCCGCGGGCGCCGGCTACATGGCTGCGTCTCAGGCGCATGTTGCGCAGCGGACCGGCTACGCGGGCGCGCAAAACCTCGCCTCGCTCAGCTACGTCATCCAAGAACTGATGAGCGCCACGAACGTCAACAACCTCATCTGATAAGACAACATGCCCGACCCACTATGGTTCGGCCCACCCGAGAGTGTCGCGGCGCTTCTTGAGGCCAGCAACCCGGCGGCAATTATCGCCAACATCGCGGCATGGCTCGCCGAATCGATCCAGCACGAACTGTCCATGGGTATGTCGGTGGCCAACATCGGCGCGACCCTTGAGCAGTGGATCGGCCTCGGCGGCACCGCGTATGGGGCGAAGGGAAGCGAGCTCAACTTTCTCGGACTGCAGCCGTTGGCCGCCCACTGCCTCAAACACATGGCGATCGGCCAGGCCGCGGTCGAAGCCAACACAGTCGCGAGGTCTGCGGTGATACCCGCGGCCGTGTGCCAGGCCAACCGCGACGAAACGGCCGCGCTGTACGCGAGCAATATCTGCGGTTGCAATACCCCGGCTATCGGGGTGAACGAAGAAATGTACTGGGGCAACTTCACCCCTCAGAACACCACTGCCGGCGTGACGTACGCCACCGCGCTGAACACGCTGATGGGCTCGATCGTGTCAACGCCGCCGCCGATCACCCCGGCGGGTATCTCGCCGGCCGCCCCGGCCGAGACCGTCGCACAGTCGGCGGCAGACACCGGCTGTGCAAGCGTCTTCTGGGCTGGGCGACGCGGCGGGGCAGGCGGCAGCGCCGGCCTCTGGCGCGACGCGATGGGCTTTCGTCGTTTACGGGGGCGGCGCAAGGCCTGCTGTCCGGTGCCACCCAACCCTTGCAGGAGCCTGGCAAGCGGCCCGACGCAGGCGGTGTCCAGCGGCGCCCAGAGCATCTCCGGTTTGATATCGCCCATGATGAGCGGCTTTTCCGGCATGGGAACGCCGAACGCCGCCGCGGCTGAAACCGCTGCCGCCGAGCTGGCCGGACCGCTAGGCGGCGCCGGCGGTGGTGCGGCCGGCAGCCTCGGCGGCGGCGTCGGCGCCGTCGGGGCCGGGTATCCCGGCGCGGGGCTGACCAGCTTTACCCGTCCCGCCAGCACGTTCGAACCAGAAATCGCGGGCCGGCCGACCGGCCTCAAACCGAGTGGCTTGCTCAACGCGGCCGATTTCCGCGGGCCGACCACAGGCGGACGGGTGGCGGCGCAATGCCGATGTCGCCCGCGAGTGCGGGCATGCTGGGCCGCGAGAACGGCGGCTCGGACAAAGACAAGGTGACGCACAGACGCATCGTCGTCGACCGCGACAGGCAGGAGGTCTAGTTGTCCGCTGGGGCGACTCTGCTGACCGTCGCCGAATCCGCTGGTCAGCAGCGGATTTCACGGGCTGGCAAAAGGCGAAGTGACAGCCACCACAAAGTCATTACACTTTGTTCAATGCCCCGGGATCCGCGGGGCCAGGCCACATCAGTAAGGGAGATACAGATGGCAACGCCGAAACACGCTTTATCGGTTGAAGCCGTAGACTGCGATGATCCAGAAGGCCGCAGAATCTGCTGGCCGAAGCGCAAGCGCTCGGCCAGCAGTACGTGTCGCATTCTCACGATATTGCGGGTGTCGGCTGGAGCGGCGACGCGAACATGACGTCGACCATGGTGTCCGAGCATGTCAACGGCAAGCTTGTTCAGCGATCGGTCACCACACCGAGACTGCTCGACCAATTGAACCACTTCACAAGAACCAACTCGATCGCTCAGGAAGCAGACGCCCGCCACGCGCTGCAATCGGTACACCCCGATGGCGGTCCGAGCTCGACGTAATCTTACGCGTTCCGACGCCTTCGAATCCAACACACCTTCAACAGACATAAGGAGCAAAAATGACCGAAATGTTGTACGACCACGGGGCTGGCGACGCTTTGGCGCAAGCCTTCAAAGTGCAGGCGCAGATGCTCTACGAACATGCAGATGAATTGATGCAAGCGGGTAACGCGTTGGTGGCAAGAACACCTACAAGGTGCCGCCGCTACCGCTTTTCACCACACCCTTCAGATACACACAAATACGGCGAAAGACATCGCCAACACCATTACAAACACAGCAACGCCGTGTTGACGTCGTTCCACGGAATGGCGCACACCGACACCACTGGTGCCCAATCGATGGGCATATAGGTCTCCCACCTAGTCGGCTGCGGGGCGCACGCGCGATCGTGCGCCCCGCGCTGTGGCTTTAGGACAATTGTGTTAACCACCACCATTGACGGGCTGTGGGTGCTGCAGGTGCTCACCGGGATCGAGGTGCTGGCCCCGGAGCTGGGTTTGCGACCGATCCTGCCCAGCGTTGAGACGCGGCACATGGCGCTCGCGCACCCGATCGCGGCCGAACTGCGTGAGGTGGGCGTGATCGACGATGCCGGCGTGGTCGACAGCACCGTGACGGAATGGCTGACCGTGCTTGCCCGCCGCGACGTCGCGCTGATGATTCACCTGTCCGCCCCCGGCGCGGACGACATGCCCACCAGGGCATTGCTCGCGCGGTTTGCCCAATGGTGGGTAGTCCTCGAACGGTCGGAAGACTTCGTCCGCATCAGCGGAGCCGGTACCTCCAACACCGAATCCGCCGCGAATGACGTCGTCAACGCGCGATCGATCGGCTGTGCGGAACGCTGGACCCAGCGCCGCTACAGCCGGTGACGGTGGACATCGACCAGGTGATGGCGGGGGTGAACGGCCGCGACATGTTGCGGGAGAACCTGCTTCGCGAGCGACTCGACGGCGATCAGCTCCAGATGCTGATGATGGCCGCCGATATGCGTCGCTCGGCGCGCGCCTTCATCGTCGCGATCCAATCCGGGGTGGACTCCGGTCAGCCCACCCGCAAGCACTTCGAGCAGAGCGTGGTCACCATCGCTGACACCCCGGAGGGCCGCCTGATCGGCGAGCACTACATGTCGGACGGGAAGCGATGGATGATCATCGCGCCCGGCACCAGCAGCAGCATCGCGACCGCGGTGAACAAGATGATGCGGCGCCTTCCCGCCAATGAAGAATGGCATTCTTACCGAAAGGTTGTGTAAGCGGGGGCTATGGCGCGCATGTTAGCATCGGCATCGTGACAAATCCGTGGAAAGCGGCACCGAATTCGCCCGAGCAAGGTCGGCAAACGCCGCGACAACCGGCGGGTTCGCGTGCTCAGCACCCGGACTCTGTTTCGGAAACACTGCGCATCTCCGATATGGTCGCACCGCGCAAAATTCCGCCTGGATCGGGCTGGCGCAAGTTCATATATGGCGCGTCATTTCAGACCATCAATCTCGGTGAATCACCGGCCGAACGGCATTACCGCGAATTGCAGGGCCGGATACGCCGGCACATCCGCAAGCAGTACGTCATCGGGGTGGTTTCCGGTAAGGGCGGCGTCGGCAAGACCACGATGACGGCGTGCATCGGCGCGGTCTTCCGGGAGTGCCGGCCGGAGAACGTGGTCGCCATCGACGCCGCGCCCGGCTTCGGAACACTGGCCGGCCGGATCGACGAGTCGCCACCGGGCGACTACGCCGCCGTCTTGAACGACACCGACGTCCAGGGCTATGCCGACATCCGGGAACACCTGGGGCAGAACAGCTTAGGGCTCGACGTGCTGGCGGGTAACCGGGCATCCGACCAACCGCGCCCGCTGGTGCCGTCGATGTTCGCCGGTGTGCTGTCGCGGCTGCGCCGCACCCACAACGTGATCGTGGTGGACACCTCCGACGACCTTGAACACCCGGTGATGAAGGCCGTGTTCGACGCCTGCGACACGCTGGTCTTCGTGTCGGGGCTGACCGCCGACACCTCGCTGCCGGTCACGCGGTCTATCGATTTGCTGCGGTCGATGGGTTATCACGAATTAGTGTCTCGCAGCATGGTCGTTCTGAATGACAGTCGCAATAAATACGATGCCGACGCGCGAGCCTATCTTACCGAGCGTTTCGGCCAATCGGGCGCGACGGTCGAGTTCATGCCTTTCGACCCGCATTTGGCCAAAGGCGGGATCATCGATACGCAACACGAATTGCAGAAGAAAACACGGCTACGGCTATTTGAGATTACTGCGGCGTTGGCGGACAAATATGTCCCCGACGCTGACAGGCCACGGTAATGGCAAAGGTCGCATTTCCGGCGCGTTGCGCAGTTGCGGTGGTATGTGGCGAACACCTTGTCTCGCAGGTATACCCGGCGTCGGTGCCGGTTGAGGTCTTCGTCGACAACATTGTCGAGTTGCTCAACGATGAACTCAAACGCCGGGGTCTGATCGGGCTGGAATCCGGAATCGGCTACGAACTGCACAAAGCCAACGGAGTGCGGCTGGATGTGACCAAAACCCTCGACGAACTAGGTGTCGAGGACGGGGCCACGCTGGTGCTGGTGCCGGCGGTGGAGGGCGACTCCTTCGAGCCGCAATACGAGTCGTTATCCACCGGCCTTGCCCGGATCGGTGAGAAGCTATTCGAACCCGTTACGGCCGACACCGCGGCGCACACGTCGCTGGCCATTTTGGCGATGATCTCGGCGTCGGTGCTGGGATTAGCTCTGCGTGCCCGCTCCGCCAGCGACTCGCTAATCCCCAGCGTTGTGACGGGCGTTCTCGGCCTGCTTGCGATAGGGGGCGCGGGCCTGGTGGCGCGGTGGTGGCCGGATCGCGCCGACCTGCTGGGCGGTTTCGCCTGGATTGCCATGCCGCTGCTTGCGGTGAGTCTGGGGGCGGGTGCTCCGGGCAACCTCGGGGCAGCGCATCTGTTCATCGCGGTCCTCGCGGCTGGGATGCTCACCTGCGGGATAGCGGTGATGACCCGTCGTCACATCAACGTGGCGGCGACGATCGTGACGCTGTGCGGGCTGGCGGGGTGGTCGCCACGGCCCGCATGTGGCGGCCGGTACCCGCCCAGTGGCTGGGCATGTGCACCCTCATTGTTCTGCTGTTCCTCCTGACGCTGGCGCCCACGATCGCGCTCTGGTCCGCCCGGATCCGGCCGCCGTACTTCGGGTCGGTCACCGGCCGCGACCTTTTTCGGCGCAGCGCCGGACTACCGGTCGACGCGGTGTCGCCGGTGGACGAGGCCGCCGAGGAGGATCTGAGCCCGGACACCACCCCGCGTGGGACGCAGATCGCGGCCGGCGCGGTGCGCGCGAACAACGTGCTGACCGGCATCTGCGTGGCAGCTGCGCTGACGCTGCCCGCCGCGGTCTGGGCCACGCTGATGCCGGGTCATCACCGCAGTGGCGCCGCCTTGGTGCTCTCCGGTCTGTTCGTGCTGATCTTCATCAGCCGCGGACGGGCGTTCGCCGACAAGCGGCAGGCCATTGCGCTGGTGTGTGGGGCCGCGGCCGCGGTATGCGTGGGCGTCATCAAATACGTTCTGCACGCCCCCGCGGCATCGGCCGACTCGGTGCTCTGGGCAGCGCTGGTATTGGCCGGATTCGGCGGCGCCGGTCTGGTGGCGGCGCTGTTGGTCCCCATCACCAGGTTCACCCCGCTGGTGCGGATGATCGCCGAATGGCTGGAGATCGTGGCGATCATCGCGGCACTGCCGCTGGCCGCCTGGATCGGCGGGTTGTTCACCTGGGTGCGCATGCGATGAACCGTGCCTCGGCGCCGCGGCGGATCTCCGCCTTGATGCTCGCCTGCCTGCTGGTCGGTTTATCGACCGGTCTTCCTGCGGCCCAGGCAATTCCGCGGCCAACCGTCGACCCCGGCCGGGTCCCTGCGGACGGCAAGCCGGGCCCCGATCAGCCGATGCGGCAAAGCAACATCTGCGCCAGAACCATCACCGTCGCCGATCCGAACGTGGCGGTCACCGCACCGGGCTTCACGATGCTCAACATCGGCAAGGCCTGGCAGTACTCGACCGGCAACGGAGTGGCCGTCGCCGTCATCGACACCGGGGTCAACCCCAGCCACCGGCTACCGGTGGTGCCCGGCGGTGACTACATCATGGGCGGCGACGGACTGATGGACTGCGATGCGCACGGCACCATCGTGGCGTCGTTGATCGCGGCTGCACCCCAGGGCGCTCCGATGCCTCCCCCGATGCCCGCCGTCCCGGCGTTTCCGCCACCGGCGGCGCCGCCCGCCACCGACGCGGCGCCACCACCGCCCGGCGGACCACCGCCGCCGATCGCGCCGCCCCCGCCGCCGTCGCCGGTGACGGTCACCGAAACCAAACCGGCTCCGCCACCGCCACCGCCACCGCCGCCGCCCGACGAACCGTCGAACGGGCCCGGCGATCCGGTCGCCGGCCAGCCGGACGACCCCGAGGTGCCGCCACCTCCGCCCGGAGCGCCAGACGGGGTCGGCGGGGTAGCGCCGCACGCGACGATCATCTCCATCCGCCAGTCCTCGCGGGCCTACGAGCCGGAGCATCCGGGCGGCGACGTGGAAGCCCGTAAGAAGGCCGGCACCGTCGCCACGCTGGCCAGCGCGATCGTGCATGCGGCCAACATGGGCGTCAAGGTGATCAATATCAGCGTCACCGCGTGCGTGTCGGCGGCGGACCCGTTGGACCAGACCGCTATTGGGGCCGCCGTCTGGTATGCCGCGACGGTGAAGGACGCGGTGGTCGTCGCCGCGGCCGGTAACGAGGGCGAAGACGACTGTGCCCAGAATCCCGGCTTCGACCCGTTGGACACCACTGATCCGCGCGACTGGCATCAAGTCAGGACGGTCTCGTCGCCGTCCTGGTTCTCGGACTACGTGCTGTCCGTGGGCGCCGTCGACAACACCGGCGCTCCGATCAGCAAGAGCCTGTCCGGCCCGTGGGTGGCCGCCGCGGCGCCCGGCGTCGGGATCATGGGATTGTCTCCGCAGACCGGGGGACCGGTGAACGCCTATCCGCCGATCCGGCCGGGTGAAAAGAACATGCCGTTCTGGGGGACGAGCTTTTCGGCGGCCTACGTGAGCGGTGTGGCCGCGCTGGTGCGCGCCAAGTATCCGGCGTTGTCCGCGCATCAGGTCATCAACCGGATTCTGCAGACAGCGCATAACCCGCCGCGCGGGGTGGACAACCAGGTCGGCTACGGCGTGGTGGACCCGGTCGCCGCGTTGACGTTCAATGTGCCGCCCGGGGATCGCCTGGCGCCCGGCGCCCAGAGCCGGCTGATCGTGCCGGCCGCCCCGCCGCCGCCGCCGGATCACCGCGCCCGCAACGTGGCAATTGTGTTCGCCGGTCTGGTCATTGCCGCGGCGGTGATCGCGTCGCTTGTTGCACGGGCTCGGCGAGAACGATGACGGCCACGACACGGCTGGCGATCATCGTCGGCGTCCTTGCCACCGGCCTGCTCGGCTGGGCGTTGGCCGGATACCCCGGCGCCGCAGTGGGTTTGCTGCTCGCAGTGGCGGCCGGTGTGATCCCCTGGCGCCGTCAGCCGCTGTGGTCGTGGCTGAACCTGTTGCGCCAGCGTGGTCGGGCGATCACCTTGACCGAACCCATCACGGTGGCCAACGACCGCTCCGGCGGCGGCGTCCGGTACCAGGACGGCGTCGCGGTGGTGGCCGTGCAGCTGCTCGGCAAGGCGCATCGGCCGACCCTGTTCACCGGGTCGACGGCGACCTACACCGAAAACACCGTCGACGTCGCCGATCTGCTGCCGCTGCTGCGCCAGAGCCTGGGTCTGGCGATCGAATCGCTCAGCGTGGTCAGCGTCGGAGCGCGGCGGCGTAGCAGCGGCGACTACCCGCGGGTCTACGACACATTGATCGGCACCCCGCCGTATGCCGGCCAGCGCGAGACATGGCTGATCGTGCGGATCACGTCGTTCGCCAATGCCGAAGCGCTGCAATGGCGTACCTCGGCCGGCACCGCGACGCTTGCCGCGGCGCAGCGGATCAGTGCGGCGTTGCGTCAGCAGGGCCTTCGCGCCAAGGTCGCCACCGCCACCGACATCGTGGAGTTGGAGCGGCGGCTGGGTTCCTCCGCGCTGGGCGCGCATCACCAGCGGTGGCGCACGGTGCGGGGCGAGGGCGGCTGGCTGACGACGTATTGGTACCGGCCCAGCGACATCACCGCGGAGAACTTGGAACACGCGTGGACGCTGCGGGCCGACGGGATCATCCAGAACATCACCGTGTTCGGCGACGGCAGCATGACGGCGACGGTGACCGTGCGCTCCGCACAGCCGCCGACGGCGCCACCGAGCGTCATGCTGAAGACGCTGTCGGGCGAGCAGGCGCGCGCGATCGCGGCCAACCTCTGCGGGCCCATGCCGACACTGCACGGTCTGCGTCGCGGCGTTCTGGCGCAACCCCTGATCATCCCGATCGGGCCCTCGGGTGTGCTGCTGGGCAAGGTCGACGCCGGTAACCGGCTGACGCTGCCGCTTGACGACCCGGGCGAGTTCAGTCGGGTGCATATCGCCGCGCAGGATGCCTTGGCCAAACGAATCGTGGTGCGGCTGGCCGGTGCCGGCGAGCGGATCACCGTGCACACCCGCGACCTGCAGCGGTGGGCCAGCGTGCGCATGCCCGACATTGCGGTGAGCAATCAGGTCAGGCCGATGGCCGGCACCACGGTCAGCGTGGTCGACGGCACGGTCACCCCCGCGCCGCGGCCGAACACCCTGATCTCGATCGGGGAGCCGGGAACGCCGTACCGGGGATACGGCCGACGTGCTGATCACGCAGATCGGCCCGGCGACGGTCGACGTGACGGCCGCTGGACAACTGCATACGGTTGAGGTCGAGTTGTTCCGGGCCGAGAATCGTTACATATCGTCAGAGCCGACGACCCTGAGGACAACCGAGCTCGAACCGGTGGACTAGACCGCGTCGGCGACGATGCAGCGCGCAGCGATGAGAAGGAGCGGCGCCCCATGACAAGCAGCAGTACCACGGCCGCCGCCCGCAAGCGGTTCGATCAGGCGATGGCGTTGTTCGACAACGACCAGCCGGGCGCCCAGGCGCGGTTTCGCGAGGCGACCGAAATCGACCCGTCGATGGCTGACGCATGGCTGGGCCGGATCGCCGCCGGCGACGAGGAGCTATCGACACTGCAGCAGCTGTACGCGTACGGGGCGCGGCTGCACCGGGAGACCAACCGGCTCGGTGTCCGGCTGTCGGCGTCGATCAAAGCGGGGCCCTATTTGGCGATCTCGGTGACCGAGTCATCGCACGCGGGTTTGGCGCTCGCCAGCGCGCTGGTCGACGACGGGCAGTACGAGAAAGCCGAATCGGTGCTGAAAGATTCGACGCTGCTGGACACCTGGGAGAACCACCAGTGGCAGCAGTATGTGCGGGCCTACCTGATGTTCGCCACGCAGCGCTGGCCGGACGTCATCTCGGTGGCGGCCACCATATTGCCGCCGCAGGCGATCATCATGTCGGCGGTCACCGCGGCCACCAACGCGCTGGCCGCGCATGCGGCGGCTCATCTCGGGCAGGGACGTGTCGCGCTGGATTGGGCAGACCGGGTCGACTTGCGTGCGGGACACGTCGGTGCGGCCGAAGCGCGCCGACACCAGCTGACCGACACCGCGGTGACGGCGATCGATCCGAACGAGTTTCCTTTGATCGCAGCGGATCTCGCCTATGTGCGAGGGATGGCTCACCGTCAGCTCGATCAGGAGGACAAGGCCCAGGTCTGGCTGTCGAGGGCGACGATCAACGGGGCGCTGATCGAACCGGCCAAGGATGCTCTGGCCGACCCGAACCTGCAGCTGGTGGTCACCGACGAGGAAACCATCAACACCCGCAGCAACAAATGGGACGTCAGCACCGAGCGATCCGAGCAGGACCGCCGCGAAGAGGAGAACGAAGAGCGGCGCGAAGAGCTACTGGCCGAAGGCCGCGCCTTGCTCAACAACCAGGTCGGGTTGAGTGAAGTCAAACGCGCGGTGGCCGAAATCGAGGACCAGATCGAGGTCCGGGCCCTGCGATTGGCCGCCGGGCTGCCGGTGACCAATCAGACCAACCACATGCTCCTCGTCGGTCCACCCGGAACCGGAAAGACAACCACCGCCGAGGCGTTGGGCAAGATCTACGCCGGGCTGGGCATCGTCCGGCACCCCGAGATCATCGAAGTCAAACGGGCCGACTTCTGCGGTGAGCACATCGGCGCGTCCGGCCCGAGAACCAACGAGCTGATCGCCCGTTCGCTGGGCCGCATCCTGTTCATGGACGAGTTCTACTCGTTGGTGGAGCGCCACCACGACGGCCGGCCGGACATGATCGGCATGGAGGCGGTCAACCAGCTGCTGGTCGCACTCGAGGTGCATCGGTTCGACTTCTGTTTCATCGGTGCTGGTTACGAGAAGGAAGTCGACGAATTCCTCACCGTGAACCCGGGTTTGGCAGGCCGGTTCAATCGCAAGCTGCGCTTCGAGTCCTACGCTCCCGACGAGTTGGTGGAGATCGCCGTCCGCTACGGTGCGCCGCGCGCGACGGTGATCGAGCCCGCGGCCCGCGAGGCGCTCAACATTGCCTGCAAGACCCTGCGGGCCTATCTGGCGCCCAACGGCAGCCACGGAATCGACGTGATGCAGAACGGGCGCTTCGCCCGCAACGTCGTCGAGCGTGCCGAGCGGCTGCGCGATTCTCGGGTAGCCGCCCAGCACCGCACCGACAAGGGCTCGGTGACCGTCGAAGACCTGGAGACGCTGCGCACCCAGGACATCGTCGCGGCGGTGGTCGACGCGTGCGCGGAAAAGCATGTGCCGGTTCAGCTTTGACCGGCAGCCACCGCTTGATCGCTAGGAAGTGACCGGGTCGAACCGGAAGACCGCGAGGCGTCCCGCCAGCGCCTCGAATTCGTCGGAGGTGCCGTCGACGACCATTCCGGAGCGCTTGGCGAACGCCACGCCGACCGGGACCTCCACCGGAAAGGCCCGAAGTATCGGGCGCGCCTGTGCGGCAGTCAGTTCGACGATCTTGACGGGCCGGGAGCGGCGGCCCCGGCTCAGCGTGCCGGTGCCCGCGGCCCGGGCGTTGGCCGCCCAGTCCGCGCCGGGATAACCGGCGACCACATAAAGGCCGCCGTCGAATTCGAACGGCGTCATCGGGGTGCTGCGTGGCTGACCCGACTTTCGTCCGGGCACCGTCAACACCATCGCGGGTCCGGTCGGTATGCCGAGCTTCTGCACGGCCATCATCACCTTGTTCATCGGCTTGAGGTAACGCGGGGGCCGGGGATCGGACATGTCTTGTCTCCTTGTCTATTTCGTGAACAGGTTGCGGTGGTCAGTTACCCACTGGGCGAAGGTGGTCGCCGGGCGGCCGGTGATCTTCTCCACTTCGCGGGTGACGAGCGCCGGCTTGTCCAGCGTCTCGGTGAGCATCGCCGTGTAGGCGTCGGCGAATTCGGCGCCCAGACCCAAACCGATGAAGCGCTGCCGCACGACATCCGGTGGCACCTCGAAGTAGCGCAGCGGGCGACCCAGGACGGTGCCGATGATCTCCACCAGCTCGGAATTGGTGAACGCCTGCGGCCCGGTCAGCGGGATCTGCTGTCCGACAAGCTCATCGGTCAGCAGTGCCTGCGCGGCCACCGCTGCGATGTCGGTTTCGACGATCGGCGCGGCCGACGCCGCGGCGTAGGGTCCACCGACGACGTCGCCGGCAAGAATCTGCGCCGCCCACATGCCGACGAAGTTCGACGCGAACACCGCGGGCCGCAGGCTCACCCAGTCCAGGCCGGAGTCGACGGCGAACTGTTCGACCTCCTTGTTGCGGTCGCCGCGAAACCGCGACGGCTGCCGCGAGAAGTCGTCGTCGGCGTTGATGGCCGACAGCGCAACCAGCTTGGTGACCCCGCTGCGCTTTGCCAACGCCACAACGTCGGCGAGGTCGCTGAGATCTGGGCCCAGCGCGCGGGAATTGAGGAACACCGCCGACGCACCGGCTAGCGCGTCGGCCGGCGAGCTCATCGCCTCGACGCCGTCGGGAAATCCGGCGGTCTGCGGTGCGCGGGTGACCGCACGCACCCGTGCACCCGCGGCGGCGAGTTCCGAAACAAGCGGGCGCCCGACATTGCCGGTCGCTCCGGTCACGACGATCGTCATGGTGGTCTCCTTCGGCGGGATGGTCTTTTTCAAAAAGTGCTTTTCATCTACGACGGGCCAGAAGATGGGAAAGTTACTCATCGGAACATGTAACTTTTTCGCGCACCAGATCGTCGTGAATGAATGAGCCAACCGCAGTCAGCGAAAGACCAGATCACCGAGGCCTGGCGTCTGCATCGTCCGTACCTGGTCAACCTGGCGTATCAGATGCTGGGAGACGTCGGTGATGCCGAAGACGTTGCGCAGGAGGCGTTTCTGCGGCTCTCCCGCGCCGACCTCGCGGAGATCGAAGATATCCGTGCGTGGCTGACGGTGGTAACGGGTCGGCTCTGCCTCGACCAGGTGCGTTCGGCGCGCGCCCGCTACGAGCGGCCCGGCGACATCGACCCAGAGCTGGCTGCGCTCAACCAATCTCGTCGGCTGGATCCGGCTGATCAGGTCACCCTGGACGACGAGGTCCGCACGGCGCTGCTGGAGGTGCTGCGCAGGCTCAGCCCCGCCGAGCGGGTGTCGTTCGTGCTGCACGACGTGTTCGCGGTTCCGTTCGACGCGATCGCCGAGACGGTGGGCCGCCCGGTGGGCACCTGTCGTCAGCTGGCGCGGCGCGCGCGGGCGAAATTCGCCATGGCCCAGCCGAAGCCGGGCGATGTGCCCGCGGCCGAGCACCAGTTGGTCACCGAGAAGTTCATCACCGCGTGCGCCAACGGTGATCTGCAGGCGTTGGCGGCGGTGCTGGATCCGACGGTGTGGGGTGTCGGGACGGTGCTGGCCGATCCGCCGCTGCCACCTCAGATCAACCACGGCCCGCACGATGTCGCCGTCAACCTGCTGCGCTACCTGGGGCCGGGCGTGACGGTGGTCAGCGGTCCTGCCGGCCAGGCCGTCTTGCTGGCCTTCGCCGAACGACGGCTGTTCGCCGTCATCGTGCTGACCATCCGCGAACACCTGGTCACCAAGATCGAAGCCACCGCGGACCCGTCGGCGCGCATGGACATCGCGGAGGGTCGGCCCTAGCGGTTCTCCCGGGTCTCGTCCGGCCGCGACGCGAAGAATCCCGCGACCGCGGCGGCGATCTGCAGGAATCTGCCCCGCGTCCTGCGAGCCATCTCTTCTTTCACGTCGATGACGCCGCCGGGGCGCAGGTGCGGGTCGAACGGCACCTCCACCACCGTCTGTCCGCGGTCGAGAAACTGATGCGCCAGAACCGAACGGGTGCGCTTGTCGGAGTGCCCGTCCGAATCGTTGAGCACCACCACGGTGCGCTGCAGCAGACCGGTACGGCCATGTGCGGCCAGCCATTCCATCGTCTGCGCGGCCGCGGAGGCCCCGTCCGCCCACGGCGACGACACCACGATCAGCGCGTCCAGGTCGCTCAGCGCCTCCTGGGTGACCGGCGCGTCCATGGTGGAGCCGCAGTCGACGATCGCGATGGTGAAGTGACGGTCCAACCGCGACGTGGCTTCGCGATAAAGCGCGGGATCGAGCACCCGTCGCGGACCGGCCGTCGGCTCACCGGCCAGCACGTACAGGCCCGCCGAATTGCTGCCGACGCGCGAGGTCACATCGGCGAACGACTGAAGGTTTCGGTCGGCGGCAAGCTCCCAATACGAGCCGCTGGTCCGGGGGTCGATTCTGCTGCCAAGCCGGCCGAAGGCGGTGTCGGCGTCGACCGCCACCACCCGGTCCTGGCGGCGCAGCTCAGCGAAGATCGACCCGACGCTGGCGGCGATGGTGGTTTTCCCGACCCCGCCCTTGCCGAGCACGCCCACCTTGTAGTTGCCGTGCAGCGCCGACCCGATGGTGGTCTCGTAGGCCGTTTCTTGTTTTTCCAGGGCCGACGGGCCCGGGGTTGATCAGGCCGAAGGTGGCTTTGAAGACGATGCGCCGCCAGCCGTACCTGGGACTGGGCCGCGGCGGTTCCGGCGGTGCCGCCGGCGATACGTCGAGGTCGCCCCACCCGGCCCGGTGAGTTCCGGCGGCCGGTCGCGGCGGAGCCTGCCGTGGGGGCGGTGCCGATCGGGGGCCGTCGTCTTGGGAGTGCGCCGGTCGCGCTGCCGGGCCGCCGGGCGGCGCGGGCCGCAGCCGGTCCCGCAGGAAGTCGTCATGCTCGCTCATGAGCTCAGGCGCTCGGATGTCCAATACTCGCGCAAGCCTGCGACCCGATCGCCATCGAACTCGAGGATGGCCACCTCGCGCATCCGTTTGCGGTAGCCCTTGACGAGGTCGTCGAACCGCGCTTCCCACTCGGCGATCGCCGTCGTGCCGTCGAGATAGAGGCTGAGCAACTCGGCGGAGATGTTGGCCTGCTCCTTGACGACCTTGGTCTGCCAATACTCCCGAATGCCGGCGTGGCCGCGGATCGGCTCTTGCAGTACCCGCTCGCGATACGTCGCCGACGGGGTGAAGACGGTGAGAATCAGATCGGGGTCCTGGGTGGTCCATGCGCGGATGTAGATGTCGATGAGCTTGCGCACGTCCTCTTTGGCCAAGCTCATGGATTCTCCGTTAGCTGCGCGAGCGGAATCGGTCCATCGAAGCGGCTACGCCCGACAATCGCATCGTAGATGCGCTGCGGGGAACCCAGCACCACAGTCTTCAGGTCGACACCTTCCGCCGACTGCGGTTCGACCCGGACCCAGCGCCACCGTTCGGCAACGACTTCGCTGTCGCTGAGGAACCCGGTGTAGTAGCCGTCGAGCATCGCCTCGCCGGCGAGCACCGTGACGTGCAGCGAACCGTAGAAGTAGTTGTCGTTGACATTGCGCCAGCGCCCGATCAAGTGCCTGCCGAAAAGTCCCGCCTCGATCTCGTTGCGGAAACCGGAGGCGTGGGCTTCGGCGCGTGGCTCGGGCGGGTAATTCCGTGCCGTTACAGCGTTATTCGTGACCGTGATGGTCGACAGGTCCACGTGGTGGCGGGTCCCGTCGAACACATAGCCGGTGACCCACAGGCCGGCCAACTGGGCGGGCTCGACCGCGGGCGCGATCGAAGCCAACAAGCCGTCAGTTGCGGCCGGCGTGTCCTGATGTTCGGTGTGGCCGAACAGTTCTCGCGCCGTCCAGCCGGGAAACATCCGCTCCAGGACCATGCAGTGGTAGCCCCGCGGAAGGTTCTGGATGTGGCCACCGACCCAGCGATAATATTGCGCTTTCGTCGGCGCCGACGCGTGCCGGGGCAGGTCTAATTCCTTTGCGCGCCGCTGATATTCGGCAACGAACTCCGAATACTCGTGCAGATGCCGCTGCTGCAGCAGTGACTTCAGCGCAATGGCCACACGACGAGGCTAGGGCAAAACGAGACTAAACGAGACTCGAATAGCACAAAACGACACCGTTAGGCGGCTGCGGCACGACCCGGCCCCGGCGCACCGTGGATTCAACAGGCCGGGGAGCCAATCGGGAGGAAGTGTGATGACCAGATCGCTGGTCGAGTTCCCGGCGCCGGAGACCGTCGTCGGCGCCTGCGTCGACGATCCGGACCGCTGGATGATGGCCATCGACGACGAGGCGAGGGCGGTGTGCCGTAACTGTCTACGGCGATGGCTGTGCGCGCGGGAGGCCTGCGAGATGCCACGCGCCGAGGGGCTGTGGGCCGGCGTCGTCATTCCGGAGGCCGGGCGTGGACGCGCTCACGCGCTTCGCCGGCTGCGCTCACTGGCCGAGCGGGGCGGCTATCCGGTCCGGCGATCGTCGTGATGGCGGCGGGCGAACGGGCGCCGTTCGCCAGGTCGCCGCCGACACGGCAAAAAAATCCGGGCAACTTCATCCACAACGCACTCGCTACCGGCCCTAGCCGGCCCGAAGACCTGCGACTGCGACCCGAATCGGCCGCCAGACGCGTCCTGCCACGCCTTATGGTGAGGTGCATCACCGGCCTTCCACGATCTCGGAGTGAGCCAGCCGGTGATTTCAGCGTCATTTGACCGCGATCACAGCAAATTTGCCCTACGGATCCGGCGAATATCCGCCTGCTTCGCAAACACCCTGCGGCGGGTCCAAATGCCCAGCGGCACACGCTGACCCGGCAAAGCCGCGCAGCGGTGCCGCCGAGGTAAGCAGCACCCGCAACCGACGAGTTATTATTGATCAAGTTGGCATGTCAGGCGGGTTTTGTCATATCGTTTTACGACTTGTCGAAAACCGGGTACAGGGCCACCGTCCAGCGCTGCACGGATACATCCCCAACCGGATCACCGCCGCCAGGCGACCAGCATATCGACAAGACCGATGGGGCCCAGCCCGCAAGCCTCCCGGGCGCGGCGCCAACGGATGAGATTCGTGAATTCGGCGGCAAGAAAGTTCTGGTGAAGGGTCAGGTGGGAATGGCGCCCAACCGCGTCGGGCTCTACAACCCCGCATTCGAGCACGACTCATGCGGGGTGGCCATGGTCGTCGACATGCACGGCCGCCGCAGCCGCGACATCGTGGACAAGGCGATCACCGCGCTGCTCAATCTCGAGCATCGCGGCGCCCAAGGCGCCGAGCCGCACAGTGGTGACGGCGCCGGCATCCTGATCCAGGTTCCCGATCAGTTCTTGCGTTCGGTGGTCGAATTCGAGCTGCCCGAAGCCGGCAGCTACGCCACCGGCATCGCGTTCCTGCCGCAATCGTCGAAAGAGGCGACGGCGGCCTGCGCCGCGGTGGAGAAGATCGTCGAAGCCGAGGGCCTGCAGACGCTGGGCTGGCGCAACGTCCCGACCGACGAGTCGTCGCTGGGCGCACTGTCCCGCGACGCGATGCCCACCTTCCGTCAGCTGTTCATCGCCGGCGCCGACGGCATGGAGCTGGAGCGGCGCGCCTACGTTATCCGCAAGCGGGCCGAGCACGAACTCGGTACCAAAGGCCCCGGGCAGGATGGCCCGGGTCGCGAAACCGTCTACTTCCCAAGCCTTTCCGGTCAGACCTTCGTCTACAAGGGCATGCTGACCACTCCGCAGCTCAAGGCGTTCTACCTCGATCTGCAGGACCAGCGGCTGACCAGCGCGCTGGGCATTGTGCACTCGCGCTTCTCGACGAACACCTTCCCGTCGTGGCCGCTGGCCCACCCGTTCCGCCGCATCGCCCACAACGGCGAGATCAACACCGTCACCGGTAACGAGAACTGGATGCGCGCCCGCGAGGCGCTGATCAACACCGACGTCTTCGGCTCCCACGACGACGTCGACAAGCTGTTCCCGATCTGTACCCCGGGCGCGTCGGACACCGCGCGTTTCGACGAGGCACTCGAACTGCTGCACTTGGGCGGGCGCAGCCTCGCGCACGCGGTGCTGATGATGATCCCCGAGGCCTGGGAGCGCCATCCGTCGATGGATCCGGCGCGACGCGCTTTCTACGAGTACCACGCATCGTTGATGGAGCCGTGGGACGGCCCGGCGTCGATGACGTTCACCGACGGCACCATCATCGGGGCGGTGCTGGACCGTAACGGGCTGCGCCCGTCGCGCATTTGGGTAACCGCCGACGGCCTGGTGGTGATGGCGTCCGAGGCCGGCGTGCTGGACCTCGACCCGTCGACCGTGGTGCGCAAGATGAGGTTGCAGCCGGGCCGGATGTTCCTGGTCGACACCGCGCAGGGCCGCATCGTCTCCGACGAGGAGATCAAGGCCGAACTGGCGGCCGAGCAGCCCTATCAGCAGTGGCTGGACAATGGGCTGATTCCACTGGCCGAACTGCCGCAGGGCGACTATGTGCGGATGCCGCACCATCGGGTTGTGTTGCGCCAGCTGGTTTTCGGTTACACCTACGAGGAGCTCAACCTGCTGGTGGCGCCGATGGTCCGGGCCGGTGCCGAACCCATCGGCTCGATGGGAACCGATACGCCGGTCGCGGTGCTCTCCCAGCGGCCGCGGATGCTGTTCGACTACTTCCAGCAATTGTTTGCGCAGGTCACGAACCCGCCGCTGGACGCCATCCGCGAAGAGGTGGTGACCAGCCTGCAGGGCACCACCGGCGGAGAAGGCGACCTGCTCAACCCCAACGAAGACTCCTGTCGCCAAATCAAATTGCCGACACCGATTCTGCGCAACCACGAACTGGCCAAGCTGATCAATCTCGACCCCGACGTCGAGGTCAACGGTCGTCGGCATGGGTTGCGGTCCAAGGTGATTCGCTGTCTGTACCCCGTCGCCGAGAATGGCGCCGGTTTGAAGGCGGCACTCGACGAGGTGCGTGCGCAAGCCTCGGCGGCGATCGCCGATGGCGCACGGATCATCATCCTGTCCGATCGGGAGTCCGACGAGAAGCTGGCCCCGATCCCGTCGCTGCTGGCGGTCTCCGCAGTGCACCATCACCTGGTACGCGAACGCAGCCGTACCAAGGTCGGGCTGGTGGTCGAGTCCGGCGATGCCCGCGAGGTGCACCACATGGCAGCGCTGTTGGCGTTCGGTGCCGCGGCGATCAACCCGTACATAGTGTTCGAATCGATCGAGGTGATGCTGGACCGCGGCGTGCTCCAGGGACTCGACCGCGAGACCGCGCTGCAGAACTACATCAAGGCCGCCGGCAAAGGTGTGCTGAAGGTGATGTCCAAGATGGGCATCTCGACCTTGGCGTCCTACACCGGTTCCCAACTGATGCAGGCCGTCGGCATCTCCGAGGACCTTCTCGACGAGTACTTCACCGGATTGACCTGCCCCACCGGCGGAATCACCCTCGCCGACATTGCCGCCGATGTGGCGGTCCGCCACGAGTTGGCTTTCCTGGATCGGCCCGACGAGCGAGCACACCGCGAACTCGAGGTGGGCGGCGAATACCAGTGGCGCCGCGAAGGCGAGTACCACCTGTTCAACCCGGAGACCGTGTTCAAGTTGCAGCACTCCACCCGCACCGGCCAGTACAAGATCTTCAAGGATTACAGCCGGCTGGTCGACGACCAGAGCGAGCGGATGGCGTCGTTGCGCGGTCTGCTGAAGTTCCGCGAAGGGGTCCGCCCGCCGGTGCCACTGGACGAGGTCGAGCCGGTCAGCGAGATCGTCAAACGCTTTGCCACCGGCGCGATGAGCTACGGCTCGATCTCCGCCGAGGCGCACGAGACACTGGCTATCGCGATGAACCGGCTGGGTGGCCGGTCGAACTGCGGCGAGGGCGGTGAGCACGTCAGCCGTTTCGAACGCGACCCCAACGGTGACTGGCGCCGCAGCGCGGTCAAGCAGGTCGCGTCGGCCAGGTTCGGTGTCACCTCGCACTATCTGACCAACTGCTCTGACATTCAGATCAAGATGGCGCAGGGCGCTAAACCCGGTGAGGGCGGCCAACTTCCGGGCGGCAAGGTGTATCCGTGGATTGCCGAGGTACGGCACTCCACCCCGGGGGTGGGGTTGATCTCACCGCCTCCGCACCACGACATCTACTCGATCGAGGATCTGGCTCAGCTGATCCACGACCTGAAGAACGCCAACCCGTCGGCGCGTATCCACGTCAAGCTGGTCTCCGAGAACGGTGTCGGCACCGTGGCTGCCGGCGTCTCGAAGGCGCACGCCGACGTGGTGCTGATCTCGGGGCACGACGGCGGCACCGGCGCCACGCCGCTGACGTCGATGAAGCACGCCGGCGCGCCGTGGGAGCTCGGGCTGGCCGAAACCCAGCAGACGTTGCTGCTCAACGGGTTACGCGATCGGATCGTCGTCCAGGTCGACGGCCAGCTCAAAACCGGTCGGGACGTGATGATCGCGGCGCTGCTCGGCGCCGAGGAGTTCGGCTTCGCCACCGCACCGTTGGTGGTGTCCGGCTGCATCATGATGCGGGTGTGTCACCTGGATACCTGCCCGGTCGGGGTGGCTACCCAGAACCCGGTGCTGCGCGAGCGGTTCACCGGCAAACCGGAGTTCGTGGAGAACTTCTTCCTGTTCGTCGCCGAAGAGGTACGCGAGTACATGGCGCAACTCGGCTTCCGCACCCTCAATGAGGCTGTGGGCCAAGTCGGGTCGTTGGACACCACCTTGGCCCGCGCGCACTGGAAGGCGCACAAACTCGACCTGACACCGGTGCTGCTTGAGCCCGAATCGGCGTTCATGAATCAGGATCTGTACTGCAGTTCCAGCCAGGACCATGGGCTGGACAAGGCGCTGGATCAACAGCTGATCGTGATGAGCCGCGAGGCGCTGGACTCCGGGAAACCCGTCCGGTTCTCGACCACGATTGCCAACGTCAACCGAACTGTCGGCACCATGCTCGGCCATGAAGTGACGAAAGCCTACGGCGGCGAAGGATTGCCGGACGGCACCATCGACATCACCTTCGACGGCTCGGCCGGCAACAGCTTCGGCGCGTTCCTACCGACGGGCATCACGCTGCGGGTGTACGGCGACGCCAACGACTACGTGGGCAAGGGATTGTCCGGTGGCCGCGTCGTGGTGCGGCCGCCTGACAACGCGTCGCCGGACTACATCGCCGAGGACAACATCATCGGCGGCAACGTCATCCTGTTCGGTGCCACCAGCGGCCAGGCATTTCTGCGCGGTGCGGTCGGTGAGCGGTTCGCCGTGCGCAACTCCGGCGCCCATGCGGTGGTCGAAGGGGTCGGCGATCACGGCTGTGAGTACATGACCGGCGGCAGGGTCGTGATTCTCGGTAGTACCGGCCGCAACTTCGCGGCGGGCATGTCCGGTGGCGTCGCCTATGTCTACGACCCGGAGGACGCATTGCCGGACAACCTCAACACGGAGATGGTGGAACTGGAGGCGCTCGACGATGACGACTTGGCCTGGCTGCACGGGATGATTCAGGCGCACGTCGATGCGACCGACTCCGCGGTCGGTCAGCGCATCTTGGACGACTGGGCCGCCGGGCAACGGAGCTTCGTCAAGGTGATGCCCCGCGATTACAAGCGGGTGCTGGAGGCGATCGCCGAGGCCGAGCGCAACGGCACCGATCCCGACCAGGCGATCATGGCGGCCGCCAGTGGCTGATCCGAAGGGCTTTCTGAAGTACACCCATCGCGAAACGCCGAAGCGCCGACCAGTGGCACTGCGGCTGCGCGACTGGCATGAGGTGTACGAGGACTTCCCGCACGAGACGCTGCAGCACCAGGCCACTCGGTGCATGGACTGCGGGATCCCGTTCTGCCACAACGGCTGTCCGCTGGGCAACCTGATACCGGAATGGAACGACCTGACCCGCACCGGTCGTTGGCGCGACGCGATCGAACGCCTGCACGCGACCAACAACTTCCCGGACTTCACCGGTCGACTCTGCCCGGCGCCGTGCGAATCAGCGTGCGTGCTCGGGATCAACCAGGATCCGGTGACGATCAAGCAGATCGAGCTGGAGATCATCGACAACGCCTTCGATGAAGGCTGGGTAGTCCCGCTGCCGCCGGATCAGCTCACCGGCAAGACCGTGGCGGTGGTCGGCTCAGGCCCGGCCGGGCTGGCCGCCGCGCAGCAACTGACCCGGGCCGGACACACCGTGACGGTGTTCGAGCGCGACGACCGCATCGGCGGGCTGCTGCGCTATGGCATTCCCGAATTCAAGATGGAAAAACGCCACCTGGAACGCCGGTTGGACCAGATGCGGGCCGAAGGCACCGAATTCCGCGCCGGTGTCAACGTCGGCGTCGACATCACCGCCGAGCAGTTGCGCGCCGACTTCGACGCGGTGGTTCTGGCCGGCGGCGCGACCGCCTGGCGCGATCTGCCGATCACCGGCCGCGAGCTCGACGGTATCCACCAGGCGATGGAGTACCTGCCCTGGTCCAACCGGGTGCAGGAGGGCGACGATGTGCTCGGCCCCGACGGCGAACCGCCGATCACCGCAAAAGACAAGAAGGTCATCATCATCGGCGGCGGCGACACCGGCGCCGACTGCCTGGGCACCGTGCACCGCCAGGGTGCGGCCGCCGTGCATCAGTTCGAAATCATGCCGCGCCCGCCGCAGACCCGCGCCCCGTCCACGCCGTGGCCGACTTACGAGCTGATGTTCCGGGTGTCCGCGGCGCACGAAGAAGGCGGCGAGCGGATGTTCTCGGTCAACACCGAGGAATTCGTCGGCCGTGACGGCCACGTCGCCGCGCTGAAAGTGCACGAGGTGACGATGCAGGACGGCAAGTTCGTCAGGACCGAGGGCACCGATTTCGAAATCGAAGCCGATCTGGTGCTGTTGGCGATGGGATTCGTCGGGCCGGAGCAGCCGGGCCTGCTGACGGACTTGGGAGTCGAGTTCACCGATCGCGGTAATGTCGCGCGCGGCAACAACTTCGAGACCTCGGTGCCGGGTGTGTTCGTAGCGGGCGACATGGGACGGGGCCAATCGCTGATCGTTTGGGCAATCGCCGAGGGCCGTGCGGCCGCGGCGGGCGTGGATCGATTCCTGATGGGGGAAACGGCGCTGCCTGCGCCCATCGCACCGACCGCGGCTCCGCAACGCTAGTCACTATCGTCACAGCAGCAACATTTGATAAATTGTTCGGCGCGTCTTACACTGTTTGCCAGCGGTAGGGTGTCTAATTGCTCGATATGGGGCGCCGCGGGGGCGTGGTGCTCGGCATGTTGACTGACTGCAGGAGTGAGCACCGTGCATATGAATCCGATGACCCGGTCGCGGGTCGGGCGAATCGCCTGGTCATGGTTCCGGCACCCGGTCAAGAGCCGGGAATTCCCCGCCAGGCTTGAGCGCTTGGTGACCGCCGAGGAGCTGCTGCGCTTCGGCGTCTAAGTACCGACTCCGGCGGCCCGTTGATTAATGCAGACGTTTGCTCAGCGTAATCTGCTCGTTATCTGAGAGTCGCGGCACCGAGACCTAGAATTGTCGATCGCGGGCTACCCCACCAGGCCCGAGTCTCGAATCGCCTCGGCCAGCGGCTCCAGCACGGCCGGGTCGTGCGGTGGCGCGATGTACACGATGCCCAGATCCAGGCCCTCGGCGGCCAGACCGGCCGCGTCCTCGACGACCTTCGCGTAGTTGCGGTCCGGTTCCAACCGAAGGTGCGCCGACAGCATGATCTCCTTGGGATCACGCCCGATGTCGGCGCAGTGGGAGGCCAGCACGTCGCGCTTGTGGGCGAACAGCTCCGGCGGTCCGCCAACGAAGTTCCAGTGCTGGGCGTAGCGGGCGGTGATGCGCAGCGTGCGCTTCTCGCCACTACCCCCGATGCAGATCGGAGGATGCGGGCGCTGCGGGCCCTTGGGTTCGTTGCGGGCGTCTTTGAGCTGGTAGTACTTGCCGTCGAAGTTGGTGGTCTCTTGGCTGAGCAGGCTGGTCAGCACCTCGCAGGCCTCTTCGAACCGGTCGAAGCGTTCTTTGATGCTGCCCAGTTCGATGCCGTAGGCGCCGGACTCCTCTTCATTCCATCCGGCGCCGATACCGAGCTCGAGTCGTCCGTTGGAGATGACGTCAAGGGCCGCAGCCATATTGGCCAGCACCGCGGGTTGACGGTAGTGGATGCCGGTGACCAGGGTGCCCAGCCGCAGTCGCGTGGTGGCCTGCGCCAGCGCCGTCAGCGTCGTCCAGCCCTCCAGGCACGGGCCGGCGGAGTTTCCGAAGATCGGGTAGAAGTGATCGAACGTCCACCCGGACTCGAAGACGTCGATGTCGTCGGCTGCTGTCCAGACGGCGAGCATCTGTGCCCAGGTGGTTTCTTGCGGCGAGGTTTTGAACGCGAATCGCATGACATCGACATTAGTCGGGCGTCCGAAACCCGCACCTAACTAGACTCGGCCGAGCAATGAACTGGCATCTGGGACTCGACACCAAAATCACCCTGCTGGCGGCCGGGCTGATCTTTCTGCTCGCCTTGGTGCTCGGGGTATGGAAGTACCGCCAGATCATGGTGGCCGACGATCACCGGGCGCACCCGTACGTCGACATCGCGCACCGGGCGGCATTGCTGTACTCGTTCGCGACGCTGCTGATCGCCGTGTTCGTCGAGCTGAGCGCCTGGCCGGCGTGGGTGAACGCGGCGGCCGCGACGGTGGTCGTCGTTCTTCTTCGTCGGGGCGATCTTCGGCTACATCGGCCACGGCCTACGGCGCGACACGGTCAACCAATTCGAAAGTCCCGGTCGGGGGCTGCGGGTGGCGATGGTGTTGCTGATCGTCGGTGAGATCGGCGGCTTCGCGGTGCTGCTCGCCGGGTTCATCGCCGGCCAGCTGCTATAGCCGTCGGGGCACACTGGAGCCATGGATCCGGTAGCCGCGCTGCGACAGATCGCCTACTACAAAGACCGGGCTCGCGAGGACCCGCGGCGGGTGATGGCCTACCGGAACGCCGCCGACATCGTCGAGCGCCTTGACGACGCGGAGCGGGAGCGCCACGGCCGGGCCAACAGCTGGCAGTCGCTGCCGGGGATCGGGCCGAAGACCGCGAAGGTGATCGACCAGGCCTGGTCCGGGCGCGAGCCGGATGTCCTGGTCGAATTACGCTCTGCCGCTGAGGATCTGGGCGGCGGTGAGATTCGGGCCGCGTTGCGGGGTGACTTGCATCTTCATTCGAACTGGTCGGACGGCTCCGCCAATATCGAGGAGATGATGGCGACCGCCGCGGCGCTGGGGCATGAGTACTGCGCGCTGACCGACCACTCGCCGCGGCTGACCATCGCCAACGGGCTGTCACCGGAGCGGCTGCGCAAGCAACTCGACGTGATCGAGGAACTGCGCGACCGGTTCGCGCCGATGCGGATCCTCACCGGCATCGAGGCGGACATCCTCGACGACGGCAGTCTGGACCAAGAGCCCGAGCTGTTGGATCGCCTCGACATCGTGGTGGCCAGCGTGCACTCGAAGCTGTCGATGGACGCCGCGGCGATGACCCGCCGGATGGTGCGCGCCGTCAGCAACGGTCACGCCGACGTTCTCGGCCACTGCACGGGCCGACTGGTCGGCGGAAACCGCGGTACGCGGCCGGAGTCGAAGTTCGACGCCGAAGCGGTGTTCACCGCGTGCCGCGATCACGGCACCGCCGTCGAGATCAACTCCCGGCCCGAACGTCGTGACCCGCCAACCCGACTGCTGAACCTCGCCGTGGAGATCGGATGTGATTTCAGCATCGACACCGACGCGCATGCGCCCGGCCAGCTCGACTTCCTCGGTTACGGCGCTCAACGCGCGTTGGATGCCGGCGTGCCGGCCGATCGGATCGTCAACACCTGGCCGGTGGACAAGCTGCTGGCGTGGTCGCACCAGAACTAGTGCAGGGGACCAGCGGCCGATCGCGCGGCCTTGCTGGCGATGACCGCGGCGTAGATGAAAAGAGCGAGAATGGCGACGAGGCCACCGATTCCGACGACGACAACGATGGTTCTCCACCCATGAAGTGCAACCGCGAACAGCGCCACGGACGTAGCGGCGATGGTGAGCAGGCACACCGGTGTCAGGCGCAGCGCCGCTCGGTTTCCGGCCACCCACGCCTGCTCGCTGCGCATCGTCGACGGGGTCCGGACGCCGATATACGGATTCCGCTTTAGCCGGCCGTTCGCAGCACGCGACCAGTTCACGATGACCGGCAGGCTAATCAGGATCTGGCCAAAGGCGAAGCACCCTGCCATCGAGATCGCTTCAACACCTTCGGGTTTCACCTGTTCTCCCCTCGCTGCGGGCAAGCTGGATCGAGTGACATCGGAGCTTCGACCTAACTGGTGATCATGCCGCTCGTTTCGAAGCCACGGCGTGGCGCGCTGTCGAGCCAGCAGACGTGACTTTCATAGCGAATTTATCGCAAGCCGCCGCGATCCCGCTGGCCGGCAATTTGTTCGGTGAATCAGGACCCACCGGGGAGCTACTTTCAATCCGGTAGGTGCGGCATCTCCAAGCCGGGGTCGCGGCCGACCAGCACTGCGCGGGTGAGCGCCGAATTCCCGTAACGGCTGCGCACCCGGTCGACCGCCGCGTCGACAGCCGCTGGCTGACTTCGCGTCCCGGTGAACGGCAGCATCAACTGCTCGGCGCCGCTGCGGTCGATCTCCGAAATCCCTGCGACCGCGAACCCGACCAGGGTCAGACCGCGCTCTGCGATCAGCGGCGCGGCCGCCGCGATCAAACGCCGGGCTGTGGCCAGGATGGTTTGCGTAGAAGAGGTGGCCCACGGCAACGTGTGCGATCGGGTGGCCCGGCCAAAGTCGTTGAACCGCAACCGCAAGGTCACCGTCCGCCCGGTACGCCCTGCGGCCCGCATCCGCCCGGTGATCCGGTCGATCAGGTTGATCACCACCACGTCTACCTCGGCGGGCGACATGGTGTTGCCGGCGCGGCCAAGCGCGCGCTGAGCGCCCACCGAACGTCGGCGCACGCCCGTGGATACCCGACGCGGATCGACGTTGCGGGAAAGGGCATACAGCCGGCCGCCCATCGCCCCGCCCACCAGCGAGGCCAGCGTGGACTCGCTGAGCTCGGCCACGTCGGCGACCGTGTCGATGCCGTGCGCGCGCAGCTTGTCGGCGGTGACCGCGCCGACGCCCCACAGCCGGCGCACCGGCAGCGGATGCAGGAACGCGAGCTCTCGCCCCGGCGGAACCAGCAACAGGCCGTCCGGTTTGGCTTCCTGGCTGGCGACCTTGGCGAGGAATTTCGTCCGCGCGATGCCGACGGTGATGGGCAGGCCGACGCGGTCGCGGACCTCGCTGCGCAGCCGGTCCGCGATCTGCACCGGTGTTCCGGAGACGCGGCGCAGCCCGCCGACGTCCAGGAAGGCCTCGTCCACCGAAATCGGCTCGACCAGCGGTGTGGTGTCGCGGAAAACCTCGAACACCGCCTCGCTGGCGTGTGTGTACGCGGCCATTCTCGGGCGGGACCACCGCGGCGTGCGGGCACAGTCGTCGGGCCTGCGCGCCGCCCATCGCGGTGCGCACACCGTAGGCCTTGGCTTCGTAGCTGGCCGCCAGCACCACCCCGCCGCCGACGATCACCGGCCGGCCGCGCAAGGCCGGGTCATCGCGCTGCTCGACGGACGCATAGAACGAGTCGAGGTCCGCATGAAGAATGGATGCCTCGGTTCGCACGAACATATGTTCGCACCGACCGGTGACTTCTTTGCTTGCCCGGTGCCGCTATGCGGACTGCATCGTCACCGGGCGTAACTAGGTTGTCCGTAGATGCTGGTGACCCAGATGTGGGTGAGGGTATCGACGACGCGGTCCTCGTTGACCGACGGCTGTTCGGCAAACAGGGTGGCCATCATCGCGCGCTCGTTCATCTGGTTCAGCGACGTCGCCAGGTCTGCTGCCGGGATGGTCTCCGGGGCAGCGCCCCGCGCCCGTTCGGCGGTGATCATGGCTGCTGTTTGATCGATCCACTTCTGCATGAAGCTCGTCCACACTGCCCGGACCTCCGTACTGGTGGCCAGCGCTTCCGAACCGGCGCGGACCACCGCGCGGTGCGAGCCGAATCCGGTAAAGAACGCTTTGATGCCATTGCGCCAGACGCGGCGAGGGTCAGCGGGCAGTCGCTGCACCGCGCCGTCGAACTCCGCATCTGCACGGACGATCATCGGCTCGAGCAGCGACAGCAGCACCGCTTCCTTGGACTTGAAATAGAAGTAGAACGTCGGCCTCGAAAGGCCGGCGCCCTTGGCCAGGTCGTCGACGGAGATGTCGGCAAATGCGCGCTCTTCGAGCAACCGCTCGGCAGTCGCAAGGATCGCCTGCTCACGGTCGTCGCCGGACGGGCGTGCCGAGCGACGCCCCCTAGTGGTGCGGCCGGAGCTGACGGTAGTCACGACCGCTACTTTACACGGTGTTGAGAAATTCGACAGGATGTTGACGCAATCAACACAGTGTTGATAGCGTGGCGACATGACTGAACACCTCGACGTCCTCATCGTGGGCGCCGGCATCTCCGGCATCAGCGCCGCGTGGCACCTGCAGGACCGCTGCCCGTCCAAGAGCTATGCGATCTTGGAGCGCCGGGACGACCTCGGCGGCACCTGGGACCTGTTCCGCTACCCGGGCATTCGCTCCGACTCGGACATGTTCACCCTGGGCTTCCGGTTCAAGCCGTGGGAATCGGCCCAGTCGATCGCCGACGGCGCGTCGATCAAGGCCTACATCAAGGAGGCCGCGGCGGAGAACGGCATCGACCGGCACATCCGTTACCGCCACCAGGTGGTTGCCGCCGACTGGTCCGATGCCGACAATCGATGGACCGTCACCGTGGACAACGACGGCCGACAAGAGCAGATCAGCTGCTCGTTCTTGTTCGCGTGCAGCGGCTACTACAACTACGACGAGGGCTACTCGCCGACGTTCGAAGGCGCCGAAGATTTCCAGGGCACGATCATCCACCCGCAGCATTGGCCGGAGGACCTCGACTACGCGGGCAAGAGGGTCGTCGTCATCGGATCCGGCGCGACCGCGGTGACGCTCATTCCGGCGTTGGTGAACTCCGGCGTCGGACACGTCACCATGCTGCAGCGCTCGCCGACCTACATCGGCTCGCTACCCCTGATCGATCCCGTCGCTGAGCGGGCCAACCGGTGGCTGCCGGCCCGTGCCGCGCACGTCGTGAACCGCTGGAAGGCAATCGGTTTCAGCACGGCGCAGTACCAGCTTGCCCGGAAATTCCCCGCCTACATGCGCAAGACGCTGCTGACGATGGCCAAGCGGCGGTTGCCCGAGGGCTACGACGTGGAAAAGCACTTCGGCCCGAGCTACAACGTGTGGGACCAGCGGTTGTGCCTGGCGCCCAACGGCGATCTGTTCAAGACCATCCGGCACGGGCAGGCCGACGTCGTCACCGACACCATCGACCGGTTCACCAAAACCGGGATCAAGCTCAGCTCCGGTGACGAGCTGCAAGCCGACATCATCATCACCGCAACGGGTTTGAACCTGCAGCTGTTCGGCGGCGCCGCGATCCGGCGTAACGGCACGCCGGTCGAGCTCACCGAACTGATGGCCTACAAGGGCATGATGCTGACCGGCATGCCGAACATGGCGTTCACCATCGGCTACACCAACGCGTCCTGGACGCTCAAGGCCGACCTGGTATCGGAGTTCGTCTGTCGGGTGCTCAACTACATGGATGCCAACGGCTACGACACCGTGGTGCCGCAACATCCGGGGGACTCGGTCGACGAGCGGCCGCTGATGGACTTCACCCCCGGGTATGTGCTGCGGGCGTTGGACTATCTGCCGAAGGCGGGTTCAGTCAGCCCCTGGCGGCTCAAGCAGAACTATCTGCTGGACCTGCAGCTGATCCGGCGTGGTCGCGTCGATGACGAGGCGCTGCACTTCGCCAAAAAGCGTGCCGCCCTGGCGGTTTAGCCAGTACCGGCCGCGGCATGCCACGACGACGATACCGTCGTCGTCGCTGTAGGCGATGTCGCCCGGCACGAATTCCACCCCGCCGAAGCTGACCGTGACGTCGCGCTCACCGGCACCGGTCTTGCTGCTCTTGCGGGGATTGGTGCCGAGTGCCTTGATGCCGAGGTCGATGCCGCGCAGGGCGGCGGCATCCCGAACGGCGCCGTGCACGATCAGCCCGGCCCAGCCGTTGGAGTGGGCCAAGCCGGCGATGAGGTCGCCGACCAGCGCGGTGTGCAACGAGCCTTCGCCGTCGATCACCAGCACGCCGCCCTCGCCCGGCGTCGACAGCACCGACTTCAGCAGTGCGTTGTCTTGCAAGCAGCGCACCGTGGTAACCGGACCGGCGAATTGTGTTCGCGCGCCGAACTGGCGGAATTGGACGTCGCAGCTACGTACCTCGGGCCCGATGTCGTCGACCAGGTCGGCCGTGGGCCGGAAAATCACCGTCACCGGGCCATGCTAGCTATGGCGACTCGTCCCGTCGACGAAGCTGGCGCACCAGCAGCAAGGCCAGCAGACTGACCGCGATCGCCACCGCCAACGGCAGTGGTGAGCGGCCCTCTGGCGGCAGGACGACTTCCCTGGGTACCGGGTTGTGCGCCGCGTCCACTGTCGACTTCGCGTGTGCCGCGGCATCTTTAGCCGCCGCGGCCAGTTGACCGTTAGTCTCGACCCGGGGTGGCGTTGCGGGCTGGCTTGTCGGCGTGGCGGGCGCGGGCTCGGCGTTTTTGGCGGGCGCCTTTTTAGCCGGCGGTTTCTCGGCGGCTTTCTTAGCGGGTGCTTTCTTGGCGGCGGCCTTTTTTGCTGCCTTCTTTGGTGCTGCCGGTTGACTCTTTTTTGCTGCCTTAGCGGGCGCTTTTTTGGCGGGCGTCTTCTTCGCCGGTTTATCCGGCGCCTTGGCCGGTGGTGCCGACATTTCCGGAGCTTGCTCCGCGGGTTTCGGCGGTGCGGCGTCGGCGGGTGGGCTCGGTGGTGTGGGTGCAGCGCCGGGCGCGTGTTCGGGTGAGGTATGGGGTGTGTCGTCCGGTGAATCCTGCGGGTCTGCCATGCGGCTGCTCCTTTGCAGTTTCTCGTCGGGTGAACCGGCCAGGTATACCAGCAGTCGAATCCATCATGCCAGGGTCGCCCCGCGGGCAATCTGGGTTAGTCGGCGACGGCCGGGCCGTCACGGCTTCTTGCGGGCCTGCCACACCACCGCGCCAGCCAACGAGCACCACAGCGCCGACAATGAACGGCCAGACCGGGAGGTCGCCGCGGCTCGGTATCCGAGCTGTCGGCCGTCGGCCCGGGCGTGCCGGTGCCGGGTGCCGTCAGCCGAAACGACCACGATCCGGACACCACGTGCCCGTCTGCCGAGGTCACTCGGTAGTTCACCGTGTAGTTTCCGGTCGGTCCCAGCGGCCGTACGCCGACGCTGACGACCGCGCCCTGTACCTGCGGTTGCCCGGAAGACCACAGGTTGCCGTCCGGACCGACAACCGTCATCGCGGCGAACGTGGTTTGCAGATCCTCGTTGAAGGTCGCGCTGACGTGGGCCGGACCGGTGCTGACGGCGGCATTCTCGGCGGGGTCGACAGAGATCCGGGCGGCGTGCGCGCTGGCGGCTCCCGCGGTCAAGCTGGCGCCGATCGTGACGGCTGCCAGGAGCAGGCTCGCCGCAAAGATGCGTGCTCGGCGGCTCATGTCCGTCGAGTGATCAGCGCGATGCCGACTGCCAGGACACCGACGAATAGGGCGGCTCCACTGAGTATCCGGGCGGTGTTATCGCCTGCTGCCCTTGGCTTTTGCGTTGCCGGCGTGGCGACGGCAGTCGGCGCAGTGGTGCTGGTTGGGTGTGGGTGGTGGGTGGGCGGCGACATCGACCCTTCGGTGAGTGTCAGCATCGGCGCCGGATTCGACGGCTCGGCACCGCCGGGTGCCGGCGGCTGATCCCACTTGACCACCGCTCCGTCGGCGTAGGTCTGGGTGGCCGGGAAGCTGACGGTGTCGGCGTCGGGAAGCTTCACCGTGATCCGGAACAGCCCGAACTGATCGACCGGGATTCCGCCGTTGGGTGCTGCCGTCCAGGTGACCGAGTGGACGACGCCGGAGGCGGCATCGCGGTCGAGCTTGGCCGTCCAACCGGGCTGCGCTTGGGTCTGCACGGAGGTGACATTGGACAGGTCGATCGTGAGAGCGGTGGTGGCCGCCCCCGTCGATGGATTCATTGGGCACCTGGAAGGTGACCAGCGCCATGCCGCCGCGGACGGCGTCGTCGCTGCTGGCGTGAACATGGGCTGACGCCGGTGCGATGGCGGCGGCCGATCCGAGATAGAGCGTGGTGGTAGCGGCGGCCGAGATCAATGCGCGCAAAACCAAACTGCGGTGCCATGACATCCGATTGCTATTCCTTTTCCTTTGTCGAAGGGGCGGGTGGCCACGGGCTCAGGTCAATCCGAGCCGCGCCATCAGGTCGGCGTCGATTTCATCGAGTTGTCGCGAGATCGCGGCGTGGGCGGCACGGCGGCGTGCGCCGGGCATGTTCTCTGCAGCGGTGACGGCCGCCGCCAGGTCGGTGAGCCGTTCGGAAATAGCGGCCACGAATTGCTTGGTCTCGGCGTCCTTGGGCTTCTTCTCCTGCACCGCGCGCAACGATTGCTCGGCGCCGGCGATACGAGCCGACAACCGGCCACCGTGCCCGGAGAACTGACCGATCTGAGCCAACGGAACACCGAGCTGGTCGGCTCGCCGCTGGTCGATCAACCCGCGGGCGGCGATCGCGACCCGGTAGGCCAGCGGCACCACGATCGGCGCGAGCAGCCGAGACACCGTCAGGATTCGGCGAATTCGCGTCGGTGACAGCAGCTTGCCCTCACGCACCGCCTTGAGTTCGGTCTCGGCGACCTTCAACGCCGCAAGATCGCTATCGCGCTGCGCCTTCAATTGGTCCTTGAGCGCTTTCGATTCGGCTCGCTGCGCGGCTTTGAACCGGCGGGCCTCGTTTTTCGCCGACAGCTTTCGCCTCGAGTTTGGCCCGGGATTTGATCGCGCGGGCCTCGGCACGACGCGTCGCGCGGGTCTTTCGCTTGCCGAATAGGCCCATTCGCGGCCGCCTCCCCGGTATCTCGTCGACTGTCGAGGTGCGTGTGCCCCATCGATGGGCCAACCCTAACCGGCCCGCATCGTCGCCGGGCTCTGGCCCAATCGCCCGACTCCTTCTCGGGCCGAAACGGCCCGCATCGTCGCCGGGCTCTGGCCCAATCGCCCGACTCCTTCTCGGGCCGAAACGGCCCGCATCGTCGCCGGGCTAGGCGTCCAGATGTTCCTTGCGGCGTAGCTCGTCAACGCGCTGCACGAGGTCGTGTTTCGCCTCCGCAGACAAACCGCTGGCGCGAAGCGCGATACGCCGAACACCCTCATCGCGCATGGTCGTCAGCCACGCCAACTCTTTGTCGAGCTTTTCGTAGTACTCGTCGTCGGTGAAGTAGGCGGGCTTGATGCGGAAGAAGTTCGCCAGGGCGGCCATGGTGGCAGACGACGGGTTTGTGCGGTTGCCGGAGCGTAACTGCGACAGGTAGGGAGCCGACATCGTGATGCCCTCCGACTTGAGCGCGGCGATCACCTCAGCGGAGGTATGCGGCCCCCGTCCGGGTGGATAAACCGTGTCGAACAGGCGGTTCAGGCGGGCAGCAAACGTCGTGCTCATCGATATGACCTCCACCGGGTCGGTCGAACAAATAATTGCATCGCGGTATTTGCTGATCATCGTAGCGAGAGTTATCGCCGCAACCAAGTGCAAACTTGGCGAGAATTGCCGCCGACGGTCGTCGCGCTCGTTGACGGCGCCGTCAAGGCGCGGCAAGCTTGGCATTCAGCGAATACACAAGATGTAGCAAGCGAATTGTGTCGCACTTGGTCGCCCGAGCGCTGAACTCCGTGCACCGCGAGGCTTCGTTAGTCAGCGCATCGGACTCTACGGCAACCGACATGTCGCGCCGACGGCGCGAAAAGCCTATTTGCTGTCGTCGCCGCTGTGGTACCTGTTAGCGCGTTTTTCGAGCATACTCGCGACTCGCGCGGCCCCTGCGACGCCGGGTTCGGGGCCGTCTAGTCGGTGGAAGTAGTTAAGCAGCTAGCAGCATCGCCAGGATTGCGGTGTCGGGATGGCTGATGGGGTCGACGCCGACGCGACTCACCATCGAGGTGATCGTGCCGTCGGCTTCTGCCTCCACCCAGGCCGCACGGTGCTCCAGGCCCAGATACGGGAGCCCGGGCAGCAGCACACATCCCGACGCCGCGCCGTTGCATTCTGGTAGCGACGGTGTCGTCTCCGAGGGCGGATGCAGCATCAACAGGGCCGGTGGCTGATGATCGGCGAAATAACCTGGCCGGATGGCGGATTCGCCAACTACCGGACCCTCCGCCAGCACCAGGCCGACGGTGCCCGGCGCAGGAGCGTCCGGCAGTTCTTCGCGAGCACCGAATACCGTTGTGGTGTTGAGCAACCCAGGTAGCGACGCCACTCTGACCGCAACCATCAACAGTTGCGCCCACTCCTTCGTCGAGTCGGGCCAACGCCCGGAAATCACGAACCCTTTCAAGGCACCACGAGAATGAAATGGGGCCACCTCGATGGCCCGGCCTGACCCCGTTTCCATTTCGCCCTCCGCCATACTTCGGTTCGGGTACCCAGCGATACGCCGGTGGGTCAATCAGCTCAGCATGCGTCAGTCAGTGAATACCCGCAAGTTGACACGAGCAACCAAGTGCAACAAAGGCAAAAAAGAAACACCGCCGAAATAGTGAACGGGGCGCCGCGCGAATGGCGCGACGCCCCGAACAGGCGAATTCAACCGAAGTCAGCCGGCGATCAGGCCCTTGGCCTTCGAAGTCGCCGCCGCGTAACGCGATTGCACATCTTCCCAGTTCACGACATTCCAGAATGCCTTGGCGAAGTCCGCCTTGACATTCTTGTACTGGAGGTAGAAAGCGTGCTCCCACATGTCGAGCACCAGCAGCGGAACGAGGCCGAGCGGAAAATTGGTTTGGTGGTCGTACACCTGGAATACCAGCAGCTTCTGGCCGAGGCTGTCCCAGCCGAGCGCCGCCCAGCCCGACCCCTGCACGGTGGTGGCAGCCGAGGTGAACTGACCGCGGAACTTGTCGAATGATCCGAAGGCGTCGTCGATGGCTGCCGCGAGCTCGCCGGTCGGCTTGTCACCACCGTTGGGGGACAAGTTCTTCCACCACAAGCTGTGGTTCACGTGGCCAGCCAGGTTGAACGCTAAGTTCTTCTCGTACAACAGAATTGCGGAGAAATCTTCTTTGGAACGCGCCTCTTCGAGCTTCGCAAGGGCGTCGTTGGCGCCCTTGACGTAGGTGGCGTGGTGCTTGTCGTGGTGAAGCTCGTTGATTTGACCCGAGATATGCGGCTCCAGTGCTCCGTAGTCCCAGTCCAGGTCGGGCAAAGTGTATTCAGCCACGGGATTCCTTCCTTCGATGATCGTTGCCGATCTGCTTCTGACGCTCCACTCGCAGGCTGTTAGCGGCTCGGCGGCTTGGGTTGGTGAACCATGATCAACCCTGCTCCATCGCAGCGCGCACCGCAAGAACGAGTGCCCTGGGTGGATACCCAGCGGCGGGGGTTCAGAACCAAACGATGAGCGCGAGGACCGCCAGCAAAACCAGGGCGATCAGGCCGGCGCGTAAACCGGCGAGCAAGTAGGAGCGATTGCACGTGGGCGAATTGGTGTACCAGTGCGACGAGGATCCCGCCGACTGCGGTCCGATCGGTTGCGTTGTCATCGGATGACCACCTGCACGTCCAACTCTCTCCCAGTGAGATGAGTCACAAATACTCCCAGTGGTCGCGATCATAACCCCTTCCGAACCAGCGGGAAAATTGGGCCGGAAGCGGGTAGCTGACCAGCATCTTTTTGCTGGGCAACGACGGCCGCCAAGCGTCGAGCGACGCCGGTCCGGGTCGGCCGCGCGGGTGATTCGGCACGGCATGTTTGATGTGATGTCCCCCATTAAGGGGGATGTAGTGGTGGGTTGAGGGCGCGCTAAGAATTCGCTCAGCGTCCGATGGGACTGTCAATCGCGACGCGGGATCTGGCCGCTGTTATCCACAGCTGTTGACGCGACCGGCGTATTGACCGCGCGTCAATGCAACCGGAGCCGGATCACCCGCTGTGGATAAACCTGTGGAAACTGTGGATACCTGTTGGTAGCTAGATGAGGCCCTCCTGCGCAGCCGGTAACCGCGTGCCAAGATCAAGGCCATGGAAGGTGAACCCGTGGTCGCACAGACAGCCATCGCCGAGCTGCCCGCTGAATTCGGGCCGGGCACGGTGTTGCTAGATGTGCGTGAGAACGACGAGTGGCAGCGCGGTCATGCCGCGGACGCCCGGCACATCCCGATGGGCGAGGTGCCGGCTCGCGTCAACGAGATCGACCCACAGGCCAAGTTGTACGTCATCTGCAAGGCCGGGGGGCGCTCTCAGAAGGTGGCGGAGTATCTGGCCGGCAACGGGTATGAACCCGTCAATGTCAGTGGCGGGATGCTGGCATGGGCCAGCGCCGGCCGTCCGGTGGTCACCGATGACGGCGGCCCCGGCAGCGTCTGACGGGCGTGCCACGAGCACCATGGCCGAGCAGCCGGTTTTGACGGTTAGGCTGATGCGGTGATCCGCGCCATCGACGATGCAGTTGGGGTACTCCCAGCCGCGGAGCGGCGAGGGGGCCGCAGCTCTGTCGAGGAGCGGCGCGAATGATCCAAGTGTGCTCCCAGTGTGGCACGCGCTGGAATGTCCGTGACCGCCAGCGTGAGTGGTGTCCGCGCTGCCGCGGAACGCTGTGGGCGCCGTCGGCCGAGACGCCCGACGCCGATCCGCGCTGGAGTGCCGGTCCACGGACACCGCCGCGGTTACCCCCGGGCTACCGGTGGATCGCGGTGCGTCCCGGCCCGCCGCCACCGCCACGACGTCGGCGCCGGCCGCTCGGGCCGACGCCGCGATACCCGGTGATACCGCGCTGGGGTCTGCAGGATCGCGTCGAGCTGGACGGTGCCGGGCGGGGTTCGTCGGCGCGGGAAGCGCCACCGGTGAGCCGGGTGCATGCGGTGTTCTTCGCGACCGCGGTGACGCTGGGCGTTGCGGCCCTGGTTCAGCTGTTGCGCTATCTGTTGCTGATCATCAACCGGAACATGCTGCTGAATTGGCTGGTGGCTGACGCGGCAGCGCTGCTGAGTGTTTTGGCCAGCCTGGCCGCGATCGCGGCCGTGATCAGCTACGCCGTGGTGCTGACCCAATGGTTGATCGCACGCCGGGCGGCGGCTTTCGCCCATCGCGGTAGGCCGGAGACCCGTACGCCGTGGGCACTGCGGATCGGCTGCTTGCTTCCGCCGTCGGCCGCGATGGCCTTGGCCATCACCTTTGCCGTGGTCAGCGTCGCTACCGGTCATACCGCCAGCTGGGCGTTGATGGCCGCCTGCGTGGTGTTCTCTTGTCTGCCGCTGCTGGCCTCGGTGTGGGCGCTGGTCTATGTCATCGAGCTGGCGAAAACCGAGGACAGCTACCCCGGGCTGCGCGGGCCGATCTGGGGATGGTGGCTGTTGTGGCTGCTCAGCTGCGTGACTTCGGTCTTCGCGTCGATTACCAGCGGGGCGCAGGATGCCCAGGGCATCGCCAACAACACGGTGGCCATCATCGTTGCCTACCTGCTGGCGTTGGGTGCGGTCCTTGCGACCAAGAAGCTGTTCGAGGGATTTGAGCGCAAACCGGTCGAACGGCCCGCCCATCGCTGGGTGGTGGTCACCGACGATGCAGAGGGCCCAGCCACCGTGGCGGGATCGGCTCCAGCAGTTGAGTTGTCGGGTGAGGAACCGGCAGCATAGTGGCATGACGCGGGCCGACGAGGTGGTGTCTCGGCACCCGTTCGTCGTGGCCCACCGCGGCGCGTCGGGTGACCTGCCGGAACACACCTTGGCCGCATACGATCTGGCGCTGCGCGAGGGCGCCGACGGCGTGGAATGCGATGTCCGGCTCACCCGTGACGGCCACCTGGTCTGCGTGCACGATCGCCGGCTGGACCGGACGTCGACCGGCGCCGGTTTGGTCAGCACGATGACCCTGGCCGAGCTGCGCGAGCTGGAATACGGCGCCTGGCATGGCAGTTGGCGCGCCGACGGTGCCCACGGCGATACCGGCCTGTTGACGTTGGACGCCCTTGTCGCGCTGGTGCTGGACTGGAAGCGGCCCGTGAAGATCTTCATCGAGACCAAACATCCCGTCCGCTACGGCGCACTGGTGGAAAGCAAGTTGTTGGCGCTGCTGCATCGCTTCGGTATCGCCGCACCAGCGTCCGCGGACCGGTCCCGGGCGGTGGTGATGTCGTTTTCCGCGTCCGCGCTGTGGCGGGTCCGGCGGGCGGCGCCGCTGCTGCCCACGGTGCTGCTCGGCAGGAGTCATCGATACCTGGCCAGCAGCGCGGCCAGCACGGTCGGGGCCACCGCGGTTGGGCCGTCACTGGCCACCCTTCGCGAACACCCCGAGCTCGTCGACCGTGCGGCGGCGCAGGGCCGGGCGCTGTATTGCTGGACCCCCGACGACTACGAGGACGTTATCTTCTGCCGGGACGTGGGAGTGGCGTGGCTGGCCACCAACCATCCCGGCCGCGCCAAAGCTTGGCTCGACTCACCTGATCAAGGCCTGACCGGCGCCGACGTTCAGTAGCCGCAGCTAGAGCCGGCCCCCGGCGGCAGCCGGCGCGTCGGATGTGCCACGCCGCGAGTCGATTTCCCGTGCGACGAAGTTCTCCAGGTCGAACAAGTTCGCACCGGCGCGATCGGCGACCCGCACCAGCGACGTCATCAGCGCCATCTCCTCGACCTGCTCCTTGAGGAACCACTGCACGAATTGCTCGCCGAGGTAGTCGCCCTCGTCCCGGGCGACGGCCGCCAGCCTGCTGACCTGTTCGGTGACCGCTCGCTCCTGATCCAGCGCCAGTGCCAGCGCATCCCGTGGAGTGTCGAAGTGATTGCGCACCCCGTCCACCCCGGGGATCTCGACACGCGCGTCGCGGTCGAGCAGATACTGCACCAGCATCATCGCGTGATTACGTTCCTCGACGGCCTGCGCGTAGAAGTGCTTCGCCAGCTGCCGCAGGTCGGCACCGTCGAAATAAACGGCCATCGCAATATACTGTTGAGCGTTGGTGAATTCGCTGTAGATCTGCTCCTGCAATAATGCATGGAATTTTGTTGTGTGGGCATCCCGGTCATTCATGACGGCAACGCTACCGCAGGTCAGATGCCTTGTCATCCAAGGTAATACTTACTCAGGCGAGCTTTGCCTAAGTAAAGAAAGGCTACATTAAAGCCATTAATCGAGACGTTTTCCCGAGGGGGCTGACATTTAGCCCGAATGGCAGGTAATTGTCCGCGAATCGCTGCGCTAGGGCCGGTCGCCGAGAACGGCCGGCGGTACCGGCTGGTCGGCGGCCAGTGCGTCGAACAGCTGGGCGGCCTTCTCGTGATCCCACACCACGATCGAGCCGACGTCGCTGCCGGTGAACTCGCCGATCGGGACGGTCAGCGCCGTGGTCGATCCGTGCAATGCCCAGCCCAACCGGGCCATGTCCCACGCGTGATCGCCCTTATCGACGGTCAGGGCGCCGGTCGCCGCGTGTGCCACCGAATACCACCGCCACGGGTTCAGCCACACCGCCGGGCTCGCGGCGCGATGCAGCACCGCCGACATGAACTGCCGCTGGTTGACCATGCGGTCGAGGTCGGCCCGCGGAGTGTCCCGGGAGCGGACGTAGCCGAGCGCGTCGCGGCCGTCCAGTTTCTGGCACCCGGCGGGCAGGTCGATGCCGGCAAGTGGATCGTTCATCGGCGCGGCCGGACAGACCGTGACCCCGCCGAGCGCGTCGACCAGCACGGCGAACCCGCCGAATCCGACCTCGGCGTAGTGGTCCAGGCGTAGCCCGGTGGCTTGTTCCACCGTCTGCGCCAGTAGCGGCGCCCCGCCCATCGCGAATGCCGCGTTGATCTTGTCGCGGCCGTAGCCGGGAATCGGCACGTAGGAGTCGCGCGGGATGGACACCATCGTCGTCGGAGTGCGTGACCCCAACGCCGGCACGTGGACCAGCAGCATGGTGTCGGTGCGGCCGTTGCCGGTGTCGCCGCCGGTCGCCAGCGCCTGCTGCTGCTCGACGGTGAGCCCTTGCCGGCTGTCCGAGCCGACCAGCAGCCACGTGCTGCCCCGCCCGGACGCCGGCCTGCCGGGGTAGTCGGTCAGCGCCGGTACGCGGTGCAACGCCGAGTCCATCCACAGCGTGCCGCCCAGGATGCCGGCGCTGATCAGCAGAACGACAGTCACCAGGCTCAGCGAAATGAGTTGGGCCCACGCCCGTTTACGTCGCGGCCGCGGTTTGCGAGGCCGCGCCGGCGGCGGCCCGGCCCGACGCAGGCGCACGGTTCGGGCTTCGGACGGCGCCGGCTTGGGGGGCGGCGGCTTGGCCGGCGGCAGGGGTCGCTGGGGCGGGCTCGGCGGCGGGTAGCGGGGGTCGCGCCGAATGACCTGCGACGGCTCGGGCTGCGGTGGGAGCCGGCGCTGGCGCGGTGCACGGTCGTCGTTCATGGGATCGGCCGGTTCCCTCAGTGCAGCCAGCGTAGATGGCCGGACAGCAGCGCGTACCCGACGAAAGCCACGGCATCGATGACCCCGTGCGCGATCACCAACGGCCACAGCCGGCCGGTGCGCTGCCAGGCGTAGCCGAACACCAAGCCCATCGCGACGTTGCCCAGCCCCGCGCCGAAGCCTTGGTAGAGGTGATAGGTGCCGCGCAGCACGCTCGACCACACCAGCGCCGCGCGCGAGCCGACGCCCAGCTGCTCCAACCGGGTGAGCAGATAACCGACCACGATGATCTCTTCGGCCCAGCCATTGGCGAAGGCGACCAGCAGCAGCATCGGGACCCGCCACCAGGTGTCACCCAAGCTGGACGGGACGACCGACGCATTGAGATGCAGTGCCCGCGCCACCAGGTAGAGCGCCAGCCCCGGCAGGCCGATCAACGCGGCCAGGCCGACACCGCCGGCCAGATCGACGCGCCAATCGAAGCGCGCCAACCCGATCCGGGCGGGGCTAAATCCGCTGCGCCACAACAGATACAGGCCGAGCCCGCCCCAGGCGATCAGTTGCACGACGAAGGTCGCATTCAGGCCGAGGTCGATCAGGTCGAAGTATGACCGCCGCGGGTTGAGCGGGATCCGCTGGGCGCTGAGGTTGCGCAGCGCCGAGTCGGCGAGTTGCAGGATCGCGGTGACGGCGCTGAGACCGAACGTCACGCACAACACGATGACGATCTCGATGCGCAGCGCGCGGCGCTGCGTCAGCTCGGAATCGGCGTCGCTGCGGGGCCAGGTCACCTCGACACGGTAGCCGGGGCCGGCGGTTGCTCAGTCTCGGCGGGCCCGCAAGCCGTTCACGCACGGACAGCCCATCAGCACCCGGATGGCCTGGCCCAGGCCGGTGACGTCATCGACCGGCTGGCGGAATGGCAGCCGGACGTCGCGGTCGCCGTCGGCGCTTTCCACGCGCAACCGGACGCAGTAGCGGTCTACCCCGAGCGGGCGGACGTCGCCGCGCCGCAGCCGCGGGGGCAGCCGGGCGGCCAGTCGGGCGACCACGTCTCGATGGGCGGTGTCCAGGTGCCGGATCCAGCACGACTCGAACGCGCAGAACGGGTCGGGCCGCGCGGCCAGCAGGGTCCGCACGTCGACGGCCTCGGCACCGGTCGCTCCGTCTTTTTTATAGGCCGCCACCACCGACTCGATCTCGAGCCGGGCCAGCAGGTAGTGGGTGTCGTCCTCGGCGATCGGACCCGATTCCGGCGTCTGCACCTGCAGCAGTGCCGGGTTCGCATCTTCGGCGGCAATCCTGTCCAGCATCCCGCCCACGGTCGACAGCGGCACCTGGTGCAGCCGGCCGCGGATCCAGACCAGCGAGCGCACCGGTTCACGCAACGGCAACGGCGCGTAGTCGGCCAACTCCAGCACGGCCTGCGCCCCGCCGTCGACCAAATCCGCGGCCACCGTCCCGCCGACCGGAACGGTCACGGCGAACGAACCGTCGCCGAGCAGGTGGTGCAGGGGGGTGGTCAGCGGCTCGGCGCCGTCGACGGCGAGCAGCGCACCGCCGGCCCGCACGCAGGCGCTGCGGATCCACTCGGCCGTCGTAGGCGCCGGGCAGTTGGCAAGTGTCATCGTTGACCGTCCTGGCTCGTCAGGCGATTTAGTGAGGTAAGCCTAACTTAACTACGAACGATCGGACGGCGCAAGACGCACGACCCGATAGGGTTTTGGTCGTGGCGAGCATCGCGTATCTCGGACCCGAAGGGACCTTCACCGAGGCGGCGCTGCTGCAAATGATCGACTCCGGCATGGTTCCGCAGCACAGCCCGGCCGCGCTGCGGCGGCTGCCGGTCGACAGCACGCCCGCCGCCCTCGACGCGGTCCGCGACGGTGCGGCCGCTTACGCCTGTGTGCCGATCGAGAACTCGATCGACGGTTCGGTCGTGCCCACCCTGGACAGCCTCGCGATCGGGACGCCGCTGCAGGTGTTCGCCGAGCTGACGCTGGATGTGGCCTTCAGCATCGTCGTCAAACCCGGTGTTACGGCCGCCGACGTGCACACGGTGGCTGCCTTCCCGGTCGCCGCGGCGCAGGTGCGGCGGTGGCTGTCCGCGCAGCTGCCCGCGGCCGAACTGCGCCCGGCCAACTCCAATGCCGACGCCGCGCAGCAAGTCGCCGACGGCCACGTCGACGCCGCGGTTAGTTCACCGCTGGCCGGCACCCAGCGCGGCTTGTCGAGCCTGGCCGACGGCGTGGTCGACGAGGCCAATGCGCGCACCCGCTTTCTGCTGGTCGGTCCGCCCGGGCCACCGCCGGCCCGCACCGGTGCCGATCGCACGTCGGTGGTGCTGCGAATCGACAACGCGCCGAGCGCACTGGTGTCGGCGCTCGCCGAGTTCGGTATCCGCGACATCGACCTGACCCGTATCGAATCCCGTCCCACCCGAACCGAATTGGGTACCTACGTGTTCTTTCTGGACTGCGTCGGACACATCGACGACGACGCCGTTGCCGAGGCACTCAAGGCGCTGCACCGGCGTTGTACCGATGTGCGTTACTTGGGTTCCTGGCCGACCGGAGTACCGGCGGGCACGCCGCCGCCACAGTTGGACGAGGCGTCGGGCTGGCTGGCGCGGCTGCGCGACGGTTCGACCGAGGGACCGGCGCGATGAGCGGTCGTCTGGTGTTGGTGCGCCACGGCCAGTCCTACGGCAACGTCGATCGCCGATTGGACACCCGCCCGCCGGGCAGCGAATTGACGCCGTTGGGCCGCGATCAGGCGCGGACTTTCGCCCGCGACGGGTTGAGTCGGCCGGGGCTGTTGCTGCATTCGGTGGCCACCCGCGCGGCGCAGACCGCGGCGGCGATCGGCGCCGAGGTCGACGTGCCGGCCAGCGAGGTGACCGGCATCCACGAGGTGCAGGTCGGCGAGCTGGAGAACCGCAGTGACGACGAGGCGGTCGCTGAGTTCGAGGCGATCTACAAGCGCTGGCACGAGGGGGAGCGGGAGGTGCCGATGCCGGGCGGCGAAAACGCCAACCAGGTGCTGGACCGCTATCTGCCGGTGGTCAACGATCTGCGGATGCGCTATCTCGACGACCATGAGTGGACCAGCGACATCGTCGTCGTCAGCCACGGCGCGGCGATCCGGCTGACGGCCGCGGTGTTGGCCGGTGTGGAAAGCAGCTTCGTGCTCGATCATCACCTCAAAAACAGCGAGGCGGTGGTGCTGGCGCCGGTCACCGACGGACGCTGGAGTTGCGTGCAGTGGGGGACCCAGATGCCGCCGTTCTACCCCGAGCCAGACGCCACACCGGTGACTGACGGGGTGGAGTCGGGCGCCGACCCGATGGGCTGACCGCCCGACGGGCACCCAGGTTCAGATCGCGATCGCGGACGGCGCGGCCACGTCAGCGCAGCCGCAGCCGACCGCGTCGCAATCGACGACGAAGGCGTGCGGCATCAACTCCGGGCTGGTGCACCCCTCCTCGGTGCACTCCGACCGGCGCAACCAATGGCGAATGACCGTGCCGTGGCAATGATCCAACCCTGCTCGGCAGTCGCGGCAGTCGGCGCTCATGCTCATGCGCCACCCTCCCCCGCAAGCGGGTGGGGGTACCCCCGGCCGCGCAGCGGCGAGGGGGCGTGCCCCCACCTCATCGCTGCGCTCTGCATCGTCGTTGGCGCGCATGGGGATTTCATAGCACCGATCGCCGACAGATCCGCGGTGCCGCGCCCGGCTAATTCTGATTGCCCGATTCCTCAGCGGCCCGTGCCGGGCCGCATCGTCACCGGGCTAGGCCCAGCCCAGTTCGTGCAACCGATCGTCGTCGACGCCGAAGTGGTGGGCGATCTCGTGAACCACGGTGACTTTCACCTCTTCGACCACCTCGTCGTCGTCATCGCAGATGTCCAACAACGCGTCGCGGTAGATCGTGATGGTGTCCGGCAGCGAACCCGCGTAGTTGGAATCGCGTTCGGTCAACGCCACACCCTCATACAGGCCGAGTAGATCGGCTTCGTCGGGATGACGGTCGGCGACCAGCACCACCACGTTGTCCATCACGGCAGCCAGCTGCGGCGGAATCAGGTCGAGCGCGTCGGACACCAGCTCGTCGAACCGTTGCGGATCCATCCGCACGGCCACTCGGCTATCCCCCCGGAGGAGCGGGTGGCGGGGGCGGGGCCTCCGGCGCAGGCGGAGGAGGTGGCGGTGCTGGCGCCTCGGGAGCCGGCGGCGGTGCTTCGGGGGCCGGGGCGCCTGGGGCCGGCTGAGCCGGTGCCGGCGTTGCGGCCGGTGTGGGCTGCTCCGGGGCGGCCTGCTGACCGGGAAGGTGCTGGTTGCCCTCCCGTTGGCTGCTCGATCCGCCCGACCCGCTCGATGAGGATCCGCTCGACGATCCGGCTGACCCGCTCGATGAGGATCCGGCGGACGACGTGGATGATCCGCCGCCGGTGTTCGGGGTTATCGGGATCGGCGGCAGGTTGAGCCGCTCCGCCGGGATGTCCGGCGGCGGAACGGGGGGCTGACCGTTGATCCGCAGCGGCCCCTTGGCGCTGAAGAGCAACGTCGCCCAGCCGCCGTTACCCAGCGTCGCCCCGATGCTGCAGGCCACCTGCCGGCTGCCGGCCGACCAGCTCGGCAGCGACAGGGTGCTGTAGATCAGCGTCAGGGTGGTGCTGCGCAACTGCACCGGCGCGAGGTATGCGTCGGTCAGCCGGGTGCAGGAATCCTTGATGAAGCCGTCCTGTTCGGGCTCGGGAGGCAGCCCGTCGGGGAACTTGGCGAGCAAGTTGACCGTGCCGGTGACCTCCATCGCATGCGGCGCCGCGCAATCCACCGGAATGTCAGTGGGCTGATTGGTCGACGGGTCAATACCCAGGCAGGTGCCGTCCGGCCAGACCTTGGACTGGTCGACGTCGTCGACCTTGCCCTTGAAGGCAACCTGTTCGTTGCCCGCGCCCGGCAGCTGCAAGCCGCACAGCATCCGCCGCTCTCCGTTTTGCCGCCACGCTTTATCGCCGGACCACAGCATGCTGATGATGAACTTGCTGTTGGGGTCGAATTTGGCGCCCAGATAGCGGCGTACCGCCGACTCGCACTGTTCCTGGCTGATCTGCTCGATGCGGGTGACCGACGGCGGCGGGGCGTCGGGGCCGTACTCCGAACCGGGGAACGTGCGCATGTCGATGGACTCGGCGACCTCGAACCGGTGCTCGTCCTTGCAGTCGACGATGTTCGCGGCTTCGGGCATCCGATCCGGCCACATCAGGCAGTTGCCGCTGGTGGCGTGGTTGAACGCGTCATTACCCTTCGCACCCGTGCTGGGCACCGGGTCGATGTAGCCGGTCAGCCGGCCGGGACCACCCCCGATCGGCAGGGCGGTCACCAGCCCGGCAATGAGCAGACCGCCCAGCGCGGTCAGCAGCAGCGCGCGCCGGGTGGCCGATGCCTGCAGGGCGGTCAGCCACTTGACCCGCGGTAGCCGAAGTCCCAGCCGGCCGGCCGGTGACTTGTGCTGCTCGGATGTGTTCGACATTGGCTCCATTCTGACAGGCCCACCAGGTCCCGTGACAGCTGTTGCAGAAGTAGGGTCGTGTGGTTGTCGCTGACGGGCGCCTCACTTGTCCGTGTGGCCCGCATCGGGTGTTGTCGGACCCTTCTGCCAGTCTGGTCGACGTGGAACAGCGGGATCGGCCGAGCGGTTTGGGGAATAGCGTTTTTCTTCCACGCTGGGGACCTAGGGCTGCCAACGATGTTCATCGATCATGGCACCCGACCACAGATGATTTGGTGCGCGACGTGATCGAGGCGTTGGAGAGTATGTGTGCCCGCCTGGACGGCCGGTGCGCTCCATGTAATCGGACACTGCGGGCGGTGCGAGCAGCCAAGCACGATTTGGCGCCGGTCGCGGCGACAGGATGACGTCGATGGCGGGCTTCGAGATCCCTGAAGGCTGGACGGCTCAGGCTTATCAGTTCGCATTGGACCCTACGGCGACGCAGGCCAATGCGTTGGTCTCGCACGCGGGCGGTGCACGCTTCGCCTACAACGCGATGCTGGCGGCTGTGAAAGCAAACCTAGATCAACGCGCGGCCGAGCGCTCGTATGGGTTCACTGATGACGATTTAACCCCGTCGATGGGGTGGTCGTTTCGGTCGCTGCGCAACGAGTGGAACCGGCGCAAGCATTCTGTCGCTGTCGGCGCGGATGGCAGGCCATGGTGGATGGAGAACTCCAAGGAGGTGTACGCAAACGCCTGTTGTAACCTCGCGCAAGCGTTGTCCAACTGGGACACCTCGAGGAAGGGCATGCGTAAAGGGCCGCGGATGAGATTCCCGAAGTTCAAATCCAAATCCCGTGCCGTTCCAAAGTTCTCGTTCACCACCGGCACAATTCGGGTCGAACCGGACCTAACGCATGTCAGTCTGCCACGGCTCGGCAGGATCAAGACGCATGAGACCACCCGGAAGCTAGCCCGCAGAATCGAGGCGGGTACGGCCAGGGTCCTTAAAGCGACTGTCCGATTTGAGCGCAACCGCTGGGTTGTGTCTTTTAACTGCATCGTGGAACGGGGCACCGCTAGGCCGTCGCATGTGAAATCTGATGCTGCCGTTGTGGGTATCGATGTCGGAGTGAAGGACTTGATTGTGATCGCCGACCCTTGCGGTAACGAGCTGCGTCGCGATCGGGCGCCGCGCGAGCTCAAGCATGCCCAACGGAAGCTACGGGCGTTGCAGCGCAAGGCGGCCCGCCAGGTCGGTCCGTGGGACGAGACGACGAGAACCACGCGGGATCCGTCGGCGGGGTGGCAGCGTACGCAAAGAGAGATCGGCCGCGCGCATGCCCGTGTCGCCAATCTGCGGCTAGACCGGCTGCACAAGCTGACGACGCAACTCAGCCAGACCCATGACGTGATCGGTGCTGAGACGCTCGCTGTGAAGAACATGATGGCCGGTAGCGCATCATGCAAGCGCGGCCTGAACCGGTCTCTGGCCGATGCAGGCCTCGGTGAGTTGTTCCGTCACCTCGACTACAAGACCGCCTGGTATGGTTCGCGTGTCATCAACGCCTCCCGATGGTTTCCTAGCACGAAGTTGTGCTCCGGCTGCGGTGCGGTAAAAACCAAACTGCCCCTGTCTGAGCGAACTTACAAATGCGACAGCTGCGGGCTCGCGATTGACCGGGACCTCAATGCAGCGGTCAACTTGGCGAGGTATGCACATCGTGAAACGGACCCGAGTACCGGGTTCGTTATGGGTGGAGCCGACTGTAAGCCGTTACCGCATGGTGACGCTGGTGGCAATGAAACCCGAACCCGAGCCGAGGTAGGCGGCAACGCCGATGACGGTGGGAGTGCCTCCCCGAAAGGGAAGGCTGCCTGAAATGTCCAGTCACACAATAACTCGTATTTCAGGCAACGGTTCTAGGCCGTGATCGACCTGAAGCTGCTCCGAGAAAACCCGGACGCCGTGCGCCAATCTCAGCGGAGCCGCGGCGAGGACCCGGCCCTGGTTGACACGCTGCTGGCAGCCGATACCGCCCGGCGGAGGGCGATCTCGGCAGCGGACTCGCTGCGCGCCGACCAGAAGGCCGTCAGCAGGGAAGTGGGCAAGGCGTCGGCCGATCAGCGCCCGAAGCTGTTGGCGCAGGCCCGCGACCTGGCTGACGAGGTCAAGAGCGCCGAGGCGGAGCAGGCTGACGCCGAGGCGACGTTCACCGCTGCCCACATGGCGATCTCGAACGTGATCATCGACGGTGTGCCCGCCGGCGGGGAGGAGGACTACACCGTCCTGGACGTCGTCGGTGAGCCGGCCGCGATCGACAATCCGAAAGACCACCTGGAACTCGGCGAGGCGCTCGGCCTGATAGACATGGAGCGCGGCGCCAAGGTATCCGGATCGCGGTTCTACTTCCTGACCGGTCGCGGCGCGTTACTGCAGCTGGGGCTGCTGCAGCTGGCGATCCGGCTGGCGGCCGACAACGGTTTCATCCCGGTCATTCCACCGGTATTGGTACGCCCGGAGGTGATGTCGGGCACCGGCTTCCTCGGTGCGCACGCCGACGAGGTGTACCGGGTGGAGGCCGACGACCTCTATCTCGTCGGGACTTCGGAGGTGCCGCTGGCCGGCTACCACGCCGACGAGATCCTCGACCTGTCCGGCGGCCCGCTGCGCTACGCCGGCTGGTCGTCGTGCTTTCGCCGCGAGGCCGGCAGTTACGGCAAAGACACTCGCGGCATCATCCGGGTGCACCAGTTCGACAAGGTCGAAGGATTCGTCTACTGCACGCCGGACAACGCCGAGGCCGAGCATCAGCGGCTGCTGGGCTGGCAAAAAGAGATGTTGGCCCGCATCGAGGTGCCCTATCGGGTAATCGACGTGGCCGCAGGCGATCTCGGCTCGTCGGCGGCCCGAAAGTTCGACTGCGAGGCGTGGGTGCCGACGCAGCGCGCCTACCGCGAGCTGACCTCGACGTCGAACTGCACCACCTTCCAGGCCCGCCGGCTGGCCACCCGCTATCGGGATGCCGCCGGCAAGCCGCAGATCGCCGCGACGCTCAACGGCACGCTGGCCACCACCCGCTGGCTGGTCGCCATCTTGGAAAACCACCAGCGAGCCGACGGCAGTGTGCGGGTTCCCGACGCGCTGGTGCCGTTCGTCGGCGTTGACCTGCTGGAGCCGAAATAGGCGCGCTCCCGTCTCGGGTTTCGCGCGCTTTGCTGCCGTCGTTGAGGGCAAAGGTCAAATAGCGCACGAAAGGGTCCCGTCCCTGGCTTAAGATCGTCTGACCGACGTCCTGCATGCGTGGATGGGGCAACCGCGTCGGAGGGATGTGTGAGCGTAATGGGCTGGCTCGGTCTGTGGTGGCGACAGCCCGACCACTACGACGAGCTGAGTTCACACCTGCAGGCCCGCGGTATGGGCAGACTTACTCGTGCCACCATCTCGGTGGTCGGCTTGTCGTCGGGCCTGGTCGCGCTGGGGACGATCTGGAGCGCGACAGGACCTCGCGGGGTTGTTCAGGTCGCCTGCGCGCTGGCTGCCTGCGGCGGCGCCACCATTGGTGCTCTGCTGTGGGCGCTACGCTGGCCAACCCGAGCCCAGGCGATTCGGTACGCCGTGCTGTGCAATGCCAGCATCACGCTGGCGACGCTGGCCCAAAGCGAACCCAACGCTGCCCTGCTGGGCTGTATGACGTTCGCGATTATGGCCAGCTACATTGCCCTGTTCCACACCGCGCCGTTGATGACCTACAACTTCGCGATCGCCGGCGTGATCGGCGCCGTCGAAGGGATACGCGTAGCGGCGAAATTCAACATCGTTGCCGCCCTGTGCGCTTATACGCTGCTGCTCCTATTAAATCTGGCGGTGCCTTTCGGCGTCCAGGTGGTTGTGCACGTGCTCGGCGCCGATGCCGTGCGGGCTGAACGTGACGAGCTGACCGGACTGCTGACCCGGCGCGCCTTTCGCCGTCGCGGGAAAGCGCGCCTGGAGCAGGGTCGCGACCAGTTGGCCCACTTCGTGATCACCGTGATCGATCTGGACCGCTTCAAACAACTCAACGACAACTACGGACACCGCACCGGCGACGATGCGCTGGTCTCGGTGGCACGTGCGCTGCGTGACACCACCGACGACACCGCAGTCATCGGCCGCTCGGGCGGTGAGGAATTCGTGATCGCCGATATTTGGCATCCAGACGAGGTGGACCTGCGAGCACAGCAACTCTGTGACGTGGTCGCCGCCCTACCCTTCGGTATCACTGCCAGCATCGGCACCGCCAGCATTCATCCTGCTTACCGGGCAGCTGATGACGACGACTTACTTTTCGAGTTGATCGCGGCAGCCGACGACGCAATGTATGTCGCTAAACGACGCGGTGGAAACCAAGTCGGCCACCACCACTGGCCGCTGCCGCCGCGGCTCGACAGCTTTGCGGCAGAGGAAAGTGATTACCGCAGCGACGGACTCACCGCTTAGGCGTCTACCGGCGTCGGCACGGTTGAAGTTTGCGCATGCCGCCGCTGCCGTTCGACGGTGGCGAAATACCAGGCCAGCGGGAAGGAAAAGCTGGTGAAGAAGCTGGCGACGAAGAACAGCCAGGGACGCCGGATGCCACGCCGGTAGCCGTCAACGATGGTAAACACCGGTAGCAGAATGACATTCGCGATGATGTAGTCCTGGTCGCCCGATCCGGCAGCCGGGTTGGCGAACTGCTGGGCCAGGAAATGCGGGTAGCTGGCCGGCCCCTGCACGATGCTGCCTTGTCCGCCCGCGGCGAGCACGAAGTGGATGTTGAAGTACCAGCCCAGCGCGATCGAGGCGATGCCGGCCGCGTAGTAAACACATTCCAGCGGCGACAGCCACGGCCCGTCGGCCGGTTTGGCGTAGATCTTCGGGTTCGACGCGAGAATCCAACCGATGACGGCGAGCCCGAGGATTGCGTGAACGTAAAGCCAGATCATGGGCGAAGTCTCACCTCGCCGGTAAGTTTTGTCAATAATGACATAACAAAACTGAGGTACCTTACTGCCATGGTCCGGCCCGCGCAGACGGCGCGCAGCGAGCGCACGCGAGAGGCGCTGCGTCAGGCTGCGCTGGTGCGATTCCTGGCCCAGGGGGTCGAAGAGACCTCGGCTGAGCAGATCGCCGCCGACGCCGGAGTGTCGCTGCGGACGTTCTATCGCCACTTCCGGTCCAAACACGATTTGCTGTTTGCCGACTACACCGGACTGCACTGGTTTCGGGCTGCGCTGGACGATCGGCCGGCCGGTGAACCGATAATCGATTCGGTGCAATCGGCGATCTTCTCGTTTCCCTATGACGTTGAAGCAGTGGCGAAAATCGCGACGCTGAGGGGCGGCGAGCTAGACCCGGGCCGTATCGTCCGCCACATTCAGGACGTCCAAGCCGACTTCGCCGAGGCCATCCAGGCGCAGCTGCAACGCCGTAGCTGTGTCGCCGACCCGACGCCCGATGGGCGGCTGCTCATGGCGGTGACCGCGCGGTGTATCGCGGCGGCGGTTTTCGGCGCGATGGAAGTGTGGATGCTGAGTGGCAACCGGTCACTGGGCGAGCTGGCGCGGGTGTGCCATCTGGCGCTGGAATCCCTGCGCGCCGGCATCACCGACGCTTGGACGCCCGACCCAGTTTCGTCATAATTGACAAAACTTTGCATCCATGCCAGCCTGCGCAGCAGAGCGGAAGGGCGGAGCAGATGACCGATTACGACGCGATCGTCATTGGTGCCGGACACAACGGGCTGGCCGCCGCCGTGCTGCTGCAGCGCGCCGGGCTGCGCACACTGTGCGTGGAATCCAAGCTTTACGCGGGTGGCATGGCGTCCACCGTTGAGTTGTTCGACGGCTACCAATTCGAGATCGCGGGCTCGGTGCAGTTCCCGACCGCGCCGGTAGTCAGGCAGGAACTCGGCCTGGACACGCTACCGACCATCGACCTGGACGTGATGTCGGTGGCACTGCGCGGTGTGGGCGACGACCCGATGATCCAGTACAGCGACCCGATCAAGCTGTTCACCCACCTCAACGAGGTACACGGGGCGGACGCCGTCAACGGAATGGCCGGGCTGATGGCCTGGGCCCAGGCGCCGACCCGGGCGCTGGGCCGGTTCGAGGCCGGCACGCCGCCGAAGACGATCGACGAGATGTATGCCTGTGCGACAAACGAATTCGAACGCTCGGCCATCGATGACATGTTGTTCGGCTCGGTCACCGATGTGTTGGACCGCTATCTTCCGGACCGCGAGAAGCATGGTGCGCTGCGCGGCTCGATGACCGTGCTGGCCGTCAACACCCTCTACCGCGGGCCCGCCACGCCGGGCAGCGCGGCGGCACTTGCCTTCGGGCTCGGCGTTCCCGACGGTGACATCATGCAGATGAAGAAGCTGCGCGGCGGCATCGGCGCGCTGACCGAACACCTGGCCGAGTCGCTGGTCCACGGCGGCGGTGAGGTTCGGCTGCGCACCAAGGTGACCGAGATCGTCGTCAACGACGGCAAGGTGGGCGGGGTGCACACCGAGGCGGGGGAGACCCTGACCGCCCCGATCGTGATCTCCGCGATCGCACCCGACGTGACGGTCAACGAGCTGATCGACGCCGCGGCGCTGCCCGCCGACATCCGTGAACGCTATGCCCGGATCGACCACCGCGGCAGCTACATTCAAATGCACTTCGCGTTGGACGAGGCCCCCGAGTTCGCCGCGCCCTACGAGGCGCTCAACGACCCGAGCATGCAGGCGTCGATCGGCATCTTCAGCACGCCCGAGGAGGTCCAGCAGCAGTGGGAGGACTGCCGGCGCGGGATCGTGCCCGCCGACCCGACGGTCGTCTTCCAGATTCCCTCGCAGAACGATCCCGACCTGGCACCCGAGGGCAAGCACGCCGCATCGGCGTTCGCACTGTGGTTCCCGATCGAGGGCGAAGTCGACTACGGCGCGGCCAAGGTCGAGATGGGTCAGCGGGTGATAGACAAGATCACCCGGTTGGCGCCCAATTTCGAGCGCAGCATCGGCCGGCATACCACCTTCACGCCCAAGCACATGGGAGTGATGTTCGGCGCGCCAGGCGGCGACTACTGCCACGGCCTGTTCCACGCGCAGCAGGTCGGACCCAACCGGCCCGGGCCGAAAGGTTTTATCGGACAACCGATTCCGCTCCACGGGCTTTACTTGGCCAGCACCGGATGCCATGGCGGCCCGGGGATCACCTTCATCCCCGGATATAACGCGGCCCACCAAGCGCTGGCTGACGCCGGGCGCTGACCGGCCTGCTGCTAATCCCGCCGGTCGAGTAGCTCGTCGAGCAGCGCGGTGAACTCGTCCGGGTCCGCCGGGGTGAACGCGGGGCTCGGTCGGGTCCCCGGCACGTCCAGGGTGATCAGTGTTGACCGCAGCGGCCGCCGCACGTCCAGCGGCAGCCAGCGGCGCAGGTCTGAGCTGCCCCAGATGCGGAACCGGTGCATGAACAGCCCCAGCGGCTGCGCTTTGTACCCGCGGATTCTGTCCAGCGCGATGATCTTCGATGTGCCAGACGGAAAGTGATACCGGCGCAACGTGATTGCTTCCCGGTCCAGCTGGACCTGGCCGTCATCGTAGGAGCCGTAGCCGACCGCGCTCATAGCCGGGAGCTCCGAAGCTCGTGGCCCCGCGTGGTGAGGCAGCGGCCGTTCTCCAAGTTCCACTGCCACCCGTGCAGGTTGCAGGTCAGCGTGCTGCCCTCGACCACACCGAACTTGGACAGGTCAGCCTTCAGATGCGGGCACCGACGCTGAATCTGCCAGCCGTCCATGGTGATCGACGCGGTATCGTCGTGCGCCTCGCCGAACCAGCCGTCGGCGTAAGCGATCCGCTCATCGGTCAGGCATTTGAAAAACGTGTACAGGTATTCGTTGTAGCCGCCGACCCGCCACGTCCTGAACCGGGTGGACAGGAAGATGGTGTTGACCCAGTCGGGCTCGTTGTCGCGCAGCACGGTGCGCACCAGTTCCGGCGGGATCGCAAACCCGTAGCGGAACTTCTCGTCGGGAATCGCTTCCCGCACGGTGCGTTTGGGAAAGTCGAGCACCACGCGCTGCGGGCCGACCACGAGTTCGACGGGATAGCCGATGCCATCGCAGATCTCGTTGCCGGCCAACATGATCGGCTCGAATACCGCTCCCAACGGTTCCACCAGCGAGTCACCGGTGGCGGGCGCCCAGCTGGCCTTCTCGGCTGCCAGCACCGGTTTCATGCGGGCGGCGTAGTCGGCGATGTAGGCCGCCTTACCGGTGGTGAAGATCGCCTCAACCTGGTCGGTGGGCAGCGGATGGCTCAGCGAGTTCAGTTGTGCGCCGGAGAATTCGGCCGTCGACCCGGGCATCATCAGCAGACCCCGGTCGTGTCCATGCGCGCGCATCTGGTCGAGGAACACCATCTGGTCGGGGAAGATGTTGGCCGGATCGCCGTGGTCGTCGTTGAGATCGCGAAGCTCGGGGTCCAGAAAGCACGGTGGCCCGGCCGACGGGATCACCCACGTCGCGCCGACCTGCGCGACGTACTGACGGGCCCGGTCCATCTGGCGTTGCCGCTTCTGCGTGCCGAACGTCTCCTTGGCGCGCGATGGCATGTCGTAGACCATCGGGTACCAGATCGCGCCGGAGTACTGCAGCATGTGCACGTCGATGTGGCCGAACTGCGACGTCAACACGTCCAGATCGACCGGGCGCGCATCGTTCATGTTGAACGCCGTCGTCACGCCGTCCGAGACCACCAGCGCGGAGTCGCCGATCGGGCCGTCGGCGGGAGCCCGCAGCGCGATGACCATGACGTCGAGGTCGCCTTTCGGCCCGGTGATCCGGTGCTTCACCGAGTCGGTGGTTTCGAAGAACCGGTGAAACCCCAACATCTGCAGCGCATTTTTCAAGTCGGGCACCGGATAGTCCGGTAGCAGTACGACTGCGTCTTTGTTGACGTGATCGGTCAGCAGCTTGGCGTCGAAGTGGTCCTTGTGCAGGTGCGAGACGTAGAGGTAGTCGCAGTCCCCGAGGCTGTCCCAGTCCAGCCCGCTGTTGTCCGGGAAGGGGAACCACGACGCGAAGTAAGCCGGGTTGACCCACGGATCGCACAGGATGCTGCCCGCCTGGGTCTCGATTCGAAAGCCGGCATGCCCGACGCTTGTGACCTGCACCGATGCCCTTCAATAGCTAGTTTCGCGACGCGATTGGTCGCCGATCCGCCGCCCCCGAGCTTAGCCGGAGTGCCGAGCTAAACGCCCGACCCGGTACTGCCGCCCAGCCGAGAACACTAGGCTTGTTCACCGTGGAACCGGTCTACGGGACGATCATCCAACTCGTGCGGCTGACGTGGCGTGTGCAGGGCTTACGTTTCACGGTCATCGGGCAGGAGAACGTGCCTGCCACCGGCGGCGCCGTCATCGCCATCAACCACACCAGCTACTTCGACTTCACCCTCGCGGGGTTACCCACCTACCAGGAGCACCGCGAGCGCAAAGTGCGGTTCATGGCCAAGCAGGAGGTTTTCGACAACAAGATCACCGGGCCAATCATGCGGGGCTGCCGGCACATCCCGGTGGACCGGTCCAGCGGCGCCGCGTCGTACGAAGCTGCCGTCGAGCGGCTCAGGGCTGGTGAGTTGGTCGGCGTGTATCCCGAAGCGACGATCAGCCGAAGTTTCGAAATCAAGGAGTTCAAGTCCGGCGCCGCCCGGATGGCGATCGAGGCCGACGTGCCGATCGTCCCGCACATCGTCTGGGGTGCCCAGCGGATCTGGACCAAAGACCATCCCAAGAAACTGTTCCGTCCGAAAGTGCCGATCACGATCGCGGTCGGCGAGCCGATCCTGCCGACGCTGCCCGCGCCCGATCTGACGGCGTTGCTGCACTCCCGCATGCAGCATCTGCTGGAGCGGGTGCAGGACTCGTACGGCCCGCATCCGGCCGGCGAGTTCTGGGTGCCGCACCGGCTGGGCGGCGGCGCCCCCACCCTGGCGGAGGCTGCCCGATTGGACGCCGAGGAAGCCAGCCAACGCGCGGCCGCCCGGGCGGCGCGTGAACGAGCGGATCCGGCGGGCGCGCCGGAGTAGTGGCATGGAGCCGGTCTTTCGAAGTCTCGAGATCGCGGCTAAGGCCCTGGTCGCGGCGACCGGCACCAAGATCACCTACCAGAGCCTGGAGAACATTCCTCGCACCGGCGGCGCGGTGATGGCGATCAACCACACCAGCTACGTGGATTGGCTACCGGCCGCGCTTGCCGTGCATTACCGAGGGCGGCGCATCCGCTACATGATCAAGGCCGAGATGCAGCAGGTAAAGATCGTCAACTTCTTGATCAAGCACACCAAGACAATTCCGGTCAACCGCGGAGCCGGGTCCGAGGCCTACACCGAGGCTGTCCGGTTGCTAAAAGCCGGTGAAGTGGTCGGCCTGATGCCCGAGGCGACCATCAGCCGCAGTTTCGAGCTCAAGGAGTTCAAGACCGGGGCGGCGCGGATGGCAATCGAGGCAGAAGTGCCGATGATTCCGCTGATCGTCTGGGGCGCACAACGGATTTGGACGAAAGACCACCCGCGAAATGTCGGCCGCAAGAAGATCCCGGTCATCGTGGCGGCGGGCCGGCCGTTGCCCCCGGTCGGCGACGTCGAGCACCTTGACGCGGCGTTGCGCGACGAAATGACGTCGTTGTTGCACCGGGTGCAAGAGGAATATCCACACCCGGCGGGTGCGTTCTGGGTGCCGGAGCGGCTCGGCGGCGGCGCACCTACGGTGGCGAAGGCAAAGATTCTTGAGGAAACTGAAAAGGCCGAGCGTGCCCGGAAACGGGCGGAGCACAGCGGGTGACATGTCGAGCAGCTGAGGAGTCGGCTGCACGAAAGGAGCGCCGAGCATGGCTGAGCCGTTTTACCGGTTCGGGGAGTGGGTTGTGCCGCCGGTCGTCGCGATGAACGGAACGAAGTTCACGTTCCACGGCCTGGAGAACATTCCCGAGCGGGGCGGCGCGTTACTTGCCCAGAACCACACCAGCTACCTGGACTGGCTGCCGCCGTTGTTCGCCGCGCGTGAGCGGGGCCGGCGGATGTACTTCATGATCAAGGCCGAGATGGCCGACGTGAAAGCCGTCAACTACGTCATCAAGCACGCCAGGCTGATTCCGGTGGACCGTCGAGGCGGGCACGACGCTTTCGAGATCGCCGTGCAGCGGTTGCGCGACGGCGAACTGATCGGGATGCATCCCGAGGCCACCATCAGCCGCAGCTTCGAGCTGAGGGCGTTCAAGACCGGGGCGGCCAGAATGGCCCTGGAGGCGCGGGTGCCGATCGTCCCGCTCATCGTCTGGGGCGCCCATCGCATCTGGCCCAAAGATCACCAAAAGAAGGTGTTCCGCAACAAGGTTCCGATCACCGTGGCCGCCGGCCGGCCGTTGCCCCCGGAGGGCACCCCCGAGGAACTCAACGCCGCGCTCCGCGAATCGATGAACCAACTGCTGTACCGGGTGCAGGAGGAGTATCCGCATCCCGAGGGCGAGTTCTGGGTGCCGCGGCGGCTGGGTGGCAGCGCGCCGACCCAGGAGGACTCCAGAGCGATCCGGTTGGCCGAATTGCAAGAGCGCCTTGACAAGTACGGAACCGACGGCGTGACGCGGCCGGGGCAAAACCAAAGCGGAACGCATTGACCACTCTGGCTGGCTGCGAAGGCGGATCGGCCCGGTGACCCTGCCCGCCCTGATCGCCTGCGATGTGGACGGCACGCTGCTCGCCGACGACGAGAGGATCAGCCCGCGCACGCGCGACGCGGTGCGCGCCGCCGTCGAGGCGGGGGCGCAGTTCGTGCTGGCCACCGGTCGCCCACCGCGATGGATCAAGCCGGTCGTCGACGACCTCGGGTTCGCGCCGATGGCGGTGTGCGCCAACGGCGCTGTGATCTACGATCCCGCGACCGACCGGGTGGTTTCCGCGCGGACGCTGTCCGTGGCGACGCTGGGCGAACTGGTAGAGATCGCGACGCGCGTCATCCCGGGCGCCGGGCTGGCCGTTGAGCGGATCGGCCGCAGCGCGCACGACGCGGTGACGCCGCAGTTCGTCAGCTCGCCGGGCTACGAACACGCCTGGCTCAATCCCGACAACACCGAGGTGTCCATCGAAGATCTGCTGAGCGACCCGGCGGTCAAACTACTGATCCGCAAGGCGGGTGCCCGCAGCGCCGATATGGCCGCCGAGCTCGCCAAGCATGTCGGTATCGAGGGCGACATCACCTACTCCACGAACAACGGGCTGATCGAGATCGTGCCGTTGGGCATCAGCAAGGCCACCGGCATCGCCGAGCTCGCTCGGCCGCGGGGCATCACCGACGACGACGTAGTCGCCTTCGGGGACATGCCCAACGACGTGCCGATGCTGCTGCGCGCCGGCCACGGGGTGGCGATGGGCAATGCACATCCCGACGCGATCGCCGCCGCCGACGAGGTGACCACACCCAACACCGACGACGGGGTGGCGCGGGTGCTGGAGCGTTGGTGGCTCTAGCCCTGCGACGATGCGCGTCGCGCAGCGACGCGAGGAGAAGTAGGGCAATCGGCCCAGCGCCGCGGGCTCATTCGGCGGCGTGTACGGGTGAGAACCGCTCGAGCTGCATCGGCGGTCCGGTTGGCGGCGACGGCGGCAATTCCTCGGCGACACCGTCGATCACCCGGCTGACGCGCCCGCTGAGCCGGTCGAAGTCCAACGTGCCGTGCTGGAAGTTCTGCTTCACCCACTGCGGTTCCTGGAACTCGCCGCTGGTCGGCAACCCCAGCGCACCGCGCTCGTAGCCGAGCGAGGCCCATGCGTCATAGATGGCTCCGGTGACCGGTTCGGCCCCGGTCTCCGGCGACCAGTACATCGCGCCCTTGTCGAAAGTGGCGTAGCGCGCCGAGCCCGTCGCGGTTGCTTCCGGCGATGTCGGCGCGCCCAACACGCTGTTCATCGCGCCCATCGACTGCCACCGGTCATAGATCGCGCCGCCCTGCAGCGCTATCGCCAGGTCTTCAGGTCGGGGCGGGCTGTTGAAACGCGCTGCCGTATTGCGGATTTCGTCCATCAGTCCGTAGGCGACGTTACCCGGGCAATCGGTGGCGCCGACGTCGCGGTGGCTGAAGATAGTCGGCAGCGTCGCGGTGGCGTCGAAGGGATAGTTGGTGTTCTCCCCGCCAGCCGACGCCAACGTGACTGTGCCCTTGGGGTCGACATGATCCAGTCCCAGCCGCCAGCCGAGCAGCCGGCCGATGGTGTTGAGCTGGATCGGCGTCGGCGCCAGGTCGTCGAAGTTGCCGATCATTGCCACACCCCAGGTTTCGCGGTTGAACCCGCCGGTGTGGTCGCCCTGCACTCGCCCGGTGAGCGCGCCTGCCCTGCCCTCGAATACCTGGCCGTACTTGTCGACCAGCGCGTTGTAGGCGATGTCGCACCAGCCCAATATTTGGGTGTGGTAGGCGTAGATCGACGCGACGATCGCCGCCGAGTCCTGCGGCTGGTAGTCGTTGCTCTCGGCGGTGTGGTGGACGACGGCGGCGCGGATAGGTTGGTCGAACGGTCGGTTCCCGCAGCGCACCAAGTCGTCGGCGCCCCATTGCGCGCGACCGATGATGTTGGGCGGCTGACCCGCCGCAACGATTGCGGTGGGCGGCGTCCACTGGGTATCGGCCGGCGCCTGTGGCGGGGAGATAAGGACAGCCGAGATGTTCTGCGCCAGTGGCTGTTCCACGGTGGCCGGAAGGTAGCCCAGGCCGGCTGTGGTCCGCTTCGGGCCGCTCGGCCGTTCGGTCGGCGGCACGCCGGGTGGGCGGCTGACGGCGATCTGCACAGTGGTGGTCTTGCCGACGAACACCGGATCGGTGCCGGATGGACCCGGTGCTGAGCCGTGGCCGCCCGGGGCCTGCAGCGCCTCGGTTTCATACCACGGACCCCACGAGCCGTCGGCGTGCCGGGCGCGTATCCGCGCCGACGTGCCGCTGAGGTCTCCGCCGGTCAGCGCGACCATGGAAAACGATGTGGCTTGGCTGATTTCGCGGACCGTGACGCCGCCGCCGAGCCCGACCAACGGCTGTTGGGCCAGATGAGTGTCGGCGGAGCGGGCGGCCTCATGCCGCTCGTCCCGATGTCCCGTGCCCGGGTCCGTCGCCCACGGCAGAATGACCACGGTCGCCGCGATGGCGGTAAACAGCATCGTCGGTGCGGGACGGCCAGGACAGCGGATCGGCACCATCCGATGTTACGTATGTGTCTAGTGGTGCAGATGATTCGACACGCTACGTAAGTGAACTAAGTTAACGAACCCACGGCACGGCACCGCAGAGATTGGGTCGCGCGGGTCGCGCTCGGTCCCACTTCTGCGGTGCCGTTTCGGGTGGCAAGTCCGTTAGGCCGGGTTCCGATCAGGGCGTCGGCACCGGCGGTACCGGTACCGGAGGCGCCGGTATCGCACCGGGCAGTGCAGCAGCCGGTGCAGCGGCGCCGCCGTGCATGGCCTGCGTTATGCCCGGCATCAGCAGGCCCTTGAGCAGGTCGATGGCCTGCCCGGCCCCGAGCTGGTTGGCCGCGCTCATCATGTCGCTGACGAGGCCGCCGCTACTTCCGCCGGACGGCGCAGCGCCGAGTGACGGATCGCCGAGGATCGGGTAGGTGCCGCCGGCGCCCGGGTCCAATCCGATCGGGTCGCTGATCGGATATTCGCTCGGACTGGCGCCGAGACCCGGGCTGGTCAGCGACGGATCGAAGCCGGTCGGGTTGGTCAGCCCGGGCGTCAGACCGCCCGGGCTGGTCAGTCCCGGACTGGTCAGGCCCGGAGTCGTGCCCGGGGTGAGACCCGGCGTCGTCCCGGGGGTCAGGCCCGGGGTCGCGCCCGGCGTCAGACCGGGAGTCGTGCCCGGAGTCAGACCTGGAGTCGTGCCCGGGGTCAGGCCGGGGCTGGTGAGGCCCGGCGAGGTCAGACCGGGGGTGGTGAGGCCCGGCGAGGTCAGGCCGGGCGAGGTCAGGCCCGGCGAGGTCAGGCCTGGCGAGGTCAAGCCTGGCGAGGTCAGACCGGGGGTGGTGAGGCCGGGCGAGGTGAGGCCCGGCGAGGCCAGGTCAGGTGACATGAGGCCGGGTGACGTAAGACCCGGCGAGGCCATCCCAGGGCTGGTGGCACCGGTCAGGCTCGGCACTGGCGGGAGGTTGACCCCGAATTGCGACAGACCCTGCGATAGCGCATTCATCAACTCACCGGGCAGGTCGGTCATCCCGGCGGCCTTGACGAACTCATGGTGCTCAACGGGGGGTTTGGTGTCGGTCAGCAGACCGCTGACGGCCACATAAGCAAATGGACTCGCGACCGCCAGAGCGGCGACTGCGCTCGTGGCTGTCGAGAGCCTGCGTCGACGTCGGTTCGGCACGGAAGTCTCCTCAATCTGGACTATGCGTTCTCGGTTTCATGCGCGCTCAGCACGCGCACGGTGCCTTGAAGAGTGCTACTCGCGACACGTGATCGATGGTACTGACGTGATTGGTGTGACTAGAGTGGCGAGATCGAATCGTGAGGCAATCGCGACCTTCGTCATCAAAATGCGCTCGATCATCCGCCGCGGCGCTGGTATCCACGCCGCCGGCGAACGATGCGCACCAAACACCCCGGCCGAGCGCCCCGCCAAGCGGGCTATGGTCGCGCCGTCGGATACCCTAGGCAACCGATGACCACTCGTTTCGACCTTTTCGTCGTCGGCTCCGGATTTTTCGGCCTGACGATCGCCGAGCGCGTGGCGAGCCAGCTCGACAAGCGCGTGCTCGTCGTCGAAAAGCGCCCGCATATCGGCGGAAATGCCTACTCCGAGGCTGAGCCGCAGACCGGCATCGAGGTGCACAAGTACGGTGCGCATCTGTTCCACACCTCCAACAAGCGAGTGTGGGATTACGTGCGGCAGTTCACCGACTTCACCGGCTACCAGCATCGGGTCTTCGCGATGCACGACGGGCAGTCCTATCAATTCCCGATGGGGCTCGGACTGGTGTCCCAGTTCTTCGGCCGCTACTTCAGCCCCGAGCAGGCGCGTGAGCTGATCGCCGAGCAGGCCGCCGAGATCGACACCGGCGACGCCCAGAATCTCGAAGAGAAGGCCATCTCGCTGATCGGCCGTCCGCTCTATGAGGCCTTCGTCAAGGGTTACACCGCCAAACAGTGGCAGACCGACCCCAAGGAGTTGCCCGCGGCCAACATCACCCGGCTGCCGGTGCGCTACACCTTCGACAACCGCTACTTCAACGACACGTACGAGGGTCTGCCGGTCAACGGCTACACGGCCTGGCTGCAGAACATGGCCGCCGACGACCGCATCGAGGTCAGGCTGGACACCGACTGGTTCGACGTGCGCGACGAGCTGCGCGCCGCCTGTCCGGACGCTCCAGTCATCTACACTGGCCCGCTGGACCGCTACTTCGATTTCGCGGACGGCCACTTGGGCTGGCGCACTTTAGATTTCGAGGTCGAAGTGCTGCCGATCGGGGACTTCCAGGGCACCCCGGTGATGAATTACAACGACCTCGACGTGCCGTTCACCCGCATTCACGAGTTCCGCCATTTCCACCCCGAGCGGGATTACCCGACGGACAAGACGGTGATCATGCGGGAGTACTCCCGATTCGCCGACCATGACGACGAGCCCTACTACCCGATCAACACCGAGGCCGACCGCACCGTGCTGGCCGCCTACCGGGCCAGAGCGAAAGACGAAACCGCTTCGGCGAAGGTGCTTTTCGGTGGGCGGCTCGGCACCTACCAGTATCTCGACATGCACATGGCCATCGCCAGCGCACTGAACATGTACGACAACATCCTGGCACCGCACCTGCGCGACGGTGCATCGCTCGACGAGAACAACAGGGGAACCATCCAGGGATGACTAAGACCACCGGCGACGACGCAGCCAGCGCAACGGCCAACGCGGGAGCCCCGACCTCGCAAGAAGAAAGCGGGCAATCCGGTAAGGCCGTGAGCCTGTTGGCCCGCGTCATCCTGCCGCGTCCCGGCGAACCGCTCGATGTGCGCAAGCTCTACCTGGAGGAGTCGACAACCAACTCTCGTCGCGCGCACGCGACCGACCGCACGTCACTGCAGATCGGCGCCGAGTCCGAGGTGTCGTTCGCCACCTATTTCAACGCGTTCCCGGCCAGTTACTGGCGGCGCTGGACGACGTGCACGTCGGTGGTGCTGCGGGCCGAGCTGACCGGTGCCGGTCGCATCGACGTCTACCGGACCAAGGCCACCGGTGCGCGGATCTTCGTCGAAGGGCGCGAATTCGCCAGCGCCGGGGATCAGCCGGTGACGGTCGAGCTCGAGGTGGGACTGGCGCCGTTCGAAGACGGCGGATGGATCTGGTTCGACATCACCACTGACACCAAGGTGACGCTGCTCAGCGCCGGGTGGTACTCCGACACGCCCGCGCCGGGTGTGGCGAACGTCGCCGTTGGCATCCCGACCTTCAACCGACCGAACGACTGTGTCAACGCGCTGCGTGACCTCACCTCAGATCCCTTGGTGGACAGAGTCATCGGCGCGGTGATTGTGCCCGACCAGGGCACTTCGAAGGTGCGCGATCACCCAGACTTCGCCGCCGCGGCCGCGCCCCTGGGCGATCGGCTTTCGATCCACAACCAGCCCAACCTCGGCGGCTCCGGCGGATACAGCCGGGTGATGTACGAGGCGCTGAAAAACACTGACTGCCAGCAGATCCTGTTCATGGATGACGATATCCAGCTGGAGCCCGACACCATTCTGCGCATTCTCGCGATGCACCGCTTCGCCAAGAAACCGATGCTGGTGGGTGGCCAAATGCTCAACCTGCAGGAGCCGTCGCATCTGCACATCATGGGCGAGATGGTCGACCGGTCGAACTTCATGTGGACCTCCGCGCCGTATACCGAGTACGACCACGACTTCGCCGAATACCCGTTGAGCGACAACGACCCTCGCAGCCTGCTGCTGCATCGGCGCATCGACGTGGACTACAACGGCTGGTGGACGTGCATGATCCCGCGACAGGTCGCCGCGGAGCTGGGCCAGCCGTTACCGCTGTTCATCAAATGGGACGACGCCGACTACGGGTTGCGCGCCGCCGAGCATGGTTATCCGACCGCCACGTTGCCCGGTGCGGCGATCTGGCACATGGCATGGAGCGACAAGGACGACGCAATCGACTGGCAGGCCTACTTCCACCTGCGCAACCGGCTGGTGGTCGCGGCCATGCACTGGGACGGCGACGTGTCCGGGCTGGTCCGCAGCCACCTCAAGGCGACACTCAAACACCTGTCCTGCCTTGAGTATTCGACAGTCGCCATTCAGAACAGGGCGATCGACGACTTCCTGGCCGGCCCAGAGCACATCTTCTCGATCCTGGAATCCGCGCTGCCCGAGGTACACCGCATGCGCAAGGCCTACCCCGATGCGGTGGTGTTGCCATCGTCCGACGAGCTGCCGGCACCGTCGCAGCGCAACTACGAAATGAAACCGCCGGTGAAACCGCTGGTAATCGGGTACCGACTGGTCCGCGGCACATTGCATCAACTTAAGCGGGCGGACCCGGCGCACCATCAGCGCCCACAGCTCAACGTGCCGACCCAAGACGCTCGGTGGTTCCGGTTGTCCACTCTGGACGGCGCCACCGTCACGACCGCCGACGGTCGTGGCGCCGTCTACCGGCAGCGGGACCGAGCCAAGATGTTCGCGTTGCTGTGGCAGTCGCTGCAGCGTCAGCGGCAGCTTCTCAGTCGCTTTGACGAGATGCGCCGCATCTACCGCGAGGCGCTGCCGGTGCTGTCCAGCAAGGAGAAGTGGGAGACGGTGCTGCTGCCGGCTCAAGACAACGTGTCGCGCAATGGCCGACATCGCAGCTGATTCGGCACCGCCACGTGGTGAAGTGGCTGCTCTGATAGCGGTCCAATCGGCATTGGCCGAACGCCCCGGTGCGCTGGCGGCCGCGCGGGCCCTGTCGTATTTCGGGGAGCACAGTATCGGCTGGTTAGCGGTATCGGCGATCGGTGCAATCCTGCAGCCGCGGCGGCGCCGGGCCTGGCTGGTGGCCGGCGCCGGGGCCTTCGCCGCGCATGCGGCTGCCGTGCTGATCAAGCGTGTGGTGCGGCGTCCGCGTCCGCATCATCCGGCGGTCGCTGTCAACGTCGGCACACCAAGCCGTCTGAGCTTCCCGTCGGCGCACGCCACATCGACCACGGCGGCGTCCATCCTGCTGGCCCGTGCCACCGGAGCGCCGCTGCCTGTCATGCTGGTGCCGCCGATGGCGCTCTCGCGGGTGTTGCTCGGCGTGCACTATCCCAGCGACGTGGCCACCGGCGTGGTCGTCGGCGCCGTCGTCGCGGCCATTGCCGCTCGGATCGACGGCAAGATCACAGGTGGAGCGAGCGAATGAGTGAGGACATCAAAGACGAAGCGCCGGTGAGCGGACCGCCCGGCCAACCTGATCGTCGGCGTGGTCAAGGCGATGCGCCCGCGGCAATGGGTGAAGAACGTTCTGGTGTTGGCGGCGCCGCTGGCCGCGCTCGGCACCAACGTCCACTACGACTACGTCAAGGTGCTGGGCCAGGTCGCCGTCGCGTTCGTGGTGTTCTGCCTGGCGGCCTCGTCGGTCTATCTGATCAACGACGTTCGAGACGTCGAGGCCGACCGTGAGCACCCCACCAAGCGGTTCCGGCCGATCGCCGCCGGCGTGGTGCCCGAGTGGCTGGCGTACACGCTAGCGGCGGTCCTCGGGGTTGCCTCGCTACTTCTTGCGTGGTGGCTCACGCCGAACCTGGCGCTGGTGATGGCCGTCTACATCGGCATGCAGCTGGCGTATTGCTTCGGCCTCAAACACCAAGCGGTGATCGACATCTGCATCGTCTCGTCGGCGTATTTGCTCCGCGCGATCGCCGGCGGCGCGGCCACCGATATCCACCTGTCGCAATGGTTTTTGCTGTCAGCGGCGTTCGCGTCGCTGTTTATGGTGGCTGGCAAGCGCTACGCCGAACTGCAACTGGCCGAGCGCACCGGGGCCAGGATTCGCAAATCGCTGGAAAGCTACACCAGCACCTACCTGCGCTTCGTCTGGACGATGTCGGCCACGGCGGTAGTGGTGTGTTACGGACTGTGGGCATTCGAGCGCGACGCAGCGTCGGGTTCCTGGTTCAAGATCTCGATGGTTCCGTTCACGATCGCGATTCTGCGATACGCGGTCGACGTCGACGGCGGCCTGGCCGGGGAACCCGAAGACATCGCGCTGCGTGACCGGGTGCTGCAGCTGCTGTTCGCTGGCCTGGATCGGAACCATTGGTGCTGCGGTTATCCTCGGCTGACGTGGCCGCCAAGAGCCCGGCCCCGTCGCGCAAGCCGGCCGGTGGCCAACAAGAGCGGTGGGCCCGCCGTCGTTCCCGTACGACGTCACGGTCCGGGTCAGTCTCTGGGCGAGTGTGGTCGTCGTCTCCGTGTTGTTCGGGTGGGGTGCCTGGCAGCGGCGCTGGATCGCCGACGACGGACTGATCGTCTTGCGCACCGTGCGTAACCTGTTGGCCGGCAACGGCCCGGTGTTCAACAAGGGCGAGCGGGTCGAAGCCAACACCTCGGTGGTGTGGACCTATCTGGTGTATGCGGGCGGCTGGCTGAACTGGCCGATGCGCCTGGAGTACGTGGCCCTGGTACTGGCCCTGCTGCTCAGTGTGGCGGGGCTGGCGATGCTGATGTTGGGCACCGGCCGGCTGTTCGCGCCCGGCCTGCTGGGCCGACGGGCGGTCATGCTGCCGGCCGGCGCGCTGGTCTACATCGCGGTCCCGCCGGCGCGTGACTTCGCTACCTCCGGCCTGGAGAGCGGGCTGGTGATGGCCTACATCGGGCTGCTCTGGTGGATGATGGTCTGCTGGTCGCAGGCCATGCGGGTGCGTCCGTCCGGGCGGTTGTTCACCGGCACGCTGGCTTTTGTCGCCGGGTGCAGTGTGTTGGTGCGCCCCGAGCTCGCGTTGATTGGCGGCCTGGCGCTGATCATGATGCTGATCGCCGCAAAGAGCCGGCGGCGCCGAGTGCTGATCGTGGTGGCCGGCGGGCTGCTTCCGGTGGCCTCCGAGATCTTCCGGATGGGCTACTACGGCCTGCTGTTCCCCGGGACCGCGCTGGCCAAGGATGCGGCGGGCGACAAATGGTCACAAGGCCTGATCTACCTGTCGAACTTCAACCGGCCCTACGCGTTGTGGGTGCCGGCGGTGTTGCTGGCGGGGCTGGCCCTGGTGGTCTCCGCCGGCCGCCGAAAAGGGATTCGATACACCCCCGCCCCCGCGCACGGGCCACTGGCCAGGTCGGTGCAAAGCCCTGCCGCCGTAGTGGTGTTCATCCTCGTCAGCGGGCTGCTCCAGGCGGTGTACTGGATCAGGCAGGGCGGGGATTTCATGCACGGCCGAGTTCTGCTGGCACCGCTGCTGTGTTTGCTCGCGCCGGTAGCGGTGGTGCCCGTGGTGTTTCCCGACGGCACCCGACTGTCCCGTGAGGCCGGCTACTGGCTGGCCGGTGCGGTGAGCGCGCTGTGGATGGCGGTCGCGGGCTGGTCGCTGTGGGCGGCCAATTCGCCCGGAATGGGCGACGACGCCACCCGGGTCACCTACTCGGGCATCGTCGATGAGCGGCGCTTCTACGCGCAGGCGACGGGTCACGCGCACCCGCTGACCGCCGCCGACTATCTGGACTATCCGCGGATGCGTGCGGTGCTGGTCGCCCTCAACAACACTCCGGAGGGGGCCTTGCTGCTGCCGTCCGGCAATTACGATCAGTGGGACTTGGTCCCGCCTATCCGGCCGGCATCGCCGCCGGGTACACCGCCGCCCCCACCGCAAAAGGGGCCGCACACCGTGTTTTTCACCAACCTCGGCATGGTGGGCATGAACGTCGGGCTGGACGTCCGGGTGATCGACCAAATCGGACTGGCCAACCCGATTGCCGCTCACACCGCGCGTTTGCAGCACGGCCGGATCGGCCACGACAAGAACCTCTTTCCGGACTGGGTGATCGCCGACGGACCATGGGTGAAGTGGTATCCGGGCGTTCCCGGGTACCTCGACGCGCAGTGGGTTGTCCAGGCCGAGAAGGCCCTGCAATGTCCGGCGACCGAGGCGGTGCTGAATTCGGTACGTGCGCCGATGGGTTTCCATCGGTTCCTTTCGAACTTCCTGCACTCCTATGAATTCACCAAGTACCGAATCGACCGGGTACCGCGTTACGAACTCATCAGGTGCGGCTTGGACGTGCCGGAGTCCGGCGTCCCGTACACGGGTCTGCCGGCTACCGGGCCCTAGCCGGCGTGGATTGAGGCCTAGCGACCAATGATCGGCAGAGATTTTTTGGCGGCTATTCCGCCGGCATGCAGCGACCGTCAGAGCAATCGCCCCGCCCGGCGCTCAGCAACGAGGCTTATGTATTCTTACCGGCGTGCGACCGCTCGTCGGCACATTCACAACGGGGTGATCAGCAGCCGAGTTGAGCGGGCCTGTCCGCGGCGGAGGGACCGGTAACGGACCCACGCCGGGGAGAAGACATCCCCGACGATGTGGTTGACTACACGGGCACAGCAGCGCAGCGAAGCAATCAGGCTGGCGCATGCAGTCCGACCCAATGCATATGGGCCCGACAAGATTGAGGAAGCAAGAAATGAGCCTTGTTGACAGGTTTCGTGGCGCCGCAAAGAGGATGCCGCGCCGCCTCGTAGTGGGAGCCGCCGCAGCGGCCCTGCTGCCCGGGCTGATCGGCGTCGTGGGCGAGTCCGCGACCGCGGGAGCGTTCTCCCGGCCGGGTCTGCCCGTCGAGTACCTGCAGGTGCCGTCGGCGGCGATGGGCCGCGACATCAAGGTCCAGTTCCAGAGCGGTGGCGCCAACTCACCCGCCGTGTACCTGCTCGACGGTCTTCGCGCCCAGGACGACTTCAACGGTTGGGACATCAACACCCCGGCGTTCGAGTGGTACCTGCAGTCCGGTCTGTCGCTCGTGATGCCGGTGGGTGGCCAGTCCAGCTGGTACACCGACTGGTACAAGCCGGCCTGCGGTAAGGCCGGTTGCCAGACCTACAAGTGGGAGACCTTCCTCACCAGCGAGCTGCCCGCGTTCCTGGCTTCCAAAGGGGTCAAGCAGACCGGCGGCGCCGCCGTCGGCCTGTCGATGGCCGGTGCGTCGTCGCTGAACCTGGCCAACTACCACCCCGAGCAGTTCATCGAGGTCGGCTCGTTCTCCGGTCTGATGGACCCCTCGCAGGGCATGGGACCGTCGCTGATCGGTCTGGCCATGGGTGACGCCGGCGGCTACAAGCCCGCGGACATGTGGGGCCCGAAGGAGGACCCGGCCTGGGCCCGCAACGACCCACTGCTGAACGTCGGCAAGACCGTCGCCAACAACACCCGCGTGTGGATGTACTGCGGTAACGGCAAGCCGTCGGACCTCGGTGGCGACAACCTGCCGGCCAAGTTCCTCGAGGGCTTCGTGCGGACCAGCAACTTGAAGTGGCAAGCCGCCTACAACGGGGCCGGTGGTCACAACGCGGTGTTCAACTTCGACGCCAACGGCACGCACGACTGGCCGTACTGGGGTGCGCAGCTGCACGCCATGTTGCCCGACCTGCAGCGGACGCTCGGCGCGACGCCGGGTGCGGGTCCCGGCCCGGGCGCGGCCCCGGGTGCTCCGGGTGCTCCGGCCGCCGCTGCGACCGGCCAGCACACCTGAGCCGAATAACAGCACGGCTGACGGCGACGACCTTGCGGGGTCGTCGCCGTTCGCCGTTTCCGGCGTCCGGTTTCTCGCGGTGTGATTAGCTACCTTGCGGAACGGGGCGATCTGCATTCCCCGGGTTGGTGGTCGAGCGACGAGCGAGGTCAGTATGAGAGGTCTGTCGATGCTGCTACGGCTCCTGTGCGCCGCCGTGCTGACGATCGGGATCGGAGGTGTCGCGGCGGTCAAAAGCGGGTCGGCCCGCGCCGCGGGCTACGAGTCGCTGATGGTGCCGTCGGCGGCGATGGGCCGGGACATCCCGGTGGCCTTCCTGGGCGGCGGACCGCACATGGTGGTTCTGCTGGACGCGTTCAATGCCGCGCCCGATGTCAGCAACTGGGTGACGGCCGGTAACGGGATGAACACTCTGGCCGGCAAGGGGATTTCGGTGGCCGCACCGGCCGGCGGCGCGTTCAGCATGTACACCAACTGGGAGCAGGACGGCAGCAAGCAGTGGGACACGTTCCTGTCCACCGAGCTGCCGGACTGGCTGGCCGCCAACAAGGGTCTGGCGCCGGGCGGCCACGCCGCGGTGGGCGCATCCCAGGGCGGATACGCCGCGATGGCCCTGGCGTGCTTCCACCCGGACCGTTACGGCTTCGCGGGTTCGCTGTCGGGGTTCCTGTACCCGTCGAACACCACGACCAACGGCGCGATCGTGGCCGGCATGCAGCAATTCGGCGGCGTCGACGCCAACGGCATGTGGGGCGCTGCGCAGCTGGGTCGTTGGAAGTGGCACGACCCCTGGGTGCACGCCGGTCTGCTGGCGCAGAACAATTCCCGCGTCTGGGTGTGGAGCCCGATGAACATGGGCGGTGATGCCGCCGCGATGATCGGTCAGGCCGGCGAGGCCATGGGCAACGCCCGGTTCTTCTATCAGCAGTACCGCAACGTCGGTGGGCACAACGGCCACTTCGACTTCCCCGGCGGCGGCAGCAACGACTGGGGCTCGTGGAGCGGTCAGCTGGGCGCGATGTCCGGCGACATCGTCGGCGCGATCCGCTAGGGCTCCGACCCGCCGCCGTTCGCCGGCTTGGTGAGCCGGGGGCGGTGCCGCAAGCCGGTACCGTTAAGGGTTGCGGCAGACGTTACGGCTGCCCCGCTGTCGACTGAGTCGACTATGCGACCGACCGACTCTGCTAGCAGGAGACCATGGCTGTTAACTCGCGGCGTAATTCCCGGCGGAAGCGCCACCGCACCCTCGCGTTGATCGCCGCCGCCGCGACGGCGCTGGTGGTGGGGCTGGTCATCTACGCCGTGGTCACCATGCTGCGGCAACCGAACACCGCGCCGAGCGCGGTCCCGCCCAGCATCGTGCCACCGACCAGCAGCTCGGCCTTCCCGCACAAGCCGCGGCCGGTCTCTCAGGACGCCAGCTGCCCGGACGTGCAACTCATCGCGATTCCCGGCACCTGGGAATCGTCGCTGCAGGACAATCCGCTCAACCCGGTCGAGTTCCCGAAGGCGTTGCTGCTCAACGTCACCCGGCCGATCAGCGAACAGTTCAACTCCAACCGGGTCGAGACGTACACCGTTCCCTATACCGCGCAGTTCCACAACCCGCTGAGCGGCGACACCCAGATGTCCTACAACGACAGCCGGGCCGAGGGCACCCGCGCCGCGGTCAAGGCTATGACCGACATGAACGTCAAGTGCCCGTTGACCAGCTATGTTCTGGTCGGCTTCTCCCAGGGGGCGGTCATCGCCGGCGACATCGCCAGCGATGTCGGCAATGGCCGCGGACCGGTCGACGACGATCTGGTGCTCGGTGTGACATTGATCGCTGACGGCCGCCGCCAGCAAGGCGTGGGCCAGGACATCGGACCTAATCCGCCGGGCGAGGGCGCCGAGGTCACCTTGCAGGAAGTGCCGGTGCTGTCCGGACTCGGTTTGACCATGACCGGCCCGCGGCCGGGCGGCTTCGGCACGCTCAACAGCAAGACCAACGAGATCTGCGGGGTCGGCGACCTGATCTGCGCCGCCCCGCAGGACGCGTTCAGCCTGGCCAACCTGCCTAAGACGCTCGACGTCCTGGCCGGCGGCGCCGGCCAGCCGGTGCACGCGCTGTATGCGACCACCCAGTTCTGGAGTCTGGACGGACAGCCTGCCACCGAGTGGGCCTTGAATTGGGCGCACCAAACGGTCGAGAACGCGCCACACCCGAAACACGGCTGAGCCCTAAAACTTGCGTTAAGACACGGCCCGGCTGCATCGATCACAATTGCGTCAAGCGGTACCTTCGGATTTGGTCCGCGGCGCGGCGCCCCGTAACATTAAGAGAAATTTAAGAGCAGTTGTGGTCGGCAGAGCGAGTCGATGCGTTGCGGATTGCCGGATGTGCTTTGAGTAGCATCTGTGAGGTTTGCCGTTCGCGACGACCTGGACAGGCGAATTGTGCGCAGTCCCGCTGGCCGACCCGAGCCAGGTGCAACCGTCGGTGATAGCTCATCCGGATGTGACCCGACCTAGAGCTTTTTGACAGGAGTTGAGTGGCGTGCCGTACCACAACCCGTTCATCGTGAACGGCAAGATCAGGTTTCCGGAAAACACCGACCTCGTTCGGCACGTCGAGAAGTGGGCGAGGGTGCGCGGAAACCAGCTGGCCTATACTTTCCTGGACTTTTCCACCGAACGGGATGGTGTCGCGAGAGACATCGCCTGGGCCGATTTCGGTGCCCGCAACCGTGCGGTGGGCGCGCGGCTGCAGCAGGTCACCCAGCCCGGTGACCGTATCGCCATCCTGTGTCCGCAGAACCTGGACTACCTCTCCGCCTTCTTCGGCACCTTGTACGCCGGCCGGATCGCCGTGCCGCTGTTCGACCCGTCCGAGCCGGGTCACGTCGGCCGTCTGCATGCGGTGCTCGACGACTGCGAGCCGTCGGCGATTCTGACCACCAGTGATTCCGCCGAGGGGGTGCGCAAGTTCTTCCGCAGCCGGCCGGCCAACGAGCGGCCGCGTGTCATCGCCGTCGACGCGGTGCCCGCAGAGGTCGGTTCCACCTGGGAGCACATGCCCGCCGGGCACGACACCGTCGCCTATCTCCAGTACACTTCCGGCTCCACCCGCACCCCGACCGGCGTCCAGATCACGCACCTGAACCTGCCCACCAACGTGGTCCAGGTGATCGATGCGCTGGAAGGCCAGGAAGGCGACCGTGGCGTGAGCTGGCTGCCGTTCTTCCATGACATGGGTCTGATCACCGCATTATTGTCGACGGTGGTCGGCTACCACTTCACCTTCATGACGCCCGCCGCCTTCGTGCGCCGGCCCAGCCGGTGGATGCGCGAGCTCGCGCGTAAGGACGGCGACACCGGCGGGACCATCTCCGCCGCCCCGAACTTCGCATTCGAACATGCCGCGCTGCGTGGGCTGCCCAAGGACGGTGATCCGCCGCTGGACCTCAGCAACGTCAAGGCGATCCTCAACGGCAGCGAGCCGGTGTCGGCGGCATCGATACGCAAGTTCAACGAGGCGTTCGGGCCCTACGGTTTCCAGGAGAAGGCGATCAAGCCGTCCTACGGCCTGGCCGAGGCGACACTGTTCGTCTCGACCACCCCGATGTCGGACGTGCCGAAGATCGTCCACGTCGAGCGGGACGCGTTGAACAACAAGCGCTTTGTCGAGGTGCCCGCCGACGCGCCGAACGGCGTTGCGCAAGCCTCCGCCGGCAAGATCGGTGTCGACCAGTGGACGGTCATCGTCGACGCCGAGACGGCCACCGAACTGCCCGACGGGCAGATCGGCGAGGTCTGGTTGCACGGCAAGAACATGGGTGCCGGCTACTGGAACCGGGAGCAAGAGACCTCCGAAGTCTTCAAGAACATCCTCAAGTCGCGCACCAACCCGTCGCACGCCGAGGGAGCCCCCGACGACGGAACGTGGGTAAGCACCGGCGACTACGGCACTTACCACGAGGGCGACCTCTACATCACCGGCCGGGTGAAGGACCTCGTCATCATCGACGGGCGCAACCACTACCCGCAGGACCTCGAGTACTCGGCGCAGGAATCCAGTCGGGCGCTGCGAGCCGGCTACGTGGCCGCCTTCTCGGTGCCGCTGAACCAGTTGCCTGCCGAGGTGTTCGACGACCCGCACGCCGGCGTGAAGTACGACCCGGACGACACCTCCGAGCAATTGGTGATCGTCAGTGAGCGGGCTACCGGTACGCACAAGCTCGACCATCAGCCCATCGCCGACGACATCCGGACGGCCATCGCCGTCCGGCACGGCGTGACCGTGCGCGACGTGCTGCTCGTGCAGGCCGGATCGATTCCCCGGACCTCCAGCGGCAAGATCGGCCGCCGCGCTTGCCGCACCGCCTACCTTGACGGCAGCCTGCGCGGCGGTACCGCATCCCCGAACGCATTCCCCGACGAGGCTGACTGATCGCCAAAATGACTGACACAGATACCGACTCGCAACCAGCGGCCGAAGGCGCGGTCGCACCGGCGCGCACCGACATGACCGTTGCCGAGGTGCGGCGATGGCTGCGCGACTGGATCGCTAACGCGGTCGGGCTGTCGCCGGACAGAATCGACGAGGCCACGCCGATGGTGGAATTGGGTCTCTCGTCGCGCGACGCGGTGGCGATGGCAGCCGACATCGAGGACCGCACCGGGGTCACGGTGTCGATCGCGGCCGCCTTCGAGCATCCGACCATCGAATCTCTCGCGGACTGGATCGTCGAGGGCGACCCCGAAGACGATGCGACCGCCGACGACACCGACTGGACGCGCAGCGGGCCGATCGAGCGCGTCGACATCGCGGTGGTCGGCCTGGCGACCCGGCTTCCCGGTGACATGAACAGTCCCGAGGAGACCTGGCAGGCGCTGCTGGAGGGTCGCGACGCCATCACCGACCTGCCCGAGGGCCGCTGGTCGGAGTTCATGGAGGAACCGCGGCTGGCCGAGCTCATCAAGAAGGCCCGCACCCGCGGTGGCTACCTGACTGACATCAAGGGCTTCGACTCCGAGTTCTTCGCGCTGTCCAAGACCGAAGCCGACAACATCGATCCGCAGCAGCGGATGGCGCTGGAGCTGACCTGGGAGGCGCTCGAGCACGCGCGCATCCCCGCGTCCAGCCTGCGCGGCGAATCCGTCGGGGTGTACGTCGGCACATCCGTCATGGACTACAGCTACCTGGCGATGTCCGATCCGACCGTCGCCCACCCCTACGCGATCACCGGCACGGCGAGTTCGATTGTGGCCAACCGGGTTTCGTATTTCTACGATTTCCACGGGCCGTCGGTCGCGGTCGACACCGCCTGCTCGAGCTCGCTGGTCGCCACCCATCAGGCCGTGCAGGCGCTGCGCAGCGGTGAGTGCGACACGGCCATCGCCGGTGGCGTCAATGCACTGATCACCCCGGTGGTGACGCTCGGTTTCGACGAGATCGGTCAGGTGCTCGCGCCCGACGGCCGGATCAAGTCGTTCTCGTCGGACGCCGACGGCTACACCCGCTCCGAGGGCGGCGCGATGCTGGTGCTCAAGCGTGTCGATGACGCGCGCCTCGACGGCGACCAGATCCTCGCCGTGATCGCCGGCAGCGCGGTCAACCACGACGGCCGGTCCAACGGCCTGATAGCGCCCAACCCAGACGCGCAGGCCGACGTGCTGCGCCGGGCCTACAAGGACGCCGGCATCAACCCGCGCAGTGTCGACTACATCGAGGCGCACGGCACCGGCACGGTGCTCGGCGACCCGATCGAGGCGCAGGCGCTGGGCCGGGTCATCGGCCGCGGCCGCCCCGCCGACAAGCCGGCCCTGCTCGGCGCGGTCAAAACCAATGTCGGGCACATGGAGTCGGCGGCCGGTGCGGCCAGCCTGGCCAAGATGGTGCTGTCCCTGCAGCACGACAAGCTGCCGCCGTCGATCAACTACGCCGGGCCCAACCCCTACATCGACTTCGACGCAGCGCATTTGCGCTTCCTGGACACCGCCGCCGACTGGCCCCGTTACGGCGGGTATGCGGTTGCCGGCGTGTCCAGCTTCGGCTTCGGCGGCGCCAACGCGCACGTGGTGCTGCGTGAGGTCCTGCCGCGCGACGTTGTCGAACGCGAACCAGAGCCGCAGCCAGAGATCGAGGCCAAGCCCGCGGAACAGGCGCCCGGCGAGTACGTCGGTGGAATGCGCTTCGACGAGTACGGCGAGTTCCTAAACTCTGGGGACGACGAACACGCGACGGCGGTGGCCGAAGAAGAACCGGAGCTGCCCGGCGTCACCGAGGAAGCGTTGCGGCTCAAAGAGATCGCGCTGGAAGAGCTGGCGGCGCAAGAGACCCCGGTGCCGCTGGTGCCGCTGGCGGTGTCGGCGTTCCTGACGTCGCGCAAGAAGATCGCCGCCGCGGAACTGGCCGATTGGATGGAAAGCCCGGAGGGCCAAGCGTCTTCGCTGGAGTCGATCGGCCGCGCGCTGTCGCGGCGCAATCACGGCCGCTCCCGCGCGGTGGTGCTGGCCCACGACCACGACGAAGCCATCAAGGGATTGCGCGCGATCGCCGACGGCAAGCCGCGAGGAAGCCATCAAGGGTTGCGCGCGATCGCCGACGGCAAGCAGAAGCCGAACGTCTTCAGCACCGACGGGCCGGTGACCAGCGGCCCGGTGTGGGCGATGGCCGGTTTCGGTGCGCAGCACCGCAAGATGGGCAAGGACCTGTATCTGCGCAACGAGGTCTTCGCCGAGTGGATCGAGAAGGTCGACGCGCTGATCCAGGACGAGCGGGGTTACTCGGTGCTCGAGCTGATCCTCGACGACTCGCACGATTACGGCATCGAAACCAGCAACGTCGTCATCTTCGCGATTCAGATCGCGCTGGGCGAGCTGCTCAAGCATCACGGCGCCAAACCTGCAGCGGTGGTGGGCCAATCGCTGGGTGAGCCGGCGTCGGCCTACTTCGCCGGCGGCCTGTCGCTGCAGGACGCCACCCGAGTCATCTGCTCACGCTCGCATCTGATGGGTGAGGGCGAGGCGATGCTGTTCGGCGAATACATCCGGTTCATGGCGATCGTCGAATACTCCGCCGACGAGCTGAAGACGGTGTTCGCCGACTTCCCCGACCTGGAAGTGTGCGTCTACGCGGCACCCAGCCAGACCGTCATCGGCGGTCCGCCCGAGCAGATCGATGCGATCGTCGCCCGCTGCGAAGCCGAGGGCCGCTTCGCCCGCAAACTTCAGACCAAGGGCGCCGGCCACACCTCGCAGATGGATCCGCTGCTCGGCGAGTTCTCCGCCGAGCTGCAGGGCATTGCGCCGCTGAGCCCGACCGTCGGAATCTTCTCGACGATCCACGAGGGCACCTACGTCAAGCCCGGCGGCGAGCCGATTCACGATGTCGCGTACTGGCTCAAGGGAATGCGGCATTCGGTCTACTTCACCCACGGCGTCCGCAACGCCGTCGACAGCGGCTACACCACGTTCCTGGAGCTCGCGCCCAACCCGGTTGCGCTGATGCAGATCGGCCTGACCACCGCGGCCGCGGGATTGCCTGACGCGCAACTGATTGCGACGCTGGCCCGCAAGCAAGACGATGTCGACGCGATGACCTCGGCGATGGCGCAGCTGTTCGTGTAGGGACATGACCTCGACATCCGCACGCTCTTCACGCCCGCTGGCGGTCCCGACGACTACGCGCACATCCCGCCGACCCGCTTCCGCCGCAAGGAGCACTGGCTCAACGCGCACTTCTCCGGCGACGGGTCGGTGCTGATGCCCGGCACGCACGTGGCGATGCCGGATGGCCGGCACGTGTGGGAGTACGCGCCGCGCGACGCGACCGACTTGGCGGCATTGGTGAAAGCCGCTGCGACACAAGTCCTTCCGGATGCTCAACTCGTCGCGTCCGAGCAACGGGCCGTGCCGGCCGAGAATGCCCGGCTGGTGACGACGCTGACCCGCCACCCCGGCGGGGCGGCCGTTCAAATCCACGCGCGCATCGACGAATCCTTCACGCTGGTCTATGACGCGCTGGTATCGCGGGCCGGCCAGGCCGCGGTGTTGCCGACGGCCGTCGGCGCCGGTGCGGCGATCGCGCAGACGGTCACCGCCGCGGCGGCCGAGGCGGCCGCACCGGTCGCCGAGCCGACAGCCGACGAGTCCGACAAGGCCGGCGCTGTGACCGACAGCCTCACCGCCCGCCAGGTGGGCGGGTTGGCCCGGTGGTCACCGGATTCCGGGGAGACCGTGGGAGAGCGGCTGGCCAGCATCGTGTCGATGGCGATGGGTTACGAGCCGGAGGACCTGCCCTGGGAGGTGCCGCTGATCGAGCTCGGCCTGGACTCGATGATGGCCGTGCGGATCAAGAACCGCGTCGAGTACGACTTCGACCTGCCGCCGATTCAGCTGCAGGCGGTCCGCGACGCCAACCTCTACAACGTCGAGAAGCTCATCGAGTACGCGATCGAGCATCGCGACGAGGTGCAGGATCTGCACGAGCACCAGAAGACCCAGACCGCCGACGAGATCGCCAAGGAGCAGGCGGCGCTAGTTGTCCGGCGCGACACCGGCTTCGGCGACCGCACCGCGCCGGATGCGAGGCCGAGCCCGAGACGCAGCCCGAATCGCCGCCTTCCGAGGCACCGATCCCGCCGCCGCCCACCAATCCTGCCGGCCCCGGCTAGTCCGACTGGGCAGCCGAACCTGGCGGCCGCCGCGCAGGCGCTCAACCAGCAGGCCGTCGCCGATGCGCTGGGCTCCGACATACCCCCGCGGGACGCCGCCGAGCGGGTCGCGTTCGCCACGTGGGCGATCGTCACCGGCAAGTCCCCGGGCGGCATCTTCAACGCGCTGCCGAAGCTGGACGACGACGCGGCCACCAAGATGGCGCAGCGGCTTTCCGAACGCGCCGAGGGGCCGATCACCGTCGACGACGTCAAAGCCGCCGCGACCATCGAGGAGCTGGCGACCACGGTGCGCGAGTACCTGGAGGCCGGCGAGATCGACGGCTTCGTGCGCACCATCCGAGCCAGGCCCGAAGGTTCCACCAAGCCACCGGTATTCGTGTTCCACGCCGCGGGCGGGTCGACGGTGGTCTACGAGCCGTTGCTGAACCGCCTGCCGCCGGACACCCCGATGTACGGTTTCGAGCGCGTCGAGGGCACCATCGAAGAGCGTGCCGCCCAATACGTTCCGAAGCTGCGCGAGCTGCAGGGCGACGGGCCGTTCATCCTGGTCGGCTGGTCGCTGGGCGGGGTGCTGGCCTACGCGTGCGCGATCGGGCTGAAGCAACAGGGCTGCGACGTGCCGTTCGTCGGGCTGATCGACGCGGTGCGCGCCGGTGAGGAGATCCCGCAGACCAAGGAGGAGACCCGCAAGCGCTGGGAGCGCTACGCCCGCTTCGCCGAGCGGACCTTCAACGTCGAGATCCCCGAAATCCCTTACGAGCAGCTCGAAGAACTCGACGACGAGGGGCAGGTCAAGTTCGTGCTGGAGGCCGTGAGACAGAGCGGTGTGCAGATCCCCGGCGGGATCATCGAGCATCAGCGCACGTCGTATCTGGACAACCGGGCGATCGACACCGTCCAGGTCCAGCCCTACGACGGTCACGTCACGCTCTACATGGCCGACCGCTACCACGACGACGCGATCACGTTCGAGCCGCGCTATGCCACCCGCAAGCCCGACGGCGGCTGGGGCGACTACGTTTCCGATCTGGAGGTCGTGCCGATCGGTGGCGAGCACATCCAGGCCATCGACGAGCCGATCATCGCCAAGGTCGGCGCGCACATGACCCAGGCGCTCAACAAGATTGACGCAGAGGAGAAGGCAGCCAAGTGACCACCAAGACCACCGCCGAGCTGCTGGCTGAACTCCGCGACAAGCTAGAGCTGGCGAAGGAACCCGGTGATCCAAAGGCAATCGCCCGGCGCGAGAAAAAGGGCATCCCGAGCGCCCGCTCACGCATCTACGATCTGGTTGACCCGGGCAGCTTCCTGGAAATCGGCGCATTGGCACGGACGCCCGGTGACCCGAACGCGCTCTTCGGCGACGGGTGTGTGACCGGACGCGCGACCATCAACGGCCGTCCGGTCGGGGTGTTCTCCCACGACCAGACGGTGTTCCAAGGCTCGGTCGGTGAGATGTTCGGGCGCAAGGTCGCGGCGCTGATGGAGTGGTGCGCGATGGTCGCCTGCCCGATCATCGGCATCAACGACTCCGCCGGCGCCCGCATCCAGGACGCGGTCACGTCGCTCGCCTGGTACGCCGAACTGGGCCGCCGCGGCGACCTGTTGAGTGGACTGGCGCCGCAGATCTCGCTGATCTTCGGCAAATGTGCTGGGGGAGCGGTCTATTCGCCGATCCAGACCGATCTGGTGGTCGCGGTGCGCGACCAAGGCTATATGTTCGTCACCGGCCCCGACGTCATCAAGGACGTCACCGGTGAGGACGTCACCCTCGACGAGCTCGGTGGCGCCGAAGCCCAGGCGCGCTACGGCAACATCCACCAGGTGGTGGAGTCCGAGGCGGCGGCGTTCCAATACGTTCGCGATTTCTTATCGTTCTTGCCGCCGAACTGCTTCGACCCGGCGCCGCTGGTCAACCCCGGGCTGGAGCCGGAGGTCACCCCGAGCGATCTGGAGCTGGACTCGATCGTGCCGGACTCCGACAACACGGCCTACGACATGCACGAGATCCTGCTGCGAATCTTCGACGACGGCGACTTCCTCGACGTCGCCGCTCAGGCCGGGCAGGCCATCATCACCGGGTTCGCCCGGGTCGATGGCCGACCGGTCGGTGTGGTGGCGAACCAGCCGATGTACATCTCGGGCGCGATCGACAACGAGGCCTCCGACAAGGCTGCCCGGTTCGTCCGGTTCTGCGACGCGTTCTACGTGCCGCTGGTGTTCGTCGTCGACACCCCTGGCTTCCTGCCGGGTGTTGAGCAGGAAAAGGGCGGAATCATCAAGCGCGGCGGGCGATTCCTGTACGCGGTCGTCGAGGCCGATGTGCCGAAGGTGACGATCACGATCCGCAAGTCCTACGGGGGCGCCTACGCCGTCATGGGATCCAAGCAGCTGACCGCCGACCTCAACTTCGCCTGGCCCACCGCCCGCATCGCGGTGATTGGCGCCGACGGCGCCGCGCAGTTGCTGATGAAGCGGTTCCCCGACCCGACCACGCCCGAGGCGCAGGCGATCAAGCGGGACTTCATCGAGGGCTACAACCTCAACATGGCCACGCCGTGGATCGCCGCCGAGCGCGGTTTCATCGACGCGGTCATCGAGCCGCACGAGACTCGGCTGCTGCTACGTCGGTCGCTGCACTTGTTGCGGGACAAGCAGTTACACGCGCGGGTCCTGCGCAAGCACGGTCTGCTTCCGATCTAGGTTCCACGCCGAGCAGACGCAAAAGCCCCCTCCCGCATGGCGTGTTGGGGGCTTTTGCGTCTGCTCGCCGGCAGGCTAGACCGGCGCCACGAAGTCAGACGTGTAGAACTCGGCCGGCGTCTGCGAAAACGGGTTCGGGCGCTGGATGAGAACCCATGCTCCCGTCGTGCCCGATTGGATGCGATCCTGCAGAGTGGTTGTCACCTGGCCTGCCCCATCTGTGTCGAAACTGCCGACCGCGACGCCCGGACCCCCGGAACCGCATAGCGAACTCGACGCGCGCGGCGCCTGAATCAGGCTGACGTCGAAATGGGTGCCTGGCGAGCCAGGTTCCGACAGGTGCACCTCGGCGGTTACCGTGCCACCGGCAGCGCGAATAACTGATGTGGCCGCGGCGCGGTTCTGCCCGCCCACCCACTGGAGTGGGTTGAAATCGCACGCACGCATGATGCTTCTCAGCGGAACCACCGCTCCGCTGCTGGCGCTGGCCGGAACAGCTGCTGCCACAGCGGGATTCAACGCGGATGCCACCGCGAGAACTGCAATAAACGTGCGACCGGCCAGGGCGGAAACCGTTAGTGACATTTGTCTAATTATCCCGGCCCCACGACGGCCCGCCTACGCCCTGAGCCCGAGAGATGCCTTACAGCAGAGGCATCAATGTGATGCGCGACACAACGAATCGGCTAGGTGTGCTTACCAGAGCCTTTCGACTCCTCCTGCAGCTTCTTCCCCGTCTCGGTGGATTCGTTGAGCTCTTTCTTAGTCTTTGCGGCCTCGTCAGCCAGCTCGTCGATGGTTTCGTCGCCCTCTTCAGCGCGCAAGGTCATGACCTCCTTCGTTCGGAGTTGCTTCTCCTGACGCCTACCCGTCATCGGCCGTGCCGAATCAGGCCGACTGGTCCGCATCGCTACCGGGCGCGATGCTGCCGACACTGTGTTCCTGGACAACCACAACGGCGCAATCTCGTTGAAGGACATGCAGATAAGCGCCACGTCGATGGTGACTTGCCCCACGGCTCCGTCCACGAGCTCGTCTCGTTGGGCTGACGCCACAACGCGCGGCTGGGCGGCAAGGCCGAAAACCATTGCCGCCCAGCCGGTTCAGGCCCTATTTGGCCGACTTTTGACGAGCCTCGGCGGCTTGCTCAGCGGCTCGGGCAGAAGCCGCCTCGGCCTCTTTCTTGGCCACATTCCGCGCGGCTTCGGCCTTCTCCTGTTGAGCGCGGCCCTCTCGGCGCAGACCGTCGCGGTTGGTGACGATCCCGATGATTTCCTTGGTCTTGCCTTTGACGTCCTCGACGATGCCCTTGATGGCTTCCTCGGGTCCACTGCTGCCCATGACTTTCCTTTCACTCGTGGTCCTTTTGTCCGTACCCCGCGGCAGCCCCTTCGGAACGTCTCACGGCGCCGACACGCCCGGTTCTTTCTGTGACAGTGATCACGCTGCCCGCTCGATCAGGCGAGAAGCCTACGGCTTGATCCGGATCTGACCCGGCGACCACCACCCGCTGCGGGTCGCGGTGCCCAGGTCGAGTTGCGCGGGATGGGCGTCGGCGATGGTGTCGAACTTGCGCAGTGATCCCCAGTCCCGGCCCCAGTCGCGGGACAGGTACGTGGACATGACGTGGGCCCGCAACAACAGGTCGGTGATGCCCAGCAGGCCGCCGTTGACGCCGTCCTCCCAGGTGTCAGTGTCCTGCTTCTTGGCGTTGTAGTCCGGCGTGATGCGGAACTTCGGGATCTCGGTGACGCCGTTGGCGTGCAGCATCGGGTGCTGGCACGGGAACGCCAGCCCAACCGCCCAGTCCATCAGCACCGGCTGCGACGAGCCGACGTACTCCTGCAGGGAACGTAGTTCCGGCACCCGCGGCGGCGTCACCGCGATCCAGTCGTCCGGCGTCAGGGAGAGATCTTCGGCCACCACCCGGACCGCAGTCGCGTCCCCGGGCATCTTGTCTCGGGCGAAGCGCAGATTGCGCCACGCCCTCGGCTGTTCCCCATTCAGGTCGTAGGGCACGATCCGACCGGCCGGGACTATGTCACCGCCGCGACCGGGCTTGCCGTATTCCAGCACCACGGTCTGCCCGTCGGTGTGCCCGTGCAGCACGCTGTTGCCAGCGATCGTGCCCGCGGCGGTCACCACCAGAAGGGGATGCCCGTCGTCGGCTTTGGGTAGCTGGTACCACGCCGAGGTGAGTTTGCTCTGCTGTTGGGCGCCGGTGGTGTAGCTGCCGGCCAGCGGAACCTGATCGGGGTTGAGGCCGTAGGGCAACGGCACCGATGATCCGTTGATACCCGGCGCTTTCAGCTTCGTCGGCGCGCGCCAATCGTATGCGTACCAGTCGTAGTCGGTACCGGGCTGCGGCACCGACGTCTCCTGAACCGCCTCGGCCACGGTATGGTCCGGTACGCCGCTAGGGGTGAACCCTACTGGGTCGACGCCGCCCAGCGGACCCAACGGGCCGTAATCGCCGGGCAGCGGCGCCATAAAGCCGGCGTTGCTGTCCGGCTCGACGAGCACGTCGTCGGCCAGTGCGCAGCCGCCGGCGAATTCGCGCAAGTTGGCCCAGCCATTCGAGTAGGTGGGGTATTGGCGCACGATCCCAGCGACCATCGATGCGATGAACACCAGCACCATGAATCCGGCCGCGATCGGCACCGGCGCTGCCGTCACCGCCCGCGCCAGCCGGCCCTCGCCGTGATCCCGCGACGCGAAGTGCAAAAAGAACGCCCAGACTGCCGCGATCGCGAACAGGACGAAAAACATTGTGCTGATGCTGAGTCCGGCGAGCCTCGGCATGACGTTGTTGAACGGGACGCCGTAACTGGATACGTACCACCAGCCATTAGTCGTGGCAAAACACAGCGCCAATAAGAACATCACAGCCGCCAAGAACGCCATCCGGTTGCGCGACGAGCGCAGCACCTTCGGTGACACCAGCACGGTGGTGAGCGCGGCCATCGCCGCGCCCACCGCGGCGAACAGCCCGAAGTGGTGCACCCACTTCGTCGGCGTGAACATCAGGAAGAACATGGTGCCGAAGATGACGCCCATCAACCGCCACGCCGGCCCGCGGGCCACACCCGGGATTCGCTTGCGCCGCAACATGATGAACACGGCGGTGAACAGGCACAGCAAGGAGATCAGGAAGCCGAACCGGCGCGACAGTGAACCGTCGACGGTGGGCAGGATGAGGTAGTAGTACCGCAGGTTCTCGGTGTACCAGGCCTGGCTCGGGCCCGATCGCGGTGCGAATCCTGGTGGCTTCCAACACCGTTGACAGGGTCTGGTCGGCGAAGACGACGGTGAGGACGACGAATCCGGCAGCGAGCATCGGGGCAACCAGCGGCCATGTGCCGACCAGGCGATGCCTGCGCACCAGGATCCGCAGGATCGGGCGGCCACCGGCAACCAATGCGGCCACCGCGATCAGGCCGGTGGGCTGCACCCCGAGGGTGAACGCGGCGGTCACTACCGCCAGCGCCGCCGGCGTCAGCCGGGAAGCGCACATCGAGCGCTCGATCAGCACGTAGGTGATCAGCGAGCCCAGCGCGATGATCGGCTCGGGACGAAGGCCGTTGTTGAACGGCATCCATCCGGCGAGCAGGACCATGCCGGCCGCCCAGTTTGCGGCCGTGCTGGAGGTCACCGCCGGCCCCAGCCTGGGCAACACCTCACGCGACAGCAGCAGCCAGCACACCAGCCCAGCGACGAGGTCGGGCAGCCGCATCCAGAGGCTGCCGTCGCTGACGTGGGTCATCAGTGCCAGCAGGTTGTAGTACCAGCCGAACGGGTCCTCCGGGCTGCCGAACCAGCGGAAGTAGTTGGACATGTAGCCGGCGTGGCCGGCGACCCGGGCCATGCCAAGGATGTAGCCGTCGTCGGAGGAATTCGCGCCGATCAGGTGCCACAGCAGGAAACCGAATATCACCGTGGCGTCGATCAGCGTGAACTTCCGCCAGCGGGTCGGGATCAACCGGTGCATACGGCGGCCGTCGAGCTGGTCGAGGCGCCACAGCGCGACCAGTGCGACGATGGTGGCCACGATCGCCAGCACCATCGCAACCAGTTTCAGCGTCGTCGGGGTGGTGGAGAACCGGGTGTCGATGGTCGCCGACAGCCGCAGTCCGGGCGGCGCGGGACCGGTCAGATCGGTGAACACGCCGACGATTTGGGGGCGCAGATTGGGGTCGGCGAAGCCACCGCTCACCGGCTTTCCCGCCGGATCGGTCAAACCGACAAAGGTGGCGAAGGTGCCGGCGCGTGTGGAGGTGATGTCGATGTGCTGGCACCGCGCGGACATCGCCTGATCCCGCGGCACGCTGGCGATCACCACGTTGCGGTCGGTGACGTCGATGCGCTGGCCGTGCGTAACGACGAACAACGCGTTAAGCGCGGCATCCTTGCCCTTCTTGGGTGCGGTACTCAGCACGACCCCACCGTCGGGTGGCAGGCCACTCACCGCAGAGCACGGCACGGTGGCCGTCAACTGCACCGGAGTCAGCGAAATAAGCGGTGCCGTAACGCTATTCAGCTGGCCGCTCTGTGGCCAGTTGAGCATCGCAGTCGTCTGTATTACGGGCAGCAGCGGTGTGGCGACCGATAGGACAAAACCGATCAGCCCGGCGATCGTCGCGACCCAGCGAGTCACCCGCACATCGCGACGGGTGTCGGGCTGATCGGTGGCCGCTTGCCGTTCGTGGTTGATGACGCTCATGGCAGGGCCCTGATCGGTCCTTGCCGGCTCCAGCCGTGCACTGTGGTCACGCCCTGTTCGACGACGGCATCCGGCGCCTGATCGGCCGGCACCAACGGGTAATACTGTTCGACCGATCCCCAGTCGCGGTACCAGTCGTCGCGCAGGTACGTCGAGACCGTCGAAGTGACCAGCAACGCCTGAGTGAACAGGAACGGACCGCCGTCCTCGCCGGCCTCCCACCCGTTCGACGACGCCGCCGTCTGTTTGTGATCGGGCAGGATGCGGTATTGCGGAAGTTCGGCGACGCCAAGGTGTTCGGAGAACGGCCGCTGACAGGGGAAGTTCGCGGCGGTCGCGATGTCCATCAGCACCGGTGTGTGCGATCCGATCAAGTGCTGCAGGGTCTGTAGCACCGGAACCCGCGGCGGCGTGAACGCGAACCACTGCTCGGAGCTCAGATTCGGGTCATAAGCGACGATGCGTGCCACGTTAGCCTCCGGGGGCGCCCAGGCCAGCGGGAACCGCAGATTGCGCCACGCCGGCCACGGCCCGATGTCGATCGGCTGCACCTCCGCGAGCGGCTGGGTGGTGCCGTCGGGGCGAGCGACACCCCACTGCAATTTCAGCGACTGCCCGTAGGTGAAGGTGCCGTCGTCGTTATACGACCAGATAGCGCCCGCGGCGGACACCACCACCAGAGGCCGGTCGCCGGTGCGCTGTTTCCAATCAAGAGGCAGCTGGTACCACGCCGAGGTCGCCGTGGCGGCCAGCGAATTTTCGCCGTAGCTGCCCATCACCGGGGTGCGGGCCGGATCGAGTCCGAACGGTAGGGCCGCGTGCGACCCGTTCACCCCGACCGGGCCTTTCCCGCCGGCCGTGCCCGCGGAGTCGCTCATGGTGGCGTTGGGCTTGTTGGGTGACCCGGTGGAATTCACCACCCCCGGTTTGGTCACCACCGGATTGGACCTCAGGTCATCCCCCACCCCATCGGGTTTGAAGCCGACGGGCTTGATTCCCCCGAGCGCGCCCGCGGGGCCGAACTGTTGCCCCGGAACCGGCTGCAGCAGACCTGCATTGGGATCCGGCTCGGTCAGCACGTCATCGGCCATGGCGCAACTGGTCGGGGAAAGGCCCGAGCTGAGCGCCGCTAGGTTGGCTTTGCCGGTGGTGTAGAGGGGGTAACGGAAAACCGCACCCTTGGCCAGCGAACCGACTTCGCCCAGGACCATGACCACCGCGACCACCAGCAGCGGTGTGGACGCCAGCACGCGGTTGCGCCGGTTGTCCTTGACCTCGGTGTGGCCGGCGTAGTCCATCCGGAAGTGGTACCAGGCGGCCAGCAGTCCGGTGAGGATCGACAGCGTCAGGAACATCGACGTCACCGGACGGCTGGCGATGACGGGCGGGATGTCGTACCACGGCACCCCGTAGTTGTTCACGTAGAACCAGCCGTTGACCCCCGAGGTGGCCCACGCCAGCAGGAACAGCAGTGCGGCGATGTACAGCGTCAGGTTGCGGCGGCTGTGCAGGCCAATCTGGGCGAAGGTGAACGCGGTGACCGCGCCGAGAGCGCCGGCGAGTCCGGCGAACGCGCCGAACTGGATGGCCCACTTCGTGGGCGTGAACGTCAACAGCAATAGGCCTATCGCCGTCGTCCCGATGAGCCGCCAGGCCGGGCCGCTGGCCAGTCCCGGTACTCGGCCGCGCCGCAGCAGCGCCACGAGGACCCCGAACAGGCACAGCAGCAGCACCAGCACGGCGAAGCGCCGCGTCATCGACCCTTCAGCGTTGGACTCCACCGTCAGGAAGTAGTAGCGCAGGAAGTCCTGGTACCAGGCGATCGTAGGACCGACCTTGTACTTGATGCGGGCAGACTCCGCGACCGTGGCCAGCGTCTGGCTGCGGAAGACCACCACGGTGATCAGCGAAAACGACGCCGCCAGCACCGCCAGCGGTGCCAGCAATCCGTCGGTGGAGCGGCGCCGCCGAATCGCCTGGGCGATGGCCCGTGCACCGGTCAGTAAGGCGGCGACGGCGATTAGCCCCTGCGGCGCCAGGGCCGCGGTGAGCATCGCGACGATGATGGCGACCGCGGCCGCAGCCAATCGCTGCAACGCGATCGCGCGTTCCACCAGCATCCAGGTGACCAGCACGCCGAGGGCGATCAGCGGCTCGGGCCGCAGGCCGTTGTTGAACGGCAGCCACGCGGCCAAAAACACCGCGCCCGCGGTGAACACCGCCACCCGGTTGGATGCCAGGCCGCCCCTTCCGGGTCCCAGCCGCCGCAGCACGCAATGGCTGATGATCAGCCAGCCCGCGATACCGGCCAGGGTGGCCGGTATACGCATCCATATGCCGGCGGTGCTCACCGACGCTAATTTGGACAGCACGCCGAGGTACCAGTCGAACGGCGCTTCCGTTGTCCCGAAGTACCTGTAGTAATTGGCCACGTAGCCGGCCTTCGGCGCCACCCGAGCGATGGTCAGGTTGTAGCCGTCATCCGATGAGGTGGCGCCGATGACATGCCAGAGCAGCAGCGTGCCGATCACACCCGCGTCGGCGAGCCAAGTGGTGACCTCGGCCCGCCAGAGCGTCGCCCGGCGACGGTGCGGGTCGTGCGACGGCCCGTTGAGGAACCGGGCAATCGGGGGAGGCCAGTTGCGCGGAATCCGCCGCCCCGACTGTCGATCCAGAACAGCCAGCGCCAAGATCGCAGCCACCACCGCAAGCCCGCCCAGGGCCATCACGGCTTTCTTGAGCATGGTGGGGGCCACGATGAACCGGGTGTCGACGTCGATGCGGGCCGACAATCCCGGCTGCGCAGGCACTTTCAGGTCGGTGAATATCCCACCGACCTGCGGCTTCTTCTCCGGTGCGAGAGTGCCTGCGGCACCCGGTATGCCGACGAAATCCGCACCCGCAGCGCCGGCGTCGGCCCAGATGTGCAGCACGCTGCAGGCACCGGAACCCACCGCCGAGCGGGCTGCCACCGCGGCAACCGAGTCGCGGAACGCAACGACGACCGCGTCTTTGTTGGCCCGGACGAACAGACCGTGCTTGCCGGTCTCAAAGCCGTTGACCGGCAGCGTCGACAGCACCAGGCCGCCGCCGGCGGGAAGGGTGGCGATCGCCGGGCAGGGGATGGAAATGTCCAACGCCCGCGGTGCCCCGGATACCAGCGGTGCAGTGATATCGGTCACGTGCCCGTCGCCGGTGAGGCCCTGCGGCCACAGGATCGTCGCAGTGGTCTGCTTCACCGGAAGCAGTGGAACCACGGCGCACAGCAGCGCCCCGACGATTCCTGCGACGACGGCGACCCACCGCGCGACCTGGCGCGTCGATCGCTCACTTTCGTCGTGGGGCACGAGGCACGATGGTAGGCGACTCATTTCGTGTTGCGACGATGCAGTCCGCGTGGCGGCCGGGAGAACAGGCGGATAAGCCCGGTTAACTCCATTTGTGATCTAAACGGCGCGAGCCGATGACGGCGCAGCTCCGCGGGCCGAACGCGCTGGTTTGGTCCCGCGCCGGGTCGAACGCACCTTTCGAGGGGGTTCGACTCCTCCGCCCAAACATGGTTTAGTGGGCCAGCGGTGGTGCATTTAACAGATACGAAACAAATCACCACCGGCCACTGGCGTGAGTTGTGGAGCACCCGGTATTTGCGGACGTCAGCTGTGGTCGCAGGGGGTGTGGTGCTTTATTCCACCAACGAGTTCCTGACGATCAGCATGCTGCCAAGCACTGTCGCCGACATCGGCGGTGATCGGCTCTATTCCTGGGTGACGACGCTGTACCTCGTCGGGTCGGTGGTCGCCGCGGCGACGGTAAATTCGGTGCTGCATCGCGTCGGCTCATGCGTTTCCTATCTACTGGGATTCGCGGTGCTGGGCGCCGGCAGCCTGGTCTGCGCGGCTGCGCCGAACATGGAGGTCTTGCTGGCCGGCCGTTTCCTGCAGGGGCTGGCAGGCGGTCTACTGTGCGGCCTCAGTTTTGCGGTGATCAACGCCGTGTTGCCGCGCTACCTGTGGGGTCGCGCTTCGGCGATGGCGTCGGCGACGTGGGGCGTCGGTGCGCTGCTCGGTCCCGCACTGGGCGGGATTTTCGCGCAGTTCGGCGTGTGGCGGTGGGCGTTCGGCGGGCTGGCCATGTTGAGTGTGGCGATGTCCGTGCTGGTGCCTGGTGTGCTGTCGGCGGACGAGTGCGAGCAGAACAGCGATCGCGAGCCGGCACGGATTCCGGTGCCGTCGATAGTTCTGTTGGGCGCTGCGGCGCTGGCGGTCAGCGTGGCGTCTCTGCCGCGTAACTTCATTGCGACTGCCAGTCTGCTGATCGTCGGCGCCGTGCTGGTGGGCATGTTTCTGGTCGTCGACCGGCGGATGGACACGGCGGTGCTACCCGCCAGCGTCTTCGGGTTTGGCCCGTTGAAGTGGGTCTATTTGACCCTGGGGCTGCTGGTCGCCGCGACCAAGGTGGACCTGTATGTGCCGTTGTTCGGCCAGCGGTTGGCCCATTTGGGGCCGATGGTGGCCGGGTTGTTGGGCGCCGCCTTGTCGATCGGTTGGACGATCAGCGGACTGGGCAGCGGTTCACTGAACAGAACACGCACGGTCGTGGGCGTAGTGATAGCGGCACCGCTGGTGATGGCGATCGGGCTGGTGATGGCCGGAGTCAGCCACATACAAGGCGCGCCGGTCGGCGTTGTCATCTTGTGCGCGACGGCACTGCTGGCCGTTGGGATCGGCATCGGCGCCGCCTACCCGCACTTGTCGGCGTGGGCAATGACCGACATCGACGACCCCGCTGAGGGCGGCGCGGCCGCGACCGCGATCAACTCGGTGCAGTTGATTTTCGGCGCGTTCGGAGCAGGGCTGGCCGGCGTCGTGGTCAACATCTCCGACGGCGGAGGTGTGGGGGCTGCTCGCTCAGCGTTTACCGTGTTCGCGCTGCTGGCACTCACTGCCACGGTCACCGCCTTTCGCGCCGGCCGACGACAGGTCGCGTACTAAGCGGGAGCTACTGGCGCAGCGGCGCCGGGCTCCACAGGCCGCTTCGTGTTGCCGAGCCGAGGTCGAGGCGCGCCGGCTGGGCATTCGCGTAGTACGGCGTCAACTGCTGCAGGGCACCCCAGTCGCGGGACCAGTCATCTTTCAGGTAGGTCGAGACCGTGTTGGCCCGCACCAGCAATTCGGTGATCCCCAGCGGCCCGCCGCCGTTTTTGTCCATCACCGGCGAGTTGGCCTCGGCGCCAAATCGATCGGGCAGGATCCGCCACTTGGGCACCTCGATCACACCGTTCTGATGCCCGAAGGGACGCTGGCAGGGGAAGGCCAGACCGACCAGCCAATCCAGCAGCACCGGATCGGTGGAGCCGACGACGTCCTGCAGGGTGCGCAGCCGCGGGATCCGCGGCGGGGTGACCGCGATCCAGTGCTGCGGCGCAAGGTCGTCATCGTTGGCAATGACCCGCACCTGGGTGGCATCAGGCGGCAACGCGGACATCGGCGCTCGCAGGTTGCGCCATGCCGGGGCCGCTCCGACGTCGGCGAGTCCCGTTGCGCCGCCGGGCTGATTGGCGGCGGCCTGTTTGTCGGTGGCCCATTGGATTTGCACCTCGCCGAAGTCGAACCGGCCGGCCGCCGACATCACTAACAGCGGCCCGGTCTCGCTGCGAGGTGGCAGCCGGTACCAGGCCGACCGCAGCCGGGCCGGCACCTGGACCCCGGATCGCCAACTGCCCAGCACCGGCGTACGCGCCGGGTCGAGGTTGTAGGGCAGCCGGGCGCTCGAGCCGTTGATGCCCGGCGCGGGAGTGGTGCCGCCCTCGGTGCCGGCCTCGCTGCTGGTGACCAGCCCGTCGTCGTTGACAAAACTGCGGTCACCCGGCCGTTCCATCACCGGATCGGCGGACACGTCGGCGGGAATGCCGTTGGAAGCGAATCCGTCCGAAAAGCCAGCGCCCAAGGCATCTTTCACCGGCACGCCGATCGGGGACAGCATGCCGGCGTTGGGGTCCTGCTCGACGAGCACGTCACTGGCCAGCCCGCAGGTTTTGCCGGTCAGCGCCTGCAGGTTGGAGAGGCCGACCGACCAGGCCGGGTACTGGTCGGTCATCCCCAGCGTAAGTGACAGGACTTCGAAGAATACCAACGCCCACGCGGCAATTCCCAACGGGGACTGAGTAATTCGGGCGAACCGCGATGTACTGGGCGGACGCGTGTCGTTGCCGTTGCTGACGAAGTGGAACCAGGCGGCGAGCAGCATCACCAGCACCGTCAGCCCCAGCAGCATGGTGGTAAACCCGAAGTGCCACTCCGGGAAGGCATTTGACCACGGCACGCCGAAGTTGGAGACGTACCACCAGCCGTTGACGCTGGCGAATGACAGCGCCACTACGAACAAGACGACGGCGGCGAACAGGGTGCGGTTGCGTCGCGAGCGCATGGCCGCCGCGGTCACCGCGACTGCGGCCAGCGCCCCCAACGGACCGGCGAGCCCGGCGAACACCCCAAAGTGGTGCGTCCACTTGGTGGGCGTGAACATCATCGCGATGAAGGAGATGATGGTGATGCCGATGATGCGACGGCTGGGTCCCACGGCGGTGCCTGGAATTCGGCCCTTACGCAACGACATTGCCACCGACACCGCGAGTGCGACCAGCAACGCCAGCACGGCGAAGCGGCGGGCGACCGACCCGTCGGGACTGGCCATGAACAGCCGCTCGTAACGGAGGTGCTCGTCGAACCAGCTCAGGCTCGGGCCGACCGCCGACTTGAGCAGGTTGGCCTGGACTTCACCGGCGAAGGTCTGGTCCCGGAAGATCAGGATCACGGTGACCGTCGCCGCCGCCAGGATCGGCGCGAGCAGCGGCAGCAGGCCGAACCGTCTGGTACGACGGTGCAGGATTGTGCGCAGCGGGCCGATCGCCACCAGCAGCGCGCCGATCGAGGCGATACCGGTCGGCCCGGAGAACAGCGTCAGCGCACCGATGATGCAGGCGATCGCGACCGGCAGCAGCCGACTGGTCGCCACCGCACGTTCGACCGAACACCAGGTCAGCAGGATGCCCACGGCGATGATCGGCTCGGGCCGCAGGCCGTTGTTCAGCGGCAGCCAGAACGCCAGGAACATGCCCGCCGCCGTCCACGCCGCCGCTCTGTTGGTCTTGACGGCCTGGCCGAGCCGCGGGATGACTTCCCGGCTGATCACCCACCAACAGGCCAACGCCATCAGCAGGGTCGGCAACCGCATCCAGATGCTGGCGGTGGTGACGTGAGCCCACAGCGCCAGCAGGTCGTAGTACCAGCCGAACGGTGCCTCGGGGGTGCCGAACCAGCGGTAGTAGTTGGCCATGTAGCCGGCGTGCTCGGACACCCGGGCCATGGTCAGGATGTAGCCATCGTCGGAAGTATTGGCCCCGACGAAGTGCCACCACACCAGCACCAGCGTGACCAGCACGTCCAGCCCGCTGATCGACCACCAGCGTGGCGGCAGGAAGCGGCGGTGCCGGGTGCCGTCGGAGGTATCCAGAATGTGCAGCGCGATCAGCGCGACGATCGTCGACGCCAACCCGAGGACCATCGCGGCCATCTTCAGCGGGGCTGGCGAGCTGCTGTAGCGAGTGTCGATCGTGGCCGAGAAGGTCAAGCCCGGCGGCGCGGGTCCACTCAGATCGGTGAACACTCCGACGATCTGCGGGCGGAAGTCGTATCCGCTGCGCTCGCCTCGCAGCGGAGCGCCGGGATGCTCGGCAGTGGGACCCTGTTTCAGCCCGACGAATTCGCCGGTGACCCTGTCGGCATGCGCGGTGAAGACCAACCTCTGGCAGGCGCCGCTGAGCACCTGGCTGAGCGGTGCCACGACGACCGGCGTGTTGCGCACCACGAGCACCAGGTCGTCGTTCGGGGCGCGCTCGATCAGCAGACCGCGGTCCACCGCCTTGGGTGCCTGTTTGGGCACCGTGGACAGCAGCACCGTCTTGCCGGAGTTGCCGGATCCGGCCAGTCCGGCAGCGGCCTGGCACGGAATGCTGATATTGAGATCGGTGGCGACATAGCCGATCAGCGGCGCCTCAACGCTTCCGAGCACGCCGTTTTGCGGCCAGTTCAGTTGGGCGGTGGTCTGCTTGACCGGCAGCAGCGGGGTTGCGATCGCCAGCAGGGCCCCGAGCAGGCCGGCGACGACGGCTACGACCCGGGCGACCGCATAGTTTGCATTGTCGACGGCGGCTGTCGATGCGCGTTGCTCCTGCGCATCGCTTCGCTCTGCATCGTCGACGGCGCGGCTCACGGACGTAGATGCTAGTTGCCCGACGTGTGTCGTTTCTGACGCCATCAGGGGTGCGGCCCGGGCTTGCGGACGGCCAACACGAACGGGCCGATGGTGGTGACGGCGAATCGTGGGTCGGCGAACAACGCGGCGTTGAACTCCACCGTGTAACGGCGGACGTTGGGCTGGTTGGGATAGACGTCTTCGGCCAGCCGCAGTGTGTAGCTGCTTGTCGCGCCGGCCGAGCCGCCGTGGCGCATCAAGAACACCGTCGGCGGCGCCCACGGCAGCGTGTCCAGCGCATGGATGAGCTGATCGGGAGCCTTCAGCTTCGACCAGCTCTTGATCGCGGCAGCGCGCTTGTCGAACTGCGCGAGCGGGTTGGCGTAGTGCGACGTCAGCCCCTGAAAGCCCCAATAGGGGTAGTAGGACAAGAAGCTGTAGTCGGCGGTCAGCACCACGGTTTCGTCGCGGGGCTTTCCGGTCGCCCGGGTAATCGTGGCATCGATCGACGGGTAGAACTTCTCGGAGCCGGGCGGACGGCGGTCACCGCGTTGGCCGTGGCCGTCGGTGTCGGTGTAGGCGATGGTGAGGTCGGGTCGCAGCACGTCGGGGATGTCTTGGCTGAACGCGATCGCTCCGGCCAATCCGATCGCAGCCGCCACCGGTAGCACGCCGCGGCCCCAGGCGTGCTCTCGCCCGCGTGCGGCCAGGGCGAGGGTGACTTCGATGAAGCCGAAGACGCCGGCGGTGGCCAGCAGCACCGTGAGTGTCGGCTGCAGCCGAAACGACAACAGTGTGGTGCGCGCCAGCGTCGCGACCATCGACAGCAGCGACCACAGGTAGACGGCGAGCACACCGATGGCCAGGCCGGCCGCCCGCACTGAGGACCGGGCCCGCACCACCAGCCACAGCGTGCCGAGCATGCACAGCGCGCCGAGCAGGGTGAACTTGAGCATCGGGAAGGTCAACTCGGCGCCGTCTGCCGGCAGGTAGTGATAGGCGCTGCCGGTGTTGCTGACCGGGTCTCGGGTCGCGCGCAGCAGGAACGGCAGCCAGGTGGTCGCGGCGATGGCCGCCGCGATGACGCCGATGACGGCCAGCCGGCCCAGCGGATCCAGCGCGGCTTTGCGGCCCCGGCGCCAGCGGTATGCCGCCAGCGCCAACGCCATCAGCACCACGGTGAACGCGCTGTAGGCCAGCAGCAGGGTATAAAAGGTCGCCGCGACGCCGAGAAAGACGCCGGCCCCGATCACCGCGGCCCACCCGTGTCTTGTTGCCAGGCCGTCGCCGAGCGTGCGGCCAGCTTCACGTTCGACCTCGAGCGTGCGGCCAGCTTCCCATTCGCGGTTCCCGCCGCGCAGGCCCGACCAGGTCAGGATCAGCACCGGCGGCAGCAGCACGGTGATCATCGCGGAGTACGGCTCCGGGGAGCTGTAGGCCAGCGTCACCGCGGCGGTCGCCGTGGTGACCATCAGCGCGTACTCGAAACGGATCATCCGCCACCACAACACCAGCGCCACGGCGACCGCGATCGTGATCGAGGTGATTGCCCACGGCTTGTACGTCTCCCAGCCCGATGTGCCGGTCAACGCCGCGATGCGCCCGCCAAGCCAGAACCAGCCCGGCGGATAGAACGGCGGTAGCCCGAGGTACGTCATGTCATGCAGGCCGGCGCTGTCGGCGAGCCGGGTCAGGTATTCGGTGCGGAACTGCTGGTCGACGGAGATACCGAACAGGTAGAGCTTGGTGGCGCCGAGCGGCATCGCGAGCGTCACTACCGAGAACGCGGACACGAACACCAGGCCGGCCAGTTGAGCGAGCCACCGTAACCGACCACGTCGCCACTGCCAGCCGGCGAGCAACAACCCGACGATGCAGCCAACCTGGCCGACCGTGGTCAGCGCGTGCAGTTGGTTCGACGACGGGTAAGCGGGCCATTCCACCCGTGCGATGGCGATCAGCGAGATCACCGAGACCACCGCGGCAATCGCGACGGCGAATGCCATGTGGCCGACAGTGGCCAGCGCGTTTCGCATTTAGATGGGCAACTTGCGGAAGATCGGCCGCGGGATGTGTCGCAGCACCATCATCATGTAGCGGAAAGCGCCTGGTGCCCAGACGAGTTCCTTGCCCTTGGCCGACGCGGTCACCGCCAGGTTCGCGACGTACTCCTTATCGACGGTCAGCGGCGCTTCCTTCGTGCCAGCCGCCTTCCAGTGCGCGATCGTCGTCGACGTACGAACCTGGCCGGGCCGGATCACCAGAACGCGAACTCCGAACTCGCGCAGCGCTTCTCCGAGTCCAAGGTAGAAGCCGTCGAGGCCGGCCTTGGTTGATCCGTACACGAAGTTGGAGCGCCGTACCCGCTCACCGGCCACCGAGCTCATCGCGATGATCTGCCCGAAGCCCTGCGCGCGCATCTTCTCGCCGAGCAGCACACCCACCGAAACCGCTGCGGTGTAGTTGATCTCGGCGATCTGAACGGCCTTGCGCTGGTTCTGCCACAACTCCTCAGCGTCGCCGAGTAGTCCGAACGCCACGATCGCCACGTCGACGTCACCGCCCGCGAAGGCTTGGTCGATCACCGCGGGATGGCTGTCGCTCTCGGTGCCGTCGAAGTCGATCCACTCGACGGACTTGGCGCCCGCGGCTGTCATAGCGGCGATGGCGTCATCCTTGCGGGGATGATCGGGTAGGTCGGCCAACAGGATCCGCGCGTGCGCGTTCTGCAGGTAGCGCTCACAGATCGCCAGCCCGATCTCGGAGGTGCCGCCGAGCAGCAGGATGGTCTGGGGATTACCCACGGCGTCGAGCACCATCAGTGTGCCCCGAGGGGACTGGCGGTTTTAGTTGTCGGGGGAATCGGGGCCGGTGAACAGTGTGGCCTGGCGGGCGTTGTCGGTGTCGTTGCATAGGGTGCGGTCATGTTGAGCCGTCGCTTCCCGTGTAGTGGAGTGGATCTGTTGTGAGGCGGGCCTACGTGTTTCGGTTGCAGCCCACTGCCCGCCAGCATGTGACGTTGGCGGCCTGTGTGGAGGCGCACCGGGAGCTTTACAACGCGGCGTTGCAGGAGCGCAGGGACGGCTGGTCGCACGCCAGCAAGACGCGGATCAGCTATGGTGATCAGTCGGCGCAGCTGAGCGAGATGCGAGCGGTGCGCCCGGATCAAGCGGTGTGGTCGTTTTCCAGTCAGCAAGCGACGTTGCGGCGATTGAATAAGGCGTTCGCCGGGTTCTTCCGCCGGGTCAAAGCCGGGCAGACGGCGGGGTATCCACGCTTTAAGAGGAAGGACCGCTTCGACAGCGTGGAGTGGCCCAAAGACGGCGACGGCGCCCGCTGGCTGCCCGAGCAGCGCAGGGTATATCTGCAGGGCATCGGCCAGGTCAAGGTTTATCTGCACCGCGAGGTGGCGGGCCGGGTGAAAACGATCCAGATCAAACGACAAGGGCGGCGCTGGATGCTGGTGCTGTCCTGTGACGACGTTCCCACCAATCCGCTGCCGGCGACCGGTCGTCAGGCCGGAATCGACGTCGGCATCATCAGCTTTGCCACCACCAGCGACGGGCAGCACATCGACAATCCCCGGTGGGCGCGCGCCGCAGCGGGGCGGCTGGCTACAGCCCAGCGGCGGCTCCAACGGGCCCGCCGTGGTGGGAAGAATCGCGCGGCCAAACGGGAAACCGTCGCCGCGCGGCATCGCAAGATCGCGAACCAACGCAAAGACTTCCATCACAAACAAGCCCGCAACCTCGCCGCCCGCTACGAACTGATCGTTGTGGAAGACTTGAAGATCGCGAACATGCTGCGCCGGGCCAAACCCGTCGCCGATCCCACTAGCCCCGGGGACTACCTTGGCAATGGTGGTCGGGCGAAAACGGGGCTCAACCGATCGATCAGTGACGCTGGCTGGGGCCAGTTCGTCTCGATACTGCGCGCCAAAGCGGAAGAGGCTGGGCGGGCTTGGATTGAGGTCAACCCCCAGCACACCTCCGACAGGTGTGAGCGCTGCGGGCACGCAGCGCGCGCGAACCGCGTCACGCAAGCGGAATTCGCCTGCCAACGCTGCGGTCACACCGCTCCGGCAGACGAACACGCCGCACGCAACATCCTGCGGGCCGGACTGACCCATCATGCCCACGCGGCATGAAAAGAAGCTGGCGGCCTCAGCCGTCAGAGAAGTCACTTACAGCAGCTCCAAACGTCGGGCCATGTCCGAAGCGAACACGCGCAAGGGATCGACCTTGCGCCGCAACGCGATCCATTCGTCGATTCGCGGATACATGGCGTGGAAGGTGTCGGCGGTGGTGCGATTGTCTTTGCCGGTGTAGAGCCGCCCGCCGAACTCCAGCACTCTGCGGTCGAGTTCGTTGAGGAACTCGTTGAGTCCCCGCTTGATCGGAAAGTCGACGCAAACGTTCCAGCCCGGGATCGGGAAGCTGAGCGGTGCTTGGTTTCCCGGCCCGAACAGCTTGAACACGTTGAGGAACGAGTAGTGGCCCGAGCGCTGGATGTCGTACATGATGCCCTTGAATTCGTCGACCGCCTCGGTGGGCACCACGAATTGGTACTGGCCGAAACCCGCGGATCCGTAGGCCCGGTTCCACTCGCCGACCATGTCCAGTGGGTGATAGAACTGCGTCAGGTTCTGCGCTTTGCCGCGGTAAGAGCCCGATTTGCGGTACCAGAGTTCGGTCATCGCACCGAAGGTCAGCTTGTTGGCCAAGCCGTTGGGAAAGATATCCGGGGTCGTAAAGAACTGCGGCGCATCGAATTTCAGCGGGTTCTTCTGCAGCTTCTTCGGCAGCTGGTCGACCGTTGCCAGCGACCCACGCGAGATCGCCGCGCGGCCCAGCTTGGGCGGCGCACTGATTGCGTCGAACCAGGCCGACGAGTAGGTGTAGTTGGCTTCGCTGCCGTCGCTGTGGAATGCGATGGTTTCGTCCAGGGTGTGAGTGACGTCGCCGTCGGCGATGAAATACGCCGTCTCCGTCGGGGTCATCTCGACCGTCGCGCGCAGCACGATCCCGGTCAGCCCGTTACCGCCGACGGTCGCCCAGAACAGCTCGGCCTCCTCGCCGTCGGGGGTGAGGTGGCGGATCTGCCCGTCGGCGGTCAGCAGCTCCATCGACCGGACGTGATTGCCGAAGCTGCCCGCGCTGTGGTGGTTCTTGCCGTGAATGTCGGAGCCGATGGCGCCGCCGATGGTGACCTGCCGGGTGCCGGGCAGCACCGGCACCCACAGCCCGAATGGCAGCGCGGCCCGCATCAGCTGGTCGAGGTTGACCCCGGCGTCGAGGTCGGCGACGTGGGTGTCGGCGTCGATCGAATGGATCCGGTTCAGCGCCGTCATGTCGATGACCAGCCCGCCGCCGTTTTGCGCGTTATCGCCGTAGGAGCGACCCAGCCCGCGGGCGATGACGCCACGACCGCCGGCGTCGGCGGCATGGGCGACCGCCTTGGCGATCACCTCGGGGTCCGGTGTGGACAGCACCTGCGCCACCGACGGCGCGGTGCGGCTCCAACCGGTCAGCCGTTGGGTAGGAAACCTAGATGACATCAGTCAAAGAGGGTACCGTCTGAGGTCGCGGCTTCAGCGCAGCCGGAAGATCACCGAGCGCTGAACGATGAAGTTGATCACCGTGGCGGTGCCCTGCGCGATCACGAAAGCGGCGGGAATCCGCCACGGCTCGTTCGCGAGCTGAAGATAGAACAGGTAGTTGATGCCCACCTGCACGGCGTAGGTGAGCCCGTAGAGCACGCAGACGGCGATGAACCGGGCCCTGCTCGGCGGCGCCTGGAACGTCCACCGCCGGTTGATCAGGTAAGCGGTCGTCGTGCCGGCGATAAAGCTGATTGATTTGGCGACGTTGACCTGCAGGCCCAGCCGCAGCAGCGCGACATAGAGGCCGAAGTCGACGACCGCCGACAAACCGCCGGTGACGATGAATCGCCACACCTGCGTCTTCAGCGGCAGCGGTGTGCTCGCCGCGATCTCGGCCATCGGCGGAAGTCTACGGGGGGACTACTTCGGGTATTTGAGGTCGAGCACCTCGACCTGGTTTTCGCCCTGCGGCGTCGTATAGGTGACGGTGTCGCCCTTTTTCCGTCCGGCCAGCGCCAGTCCCAGCGGGCTGCCCGCGGTCAGCGCCTCGTCTTCGCCGCCGGCCGGAGCCTCTTCGATGACGGAGATCACCTGCATCTTAACGACCGAACCGTCGGAGAATTTCAGCGTCACCTTGGTGCCGAAGGGCAACGTGTCGCTGCCATTCGACGGCGACGGCCCGGCGCGCAGCAGCCGGTCCAGCTCGATGATCCGCTCGTCGAGGCCGGCCAATTCGTCGGCGCGCTGGATGGCATCGGCGGCGTCGGCGTGGTCGCTCACCGCGCCGCGGTCGCCTCGGACCTCGGCCTCCAAGCGATCGCGACGTTCCCGTATCCGGGCCAACTCAGCGGCGATCCGCTCTTGTGCCTCACCGGCAAGCCCAGAGGGCTCCACTTTTTCGCTCACGTGTGTCGACCTGTCTTCCCGGACGCGACGGCGGTTGCCATCGTGAAGTGCCAAGACTGTATTGCACTTCACCCGATTATTCATGCGTTCGCCGTGCGTTGTAGGACGTTTCTTGCTACAGCGCAACCACTCTGACCGATCCCGCGTCGTGGTCATCGCCACGCGCAAACTCAGATCGATACCCTAGCTAAAGATGTGATGGGGCTGAGAGAGGCTTAGCCTTAGCTCAGGCGTAGCGCGCCCCATTCCTCCGCGCTTCCGGTTTCCGGCAAAGCTTTCCGAAAGTTGCTGTGATTCTTTCAAAAGCGCTTCACCTGGGTGTTAGCGGCATCCACGCCGGGCTAAAAGTTTTGCTGCACAACCGAGTCCCGTAGTAAATCTAAAACGATCTTGAATTAATCGTCCCCTGGACGCCGACAGCTCGAACTCCGTCGGTAACGGCAGCGTATTCGACGTCCTGACGAGCCACACGTCCGCGATCGACGGCATCTCCGACGCCACCTTCTTCGCGGACTTGTTCGGTGCGAACGGTGCGGCAGATTTCACCACCGCCTGGACGGATCTCCTGCAACTCTACTGACTGGAGCCGTAGTTCCCGGACGGTTCATCTCTGCACAGCTGGGTGGTGCCGCAGCCCGCGGCACCACCCAGACCGCAGGTGTCCGTGCCCTTAATTGAGGGGTTCGACGAACCAGCACCGGCCGCAACACGGCCGCCCTGGGCCGCGGTTCACGTTTGAGATCGCTCGCCTAGACCCAGTAAGGCACGCGGGCGCGGTATTGGCGCATCGCGAAAGCCGCCATCAGCCAGCCCACGACCGTCAGCCCGACCACCACCGCCCAGTGCCGGAGCTCTTGATGCGACCCGAGCAGCGGGGCGCGGACGATGTCCAAATAGTGCAGCAGCGGATTCAGCTCGACGATCTCCGACCATTGTCCGGCGCCCTGCTGCCGCAGCGTGTCGTCGTTCCAGATGATCGGTGTCATGAAGAACAGCAACTGCACGATGGAAAACAACAGCGGGCCGATGTCGCGGAAGCGCGTCGCCAGGATGCCGAAACACAGCGACACCCATACGCAATTGAGCACAATCAGCCCCAGCGCCGGGATTACCGAAAGGTCCGCCCACGACCAGGGTTTCGGGTAGATGATCGCGATGACGACGTAGATGACGATGTTGTGCGCGAACAAGATCATCTGCCGCCACACCAGCCGGTAGACGTGCACGGAGAGCGGCGTCGGCAATTGTTTGATCAGCCCCTCGTTGGCGACGAACACTTCGGCGCCCTCCAGGATGGAGGCGTTGATCAGATTCCAGATGATCAGGCCGAGCGTCACATACGGCAGGTGCACCGACAGCTGGAGGTGGAACAGCTTGGAGTACAGGCCGCCCATCGCGACGGCCGTGGTGCCGGTCGCGATCGTGATCCAGAACGGCCCCAGCACCGAACGGCGGTACCGCTGCTTGATGTCCTGCCAACCCAGATGCAGCCACAACTCGCGGCGGCGAAACCCGTCGACCAAATCCCCCCAGGCGCGGGTCATCGTCTTCGACTGCGCGGCGGCGTCGACGAATGTCATCGGCGCCACTCCCCGGCATCGCTTCGCTGTGCATCGTCGACGGCGCGCGTCATGACGGGCCCTCGGGTCTTCCGAACTGCTCCCGGCGCCCCAACCGGCGTAGCCGCAGCCACTCCAGCAGACCCTTCAGGTCACGACGGGACACCAGGAAAAACCAGCCGAACCGCAACCATTCCTGGACCAGCAGCTTGCGCAGACCCGGCTGCGACATCAGGTAGCCACGGTTGCGGTAGGTGAAGTACCGCTTGGTCGCGTCGTCGGGATACTGGGTGTGCATCCGCCCCCCAAGAATCGGCTTGAACTCGGCCGACCCACACGGGTGCAAATAGACGGCGTTCAAACAGGTTCCGAAGGCCAGGCCAGATCGGACCAGCCGACGGTGCATCTCAACCTCGTCGCCGCGGACGAACAATCGCAGGTCGGGGACGCCGATCGACTCGAACGTCGACGCCGCAAACAGCGCACCGTTGAACAGCGATGCGATGCCCGGCAGCAGTTCCTGATCCTCGGCGGTGCGCAACTCGCTGACCAGCCTGCGCCAGACCAGGCCGCGGCGCAGCGGGAAGGCCAGCCGTTGCGGATCATCGGCGTCGCACACCATCGGCGACACCTCGGCCAGCCGGTGTTTCTCGGCGCACGCCAGCAGCGTCGCCAGTACTGCGGTGTCCTGCGGGTGGCCGTCGTCGTCGGCCAGCCATACCCAGTCGGCGCCGGCAGCCAGCCCATGAAGGATGCCGAGCGCGAAACCGCCTGCGCCGCCGAGGTTTCGGCGTGACGGCAGATACGTCGTGGGTATGGGCTGAGCGCCAACCAGTTCGCGAACGCGATCCTCATCGCCGTTGTCGACCACGATCAGCTGGTCCGGCAGCCGGCTCTGGGCGGTCAACACATCCAGCGACTTGGCCAGTTCGTCGGGGCGCCGGTGGGTCACCACGACGGCGCACACCATGGTCATGCGCCACTCCTCCGCATCGCTGCCTCCGTATTGCCCGACTCCTCCTCATTCCGCTTCGCGGACTGCATCGTCGTCGGGCGCTGCATCGTCGCCGGCGGCTCAGTCATCGGCGGGGGCGGCTGTCTCTGCGAGGACCTCACGCACATGCCGCGCAGCGTCGTCGCCTTCGTAGGCGCGCACGACGTCCTCGATGCTGCCGGTGAGCCTGATGACGCCGTGGTCGATCCACATCGCGGTCTTGCACAGCCGGGCCAGGAATTCGTTGGAATGGCTGGCGAACACCAGGATTCCCGAGCGCTCGACCAGGCGTTGCAGCCGCGTCTGAGCCTTCTTTAGGAAGTCGGCGTCGACGGCGCCGATCCCCTCGTCGAGCAGCAGGATCTCCGGGTCGATGCTGGTGACCACACCCATCGCCAGCCGCACCCGCATACCGGTCGAATAGGTGCGCAGCGGCATCGACAGGTAGTCACCCAGCTCGGTGAATTCGGCGATCTCGTCGACCTTGGCCTGCATCTGCCGCCGCGTCTGCCCGAGAAACAGGCCGCGGATGACGATGTTCTCGTAGCCGGAGATCTCTGGGTCCATGCCGACGCCCAGATCGAACACCGGCGCGACCCGACCGCTTACCGTCGCGGAGCCACGCGTTGGCTCGTAAATGCCCGAAAGGAGCCGCAGCAGAGTCGATTTCCCGGCGCCGTTGTGGCCCACCAGCCCGACGCGGTCGCCGAGGTCTAGCGACATGGTGATATCACGCAACGCCTCGATGACCACCACGTTGGAGGCGTTGCGCCCGATCGTGCCGCCCAGGACGGTCTTCTTCAGCGAGCGTGATTTGGCGTCGAAGATGGGGAACTCCACCCACGCGTTCTGCGTCTCGATGTGAGGGCGGGGACTCGTCACCGGTTGTCGCCTAGAGGTATTGCCCGGTGCCGTGCCCACCGGGTCCGCCGGGCTTGCCGACGCCCGGCGGCAGACCACGCTGTTCACGCATCTGCTCCAGCTGCGCGCGGGCGGCCATCTGCTGGGCGAACAGCGCGGTTTGGATCCCATGGAACAGCCCCTCGAGCCAGCCGACCAGCTGGGCCTGCGCGATGCGCAGCTCGGAATCTGACGGGACGGCGCCCTCAGTGAACGGCAGGGTGAGACGGTCGAGTTCGTCCCGCAGTTCCGGCGCCAGCCCCTCTTCGAGCTCCCGGATGCTGGTGGCGTGAATCTCGCGTAATCGGTTGCGGCTGGCGTCGTCGAGCGGAGCGGCCCGTACCTCCTCGAGCAGCTGTTTGATCATGGTGCCGATCCGCATCACCTTGGCCGGCTGCTCGACCAGGTCGGTCAGCGATCGGTCATCGGAGTTGTCATCCTTCGCGGCCGCCATGAGCCGCGGGTCGAGGCCACCGATGATTTCGATGTTGTCGTCGTCGTCGTTGCCGTTACTCAATCCCGTCACTCTCCTTGTGCTGGTCGCGGGTCACTTTTTGGGAGTTGCCGGGGCGCCACGCCATTCGTAAATCCAGGCCTCACCGTTGTCGTAGATCTTCGCCCACCTCTTCGATTGGTCTATTGACACTAGTCCGTCGGGCACCTTGAACTTCCCGACCGTCGGGACGCTGGTCAGGATGTAGCGAATATTGAGTGCCCGCACCGCCTCGGCTACTCGCGGATCGTTGTCGCGATCGGCGTAGGCCCAGAAAATGAAGCGGTAGTAGCCCGGGCCGGTCTGCTGTGGAAAGTCGTAGTGCGTCCACAACGGGTGCAGGTCGGCGACCGCATACATCCACGCGGTGCCGTCGACATTGGAGTCGCCGATCACCGTTGTGCGGGCGCCGGGCAGGGTCGCCAGATACGCCATCGCGTCGAGGTCTTTCTGGTTGATGATCACCGAGTCGTATTTGTCGCCGAACAACACCAAGTGTCGGTAAAGGTAATGGCGCGCGGTGAACGCAGTGCTCACGATCAGCAGGACAACCGTCGTCGCCACCCACACCGGTGCGGGCAGTCGGGTGAACCGACCGGTGAGCCGTTTGGTCGCGGCAACGACGCCCAGGACGATTGCGAACACCGCGATCCCCGCCATCGGCGTCACAAGCATCGTCACCACGGCGGAGAGTCGTCGCGGATCGTTGTAGAAGAACTGGCTGAATTCTTCGATCGCGGAGCCGAGCGGGTTGTGAAACGGCGCCCCCGAGTAGATGGTCGCCACGGTCAGCACCAGCCAGAGCACCGGCGGCCACCAGATTCTCTTGTACAGCAGGATCGCCATCCCGATGCCGCTCAGCACGACCAGGCCGTATTGGGTCGGGAAATCGTTGAGGTGCCGGGTGTGCAACAGCAGCGCATCGATGACGCCCTGCTTGACGCTTTTGAAGCTGGGGAACGCGTGCCCGGCGATGATGTCGGCCTGGTGAGCCACCCCGATGAACTGCGGCGCCAATATCAGCGCCGTCGGGACGGCCACCGCAGCCAAGGTCGCCAGGTCGGCCCGCCGGCCGCGTACCGGGTGCCGCCACGCGTGGAAAATCCACCACGCCAACAGGAACAGGATGACGACGAATCCGCCGGTAAGGTGCACCGACAGGATGCCCACCAACGCCAGCACGGCGGCCGGGATGCGGTCGCGATGTTTACACGTTGAGGTGATCAACACAAACGTCGGGATCGCGACCCCGTAGGCCGCCAGGTTGGGCATCGCGGCGACGCCGAACTCGACGTAAGGCACCGACGTGAACGACGCCGACATCACGGCCGACGTGGCAGCCGCCCCGGCGGTGCGCCACTCACTGGTAGCGGGCCTGAGCAGAAACCAGGTGAGCATGGCCGCGCTGGACGGAAACAGCCAGACCGATGCCGCGACCGAACTCAGCGTGTAGCCGGTGGTGGGCGCCGCGCCGGTGAGCTGGCAGAACACCGCCGTCAGGGCGTGAAACACCGACGGGTAGTACAGCGGCTGGTGGGTTTCGACGTTGCGCAGCTCGCCCATGTGGGTCGACGACGCCTGGCCGGTGTCGAGGATGAAGCGCACCTCGTTCGCATGCCAGACGGCGTCCCAGGTACTGGGAATGGACTGCCAATGAGTGATACCGCGGTAGGCCGCCCACATGATCAGGAGTGCACCCAGCAGCACACCCGCGGTGACCGTCAGCGTTTGCCAGCCGCTGATCCCTTCCGTCTTGGCCTGGGCGTCACGGTAGCGGGCGAGCAGCCCCTGTAAACCCGTCATCACCAGGCAGACCGCGGCGAGCGTGATGAGCGCTGTCCAACCGTTCCAAGGGATTCCGAGCGCGCCGAAGGGGATTATCGCCAGAGCGACCACGCCGTAGGTGAGCGCCGGGCCAACTGCGACGGCGACCGGCCAAGTTAGCTGAGTGACTCTTGCGACGATTGCCCCCGGCGCGATCAGCAAAAACAACGCGATCAGCGTTCCGAACCACAGCCCCACTGGACTAGTATGGCTGGCCGGGTGACCTGGCTCGGTAGGGCGGGGACGCATCTGGGCGCCTCGCTACCGTCACGGTTTGGCTTATTGCGCATAGCTCTAAGGTGGCTGGCATGGCATACGACGTCGCCCGGGTGCGGGGATTACACCCGTCGCTCGGGGACGGTTGGGTGCACTTCGACGCGCCGTCCGGGATGCTGATTCCCGACTCGGTGGCGACCACCGTATCGACTGCATTCCGCGGATCGTTCCCCAACACGGCCGGTCCACACCCGGCGGCCAAGCGCAGTGCCGCGGTGCTGGAGGCGGCCCGCCAGGCGGCTGCGGACCTGGTCAACGCCGACCCGCGGGGCGTGGTGCTGGGTGCCGATCGCGCGGTTTTGCTGTCGTCGTTGGCCGACGCCTCGTCGACCCGCGCCGGCCTCGGCTACGAGATGGTCGTCACTCGGCTCGACGACGAGGCGAACATCGCGCCGTGGCTGCGCGCAGCAAACCGGTTCGGCGCCAAGGTGAAATGGGCCGAGGTCGATATCGAGACCGGTGACCTGCCGGCCTGGCAGTGGGAGGGCCTGATCGGGCAGCCGACGCGTCTGGTTGCTGTGACATCGGCATCGGGGACGTTGGGCACCGTCACCGATCTGCGCCCGGTGACCAAACTGATCCACGACGTCGGCGGGTTCGTGATTGTCGACCATTCCGCCGCCGCGCCTTACCGTCTGATCGACATCGACGAAATCGACGCCGACGTGGTGGCCGTGAACGCCGTCGGCTGGGGTGGTCCGCCCATCGGAGCGTTGGTGTTTCGCGACCCGGCGATGATCAACACCTTCGCTTCGGTGTCGACCAACCCGTATGCCACCGGGCCGGCACGCCTCGAGGTCGGCGTGCATCAATTCGGCCTGCTGGCCGGTTTTGTCGCCAGCATCGAGTACCTTGCCTCACTTGACGAGTCGGCTCACGGAACGCGACGCGAAAGACTTTCCACCTCAATGCAATCGGCGATGTCCTACATGGACCGGGTATTCGAGTACCTGATGAGCTCATTGCGTTCGCTGCCATTGGTGGTGGTGATCGCCCGGCCCGAGTCGCGAATACCCGTCGTCAGTTTCGCGGTCAACGAAGTGCCGGCCGAGCGTGTGGTGCAACGGCTGGCGGACAACGGAATTCTGGCGATCTCCAATGCCAGCTCGCGAGTGCTCGACGTAATCGGGGTCAACGATGTCGGCGGCGCGGTCACCGTCGGGCTGTCGCACTACTCGACGATGGCCGAGGTGGACCAGTTGGTGCGTGCCCTGGCCTCGTTGGGCTAGACGGTTAAGACGATCTTTCCGGTCACCTGCCCCGACGACAGCAGTCGATGCGCTTCCGCCGCCTGCTGGATCGGGATGTGCGCACCGATGATCGGGCGGACACGCCCGTTGGCAATCAATGGCCAGACCGACGTCGTCACCGCTTCGACGATGGCGCTCTTGCCGCTGGGACCGGTCACCGGTCGGCCGCGCAGGGCGGTCCCGATCACCCGCAATCGTTTGGCGACCAGCTTGCCCAGGTTGAGCTCGCCGTTGACGCCACCCTGCATCCCGATCACGATCAGCTGACCGTCGTTGGCCAGCGCGTCGAGGTTGCGGTCCAAATACGCAGCGCCCATGATGTCCAGGATCACGTCGGCGCCCGCGCCGCCGGTTGCCTCATGGACTTTCGCGACGAAGTCCTCGTCGTGATAGTCGATGGTGATTTCGGCGCCCAATTCGCGGCACAGTTCCAGCTTGGCTGTGGATCCCGCGGTGACCGCCACCCGGGCACCCAATGCCCAGGCGACCTGGATGGCGTGAGTCCCCACCCCACTGGCGCCGCCATGAATCAGAACCAGCTGGCCCTCGCGTAGGTGAGCCGTCAGCACAAGATTCGACCACACCGTGCACGCCACTTCCGGCAGGCCGGCGGCATCCCGCACGTCGATGCCGCCCGGAATCGGCAGGAGTTGGCCGGCGGGTACCGCGACGTATTCCGCGTAACCGCCGCCGGCCAGCAAAGCGCAGACTTCTTGCCCCGGTGACCAGTCGCCGACATCCTCGCCCACTTCGGCGATCACTCCGGAGACCTCCATGCCGAGCAGCTTGCTGGCTCCCGGTGGCGGTGGGTACAGGCCGGCGGCCTGCAGCAGGTCGGCCCGATTGACGCCGGCGGCGCTGACTTTGACCAGCACTTCGCCGCGGTCGGGCACCGCGTCGGGCACCTCTTGCCAAACGAGCTCATCGGCCGATTCAGCGACGATCGCATGCATGCTCGCCACGCTACTACCTGCGGATACCGCTGTTCCAAAGGCTTTCTCAAAGGCTATGTGTCGCATAGCATGACGTAATGGCCGCCCTCATTGCGGGCCGGACAGCCAGTGAGATGCCCGGGCTGGATATCGCCGAACAGAAGTCGTGGCAGAACTTCTTGGATTCGACCCTGCGTTTGTATTCGATGCTCAACCGCCGACTCACCGATGCGCACCAGCTGTCGCTGTTCGACGTCCGGGTGCTCGACATCTTGGACAACGCCCCCAGGGGCTGTGTCCGAATGGGCGATTTGGCCGAGGCACTGCCATCGCTGCCGAGCCGCCTGACCCGCCAGGTCCGTCGTCTCGAGGGGCAAGGGCTGGTGCGCCGGGAAGCCAGCCAGGATGACCGGCGGGGGGTGGTGGCCGCCATCACCGACGACGGCCGGGCAGCTGCGAGGCAGGCCATGGTCACCTACGCCCAGGGTGTGCGCACCTACTTCCTCGGCCAGTTGTCGCGTTCGCAGATCGCTGCGATGGGGGAGAACTGCCGACGGATCAGCACCGCGCTGAAACTCTCCGACCGGGCTTCCAAGACCGGCGGGCAGGCCGGCGGGGCCGCCGCCCGGTGACGATGCGGGCCGGGACGGCCCGAGGAGAAGGCGCGCGATCGGACCGAGCCGTTACCCTTGTCGGCGGTGGCGTGGCAGAGCGGCCTAATGCACTCGCCTTGAAAGCGAGAGACGGCTAAAACCGTCCGGGGGTTCAAATCCCTCCGCCACCGCCACACACCTCCGCCACCGCCATTGGGTTACTTGGTCAGCGTGAATTGTCCGACGTTGGTGATGTCGCGGCGAAAGAAATCCGCACATCCGGTCAGATACCGCAGGTACCGCTCGTACACGGTCTCTGATGTGATTGCGATCGCCTCGTCGCGTCGGGCGACGAGGTTGGCCGCCCACATGTCCAGCGTCCTCGCGTAGTGCGGCCGCAGCAGGTGGATCCGCTCGACGCCGAACCCCGCCGCGGTGGCGAACTCGACGATGTCGTCGTCCGAGGGCAACTCGCCTCCGGGGAAGATCTCCTTGCCGATGAACCGCATGAACCGTAGATCGTTCATCGTGATCGCGATTCCATTCGGCGCGAAATAGCTTTGCGGATGTCCCAGAATGGTGTGCAGCAGCATGCGGCCGTCGGCGGGCAACACTCGGTAGGCGGTCTCGAAGAACGCGCCGTAGCGAGGCTTGGTGAACGCCTCGAACGCGCCGATGCTGACGATGCGGTCGACCGGCTGGTCGAACTCCTCCCAGCCTTGCAGCCGGATGTCGACCTTCCGCGACGTCGTCACCCTTGCCAGACGGTCGGTCGTGTATTGGTGCTGGTGGCGGCTCAGGGTGATGCCGATGACGTTGACGTCATATTTCTGTAGGGCCAGTTCCAGCGCGCCGCCCCACCCGCATCCGACGTCGAGCAATGTCATGCCGGGCTCGAGGTTCAGCTTGCCCAGCGCCAGGTCGAATTTCGCGACCTGCGCCTCGTCGAGGGTCATGTCGTCGCGATCGAAATACGCGCAGGTATAGCCCATCGTGGGCCCCAAGAACAGCGCAAAAAAATCGTCGGAGACGTCGTAGATCGACTGCGACTGCTCGTAATACGGCGTCAAACTGCTGGATTCACCGGACATCGACAAGCTACCCATCTTGTTGAGGCGTCGGGCAACCAATCGATGGCAGTCCCCTGACTACGGCCACACGTGCGTTGGACATTTTAGGCGAGTGCGAAGTAATCGACGAAATCGCGAACGATTTCCTTACGCGTTTCGGTGATCAGCTTCTGGGCGTCCGGGGTTCAAATCCCTCCGCCACCGCCGGTGTGCTACTTGGTCAGCGTGAATTGTCCGACGTCGGTGATGCCGCGGCGGAAGAAGTCCGCGCAGCCGGTCAGGTAACGCAGGAAACGGTCGTAGTTGACCTCTGACGTGAGTGCGATCGCCTCGTCCCGGCGGGCGACAAGGTTGGCCGCCCACATGTCCAGCGTCCTCGCGTAGTGCGGCCGCAGCAGGTGAACCCGCTCGACGCCGAAACCCTGCCGCGGTCGCGAAGTTGACGACATCGTCTTCGGAGGGCAGTTCGCCACCGGGGAAGATCTCCTGCCCGATAAAGCGCATGAACCGCAGATCGCTCATCGTGATCGCGATGCCGTGCGGTGCCCAGTAGCTGAGCGGATGTCCCAGAATCGTGTGCAGCAGCATGCGGCCGTCGGCCGGCAGCAGCCGGTACGCCGTCTCGAAGAACGCGCCGTAGCGACGCTTGGTGAACGCCTCGAACGCGCCAATGCTCACGATGCGGTCGACCGGCTGGTCGAACTCCTCCCAGCCTTGCAGCCGGATGTCGACCGACCGCGATGTCGACACCTTGGCCAGGCGATCGCTCGCGTATTTATGCTGGTGGCGGCTCAGCGTGATGCCGATGACGTTGACGTCGTACTTCTGCAGGGCCACTTCCAGCGCGCCGCCCCACCCGCATCCGACGTCGAGCAATGTCATGCCGGGCTCGAGGTTCAGCTTGCCCAGCGCCAGGTCGAATTTGGCGACCTGCGCCTCGTCGAGCGTCATGTCGTCGCGATCGAAATACGCGCAGGTATAGCCCATCGTGGGGCCTGAAAACAGCGCAAAAAAGTCGTCGTTGAGGTCGTAGATCGACTGTGATGTTTCGTAATCCGGTGTCAGACCGCTTTTTTCACCAGCCATCGAGAAGCTACCCATCTCATTCCAAAGCCGGGCAGCAAAACATGGGCGCTCAAGGTCCGAACACCTTAGTTGCTGGTCCCCCGACTACAGCCAAACATGTCTTGGACATATTAGACGAGTGCGCACTAGCCAATGAGATCGCGGGGACATTTCTTGACGACTTTCGGCTGTCAGCCCGTGGGCGCCCGCGGGATCTCGGCTGCGATGCGGTCCATCAGGGCCGTGTAACGGTTGAGTTCTGGATCTCTGCCCGGCTTGCCGCTGCTGACCACACCGGCGGCTAGCTGACGCTCGGGATCGGCCCAGATCGCGATGTTGACCAGCCCGAGGTGACCGAACGCCGCCGGCGCGCCGCGGCCGAAAGGGCCGTACTTGTCGGTGCCCAACTGGAAGCCGGTGCCCCAGCGGGCCGGGGCGAGGCCCGTCGCGACATCCGGTCGCAGCCGCCGACTTTGGCGTACCGCGTCGCGCAGTGTTTCCGGCCGCATGACCTGCACACCGTCGAGTTCACCACCGCGGCGCCATATTTCGGCAAACCGCGACATCTCGTCGGCGTTAGAGATGGTGTTCGACGACGGGACGACGGTGGTGAGAAACATCGGTGTGTTGGTGATCGGTATGGTCTGGTATAGCGTGCCGCCGATCGCCTTGCGAAACGCGGCCGCGATCGGGGCCGGTAGCTGCTTGCCGGTGGCGTGGCTGGGCGCGACCAGCGGGATATCCTGTTCTGCCACACCGAAGTTGGTCCACCGGAAGCCCAGCGGGTCGAGGATCTCGGTGGCCAGGATCTCGCGGATGTCCTTGCCGGTGGCGGCGTAGATGATCTCGCGCATCAGCGGTCCCCAGGTCAGTGCGTGGTAGATGTGAACCAGCCCAGGCCGATACAGCGGCCGCAGCTCGCCGAGCCGTTGCTGCGCGTACTCGTGGTCATCCGCCCGTTTGAGGTCCGGCCTTGGGTCCGGTGGGGAACGGGACGCCGGCGCTGTGGGTCATCACGTGCCGGATGGTGGTGCGGTCCTTGCCGTGGCTGGTGTAGGTGGGCAGGTACTCGCAGACCCGATCGTCGAGTGAGAGCTGCCCGCGTTCGACGAGCATGTACACGACGGTCGCGGTGATCGCCTTGGCCGACGAGTAAACGCAGAACGGCGTATCCGTCTGGACCGCGACCTTCTCGGCGTCCGGCGGGTCAGTGGGGCCGTTGCCCCAACCATGCCCGATCGCCCGGTTGAGCACGACCCTGCCGTTGTGCCGCAGGCACACCTGGATCGCCGGGTGCATTCCCGCCGCGTACCAGTGCCGGGCGGCCTGCCAGATCCGCTCGACGGCCGCCGGGTCGATCCCGGAGTGGTCTTCGTCGCCGAACGCCGTGACGGCGTCAAGGTCGGCCGGGACGCGGATCCTGCCCTGCAAATCAACCTGGCCGGTCATGCATGCCCCTTCTACGCGGAGTTGGTCGAACATCCGCGAGGTTACGTGGCGGCTCTGATGAGCGAGTTATCCGACAGTCGGACGTTTATCCACAGGCAGGCAATCTCGGCTCGCGTGTTGCCTCGTGTCAAGATGCGCGCGTCGAGCTTCTGGTTGCCTCATTTGAGAGTGTGCGCTTAGCGGCACGGGCGTTGGTTTTCGGTCCGGCTTTGCTGGAGGTCAGGGTGAGGAGTTGGTTGGTCAAGGCCTGAATCCGGCGCTGCGTGGCGGCGGGGTTGATCCGGCCCTGGGCTGTGGCCAGGCCCACGATGCGGCCCTCGGTCATCGTTGGGTGATTGATCGCGCGCTGAAACGGGGTGGCCGCAGTGTCGTATTTCTTGGACACCTTGGCGCCGTCACGGGCCTTGGATATCAGTTTTTGCTGCGGGTAGAAGTAGTTGGTCAGCTTGGATTGAAGCTGCCAGATCTCGTTGAGTAACAACAGTTCTGCGGCGGTGTCATAGCGGTGGTAGCCGACTACGGTGCGGACCACCGCCCAGTTCTTCTGCTCGACGTGACAGCCGTCGTTCTTGTTCGCCACCCGCGCGCGTGTGAAGGTGATCTGGTGCCTTTCGCACCATTCCAGCAGGTAGACGTTGATGAATTCCGATCCGTTGTCGGAGTCCACCCCCAGGATTGGGAACGGCATCTTGTAGGCAATGTCGTTCAGTGCGGCCAGGACGCATTTGGCGGCTTTGCTCGGCACTGAGCGGTTCTCGGTCCAGCCGGTGGCGATGTCGGTGACCGTCAGTGTGAACGCGAACTGGCCGGCGGCGTTGCCGCCGTCGTGGCAGACCAGGTCGATCTCGACGAACCCGGGTCGGGCGTCGTCCCAGTCGGCCCAGGTGCGCACCGGAATCTGACTCTTGAGCAGCGATCCCGGCTTGGTAGCGGCACGTCCCTTGAGCTGATGTTTGCGCCGCTCGGAGGCCAGCCGACGATCGATGGTGGCCGCCGACATCGACACCAACAGCGCCGCGGTGTCCTCATCGATGACCAGCTCCCCGAAATGACGCAACACCGCCACCAATTCGTTTAACATCGGCGCCAGCCGCTTGCCGGCCGGCATTCCCAGCACCGTCCAGCACACCGTCAATGCGGCAATGACATCGGGCCCGTACTTCGGTGGCCGCGGACTTCTCGGTGACACCAATCTGGGCTGCAACGCCCTCGTGAGCGCCTTACGGGCATGATTACGGTGCCAGCCCGTGGTGGCGCACAACTCGTCGAGAATGATGCCCTTCGCCCGTTTGTCCGCCAACGAATAGCGGATCGCGGTCGTCTCGGTCACTGCCCTGCGCTCGGCCAACGTCAACCCCATCATCTGGGCCTACTGAGGTCATGGCTGACCGATCAGGTAGGCGCGCCGCACGCGCGCATTTCCAATGAGGCAACGAAGACGCATTTCGGGGCCTTTCGCGCGCATTTCGGATGAGTCAACGCGGCGGCCGAGGTCGGTAGACATGGGTACTGTTTCGAACATGGGTTCGACTTGCATCGCCGCGCCACCCGAGGTGGTCGCCGCCTTCGACGCGCTGGACGCGGCCGTGGCGACGATCAGCGAGTTGAACCTCGACAACTACGCTCCTGGGATCCGGCTGCACGCACTCGAGCGGCTGGAGACCGCCCGACGTCAGCAGATGGTGCCCAGTCAGGACCTCATCGCGGGCCTGGCCGAGGAGGACCCGGCCGACGTCGGCGGCCCGGTCCACAAGGTGATCGCCGACTGGCTGCGGATCAGTTGCGCCGAGGTGCGTCGCCGGATGCGCGATGCCGAACAGCTCGCACCACGGATCACGATTACCGGCGAGACGCTGCCGCCGGAGTTGCCGGCGACTGCCCAAGTATGGCGGGACGGCATGCTCGACCAGCAGCACTTGCGGGTTATTCAGACGTTCGTGCGTGACCTGCCTGCGGACACTCCTGTCGACACAGTTGAGTGCGCGGAGCGCTTCCTGGCCCAGCAGGCCACCAAGCTGCGGCCCGACCTGCTAGAGAAGGTGGCGAACCGGTGCGCGGTGCTGATCAATCCCGATGGAAAGTTTTCAGACATTGACCGCGCCCATCAGCGCGGCTTCACCTGGTCGGCGTAGCGGCCCGACGGGATGAGCATCGGCAGGCTGGTCGCTTCCCCGGAGCTGCGCGCCAACCTGGACGCTTGGCTGGCCCGGTTCGCCGCCCCGGGGATGTGCAACCCCGACGATGAAAGCCCCTGCGTCGCTGGCCAACCCGACCAGGATGTCGCGAGTAAAGACTTGCGCAGTCATGCCCAACGTCAACACGACGCACTCAATGCGGGATGCGAAATATCACACAGCTGCTCTCAGCCCAAGACGCCCGGCCCATTTAGTGCGGCCGAGGGCGTCTTTCGCGGTGAACCGGTTACCGTCCCGGCGAGTCATGGCCGTGATTCAATGCGCGCATGACCAGCAACCAGCCGTGGTGGCTCACGTTGCCACCTGCCGAACTAGCAGCGACAATCCTGCCGCTGCTTTCGACGACGCCGTATGACGACGAGCGGGCGGCGATCGAATCGATCGCCTCCTGGTACAAGACTGGCGAAGGCAGAGCGAGGAGGCTGAGGCGAGACAGTCGGACACAGTTCGAGAATCCCGATTAATCGCGCGGTCGCTGAAGCGATCCAGGTTCTCGAACACGCGGGTTTGCTGCCGGTCCATTATGGATTCGGTATCCCTGGTGTTAACGCTCCCGGTATCCCCGGTGTTACTTGCAACGCGGGTGCTGGTGGTACCGGTTTGGGGATCGGTCGTCCCGGTATTTCCGGTGCTTCCGGTGGTCGCTCCTCTGGCGGGACTCCCTCGGTCGGTAAAACAGGTTCGCCCCAAAAACCGTTCGGTGCCATGTGGTCTTTGCAGAAATTCGTAGAGTTCATCACCACCATGTATTCCCTCCACAAGCCTGGCGGGTTAGGTGCCGGTGCCATCGCGCCGTCTGGACAGCGCCACGTACAACTAAGAGCGCCGATACCTGCGCCACCGAATGCGAAGCTACCGCCGCCGCTAGTGGCTCCGCCGAGAATGCCGTTGACGCCGAAACCACCTGCCTCGCAGTGCATATGCGAGCCGTTTATCTCGGTCGGGTAGTCGCAGAAGCCGCCTTGCGCGAACAAAGCGCCGCCACCGGACCCAACGCCGGGATACGGGCAGAGGTCAGCGTGAGCCGATCCAGCCGGGAGAAACACCGACGCACAGACGCCGAAAGATACCATGGAAGCGCAAGTTATGATTTTCTTCATTCTTTTCATCCGATTCCTGTACTCCAAGTTTGGGCCCTACGCATTCGGATTCTGCTCCGTCCCATCGCCCAATGCGGTCCGTTTGATCCAGCTTGCTGAATGAACGAATGCTCAACTCGGGGTTTAGGGATTGTGAAAGCGTGGCCCTGCGTACGGGCTCACCGGCGCGGACGCGCGTCGGCCTCGTCGGGTTCTTACAGCCCGTCGTAGATGTCGTGCAGCACGTCGCCAATCTCGCGCAACCGGTCGACCGTGGGAACCACAACCTCCCCGTCCTCAATGTCCGTGCAATGCAGGACGTAACCCGCCGCCCAGAGGTCGTTGTAGATCGTGTCGATCTCGTCGGCGGTGAAACTCGTTCGGACGGGTACGGGTTTGGTGCTGTCACTCATGCGTCCACGACGGCTTCGGCGTTCTCCTCCGGGGTCTGTTATGCGCTCCATTCGCGTCGCAGTGCAGTCACCACAGTCCGGTGGCTCCTTGGTCGGATTGACTCGACTTGGGATGTACGCGCTCCAGACCAACACCGTGCGTCAGCATCTCGGACTCCGCGACACCCCACCAACGACCTGAAACGTCCTTAACGGCAGCCCGCAGCGAGCGACACGACATGACGACGCGCTCAATGGGTTGATCCGCGGCCAGTTGGGCGACCCGAAGCTCGGTGTGCACAACGGATTACCCGTTACGGTCGTCGTGTCGACCACACTGCAGGAGCTCTCCGCAGGGGCCGGCCAGGCGGTGACCGGCGGCGGGACGCTGTTGCCCATGCGCGACCTGATACCCATGGCCAGCCACGCCTACCACTACCTCGCCGTGTTCGACGAACACCAAAGCCGCCCCTTGTATCTGGGCCGCTCGAAGCGCATCGCCTCGGCGGATCAGCGCGTGGTGCTCTACGCGAAGGACCGCGGCTGCACGGCGCCGGGCTGCGACGTGCCGGGATACTGGACGGAAGTCCACCATGTCGACGACTGGGCTCGCGGCGGCCGGACCGATATCGACAAGCTGGTCCTGACCTGTCAACCTGAGCACAAGCTATTGGACAAGGGTTGGCGAACAATCCAACTCGCCAACGGCGAAACCCAGTGGATCCCGCCGCCGCACCTCGAGCACGGCCAGGCCAAGACCAACGACTATCACCATCCGGAGCGCTTTCTCAGGCGTCGATCACCACGCGACCGCCGGTAGCGCGCGAGACACACACCAGCATCTCGCCGTCGTCCTCTGCGGTGCGACCGCGGCGATCGACCTGCCCACCAAGAACTTTCACCTTGCAGGTCCCGCAGAACCCTTGCCGGCAGGAGTATGCCGTCGTCGGACCATCGTCGAGCATGACATCGAGTGCCGATCGGTTGGCAGGAACGTCGAGGATCCGCCGGGACCGCGCAAGTTCCAGCTCGAACGGGATGCCATCGACGACGGGAGGCGGGCTGAACCGCTCGTAGTGCAACGGCGCGTTGGCGTATTCGTCGCGGGCGATCCGCACCGATTCCAGCATCGCCGTCGGCCCGCAGACATACACCGCAGTCGTCGGTCCCGCATCGACGAGCAAATCGTCGGCACTGGCGAATCCGCCACGCTCGTCGTCGGCCCACACGGTGACCCGCTCAGGAGCCACCGCCACCACCTCATCCAGCAGCGGCATGTATTCGCGACTGCCGCCGGCATAGACTGCGCGCCAGTTGATTCCGCGTTGCTGCGCTGCATGCATCATCGGCAGGACGGGCGTCACCCCAATGCCGCCGATCACAAACAACACATCACGCTCGGCGGCGCCGAGATAGAACGCGTTGCGCGGACCTTCGAACACCAGCGAGTCGCCGACGTCGAAGACGTCATGCATCTCGATCGAACCGCCGCCGCCGTCGGCGATCCGGCGCACCGCGATGCGATAGTCGGTGCGCTGGCCGGGCGGACCGCACAGCGAGTACTGGCGACGACGGCCGGACGGCAGCTGGACGTCGATATGCCCACCGGGCGTCCACGATGGCAGCAATCCGCCAGCGGCGTCGGCCAGGGTTATCGCGACCACATCCGGCGTGAGCAGCTCGCGTTTGGTGACGACGGCGGTGTGCGTCCGCTCCACCGGCACAACCCGCGACGGTTTCCACCGAGTCACCGAGGCGAACCCGCCGAGCACCGCGCCGATGCCCCACAACGCCGTGTACAGGCGGTCTCGCTTAGGGCGACCGTAGATGTCGGCGGGCCTGCTGGCCCAAGTCGATTGCGTCACTGCTCAATCCAGCGCTTCTAGTGCTTCCGGATGTCGTAGCGCGCGAGCAGCCGGACCAGCGAGGGACTGATGCGGCGCATCGCATAGCCGACCCTGGATTCGGCCGCGATCGGCAGAACCGGCGGACCCGTCTTGACGGCTTTGACGATCGCCTTGGCGGTGGCTTCCGGTGTGTAGTTGCGACGCCGGTAAGCGGCGTCGGCCTTCTGCCGCGCACGTTCCTGCTGATCGGCCGACATCCCGGCGTAGACGGTGCTTTTGGCGATATTCGTGTTGACGAACCCCGGGCAGACCGCCGTGACCGTGATGCCTTCGTCGGCCAGATCGGCCCGCAGTGACTCGCTGAAAGCCAGCACCGCGGCTTTCGTTGTACCGTAAGCGATCATCGACTTCGACGGGAGAAACGCCGCGGCCGACGACACATTGATGATGGTGCCGCCTTGGCCGCGGTCGACCATCTGCGTGCCGAACGCCCGGCTTCCGTTGAGCACGCCGCGCAGGTTAACCGACAAGATGTTTTCCCAATGCGCCGGCGTCGTCTCCAGGAACCGACCCGCCATCCCGATGCCGGCATTGTTCACCAGGATGTCCACCACGCCGTGTTCGTCGTTGACTTGCGCGGCAAGCTGATTCATCGCCGTTTCGTCGCCGACGTCGGCCTGGTAGACCGCCGCGTCGGCACCGATGTCGCGGACAGCCGCCGCAGTCTCCTCTGCCGCGGCGAGATCGCGGTCGACGATCACCACGGTGCGGGCACCTTTCCGGGCCAGCTCGGCGGCGGTGGCCCGGCCTATCCCGGCGCCCGCCCCGGTGACCAGAGCGAGCTTGCCCCGCACATCACGCCGCCCGGTGCCTACGACGGATGTGCTCGGCGACGCCGCGCCGCCGACGACTCGGTCGATCCATTCGTCGGCCAATCTGGCCACGACGTCGGGACGCGCCGTCACCACCCAATGGCCACCTTCGATCGGAACGACCCTGCCGCCCAACGGGATTGAGCCGGTAAACCGCTGCAGCGCGGGTGTGACGAAAATATCCATGCGCGGCACCAACACCTGGACCGGAACATTGGTCGCGGGCAGCTGCGCGCCGGGAGCGAGAAACGGCGCGGGCATGTTGGCCCGGTACAGGTTGAGGCCGTTGACGTAGTCGCCGGTCGACCGGACCGCCGCGGGAGATTGCGTCCGGGTGCTCGAGTTGCCGATACGCGCAAACGCGTCAATGACTTTCACGCCCAATCCGGACCGAATCATCAACTCCGGCAGACCGGGGCACAGAAAGAACCAGATGTATCCCGACGCCATGAACTGCCGGACCACATCAAAGAGGCCACGCGGACTGCGCGGTGACCGCAGGAACTTGCCCGCGTAATTCAAATGCGGGCCCGAGATCGACGTAAACGACGCAACCTTGCTCATCACCGCGTCGTCGGTGACGGCGGCCCAGCCCTGAATCGACCCCCAGTCGTGGGCCAGCAAGTGCACCTGCCCGACACCGAGACTGTCGATCACCCCACCGACATCGGAGATCAGTTGGGGGAAGCGGTAACCGGCCCTGCTCGACGGGCGCTCCGATTCACCGGCTCCACGCACGTCGTATGCGACAACGTTGTACCGGCCGCCGAGGTGCGCGGCCACCCCATCCCACAGGTGATGGTTATCCGGGTAACCGTGAATCGCTAAAACGGTCGGCCGCTGCGGGTCGATCTCGGTGTAGGCGTGCACGGCCAGCGTGACGCCGTCGGACGCGGTCACGGTGGTGCGGGTTGGCATGGCGGAAGTAGCAGCCGCCGAATTACTCGACGAAACGGTGGTCATCAATGCCTCTCGGCTCAGTGGGACGCGCGGGCCGCGGGCGAGATGGCAAGGTAGTCGACCGCCCGCTCGACCCCGCCCAGCTGTGATGGATGGAAATTCGGCTTGTAGTAAGCACCGATAACCCGTACGAACCGCAGCGGCCCAGGTACCAAGCCGCGTCGCGCCGCGTTGAAGCAGTACCACCAGCGCGGTTTGGTTCCAGGCGTCAGTTGCCGGTCCACCGAGTACATGAATCGAACCCCGCGCACCCACATCAGCAGCATCATCGGCGTGACCACCAGCTGCGTGCGCACCTGCCGCCAGTACCCGGCCCGTAGATGCTTCATCACGTCAAAGGCGACGGCCTTGTGCTCGACCTCCTCGGCACCATGCCAACGAAGCATGTCCAGCATCACCGGGTCGGTGCCGATCGCGTCGTGCTGCGGGGTGTCCAGGATCCATTCCCCCAGGATCGCGGTGTAGTGCTCGACTGCCGCCACGATCGCCACCTGCTCGAGCAACCAGCTGTGCCGTCGTCGCAGACTCCACCGGGGCCGATCGCCCATCAGCTTTCCGAACAGCCAGGCGATCTGGTCGGTGTACGGCGTCACGTCGACGCCGTTGGCCGCGAAGTAGTCCAGCACGCCGGAATGTGCTTGGGAATGCATCGCCTCTTGGCCGATGAATCCCTGCACATCGAGCCGCAGTTGGTCGTCCTTGATCAGTGGCAAGGTCTTCTTGAACACGTCGACGAAGAACTCTTCGCCGGCCGGCAGCAGCAGGTGCAACACATTGAGTACGTGTGTGGTGAACGGCTCACCGGGCACGTAGTGCAGCGGCAGCTTCGCCCAGTCGAAGTCGACGTCGCGCGCCTCGAGGACCAGTCGTTCGTGATCGCGCCATTCATCAGGGCCAGCCCCCCGACGTGGCAGATGAGAACCGACAGCGTCGTCGTTGACCGTGAACATCGTGCATCCCTGCCTTCAGCGCAGCTTTACAAATCGAGCCTAATGTCTAAACCCCGTTTTGCAAGCAGCATAACCCGGTACCCCCGGTATCGGGAATCCCCGGGCGCTCAGATGGGCGCCGCCCCGCGCAGGTGCTCGAAGATCAGCGACGTCTGGGTGCCCGCGACGTCGGCGTCGGCGTTGAGGTTTTCGACGACGAATGAGCGCAGGTCCTCGGTGTCGCGAGCGGCGACGTGCAGGATGAAATCGTCGGCCCCGGCCAGGAAGTAGACATCCATCACCTGGGGTCGACGACGAATCTGCTGGATGAAGTCGCGGATCTTGCCGCGCGCGTGAGATTGCAGGCTGACCGAGATCATCGCCTGCAACGGCAGTCCGACCGCGACGGGGTCGATGTCGGCGTAGAAGCCCCGAATAACGCCCAGGTCCAGCAACCTCCGGACCCGGCCGTGACAGGTCGACGCGGCGATGTCGAGTTCCGCGGCCAGCGCGCTATTGGTGATGCGCGCGTCCGCGTGCAGCAGGCTCAAGATCCTGCGGTCCACATGGTCGAGACCGGCAGATCGAAGATCCTTCGGCGCGGCCTCCGCGGCAACCCTGCCTTCCGTTATTTCTACAGGCATTAGTCAATTCTACAGGCGTGTCTTCGTGATCTTTGCGTCGCTATCGAAGTTTCTTCACAATTGAGTCATGCACGTTGGAATCCCCACCGAGACCAAGAACAACGAGTTCCGCGTGGCCGTCACCCCGTCGGGCGTCGCGGAGCTGACCCGTCGCGGCCACGAAGTCGTGATCCAGGCCGGCGCCGGCGAAGGCTCAGCAATCGCCGACAGCGATTTCAAGGCCGCGGGGGCGCAATTGGTCGCCACCGCGGACGAAGTGTGGGCCGAGGCCGATCTGGTGCTCAAGGTCAAGGAGCCGACACCGATCGAATACGGCCGAATGCGGCGCGGGCAAACCCTGTTCACCTACCTGCACCTGGCCGCCTCCCGCGCCTGCACCGAGGCGCTGCTGGCGTCGGGCACCACGTCGATCGCCTACGAGACCGTCCAGACCGCCGACGGCGCGTTGCCCCTGCTGGCGCCGATGAGCGAGGTCGCCGGGCGGCTGTCGGCCCAGGTCGGTGCCTATCACCTGATGCGCACCCACGGCGGACGCGGCGTGCTGATGGGCGGCGTGCCCGGTGTCGAGCCGGCCAAGGTCGTCGTGATCGGTGGCGGCACCGCCGGCTACAACGCCGCCCGCGTCGCCGACGGGATGGGCGCAACGGTCACCGTGCTCGACGTCAACATCAACAGGCTGCGCGAGCTCGACACCGCGTTCGGCGGCCGAGTGCAGACCCGCTACTCGACCGCCCTGGAGCTCGACGAAGCCGTGAAACGTGCCGACCTGGTCATCGGCGCTGTGCTGCTGCCGGGCGCCAAGGCGCCCAAGTTGGTGTCGAATTCGCTTGTCGCGCATATGAAGCCAGGCGCGGTGCTGGTCGACATCGCCATCGACCAGGGCGGCTGCTTCGAGGACTCACATCCGACCACGCACGACGACCCGACGTTCGCCGTCTACGACACGTTGTTCTACTGCGTGGCGAACATGCCCGCTTCGGTGCCGAAAACGTCGACGTTCGCCTTGACCAACGCGACCATGCCCTACGTGATCGAGCTTGCCGACCGCGGCTGGCAAGCGGCCTGCCGCTCGAATCCGGCACTTGCCAAAGGGCTTTCGACTCATGACGGTGCGCTGCTGTCCCAGCGGGTCGCCGCCGACCTGGCGCTGCCGTTCACCAACCCGGCGCGATCTACTGATCTGACCCGCAAGCCGCGTGCTACACAAGCCGCGTGACCTCACTTGCCGATGACACCCGCTGGATGGATGCGGTCGACCAGGCCGCCTTGGTGAAAAAAGGTGACGTGACGCCGCTCGAATTGCTCGAAGCGGCCATCGAGCGCATCGAGCGCATCGACCCTGTGCTCAACGCAGTGGTTATCCGCTGGTTCGATCATGCCCGGGACACGGCGCGGGCTGAGCTGCCGGACGGGCCGTTCCGCGGCGTGCCGTTCCTCATCAAGGACCTGTTCGCCGGTTATGCCGGTCAGCGGATCAGCAACGGCAACGTCGCACTCAAAAACGAGAAGGTGATCTCGGAGGCCGACACCACGTTGGTCACCCGCTACCGCGACGCCGGTTTGGTGATCGCCGGCCGGACCAACAGCCCCGAACTCGGTAGCGTGCCGACCACCGAACCGCTCGCTTGGGGCGCGACGCACAACCCCTGGGACGTCAGCCGTTCGCCCGGCGGATCGAGCGGTGGCGCAGCGGCCGCCGTCGCCAGCGGCATGGTTCCGTTCGCGCACGCCAGCGACGGCGGCGGCTCGATCCGAATTCCCGCTTCGTGTTGCGGGCTGGTTGGCCTGAAGCCCAGCCAGGGCAGGATCAGCCTGGGTCCGATCCGCGACGAAACCGCGCTGTCGGTTGAGCTTTGCGTGAGCCGTACGGTGCGCGACACGGCAGCCCTGCTCGACGCTGTTTGGGGACCCGGCATCGGTGACACCGTCATCGCGCCTGCTCCCCTGCGCCCGTATGTCGAGGAGGTTGGTGCCGACCCGGGCCGGCTACGCATCGGCCTGCTCGACCACCATCCGCAAGGCGGAGCCGTCGCCCCGGAGTGCACAGCGGCCGCACGGTCGGTTGCCACGTTGCTCGAATCCTTTGGCCATACGGTCGAACCAGCATGGCCCGCAGCGCTCGAGGACACCACGTTGATCTCGCGCTTCGGGGCCCTATGGAGCACGAACATGGGCGTCAGCCTGCGGCGGTTCGAGGAACAACTCGGACGGCCCCTCGCCGAAGACGAATTCGAACCCACGAACCGGATACAGGCCGAGTACGCCAATCACCTCAGCGCCGTCGACTATGCGCTCGCGCTCTCGGCCATCAGCCACTTCCGCCGCGCACTGCAGTCCTGGTGGGCCGATGGCTGGGATCTGTTGCTCACGCCGACGGTGGCCGAGCTTCCGCTGCCGCTCGGCACCATCGCCAACAACCCCGATCACCCGATGGACGCCATGGAACGCTCGGGCCAATTCATTCCGTTCACCCCGCCGTTCAACATGAGCGGCCAGCCCGCGATCAACGTGCCGGTTGAGTGGACCGAGGACGGGCTGCCGGTCGGGGTGCAGTTGGCGGCCGCGTATGGCCGCGAGGACGTCCTGCTCCGAGTGGCCAGCCAGCTGGAAATGGCTAAGCCGTGGGCACAGCGCACGCCCGACGTGTGAGCGCGCCGACGACGATGCAGAGCGAAGCGATGAGGAGGAGCGGCGCATATGACCGCTGCGTTAGACGTCGCCGAGCGTCTTGACGATGTCCTTCGCCGGCCCGGTGCGGGCCTGCCGGTACGCCGTTCCCGCCCATAGGTTGGTGCCGTGCGGGTCCTCCAACGCGACAGAGGCCTTTCGGATCGGCGAGGTCATTTGGTTGACCTCGGGATAGCCCAGCGGTGCTACGTCGTCGAAGAGCCGGGTGAAGTCGTTCTCCAGACCGCGCGCATACCGGCCCGAGAAAGCCCGAGTGACAACGGTTTTGACGAACTCAGGATGCTGCAGCGCGGCGCGGTGTGCGGTGTTGGTGCCGGCTTCGTCGCTGAGCAGTAATCCGGTGCCGATCTGGGCGGCCACCGCTCCCCTGTTCATTACGGCGGCCACATCCTCAGTGCTGCCGAGTCCGCCGGCTGCGATGAGCGGCACATCGTGGGCGCTGCGGATTCGCGCAAGCAACTCGTGCAACGACTCTGTTCCAGGGTCCATGTCCGGCGCGAAGGTGCCGCGGTGCCCACCGGCATTCGGGCCCTGGACGACCAGGCCGTCCGCACCGGCGGCCAGCGCCACTCCGGCCTCGTAGGCCGACGTCACGGTGATGAAGAGCAGCATCCCCAGTGCGCCGAACCACCGCAAGACATCCGGTGACGGGGCGCCGAAGGTGAACGACACCATCTCGGGCCGGAGATCGGCCACCACCTCGAGCTTCTGCTGAAAGCCGTCGTCGTCGCCGAACCGGGGATAGCCGATCTCGACCCCGTAGTGCTCGGCAAGCTCATCGAGCGCCTCCGCGTAGTGGTCCAGCGCATAGACGTCGGCGACGCTGGGTTGCGGCACAAACAGATTGACGCCGAGCGGGCCGGTGGTCGCGGCGCGCGTGGCTGCGATGTCGTCGGCGAGACGCTCCGCAGTCACGTAGCCGCTGGCCAGGAAGCCGAAGCCGCCGGCGTTCGACACCGCCGCCGCCAGCGCCGGGGTACCCGGGCCACCCGCCATCGGCGCGCCCACGATCGGCACGTCGAGATCCCAGAACCCCAGTACCATGGCGCGCTACCTCGCTATCGCCCGAAGCTGCCCCGGCAGAGACCTTTTCGACTGATGCGGGCCAAGAACTGCCACGCCGTACGGATTGCCCAGCAGCCGGCGGGCCGTCGCATTAACCTCGTCCACGGTGACCTCGTCGAGCTCCTGCAGCGTCCGGTCGATACTTCGGTGCTCAGCGTAGTTGAGTTCGCTGCGGCCGATGCGGTTCATCCGCGAATTGGAGTCCTCCAGGCCGAGCACCAGCCCGCCGCGCAGCGAACCCTTGGCGATGCGGCACTCCGCCTCGGTGATGCCGTCGCGCGCCACCGTCTCGAGCACCTCGGTGGTCACCCGCGCCACTTCGCCGAATCGCTCGGGCAGGCAGGCGGCGTACACCGATAGCGCGCCGCCGTCGGAGAACATGTCCAACGACGAGTAAACCGAGTACGCCAACCCGCGGGACTCCCGAACCTGTTGGAACAGGCGAGAACTCAAGCCGCCGCCGAGCGCGGTGTTGAGCACCGACAGCGCCCAGCGATGCTGCCAGTGCCGACCGGGCGTGCGCACGCCCAGACAAACGTGGGTCTGCTCGGCATTCCGGTTGGCTAACGTCAACCGCGGGCGACCGGTGATCCGGCCGGTGCCCTTGCGCGGCGGCACCGGCCGCCGATCCCTGATCAACCGCGGACCGAAGTGCTCGCGGACCAACGCGACCACGTCATCATGGTCGACGTTGCCGGCCACGGCGACGACCATTCGCTCGGGTGTGTAGCGTCGCATGTGAAACGAATGCAGTTGAGCGCGCGTCATCGCCGACACCGATTGCACGCTGCCGATTACCGGACGGCCCACCGGATGGTCACCGAACAGCGCCGCCAGGAACATGTCGCCCAGTGCGTCCTCGGGGTCGTCGTCGCGCATGGCGATCTCCTCGAGCACGACATCGCGCTCGAGCTCGACATCGTCGGCGGCACAGCGTCCGTTGAGCACCACGTCACCGACCAGGTCGACGGCCAGCTCCAGGTCGCTGTCGAGCACATGCGCGTAGTAGCAGGTGTGCTCCTTGGCGGTGAACGCGTTCAGCTCTCCGCCAACCGCATCCACCGCCTGCGCGATGTCGACAGCTGTGCGCGTCGGCGTGGACTTGAACAGCAGATGCTCCAGGAAGTGCGCGGCACCCGCCACGGTCGCACCCTCGTCGCGCGATCCGACGCCTACCCAAACCCCGACCGATGCGGAGTGCACCGCCGGCAGGTATTCGGTGACGACCCGCAATCCACCCGGCAGGGTGGTGCGACGGAACGCCGACGACGGCTCGGCGCTGTGCCGGCCGCGTCGCAGCGGCTGGGTTCCCGGACTAACTGCTGGCGGTCGCGGCATCTGCGGGCGCAGCCTGCGGAGCGGGCGCGGCTGAGTCACCGTCGCCGGATTCTCCGGCTTCTTCGTCCACGAGCACCAGCGAGATCTTGCCGCGCTTGTCGATGTCGGCGATTTCCACGCGCAACTTGTCGCCGACGCTCACAACGTCCTCGACCTTGGCGATGCGCTTGCCCTTGCCGAGTTTGGAGATGTGCACCAGCCCGTCGCGGCCCGGCATCAGCGACACGAACGCACCGAAGTCGGTGGTCTTGACCACCGTTCCGAGGAATCGCTCGCCGGTCTTGGGCAGCTGCGGGTTGGCGATCGCGTTGATCCGGTCGATCGCGGCCTGCGCCGAAGGTCCGTCGGTGGCGCCGACGAACACGGTGCCGTCGTCCTCGATGGAGATCTGCGCGCCGGTCTCCTCGGTGATGGCGTTGATGATCTTGCCCTTGGGGCCGATCACCTCGCCGATCTTGTCCACCGGCACCTTGATCGTGGTGACCCGCGGCGCATACGGGCTCATCTCGTCGGGTGCGTCGATGGCCTCGGCCATCACCTCCAAGATGGTCAGCCGGGCGTCTTTGGCCTGCTCCAGCGCGCCAGCCAGCACCTGCGACGGAATCCCGTCGAGTTTGGTGTCCAGCTGCAGCGCGGTGACGAAGTCCTTGGTGCCGGCGCACTTGAAGTCCATGTCGCCGAACGCGTCCTCGGCGCCCAGGATGTCGGTCAGGGTGACGAAGCGCCGCTCGGTACCGCCAGTCGCCGCTTCCACTTCCACGTCGTCGGACACCAGACCCATCGCGATGCCGGCGACCGGCGCCTTCAGCGGCACTCCGGCGTTCAGCAGCGACAGCGTCGACGCGCACACCGAGCCCATCGAGGTGGAACCGTTGGAGCTCAACGCTTCCGAGACCTGACGGATGGCGTACGGGAACTCCTCAACGCTGGGCAGCACCGGCATCAGCGCACGCTCGGCGAGCGCACCGTGGCCGATCTCGCGCCGCTTGGGCGAGCCGACGCGACCGGTTTCGCCGGTGGAGAACGGCGGGAAGTTGTAGTGGTGCATGTACCGCTTGGAGGTCTCGGGCCCCAGCGAGTCGATCTGCTGCGCCATCTTGACCATGTCGAGGGTGGTCACACCCAGGATCTGGGTTTCGCCGCGCTCGAACAGCGCGCTGCCGTGCGCTCGTGGCACCACCGCGACTTCGGCGGATAGCGCACGGATGTCGGTGATACCGCGGCCGTCGATGCGGAAGTGGTCGCTCAGGATGCGCTGTCGCACCAGCTTCTTGGTCAGCGCGCGGAACGCCGCCCCGACCTCTTTCTCCCGGCCGGCGTAGGTATCGGCCAGCCGCTCGAGCACCTCGGCCTTGATCTCGTCGGTGCGGGTGTTGCGTTCGTCCTTGCCGGCGATCGTCAGTGCGGCGGACAGCTCGTCGGTGGCCACCGAGGACACCGAGTAGTACACGTCGTCGCCGTAGTCGGGGAACACCGGGTAATCGCCGGTCGGCTTGGCGGCCGCGTCGGCAAGTTCCTGCTGCGCGGCGCACAGCGCTGCGATGAAGGGCTTGGCGGCCTCCAGGCCTTGCGCCACAACGGCTTCGGTCGGTGCCTGGGCACCGCCCGCGACCAGTTCGACGACCTTGTCGGTGGCCTCGGCTTCGACCATCATGATCGCAACGTCAGGCTTTCCGTCAGGACTGCCGACGACGCGTCCGGCCACCACCATGTCGAACACCGCACGCTCGATCTGCTCGACCGTCGGGAATGCCACCCAGGTGCCGTCGATCAGCGCCACCCGGACCCCGCCCACCGGGCCGGAGAACGGCAGTCCGGCCAGCTGGGTGGACGCGGATGCGGCGTTGATCGCCAGCACGTCGTAGAGCTCGTTGGGATCCAGGCTCAGGATCGTCACCACGACCTGGATCTCGTTGCGCAAGCCGTCGACGAACGACGGGCGCAGTGGGCGGTCGATGAGCCGGCAGGTCAGGATCGCGTCGGTGGACGGCCGGCCCTCGCGACGGAAGAACGAGCCGGGGATGCGCCCGGCGGCGTACATCCGCTCCTCGACGTCGACGGTCAGCGGAAAGAAGTCGAATTGCTCTTTCGGACTCTTGCTGGCGGTGGTGGCCGACAGCAGCATGGTTTCGTCGTCGAGGTAGGCGACGACGGCGCCGGCGGCTTGCAGAGCCAACCGGCCGGTCTCAAAACGGATGGTGCGGGTGCCGAAGCTCCCGTTGTCGATGATGGCGGTTGTCTCGAACACGCCCTCGTCAATTTCAGCTACAGACATAGGTGTCCGTATTGCCTCTCTGGATTTATTCAGCTGTTTCGCGTGGTCACGCTAAACCCGGAGGTCCCAGAGCCTGGATGCGGCGACGGCCGTCGATCGAAGCTGCCGACCTGCCCGGATTTGGGAGCCCGGCAGCCACTACCGAAGACCGCGCGATGCAGGTCCCGTGTGACTCGCTGGGACGGTGCGCGCGGATCGCGCGCGCCGCACCTGCTCGGGCCGATACGGCCCAGAACGCCCTCACTCTACACGCCGACCTGGCGATTCCTAGATCTCGCCAGGCAGCCTCAGCGGATGGGGGTCAGCGGCGCAGGCCCAGCCGGTCGATCAGCGAGCGGTAGCGCTCGACGTCGATCTGGGCGACGTACTTCAGCAGCCGCCGCCGACGTCCGACCAGCAGCAGCAGACCCCGCCGCGAGTGGTGGTCGTGCTTGTGCAACTTGAGGTGCTCGGTCAGGTCGGCGATCCGCCTGGTCAGCAGTGCGACCTGCGCCTCAGGGGAACCGGTGTCGGTCTCATGCAGGCCGTAAGAGCCCAGGATTTCTTTTTTCTGCTCGGCAGTCAGCGCCACGAAATATCTCCATCAATCGGTCCGCGATCGTCGATCTAGGCTGCGGCCACCGCGAACTGCAGCACGCGCCGTGTCGTCGGGAAGTCTAACAGCGCGCGCTCGGCGAACCTGAATCCGCAGGTCAGCGACGATGCGGGCCGCTACGCAGCCCGAAGAGAAGCTGGCCGATCAAGCCCAGGTCAGCCGGCAGAAAGCACGGTGCGGGCCCGCTCGGTGTCTTTGCCCATGGCGGCGACGAGATCCTTGACCGATCCGAACGTCTTCTGCCCGCGGATACGCGCGACGAAGTCCAGCGCCACATGCTGTCCGTACAAGTCGGCGGCGGTGTCGAGCACAAATGCTTCGACGGTGCGGGTGCGTCCGGAGAAGGTCGGATTGGTGCCCACCGAAACCGCGGCCTGGTATCGCTCGCCCGGCACGACCGTGCCGGTCACCGGTCCGTGCCCGAGGACGGTGAACCAGGCGGCGTAGACGCCGTCGGCCGGGATGGCCGAGTACATCGGCGGTGCCACGTTGGCGGTCGGGAAACCCATCTCCGTACCCCGTCCGTCGCCGCGCACCACCACGCCTTCGACGCGGTGTGGACGGCCCAGCGCCTCGGCGGCGGCCACCACGTCTCCGGCGTCGACACAGGACCGGATGTAAGTCGCCGAGAACGTGACGGTTTCGGTGTCGTGGTGCTCGGACACCAGCGACATCGATTCCACCGCGAACCCGAACCGCTCGCCGGCGCGGCGCAGCGTGTCGACGGTGCCGGCCGCCTTCTTGCCGAAGGTGAAGTTCTCACCCACCACCACTTCCACGACATGCAGCTTCTCGACCAGCAGCTCGTGGATGTAGCGCTCCGGTGTGAGCTTCATGAAATCCGTGGTGAACGGCATCACCAGAAACACATCGATACCGAACTCCTCGGCCAGCTCGGCGCGTCGGGTCAGCGTCGTCAACTGAGCGGGGTGGCTGCCCGGGAAGACCACTTCCATCGGGTGCGGGTCGAAGGTCATCAGCACCGTCGGCACGCCCCGTGCGCGGCCCGATTTCACCGCGTGCTCGATCAGCTCGGCGTGCCCGCGGTGCAGACCGTCGAACACTCCGATGGTCAGCACGCATCTGCCCCAGTCCGTGGGTATCTCGTCCTGGCCGCGCCACCGTTGCACAACCGCAAGCCTACGGCGCAAGGTAGCGGCTGGTCGTGCGAGAGCCCCAGATCAGGTGAGGATTGCTTAAACTTCCGTTGTGCGCCCTGACAAACCTGCCGAGGAGCCCGCTGGGCTCAGTGCGGTTGCCCAGGACTATTTGAAAGTCATCTGGAACGCCCAGGAGTGGTCGCGGGAGAAGGTCAGCACCAAGATGCTGGCCGAGAAGCTCGGGGTGTCCGCCAGCACCGCCTCGGAATCCATCCGCAAACTCGCCGAGCAGGGTCTCGTCGATCACGAGAAGTACGGCGCGGTCACGCTGACCGAGTCGGGGCGTCGGGCGGCGCTGGCGATGGTGCGCCGCCACCGGCTCCTGGAAGCCTTCCTGGTCAAGGAGCTCGGCTACAGCTGGGACGAAGTGCACGACGAGGCCGAGGTGCTCGAGCACGCGGTGTCCGACCGGCTGGTGGCGCGCATCGACGCCAAGCTGGGTTTCCCGCAGCGCGATCCGCACGGCGACCCGATCCCGGGCTCCGACGGCCAAGTGCCGACTCCACCGGCCCGCCAGCTGTGGTCATGCGCCGACGGTGACACCGGCACGGTGGCGCGGATATCCGACAAAGACCCCGAGATGCTGCGCTATTTCGACAGCATCGGCATCAGCCTCGACTCACGGCTGCGGGTGCTGACCCGACGGGAATTCGCCGGAATGATCTCGGTGGCGGTCGAATCCGATGACGGCGCGCCCAGCACCGTCGACCTGGGAAGTCCTGCAGCACAAGCGATTTGGATGGTGGCGCAGTAGCGCCTAACCCTAGTTATCTCCGCCCGCGGTGGCCAAAAGCGCTCATTGACGGGTTCACGACGCAGTGTCGGCTTCGGCAACCGCATTGCGCAGAAACAACCCCGCCGTCTCGAGACTGATCAATCCCTGGTCCCGCGGCCAGAGCCAATAGCCGTGCATCAGGCCCGGCCAGACCTGCTCGTCGCAGCGACCACCCGACGCGAGCACCTGTGCGGCGAACGCCTCGGCGTCGGCACGCATGACTTCCCTTGTGCCGAAATGTATCTGGATCGGCGGCAGACCGGAAAGATCGGCGTTCAACAGACACAGCCGCGGGTCCTCGGCATCATGGCCACCGACGTAGAGCGCTACAGCGCGGGCGGCAGCACGCGGATCGAGCGGCTGCTGCCGGATACGCGCGTCGGCGCTGCTGGCCCGATATGCCGGATCGATCAGCGGGCCGAACAGGGCGAGCGCCGCCGGAGCGGGCAGACCTTCGGTGCGCAGCCGCAAGGCAAGCGCGACCGCGAGATGCCCGCCCGCCGAGTCTCCGGCGACGACGATCTTCGCCGGATCGTGGCCCTGGGCAAGGAGCCAACGGTATGCGGCGAAAGCGTCGTCCTCGGCTGCGGGGAAAGGATGTTCGGGCGCGAGCCGGTAATCGATGGCGAAAGTCGGCATGCCGGAGTATTTGGACAGGTGCGAGGCGAACCCGCGATGGGTGCGCGACGAACAAATCAGGTAGCCGCTGCCGTGCAAGACCAGGACCGCGCCGACACCGTCGTCGGCTTCCGGCGCCCACACCCACTCCCCTCGCACCGATGCGGAAACCGGCTCAACCCGAATACCCGGAACCACCGGAGTGGTGCGGGAAATCAGATAGTCGGCCGCGGGGCGCACCCCGGCGAACAGCCACTGCTGTGATAGCAGCACGTTGAGCATGATGTTGAAGGTCAGCCGCGAGATCGGAACATAGGCCAGCCGGTCGAGTGCAGCAAGCGAGCTGCGCCGCAGGGCCTTTGCCGTCGTTCGGGCGCTCATCCGGCGAGCAGGCCCTTAGCGATGTGGGTCACCTGGACCTCGTTGCTGCCGGCGTAGATCATCAACGACTTGGCGTCGCGGGCCAGTTGTTCGACCCGGTACTCGGCCATGTAGCCGTTACCACCGAAGAGTTGCACGGCCTCCATCGCGACGTCGGTCGCGGCCTCGGACGAGTACAGCTTGATCGCCGACGCCTCCGCCAGCGAGGGCACCCGGCCGGCCTGCATTTTCTCCAGCGTCTGAAAAACCATGTTTTGCACGTTGATCCGGGCGACTTCCATCTTGGCCAGCTTGAGCTGAATGAGCTGGAACTGACCGATGTTCTTGCCCCACAGGGTGCGGGTTTTCGCGTAGTCGACGCAGAGCCGATGGCATTCGTTGATGATTCCCAACGACATCAGCGCGACGCCGAGCCGTTCGGCAGCGAAGTTCGCCCGCGCGCTTTCGCGGCCGTCGCCACCGGTGTGCTGCTCGGTCTCGCCGAGCAGCCGGTCCGGTGTGAGCCGGATGTTGTCGAAGAACAATTCGCCGGTCGGCGACGACATCATGCCCATCTTCTTGAACGGCTTGCCCTGGGTCAGCCCCGGCATGCCGGCGTCCAGCACGAACGGCAACACCGGTCGGCTGCGCCGGTCCCCGGGGCCTTCGGCCAGTCCTTGGTCGAGTTTGGCGTAGACGATCAGCACGTCGGCGTACGGGCCGTTGGTGATAAAGGTCTTCTGCCCGTTGAGCAGATAGTCCTCGCCGTCACGCTTGACGTGTGTCTTCATCCCGCCAAAGGCATCCGATCCGGAGTCGGGCTCGGTGATCGCCCACGCCGCGATCTTCTCCAGCGTCATCAGTTCCGGTAGCCAGCGCTCCTTCTGGGCCAGCGTGCCGCGGCTCATGATCGTCGCCGCACCCAGACCGAGGCTGACACCGATCGTGCTGAGCAATCCGATACTCACACCGGCGAGTTCGGACACCAGCACGGCGGCCATCGACGCCTGAGCACCGAGATCTCCCAATCCGCCCGATGATCGCTTCTCGGAATCGCCCGTGGCCTCCGCGTCCCGGGCCCGCTCCTTGTCCAGCAGCGTCTTGACCGCCTCGGCGGCCAGCACGTCAAGGCCGAACTCACTGAACAGCCTGCGCGCGATCGGGTATGGCGAAATCTCACCCGTTTCCAATGCGTCCAGCTGCGGCCGGATCTCCTTGTCGATGAACTCACGCACCGTATCCCGCATGATCAGGTCGGTGTCAGACCATTCGAACATCATCTGCTCCTGATCACTGGGGTAGGCGACGGGCGATGTCGTCGATCTGCCACGCACCGTCGGTCTCGATGGTCTCGGTATCGTGCCAGCCCGCAAGCGCCGAAATCGCCCCGCCCTGAACCGCATACACCTTGCCGGTGATCGGGCACTTGTCCGTCGCCAGGTAGGCCACCAGCGGCGAGATGTTGGCCGGACTGAACAGGTCGAGCTCGCCCTCCTCGGGTTCGGCCATCAGCGACCCCATGCCGGGAGTGGCCAGCGTGAGCCGAGTACGGGCGATCGGTGCGATCGCATTCACCCGCACGCCGTACCGCTCTAACTCCTCGGCGGCGATCAGCGTCATGGCCGCGATTCCCGCTTTGGCCGAACCGTAGTTGGCTTGCCCGGCATTCGGCAGCGTTACCCCGGAGCCCGACGCGGTGTTGATCACCGCGGCGTTGGGTTGATCGCCGGCCTTCGATTGCGCCTTCCAATAGGCCGCGGCATGCCGCAGCATCGCGAAGTGACCCTTGAGGTGCACGGCAATCACCGCGTCCCAATGCGATTCCTCCATCCCGGCGATGAACGAGTCCCGCAGGATGCCTGCGTTGTTGACCAAGACGTCGAGTCGGCCGAACTCGGCGATTGCTTGTAGCACAACGCTTTCCGCACCGCTCCAAGTGGCAATATTCTCGCTGCTGGCAACGGCGGTGCCACCGGCGGCAGTGATCTCATCCACCACGTCGCGCGCCGGGCCGCTGTCGGCACCCTGGCCGGCGTTGTCGCCGCCGAGGTCGTTGACGACGACCTTGGCGCCTTCCCTGGCGAACAGCAGCGCGTGTTCGCGCCCGATGCCGCGGCCCGCGCCGGTGATCACCGCGACGCGGCCTTCTAATGCACCCATTGATAGGACTCCTCGATATCAGTCGGCTATTACCGCGAGCCCGTCGGTGATGACGAAATCGTCACCGCGGGCCGTCTCGAACGCGTAGCTGGTGGTTCCGTTGGCGCTGCTGACGTCCCAGACCCGGGTTTCCAGGTCGTCGCCGGGCAGCACCGGTTTGGAGAATCGGACCGCGAACCGCTTGAGCCGGTTCACATCCGAGCCGGCCAGCTCGGTGAGCACCGCCCACGAGGTGAACGCCATGGTGCACAACCCGTGGGCGATGATTCCGGGCAGACCGGCGTCCTTGGCCACCTCCTCGTCGAGATGGATCGGCATCGGATCGCCGGCGGCCGGCGCGTAGCGGAAGGTCTGGTCGCTGTCGATGTGCTGCACGACCTTGGCCACCGGCGCCCGCTCGCGCAGCTTGTCGTCGAACTTGTGGTCAGGGCTCAGGTCGCCGACCGCCTTGCCGACGTTGAAGCCCCGCACGAACGTGGTGACGTACTGCTCGTTGACCAGTTCGCCGTCCTCGGTGCGACATTCGAGCACGATCGCGGCGCGGGTGCCTTTCTCCAGTCCCTGGTAGCCGATCATCTTGCCGCGCGAGACGAGTTTGTCTCCGGGGCGGATCGGCCGATGGAAATGGAAGTCCTGCTCCCCGTGCACGACTCGCGGGATCGCCTCGATCGGCATCACATCGACGGCCGGCATGAGCAACGCCTCGAAAACGGGGACGATCGCGAACACCGGCGGCGCGATGTCCCCGCTGCGGTGCGCCTCGATCGGGTCGTTGGTGGCCGCCGCGTACTCCGCCAGCCGCTCCCGGGTGACCTCGAACCGCTCGTCGTCGGTCCAGCGGTTCAGCCCGGTGTCGTCGAACTCCATCTGCTCAGTCGTCATGCCCTAGGCCTCAGTAATCCCTGCCGAGGCCAGCGCGTCGAGCTGATCGAGCGTCTTGTCGAGTTGCTTGACGCCGTCCTTCTCCACCGCCTTGCCCAACGCGCCCTTGATCAGCGCGCCGTCGAAATCGCCGAACACCGTGAATTTCGAACCGCTTTCGGCCGGGTCGATCGTGAACGTGAATTGCGCTTTCACGCCGGCCATCCCGGTGCCCGACAGCATCAGGCTGCGCGGCGCGTCCACCGATTCGATCGTCCACTCGATCTTGTTGGCCATCCCCAGCATGACGATCTTGGCGGTCAGCTTCGACCCCTCGCTGAGCGTGGCGGGCGGTTCCTCCAGCCACTTTTCGTGCACGGTGAACCATTTGTCCCAGTTGGCGAGGTCGCTGACGGTCCCCCACAGCGCCTCCGGGCTGGCGGACAGGTCTCTGGTGGCTTCGATGTGTCCCATTTGTGTTCCCTCCTTGAGTACTTGCTTCGGTTTAACGTTCGGCTGACAGGCGGGTGAACACGCCGGACTCGCGTGGCTGTATCAGAGCGCTGAGAAGAGCTGAGCGATCTCCGATCCCAAGGAGTTGGCGATATCGGCAATCCCTGATCCCAAGGACTGGGTGATATCTGCCGGCAAATCGAGCTGGGCGACGCCCGAGTCCAGAACACCTGCAACGTCGGAAATCCCTGACTGCAGAGACTGGGCGCTATCTGAAAAAGAAGGCAGCCCAACCAGTTCCCCATGCCACAAGTACGGTCCAGCGTCGGGCGTCAGGGCAGAATAGCCTTCGTCGACAATCGGTTTCAGCACCGAGTTGAGACCATCGATAATGTTTTCCGGGACGCCGAGCCCCTGCAGCGGCTCCAGCAGCGGCAGCGTGGATGAGGGGATCATGTAGGTGTCGATCGTGCCGCCCAATGAGTCGTGCACGGTGGATATCAACTCCGCGTCTGACGGCGCAGCCAGTGCTGTCGCGTTGTGGTAGAGGCGCGTCCCGACCAGCGCGTTCACCACCGACAGCAGATCCCAAGGCCGGTCGGGCGGATTGGCCCACGCATCGTACTGGTGGAACACCACGTCGACGTCGTACTGAGTGTCGGGCATGTCCTGCGTGGTGTAATCGGCCAACGGCACGAAAGTCCCAACCGGAAGATACGTGTCGGCGAAGCCGAGCTGGGGGTTGGAGAAACTGGCGAACAATAGGTCACTGGGCGATGGAGCGGTCGGATCCGTTGCCAGGTAAGCCAACTCGTGGTCGATGACAATGGTTCCCTCCGACAGCCCGGCAACCACCACCGGTTCGCCATTACCGTTGGCGACCGCGTTCATGATCTGGTCGTTGAGTTCCTGCTGCCCGGCGGCGATCGCGTCGTTGGCGCCGGGAGCGGCCAAGCTGCCGCTCAGGATGCCGATACTGGCCGGGTAGTTGACAACCTGAGCCGTGCTGTCAGGGAACCAGTTCTCGCCGATCTCATGGTTGAGCAGGTCGTACCCCTGCAGAATCGTCAGGGATCCCAGACCTTGTTGACCGTCGCCCAGAAAGTAACGCTGTCCTAGACCGGGAATGTCTTGGGTGATGATGTTCGGCTCGTACAGCGGTCCCGCGCCCGGCACTGTAATCCGCGTGTCCGCGTTCGCACGCGGAGCCGAAACAAACCCGACGGCAACCATTGCCGACGCCGCAGCCCCGGCCAACGCGGTAGCTGGGAGAACTCCTGACCACCTCATCGGGTGTGCTCCTCCTCCTCAGATGTTGACTCAGCGGTCGGCCCGCTGATACGCGGTGATGACGGCAGCGCCGCCGAGTCCGATGTTGTGCTGCAGTGCCGCGGTCACGTTGTCGACCTGCCGCTTGTCGGCGGCGCCGCGCAGCTGCCAGTTCAGCTCGGCGCACTGCGCCAGGCCGGTGGCCCCGAGCGGGTGTCCCTTGGAGATCAGCCCGCCGGACGGGTTGACCACCCAGCGTCCGCCGTAGGTGGTGTCGCCGTTGTCGATCAGCTTGGCCGCCTCGCCCTCGGCGCACAGCCCCAACGCCTCGTAGAGCAGCAGCTCGTTGGCCGAGAAGCAGTCGTGCAACTCGATCACCTGGAACTCCTCGGGCCCCAGCCCGGACTGGTCGTAAACACGTTGGGCAGCTTGCACATTCATGTCGTAGCCGATAAGGCCCTTGCAGGTGCCGTCGAAGCTGCTGGCGAAGTCGGTGGTCATAGCCTGCCCGACGATCTCCACCGCCTGCCCGGCCAGGCCGTGCTTGTCGACGAACGCCTCGGAGGCCAGGATCGCCGCACCTGATCCGTCGGAAGTCGGCGAACACTGCAGCTTGGTCAGCGGGTCGTAGATCATCCGCGACGCCAGGATGTCGTCGAGCGTGTAGGACTCCTGGAACTGCGCGTACGGGTTGTTCACCGAATGCTTGTGGTTCTTGTAGCCGATCTTGGCGAAATGCTCTGCGGTGGTGCCGTATTGCTTCATGTGCTCGCGACCCGCGGCCCCGAACATCCACGGCGCCGGTGGAAAGAGCACCTCGGAGATTTCAGCCATCGCCATGATGTGCTTGTCCATCGGCTGGGTGCGGTCGTCGTACGTCGACGCCAGCGAACCGGGCTTCATCTTCTCGAAGCCGAGGGCGATCGTGCAGTCGGCGAGCCCGCCGCGAATCGCCTGGGCGGCAAGGTACAACGCGGTCGACCCGGTCGAGCAGTTGTTGTTGACGTTGACGATCGGGATCCCGGTCATGCCCAGCTCGTAGAGAGCCCGCTGGCCCGACGTCGACTCGCCGTAGACGTACCCGACGTAGCCCTGCTCGACCGCGGTGTAGTCGATCCCGGCGTCCTCGAGTGCCTTGGTGCCGGACTCGCGGGCCATGTCGGGGTAATCCCACCCCTCGCGACGGCCCGGCTTCTCGAACTTCGTCATCCCCACACCGACGACGTAGACCTTGTTTGACATCGCACTCACTCCGTTCAGGTCGAGACAGCGACCACCGCTGGGAACTAACATACATGGCTGATTGTATCTTTACTAACCCGCTGGATAGGGGGAAGATCTTCTGTGCGGGGGCCCCTCAGAGGAGGTACGCAATGACGGGGCTGGGTTCCCGCTGGCTGGGTGTGCCGCTGGCGATCACCGGCACCGTCTTGCTGGGGTTGACGCCCACGATGAAGTCACCGCGCACGGTCACGGCGGCGGTGGCGTTGCGGGACAACGAGGCACTCATCATGGGCGGCACCGGACCGTGCTGCGTGACGGCCGAAACGCCTTGGGGCTTACCCGGTCCCCCGTACACCACCACTGCCGACCAGCTTTTCATCGCGCCGAACCTCCCCGGCTACACAGCGGTCGGCTTGGCCACGCCCGAGCAGTTGGCGCCGTTGACCGGACTCGACAGCGAACCGTTCGGCGTCTCGCTGCAGCAGGGCACCGAGACCTTGAACACCGCGATCGGTAACGAAGTCAGCGCGGGCAACGACGTGGTGGCTTTCGGGTACTCGCAGAGCGCAACGATCGAAACCCTCGAGCTGGAGCAGCTGGCCGCCCTGCCCGCCGGCGAACGGCCGAGCACCGACCAGCTTGCCTTCGTGATGATCGGCGACGGCAACAATCCCGACGGCGGCCTACTGGAACGTTTCGACGGCGCCTACATCCCGTCCCTGGATGCGTCGTTCTCCGGGGCAACCCCGGACGACTTATATCCCACCGACATCTACACCCTGCAGTACGACGGGTGGGCCGATTACCCGCAATACCCACTCAATATCTTGGCGGATCTCAACGCGTTTGCCGGTATCGCTTTTGTGCACGGCGAGTACCCAGATCTCACTGTCGCACAGGTCGATTCGGCGACCGAATTACCGACAACGGCAACCGACACCATGACCAACTACTACTTGATCCCCACCGAGAATCTGCCGCTGCTTGAGCCGCTGGAGCTGCTCGGGGCACCACAGTGGCTGACCGACCTGATCGAACCGGATCTGCGCGTCCTCATCGAGTTGGGCTATGACCGGACCGCGCCTGCGGATGTGCCCACGCCGGCTGAACTGTTCCCGAGCGACGTCAACCCGATCACCGTGGTCGAGAACCTTGTCCAAGGCGCCGTGACGGGGGTTAACAATGCGCTCACCGACGTCGGGCTGCCGGACCTGCCGGCGCAGATCGCTACGCCAATAGCCGATTTGGAGAGCTCACTGACAAGCTTTGCCGACCAGATCAATCCCGCCGTCCAGGCCTTCAGCGATGGTCTGCAGGACGCCCTGAACAGCATTAGCGTCCCGGCCGAATTCACCGATGCGCTGGCCCCGGTGTCCGACGCGTTCAGTTCGGCGGACGCTGCGCTTGCCGAATTGGTCGACGCCCAAATCGATCCTGCCATCCAGGCGACCGTGTACGACATTGGCGATCCGCTGCGCGAAGCGTTGACCAGCCTCGGCGCTCCTGACCAGCTCGCGGACGGCGTCTACGTCGTCGAGGAGCTACTGCCCACGGTCCTCGAGGTGCCCAATGATCTGCTGACCAACGGTGTCCATTTCGCGGCAACCGGGCTACAGGATTTGGTCGCCGATAACTTCGACGGCTTCCTGCAAGAACTCGAACTCGTTCCGACCGGCGACATCACCCTGTCCCTCGTCGGCGATCTGCTTCCGCTGCTGGGATTGGCAGACGCTGCTGACCGGTGGTTCGTTCAGCTTCTGAGCTGGACTCAGCGCTGACTTAGCCCAACGTCTCGGCAGGCAACGCGTCGGTGAACAGCACGCGCAAGTGTTCGCAGGCCCGATCCCAGCGTCGGCGCGCGCGAGCGGCGTCGCGGTCGACGAAATTCGACACCAGGATTCCCCGCAGCGCGTCCATCGCCGTGTACACGATGTTACGAATCTTCTTCTGCGCCGGATGGTCTGGCACCATCTGGGCAATCGCGGAGATCAGCGTGCTGTTGACGACCGGTTCTACTCGCTCGATGTGTTGGGCGAGCACGGGATCGGTGCGCGCCGCCACCCACAGTTCCACGGCTGCGGTGAACATCGGGCCCTGGTGTGCCTCCCACAAGAAATCCAGGATCGTCGCTACCGGGTCGGGACTAAGTTGGACGCGACTGAGTTCGCGGATCGCCGCTTGCGCACGTTGTTGTGCGAGATGCTCGATCGCCGCGACCACCAGATCTTCCTTCGACCGGAAGTGGTGGATCTGGGCGCCCCGGGTGACGCCGGCCAGCTCGGCGACTCGCGGCGTGGTGGTGCCCGCATAGCCGTAAGTCACCAGGCACTCTATGGTGGCGTCCAGCAGACGCGTCCGCATGGCCGCAGTGCGTTCCGCCTGGGTGCGCCGGACGCGCTGTCCATTGACTTCCGCCGCCATTGCGACCGCACTCACCTTTCGGAGTCCAGATACATTCTGCCGAGAACGTAATGTTACCGCATCGGTGAGAGAGTTCAGTCGCGGCGACGGCAACGGCCCCGCCGATCAGATGACGGCCTGAGCCTTGGCGGCCTCCCTTTGCTTGTCACCTTCCATGATGTAGCGATGGTCATCGGGCTCTTTGAGCAGCCGCAGATAGTCGTGTGGGTGATACGGCCACAGCTCGGGCAGCCCATCGGTACCCAGGTACCAGCTGCTGCAACCGGTCGTCCACACCGTGCCCGGCAGCCCGCGCCGAATGTGCTCCAAGTACGCCTCGATGGCAGCGGCGGTGGGGCGGAGTGTGTCGTACTCCCCCGCAGCCCACCGCGTTATCCACTTCCGCACGTACGCCGCCTGCGTCTCGGCGACCTGCACCAGCGAGAAATTCCCGATCGGGGAATGCGGACCGAGGAGCATGAACAGATTGGGCATGCCCTGGATCGCGACGCTCTTGTAGGCACGAGGACCCGCTGTCCATGCGTCGCCGAGGGTGTGACCGTCGTGGGTGCGGACCGTCGCGGGACGCACATAATCGTGTGCGTTGAAACCCGTTGCCATCACAACAATGTCGGCCTCGTGCAGCCTGCCGTCGACGGTCCGGATACCACGCTCCTCGAATCTGTCGATCGCCGTCGTCTCCACGCTCACGTCGGGACGTTGCACCTTGCGGTAGAAGTCGGGATGAATAATCAACCGCTTGCACCCGGGTCGGTAGTCGGGAGTCAGCTTGGCGCGCAACACCGGATCGGCAACCGACGCGAGATTGCGCTCGCACACCCGGTTGACCAACCGTCGTCGCAGACCGGGCTGCGTGAGTCCGACACTGAAGATCTCGAACGCCCTGTATTCGGCGCGCAGCACCGCCCTGCTCAGAAGCCGGCTTCGGCTCAGCACCGCACGAGCGGCCGGTGGTATCGGCGGGTTGGGCAGCCGGGCAACCCACTGCGGTGTGCGCTGGAAGAGGGTGGCGTGCGCCGCGACCCCGGCCACCGCCGATATCAGCTGCACACCGGTGGAGCCGTTGCCGACGACGGCGATCCGCTTGCCCGAGACGTCGATGTCATCGCTCCACCGCGCGGAATGCACCAGCTGGCCGGCGAAGTCGCTCATGCCCGCAATGTCCGGCAGGCTGGGTCGGTGTAAGAAGCCGGTCGCCAAGACCACGAAGTCGGCGTCCAAACTCTCGCCGTCGCGCGTGGTCAGACGCCAACGCAACCCGTCGTGCTGGGCGTCGACAACCTCGCTGTGGTACCGGATCATTCGTTCGATGTTGTGCCTTCGTGCCGAATCTACGAAGTAGTTCTGGATCTCCGGGCCGGGCGAAAAGAGCCGGCTCCACGACGGATTCAGGTCGAATGAATACTGGTACAGATGCGACGGCACGTCGCAGGTCAGTCCCGGGTAGCGGTTGTCCCGCCAGGTTCCGCCGGGTCGGTCGGCCTTCTCCAGGATGGTGATATCGCTAAATCCCGCGCGGTCGAGCAGGATCGCCTGGCACAGGCCGGACATCCCGGCGCCGACGATGACGATCCGTGGCACGCGACGCATCAGGTAAGCGCCCGTGTCGGGCTCTCAAACGGCTTGAGCCCCAACTGCATTCGTGCCAGGCCCCGCAGCGAGCTGTTCGTCGTCCACTCCGGCGTACCGATCACGTCGATGCGCTGCACGCGCTCGACGAGTTCGCGCAGCACCGCCCTGCTTTCCATCCGCGCAAGACTCGCGCCCAGGCACAGGTGAATACCCGAGCCGAACGCGACATGGGAGGGATTGCGCGCGGCAACGAATGCGTCCGGATTGTCGAACTGACGCGGGTCACGGTTGGCCGCCCCCCACAGCAGCGCCACCCGCGCGCCGGCCGGAATTGTTGCCTCTCCCACCCGGTAGGCGGTCTTCGCCGTGCGGTAGAAACCCTGAATCGGCGACGAGAAGCGCAGCTGTTCCTCGATCGCGCTGCCCACCAGCGCGTCGGGATCCTGCCGGATCAGCTCGAACTGATCGGGGTTCTCCGACAACGTCAAGAACATGGTGCTCAGTAGGTTGGTGGTGGTCTCGTTGCCGGCCAGCAGTAGCAGCAACGCGAAGTAAAACAGTTCGTCGCGGCTGATCTCGCCGTCGCCCGCAGTCGCCACCAAATGGCCCAGCAGAGTGTCGCGCGCCAATAGCTCACCGGTTTCGATGCGGCTGCAGAAGTATGAATGAAGATGGCGCACGCCGTTGAGGGTGGGCACCATCTGCCACAAACCCTTCGCCGTCACTTGGATGTTGGCCACTCGGACGGCCTCGTTGGACCAGTACCGGAAAAACTCCTCGTCCTCCGGCGGAATACCCAAGATGTGCGCGATCATGCGCATCGGCAGCGGCACCGCGAGCCGTTGCACGACATCGGAACCCGGGTTGGCCAGGAGCTCGGAGACCAGTTCGCTCGCCAGCCGATCGACCGTCTCCTGCCACCCGCTCAGCACCCCGCGCGCGAACGCGGGCTGCACCTTGCGCCGTAACTCGGTGTGCCGCGGCGGATCCATGTTGAGCATCACCGGGATCTCCACCCGCGACCGCGTTACCCCTTCGGCGTTGGTCAGGATCGCGTCGTTGCGGGCCGCGGCGCGCACGTCGTCATACCGGCTCAAAATGAAGATGTTGCGTTTCCGGTTGTATCGGACCCGTGGACCCGCGAGCAATTCCGCGTACCCCGGATAGGGATTCGCGGCGGTCACCGGATCGAACGGGTCGAACGATGTCTCGTGGATGCCGGGATATTCGCGACGCTTGAGCTTGGCGCCCAGATCGGTGGCGATGTTGAGGTAGAGACTGTCTGCCATCGGCCTGGCCACCGAGGTTGCCAACCGGATGTCGTGTCTGAGAGTCACGGCTCCTCCGTCCGTCCACCGGATCCGATCAACCGTTGCAAGCGTGACCGTAACAATTATTTCTGTGACAGACAATGGGGTTAAGATAAGCGCAGTATGGAGATGACGATCGACCAGCTTGCCCAGCGCGTTTCCATGTCCTCGCGCAACATCCGGGAGTGGCAACGCCAGGGTTTGCTGCCGCCGCCCACCCGCCGCGGACGCGTCGGCATCTACTCCGACGAGCATGTCGCGCGGATCAGGCGGGTGCAGCAGCTGCACTCCGAAGGCTTCCCGCTCGACTTGATCCGGCGAATGATCGACACCGGCACCGGCGACGAGAGCGACATCCGGCACTTGGCGGCCGAAGTACTCGCCCCGTTCAGCACGGCCGGCCCCACCACCGTCAGCCGAGCCGAACTCGATCAGCGACTCGGCCCCGGCGCCGCGGCGCACCTGGCCAAGCTCGGCCTGATCGCCGACGCCGCCGGCGACCCGGTATCGGTGCGCGACGCGGAGGCGCTGGATTTGATCGAAGGCCTTACCGGTGTGGGTATTTCGCTGGAGCGGCTGGTTGCCACACTGGTCGACGTCCGCGAGCACCAACGTTCGATCGCCGACGTGATCGTGCGTGCCTACGCCGAGGACGTGTGGGAGCCGTTCGTGTCGTCGAAGTTCGCCGCGCCCGACTGGGCTTCGCTTGCCGACAATGCGGGGCGAGGCCGCCGACTGGCGAGCGCTCTGCTGACCCACCTGCAGCAGAGCGCGTTCGACGACGCCGCGGCGACGGTGATGTTGAGCGAGGTCGGCCAAGCCGAGCGGGCGCTGGAGGGCATCAAACCGACGCATCAACGGCCCTGAGGCGGCGATCGGATTACAGTGTGGCCGGGCGGATTACGACGACCGACTTCGTCTTCGGGCCGTCGTCGTGGAGCAGGGCGATAACCCGGCCGTCGGCGTCCTGCGCGGCGTAGACGCCGTCGATGCCGGCCGGCATGAGCGCGCGGCCATTGGCCGCCGCGTCGGCCTCCTCGGCGGTGAGGTCGCGGCTCGGAAACAACTGCAGGCAAGCCTCGTCGAGGGTGAAGCTCAGCTGTGGTTGCTCGGCCAGCTCGTCCAGTGAGCGGGCCTGGTCCAAACCGAACCCGCCGACGCGGGTGCGCCGCAGCGCGGTCAGGTGACCGCCGACCGCCAGCGCGTCGCCGAGATCGCGGGCCAGCGCGCGGATGTAAGTCCCGGACGAACAGTCCACTACCACATCGAGATCGATCAGCTGGCGGTGGCGCTGTAGGGTCAGCATCTCGAAACGGTCGATGCGCACCGGCCGGGCCTTTAGTTCAACGGTGTGTCCCTCGCGCGTCAGGCGGTAGGCCCGCTGCCCGCCGACCTTGACCGCACTGACCGCCGATGGCACCTGCATGATGTCGCCGCGCAACCCCGCAATCGCAGCGACGATGGTCGCCTCGGTCAGGTGTTCCGCCGAGACCTCGTGCAGCAGTTCACCTTCGGCGTCCTCGGTGGACGTGGCTTGGCCCAGGCGGATGGTGGCCGCATAAGACTTCGTCGCACCGGTCAGCAACCCCAGAATCTTGGTGGCGCGGTCGACCCCGATCACCAGCACACCGGTTGCCATCGGGTCCAGGGTTCCGGCATGGCCTACCCGGCGGGTGCCGAAAATGCGTCGGCAACGCCCGACCACGTCGTGGCTGGTCATGCCGGCCGGTTTGTCGACGACGACGAGGCCCGCGTTCATAAAACGATCGCCGTCAGCACCAATTCCTGTTCAACCGACCATCTTCCGGCTAGTGAGGTCAACGGCGGACCCGACAGGGTGGCGCCGTCGATCAAGATCACCGATTCGAAGCTACCGCCGGAACCCGACCCGTCGACGCCGAACGTGATGCGTGCGTCTTCGAAGCCAAGCCAGCGCTTGGTCAGCGGGAACCACGCCTTGTACGTTGCTTCTTTGGCGCAGAACAGGATTCGGTCCCAATGCACACCGGCCGGCAGAGCAGTCAATTCGCTCCGCTCTTCCGGCAGGCTGATCGCGTCGAGCACGCCCTGCGGCAACACGTCATGCGGCTCGGCGTCGACGCCCACCGAGCGCACCGCGGCGCCGCGGCCGACCAGCGCGCCACGGTAGCCCGCACAGTGGGTCAGGCTGCCCACCACGCCGTCGGGCCAGCATGGTTCGCCCTTTTCCCCCTTCAGAATCGGCACCGCCGGGAATCCGAGGTCACCCAACGCGAGACGAGCACAGTGGCGCACGGTGACGAATTCGTTGCGCCGCTTGGCCACTGACCGGGCGATCAACGGCTCCTCTTCGGGCATCGGCGCCAGCCCGGGCGGGTCGGAGTACAGCTCGGCGGACGCCAGGTTGTCGAATGACGCACCCGTGTCGGGCAGCACCGACGACATCAGTTTGCTCAGCGTCATCGTGACTGTCGCTGGCGCAATTGCTCTCGGAACTGCTGCGCCTGCGCCCGCATCTCCGGGGTGATGACGAAATGACCGCCGAAGTCGTTGAGATAGCCGGGCGCGTATTGCGGATCGGGCAGCACTTGGCGAAGCCAGCTGAACGGCTTGCGCCGCCGCCACTCCCGCGGGTAGCCCACCGAGACCTCTTCGAAGCGAACCCCGTCGTACCAGGTGGTGCGGGGAATGTGCAGATGGCCGTAGACCGAGCAGATCGCGTTGTAGCGAGTGTGCCAGTCGGCGGTCTCGGTGGTTCCGCACCAGAGCGAGAACTCCGGGTAGAACAGCGAATCGCAGGGTTCACGCACCATCGGGAAATGGTTGACCAACACCGTCGGCGTCATCCAGTCGAGGTCTTCAAGTCGCTTGCGGGTGGCGACCAGGCGATCACGGCACCACGCGTCGCGGGTGGCGTACGGCTCGGGTGACAGCACGAACTCGTCGGTGGCGACGACGTTGCGTTCTCGCGCTATCGCGAGCCCTTCGGCTTTGGTGGTCGCGCCCTCCGGCAAGAACGTGTAGTCGTAGAGCAGAAACAGCGGCACGATGGTGGCCGGGCCGCCCCGTTCGGTCCACACCGGAAATGGGTGCTCGGGGGTCACCACGCCCATCTCGTCGCACATGTTGACCAGGTAGTCGTAGCGGGCCCGCCCGAAAATCTGCTTCGGGTCTCTGTTGGTGGTCCATAGTTCGTGGTTCCCGGGCACCCAGATCACCTTCGCGAACCGTCGCCGCAGCAGATCCAGCGCCCACCGGATCTCGTCGGTGCGCTCGGCGACATCGCCGGCAACGATCAACCAGTCGTCCGGCGACGACGGGTACAGCGATTCGGTGACGGGCTTGTTGCCCATATGCCCGGTGTGCAAGTCGGACACCGCCCACAGCGTCGGCTGACGCGCGGTCGTCGAGTCCTGTGTTGCCACGACTCCCCAGCTTAATGATCGCGTCCGTGGGGGCTGCGCCCCAGCCTCGTTCTGATTGTCCGGCTTTTCCCCGCAAGCGGGTGAGGGTACCCCCAGCCGCCCGGCGGCGAGGGGGCGTGCCCCACCTGACGCCGTTCCGGCGCCCATCGTCGCCGGACTAGAACAGGTTCTCGTTTCCCCTGTGATCGCGTGGACGCGACTTGTAAACTCCCCGGAGAATCAGACCGATTCGAGGGGGTGTGATGGTCACCAAGCTGCGGCTGTTCGCGGCGCTCGGTGCCCTGGTCACGGCGGTGGTGATGGTGTCGCAGAGTGCACCGCCCGCCATCGTCGGCAGCCCCGAACGTGCAACTGCGGTCGACGGCGGCACCGATGGATCCGCCTACGACGATGAAGAGCCCGATCGTGGCGACCACCGACCCCAGCCCGTTCGACCCGTGTCGGGACATCCCGTTCGACGTCGTTCAGCGGTTGGGCCTGGCCTTTTCTCCGCCGGAGCCTCAGGAAGGCCTGCGCTGCCACTACGACGCGGGCAACTACCAGTTGGCCGTCGAGCCGATCATCTGGCGCAACTACGACCAGTCGCTGCCGGCCGACGCCGTCGAGACCACGATCAACGGCCACCGCGCCGCCCAGTGGTGGAACCTCAAGCCCACCTACCACAACAGCTACTGGTTCTTCTCCTGCATGGTTGCCTTCAAGACCAGCTACGGGGTCATCCAGCAGTCGCTGTTCTACTCGACGGTCTACTCCAGCCCCGAGGTCGACTGCCCGTCCACCAACCTGCAGCGGGCCAACGACCTTTCGCCTTACTACAAGTTCTAGGCCCGTGCCGGCTCGTGCGGCCATAACCTGATCCCGTGACCACCACATCCGCCCAGCCCGCAGGATCGGCTCTACGCTCACTGCCCACACGACTCGGCGGCCGGGCCCTGCGCCGAATGCTGCGCCTGCCCGCGCCGACCACCGGCTACACGGTGAGCACGGTCTCGATCCCGATGCGCGATGGCGTCGAACTGTTAGCCGACCACTACGTGCCCGTCGGAGAACCTGTCGGCACCGTGCTGATCCGCGGACCGTATGGCCGCGCGTTTCCGTTCTCGCTGATATTCGGCGCGCTGTACGCCGCCCGCGGTTACCGACGTGCTGCTGCAAAGCGTGCGCGGGACATTCGGCTCGGGCGGGGTCTTCACGCCGATGGTCCACGAAGTAGCCGACGGCGCCGACACGGTGGCGTGGCTTCGGCAGCAGCCATGGTTCACCGGTCGCTTTGCCACCATCGGGGTTTCCTATCTGGGGTTCACCCAGTGGGCGCTGCTGCAGGATCCGCCGCCGGAGTTGGCTGCGGCCGTCATCACCGCCGGCCCGCACGATCTCAGCGCCTCGGCCTGGGGCACCGGCGCGTTCACGGTCAACGACTTCCTCGGGCTGGAGCAATCTGGTTGCCCACCAAGAAGACCCCGGACGAATCCGCGCCGGCATCCGCCAGCTGCGGGCGCAGAAAAGCGTGATACGTGCCGCCGGCGAGTTGCCGTTGGGTGCGGCCGGCCGGGAGCTGCTGGGTGCGGGCGCGCCGTGGTGGGAGTCGTGGCTGGAACATCCCGATACGAGCGACCCGTTCTGGGAGCCGCTTCGACTCGGCGCCGCCCTCGACCGGGCGCAAGTGCCGGTGCTGCTGATCGGCGGCTGGCAAGACCTGTTTCTACGGCAGTCGCTCCAGCAGTACCGGCATCTTCGGGACCGCGGCGTCGACGTGGCGCTGACCATCGGTCCGTGGACCCACACCCAGCTGCTCTTGCAGGGTCTGCGCACCATCGCCCTGGAAACGCAGGACTGGCTGGACACCCACCTCGGCGGTCGCGCGGCCGAGTCGCGACGCAGCAGAGTTCGCGTCTTCGTCGCCGGTGAAGGCTGGCGCGAAGCGGATGACTGGCCGCCGGCCACCACCGAGCACGCGCTGTACCTGCAGCCCGGCGGCGGCCTGGCCGACACACCGCCGACCGCGGTGTCCTCGGTCAGCTTTCGCTATGACCCCGCCGGCCCGACGCCGACCATCGGCGGTCGACTGCTGTCGCCGGACGGCGGATACCGGGACGACACCGTGTTGGCCGCCCGCAGCGACGTGCTCAGCTTCACCACCGACCCGCTCGTCGACGACCTGCATGTCCACGGCCCCCCGGTCGCCGAATTGGCGCACAGCTCCGACAATCCCCACGTCGACGTGTTCGCCCGGATCAGCGAAGTCGACGCCAAAGGCCGCTCCCGAAATGTCAGCGACGGCTATCGGCGGCTGGCCGACCCAACCGACTCCGTCAGCCTCGAGCTCGACGCGATCGCCCACCGATTCAGCGCCGGATCACGCATTCGCGTGCTGATCGCCGGCGGCTGCCATCCCCGCTACACCCCTAACCTCGGCACCGGTGAGGCGACGGTGACCGGCGGCCGGCTCGAGCCATCGACCCATGAACTGCACTTCGGCGCTTCACGGGTGGTGCTCCCGGTCCAGAGAGCCTAGCCAATGGATATTTTCGATGAATGGCGAAGCGGCGGAACAGAAATCCGCTGGCGCTCATCAACGGCTGCCAACAACGAAGCGGAAGTCACGGTCTTCACCCGCCGCTGCGGCACACCGGGCGCACCGGCGTTGCTGTGCGTCCACGGCTTTCCGACGGCAAGCATTGACTACTTCGCGCTGACACGCGAATTGAGCGACGAGTTCGACATTTTCCTGCTGGACTTCCCCGGCTACGGGCTCTCCGATAAGCCGCCCGCACCGTATGTGTATTCGCTTTACGACGATGCACGCCTGCTGATCCACGCGATCACGAGCGTGTGGCAGCTCGATCGATACACCATGCTGACCCATGACCGTGGCACCAGCATCGGCATGATCGCGCTTTCGATGTTCGCGGCGCAGGATCACGCGAAATGCACCGGCCGAAGTCATCTTGACGAATGCCAACATCTATCTCCCGTTGGCCAACCTCACCGCGTTTCAGACCGCGCTCCTCGACCCCGCAACGGCTCGGAATACGGCGAGCGCGACGACGCCGGAAATGCTTGCCGCCGGCATGGGAGTCAGCACGTTCATGCCGCGGCGAACGCCCGCTGATCCCGAGATCGTGGCTCTGGCAAAGTGCTTCGCCTACAACGACGGGATCGGTGTGCTGCCGGACACGATTCAGTACCTGAATGAGCGCGCCGCCGACGAGACCAATTGGCTCACAGCACTTTCCGCGAACGCGATCAACACCAGTCTGGTTTGGGGCGTGCACGACAACGTGTCCCCCGTCCGGGTCGCCAACTTCGTGTGGCAAAAATTTCTCAAGGACAAGCCGGGACGAAACCGCTACTGGATACTGCCGACCGCCGACCACTATCTGCAGTGCGATGCGCCAGCGCAACTGGCGCAAGTGGTGCGACTCACGGCAGCCGACCAAACGACTGCGCTGTGCACGCTCGGGGACCGGCCGGACGGCGCGGTGCTGGTCGACCAGACCCCTTGAAGCTCAAGGGCTATCCGACGGCATCACGGACGCGGGCGGCGACTCGTCGTAGCGCCGCGTCGTCGTGCACCGGAGTGCCCAGCTTCGGCGTCACCGGCAACTCCACCCAGCTGGTGCACCCCGCGTAGTCGGGAGTGCGGGCCAGTTCCACCGGCTCCACCAACGGTATGGCCTGCACAACCAGCACAGCCAACCGATGCTTCGGGCGAAAGTCCACCCGGTCCTCGCGCACCGACTGGTTGGTCCAGATATGCAAATCCTCGATCGCCTCGATGTTGTCGGGCCGGTTGACCGACAGTGCCGCAACGACTTTCGCCGCGGCTCGCACCACGACGCGGTCGTCGGCGCTGTCGGCAGCCGCGGCCGTGAGCAGATCCCGAAATTCGGGTCGGACCCGCGCGGCGTGACTGTGCGCGACCGTCGGGAAGAGCGTGAACTCGCGGGCGGCCACCTCGAAACGCTTCTCGCCGATCCCGCCTTTGCGCAGCAGCACCGACTGCCGGCCGTCCAGCAGCGCGTGTACCACCGCGCTCCACTCCTTGAGCGCGGGCATCGTGGCGGCTTGCGTCATCTCATCGCCAGCCGACGCAACGGTGGGGAGGTCTTCGGCGGCTGGCGACGCGGCGGCAGGGCGTCCAACAACCGTGCCGTCGTCGCCGAGACTTCGGCCACCGCCGCTTCGAAGGCCTCGGCGTTGGCCGACGACGGATGGGTGATACCGCTGACCTTGCGCACATACTGCCGCGCCGCCGCCACGATCTCGTCGGTGGTCGCCGGGGGCTCGAGTCCGCGCAGTTCGGTGATGTTCCGGCACATTCCTCAACGATAAGCCGGTCGAGCTACGCCGCAGTGGGCTGACTACGGTGGCGCTTATGACCCGCGCCGGCGACGATGCGGAGCGGAGCGATGAGGAGGAGTGGCGCTAATGGCCGACGACATTCTGTTGATCCAGACCGACGATCGGGTGCGCACCCTGACCCTGAACCGACCGCAGTCGCGCAACGCGCTGTCGGCCGCTCTGCGGGATCGATTTTTCGCGGCCCTGGCCGAGGCCGAAACCGACGACGCCGTCGACGTCGTCATCCTGACCGGCAGCGATCCGGTGTTCTGCGCGGGGCTCGATCTCAAAGAGCTGGGCGGGCAGTCGGCGCTACCGGACATCTCGCCGCGCTGGCCACCGTTGACCAAGCCGGTGATCGGCGCGATCAACGGCGCCGCTGTCACCGGTGGGCTGGAGCTGGCGCTGTACTGCGACATCCTGATCGCCTCGGAGCACGCGCGATTCGCCGACACCCATGCCCGGGTGGGTCTGCTGCCGACGTGGGGCCTCAGCGTGCGACTGCCGCAGAAAGTGGGCGTCGGGGTGGCCCGGCGCATGAGCCTGACCGGTGACTACCTATCCGCCGATGACGCGCTGCGGGCCGGCCTGGTCACCGAGGTGGTGCCCCATGAGCGGCTGCTGCCCGCCGCGCGCGAGGTGGCGGCAAGCATCGTCGGCAACAACCAGAGCGCGGTCCGGGCCCTGCTGGCGTCCTATCACCGGATCGACGAATCGCACACCAGCGAGGGACTCTGGCTGGAAGCGATGGCGGCCAAGCAATTCCGGACCTCCGGCGACGACATCGCCGCCAACCGGGAAGCGGTGCTCCAGCGCGGACGGGCCCAGGTGCGGTAAGCCCGGCGACAGCAATCTGCCCCGTTTCAGGAGGAGGCAGAAACGGGGCAGATTGCGCTGTTGACCGATCCCGTCGATCAGGGGATGGTCGCGCGGATGGGGTGGGTGAGGGCCCACACGGGGTGCAGGACATCCGCCGCGTAGTGGCGGATCGGGTGCAACGGTCCGGTGCCCGGCACCCACGGGTCAGCCGACGCGACGGCCGGCGCCAGCGACCCAAGGACGGACAGACCGACCGCGGCCAGCAGGCCGGCTGCTCCGACGCGCAGCCTGGAAACTTTCTTCGACTTCATGGTGATTCCTTGCGTGGTGTCCCAGGTCCGGATGTTACCTGCTAGGGTCGGTTGCTTTCCCGACATCACTAGCGTGCAGCAGGCCTGGCGGTCTGGCGAGATTCTTGCGGAATTCTTGCGTGTGCTGAACGCGGTATCTACGCAGCTCAGCGCGGCTCTGATTTCGAAAGTGAACTCGTAGCCGCCGATGCGGATGTGGTCGCCGACGGTCAGCGTCGCGGCGGTTCGAATCCGCCGGCCCTGGACCTGGACACCGTTGGTCGACCGCAGATCGCTGATCACAAAGCTGCTTCCGGTGTCGATGACGACGGCGTGGTAGCGGCTGACGTCGTCGTCGTCGAGAACGATGTCGTTGTCGGGTCGGCGGCCAATGCGGGTAGTGCTTCGCAGCGGGTACCGCGTGTCCGTCCTTGCCTCGCAGCTCGGCGCCGGCCCGCAGGCCGGCCTGAGTGACGGTGTGCGGGCCGAGATCGACGGCGCTGCGCTTGGCGGTGGTCTGGGCGGCGTGTCCGGTGTCCAACGGCTCCTGGCGCAGGATCCGCTCGTGCAGCGTCTTCACCGTCGGACCGGGGTCGATGCCGAGATTCTCGGCGAGGTTCACCTTCAGTCGCCGATAGGCGTCGAGGGCGTCAGACTGCCGCTCGGCGACGTAGTAGGCGGTGATCAGCTGGGCCCACAGCGGTTCCCGGAAGGGATGTTCGGCGCTAAGCAGCTCCAGGCGAGGGATCACGGAGTCGGCACGTCCGCACGCGATCTCGGCTTCGGCGAGGCCGATCTGGGCCACCACTTTGACCTCGGACAGCGCGGTGGCAAACGTATCGACGAAAGCGAATTCGCGTAGGTCATCAAGAACCGGACCGCGCCATTCGGCCAGCGCAGCCGCCAGGAAGCTGCTGGCTTCTTCGAACCGTCCCGCGGCGGCGGCGTGGATCCCCGCGTTCTTCTCGGTGATGAAGCGCCCGAGATCGCAATCGGCGTCAGCGACACTGAGCTGATAACCCGGCGGGACGCTCGCCAGCACCTCGTTCGGGTCGTACCCGGCGCTGCCGAGCAGTCGGCGCAGGTTGGACACGTAGGAATGGATGCTTGTCCGCGCCGCCGGCACAGGCGACTGGTCCCAGACCGCGTTGATCAGCGAGTCGACCGACACCGGCCGGTTTCGGTTCAGCACCAGCATGGCCAGCACCGCCCGCTGCTTCGGGGCGCCCAACGGCACCGGGGTGCCGCCCGTTGTCAGCTGCAACGGTCCCAAGACACCGAACCCGCGACCTGAGTTTCCCATCGTGCTGTCAGCCTTTCGGGTCAACGTGGGCGTCAGCTCACCATTGTGACCTCGATTGGCTGCTGCGCGATGTCGCGCCGGTCACCCCAGTGCGGCGCGCAGCGAAGTCACCACATCATCGACCGAACCGGTGGTCGAGTAGCCCGCGGCCAGCTTGTGACCACCGCCGCCGAATGTCGAGGCGACCGTAGCGAGATCCACCGCGGCCTTCGCCCGCATCGACACCGACCACTGATGCGGCTCGATCTCTTTGAACACCGCCGCCACCTCGGCCTGCTGGGTGGTGCGGACGATGTCGACGATGCTCTCGACTTCCTCCGAGCGTGCACTGATCCATTCCTGGTGTCCGACAACGGCGTACACCAAACCGCGACCGTCGACGTCGTCCGGCAACAGCTGCGCCGAACCCAACACCCGCGACAGCATCGTCAGCCAGCGGAACGGATGCGTGTCCATCAGTGACCGGCTGATCGCCGCGTTGTCGACACCGAGCTCGACCAGCCGCGCCGCCAACCGATGTGCGCGCGCACTGGCCCACCGGAACGACCCGGTATCGGTCGTCAGCCCCGCGTAAAGGCAGTGCGCCACATCGGTGTCGATCGGCTTGCCCCACGCGTCGAGCAGCTCGGCCACCAGCATCGTGGTGGAGTCCGCCGACGGGTCGACGAAGTTGACGGTGCCGAACAGCTGATTCGACGCGTGATGGTCGATCACCAGCAGCTCCTGCCCGGCGCCAGCCATTTCGCGCAGGTCTCCGAGCCGGTTGATGCTCGGGATGTCCACCGTCACAACCAGATCGACATCGCGGCGCATGGCATGGGGATCAACGAGCAGCTGCACCGCCGGGCAGCGATCGCAGTGACTCGGGAAGCGTTGCCGGGGCCGCGAAGCTGACCTCGACGGCCTTGCCGCACCGGTCCAGCACCAGGCCCAGCGCCAGTCCAGCGCCGATCGTGTCGGCGTCGGGATAGACATGGCAGACCACCGCAACGCTGGCGGCGGCGGACAGCACCTCGGCGGCTCTCGACGGCATCGACGCGCTGCGCCGTGCCGGTTGACTCAGTCTTCGAGTTGATCGTCGTCACCGGCGTCTTCCCCATAGGTCCATCCGCGGCCCCATTTCCGCGGTAGGGGTCGACCTCTCCGGCCGGCTTGGCACCTTCGCGAACCCGAGCCACATCGGCGTCGGCGGCGCGCGCGCGGGCCAGCAACTCTTCCATTCGCTGCACGGAGTCGGACACCGTGTCCCGGGTGAACGTCAGTGTGGGAGTGAACCGCACGCCGGTGCCGGCTCCGACCTTGGTGCGCAGCACACCCTTGGCGCGTTCCAGCGCGGCCGCGGCGCCGGCGTAATCGGGCTCGTCGTCCAGCGTCGTCCCCATCACCGTGTAGTACAGCGTCGCGTCGTGCAGATCGCCGGACATCTTGGCGTCGACGATCGTCACGCCGGCCAGTCCCGGGTCTTTGATCTCGCGTTCGATCGCCGAGGCGACGATTTCGGAAATTCGCTTGGCCAGCCGGCGGGCCCGGGCCGGGTCAGCCATGCCGCGCGTTCAGGTTGTCGGCACTCATCGTCAGGCGCGTTCCTTCTGAACCAGCTCGTAGGTTTCGATGACGTCGCCTTCCTTGATGTCGGAGTAGGTCAGCGTCAGACCACATTCATATCCGTCGCGGACCTCGGTGACATCATCCTTCTCCCGTCGCAGCGAGGCCACCGTGAGGTTGTCGGCCACCACGATGTTGTCACGCAGCAGCCGGGCCTTGGCGTTGCGTCGGACCACACCGGACGTCACCAGGCAACCGGCGATCACGCCGACCTTCGACGAGCGGAACAGTGCGCGGATCTCGGCGCGACCCAGCTGGTTCTCCTCGTAGATCGGCTTGAGCATGCCGCGGAGAGCCTTCTCGATCTCGTCGATCGCCTGGTAGATCACCGAGTAGTAGCGGATGTCCACGCCTTCGCGGTTGGCCAGCTCCGTCGCCTTGCCCTCGGCACGCACGTTGAAGCCGATGATCACCGCGTCGGAGGCCGACGCCAGGTTGACGTTGGTTTCGGTGATGCCACCGACACCGCGGTCGATGACGCGCAGCTCCACCTCGTCGTCGATCTGAATCCCCATCAGCGCCTCTTCCAGCGCCTCGACGGTACCGGCGTTGTCGCCCTTGAGGATCAGGTTCAGCTGGCTGGTTTCCTTCAGCGCCGAGTCCAGGTCCTCCAGGCTGATCCGCTTGCGCGACCGCGCCGCCAGCGCGTTGCGCTTGCGCGCGCTGCGCCGGTCGGCGATTTGGCGGGCAATGCGGTCCTCATCGACGACCAGGAAGTTGTCGCCTGCGCCCGGGCACCGACGTGAAGCCGATGACCTGGACGGGACGCGACGGCAGCGCTTCCTCGATGTCGTCGCCGTATTCGTCGACCATCCGGCGGACCCGGCCATAGGCGTCGCCGGCGACCACCGAATCGCCGACGTGCAGCGTGCCGCGCTGCACCAGCACGGTGGCCACCGGGCCGCGGCCGCGGTCCAGGTGCGCCTCGATCGCCACACCCTGGGCTTCCATGTCGGGGTTGGCCCGTAGATCCAGCGCGGCGTCGGCGGTCAGCAGCACCGCCTCCTCCAGCGCCTCGATGTTGGTCCCCTGCTTGGCCGAGATGTCGACGAACATCGTGTCGCCGCCGAAATCCTCAGCCACCAGACCGTATTCGGTGAGCTGGGACCGGATCTTGGCCGGGTCGGCGCCTTCCTTGTCGATCTTGTTCACCGCCACCACGATCGGCACGTCGGCGGCCTGCGCGTGGTTGATGGCCTCCACCGTCTGCGGCATCACGCCGTCGTCGGCGGCGACCACCAGGATCGCGATGTCGGTGGCCTTGGCGCCGCGGGCACGCATGGCGGTGAACGCCTCGTGACCCGGGGTGTCGATGAAGGTGATCAGCCGCTCGTCGCCGTCGAGGTCGACGGACACCTGGTAAGCGCCGATGTGCTGGGTGATGCCACCGGCCTCGGCCTCGCGGACGCTGGCATTCCGGATGGTGTCCAGCAGCCGGGTCTTACCGTGGTCGACGTGACCCATCACGGTCACCACCGGCGGACGGGTCTGCAGGTCTTCCTCGCTGCCCTCGTCTTCGCCGTAGCTCAGGTCGAAGGATTCCAGCAGCTCGCGGTCTTCGTCCTCGGGGCTGACGACCTGAACGTTGTAGTTCATCTCGCTGCCCAGCAGCTCGAGCGTCTCGTCGCCGACCGACTGGGTGGCCGTCACCATCTCGCCGAGGTTGAACAGCGCCTGCACCAGCGCGGCCGGGTTGGCGTCGATCTTCTCGGCGAAGTCCGACAGCGACGCCCCACGGGCCAGCCGGATGGTCTCGCCGTTGCCGTGCGGCAATCGCACGCCACCGACGACCGGCGCCTGCATGTTCTCGTACTCGGCGCGTTTCGCCCGCTTGGACTTGCGACCGCGCCGCGGCGCGCCGCCGGGACGGCCGAACGCACCGGCAGCACCGCCGCGCTGACCGGGACGGCCACCGCCGCCACCGCCTGGACGGCCGCGGAAGCCACCGCCACCACCGCCGGGTGGAGCACCGACGCCGCCGCCGCCGGCACCGCCGCCGCGGTAGTTGCCACCGCCACCACCGCCGCCGGGGCGACCACCGCCCGGACCGCCTGCGGCCGGCCGCCGAAGCCGGGGCGCGGCCCGCCGCCGGGACGCGGGGGTCGACCTTGTCCGCCACCGGCGCCGCCGGGACGAGGTGGCATGCTGCCGGGCGACGCGCCCGGGCGCGGAGCGCCGGGCCGGGCGGCACCCGGACGAGGCGCCGGCGGACGCGGAATTGGCCGTTCCACGGGCTGTGCCGTCGAGAACGGATTGTTGCCGACGCGCGGCGTGCGAGCCGCCGGCTTCGGGGCTGGGCGCGGACCGGGTGTAGGTCCGGGACGTGTCGGCGTCGGGGTCGGGGTCGGCGCCGAAGCCTGCGGGGCGGCCTGCACCTGCGGCTCTTCAGCAGCCGGGGCCGGCGGCGCGGGCGGTTCGGGCGCCCGCGGAGCGGACGGTTTGGGACCCGCGGGTTTCTGCGGCGCGGGTGCGGCCGCTTTGACGGCCGCTTTGGCCGCGGCCGCGCCGTTGCCGGCGGTCTTCTCCTGCGCGGGCTTGCCGCCGCCGAACGACTCACGCAGCCGACGCGCGACCGGCGCTTCTACTGTCGACGATGCGGATTTGACGAATTCACCCTGCTCGCTGAGCCGGGCGAGAACTTCCTTGCTGGAAACACCGAGTTCCTTAGCTAACTCGTGTACGCGCGCCTTGCCTGCCACTACATCTCCTGTCTATGAGGCGACAGCTGTGGTCGGCCGCGCCTCGGGTTTAGCTATGACGCATGGTCATCGGGACTTCACGGTGTGCTCATGTTCTTTGCTACCTGTTCTGTTGGCGGGTGGGCCGAGCGCGTCGAGAGACTCGATGTGCTCGATCACCGCTGATGCGTCCGGTGCTCCGGCGATCCGCAACGCTCGCGCGAACGCTCGCCGCCGGATCGCTTCTTGTGCGCACTTCGGGATGGGATGCAGCCATGCACCCCGCCCCGGAAGACTACCTGCTGGGTCAACGGTCACGGCGTATTTACCGTTCCCAGTCGACACAGCTACCACTCGAAGCAGTTCGACGGCCAACTCTCGCTTTCGGCAGCCGACACACGTCCGCACCGGTCCTTCGATGCGTCGATGTGCTTTTTTCTCAGCGGCCGAAGTCTCGCGCTGGATCACGGCTTAGTTTACCTTCACCAAACTGGTGCTCAGTACCACCCGCAGTGTCCGCCAACTAGGTGCGACCGGGCAGGTCAGCTCGGCGGTTCTATGGACTCCGCGCCTACCTCGAGTTCATCGGCGTCGGGCAGCGGTGGGCCCGGCACCGACGGGCGGTCCAGGTAGAAGAACGCGGTGGAAGCGATGTCGTCATGCAAAGGCCGGTAGCGGCGCCCCGACATCCACCCGAGAGCCTGAATGTCCACTCGTAGGTCGGCGCGGAAGTGGATCGGGTCGAGCACATGCCAGCGGTACATGCCGAACCGCTGTTGGCTGCGATAAAGCCCATCCGGGCGGATGACCTGATGCAGCCCGAGAAACGGTGTCGAGTAGGTGGTGTAACCCTGCCCGGGCACGTCGAAGTTCCAGGCGCCGCCGAAGTAATCCTCGGTGCCGGTGCCGCAGATCGTCGGGAACTCCTCGTCGCCGTCGAAGTAGAACTTGACCTCGCCCTCGCCCCACCAGCCGGGGTGGTTGGCGCCCCAGGCGAGATAAGTGCCGACGTACTTCCCCGCACCCTGCACACGATCAAGGATCGGGTGCAGCGTGCCTGCGGCGAGCGGATTGCTGCGGTGGAATTGGCAGTGCAGGTAACCGGTATTGGCAATATCGGTTTTGACGTCCACATCGATCTCGTAGCTGATCTGGTAATAGACGGTGGCGGTCTGCGGCGCTCGGTTCTCCAATGTGAGCCGGGCATGCCGGGGGACCGGCATCGGCCAGTAGCTGTTGAAGCCGCCGTGCGGATTGACCGCGATCGGCAGCGAGGACAGCTGCGCGAACTCGCACCAGCCCTGACCGAAGAAGTCGCCGATTGGTACTTCGATCGCGGGCTCGTCTGCGCCGTCCCAATAGGCACGCAGGATCAGGGTGCGCCAATTGCTGTGGTGGGTGGTCAGCCAAAGGTGCGTGATCAGTGCCGGCCCGTCGATGTTCGCCAGCTCGCACGTGGTGTGTCCGCTGATCTCGACGCTGGGAGAAATCTTCCAGCCCGCGCCGAGGTCTGCCGCGCAGTCCGCGCCGGTGCCCGCCAAGGCTCGGGCCCCGCCACCCTTCGTCCCGTCGAAGTTTTCCGGGCTGATCGAGCGGGACTGGGCGCTGCTCAATCGGGCCAGCGAACGGAGGTCGGTCACAGCTGTCGAAGGACTAGCGGTCGTGTGCCATCCCGTGGGTGGCACCGTGCTCCCCGTGCGGGGCGCCGTGTTCGTGGTGATCCGCGGGCTGATCGGGCGAATCCCCGCGGATGTCGATCCGCCATCCGGTGAGCCGGGCCGCCAGCCGCGCGTTCTGGCCCTCCTTGCCGATGGCCAGCGACAGCTGGAAGTCGGGCACCACCACCCGGGCCGCCCGGGCGTTCTGGTCGATCACGGTCACCGAAACGACCTTGGCCGGCGACAGCGCGTTGGCCACGAACCGAGCCGGGTCCTCGTCGTAGTCGATGATGTCGATCTTCTCGCCGGACAGCTCACTCATCACGTTGCGCACCCGCTGACCCATCGGGCCGATGCAGGCGCCCTTGGCGTTCAGGCCGGGGACCCGAGAGACAACCGCGATCTTCGAACGGTGGCCGGCTTCGCGCGCTACCGCGACAATCTCCACCGACCCGTCGGCGATCTCGGGGACTTCCAACGAGAACAGTTTGCGCACCAAGTTGGGGTGGGTGCGGGACAACGTGATCACCGGTTCGCGGGCACCACGGCTGACTCCCACCACGTAGCAGCGCAGTCGCTCGCCGTGCTCATAAACCTCACCGGGAACCTGCTCGGCCGCCGGGATCACACCTTCAGACCCCTTGCTCTCGCTGCCCATTCGGACGACGACGAAACCGCGCGCATTGGCCCGGCTATCACGTTGCACCACACCGGCGACGATCTCGCCCTCATGGGTGGAGAACTCGCCGAATGTGCGCTCGTTTTCGGCGTCGCGGAGCCGTTGCAGCATGACCTGTCGCGCGGTGGTGGCCGCGATTCGCCCGAAACCCTCCGGGGTGTCCTCCCACTCGCTGAGCACATTGCCGTCTTCGTCGACGTCGCGGGCGAACACCTGGACCGCACCGGTTTTGCGGTCGATTTCGATGTGCGCCTCCGGCTGATGACCTTCGGTGTGCCGGTACGCGCTGAGCACCGCGGCCTTGACGTCTTCGAGCAAGTCGTCGAACGAGATTCCCCGTTCCACCACGATCGCGTGCAGAGCGGCCATGTCGATGTTCATGTTCTGCCCTCCATCTCTGCACTCGGGTCCAGCGCCGCCAGCTCCAATTCACGTTTTGAAGGAGTCGAAAACTCAACCTGGACAACAGCTTTCACGATCTCGCCGATCGGCACCGGACGCACAGTCCAGTCGCGGCCCCGATCGTCGCGGACCACCAGCATCAGCGTGCTGTCGGCTATCTCGCCGACTCGACCCGTGACCTGCGTTCCGTCGGCCAGCGCCACTTCGACCTTGCGTCCCCGCGCGCGCCGGAAGTGCTTCTCGCTGGTCAACGGGCGGTCGACGCCGGGCGAGCTGACTTCGAGCACGTAGTGACCATCAAGGCTCTTGACCGCATCCAGCAAGGTCGACGCCGAATGGGACAACGCGGCGATGGTGTCCAGGTCGAGCGCGGTGTCACCGTCGGCAATCACGGTTATCCGCGGCGGACGGGCCCGCGAATCGATGACGACATCCTCAATTTCGTAGCCTGCGCGCGCGAACTCACCATCGAGTAGCTCGATCACCTGCGTCTGCGACGGTAGCCCGATGGCCACGGCGAGCTCCTCATCTTGAGTTGTCCGGTCAGGCGGCCCTCCGGTTCGCAGCAATGCGCGTTCCCGGTGAACCAGCCATTAACGATACGCCAGGAATCCGGTATAAGCCGTGATCGCGGCCAGGTCAGCCAGGGTCTTAGCCGGGGCGTCCAGGGCTCCGGCACAGCAATGGCAGGATGTTGCTGTGCCACGCCCGCTGCCCACTGTCAGACCGGTTTTCAGCAGGCGACGGGTGCTGGCCGGCGGCGCCGCTGCCGCACTGCTGGGGATGACCGGGTCCGCGTGCAGTTCGCCGCCCGCACCTCCAGCGGTCGACGAACTCGAATCGCAGTTGAAACTCGCCCGGCGCGACAGCGAGCTGGCGACGGCGGCCGCCGCAGCCGCGGACAAACCGGTCAGTGCGGCGCTCGCCGAGGTTGCCTCCGAACGCACTCAACACGCGCAGGCGCTGGCCACCGAGATCGCTCGGCTCGCCGTCAACCCGCCGTCCAGCACCACTGCGACCACCAGTCCGACAACCACCACGTCGGCCGCGGCGGCGCCGCCACCGTCACTGTCCGACGTGATCAATTCCTTGCGCGGGTCGGCGGCCAGCGCCAGTCACTTGGCGATGACGTCTTCGGGTTATCGGGCGGGCCTGCTCGGCTCCATCGCCGCCGCGTGCACGGCCTCCTACAGCGTTGCATTGGTGTTCGTGGGGTCGGCCTCATGACCTCCGCCGAGCCGTCGCCCGCCAACACGCCCGCCGACTCCGCGCTGTGCGCTGCCCTGACCACCGAACACGCCGTCATCTACGGCTACGGCATCGTGTCCGCCCACTGCGAACCCGACGTCAACACCCTGGTGTCTTTCGCGCTGAATCAGCATCGCCAACGCCGCGACCAGGTGATCGCGATGCTCTCCGGCCGCTCGGTCAGCGCTCCGGTGGCCGCCGCGGGCTACCAACTGCCGATGCCCGTCAACACCCCAACCGATGCCATCCGCCTGGCGGTGCGAATGGAGAAGGACACCGAGGTGGCCTGGCGCGCGGTCATCGAGCAGGCTCAGAAGCCGGAGGACCGCACGTTCGCGGTGACCGCGCTGACCCAGAGTGCCGTGCTGGCCGCCCGCTGGAACCAGGTGTTGGGGGTCAATCCGATCACCACGGCGTTCCCCGGCGCCAGCGACGAGCAGACCAAAAGCCCCCGACACGCCGGGGCGTGAGGGGCTTTTTGTCTGCTGGCAACTCGCCGACACCGCGACCGTGATGTCGGTAGCCAGCGCGGCGCCGACCGCCAGCTCGCGGGTCTCGCCGCTGAACCGATTGCGCAACTCGACCGTCCCGTCCGCCCAGCCGCGTCCCACCACGACGATCCACGGCACACCGAGCAGTTCGGCGTCCTTGAACTTCACCCCGGGTGAGGCCTGCCGGTCGTCGAGCAGCACCTCGATGCCCAGCCGGTCCAGATCGGCGGCCAGCGCCGTCGCGCCGGCTGCGCGCCTCGGCATCCTTGTTGGCGATCACCAAATGCACGTCGAACGGCGCGACCTCAGGACGGCCAGCGCAGCCCCAGCTCGTCGTGGTGCTGCTCGGCGATGACCGCCACCAGCCGCGACACCCCGACACCGTAGGAGCCCATGGTCAGCCGCACCGGCTTGCCGTCTTCACCGAGCACGTCGACGGTGAATGCGTCGGTGTATTTGCGGCCCAGCTGGAAGATGTGGCCGATCTCGATGCCGCGAGCGGAGACCAACGGTCCGGCGCCGTCAGGCGACGGATCACCGTCGCGTACTTCGGCGGCCTCGATGGTGCCCTCGGCGGTGAAGTCGCGACCGGCGACCAGTCCGACGACATGCTGCCCGGGTTTGTCGGCGCCGGTGATCCAGCTGGTACCGTCCACAATCCGCGGGTCGACGAGGTAGCGAACACCGTTGTCCTGCAATGCCTTCGGGCCGATGTATCCCTTCACGAGAAACGGATATTTGGCGAAGTCGGCGTCGTCGAGCAGTGCATACTCGGCCGGATCGAGCGCCGCACCCAGTCGCTTCTCGTCGACCTCGCGGTCGCCTGGCACGCCAATGGCCAGCAGCTCCCATTCGCCACCGGGTTGGCGCACCTTGAGCAGGACGTTCTTCAGGGTGTCGGCCGCGGTGACGGTGCGACCCAAGTCGGCGCCGTTGGCCCACTCGACCAGGGTCGCGATGGTCGGGGTGTCGCCGGTGTCGTGGACCACCGGCTCGGGCTGTCCGTCGATCGGCAGAGTCTCCGGGCGGGCGGTGACGACGGCTTCGACGTTGGCGGCGTAACCCGACGCGGGGCAGCGCACGAAGGTGTCCTCGCCGACCGGGCTCTCGGCCAGGAACTCCTCGGAGGCCGAGCCGCCCATCGCGCCCGATACCGCGGACACGATGACGTAGTTCACCTGCAACCGGCCGAAAATCCGTTGGTAGGCGTCTCGGTGTGCGTGGTAAGCGGCCTTCAGCCCGACGTCGTCGACGTCGAAGGAGTAGGAGTCCTTCATCACGAACTCGCGGACCCGCAGGATCCCGGCCCGGGGCCGCGCCTCGTCCCGATACTTGTTCTGGATCTGGTAGAGCACCAGCGGAAAGTCCTTGTAGGAGCTGTACTCCCCCTTCACCGTCAAGGTGAAGACTTCTTCGTGGGTCGGCGCCAGCAGGTAGTCATTGCCGCGGCGATCCTTGAGCCGAAAAATGCCGTCGCCGTACTCAGTCCACCGGTTCGTCGTCTCGTAGGGCGCCCGCGGCAGCAGCGCCGGGAACAGGATCTCCTGCCCACCGATGGCGTTCATCTCTTCGCGCACGACGCGTTCGATGTTGCGCAGCACCCGAAGCCCGAGCGGCAGCCAGCTGTAAAGACCGGGCGCGACCGGTCGGATGTAGCCGGCGCGAATCAACAGCTTGTGGCTGGCAACTTCGGCGTCGGCGGGGTCGTCGCGCAGCGTGCGCAAGAACAGCTCGGACATCCGGGTGATCACAGCGCGCAAGCCTAGCGGCGATCGCGAGCGCGGCTGAAAGCCGGGCGAAGCGGGTCACCGCCATCAGCACAGCGGCGATCGCGAGCGCGGCTGAAAGCCGGGCGAAGCGGGTCACCGCCATCAGCACAGCGGCGATCGCGAGCGCGGCTGAAAGCCGGGCGAAGCGGGTCACCGCCATCAGCACAGCGGCGATCGCGAGCGCGGCTGAAAGCCGGGCGAAGCGGGTCGCCGCCATCAGCACAGCGGCGATCGCGAGCGCGGCTGAAAGCCGGGCGAAGGGGGTCGCCGCCATCAGCACAGCGGCGATCGCGAGCGCGGCTGAAAGCCGGGCGAAGCGGGTCGCCGCCATCAGCACAGCGGCGATCGCGAGCGCGGCTGAAAGCCGGGCGGAGCGGGTCGCCGCCATCAGCACAGCGGCGATCGCGAGCCAAAGGTGTGAACGTGCTCGATGGCGGTGTCGGCACACCGCTCGACCCGTCCTGACCACCCTGCTCGTAGCGCACGCACGGGCCGGGCATCACCTTACGCACCAACCATCCAGCGGCCGCCGTCCACGCCGTGATTCACCCAGGCGATGAGCCCGTGGAGCTGACGGTCGAGGAACCACAGCCGCTTCTGCTTCTGCGGCGCGGGCCTCGGAACGTGTAATCGACGAACGGCTCGTCACAAAAGCCGTTCACAGGCTGGCGGTCAGTGCGTTGATGCAGTCTTGGATGCCTTGTTCGGTCCCGCTGAGCAGCAGGCTGGGCATCACGTCGAGGTCGGTGGCTGGCGGCAGCAGACCGGCTGGCGTAGGGACGTCGGGCGCCCCGGTTGACCAGCCTTGGTCCGGGTCGCCGTAACCGAGGTTGATCAGGTCGGTCAGGTCTGGTCCCACCAGGTCGGCGAGCGGGGTGCCGACAATGGGAACGTCGCTGATCAGTTGCAGCAACGGCGCCTCGGGCGTGGGAATCATGTAGTAGGTGGTGTCGCCGTAGGTTCCCAAATCGACGGCTGTTTGCAGGTCTGCGGCGGTGTACGAGTGGTCGGTGATGCCGGCGATGGCGTTGATGTCGCAGACGACGTCAACAGGGTATTGGCAGAAGTCCGCGAACGGATCGTATTCATGGGTGTAGATAGTGGTGGGGAAGTCGTCGGCCGGTGTCGCACCCGAGAAAGTGATGCCGTCGAACTGCAGGCCGGGGAAACGCTCGAACAGGCCGCCATCGGGGTTCATCGGGTCACCGAGCAAAACGAACGATGCCGGCGCGTTCGGGTCGGACTGCTCAAGATCCGCCATCTCGAGCGACGCGTTGACCGCGCTCTGGGAGACGCCGAGAACGCCGACCGGGGTCCCGGCGGCGAGCAGCGGTTCGATCTGGGCGTTGAGAGCGGCAACGCCTTCAGCGACCGACTCATCGAACGTCAGGTCGCCGACGAGAGGGGATAAATCCTCCGGCGTGTCGAAGGAGACCGGGGTGCTGCCGGTTGGGACGTAGGCGATGGTGGCGTCCCAATAACTCAAGTCGCTTTCCGGATCGGGGAGGCCGGTGGCACCCATCACATAGGTTATCGATGGCACTAAGTCGTCGGTCGGGTCTGCGTGGGCGGCCGCCGGATGCAACATGAGGCCAGCGCCCGCGAGCAGCGCGAATCCGACTTTGCGCATCAGAAGGTCCAGCCGTACTTCTCTTGCAGCAGCTTCTTGCCTTCCTCCAGGTCGCGCGCCTGCACAGCGGCGATCGCGAGCGCGGCTGAAAGCCGGGCGAAGCGGGTCGCCGCCATCAGCACAGCGGCGATCGCGAGCGCGGCTGAAAGCCGGGCGAAGAGCTACAGCTCTCCGGCGTCGATGGCGTCCTTGACTTCCTGGGCGTGGGCGACCTGCTCGGCGCTGTAGCCGATGAGCAGAGAAACCCCGCCGACAACGACGGCCACCCCGGCCACCCACAGCAGGCCGTAGGTGTAGCCGTGGTCGAGCGCATGCAACTGCACCTTGTTCATGTTTTTCACCGGGCCGGTTGTGCCACCCAGGTACAGCGTCCGCGACGTGATGACGGCCTGGATCACCGCCAGCACCACCGGGCCGCCCAGGTTTTGCAGCATCAGCGTGATCGCGGAGGTGGGTCCGATCCGGTCGAAGCCGACGCCGGCGATCGCCGACAGCGCCAACGGGATGATGATCATGCCGATCCCGATCCCGCCGACGGTGATCAGCACCACCAAGTCGAGGTACGGCATATGGCCGTCGAGCGTCGAACCGTAGATCATCGCGCCCAGCAACAGGATCCCGCCGCTGATCACCACGACCCGCGGTGGGAACCACGACACCAGCTGCGAGGAGCCACCCATGCCGATGCCCAGCGCGATCGCGAACGGGATAAAGCCGACGCCGGCACGCAGCGCGCTGTAGCCCATGATGTCCTGGACGTACAGCCCGATCAGCACGGTCAGGGTAAACAGCACGCCGCCGCCCAGGAAGATGGCCACGAAGGTGGCCAGCCGGTTGCGGTCGAAGAACAGGTCGAACGGGACGATGGGGTTCTCGGCGGTGCGCTCAACGATCGCGAACGCGATAAAAGCAGCCAGGGCCACCGCGCCGGAACCGATCGTGGTGAACGAGATCCAGCCCTTCTCGGGTCCCATCGAGAACGCGAAAACGGCGGCCGTACACACCAACGTGGCTAACACGGCCCCAGTCGCGTCCAGCTTCATCCGCTCCCGGTGGGTTTCCCGCAGCGTGGTGCGGGCGAGGTAGATCATCATCAGCCCGATCGGCACGTTGACCAGGAACGCCAACCGCCACGACACCTCGGTGAGCGCACCGCCGACCACCAAGCCCATCACCGAGCCGATGCCGGTCATCGCGCCGAACACCGCCATCGCCGCGTTGCGCGATGGCCCCTTCGGGAACGTAGTAGCCACCAGCGCCAAGCCGGTCGGCGAGGCGATTGCGGCCCCGATGCCCTGCAGCAACCGGGCGGTGACCAGGGTGAAGTCGTCCCATGCGATACCGCACAGCGCGGAGGCGATGGTGAACAACGCGACGCCGACAATGAAGGTGCGCTTTCGGCCGATGGTGTCACCCAGGCGGCCGCCGAGCAGCATCAGACCGCCGAAGGTCAGCACGTAGGCGGTGATCACCCAGCTCCGGCCGGCGTCGGACAGGCCCAGTTCGTTCTGGATCTTAGGAAGCGCGACGATCGCGATGGTGCCGTCCATCGTCGCCATCAACTGCATCCCGCCGATCGCGATGACCGCAGCGATGAACCGCCGCGACAGCGTCCACGTCGGATAAGACCTGTTTGTGGCGCTCACGGCCGCCTTGGCTGGGTGCACTGGGGGCATATGAACTACTCGCTCCGAGGGTTCAGACGTCCATTCGTGGACAGCCCGCTCTGCGTCATTGAGAGCCGTCATAAGAACTTACCCTACAGTAATCTTAGGAATCTTTTAAGCGCCGAATGCCGCTACGGTACCGATCACGATGATCGCGGGGGGCCGAATTCCCTCGGAACGGATCTTTTCCGGTGCCTCGGCCAGGGTAGCCCGCAACGTGTGCTCAGCGGCCGTCGTCCCGTGTTGGATCACCATCACCGGCGTATCCGCAGGTCGGCCGCCTTTCAGCAGGGCCTCGGCGAAAAGTTCGATGCGCTCCACCGCCATCAGCAACACGATCGTGCCGGTCATTGCCGCTAATGCGTTCCAATTCACTAACGATTCGGGGTGCCCCGGCGGAAGATGGCCGCTCACCACCACAAACTCGTGATTTATCGCGCGGTGAGTGACCGGAACGCCGACGGACGCCGGCACCGCTATGGCACTCGTCACACCCGGCACCACCGTCACCGGAATGCCGGCCTCGACACACGCCAGAAGTTCCTCGTATCCGCGGGCGAATACGAACGGGTCGCCCCCCTTGAGCCGCACCACAAACCACCCGGCCCGAGCACGCTCGATCATGACCTCATTGATGGCGTCCTGGGCCATCGCCCGTCCGTAGGGGATCTTGGCGGCGTCGATCACCTCGACGTGCGGGGGCAGCTCGGCGAGCAGCTCCGGTGGCGCGAGCCGGTCGGCGACGACGACGTCGGCCTGGGCCAGCAGCCGCCGGCCGCGGACGGTGATCAGTTCCGGATCTCCGGGGCCGCCGCCGACCAGCGCCACCCCACCGCGCACGACGTCGGCGCTTTCAAACCTTTCTAGGGTGATTACCCCTCGCTGCAGCGCCTCGCGGATCGCCGAGCGGATCGCCGCCGAGCGACGGTGCTCGCCGCCGGCCAGGACTCCCACCGACAGGCCGGCGTAGTCGAACGACGCCGGGGTCACCGCGCTGCCCTCGACCGCAATGTCGGCGCGGACGCAGAAGATTCGGTGCCGTTCGGCCTCGGCAACCACCGCGGCGTTCACCTGCGAGTCGTCGGTGGCCGCGATCGCATACCAGGCATCCGCCAGATCGCCGTCGCGATACTCGCGCAGCGACAAAGTAATTAGGCTCATCGCCTCGACCGCGGGAGTGGCTGACCGTGTAATGACGTGGACGTTGGCGCCGCTGGCGATGAGTAGCGGAAGTCGGCGCTGCGCAACGTTGCCGCCGCCAATCACGACAACCTTCTTGCCGGTCAGCCGTAAGCCGACCAGGTAAGGGTTCTCCGGCGACGTCACCCGGCGAGTCTCGTATCTGTGGCACAGGCGGGCGCAGCGAATCGCGCTATCGAAAACCCTTGCAGGAGCTCAATTATCGCGCTGAATGCATACGTCTTCATAGGTGTACCATGGGGCCAGCGCCAGGCTTGAGCATGGGCACGTGCGGAACGCCGTCGTCGACGAAATCGTCTCCGTCACGCACGAATCCGTGCTGAGCATACATGTCCATCAGATAGATCTGCGCGTCGATCCGGCAGGGATAGTCGCCCACCTCGGCCAGTGCGGCGCGCAACAGCCGGGTGGTGTGGCCCTGGCCCCGCGCGCTGCGTTCGGTGCACAACCGCCCCAGACGAAATGCCTTATGCCCGCCCGCGTGCTCCTCCATCAGCCGCAAGGTACAGATCACCTCGCCGTCGGGAGCTTCCAGCCAGAAATGCCGGGTTTCGGCGAGTAGATCGCGGCCGTCCAACTCCGGATACGGGCGGGCCTGTTCCACCACGAAGACCTCCACCCGCAGCTTGAGCAGCGCGTAAAGGGTCGGCACATCAAGGTCTTTGGCCCACGTGCGGTGTAAGGCGGCGGTCACGGCTCGCCCGCCGGCTTGAGCCCCAGCGCCTTGGTGCTCCATGACCACACCTCCTCGAACAGTGCCGGCTCATCGGAGAGTTTGGCTCCCAACGACGGCACCATGCCTTTCAGCGTAGGCAGCCACGCCTGATACCGGTCGGCAAAGCAACGCTGCAGCACGTCGAGCATCGCCGATACCGCGGTCGAGGCACCCGGCGACGCTCCGAGCAGGCCGGCGATGCTGCCGTCGGCAGCGCCCAACACCGTGGTGTCGAATTCCAGCGCACCGCCTTTGCGCTTGTTCGGCCGGATCACCTGCACCCGTTGACCGGCCGTCCGCAGCTCCCAGTCGGAATCCACGGCGCTGGGCACGAATTCGCGCAGCGCGCCGACCCGAGCCGGCTGCGACAGCCGCAGCTGACCGATCAAGTAGGTGACCAGTTTCATCTGGGTGACGCCGACGCCGATCATGGTCGCCAGGTTGTCCGGCGTGACAGAGCGCGGCAGATCGGTGATATGGCCGTGTTTGAGGAATTTCGGCGACCATCCGGCGAACGGCCCAAACAGCAGCCATGGCTTGCCGTTGACGATCCGCGCGTCGAGATGTGCCGCCGTCATCGCCGGTGCGCCGACCGCGGGTAAGCCGTAGACCTTGGCGTGGTGCGCACCGGTGATCGCGGGATTGCCACTGCGCAGGAACTTTCCGGTGATCGGAAAGCCGCCAAAGCCCTTGGCTTCCTCGATGCCGGACTTCTGCAACAGCCGCAGCGCCTGTCCGCCGGCACCGACGAAGACGAATTTGGCGTTCACTTTGCGGTTTTCACCGGTGCGGCGGTTGCGAACCGCCAGTGTCCAGCTGCCGTCGCGCTGGCGGGACGCATTGCGAACCTCGTGACCGAACAACGCGGTTGTGCCGTTGCGCACGCCGTAGCCGATCAGTTGTCGACAGAGAGCACCGAAATCGACGTCGGTACCGTCGGCAGCCCAGTCGAGCGCAATGGGCTTACCGGGTTCGGAAAGATCGCGCTTGGCCGCCATCAACGGCAGCCGACGGGCGAATTCGCCGGGGTCCTCGATCCATTCGTTGCGCGCAAAAAGCGGATTACCGGCCAGCGCCTGCCGGCGGCGACGCAGATAGGCAACGCGATCTGCGCCCTGCACAAAGCTCACATGTGGTACCGGGCGCAGAAAGCCGCGCACGTCGGGCAGCATGCCGTTCTCTGCCGCATAGGCCCAGAACTGGCGGGTGACCTGAAATTGCTCGTTCACGCGCACCGCTTTGCTGATGTCGATCGAGCCGTCCGGCTGCTGCGGTGTGTAAAACAGCTCGCACAGCCCGGAATGCCCGGTGCCGGCGTTATTCCAGGGGTCGCTGCTCTCGGCGCCGGCGGCGTCGAGCCGCTCGACCAGGGTGATCGACCAGTCGGGTTGCAGCCGCCGCAGCAGCGCGCCCAAGGTGGCGCTCATGATCCCGGCCCCGACCAGCACGACGTCGGCCTTTCCTGCGACCTGCGGTTCTGACTGGCCTGGCAAGGGGCTGTTCATCCTTTCTTTGCAATCGGGGCTGTTCAGATCGCCAGGTTATCCCGGCCGGCTCGATTACCGTTGTTCGTATGACCTGGCGAAAGTTGGCTCTGGCCGTCGGGCTGACGGCGACACTGGTGGGCGGGTGTTCCTCCTCGACCAATTCGAATGCGGCACACGGGGTCTCCCCTGCGCCATCGCCGACGGGGGCTGCGCAGGTGGCGGCTTACGGTGTTGAAGCCGCGATCGGAACCATCCCCTGGTCGCAGGTCGGTCCCGGGTGGATGCTGGCCACCTGGAGCCCCGTGCCCGGGGGGCGCCCCGGCGCGCAGGTACCCCCGGGCTCGCCGACGCGCGAGAAGGCCACCACGACGCTCTTCCTGGTCGACCCTGCGGGTGGTCGCTATCCGATCACCACTTTTCCGCCGCCGGGCCAGCAGGCCAGTCCGGAGTTGGTCGACTGGTCGGGCGATGGGGGGCACGCCCTGTTCGACGCGCAGTACGCCACACCGCCGGCGGCGATCATGGTCGACGTGCACACCGGCAAGCAGACGACGTTGCCGGTGCAGGGTTTACCCCGCTTCAGCCGCCCGAACGGCAAGGCGCTGCTGTTGTCCGTGCAGCCCGGCCCCGACGCCAAACTTGCGACGCTCGATCGTGTCGACCTGACCGGCAACCACGAGCTCACCTACCCGACCGACAAGCTCGGCAGCGCTTTCAACGGGAACTTTCTCTCGACGCCCGACGGGATGCGGCTGGTATTGGGCACGTCGGCGGGCTTGGCGCTGATGGGCAACGACGGGGAGCCCGGGCCGCCCCTGCCGATCCCCGATCAGACCAACTGCAGCCCGTTGCGGTGGTGGGACGAGAGTTCGCTGGCGACCGTTCTCGCGGCGTGCGATGCTCCCGGATTCACCTCGCGGCTGTGGTTGGTGCCGATCGACGGCAGCCCGGCCACCGCCCTCACCGCAGTCAATGACGGCAAGCAGGGACCCGATCTCCGCGACGCCAGCGCGTGGCAGCTCCCGGCGGGAACGTTCGTGCAGGCCGAAGGCGCATGCGGCGAGCAGTACCTCGCGAGGCTCAACGCCGACGGCACCACATCGCCGGTCTCGATCCCCGGCGTGCAAGGCGGCCACAGCGTCAACGTGTTGGGCGTCAACGGCAGCGATCTGGACCTGCAAGCGACGGCGTCCTGCGGCGGCGGCCAATCGCTGTTCGACTACAACCCTGGCACCAATACGTCGAACGTGCTGCTCGGGCCGCCGCTCAACGGCGGTGGCGTGATCAAGGCGGTGCCCTTCGCGGGCCAGCGATAGCCCGGCACGCTTTAAGCTGGCGTCCGTGACTGGCTGGCAGCCCGATGGCCTTCCCGGCTACTGGCAGCTCACCATCCCGCTGGGTGATGATCCCGACGGCGAGGGCGAGGTCGTCGCAACGCTACTGCGCCGTGGCCCTGCCATTGCAGCCACTGATGTCCCGACCAATGCCGGCCAGGCCGTGTTGGCCGTGCACGGATACACCGACTACTTCTTTCACACCGAGCTGGGCGATCACTTCGCCGAACGCGGCTTCGCCTTCTATGCGCTCGATTTGCACAAGTGTGGGCGGTCGTGGCGGACCGGCCAAACCCCGCACTTCACCACCGACCTGGCTCGCTACGATGCCGAACTCGACCGCGCGGTGGCGGTGATCCGCGAGCAGACCGGTTCGGCCCGCGTGCTGGTGTACGGCCATTCCGCCGGCGGGTTGATCGTGTCGCTGTGGCTGGACCGGTTGCGGCGACGCGGCGCGACCGCCCGCGCGGGCGTCGCGGGGCTGGTGCTCAACAGCCCATTTCTGGACCTGCCAGGTCCGGGGGTGCTGCGCTGGCCGACGACGGCGGCGCTGATCGCCGCAATCGCGCAAGCAGGCGACAAACGGGTCGCCCGCGCCCCGGGCGACGGTGTTGGTGGTTATGGCGCCAGCCTGCACCGCGACTACAACGGGGAGTTCGACTACAACCTGCAGTGGAAACCGCTGGGCGGCTTCCCGATTACGTTCGGCTGGCTACGCGCGGTCCGACGTGGCCAGGCGCGGCTGCATCGCGGGCTCGACGTCGGCGTGCCCAATCTGATCCTGCGGTCAGATCACAGCGTCTCGGAGGCCAAAGGGACCACAGACCCCATCGCCCTGCAATGCGGCGACGCGGTTCTCAACGTGGCGCATATCGTGCGGTGGGCCGGTTGTATCGGCAACCGCAGCACCATCGTTCCGGTGGTCGACGCCAAGCACGATGTGTTCTTGTCGATGCCGCAGCCGCGACAGGTGGCCTACCAACAGTTGGACGCCTGGCTGGATGACTACCTCGGTGCAGCCTCCGACGTCATGCCCCGGAACGGCTGAGGGGCCGCCGGATGGAAGCTTACGACCTCGCGATCATCGGAACCGGTTCGGGCAACAGCATTCTCGACGACCGCTACGCGCGCAAACGAGTGGCGATCTGCGAACAGGGAACATTCGGCGGAACCTGCCTCAACGTCGGGTGCATCCCCACCAAGATGCTCGTCTACGCCGCCGAGGTCGCCGAAACGATCCGCACCGCCGCCCGCTACGGCGTCGACGCGCATATCGACCGGGTGCGTTGGGACGACATCGTCTCGCGCGTCTTCGGGCGCATCGACCCGATCGCGGTCAGCGGCGAAGACTATCGACGGGCCTCCCCCAACGTCGACGTCTATGACCGGCACACCCGGTTCGGGGCGGTCCAGCCCGACGGCCGCTATCTCCTGCGCACCGAAGGCGGCGACGAGTTCACCGCAGAACAGGTGGTCATCGCCGCGGGAGCGCGACCCGTGATCCCGCCGGCCATCCTCGAGTGCGGGGTGCACTACTACACCAGCGACACCATCATGCGGATACCAGAGTTGCCCCGACACCTGGTCATCGTCGGAGGCGGTTTCGTGGCGGCCGAATTCGCGCACATCTTCTCCGCGCTCGGTGTCCGGATCACCTTGGTGATCCGCGGCGGCGCACTGCTACGGCACCTCGACGACACGCTGTGCGAACGGTTCACCCATATCGCCTCGACCAAATGGGAATTGCGCACCCGCCGCAATGTCGTCGGCTCGCATCAGGACGGCGGCACCATCGTGCTAGAACTCGACGACGGTTCGACGCTGAGCACCGACGCCCTGCTAGTGGCCACCGGTCGGGTGCCGAACGGGGATCTGCTGGACGCCGAGCAGGCCGGCGTCGACGTCGACGACGGCCGCATCGTCGTCGACGAATACCAAAGAACCTCTGCCCGAGGCGTTTTCGCGCTCGGCGACGTGTCTTCGCCCTATGAGCTCAAGCACGTGGCCAACCACGAGGCGCGCGTCGTGCAACAGAATTTGCTCTGCGACTGGGACGACACCGACGCGATGGTCGCCACCGACCACCGCTTCGTTCCCGCCGCGGTGTTCACCGATCCGCAGATCGCCACCGTCGGGTTGACCGAGAATGAAGCTGTTGCAAAGGGTTTCGACGTGTCCTGCACTATCCAGGACTATGGGGGCGTCGCTTACGGCTGGGCGATGGAGGACACCACCGGCATCGTCAAGCTCGTCGGCGACCGCGCGACCGGGCGGCTCCTCGGCGCACACATCATGGGACACCAGGCCTCGTCGATCATCCAGCCATTGATTCAGGCAATGACCTTCGGGCTATCTACCCGGCAGATGGCTCGCGGTCAGTACTGGATTCACCCGGCGCTGCCGGAGGTCGTCGAGAACGCGCTACTTGACCTGTCCTGACGGGCCGGCGTGCTGGCATTGCGGGCACAGGCCGTGCAGGGTGAGGCCGGCGCGTTCGGACAGCGTGAACGAACTGCCCGCACTCGCGTGTTCCAACGCTGAGGTCAGCTGCTGTGCGGGCACCTCGATGATCGAGCCGCATTGCGTGCACACCGCGTGATGATGCGGGTCGGCGGCCAGGCCGTAGCTGGTGACCCCGCCCTCGAGGGCCAGCGCGTGCAGCACACCCTGGTCGACCAGCGTGGTCACCGTGCGGTAGATCGTCGCCAGGTCCGGTGGCTGGTCTTCGGCGGGCAGGCACTCACGCAGCCGCTGGTCGATCTCCGCCACGGACAGGTGCGTCTTCGCGGGCTCGATCACTGCCAAGACCGCAATCCGCGACGCCATCCGGCGCAGGCCGTGGGCCCGCAGCAACTCACCGATGCGCTCGATGACGGCCGGATCCAATGCCGAGGGCTTGGCCACCGATCCAGTATGCGCCTGCCAAACTGACGTGATGCCCCAATCGATCTGCGACGTGCTACCAGCCGCGGCCGCGCTGCTTTCCGTTTCCGGGGCGACCGACGCGCTGGGGGTCACCGACTGGGCCGGCGACGTGCGCCGCGTCGCGGTCGTACTCGTCGACGGGATGGGCTGGCACTTGCTTCCGGCGCTGGCCGCTGATGCACCACTGCTGGCGTCGGTGCTGGCCGGTGATGCCGGACGGCTGAGCGAACTCGCCTGCACCTTCCCGTCCACCACACCGACCAGCCTGACGTCCTTGACGACCGGGGTTACGCCGGGCGAGCACGGAATCTTGGGCTTCACCGTCAAACTCCCCGACAGCGACTGGGTGCTCAACCACATCTTTTGGCGCGGCGATCCCCCGGCAGCCCAATGGCAGCCCGTACCAACCTGGTTCGAGCGGCTGCAGCAGGCCGGCGTCAGTGCCCGGGCGGTGCTGCCCGCGGCGTTCCTCGGCAGCGGCCTCACCGAAGCGACCTACCGCGGCGCGCAGCTTTGCGCCGCCAACCACGACGACGACTATGCGCAACTGGTGGCCGACCAGCTGCGCACGGCACCGGGACTGCTCTACGCCTACACCGCCGACCTCGACACCGCGGCACACCTGTTCGGTGTGGATTCACCGGAGTGGCACGCCGCGGCCGTTCGCGTCGACACCCTGCTGACCCGACTCGTCGAGACGTTGCCGCCGGACGCCGCGCTGCTGATCACCGCCGACCATGGCGGTCTGAATGTGCCGCCGCACAAGCGGATCGACCTCGACGCCGACCCGCGGTTGAGTGCGGGGGTGCGCGTGGTCGCCGGCGATCCACGGGTGCGCTATCTGCACACCGAGCCGGGCGCGGCATCCGACGTGATCGCCGCCTGGAGCGAGCAGCTGAACGGACGGGCCGACGTGCGCGGCCGCGACGACGCCGTCGCGGCCGGACTGTTCGGGCCGGTTCGTCCCGAGCATCTACCCCGGATCGGCGATGTCGTCGTCACCTGCACCGGTGATACGGCGGTGCTGGCCACCGGTCACGAGCCACCGGAAGTGGCCCACCTCGTCGGCTTCCATGGTGCGGCCACCGCGGTCGAGATGGCGATCCCGCTGATCAGTTTCCACGGTTGACCGGAGCGATTGTCCGGCGGATTGTACAAGGTCTCGCATCTTCCAGATGCAAGAAACTTGCAGAAATTCCTGCGAATCGTCCGCATGACGATTGCGTGCGGTTTACCCTGGTCGGTGGCCGGGGTTTTCTTTCCAGATGGGACGCGACATGGCCGCTGACCCGCTCAGCAGGCAATGGTCGTCGTGGTCTCGGCTCCGGGACGCCTTGACGCCCGACGAGTGGCTGCGTCTGGGATCGATGTTCGCGGTGATCATCGCGCTGCATGTGATCGGTTGGAGCACACTGGTTTTCATCGTTGAACCGGCGCATTTGAGCGTCGGTGACAAGGCGTTCGGCATTGGTATCGGGCTGACCGCCTACACACTGGGGCTGCGCCACGCGTTCGACGCCGACCACATCGCCGCGATCGACAACACCACTCGCAAGCTGATGAACGACGGCCAGCGGCCGCTCGCCGTAGGGTTCTTCTTTTCGCTCGGCCACTCGTCGGTGGTGTTCGGGCTGGCTCTGCTGATCGCAACCGGGCTCAAGGCGATCATCGGGCCGGTCGAGCAGGACTCTTCGGCCCTGCATCACTACACCAGCTTGATCGGCACCAGTGTCTCCGGCGTCTTCTTGTGTTTGATCGCCGCCATCAATGTGGTGATCCTGGTCGGCATTCTGCGGGTGTTCGCGCTGATGCGCCGCGGCGAGTTCGACGAGGACGAGCTGGAAGAACAGCTGAACAACCGAGGATTGCTCAACCGGGTCCTGGGCCGATTCACCAAATCGGTGAGCGAGTCCTGGCACATGTATCCGGTGGGTTTGTTGTTCGGGCTGGGTTTCGACACCGCCACCGAGGTCGCGTTGCTCGTGCTGGCCGGCACCAGCGCGGCGGCCGGACTGCCCTGGTACGCCATCTTGTGTCTGCCGGTGCTGTTCACCGCCGGCATGTGCGTGCTGGACACCATCGACGGCTCGTTCATGAATTTCGCCTACGGTTGGGCGTTTTCCAACCCGGTGCGAAAGGTCTACTACAACATCACCATTACCGGGCTCTCGGTCGTGGTCGCACTGCTAATCGGCAGTGTCGAATTGCTCGGCCTGCTCGTTGATCAGCTCGGCTGGAGCGGCGGATTCTGGAGCTGGCTGGGCGGCATCGATCTCAACGCGATCGGCTTTTTGATCGTCGGCCTGTTCGTGGTGACATGGGTTGGCGCCATGTTGATCTGGCGCTATGCGCGCATCGAGGAGAAGTGGGCGGTGCAGCCCGAACGCGTCGGCTAAAACGCGTCAAGAAGTCGGCTTGGCGTCAGGCCAGGCCGCGATCGCCACCGCACCGAAGTCGATTGTGAAGTAAGACCTTAAGGCTCTGCCCCACGTCTGGACAGAGCTGGGTGGTCTGCTGCCCGAATCTGGCCGGGCCACCGGCCAAAACCGATGACCGTAACTTTCCATCCGGTCCCAGGTGCGGTGCCTGCTGCCCAAAATCAGCCTGCACCAGGTTGATTCAAGCATGCCCGCGCGGGGGGCCGGTCGTGTTTTTCGAAGGAGAAGTCCATGTCATTCGTTGACATCGTACCGGAAATGCTATCCGCCGCGGCGGGGAACCTGCAATCGATCGGCTCGGCGGTGAGCGCCCGCAACGCTGCTGCGCTGGCCCCAACCACCGGGCTAATACCGGCGGCTGCCGACCAGGTTTCCGCCTTGACCGCAATGCAATTCGCCACACACGCGCAGATGTATCAGACAGTCAGCGCGCAAGCCACGGCGATGCACCAGATGTTCGTGACGATTCTGGCGGCCAGCGCCCGCGCTTATGCCACCACCGAAGCGGCCAACGCGGTCGCGGCAAGCTGAGGAGTGAACAATGGATTTCGCAGCGTTACCACCGGAAGTTAATTCCGGGCTGATGTACACCGGCCCGGGTTCGGCGCCCATGATGGCCGCCGCGGCGTCCTGGGACGACCTGGCCAGTCGAGATGTATTCGGCAGCAAGCGATTACGGTTCTGTTATCGCCAACCTCACCAGTGGTCCGTGGCGAGGTACTGCATCGGCGTCGATGGCTGCCGCCGCCGCGCCGTACGTGTCGTGGATGAGTGCCACCGCCGCGCAAGCTGAACAGGCGGCAGGGCCAGGCCAAAGCGGCGGCCAGCGCCTACGAATCCGCGTTCGGTTTGACGGTGCCCCCGCCGGTGATCGTCGCCAACCGAACGCTGTTGGCGTCGCTGATCTCAACCAACATCCTCGGCCAGAACACCCCGGCGATCGCAGCCACCGAAGCCCACTACGCGGAGATGTGGGCCCAGGACGCCGCGGCGATGTATGGCTACGCCGGATCGTCCGCGACCGCATCGACATTGACGCCGTTCACCGCCCCGCCGGCGACCACCACGGCGACCGGGAGCGGCTGCGCAGGCCGCTACCGTCGCTCAGGCCACCGGCACCGGAACGCAGACCACGCTGTCGCAGCTGACGACCGCGATGCCCGCGGCACTACAGGGACTCGCGTCGCCCACGTCATCGACGTCGTCGGGGCCGGAGTCTGGGTTCGTGAACCTTCTGGACCTCCTGACTGGGAATGGGTCCGGAACAGGCCTGTCAGCAGTCTTCAACGACCTGTTCAGCTCGAGTGGCTTGGGGCTGAACGCCAGTTTCTGGAACACCATTTTCTCGTCGGGCTTTTACATGCCTGGCAACTGGTTGGGCACCATGACGGATCTCGCCGGGCTAGAGAATGCCGGGGGCGCCGAAGGGGCAGCGGCTGCGGCGGGGAACGCGGCCGGGGACGCCGCCGGTGCTGCGGCGGGGAACGCGGCCGGGGACGCCGCCGGTGCTGCGGCGGGGAACGCGGCCGGGGCTGCGGCCGATGGGCTCGGCGGTACGCTGGCGGGCCCGGTCGCGGGAATCGGCGGACTGGGCGGCGAGATGTCAGCGGCCATGGGCCAGGGTGCGACGATCGGAGCGCTGGCGGGCGGGGTCGCGGGAATCGGCGGACTGGGCGGCGACATGTCAGCGGCCATGGGCCAGGGCGCGGCGATCGGAGCGCTGGCGGTGCCGCCGAGCTGGTATGCGGTCGCCCCCACGCTGAGTCCGGCTGCCCCGTTGTTGGGCAGCGCCCCCCTGACCGCTCCTCCCCCGGTGCCCGGAATGCCGGGGATGCCGGGTGCCAATGCGGCCGCAAACTCCTTCAGCGGCACCGCTCCCAAGTACGGGTTCCGTCCGACGGTGATGGCGCATTCACCGGCAGCCGGGTAACCGTCGGCGCTACAGCGGGGTGGTGTAGGCGGCGCTGATACCGCCATCGACAAGGAACGTCGCCGCGGTGATGAACGAGGCGTCGTCGCTGGCCAAAAAGGCAACAGCCGCGGCGATTTCGTCGGCTTCACCGAACCTGCCCATCGGCACATGCACCAGCCGCCGGGCCGCGCGTTCGGGATCCTTGGCGAAAAGTTCTTGCAGCAGTGGGGTATTCACCGGTCCGGGGCATAGCGCGTTGACGCGGATGCCCTGCCGGGCGAACTGCACGCCGAGCTCCCGCGACATGGCCAGCACCCCGCCTTTGGACGCGGTGTAGGAGATCTGCGAGGTCGCCGATCCCATCACCGCGACGAACGAGGCGATGTTGACGATCGACCCGCGGCCGGCGGGAGCCATGTGCCGCAACGCCGCCCGACAGCACAGGTAGACCGATTTGAGGTTGACGTCTTGCACCCGCTGCCACGCCGGCAGCTCGGTGTTCTCGATCAGATCGTCATCCGGAGGCGAAATGCCGGCGTTGTTGATCGCGATGTCCACCGATCCGTAGCTGCTCGCCACGGTGTCGAAAAGCGTGTTGACCGAGGCTTCATCGGCAACGTCGACCGGCACGTACAGACCGCCCAATTCGTCGGCGGCCGCCGTCCCGGTCCGCTCGTCGATGTCGCCGATGACGACCGTGGCTCCCTCAGCGTGCAGCCGCCGCGCCGAAGCCAGGCCGATACCACCGCCGCCGCCGGTGACAACGGCGACCTTGCCGCCCAGCCGCCGGCTCAGATCCACGCTCATGAGCCGTCCCGTCCGCTCGCATATGACCGCGCCGCCTCCACAATCGCCGAGAACAATCGCAGGTCCTCCAGACTCTCCTCCGGATGCCACTGCACCGCGAGCACGAAGCCGTCTCCGGGCAACTCCAGCGCCTCGATCACACCATCGGCATCCCAGGCGCTGACAACCAGGCCCGCACCGACCTCGGCGACGGCCTGATGGTGGTAGCACTGCGCGTCGACGGATTCGCCGACCAGCGCGGCCAGCCGAGTGCCCGGCACCGTGCGTACCGGCAGCTTGCTGAACACCGCGTTACCGGCCCGATGCCCGCTATGTCCGACGACGTCAGGCAGGTGCTGATGCAGTGTTCCGCCGAGCGCGACGTTGAGCACCTGCGCGCCGCGGCAGATACCCAGCACCGGGAGCTTGCGCTTGAGGGCCGCGTCCAGCAGCGTGAATTCCCAGGCGTCGCGCCGGCGACCGGGCTGGTCGGTGGCCGGGTGCGGCTGCTGGCCGTAGGCGGCGGGGTCGACGTCCTTGCCGCCGGTGATCAGCAGCCCGTCCAAGCCGTCGAGCACCCGCTCGGCGACGGCGGGATTCACCGGCTGCGGCGGCAGCAGCACGGCCACCCCGCCGACCGCGGTCACGCCGTGGAAGTAGACGGCGGGAAGAAAGCTGGCGCGAACATCCCAGACGCCCATCTGCGCTTGATTCAGGTACGTCGTCAAGCCAATTACGGGTGGCTTAGAAGCGCTCAAAACCGCGCACCCTCTCCCAGTCGGTCACCGCGGCGTTGAACGCGTCGATCTCGACCCGCGCGTTGTTGACGTAGTGGCTCACAACGTCCTTCCCGAATGCCTCCAGAGCGACCGCTGACGCGCCGAACAGCGTCACAGCCTCGGCCAGCGTGCCGGGCAGCCGTTCGGCGTCGCCCTGGGCGATTTGATACGCATTGCCTGCATACGGCTCCGGCAACGGCAAGCCGTGCTCGATACCGTGCAGCCCACCGGCGATCAGCGCCGCCACCGCCAGGTACTGGTTGACGTCGCCGCCGGGCACCCGGCACTCCACCCGAATACTGTCGCCGCGACCCACGATACGCAGCGCACAAGTCCGATTGTCCAATCCCCACGCCACCACGGTAGGGGCGAAGCTACGATCGGCAAACCGCTTGTAGGAGTTGATGTTCGGCGCGTAAAACATGGTCAGCTCTCGCAATGTCGCCAACTGGCCGGCGACAAAGCTGCGAAATGTTTGCGACATCCCGAACGGCTGGTCTTCGTCGGCCAGCACCGCAGAACCATCCAGCGACCGAAGCGACATGTGAATGTGGCAGCTGTTGCCTTCACGCTCATCGTATTTCGCCATGAATGTCAGAGCCTTGCCGTGCTGGTCGGCGATTTCTTTAGCCCCGTTCTTGTAAATACCATGGTTGTCACAGGTGACCAGCGCCTCGTCGTAGTCGAACCCGATCTCCTGCTGACCCATGTTGCACTCGCCCTTAGAGGCCTCCCAGCGCAGACCCGCACCCTGCATGTGCCGCCGAATGTCGCGCAGCAGCGGCTCCATCCGACTGGAGGCCATAATCGCGTAGTCCAGGTTGTAGTCGCTGGCCGGAGTCAGGCCGCGATAGCCGTTGGCCCAGGCCTGGCGATAGGTGTCGTCGAAAACCATGAATTCCAGTTCGGTGGCGACATAGGCGCGCAGGCCGCGTTGACTCAGCCGGTCAAGCTGGCTGCGCAAGACGCGACGCGGCGCGGGCTCGATCGGGCTGCCGTCGTGCCAAGCCAGATCGGCCAGCACCAGCGCCGTGCCGGGCAGCCACGGAATCAGCCGAAGCGTGGTCAGGTCGGGCAGCATCGCCATGTCGCCGTACCCGGTGTGCCAGCCCGCCATCTCGTAGCCGCCGACGGTGGTCATGTCGACATCGACGGCGAACAGGTAGTTGCAGCACTCGGCGCCGTGTTCGGCTACCTCGTCGACGAAGAACCGTGCCGAGACGCGCTTGCCCATCAACCGGCCCTGCATGTCGGTGAACGTGACGATCACGGTGTCGACATCGCCGGCCGCGGCCAGTCGCTCGAGTTCGTCCAGCGACAAATGCGCATGGCCGCCCACGCCGCCGGCGCGCTGGTTTTCCGTCACCAGGTGCTGGTACGCAGGACGATCTCGGCGGCCAGTTGGGCGGTCGACTCGTGCGCGTTGCGCCGTGCAAGCAACTCCACGACGCGATAATCGCCGTAAACGAACCGCTGGCTGGCGCGGGCCACCGCCTGCGCGGCCGGCGTGCTGACCAGCGCCGTTGTGTTGATCTCGACCGGCGGACAGTGGTTGTCGCGGATGACCCCGGTGGCATCGGCGACCCGTGGATGCCCGCGGTCGATGGCCACCAGACCGGTGAAGCGGTCCAGCCTGGTCGCCGCCAGTTCCCAGGCCAGCTCGCCGCCGACACGGTCGCCGACCAGCACGCCCCAATTGATGTCTAGCGAGTCGAGAATGCCTACGACTGATTTGGGTGTCAGTCGTGGGTCGGGGCCGACGACGATCGTCCGCAGCGATGCGGTGTGCAGGCGCTCACACACCGCGTCGTACGCGGCGGGCGCGCGCTGCGCGGCACCCAGCAACACCACGACGGAGCCCTTGTCCGGACCGGTGTCGCTGACCTGGATGGGAAACCCGTCGACGGTTGTCATCATCGTCGAGAGCACTAATGCAAGTTACAGTCAATTGGCCCGCGCGCGGGCCGTTTTCGTGTAGTTCGTTAACACAGTTTCAGTTGGAAACGTTCTCGCAACATAGAACTGGCTCGCTATCGGGACGACCACAGCGAAAATAAGGAACGGTCGCCACGAAAAGTCTTGATTAGCGGTTGTTTTGGACCGACTGACAAGGTTGTCAGCGCAAGGCGGTGACGACGGTCGGACGCCGCGGCGGGCCGCTGTCCAATAACGCCGTGACTGCATCGACGTCGAGGTAGGCGTCCAACAGGTCGGCCATCACATCCAGTTGGCCATCCCGTCGCGCGCAAACATCAATGTCATCAGCAACCACAAAACCGTCCCGGCCGGCTGCCGCCGCGGCGTCGGACAACCAACGACGGCGGAAGTCGTCGTTGTCGAACAGGCCGTGCCAGTGCGTCCCGAACACCTGGCCGCGCCGATACCCCTGGGGGTATCCCTCTACCTCGAACCACGCGGCCTCCGCGCAGCGGGCCACCCGGCCGTGGTGGATCTCGTAGCCGGTCGGCGAACCCTGCCAGCGGCGCAGCACCTTGTCGGCGGCGAACGTGATGTCGGCGTCCAGCATGCCCATGGCCTCGACCCGACCCGATCGGCTTTCGACGGGGTCGTCGATGCAGCGGCAGAGCATCTGGAAGCCGCCGCAGATACCCAACACCGGCCGGCCCGAGGCGGCATGTGCGGCGATGGCCCGGTCCAGCCCCCGCTCACGCAGCCAGCCCAGGTCGGCGACGGTGGACTTGGTGCCCGGCAGCACGACGACGTCGGCATCGACCAGGTCGGCGGGTTGGCTGACCCAACGCACCAGCACGCCGGGTTCGCAGGCCAAGGCTTCGATATCGGTGGAGTTGGAGATCCGCGGCAGCCGCGGCACCGACACCCGCAGCCATTCGGAGCCGTGCGGCGGCTGCGGTCTGCCGATGACGCGGTGCGCCAGCACCGAGACGGAATCCTCGGCGTCAAGCCAGAGGTCGTCGCAGTACGGCAGCACCCCGTAGGTCGGACGACCGGTGAGCTCGGCGAGCTGCTGCAACCCGGGCTCCAGCAGCGCGGGGTCGCCGCGGAATTTGTTCACGATGAACCCGGCGACCAGCGCCTGGTCGCCAGGTTCGAGCACCGCCACCGTCCCGAACAGATGCGCCAGCAGCCCGCCGCGGTCGATGTCGCCGACCAAAATCACCGGCAGGTTCGCGGGACGGGCCAGGCCCATGTTGACCAAGTCCGTTGCCCGCAAGTTGATTTCGGCCGGTGATCCGGCGCCTTCGCAGATCACCGCATCGAATTCGGCTCTCAGTTGCGATAATTCATCGAGCACGAGTTCGGATAGCCGGTTGCGATGCGACCAGTACTCGGCCGCGGTGACCGAGTCGGTGGCCCGTCCCCGGATCACCAGCTGTGAGGTCATATCGCTGCCGGGTTTGAGCAGAATCGGGTTGAACCGCACGCTGGGCGCCAGACCTGCTGCGCGTGCCTGCATCGCCTGGGCCCGGCCAATCTCACCGCCCTCGATGGTGACCGCGGAATTGTTCGACATGTTTTGCGCCTTGAACGGCGCGACCCGGATACCCTTGCGCGCCAACAGCCGGCAGAGTCCGGCGACCACTACCGACTTCCCCGCGTCGGAGGTGGTGCCGGCGACCAGCAACGCACCGCTCACCATTGGGTGGCGAGCAGACACAAAAGCCCCTCACGCCTCGGCGTGTCGGGGGCTTTTGTGTCTGCTCGCCCTACAAGCGTCACGGCAGGGTGAGGATGTCCACGCCGGACTCGGTGACCAGCAACGTGTGCTCGAATTGCGCGGTCCACTTGCGGTCTTTGGTGACCACCGTCCAGCCGTCGTCCCATATCTCGTAGTCCAGCGCCCCGAGGTTGATCATCGGCTCGATGGTGAACGTCATTCCCGGCTCGAGAATCGTCGTCACCGAAGGCTGGTCGTAGTGCAGCACGACCAGGCCGTTGTGGAAGGTGGTACCGATACCGTGACCGGTGAAGTCGCGGACGACGTTGTAGCCGAATCGGTTTGCGTAGGACTCGATGACGCGGCCGACCGCCGACAGCGCTCGGCCCGGTTTGACGGCCTTGATCGCCCGCATCGTCGCCTCGTGGGTGCGCTCGACAAGCAGCCGGTGCTCTTCGGAGACGTCGCCGGCCAGAAACGTGGCGTTGGTATCACCGTGCACGCCGTCGATGTAGGCGGTCACGTCGATGTTGACGATGTCGCCGTCTTCGATCACCGTCGAGTCGGGGATGCCGTGGCAGATGACCTCGTTCAGCGACGTACAGCAGGACTTCGGGAAACCCTTGTAACCGAGGGTCGATGGATAGGCGCCGTGGTCGACCATGTAGTCGTGCGCGATGCGGTCCAATACGTCGGTCGTCACGCCTGGCGCGACCGCCTTGCCCGCCTCAGCGAGCGCGCGAGCCGCAATCCGGCCCGCCACCCGCATCTTCTCGATTACTTCGGGCGTTTGCACCCACGGCTCGGTGCCCTCCCGCGCGGTCGGCTTGCCGACATACTCCGGGCGCGGGATCGACTTGGGCACCGGCAGTGTCGGCGAGACTGCGCCGGCAATCAGCTCAGAACGAACGGGACGAACAGGCATACCGCCAGGATATCTGGCGTCAGCCAGGGCCGCGCCGGCGCAGCAACGACCGGCGTGGTCCTTTGATCTTTACCGAGCCGCACACCACCCGACCGGTCAACACCACATGCGGGGTGCCTTCGGCTGGCGCGGTCTTCCGGCGGTCGCTGGCGCTGCCCCCGTAGACCTGAACGTCGTCGATCGATGCGCTGGCGCCGTCGGGCAACCGAATTTCCACCGACCCGAACCTCATGTCGAGCTCGATCACCACCACCGGCCCGGCGAATCGCGCCTTGACCAGGTCCAGCTCCACCGACCCCATCCGGCGCACCAGCGCCAGCCGGCTCGGTACGGTCCACTCGCCGTGCCGCTTGAGCGACCCGACCCAGCCGCGCAACTCCACTCGGTCGGCCGCAGACGTGACGATCGCTCCCGGCCCGGGCAGGTCACCGACGAGGCGGTCCAGTTCGTTGCGGGTGCGGGCGTAGGACACGTGCGAGGAGCGTTCCTCGAACTCACCGATGTCGATCAGCCCGAGCGCGACCGCATTGTGCAGTCGGCGCAGCGTGCCGTTGCGGTCGGCATCGGATACCCGCAGCTCGGTCAGTTCGTCAGGGCGCGTCATCGCGCTTCCAATCTACCGCCACCTGATGCACAGGCTCCGGTTCGACGACCTGAACGCATGGGGCAGCTACGGGAGCCTTTTCATACTTTATGTACGAAAACACTAACGAATTTGAACTGGAATGCATTAACGCGTGAAATGGAGAAAGTCCCCGTTTTAGCGAAACACCCGATAAATGATCTTGTTTTGATCGCAAAACAGCGTTATCGGCGCACTCAGGCGGCCAGGCAATTTCTCCTACAAATTGTTCGAACAGCCGGAGCTAAAATCCGGTTTCCTGGCCTTGATATCCAGATAGTGGACAGCGGTGGCGGCGTCGGCCAGGCGCTGCCCGTTCGGCTTGTATGAGGCTGGCTTGACGCCGCCGAGCTGCTACGATGCTCCCAATGTGGCCGCCGGGCGATGTCGGGCGGCATCCGATGGCGTGCCATTGGCGTACTCGCCGTACCGATCTTGAAGCGTCGAACGGCGCCTAAGAGCAGACTTAGGAGCGACGCAACTTCGGCTGAGATTTTTATTAGAGAAATGCTTAACTAACGCCGCATCGTGATATATGCTTCCCCCGTCGAAGGCTCAATCAGTGGGGGCAAAGGACTCATGTACGAGCCAACGGCTGTGGGGCGGCAACCCCACAATCCACATCGAGAGATACCAAGATTGGAGGCTCGCACATGAGTCGCAGTGATTCTACCGGACGTGGGCGTCGTACCGCGTTCACTTTGGCCACCGCCGCAGGCGGCGCGATGGCCGCGGCAATGTTCGGCATGGGCATGGCCCACGCTGACTCTGACATTGTTAGTCTTCCGTCCGATGCCGAGGGATATTCGATCCTGTTCGGCGGCGACGGAACGGACCCCAACCTGTTCAGCGGTCAGGCGACGGATAACTTGACCCTTGATACTGAGCTGTACGACCAGAACTCGGGTGACGCGTTAAGCTTTGACACGGCCGCCGCGTCGTTCGAGTCAGAAGACGGTCATTCCATCGAGGACCTGATCAATTCGATCGACCCCACCGCATATTCAGAACAAATCACACCCGGAATCACGGGCACCCTGCCCGACAACGCGTACCTGGTACCCGAGTCCAGCCTTGGTTACCTCGGCACCGAGCTGGATTTCTTCGTGCTGAACCCGACCGGCCTGGACTTTTTGCTCACCCCAGTTGTCGAGCTTCTGTTGGGCTCGCCTGAGTTCGGTTTCTAAATAATCTCAGCGTCCGGGTGGGGGCACGGGGGCCCCGGTCGCTGACGGGGGGGAACCGTCTGACTGGCGGGACCGCATGGTCCCGCCGGTCAGATCGGTCTTCATATCCGATCTCAGAACTGCGTAATCCGCTTCGCTGATGAGGTGGCCGATCCTGCCTTGACCGGCCGGTCGGGGAAAGTTCGACAACCTCTGAGGGGTAGGCTGTCAGCTCGATCATCAGAATCCAGTCGCCCGGCCGCTGCAACGCGCGCGGCCGGGCGACTGGCTGTCTAAGTCCTTGTCGCAGAGCGACTTTCTGAACGCCTCAGGCCAAGTAGTCGGCCGGCAGGCAGTCGAACATGAACTTGGTCATCCGCACCGCGTACTCCGAACTGCCGCCCCCGACGATTAGCGAGGCGAAGGCCAAATCACCGCGGTACCCGGCGAACCAGGAATGCGATCCGCCGGGAAACTCGGCTTCACCGGTCTTCCCGAACACCGCGCCGGCGCCGGCGATGTCCTTGCCGGTGCCGTTGGTCACCACTAGCCGCATCATCGGGCGCAGGCTGTCGATCACCTTCTCGCTGATCGGTGTGGTGTCACCGGTGATCGCCGTCGTCCGTCCCTCGATCAGCTTCGGCACGGGCGTCTTCCCGGCGGCCACCGTGGCCGCGACCAGCGCCATGCCGAACGGGGAGGCCAGCACCTTGCCCTGACCGAAGCCATCCTCGGTGCGCTCGGCCAGATCGACCGTCGGCGGCACCGAACCGGTGACGGTGCTGACGCCGTCGACCTGGTAGTCCAGCCCGATGCCGTACTGGCTCGCCTCTTGGTTCAAACCGCGTGGCGGCATCTTGCTGGCCAATTCGGCGAACGTGGTGTTGCACGAACTGGCGAAGGCCCGCGACATCGGCACCGTACCCAGATCGAACCCGCCGTAGTTAGGGATGGTGCGATGCCCGATGTCGATCTTTCCCGGACAGCCCAAAAGTGTATTCGGGCTTGCCAAGTCGCGCTCGAGCGCCGCGCCCGCGGTGACCATCTTGAACGTCGAACCCGGCGGGTAGAGGCCGGTGGTGGCGACGGGACCGAGGGCGTCGGCGGCAGCGTTCTGCGCGACGGCGAGGATCTCGCCGGTCGAGGGTTTGATCACCACGATCATCGCCTGACGGCTCTGGTTGTCCACTGCGTGCTGAGCGGCGTTCTGCACGGCCCGATCCAGGCTGATCGACACCGACGCGGCCGGCGACGGCTCCACCTCGTGCAGCACCGCGACGTCGACGTCGTTCTGGTTGACGCTGACCACCCGCCAGCCCGCCTGGCCGTCGAGTTCGTCGATCACGGCCTTCTTCACCTGACTCATCAGGGCCGGGGCGAAGTGGTAGTCGGTCGGCAGCAGCTCGGCCTGCGGAGTGATCACCACGCCCGGCAGGTTGCCGATGGCGGGGGCGACGTTGTTGTTGTCGTCGGTGCGCAGCGTGATCAGGTCCATCGGTTTACCCAGCGAGCTGGCCTGCTCGGCCAGTCGCTGCGGGTCGTTGAGCGTGTCGTCGAACGGCCGCAGCGCATCGACGACCGCACGGGCCGTCGTGATCAGGTAGCCGCCGGCCCGCGAGGCGTCCAGCGTGTAGTGGTAGAGGTAGCCGGGAGCCAATACGTCGGTGCCGCCGACTTCGTTCACCGCGGCACGTCGCGGCGGGTCGGCCCGCAGCGCGAACGTCTGATGCTCGCCGAGGCGTGGATGCAGATCGGTGGTGCTCCAGCGGACCTGCCAATGTCCTTCGTAGCGCGCCATTTTCAGCTGGCCGTCGTAGGTCCAGGTCCGATTCTTCGGCAGATGCCAGGTGTAGCGGTAGTTCACGGTGCCGATGTCCTCGGTGTACTTGGAGCCGAGAATCTGAGTGTCCAGGTGGCTCGCTTGCAGCCCGGCCCACGCCGCGTTGAGCGCTTCGCGTGCGTCGCTGGGAGCATCGCTGCGCTCGGCGGCGGCCGCCGTGTCGCCGGTGGACAACGCAGCGAAGAATTGCTCGGCTGCCGGCGCCGGGCCCTCCGGACGTGGAGTGCAGGCCGACACCGCGGCCATCGTGACAAGCGCCGCCAAGGTAAAGCTTGCGCCTGTTGCCAGTGTGGTTTTTGTTGCCATTGAGGCTGATGTTATGGAACCGTGGCGCGGGATCGGCGGAGGCGCACCGAGATCCGTTTGTTACGCGATGGCCGCGACGGCAAAAGCCAGGCTCCGCGCCGAAACTTAAATCATTGCGACGTTGACCGGGGCGTGTCGCCGCAGAGGTTTACGTGTCGCGCAGCGACGGGTGGCTTCAGTCCAGCAGGACCGTCGCGAAGGAGCCGACTTCGGCGAAGCCGACGCGTTCGTAAGTGGCCCGCGCGACCGTGTTGAAGTCGTTCACGTACAAGCTCGCGATGCGCCCGGTGCCCACGATCACCGCTGCCAGCGTCGCGGTCCCGCCGGTGCCCAGACCTCGGCCGCGCCGCTCGGGATGCACCCAGACGCCTTGGATCTGGCTGACCGCCGGCGACTGGGACCCGACTTCGGCCTTGAAGACCACCTCGCCGTCCTCGAAACGGGCCCACGCTCGACCGGCCGCGATCAGACTGGCGACCCGACGCCGATAGCCGCGCCCGCCGTCGCCGACCCGCGGGTCGACGCCGACCTCGCCGATGAACATGTCGATCGCGGCCACCAGATACGTGTCGATCTCGTCGAGCCGCACCTGGCGCACGTCGGGATCGATGTCACAGCTCGGCATTGTGTTCAGTGACATCAGCGGCTGGTGCTCACGCACATCGCGGGCCGGGCCCCAGGCCGGCTCCAGTCGCTGCCACATCGGCATCACCAACTCGGCGCGGCCGACCAGCGACGAACACCGCCGCGACGCGGTCGTCGCCGCGTCGGCGAATGCATACAGGTCGCTGAGCCTGCCGCGCAGCGGAATCAGGTTCGCGCCTGCGTAACACAGCGACTCGTCGGCGCCGCGGCGCGTCCACAGTTCGCCACCGATCGCGTTGGGGTCGATGCCGTGGTCAGCCACCCGGGCAGCGACCATGCATGACCCGATGGGATCGTCGTCAAAGACACGGCGGACCGCGGCGCCGTCGCGCACTACCGACACCCGTCGCTCGTTGACCAAGCGACGGATGGGCGGAGCCGACATGCCTGACTCTTTCTGGCTCTTGCTGGATCTCTTAGCGACCGACTGGGTGGCTCGAGTGAGCCACGTCTCAGCTTACGGTCACAACAGGCGAACCGCTTGCTGTTGTGCCGGTGGTGCCCGTCTCGGCGGCGAGTCGCATGGCTTCCTCGATCAGCGTCTCGACGATCTGCGCCTCGGGCACGGTCTTGATCACCTCACCGCGGACGAAGATCTGGCCCTTGCCGTTGCCCGACGCGACGCCGAGATCGGCCTCGCGGGCCTCCCCCGGACCGTTGACCACACAGCCCATTACGGCCACCCGCAGCGGCACGTCGAGGCCGTCGAGCCCGGCGGTGACCTCGTTGGCCAGGGTGTAGACGTCGACCTGGGCGCGACCGCACGACGGGCAGGACACGATCTCCAGCCCGCGGGGTCGCAGATTCAGCGACTCGAGAATCTGGGTGCCGACCTTGACCTCTTCGACGGGCGGCGCCGACAGCGACACCCGGATGGTGTCGCCGATGCCCCGCGACAGCAGCGCGCCGAAGGCGACCGCGGACTTGATGGTGCCCTGGAATGCCGGACCGGCCTCGGTGACACCGAGGTGCAACGGGTAGTCGCACTGCGCGGCCAGCTGCTCGTAGGCGGCGACCATCACGACCGGGTCGTTGTGCTTGACGCTGATCTTGATGTTGCCGAAGCCGTGCTCCTCGAACAGCGAGGCCTCCCACAGCGCCGACTCGACCAGCGCCTCGGGCGTGGCCTTGCCGTACTTCTCCATGAACCGCTTGTCCAGCGAGCCGGCGTTCACGCCGATGCGGATCGGGATGCCGGCCGCGGCTGCGGCCTTGGCCACCTCGCCGACCCGGCCGTCGAATTCCTTGATGTTGCCGGGGTTTACCCGCACCGCCGCGCAGCCGGCGTCGATGGCGGCGAAGATGTACTTCGGCTGGAAGTGGATGTCGGCGATGACCGGGATCTGGCTCTTCTTGGCGATCGCCGGTAATGCGTCGGCGTCTTCCTGACGTGGGCACGCCACCCGGACGATGTCGCAGCCGGTGGCGGTCAGCTCGGCGATCTGCTGCAGGGTCGAGTTGATGTCGTGGGTCTTGGTGGTGCACATCGACTGCACCGAAATCGGATAGTCGCTGCCCACCCCGACATCGCGGACCATCAGCTGCCGCGTCTTGCGTCGTGGCGCCAGCGTGGGCGCCGGGGCCGCCGGCATGCCCAGACCTGTGGTCACGGTTTGCCTTCTCTCGCTTCTGTTAGGCCTACTGGAACAGTCGGATCGGGTTGACCACGTCGGCGGTCACCGTCAACAGCATGTAACCGACCACCAGCACCAAGACTACGTAGGTTGCGGGCATCAGTTTGAGGTAGTTGACCGGCGCCGCCGCGACTTTGCCGCGGGCCGACCGGACCATGTTGCGCAGCTTTTCATACAGCGCGATGGCGATGTGCCCGCCGTCGAACGGGAGCAACGGCAGCAGGTTGATGACGCCCAGGACGAAGTTCAGCTGCGCCAGGAACAACCAGAACGCCATCCAGACGCCGTGGTCGACGGTGTCCCCGCCGATGATGCTGGCGCCGACGACGCTGATCGGCGTATCGAGGGAACGCTGCCCGCCGCCGATCGCGTGGATCAGCGCGCCGATCTTGGTCGGGATGGCCACCAGCGACTTGCCCAGCAGTACCGACAGGTTGCCGGTGAAGGCAAAGGTCGCCGGCACCGCGGTGACCACGTTGTACTGCGTCGGCCGGGGTTCGGTGCCCATCACGCCCATCACCCCGATCGTCGACGGCTTCGCGCCGCCCTTGCCGTCGGTGACGTAGCGCTGCCGCTGCGCGATGTCGACGTACTTGGTCATCGTTTGGCCGTCGCGCTTGATCACGATCGGAACCGTGCCGTGCAGTTTTTGCACCGCGGCGGCCATGTCGGAGAAGTCGGTGACCGGGGTGTCGCCGACCTTGACCACCACATCGCCGGCCCGGATACCGGCGAGGGCCGCGGGTCCGTCGCCCGTGCACTTCTCAAACTGGCCTTGTTTGATTTCCGAAGCCGCACAAGCGGTTTGACCGATGACCGCGGTGGGGTGCAGGTTCGGCAGTCCCCAGGTGACCGCGATGGCGTAGATCAGCACCAAGCCGATGACGAAGTTCATGCCCGGGCCGGCGAACAACACCGCGACGCGTTTCCAGGTCTTCTGCTTGTACATAGCCCGGTCACGCTCGTCGGGCGCAAGTTCCTCGACCGACGTCATGCCGGCGATGTCGCAGAACCCGCCGGCCGGAATGGCCTTGACGCCATACTCCGTTTCGCCGCGCCGGGTCGACCACAGCGTGGGACCGAAGCCCACGAAGTAGCGGCGCACCTTCATCCCCGTGCCCAGGGCGACCCACATGTGACCGCACTCATGCAGCGCCACCGAAATCAGGATGGCGAGCGCAAACAGCACAATGCCGATAACGAACATCATCGGGTTGGTAGAACCTCCTGTAGGACGCGCTCGATCGAGCTCCTGGCCTTATCACGGGCCCAGCGCTGCGCGTCGAGTACGTCTTCCACGGTAGCGGGTTCGGCGGCCCACTGGTCGGCGGCGCTCAGGACATCGGCGATTGTTCGCACAATGGCCGGAAAACCGATCCGCCCGGCCAGGAAAGCCTCGGCCGCTTCTTCGTTGGCGGCGTTGTAGACGGCGGTCATGCAGCCGCCCGTCTCGCCGGCCTGCCGGGCCAGCTCGACCGCCGGGAAGACCTGGGTGTCCAGCGGCTCGAACTCCCAGCTCGACGCGGTGGAGAAATCGCAGGCCGCGGCCACACCGGGCACTCTGGCCGGCCAGCCGAGCGCCAGCGCGATCGGCAGTTTCATGTCCGGCGGGCTGGCCTGCGCGATCGTCGAGCCGTCGGTGAACGTGACCATGGAATGCACGATCGACTGCGGGTGCACCACGACTTCGATGCGCCGGTACGGGATGCCGAAGAGCAGATGGGCTTCGATCAGCTCGAGCCCCTTGTTGACCAGCGACGCCGAGTTCAAGGTGTTCATCGGCCCCATCGACCAGGTCGGATGGGCGCCGGCCTGCTCGGGCGTGACGTGCTCGAGGTCGGCGGCCGACCAGCCGCGGAATGGCCCGCCGGACGCGGTGAGCACCAGCTTGGCGACCTCGTCCGGGGAGCCGCCGCGCAGGCATTGCGCCAGCGCGGAGTGCTCGGAGTCCACCGGCACGATCTGGCCGGGCCGCGCCGCCTGCAGCACCAGCGGTCCGCCGGCGATCAGGGATTCCTTGTTCGCCAGGGCCAGCCGGGCGCCGGTGGCCAACGCGGTCAGCGTGGGCTGCAGCCCCAGCGCGCCGACCAGCGCGTTGAGCACGACGTCGGCCTCGGTGTTCTCGATCAGCCGAGTGACCGCGTCGGGCCCCTGGTAGGTGACGTCGCCGACGGTCTGCGCGGCGCGCTCGTCGGCGACGGCGATGTTGGTGACGCCGGTCTCGGCGCGCTGCCGAGCGAGCAGGTCCGGGTTTGCGCCGCCGGCGGCCAGACCGACCAGCTCGAAGCGATCCGGGTTGGCGGCGATGACGTCCAGCGCCTGGGTGCCGATGGAGCCGGTACTGCCCAGCACCAGGACCTTGCGGCGACCGTCGAGTGTGACGCCAGCCACACGTTCGGCGCCGAGTGTGCGGCCAGCCGCACCTTCGGCGCGGCCATCGACATGGTTGGTCACCCACTTATTGTGCCGCGCCGACGCAACCCGGCGTGTGCCAGAATGTCGAGGCATCCCGAATGTCGGAGTTGATCCCAACTGGAGGAGTCGTCGTGGCCGGTACCGAGGTGGAGCGCAGCAGCAGTGTCGACATCGCCGACGTGCCATCCGCGAACTGGGGCTGGAGCAAGATCAACCACCGCAACTGGCACATCGTGGGGCTGTGCATCGTCGTCCTTTTGCTGGCGATGTTGGACGGCAACCACGTCGGCCACATCGAGAACCTGTACCTGATCGGCTTCGCCGCGCTGGCGCTCTTCTTCGTCGTGCGCGACTGGTGGGGCCGACGACGCGGCTGGCTCAGGTAGGCGGCTCAGCTGGCGGTGCTGTGCGTCGCAACCGCCCGGTGGATGTCGATGTCTCCGGAGCCGGTGCGCACGTGAATCAGCAAGGTGTCGTCTCCCTCGGCCGGTCCGTCGGCGGACTCCAGCTGGTTGGTGACCGCACCTGAGCCGGTGATCAAGTCCAACCGGGCGGCCGTGCCTTCGACGACCCCGACCCCGACCTCACCGCTGCTGGTGAATGCCGAGATCGCGCCGCGTACCGCGGTCGTGACGGCGACCGATCCCGACGCCGTCTGCGCGCGCATGTCGCCGCACAGCCGCGCAACGCTGAGGTCGCCGCTGGCGGCCTTGAACACCAGATCTCCGTCGAGCTCACCTATCGTCGCGTTGCCGGACGCCGTCGCGACCGATGCGTTGCCGGCAACCGATTGCACGGTGATCGATCCAGAAGCGGTGGTCGCTTTGAGATTTCCCTCGACGTCGTCGACGTCGACGTCACCGCTGGCCGACGTGATCTTGCAGTCGGCGAACGCGCCCTCGGCGCGAACATCGGCGGAGGCCACCGACGCTTTCAGCCGGGACCGCGAGGGCAGCGCGATGTCGATGTCGACTGCGCCGCCGCGGAACAGCGCGAAGCCGCGCCGCGCGGACACCGTCAGCTTGCCGTTGTCGTAGTACACCTGGGTCTGGTCGGCTGCGCGCACGTCGGCAGCGCGGGCCTCGTCGTGGGCGCGCACCGTCACGATCGTGTCGTCGCGGTCCGCGGCGACGAGCCGGACCGAGCCGGCCGCGGCCTCAACGCGCACCGAGATGGGCTCAGGGGTGTCGAAAGTGGGCATTTTTCTCCTTCCGTGGGGTTTCTCCTTCAGCAGGGGTGTCAGCGCACCCAGCCGGTTACTTGCCGGGCGCTGCCGGGTGTGGCCCGGCCGGCTTTGGACTGGACGGCCGCCGCGACGGCGCGGACCAGCCAGGCGTTCAGCGACGACCCGTCGTGGCGCGTCGCGGCTTCGACCGGGGCCCGCAGACTCTCCGGGAGCCGCAGAGTGATTCGCCAAGTGCCGCCTTCGTCGTCGCCGAACGCGACCTCGAAGGGCTGGTGAGCCGAGGGCTCGTCGAGCGGGGCGCTGACAACGAACTCGGGATCGCGCCCGCGCAGCCGGACCTCTACCGAGCGTGGAGCGACCTCGCTGGTGATCTCCTCGGCGGCGGCCGATAGCGCTTCCAGCAGGGCCAAGCGGATCGCCGACTCCAGTGGCGCGCCGAGGCGATCGGCCAGCGCTTGCGCCTCAGCGCCGCCGGCCGCGGCGGCCAGGTCCAACTCGTGGCGCACCGCGTCCACGTACGGCTGCAAATCCATGGTGTCATAATGACATCATTTTGATGTCATCACAAGCACCATCTTGGGTGGGGCAGGTCAGCTACGCCGCGCCCGTCGGTAGCAGGCGCCGACGAGTGCGCACGCCACCAGCACCGCGAACGCCAGGACCCACGGCCATGCGCCATGCTGGTGCACCCAGCCGGCGAGCGCGCCTTGTGCGCGGCCGGCTGCTGCGAGCACCGCATCGGACCCGAGGGCGTGGGCGCTCTGCAGCCGGATCTCGTAGAACGCGTAATAGCCCACATAAAGGCCAACGAGGATCAGCAGCGCGCCGCTGATCCGGTTGACGTAAGGCAAGATTCGCCGCAGGCGATTCACCACCGCCGAGCTCGCGATCGCGGCGGCGACGGCCAGCACGCCGACGACCAGGGTGAGGCCCGCGATGTAGGCGAGATAGATCGACGCGCTCCCGAGCAGCGAGCCGCGGCGCAGGCCGGCAGCGGTGACCGCCAGAAATGGGCCGACGGTGCATGAAAGCGAGGCGATCGCATAGCTCACGCCGTAGCCATACATGGACCCGAGCCGAGCCGTCGGAGCCCATCGCCCGCCCGGATACCGAGGTGTCAACAGCGTCAGCTCTCGACCTAGCAACAGCCAAATCCCCAGCGCGACAAGCACAATGCCGATTGCCCCGACCAGATACGGCAGATATCGCTGCACGGTGGCGCCCGCCGATATGGTGAGCGCTCCGAACAGCCCAAACACCGTCAAAAATCCCAGGCCCATCCCGGCGGTGGCCGCCAATGCCCGGCCAACCGCGGTCAATCCCGTCGACGTACTGGTCCGAGTCTCGGGATCACCGGCGCCCTCCCCGCGTACCACCAGCACGAGGTAGGCGGGCAGCATGGCGAAACCGCATGGATTCAGCGCCGCGACCAGTCCCGCAGCGAACGCCAAGCTGACTAGGCCTTGGTCCACGAATGCCGCTCTGCCGTTACTTGAGTGCCGTCACCCGACCGGACAACTCCTGCTGGGACATCGCCGCGGTGGGGTTGTTCACAAACGAGGACGTCCCGTCTGAGTTGTAGAACACCCACGCGGGCTGCCAGGGCACGTTGTAGCGGGCCCAGATCGAGCCGTCGGCGTCATTGAGGTTGGTGAAGTTCAGGTTGTACTTCGAGACGAAGTTCTGCATCTCCCCAGGATCGGAATGAGCCGCGACGCCCACGAAGGTGACCCCCGGATTGGCGGCGGCCACCTGGCTTAGGCCGGGAGCTTCGGCGTTACAGAACGGGCACCAGGGCGTCCAGAACCACAGCACAGCGCGCTTGCCCTGCAAGCCTGCGCCATTGAAGGGCGCACCGGACAGTGTGGTCCCGCTGAACAGCAATCGATCATCGGCCGCCAGCACCCGCGGCGCGCTGCTCAGCCCGAAAACCAGGGCGGCAGCGACCAGGCCCAGCGCCAATCGTCCAAGCAAGAGTCGGACTCTCATATGTTCGTCTCCTTATAAGACCGTACTCGTTGGTGACGTTGATTGCCCTCGTCCGGTTCAAGCCGGTGCGCTCATCCGTCAGCGGCGAGCTGGCCGCACGCTGCGGCGATCTCGCGACCTCGGGTGTCGCGCACGGTGCAGGGCACGCCGGCAGCGCGGACCCGCCGGACGAACTCGCGCTCAGCGGGCTTCGGGCTGGCATCCCAGTCGCTTCCCGGCGTCGGGTTCAGCGGAATGACATTCACGTGCACCAGCGGACCGAGCGCCCGATGCAGCCGCTCACCCAGCAGGTCTGCGCGCCACGGTTGGTCGTTCACATCGCGGATCAGGGCATATTCCACCGAAACCCGCCGACCGGTGACGTCGGCGTAGTAGCGGGCAGCATCCAGCGCTTCGCCGATTTTCCACCGGGTGTTGACCGGCACCAGCGTGTCGCGCAGCTCGTCGTCAGGGGCGTGCAATGACAGCGCTAACGTCACCCCGAGCCGCTCGTCGGCCAGTTTGCGGATTGCCGGGGCCAGTCCGACCGTCGACACCGTCACCGATCGCGCCGAGATGCCGAAACCTCCCGTGATGCCACGCACCGCCGCCAGCACCCGGGCGTAGTTGGCCAGCGGCTCCCCCATCCCCATGAACACCACGTTGGACAGCCGGTCGCCCCAGTCGTCGCGCAGCGTTACAGCCGCGGCGCGTACTTGCTCCACGATCTCGCCGGTCGACAGGTTGCGCGTCAGACCGCCCTGCCCGGTGGCGCAGAACGGGCAGGCCATGCCGCAGCCCGCCTGCGAGGAAATGCACACCGTGTTGCGCTGCGGGTAGCGCATCAGCACCGACTCGAAGGTGGTGCCGTCGACGGCCCGCCACAGCGTCTTGCGGGTCTGGCCGTCGTCGCAGGCGATTTCCCGAGTGACAGTCAGCAGATTGGGGAAGAGGGCCTCGGCCACCTGACCGCGGACCGCGGCCGGTAGGTCGGTCATCTGCTGCGGGTCGGCGATCAACCGGCCGTAGTACTGGTGCGCCAGTTGCTTGGCACGAAACGACGGTAGGCCGAGTGCCGCGACTGCGTCGACGCGCGCGGCGTCATCAAGGTCGGCCAGGTGCCGCGGCGGCAGCCTTCGCCGCGGTGCCTCGAATACCAGCTGTTGCTTCATCCCACGACCAGTATCCGTCCTCGGCGCGGCTGCAGCGGCGATCAGCCCACCAGCGTCAGGAAGATCCAGGTCGCGACCGCCGACGGTAAGGCTCCATCCAGTCGGTCCATCAGCCCGCCGTGGCCGGGCAGAATCCGGCCCATGTCCTTGATGCCCAGGTCACGCTTGATTTGCGATTCCACCAGGTCGCCCAGGGTGGCAGTGGCCACCAGCGTGAAGCCCAGCAGCACCCCGACCCAGATCGGTTTGTGAGCCAGCAGGATCGCCGTCAGAGCGGTCGCGGTGACGCCGAACAACAGCGAACCGGCCAGTCCCTCCCACGATTTGTTCGGGCTGATGGCCGGGACCATCGGATGCTTCCCGAACAGCACGCCCACGGCGTAGCCCCCGACGTCCGAACAGACCACCCCGATCATCAGGCAGAACACCCGCCCCGAACCGTCGTGCGGATAGACCAGCAGCACACTGAACGACGCGAACAACGGCACCCAGGCGGCCAAGAAGACCGTGGCCGCCACATCCCTCAGAAAGTTCGCCGACCGTGAATCGGCGCTGGTGGAGCCGTGGGACGCGGACGTGCCGGCGAGCGCCAGCCGCCAGAACATGCAGACCACGGCCGTGGCGCCGAAGCCAGCGAGCGCGCCGCCTGCATGAAACGGCCAGGTCAGCCAGACCGTGGCCTGGCCGCCGATCAGAAGCGGAATGACCGGTATGACGTAACCGGCCTCGCGTAGCCGCCGCACCACCTCGTGTGAGGCCATGGCAATGGCGGCGGCGACCAGTGGGACCCACAGGTATCGGTCAAATATCAGGATCGCGACGATGGTGACGGCGAGGACCCCGCCGACGGCGATCGCAGCCGGCAGATTTCGGCCGGCCCGCGACTTCTTCGGCTTCTTCGGCTTGTTCTCTGGGCTCTCTGCGGGCTGTTGCACCGAACCTTCGGCCGGGGTGTCTGCGCCGGTATCAGTGTCTGCCACGGGAGTCGTTAGCTGAACGGCCGCTAGACCTCCAGCAGCTCGCCTTCTTTGTGCTTGACCAGTTCGTCGATCTGGGTCACGTACTGGTGGGTGGTCTTGTCCAGGTCCTTCTCCGCGCGCGCGACCTCGTCCTCACCGGCCTCGCCCTCCTTGCGGATGCGGTGCAGCTCCTCCATCGCCTTGCGCCGGATGTTGCGCACCGAGACCCTGGCGTCCTCGCCCTTGGCTTTGGCTTGCTTGACGAGTTCGCGACGGCGTTCCTCGGTTAGCTGAGGTATCGCAATTCGGATCAGCGTGCCGTCGTTGGTCGGATTCACCCCGAGATCGGAGTTACGAATCGCGGTCTCGATCGGTCCAAGCTGGCTCGCCTCGTACGGCTTGATGACGACCAGGCGCGCTTCCGGAACATTGATGCTGGCCAGCTGAGTGATCGGGGTGGCCGAACCGTAGTAGTCGATCACGATGCGGGAGAACATCCCCGGGTTGGCACGGCCGGTCCGGATGGTCGACAGGTCGTCACGACCCACCGTCACGGCTTTCTCCATCTTCTCTTCGGCGTCGAAGAGAGTCTCGTCGATCATCTGCGCCGCTCCTTTTCATCGCTGCGCGCTGCATAGTCGCCGGCAGTCTGCATCGTCGTCGGCTGGCCCCTTGCGCCGCTCCTCAGCATCGCTCCGCTCTGCATCGTCGTCGGCTGGCCCCTTGCGCCATCAGGTCGTGACCAGCGTTCCGATCTTCTCACCCGCCACCGCGCGAGCAATATTGCCATCGGTCAGCAGGTTGAACACCAGAATCGGCATGCCATTGTCCATGCACAAACTGAAGGCAGTGGCGTCGGCCACTCGTAGCCCCCGCTCGATGACTTCCCGGTGCGTGATAGCGGTAAGCAACTCGGCCCGAGGATTCACCCGCGGGTCCTCGGTGAAGACGCCATCAACGGCCTTGGCCATCAAGACCACCTCAGCGCCGATCTCCAACGCCCGCTGCGCGGCCGTGGTATCGGTCGAGAAATACGGCAGCCCCATGCCGGCGCCGAAGATCACCACGCGCCCTTTTTCTAGGTGCCGCCGCGCGCGCAGCGGAATGTACGGTTCGGCGACCTGGCCCATCGTAATGGCGGTCTGGACCCGGGTGACAATGCCTGCCTTTTCTAAAAAGTCTTGCAACGCAAGGCTGTTCATGACCGTGCCGAGCATCCCCATATAGTCCGAGCGGGTGCGCTCCATGCCGCGTTGCTGAAGCTGTGCGCCCCGGAAGAAGTTGCCACCGCCAATGACCACGGCAACCTGCACGCCGGTGCGCACTACCTCAGCGATCTGCCGGGCCACCTGGGCCACCACATCGGGATCGAGCCCAACCTGTCCGCCGCCGAACATCTCGCCGCCGAGTTTGAGCAGGACGCGGGAGTACTTGGCCCGACTCACCGGTTCGCCAGCGGGATATCCGTCGGGAGGAAATGCGTCGGCACCGTTGGGGCTCGTCGGCTCCTGGTCCGTCATCAGACTCCTCGCATGGGAGAGCGCCATCCAGCTCTCCGCCAGGACGGCCAACCCAAACAGCAGGGTCCATCCTGCCTTATGGCCGCGGTCTGTGTGCCGAGACTGGACTGGATTGTGCAAGTGCCGGCTTGGCAACTAGCCCGGTCGGGGCGCTCGCAGGGATAGCAGCCAAAATGCCATTGCCCCGGCAGGCTGGGCCCGGACATATCGCAACGGGTGGTGGCCGACGGCCTTGGACACGAATTACTATTGCGGGGCAACCGTATTCAGGTAGTCGTCGCCCGGTCCGGGGCACCCGTGTTCGCGATCACACCGACCAATTTCCGCTGTCCCACCAGCAGTGACGATCTCGCCGCCGCGACTCCCCGGCGGGCCGGGGTTTGAGCGCTCCGCGTCAGGGGAATGCCCCACGACGCGGAGCGAAAGACCGGGGGTAACCAGTCAAGGCTGACATGCCTTTCGGGCGCGCCGCGACCGGTCCAGCAATCGGCCGGTGATTGAGCGAGACAGCTCATTTACATGAGCCACTGAGGAGGGGACTCCATGTCGGACGACAAGAAGAGTGGGCCAGAGGAAGCTGTAAAGGGCGTCGTCGAGGGCGCCAAGGGTTTGGCCAAGGAAGCCGTCGGCAGCGTGCTCGGCAAAGAAGATCTCGAGCGCGAGGGCGAGGCGCAGCAGGACAAGGCGCAATCGCAGCGCAACGCCGCGAAGAAGGAAGCCGAAGCCGAAGCGGCTCGGGGCGCTGCCGCAGCGGCCGAAAAGCGCGAACAGTCCCACCAGAAGTAGACCATCGCATCAGCCGACGAGGCCCGGTCCGCGACGGACCGGGCCCGTCGTTTGTTCTAACCGAAGACCGGCAGTGCCCGCTTGCGGGCCAACGCGTCCATCCCGCGCTGAATGCTGCCTTCTACCTCGTCGTACTTGCTGTCGACGTATTCGTCATCCTCGGCGCGCGCCGGGTCGTGGTCGAGTTCCACTGCGGGCATGAATCGAGTCCTGATCTTGGCGGGCAGCGGCAGCTGCGGCAGCGCGGCAGGGGCGATTCCCCACGGCAGCGAGATGGCGAGCGGAAACACCTTGAGCCGCAAAAGCCGGTCCAAGCGCAGAGCTCGCGAAAGCCGGTCACCACGAATCAACACCGGCATGGCATCGGCGCCGCCAACGGTTGCGATCGGCACGATCGGCACTCCCGCGCGAATTGCCATCTTCACGAAGCCTTTTCGCCCGGCGAGGTTTGCCTGGTCGCGCTCGGTCCACGGCCGCAGCGAGTCGACCTCGCCGCCGGGCCACAGAGCGACGTCGCGACCTTCGGCTAGCGCGGTCGCGATAGCATCCGGCGCCGCGGGTAAGACGCCCATGGATCGGAAATAGCGGCCGAACCCCGGGATGGCCATCAGCGCGTCATGGGCGGTGCCGTGCAGCGGACGCTCTTGACCGAAGCGCCGCCACCATTGCACTCCAACGGTCCAGGCGTCCCAGACAAACGGCGCCCCGGAGTGGATTCCGACCAACAACGCCGGTGGGTCGCCGATGTTCTCCCAGCCGTCGATCTCCATCCGAAACCAATAGTCCATCAACAGATTCCAGAAGAACTTCTGGCGCTGCAAGGCGCTCTCGTCTTGGCCGCTGAGATCCCATTCGCCGGCACGCTCAGCCACCCAGCCGCTGAGCCCACCCCCTTGGGCCTCGCGCTTGTCCGCCATCGCGGCTCGGGCCCGGTCGGCTTGTCGGCCCGCCTGCCGGCGCACAGTTGCAGATCTGTGGTCGTTGGTACTCATACTTGCTCCAATTGGCCGCGGAAAACGCGACCTCCCCGCGCCACATACCCGCCCAGGCTCGCCTCAAACACCGCCGCACAGATGTGCCCGCAACAGGCGAGCTATCTAATTCTCAGAAGCGGTTTTCCGGGCCGACCACAGCCCATACGGTGTTGCCGGCCGCGCTGGTATAACTGCCCCAAACCCGACAGTTGGCGACGACGAGGTCGAGGCCCGAGACGGGGTCACCGATGGACTTCCGGCGGGCAGCGTTCTCGATGTCCACGTGCTGTACCGCCACCGCGACGGTGGAGCCGCTAGTTTCCAGTCGAAGCGACAATGCGCTGTCGGTATCCGCGAGGGCCATTTCAACCAGCTCGGTAGCGACGACGGACACCGCATGGATGAAGTCGGCCCTCGACCAACCCGTTAACCACTGAGCGACGAATTCGCGGGAACGGTGAATGCTGCTTTTCACCGCCGGCAGCGTTGCGACGGCGCGCCGCCGATACCGGCGCAGGCCGTCGGCGGCCAGCTCAGTAATTGCGCACTCCACGTCTTGATAAACGGGCACGTAGCGAGTTATCCCGTTGCGGCGCAGAGCATTCTGGCCGTGATCGTGGGCGCATACCATGCCAATGGGGACGTCCGGCCATTCGGCGACTTGCCAGCGGGCGCTGGTGAACACGGCCCAAGCCGGATCGTCGCGAACCGTGAGCCTGTTGACGTCGATGATGACCGCGAGAGGCTCATCGAGCGCCGCTTTGACGATGGCGTCGCGTAGCGGCACATAGGTCGTTTCGTCGAGCAGACCGTCGATGGTGAGCACTCGCGTGTCGTCGATTGCGGAAGCCATGACGCGCAGCTCGCTGCGGTGGCCGGCCACGACCCACTCTTCATCCCGGGGCTGCCGCAACGCCGGAGAACTCATCGATTCACCCGACCAAACCTCGGTTTGCACGTGCTGGTTGCCCCGATGTGAACCTACCTCGCAGGAGCCGAGGCTGCCACCGGCGGCAGACTAACTATTTCAGGATATTAACAAATCCGCTGCGTAAAGCGCGGACGAACCTAGCCTCGTACGGGGTCGTCAGCGGCTGAGGCGAACGTCATGCTCGACCCAGAATTGTGACACGCGCGACACATCAGGATTGACAGACATTCGCCGCCCGATCTTTTGCGGCGCGATCGCACGTCAGGGCGCTGGAAGCTGGCCTTGATGGCTTGGGCAGTAGACGTCCACTGATGCGGTGATGAATTTGACCGCGGTTCTTCTCACGCGACCGGGATACATGTGCAAAGCCGGATTCTCCCCATACGCGCTGTCCATCTCTTCGTTGGCTACCGCGTCAACCGAGGTGCCCCCATCGAGTTCGCTACAAATTTGATGGGCTCGAGCGATGAGCCCCGGCACGTTATCGAGAGGGGGGATCTGTTCCTGTTCGAGCAGCGCCACAAACTGATCCTGCTGGCTTGGGTCGGCGCCTGCCGCGCCGGCGCAAACAATTGCGGCGGTCAGCACCACCGAGACGCTAACCAGAGCCGCTGTGAGGCTAGGGATGCTGGTGCACACGGCAGGATTTTCCATCGCTTTTGTGTCACCTGCTCGGCATCTGACTCGATCGACACCAAGCGGTAATAGTGGAGCCGTCTGGCGCCTGCAATGATGGACATCGTAGCTGGTTGTGATGGCGAGTCACCACTGGGCCTTCGCGCAAACCCCCAGATTAGAGGCGTGGCGCGACGGCCATGTAGGCGTGTGGCCGTATCGAAGACAATGGATGGGCGTAGTCGGCGAATGCGTGCCGAGTATGCGGTGGTCGCAGCCTTGATAAGCACCGCCGCGAGCGTGGTGGGTGCGGCACAGTTGCCAGTGACGACGTGGCTGCGATCGGAGCGGGCGCAATCGGGCGCGCACGGCACGGTGCTCACCGCACTGATCAGGCCAGCCCCCGTGGGGGAGATTGTTACGCCTGAGCCGCCACAGGTCCCGGCGCCGACGGTAAAGTCGGCCGCGCCGCCTGTCGCGGCACCGCCGCCTCGAGCAGAACAGCCGTTGCCCGCACCACGACAGCCGCAGGCAGCCCCACCAAAGCAGGAGGCGCCCGCACCGGAACCCGAGGCACCCGCACCGCAACCCGAGGCACCCGCGCCAGAACCCGAAGCCCCCGCACCACAACCCCAGGCACCCCCACCACAACAGGAAGCACCCCCACCACCGCCGGAGGCGCCTCCTTCCCCGCCGCCGTCGCGAGGCCATGTCCGGCTCGCACCGTAAGGCAACGGCAGTAACGACTTTCGCGGCGTCAGCCCAGGTGCGCCCGAAGCAGCCAGGCCGGTACCGACTTGCGCCCATTGCCTTCGTCGCGGAGGTCAGCGGCGGGGAAGTTGATCGGGCCGCCGTCGGGAACGTTGGCGTGAATTCGGGCGGGCCGGATCTCATCAATGACCCAGTGCTGCGACACGACAGCGCGCAACTCGTCTTCGGTGACCGCGTTGGGCGGGCCGTCGGGCATGCCCGCGTGGTCGAAGACCAGCACGAAATAGGAGGCGCCGGGCGCGGCAGCGCGAACGATTGACCGCTGGTAGCCGTCACGCAACTCGACGGGCATCGAATGAAACAGCGTGCTGTTCCTACCGCTGTGACCCTGTAATATCGGTGGTCAGGTGGGCCGACCGGCCCAGGTGAGAGGACACCATGACCACAGCACCATTCATCGCCGCGACCGCGCCGATGACGACCACCATCGCCGAGGTGTCGGCGATCAGCCGCCCACAGTGCGGCGTGTACCTTCGCATCTCCGACGACCCCGGCAACGACGAACTGGGCGTGCAGCGCCAGGAGCGCTGGGCGCGCAAGTTCTGCGACGATTACAACTTCGACCCCGTCATCTTTCGGGACAACGACTGCAGCGCCACCTCGGGTGTGGCACGGCCCCGCTACCAGGACATGCTGGCTGCCGTCGAGCGCGGCGAGCTACGCGCCGTCGCAGCCTGGGGGCAGCACCGGTTGTGCCGCGTCCCAGCCGAATTCGAGGTGTTCCGTAGCCTCGCCAAGACGCACAGCGTCCTGTTCGCCACCCGCAGCGGCATCAAACCCCTTGCGCGAGCGGCAGATACGTTCAACGCACGCAACGAGAGCAACTCCGCCGCATACGAGGTGGAGAACATGGTCGAGAGGATGAAGGAGAAATTCGTGGAGATTGCCGCCGATGGCCGCGCCTGGTGGCCGCACCGCCCATTCGGCTACACCATGCCCCGGCGCGGTGAGAAGCGGGGCCAGTGGATCGCACCAGCGCCGGTGAGGGCTGAGGCCGACGCCATCGCCAAGGCGTACCAGGACGTGCAAGCTGGGCGCTCGCTGAAAGACGTTGCGCGCCAGTGGAACCGCGACGGTCTACGGACCCCTCCGGTGCCCGGCTGCGAATGCGAACCGGCCCCGGCTGAAATGCCTTGCCCCACATGCAAACGCAAGCGCCGCGCCAAGCCGGAAGGCAACGAGTGGAACGGCATGGGAGTGCGTGCGCTGCTGCTGAATTCGCGCAACGCCGCGATCCGCACCTACCGGGGCGAGGAGGTCACCGACGCCGACGGCCAGCCGGTCGCGGCGGCGTGGCCTGCCATCGTGCCGGTGACCACGTACCGCGCCGTCAAGGCCATGCTGACCGACCCGGCCCGGCTCACACCCGGCGCAGGATTCGCCACAGGCCGCAAGCATCTCCTGTCGGGCATCGCGACATGCTCGGAGTGCGGCGCTGGACTCACGTCGGCACCAGCTCCCCGTCCAGGCCAATCCCCCCGTTATGCGTGCAAGGCCAGCGGCTGCATGAAAACCAAGCGGTCGATGGCCGACGTGGACGCCTGGGTGATCGCGCACATCGTGGATCAACTCGGAGATGCCGAGAACGTCGAGGCGCTGACCCGGCGGCGTGATGTCGACGTGACCGCACTCGTGGCCCGGCTCAAGGAGATTGACGGCGACCGCAACGCGGCAGCGAAAATGGTTGGGGCCAAGCAGATCACGCTGTCCCAGCTTGCGGTGATCAACGCCGACTTCGACGCCGAGGTGGCCGACATCGACCGCCAGATGCGGGACGCCGCCAAACACGCTGTGCTGCAGCGGTTCATCGGTGCCGACGACATCGAGGCCGTCTTCGACGTCATGACGCTGGACGAGCAGCGCGCCGTCGTCCGGCTCCTGGTCACCGTCGTCGTGCGGCCAGGGCAAGCCCCGCGCCGCCCGTTCGACAGCAGCCTGGTCGTCGTGAAGCCGACACAATGACGTGCCCAGACCTGGGCACCTGACGCGCCGAGAGGCGTGGCCCGCCCCCTGCGCTGTCGAGGGATCACGCATTGTCAAGGGGCACTGAGCATTACGACTGGACACAGACGTCCATCGGCGAGTATGGTGGTGACCACTAACTGAAACGCCTGGATAACGCGAGCCGGGGATTCCCTTTTAAAAAAAACCAAAGCCATTGTCAATGGCAGGTTTTCGGGAAGCCTCGGCTTCACTGCATCCAGAGGAGTTTCAGCATGTCACCACCGGACCTATCCCGTGCCCTCACCATCAGTGAGGCCGCAGCGGCCAGGCGCAAGTGTGAAAAGACAGCACGCCGCGCCGTAGACACTGGCAAGCTGCGCGCCTACCGCGATCCCGTATCCGGCAACCTGCGGATCCTCCCCGAAGATGTCGATGCCTGGGCTGTCGGTGAGGCGCTCGACGCAGCGTCGGGACTGACACCGGCTCAGCGCGACCTGCTGACCAAAGCTCTGGCGGTGTCGGCATGAACCGCCGCACCGACCGGCTCACGCCAGAGCAGCGAGCGGAGGTAACCGCAATCGTCGCCACCTGGCAGCCACTGACAGAGGCCAAACGCGAGATGGTTCGCGCCTTCTTCACCGGCCACGAACACGAATTCCCAACATCCACACCGGCACTCGCGCAACGCGATGCCCTGACCAACGAGCTGCCCATGCATTAACAGAGAATGCGGCGGCCAGGTGAGTTCGAACCTGACCGCCGCGTGAGATCCCCGAGAAGAGTTCTCGTGAACCATCTTAGCAACGCCGGACGACAGCCGGAATTCGTGCGCGTCGTCCCTGCTGAGGTTGAGCGGTACGGCGGCAACGCGGCCATTGTGTTGGCGCACATCAGGTTCCGATCCGGCGACGGCTGGTGGCGTGTGTCGCGCACCGACCTGGCCGCGAGGTGGGCCTGACTTTGAAGGTGGTTCGCAAGGCGTTGGAAGTGCTGGGGGATGTAGTTGTGGCGCAGCAGTTCCCACCGTGGGAGGACCAGACGCTGGCCTACCGGCTGCGAGCCGCTGACCAGCCAGAAGCCCCACAGGGCCAGGTGTCTCAGGCCGCTGACCAGCCAGAAGCCCCACGGGGCCAGGTACCGTGCCCCACAGGGCCAGGTACCTGGCCCCACAGGGCTTCTGTACTACCTATTGAGAAGGGAGAGAAGGGGGGAGAAGAAACGACCGCCCCCCCAACCTGTTCCAGGCATCCCGACGGCCCAGACCACAACGAGCCATGCATGGCCTGTAAGCGGTGGCGAGAATGGCTGGAGCAGAACCACCTAACCGCCGAGGAACGAAAGCGCCGAGAACGCCGGGAAGCCAAGGCGATCCAAGACTCCTGCACCATCTGCGGCGGTGACGGGTGGGTCACCGACACCGAGGGACACGTCGAACGATGCGACTGCACAAGGGCTTTGAGGAGGCTCCAGGCATGACCGTGAAAGCTGCTACGCCCGAGGCGGAATGCAAACCGCTTCCCGGCCTGTGCGTCGATTGTCACGCCAAGCCGTCCACAGGTGGGCGGCAACGCTGCCAGGAGTGCTTCGCCGCGTGGTGGGCTGCAATGAAACAGGACGCAGCCAAATGACCGCCCAGCGTCCACGCACAGCCACGAAACCCCCTTCGGTCGATAGAGGAGACACCGGCCAGGGGGATCCGAGGACTTAGAGAACCTGCTCCAATTGGAGCAGGTTCGGCCATGCGAATTGTCAAGGAGCCGTCCGGTTTCCGTACACCTGGCGCTTGAAGTCCCAGCGCAGTCGCTGCAGCACTGGCGAGCATGGCCCACGAGGTCCGGCTGTCCACACTCGACTACCTCGACGCCACCTCGGTGGCAGTCGACCGGATGCGGTCATCTGTTCAGCACGGTCTACGTCACGCCAACGTCCGGCGGCGCACACTGCCGACACGCCTGCACAACGACATCCTCGGCTGCTGTTCGGAGCTGGCGGTTGCCCGATGGCTCGACCTGCCGTGGCCCAAGCCGCTTGGCATCTTCACCGCCGAGGCCGATGTTGGCGAAGATGTCGACGTGCGTGCCACTGAGCGCGACGACGGTCATTTCATCCTGCGTCAGCAAGACCATGCCTACCGGACGTTTGTGTTGGTGACCGGCACGCCGCCGATCATGCTGCTGCAGGGGTATATTCGCGGCACCGACGCCATGACACCCGAATGGTGGCGCGATCCGCACGGTTACGGCGGCGCATGGTTCCTCCCGCAGTCGGCGCTGAACCCGATCACAGCGGATGGTGTCGTCCCGGCCTGCCTTCGACAGCGTGCCGACGTGTCCACCGCCGTCCCAGCGAGGTAAGGCGACCGGGCCGAGAGCCGCCGGACGACTGGGACACCCCCGCCCGGACGGCCCGTGCGGAAGCTCAGCGGGCCGCAGACGCCCGAAATGGCCCACCCGAGGGCCACTCCAGCGCGGCTCATCTAACGCAACCAACGGTCGTAGCGAGTTCCGATCTTCGTAGGCTCCCTGCGCGGCGGGGATCCGCAACCTATGCCGTTGGCGGAGCGGACCACACAGCGGACAGCTACCTCTGGTCAGCCCCAGCCCGGTGGCACTGAGACGCCCAGTTTTATTATCCCCCACTCCGCACCGAGCCGCCGTCCAGTGACGGTGTGCGGCACAAGCTGAAGCCACACGTTGCGGACGCCGCATGCCCACGGCAGCGGGACATGGCCGTCCATCGTTTGCAGCAGCGCAGGAAGCCGTTCTTCTTTGACCTCGTCGGCGACGCCGCGCACCAGCACGCTCCATCCGGAATGGCGGTCCTCGTCGACGTGGTCGACCTCGAAGGCGAGCATGGGTTGCTGCCTGGCCGCCGTTTGTTTCGCGCCACGCTCGACGCGGAAGACGATGTCGTGCCCGTGCATGGCGTAGTTGACGGGCACGGCGAGCGGTCCGAGGTCGTCTTGGTACACGAGTCGCCCGACGTCTGCGGCAGCGAGCAGCCGGAAGCATTCGTCGGGCGGGAGGTCTTCGAGTTCGCGTTCTAGCATGGCGTGATTCTCGTCGGGGACCATGGCGGGCCGCCACGGCCAAAGGTCCCATCTTGCAGGTCGCGCACATGCTTCGGCAGGTCCAGGTGCGTCTAATCTCTGTTGGCATGTCGGCACTTGGTGATCTATTGGGCCGGTTGGAACGCGACCCAGGTCAGCGGGGTAGGCAGTTTGAGCGCATCTGCCGATGGTTCCTGACGCACGAGCCGGTCTACGCGGCGCGAGCTTCGCCATGTGTGGCTGTGGGACGAGTGGCCTGGCCGGTGGGGCGCTGACGCGGGTATCGACCTTGGTCGCCGAGGACCGTCATGGGCAGCTTTGGGCGATCCAGGCGAAGGCGTACGACTCTGGCTACCGAGTCACCAAGCACGACGTAGACACCTTCCTGGCCGAGTCGGGGCGCTCGGTGTTCTCGTTCCGCCTGTTGATCGCAACGACCAATCTGATTGGGCACACCGCCAAGCGCACGATCGAGGCCCAGGAGAAGCAAGCAAGCGTTCTGCTGCTGGGTGACCTTGAGGCCGCCGAGGTCGACTGGCCTGCCTCCCCATCGGATTTGCGGTCTCGGCGGCTGCCACCGAAACGACCCCGGCCTCATCAGCGCCAAGCGATGAACGCGGTCGTGAAGGGCTTTGACTCGCACGACCGGGGCCAGTTGATCATGGCCTGCGGGACCGGCAAAACCCTGGCCGCGTTGTTCATCCACGAGAGGCTCGCCGCCGACGCGCACGTTGGTGCTGGTGCCGTCGCTGTCACTGTTGGCTCAAACGCTGCGCGAGTGGACGGCCAACACCACAGTGGGATTCGACTTCCTTCCCGTGTGTTCCGATGAGACTGTCGCCGAACCGGATGCGGTCGTCGCGAACACCAGTGATCTGGGATTCCCCGTCACAACCGACCCCGAGGAGATCGCGACGTTCCTGCGCCGGCGGTCCGGCCCGCGTGTCGTGTTCGCCACCTACCAGTCGTCGCCGCAGATCGCCACGGCGTTCCGGCTGGGACGGGTGCCCAGCTTCGACCTGGTCATCGCCGATGAGGCCCATCGCTGCGCCGGGCGAGTCTCCTCTGACTTCGCCACCATCCTCGACAGCGAGGCCATCAAGGCGCGCCGCCGGTTGTTCATGACGGCCACCCCGCGTTACTTCACCGGTCGGGTCGTGCGGGAAGCCACAGAGGCCGACTTTGAGGTCGCCTCGATGGACAACGAGGCAATGTTCGGCCCGGTGTTCCACCGGCTCGGGTTCGCCGAGGCGATCGAGCGTGACCTGCTCACCGACTACCAGGTGGTCGTCGTCGGCGTCGATGACGCCACCTACCGCGACTGGGCACAGCGGGGCCGGTTCGTCACCATCGACGGCACCGAGGTGACCGACGCCCGCACCCTGGCCGGACAGATCGGCCTCGCCAAGGCGATGCGCCGCTACGACCTGCACCGCACGATCACCTTCCACTCACGGGTTCAAGCGTGCCCGAGAGTTCGCCCGCGAGCTACCCGAGGTGATCGCCTGGATGCCCGCACGCCAGCGACCCAAGGGACACCTGTGGTCTGACTACGCATCCGGCGAGATGCCCGCCGGGCAGCGGCATGTGCTGCTCCAACACCTCGGCAGGCTCGACGACGGCGAACGAGGGCTGCTCGCCAACGCGCGTTGCCTCGCCGAAGGAGTCGACGTACCCACGCTCGACAGCGTGGCCTTCATCGACCCGCGCCGCTCCGAGGTCGACATCGTGCAGGCCGTCGGGCGCGCCATCCGGCTCGCCGCAGACAAGACCGTCGGCACCATCGTCATCCCCGTCTTCATCGACACCGACGAAGACCCTGCGATCGCCCTCGATGACTCGGCGTTCAAGCCGGTGTGGGACGTGATCAAGGCGCTGCGGTCACACGACGACGAGCTTGGCGAACAACTCGACGAACTCCGACGACAGCTAGGTCGGCAGGGCCGAACGACCACGGCTGCCCGGCAAGATCCACCTCGATCCTGCCCGCAAGGGTCAGCATCGATTTCGCCCGCGCTTTCGATGTGCGGCTCGTCGAGCAGACCACCGCCTCCTGGGAGTATCTGGTTCGGCCTGCTGGAACAGTTTGTCGAACGCAACGGTCACGCCCGCGTCCCGCGTCCTACACCGTCGATGGCTACCGGCTCGGTGAGTGGGTCAACACGCAACGCGACAGCCGCACCAACGGCACCCTTGACGCCGATCGCCAACGCCGCCTCCAGGACCTTCCCGGCTGGACATGGGATCCCCAGGCCGACCGGTGGGAGGAGGGTTTCCGCCGACTCCAGGACTACGTCGACCGCCACGGTGACGCCCGCGTCCCTCTCTCGTACGCGGTCGATGGCTACCGGCTCGGTACATTGGGTCCACATACCAACGCAGCTTCCGCGCCAGAGGCACTCTCGACGCCGATCGCCAACGCCGACTTGAGGATCTGCCCGGCTGGACCTGGGACGCGGTCGCCGACAGGTGGGAGGAGGGTTTCCGCCGACTCCTGGACTACGTCGAGCGCCACGGTGACGCCCGCGTCCCGCAGTCCTACACGGTCGATGGCTACCAGCTCGGCCATGGGTCGATGATGCAACGCAGCAACTCACGCCGAAGGCACCCTTGACGCCGATCGCGAACACCGACTCCAGGACCTGCCCGGCTGGACATGGGATCCCCTGGCCGACAGGTGGGAGGAGGGTTTCCGCCGACTGCTGCAGTACGTCGAACGCCACGGTGATGCCCGCGTCCCGGTCGCCTACACGGTCGATGGCTACAAGCTCGGTGCGTGGGTCATAACGCAACGCAGCTTTCACGGCAGAGGCATCCTTGATCGCCGAGCGCCAACACCGACTCGAAGACCTGCCCGGCTGGACATGGGACCCTCACGCCGACCGGTGGGAGGAGGGGTTCCGCCGACTACTGCACTTTGTCGAACGTCACGGTGACGCCCACGTCCCACGGTCCTACACCGTCAATGGCTACCCGCTCGGTAGTTGGGTCACCATGCAACGCAACAACCACGCCAAAGGCACCCTTGACGCCGATCGCGAACACCGACTCCAGGACCTGCCCGGCTGGACCTGGGACCCCCAGCGCCGACCAGTGGGAGGAGGGTTTCAGCCGACTCCAGGACTACGTCGAACGCCACGGTGACGCCCGCGTCCCGCAGTCCTACACCGTCGATGGCTACCGGCTCGGCTCGTGGGTCACTACCCAACGCAGCAGCCACGCCAAAGGCACCCTTGACGCCGATCGCGAACGCCGACTCCAAGACCTGCCCGGCTGGACATGGGACCCCTTCGCCGACAGGTGGGAGGAGGGCTTCAGCCGACTCCGGCACTACGTCGAACGCCACGGTGACGCCCGCGTCCCGACGGTCCTACACGGTCGATGGCTATCGGCTCGGTACGTGGATCAACAGCCAACGCATCGATCACGCCAAAGGCACCCTTGACGCCGAGCGCCAACGCCGACTCGAGGACCTGCCCGGCTGGACATGGGACCCCTCGCCGACCAGTGGGAGGAGGGTTTCCGCCGACTTCAGGACTACGTCGAACGCCACGGTGATGCCCGCGTTCCCACGGTCCTACACGGTCGATGGCTACCCGCTCGGCTCGTGGGTCACTACCCAACGCCAAAGCCACAGAAAAGGCACCCTTGACGCCGACCGCCAACGCCGACTCCAAGACCTGCCCGGCTGGACATGGAAGGCATCGTCGTCGACCTAGGCCAACGCGCTGGCTGATCACCTGGCCACTAAAGCGGAATGGCAGACCAGCCGGGCGAAAGCTGACCGACACTACCTCATTGTCAAGCCAATTCGGTTGCGCCCCAGCGGAATCAATTGGGGTTACGATGCACTAAGCAGCCCCTATCACCTTTCCGAAAGGTCAATCCCATGACTTTGCCAGGCACCCGCCCTGCTGTAAGGCAGCACGTCCCACCCGTCCCGCGAGGCACGCCACCGGACCCTGGTGGACGAGACAGTGTCGAGAGGGCATTCCGCCGCCAGCAACAGGTTGCCCAGTCCTATCAGCAATACCGGGAGTCGATACCTGCCGGAGTCGACATGGACGAACTCAAAGACAACGCAGGCATCTTCGCTGCCAGCGATCATGTGCTGCCGTTGCAGCCAGCGCTGGATGACGTGGCCAACGATGTCGCCGCCGCCAACCAGCGGGTGGCCGATATCACCAAAGGCGTTGAGGTGCCCGAGGAGCAGACTGGCCAGGCCAAAGCGATCTGGAACCGTGCTAAAGACCGGATCGACAAAGCGAACGGCATTCCGAAGAAAGTGGCTGCCATGCAAGACCTTATCGGTGACGCGGAAGGTTTGGCGCTGCAGGTTTATCAAACCGAGTTCCCGTTCTACGCGAACACCGAAGGGCTGCCTGGTGATTGGCTCCCCGCCGCGTTCGCCGCTCGTATCCCCGGCGCCGCTGACGAGGTCGCTGCCGCCAACCTGTTGCAGAAACACCAGTCGGTCTTGATACACAACCATCAGAAAATCTTCAGGGCACTGAACGCCGACACCGAAGTGCCCCCGTTATTGGACCCGTACGCGGTCAGCGCTGAGCCGTACAGCAACCCGACCGGCGCATAAGTGCATTCCGATGGACACGAGTTCGACTACGCGCCTGCACATCTCGATTGATGTGCCCCGGCGCTCAATGACAGTGCAAGCGCCTCGGCTGGGCCACCCATGCTTTGCTGCAACGACTTTGGGGGTCGAGCCTTCCTGGAAGGATTGGCTGCCCCAAAGCTTTCCGCCGCCGGTCACGGATCGCCCAGGCCACCGGACCTATCGCTGGTGGTCTGGGCTTGATCCGATACGTTAGGCACGGCACCTCGCACTCCTCGGAGGTGGCGGCAGTGAGACTCACACTCTCACTGCTCGTGCCGACCGGCGCGGCGGCGGGAAGCTGCTCGGCCCTGCAGTGTTTGGACAAACCCGTTCCTTTCGAATTGCTCTCACGGGCTTGCTCCACCGCCTCGCTGCGTTGCCTGAGCGCACCCGCCGCCGCGCAGCCTGAACCATGACCCGCCACCGGATACGACATCGACCAGGCAAAACTGAGGAGGCCGACATGAGCGAGAACGACGACTTGCAAGCTGAGCGCGACCGGCTGAGTAACGAGATCATGCGCCTGCGGATAGAGCGTGAAACCTCGTTTCCCGCTGGTCTTTTGGCGAACGCCCAGACTGAGGAGGAGGCACGGCAGATCGCGCAGGATGCGCTGGCCTGGCGCGGCGAATCGCCACCGGCCCCGGCACCGGCACCGACCGGCGCAGCGTCCTACGGTCGTCCAGGCCAAATTTCGAGAAACACGCTCCAGTGCATGAGTGCCGAACAGATCCAACAGGCGGCTCGGGAAGGCCGGCTGGTGGACCTCGGAGTCGGTGTCCCGAACCGGGATCAAGGCACTACGCGCAATGGTCGCCACGTCTAATGGGACGAAAAAATGGGCATCGCAAAGACTCTCGGGCGTACCAGGCATACCAGCCAGGCCGTGTGAGCCGTGTCGAGGCTGTCATGGAGGGATTGCACGCCGACGGCTCACCGCTGGCGGATCCGACCGGGCAGCCGACGCCAGTACCGCGACCGGCAAGGCAGCAGCCATGATGCCGTACGGGATAGCAGTAGCAATCGTGGCGCGTATAGCCGCTATCCGGCGGCGCCACACCCGGCGCCGACACGACGACGAAAGGTAGACGCAGCGGTGTTCATTCGGAATGAGGCCCATTGGTCAGTGAGATGTCCCAAATGGTGAACTAAAAGCAAGCTACAGGGAATACACAACCAAGCTGCAGCCTAACGCAAGGTTACGCAGGCATCATACAGGCGGAGCAAGGCGGTCAAAACATCGTTGCCGCAACGATGCATCGCGCGCGCTCAGACAAGGTCACGGACGGCTCCAACGCCGACGGACCACATATAGCCCGAGTGAGGTGGCAAATGTCAACCCTATCCTGCGGAGCTCTCAGTAGTGCGGTCGTGTCAAGGCGGGCTAACGGTGGCGCGCGAAGGGTTTGGATAGTTGGCATGGCCGTCCTGGCGCTTATGGCTTTGGGTGCCAAGCCCGTTGCGAACGCCAATACGACGGACTTCCTTGCCGCACTGCAAGCAGGAGGCATCACCGGGGCGGGACCGGCGATGCTGGAAGCCGGTTACGACGCTTGTGATGATATCTGGGAGCGCGGCTACACTACGCTTCAAGCAGCGGGTGCAGCAGTGCAGAAGAACTATGCGACGCTGACCAACGACCAGGCCATCAGCCTCCTCAATGCAGCGTATCAACATTTGTGTCCAACCCGTCCTGCACCAGGGGAGTACGACTGGTGGGCCTATAGCAACGGGTCCGGCTAATCGCCGCAATAAGCAGGCCGGGACCGCGACGGGCAGGTCGTTGACTTCGCCCTGATCGAACCGTTCTGGGACCTGTGCCTGTGTCCCTGTGGCCGGTGCATCCACGCGGAATGCCTTGTGATGCTGGAGCATAAGCACGTTCGCGAGGCGGTGAGTGATGGCTGACATGCTGCACAACGTGGCGGTGACCGTCCTCGTTGCGCTGTCGACGCATCGTGCCCACCAGGTCACCGCGCGGTCGCGGCTGGTGGACCCGCTCGATAGGCCAGTGAAACCGATTACGTCGCTGTGGCATTCGGGGCGGTGGTGGTGATGACAGCGCGAGCGCCCAAGATGTGTGCGTTCATCGACCCGTCGTCGGGGCCGTGCTACGAGCCGGTGCCGAACGGCCAGCGCCACTGCGAGGCCCACAAGCCGGAGCGGCAGCGGCGTGACGCCCGTTCGTCGGCGGCACCGACGTTCGCTACGTCACACGGCGACGAGCCGAACGTGGTCACCGACGCCGAGGCCGGGTACGGCCCAGCCGATAGGCCGGAGGTGCCGTCGTGGGCGCAGCCGGGGGATCCGTACCTGAACGGCGTTGCAGCACCTGACAAGCCGGATCGCCAGCGGCAGCCCTGGTACGACCGGCTCGGCCCCTGAGCGCCACGGTGGCGGCTTTTCAGCCCCTGGTCCGTGTCCCGGTGCCCGAGGGGCACTTTCAGCGGCTCTGAGGGATGCCCCCGTTGAGGGGCAGTCCCGCACCGTGTCATCCGGTGGGCTGTCAGCCGGTGGGCTGGTGTCATCCTCCTGTGTAGCGCGGTACTTCTGGAGGGCTTCCCATGCCTCGGCTTTCACCTGCTCCTTGGACTTGCCTTTGGTGCTGATCATGGCGATCAGTCGTCGCGTCACGGCGAATCCTCCTTAACGCCATCAGGTTCGCCGTATGTGTCGGTCAACTGCTCAGCGATAGCGTCGGCTTCGCTGCCGACAAACCATGTCAGCTCAGTGCCATCGCCGAGAGTAACGGTCACCGATGGGTCTGTGTCCATCACGCCGAATCCCCTTGCCTGATCGGAGCTTTCAACCGATGTCTGCCCAGGTTCCATCCTGGCCGCGTCAACAGCGAAGTGAGGTAATGGGTTAGCTCGCTGGTGGCGTTGGACAGTTTGTCGGCTGCGGCCAGCGTGTCGGCGTCGTCAGCGTCCCAGTAGTCGACAACGCGGTGATCCTCGTAGCGTTGCCGCGCTTCGCTGGCGGCGTTGATCAGCATGATGAGTCGGCGAGTGTGATCAGTGTTGCGGCAATGAGTTTCATCGTTGTCTCGTCAATTGTGTTGTGTAACTTTAGGTTTGGTCCCAGAAGCCGGGCGCGGGCGGGTTGACCGGCCTACACTGCCCAGGCCCAACTATCGGCAGCGGCACCGATGCTGTTACGCACTGAGTGACACTGCCATCGGGCCACTGGCAGACACGGCTACCGCCAAACATGTTCCCGGGCAGGTCTTTGCACCGCACCGGCTCAGGGTCGGCGTGCGCGATGGCGCAGCTCGACGCAATCGCGAGTGCCGTAATCGCTGTTCCTACTAGTGTTTTCATGGCTGGTCCCAGAAGCCAGGGGGCGCCGGAGATTCCGGGAAATCGGTGCAAGGATTCCCGAATACCGGATAGTTCGGGCTTTCATAGCAGGTAGTGATATGGTCGCCGTAGTCGCAAGTACGACCACTAGCCGGAAATGGCCCGACGTGTGTCGGGAAGTCCTTGCAACGTATCCATCCTGGCGGGTTCGGCGGATCGGCGTGCGCCGTCGGTGCCACGCCAGCCGTCACAGCCCAATGCGGCGATTGCCGCGAACAATGTGATCTTCATTTCTCTCTCCTCTCACCCGAGCCGTGTGCGTAGCTACTGGCGAAAGTCACCTCAATGCGGGGACCAAAGGTCACCGCCGCAGCCACCCGGTGGCGCAGGTGCGGGAACAGGGCCACCACCGTACCGTTGTGCCATCATGGTTTTGAACCGTGCAATGGCCGCGTCCCAGTCGAACAGCTCGCTAGGTAGCGGCTGGTTCTTGTGGCTGCGGGCCTTGTCACGGCCCCGTTTGCCGGACGCGATAAGTTCCTCAATGGTGGTGATCATCCGCCCTGTCTGCACGTAGGTCGCCTTCAACGATGGTCGCTAGCTTCTCGCAGTGACAGAGGCTTTGGTCATCATCTCGACAAGCTCCTTTGCCCTCGCAGCGCGGGCATCGGCTAGTTGGGTGGCGGCTGTCTGTGCGTCGATGCGTGCCCAGATGAGATACAGGCGTGCGCTGCGGAATGGACGAGAAGATCCTTGCCCAGCGGTTGCGGCGGAAGGCGAAGCGTCAGGAATTGACGCTGAGCAAGTCGCGCCGTCGCGATCCCGACGCCACCGACTACGGGCGGTGGAGTCTCACCAGGCGCACCGGCAAGGTCATCGCCACCGGCACGCTGGCCGATATGGAGCGATACCTCACCGGTGGTTAGCACTCGGGCCGGTGGAGTGCCAGCGCCGTCGCCAGGATGCCCCGCGCCCAGGGGGCCAGGACGGCTCGCGCCAGAGGGGGCTGTGTGGGCCGCTGCCGCCCGATCCCGCCGTCCTCGCCCACTGGTGGCGTTGCCCAGCGCCGCCGCCGGTAGCTTGACGCCATGACCGACACACCGAAGCGCCACACTGATCGACTGACGCCTGAGCAGCGCGCCGAGATCTGCGCCGCCGTCGCCACCCGGCCACCGCTGCGCGGTGATCGCCAGCTTTTTCGGCTACCGCGTTGACAGATTGCCGGCCAGACTAGCCCCATGTCTGAACCTCCTGAACCTCCTGAACCTCCTGAACCTCCTGAGCCCTTCGATGAGAACTGGGCGTCACAAGGGGCACCCGACTATGGGGATCGACCCACCCTTCCGACATACATCGAGATGCCCGATGGCAGCTCCAAGCCCCTTATCGCCTGCACAGCAGCCGAGCTGCGGGCCGAGGCGGAGATGCGCAAATTTAAGGGCGAGAAGCTCCTCAAAGAGGCGGAATCGCTGTCCGATGCCGCAGACATGGTGGATGAGAAGGGGTATGTTCCGCCGCCGGGGATATGGGAGCCGCCGCAGGGGACGTGAAGCGGTGTCAGAACTGGTTTTGACTCGGCCTAAGCCAACCAGGATCAGAGGACAGGCAACAGCGTGCTGTCGACGATCGTGTCGAACCGCCCTTCGGAACCGGTCGGCCAGCTCGTGAAATCGGTGATGTCGGCCACCGCGAACGAAGCGTTGGTCAATCCATGCTTGGCCGCCTCGGCCTTGGCCAACTCGATAGCAGTGGGCGAGGCATCCAGCCCGACGGTGTTGTGCCCCAGCGCCGCCAGATGCAGTGACAGCGCCGCCTCGCCGCAGCCGGCGTCGAGCACGTCGCCGTTGATTTTGCCCTGATCGATGAGCGCCATGAGCTCCGGTTGCGGCTCACCGAGACTCCACGGCGGTCGGGCGCCCTCCCCGAACTGGGCGGCTTCGCCGCGGTAGGCCGGATCGAAATCGAAATCGAACTTCTGCGTTTCAGTCATACTCCGAGATATATCAACTAACCTGATATATGTCAATATGGTTGATATGAGCACGACAGAAGACGCGCCACTTGGATACCTGCTGCATCAGGTGATGGCCACGCTGCGACCGGAGGTCGCAGCGGTACTGAGCCCGCTCAGTCTCAGCCTGCCCGAATTCGTCTGCATGCGAATGCTTTCCATGAGTCCAGGGATGTCCAGCGCCGAGCTGTCCCGGGAAGGCAACGTCTCCCCGCAAGCGATGAACACGGTGCTACACCGGCTGGAAAACGCACAGGTGGTAACCAGGCCCGCGTCGGTGCCGTCCGGCCGCGCGTTGCCGGCCACGCTCACTGGATCAGGCCGGTCGCTGTTGAAGCATGCGGAGGCTGCCGTGCGGGAGGCCGACGCCCGTGTCCTCGCCAAGCTGTCCGTTGCCGAGCAACGGGAGTTCAAACGGATGCTGGCAGCGCTGGGAACCGACTAGTCACCGAACGTCCTGAATGCGGGCCCACGGCCGGGCCTCTTCGAGTTCGTAGGCCAGCGCCAGCAGCCGGACTTCGGCGCCGGTGGGGGCGGAGAACATCATGCCCACCGGCAATCCGTTGGCGGATTCGGCCAGCGGCAACGAGATCGCGGGCTCCCCAGTCACGTTCTGCAGCGGCGTGAACGCGACCCAATCTTCCAGCCGGTCGATGACCTGCTGGTAGTCGGCAGTCGGGTCGAGGTAACCGATCGGTGGCGTCTCGTGCGCCAGCGTCGGGGTCAGCACCACATCGTAGGTTCGGGCGAAGCGCGCGGTGTGACGATGAGCGCCGCGCAGACGCATGAGCGCCAGCGGCAGCCGATGCATGTTGCGTCGGGCGAGCCGGTCCAGACCCAGGGTCAAGTTGTCCAATCGAGTGCGGTCGAAGCCGACGGCACGACGGCTGAACTGGATCTGGCCCAGCGCCAGCAGCCCCCAGTACAGCAAGAAGTCGGCGGCGAAGCTGGTGGGCACCGGCGGCTTGTCGACGTGGTCGACGCGGTGGCCGAGCGCTTCGAGCAGCCCGGCGGTTTTCAGCGTCAGCTCACGCATTTCGGCACTGCATTCACGCAGTAGCGAGCGGGTGATGACGGCGATCCTCAGCCGCGGCTTGCCGGGGCGCGTCACGTCTCCGATCGGCGGCAGCTTCGGCGGGCGCCAGATGCGTTCAGCTTCACGGTAAAAGGCCGCCGTGTCGCGCACCGATCGGGTGACCGCCCCGTTGGCGACCAGGCGAATCGGCATCCGGCTGACTTCCTTGTCCAGCGGCAACCGGCCGCGGGACGGCTTCAAACCGACAAGTCCGTTGCAGGCGGCGGGAATTCGGATCGAGCCACCGCCGTCGTTGGCGTGGGCGATCGGGACCACACCGGCGGCGACAAATGCAGCGGAGCCCGACGACGATGCGCCCGCGGTGTGATCGGTGTCCCACGGATTGCGGACCGGTCCGATTCGCGGGTGTTCGGCCGAGGCGCTGAATCCATACTCCGACATCTGCGTTTTGCCCAGCGACGTCATCCCGGTGGCGAGGTAGAGCCGTGCGAATTCGCCGTCTTCATCGGCCGGCCGCGGGGTCCACGCGTCGGTGCCAAGCATCGTCGGCAGCCCAGCGACGTCGACGTTGTCCTTGACGAATGTCGGTACGCCACTGAGGAAGCCACCGTTGGTCGGCACTGAACTCTTAGACGCCTCGGCGCGGGCTCGGTCGAATGCCTGATAAGCCAAGCCGTTCAGGGCAGCGTTGACCGCTTCAGTGCGCGCGATCGCCGCCTCGACAACCTCGGCCCGGCCTACCCGACCGGATCGGATGGCATCGACCAGACCAACCGCGTCCAGATCGCCGAGGGCATCATTACCGAAAGCGTGTACGTGTCGCATCGTCGCAGATGCTACTGCTGACCGACCTCGAACCGAACGAACCGCGTGACGGTAACACCGGCTTCGTCGAGCAGCGCCTTGACCGTTTTCTTGTTGTCGGACACCGACGGCTGCTCCAGCAGCACAACGTCTTTGAAGAAACCGTTCAGCCGGCCCTCGACGATCTTGGGCAGCGCCTGCTCGGGTTTGCCTTCCGCGCGCGAGGTCTCTTCGGCGATGCGCCGTTCGCTGGCCACCACGTCTTCGGGCACGTCGTTACGGCTCAGGTAGCGGGCCTTGAGCGCGGCGATCTGCAGCGCGACGGCATGCGCGGCGGAGGCGGCCCCAGTTTCTGAGCCGGTGTATTCCACCAGCACACCGACGGCCGGCGGCAGATCGGCCGAACGCTTGTGCAAGTAGGTTTCGACGGTGCCGTCGAGGAACGCGACCCGGCGCAGTTCGAGCTTCTCGCCGATCTTGGCCGACAGCTCGGCGATTGCCTGTTCGACGGTCTTGTCACCTGCGGTGGCCGCTTTGAGCGCGTCGACGTCGGACGCTTTGGCCGCCGCGGCGGCACCCACCACCTCGTCGGCGAGCTTCTGGAACTCCGCATTCTTGGCGACGAAGTCGGTCTCGCAGTTCAGCTCGATCAGCGCGCCGCCCTTGGCCGCGACCAATCCCTCGGCGGTGGCCCGCTCGGCGCGCTTGCCGACATCTTTGGCACCCTTGATCCGCAGCGCCTCGACGGCCTTGTCGAAGTCGCCGTCCGTCTCGGCCAGTGCGTTCTTGCAATCCAACATTCCGGCGCCGGTCAGCTCGCGAAGTCGCTTGACGTCGGCAGCGGTGTAGTTCGCCATATCAGCCTTCCGTGGAGGTTGATTCAGTTGGGGTTTCGGCGGCAGGAGCTTCCGCTGACGCTGTGGCCGTCGCCGAGGCCAGCAGTTCCTGCTCCCACTCGGCCAGCGGCTCGGCGGCTTCTGCCTCGGGCTTGCCGTCGCCGCGGCCCAGACCGGCACGCGCCTGCAGGCCCTCGGCTACCGCCGAGGCGATCACCTTGGTCAGCAGGGCCGCCGAGCGGATCGCGTCGTCGTTGCCCGGGATCGGGTAGTCGACCAGGTCGGGGTCGCAGTTGGTGTCGAGGATCGCGATCACCGGGATACCCAGTTTGCGGGCCTCGCCGACCGCGATGTGCTCCTTGTTGGTGTCGACAATCCAGACCGCCGACGGCACCTTTGCCATGTCGCGGATACCGCCCAGGCTGCGCTCCAGCTTGTTCTTCTCCCGTGTCAGGCCCAGGATTTCCTTCTTGGTGCGGCCCTCAAAGCCCCCGGTCTGCTCCATCGCCTCGAGTTCTTTGAGCCGCTGCAGCCGCTTGTGCACGGTGGAGAAGTTGGTCAGCATGCCGCCCAGCCAGCGCTGGTTGACGTACGGCATCCCGACGCGAGTGGCCTCGGCGGCGATGGACTCCTGAGCCTGCTTCTTGGTACCGACGAACAACACCGAACCGCCGTGGGCGACGGTCTCTTTGACGAATTCGTACGCCTTGTCGATGAACGTCAGCGTCTGCTGCAGATCGATGATGTAGATGCCGTTGCGGTCGGTGAAAATGAACCGCTTCATCTTGGGGTTCCAGCGACGGGTCTGATGCCCGAAGTGGGTGCCGCTGTCGAGCAGCTGCTTCATGGTTACCACGGCCATGCTTATGCCTTTGTGTGTCGGTTGTCGCCCCGCATCGGGTGAAGCAGGGCCCTGGCGACTGCTGCGATGCCGGACCCGCTGTTAGCGGGACCGCCCGGCATGCGCTGCGAACTCCTGGTGGAGCGGGAGACGCGGTGCAGACGCGCGAAGTCAGTCCGTTGGTACGGGCTGCGGGAAGAAGTTTACACGGCCTCAACAGCTGCTTTGTCCACAGTGCTGGCTGGCCGGGTTGCCGGTGCCGCGGTGAACTGAGGATATGCGATGGGTGGCGGTGATCTTGACCGCGGCGCTGATCTGGGCGTGCCCCGCGCACGCCGACGACATCCGCTTGGGTTGGCCGCTGCGGCCGCGACCGGCGGTGCTGCGAACCTTCGACGCCCCGGCACCGGACTGGAACCGCGGTCACCGCGGCGTCGACCTGGCGGGCACGCCGAGCCAGCCGGTGTATGCCGCGGGCGCGGGCACCGTGGTGTACGCCGGGATGCTGGCCGGCCGGCAGGTGGTGTCGTTGGCCCATCCGGGTGGTCTGCACACCAGCTACGAGCCGGTGCGGGCCAGCGTGCGGGTCGGCCAGCTACTGGCCGCCGGGGCGGTGATCGGCGAATTGTTGCCGGGGCATCCGGGCTGTCCGGTTGCGGCGTGTTTGCACTGGGGCGCGATGTGGGGCCCGGCCGCCCGCGCCGACTATGTCGATCCGCTGGGGTTGCTGGCGTCCACGCCCATCCGGCTCAAGCCGCTGCGCGGGTGAGCGTCAGGCCCGCGGATGGGCCCGATCGTGCACCGCGCGCAATCGGGCAACCGTGACATGGGTGTACAGCTGGGTGGTGGCCAGGCTGGAATGACCGAGCAATTCCTGCACGACGCGTAGGTCAGCCCCACCCTCGAGCAGATGAGTGGCTGCGCTGTGCCGCAACCCGTGCGGCCCCATATCGGGTGCGCCGTCGACTGCGGCGACGGTCTGATGCACGACGGTGCGGGCCTGGCGCACGTCGAGTCGACGGCCCCGCGCGCCCAGCAGCAGCGCCGGCCCCGACTCCGCGGTGGCCAGCGCGGGACGCCCGTCGGCCAGCCAGGCGCTCAACGCATCGGCGGCCGGCTCCCCGAACGGCGCCGTGCGCTGCTTGTCGCCCTTGCCGAGCACGCGCAGCAGCCGATGCCCGGTGTCGACGTCGTCGATGTCGAGGCCGCACAGCTCGCTGACCCGGATGCCGGTGGCGTACAGCAACTCCACGATCAACCGGTCCCGCAGCGCCAGCGGATCGCCTTGCTGGCAGCCGGATTTCGCGGCCGACATGGCGGCGAGGGCCTGGTCTTGGCGCAACACCGAAGGCAGCGTGCGACGTGTCTTCGGCACTTGCAGCCGAGCAGCCGGGTCGTCGGTCAGCAGCCCCTGCCGCACGGCCCACGCGGTGAACGTCTTCACCGCCGAGGTGCGGCGCGCCAGCGTGGTGCGGGCAGCGCCGGCGCCCGCCAAGGCGGCCAGCCACGAGCGCAACATCGGCAGGCTCAGCCCACGCAGGCCGGTCCCGGGCGCGCGTTCGTCCAGGAAGGCGAACAACGACCGCAGGTCGCCCAGGTATGCGCGACGGGTGTGTGCCGAGCGAAGGCGTTGCAGCGCCAAAAAGTCGTCGAACTCGTCGAGGATGGCCTCCACTACTCCACGGTCGCAGAGACCGGCGGTCTGGCTCAGCTGACGCGCCGCAACGTGTCTGGAGTGAGATCAGCCAGTGATGGATATCCGTCGACGGCCATGGTCAGGTCGGCTTCGGCCAGGAGCGTGCGCAGCACGTGCACGATGCCGTCGACCCCGCCCAGCGCCAGGCCGTAGGCGTAGGGCCGCCCGATGCCCACCGCGGTGGCACCGAGCGCGAGGGCTTTGACGATGTCGGCGCCGCTGCGGATCCCCGAGTCGAACAGCACCGGCAGCCCATCGGCGGCCTCGACCACATCCGGCAGGCAGTCCAGCGCGGGCAAGCCGCCGTTGGCCTGCCGCCCGCCGTGGTTGGAGCAGTAGATGCCGTCGACACCGCCGTCCTTGGCGCGCCGCGCATCGTCGGGGTGGCAGATGCCCTTGACGATCAGCGGCAGCTTGGTCAGCGAGCGCAGCCACGGAAGGTCGTCCCAGGTCAGCGGGTTGCCGAAGACCTGAATCCACCGAAGAACGACGCCCTGCGGGTTCTCTTCGGGTGGCTGCGACAGGCTCGCGCGGAACACCGGGTCACTGGAGTAGTTGCTCAGGCAATGCCCACGCAACTGGGGGAAGTTCGACACGCCCAGGTCGCGCGGACGCCAGCCCGTTACCCAGGTGTCGAGAGTGACGACGATGCCCTTGAAGCCGGCCGCCTCGGCGCGGTGCACCAGGCTGGCGGCCAAGTCACGGTCGGTCGGGGTGTACAGCTGGAAGAATCCCGGGGTCTCGCCGAACTGGGCCGTGACGTCCTCCATGGGGTCGACGGTCAGCGTCGAGGCGACCATCGGAACGCCGGTGCGGGCTGCCGCGCGGGCGGTGGCCAGATCGCCGTGACCGTCCTGGGCACACAATCCGATGACCCCGATGGGCGCCATGAACACCGGCGTGGGCAGCGTCATCCCGAACAAATCCACCGACAGGTCACGTTCCTTGGCGCCGACGAACATCCGCGGGATCAGTCCCCAACCCTCGAAAGCCTCGCAGTTGGCGCGCTGGGTCCGCTCATCCCCGGCCCCGCCCGCGACGTACGACCACACCGACGGCGGTAGCGCCTTTGCGGCCTTGGCTTCCCATTCCGCGAACACCATCGGCAATGACGGCGCCACTCCCGCCAGGCCCTGAAAATAGATCTCGTTTTGATAGTCGCCGAATGCCATGCGATGAGCATGCCAGCCGGCGTTCGGGCTGACGAGCCTCTAGTAAGCCCCGGCCTCGGCCTCAGCCAGTTCCCTCTTCCACTGGCGGAATGTTTCTTCGGTGCGACCGCGCCGCCAGTAACCCGAGATCGACGCCCACTTCGCATCCACTTCACGGTCTTTGCGGATATACGGCCGAATGTTGTGCATCACCGCCTGCGCTTCGCCGTGGACGAAGACATGCACCTGCCCGGGAAGCCACGCCGCGGTCTTGACCGCCTCGATCAACGGCGCGTGGTCGCCGGCTCGGTCCTCGCCGATCAGGTCGGCTCGTCCGCCGCGATAAATCCAATCGATCTGGACACCGTCCGGTGCGATCAGCGGGACTTCATCCCCGGGTCCGGCAACCTCGATGAACACCTTTCCAATTGCGTTGGCGGGCAACGCTTCCAGTGCAACGCCGATAGCCGGAAGGGCGGTCTCGTCGCCGGCCAGTAAGTGCCAGTCGGCTGCTGGATCCGGCGAGTAGGCACCGGAGGGCCCCATCAGGTAAGCCGGCTGGCCGGGCCCGGCCGTTGCGGCCCAATGTCCGGCCGCACCGTGCTCACCGTGCACGACGACGTCGATGGCGATCTCGCGGGCGGCCGCGTCGGCGCGGCGCACGGTCAACGTCCGAATTACCGGCTGCCTTGCGGCGGGCAGCTCGGCGAAACTGTCCAGCGTCAACGGCCGGGGCAAGCCGGCCATATCGACGTCGTCGGCGACAAATACCACCTTGACGTAGGAGTCGGTGAACTCGCTGGGCCTGAAAGTGTCAAACCCGCTGCCGCCGAGCATAACCCGGACCATGTGCGACGTGACGTTTTCGCTGCGCACCACTTCGAAGGTGTGCACTGGTCGACCGGCCACGTAGTTCCCTTCCTTTACAGCGGACCCCGTCGACTATACGAGCCGCCGCCATCACGGCGGGGGGCTCCGTTTCCGGACGATCCGCCAGCGGCCGTCGTGTCGCTCGGCCAGGCCGGCGATCTCCAGCATTGCCAGCGGCGCCAGGATGCGCGCCGGCTGCAAGGCGGCGGCGACGGCGATCTCGTCGACCGTGGCGACCCCGCGCCCCGGTAGCGCCTCATAAACTTGCCGCTCGGCGTCGCTGAGCCCGTCTAGCGCCGTTGCGGGGCGGGGCTGCTCGGGCGCCAGCTCACCGACGTTGCCCACCAGCTCGACGATGTCCTCGGCGCGGGTGACAACCTCGGCTCCGGCGCGCAGCAGGGCGTGGCACCCCGTCGACGCCGACGAGGTCACCGGCCCGGGTACCGCGCCGACCACCCTGCCCAGCGCTCGCGCCCACGCGGCGGTGTTGGCCGCGCCGCTGCGCAAACCGGCCTCCACCACCACTGCCGCTCCGGCAAATGCGGCCACCAAACGGTTGCGCGTCAGGAACCGGTGCCGGGCCGGTCTCACCCCGGGCGGGTATTCGGTGACCAGCAAGCCGTTGCTGCCGATACGATGCAGGAGCCCGGAATGCCCAGCGGGATAAGGGATGTCAAGCCCACCGGCCAAGACCGCGACGGTGACGCCCTCGACTGCCAGCACGGCGCGGTGGGCCGCGCCGTCGATGCCGTAAGCCCCGCCGGAGACCACCGAGACGTCCTGCTCGGCCAGCCCGGCCGCCAGATCGGCAGCTACCTGCTCGCCATAGCTGGTCGCGGCCCGGGTTCCGACAACGGCGGCCGCGCGGTGTGCCGTCTCGTCGAGCCGTGCCGGCCCCATCGCCCACAACACCAGCGGCAGTCTGCCCTGTGGCTTCGCGGCGACTGCGTCGCCGCCGAACGCGGCGAACGCCAGTATCGGCCACTCGTCGTCGTCGGGTGTGATCAGCCGCCCGCCCCGGCGGGTGAGCAAGTCGAGATCATCTGCAGCCCTGTCGATTTCGCGCCTTGCCTCGGTGTGTCGGGCCAAGACGTCGTCGACCTGACCCCGCCGCACTCGTTCGGCCGCTTCTACCGGCCCCACCCGACCCGCCAGGGCGGCCAGTTCCGCGCAGGGTGGTTCGACCACCCTGGACAGGTAGGCCCATGCTCGCAACGTCCGGTCGGTCATCGTGACGCTCCCGGTTGGCGAAAGCTCAATGCGACAGCCACCTCGTCACGTCCGGGTGAACTGCGGCCCGCCAGATCGGACAACGTCCAAGCAACTCGCAGTGTCCGGTCGACGCCGCGGATGCTCAGCAGACCGCGCTCCAGCGCGCTGCGCAGCGGCTGCATCGCCGCACCG
>CAWBSW010000011.1:0-157079 GCA_963791535.1 uncultured Actinomycetota bacterium | reverse complement strand
TACTCCGGCTGCTCGCGCGCGCTCGGTGGCCCGCACCGAGTCGTCACGCAACACCTCGGTGTCGCCGGTCTGGAACAGCAGCGGCGGCAAGCCGGCGAAGTCGCCGAACAGGGGCGAAATCAGGGGGTCTGTCGCGTCTACGTCCGGTCGGTACCACCGTTGGAAGAAGGCCAGCCCACGCGTCCCCAGCGCGACATCGCGGCGCGCATTGGTGCGGACAGACGGACTGGCCCACGAGAAGTCGAAGCCGCCGCTGAGCATGATCGCGCCCGCAGGCATCGGGAGGGAGGCGTCGCGGGCCCGCTGCAACGTGACCAGGGTCGCGTTGGCGCCGGCCGATTCGCCCGCGATCATCAACTGACCCGGCTGTTGCCCGGCGTCAAGTAATGCCTCATAGGCGCGCAGACAATCGTCGATGGCCGCCGGAAACGGGTGCTCGGGAGCCAACCGGTAAGCCGGCACGATGACGCGGGTCTGCAGGTCATTCGCTAGCCGGGAGAGGAATCCGGTGTAGGCACTGCGCGCGTACATCATGAATCCACCACCGTGCAGATACAGCACGGTGCGCCCGTGCTGCGTGTGTTTAGGGTGGAATTCGCGGGTGGTCAGGCCGCCCAACTCACCATCGACGATCCGGCACCCAGCCGCGGGCGGGGCGAGAAGGCCCGACGCCGCGCCGGCACGCTCGAGGAATGTCCGCATTGCGTCGAGGTCGTCGTGGTAGCGACGCCACGCCGATTGGCACACCACACGGACCACCGGGTTGACGAGGCGCAGGGCGACGCTGCCCTGGTGCCCGCTCATCGCGACGCCGCGCCGAGGATGGTCACCGTGGCCACTGCCGCGTCGGGTCCCATGTAACCTCCCGCGTTCTCGGCCATCGCGATCCGTGCGCCGTCGACCTGACGTTTGGCCACAGCAGCCGCGCAGTTGGTCGGTGAGCTCTGGGTGTCGGTCATGTCAGTTGACTGAGTTCGACGACCGAACGCGCCGCCTTGGCATTTCGGTCCAAAACCGCCACCCGCGCTCCCGCCATGGTCAGGGCCACGGCGGTGGCCCGGCCCAAACCCGACCCAGCGCCGGTCACGACTGCAACTCGATCAACGATGTCCACGGACGGCCGACCTTCCTTCAAGACTGGGGTGTTGCCGCTATACATAAACTAGTCAATATTGACTGGTTTTAAGCTAACAGCAAAACCTCTCCAGGTCAACGATCGGATCACCCTTTTCTCAGCGCGGATATGCCCGGCTTCGAATGGGTATGTGCGGGCAACGGGTGGTACGCCGGAGTGATGTCCTCGTCGAGGGCGGCGCCGAAACATAGTTGCTGAAACCATCAACCGAGCCCGGCCTCCACCCCGGGACGCGGAGGTATTGACCGACCCGGCGATCCCTGCTTAACTAGAACACAATCCAGTCAGAACTGACTGGTTTTATCGAACGGGTCGATGTGGACATCTCGAAGCGAGTGGCTGCCGTCATGCAACGGGTGGGAGTCAGCTGAGCAAGCCGATCAACTCGGTGCCGTGGCGGTCAACGCGGCGCAGCTGCTCATGCACGGTGGGTTCGAGACCGGCGAGAAAGGCTCGCCGTTCGAGGTGGTGGCAAAAGAGCCGATGTACCGGCTGCGCCGGTATTTCCCGGATAGCGACAGCGCCGGACGGCCGGCGGTAGTTCTCGTCCCGCCGATGATGTTCGTGGCCGACGTCTACGACGTGTCCTCTACTTCATCGGCGGTGAGCGTGCTGCATGAGCACGGCATCGATCCGTGGGTGGTCGACTTCGGCGCACCCGAACATGAGGAAGGTGGGTTGCAGCGGACGCTCGCCGATCACATCGTTGCGACCAGCGAGATCGTCGACCGGGTCCGGGACCTGACCGGCAGAGACGTCCACCTGGGCGGCTACAGCCAGGGTGGCGTGTTCTCCTACTCCGTCGCCGCGTACCGCCGCGGTGCAGGACTGGCGAGCGTCATCTCCTTCGGTAGTCCGGTCGACACCAAGTCGGTGGGCATATTCTCGTTGCCCGAACCGGTGATGGAATTCGCCGCAGACGCGGTCGCCGCGTTACTGGACCGCACCGGACTGCCCGGATGGGCTACCCGCGAAGGCTTTCGGCTGCTCGATCCGGTGAAGAATGTGCGGTCACGAATCCAGTTCCTGCGGCAACTGCACGATCGCGAAGCGTTGCTGCCCAACGAGCGCCAGCGGCGCTTTATCGAGTCTGAAGGCTGGATCGCCTGGCCGGCTCCGGCGCTCGCCGACGCGCTGCGGCAATTCATCGCACAGAACCGGATGCTGTCCGGCGGCATGGTCATCGACGGGCAACCGCTGACCCTCGCCGACATCGACCGGCCCGTCCTGTGCTTTGTCGGCGAGAACGACCAGATCGGACAGCCCGAGGCGGTCCGGGCGATCCGCCGCGCGGCTCCGCGTGCCGACATCTACGAGGTCTCGCTGCCGGTCGGACACCTCGGCATCGTCGTGGGCTCGGTGGCGACGACCCGAACCTGGCCGGCGGTTGCCGCCTGGGCATCGCATCTCGACAACGGGACGGAATTGCCGGCGGCCGTTCAGCCGATGGCCACCGCGCCAACGACGGTCGTCGCCGACAGCAGCGGGCGCAACCCGCTCATCACGGCGGTGGGTAAGGGATTGGAGGCCGGCTGGCGTTTGGGCGCGTCGACGCTCGACGCGACGTGGGCACTCACGGCGGGCGCCGCCACTACTCTGCCGCGGCTGCTGCGCCTGGAATTGGTGCGCCCGCAGACGCGGGTGTCGCTCGGCCGCCTCCTCGACGAACGCGCCGAAGGGCACCCCGGTGCAGTCGGGTTCTTGTGGGAGGATCGCGCCCATACGCACGCTGCTCTGAAGACGCGTGTTGATGCTGTGGTGGCGGGACTGCTGTCGGTCGGCGTGCGTCAGGGTGAATCGGTCGGCGTCCTGATGGACACCCGCCCCAGCATGCTTATCGCCGTTGCCGCGCTCAACCGGATCGGAGCGGTGGTCGTGTTGTTGCGGCCAGACGGGTCACTCACCGAGGAGATCAAACTTGGTGGCGCCGCGCGCATCGTGACTGACCCGGAGCACGTTGATTCCGTCCACGGGCAGACGGACGCCGAGGTGTTCGTGCTCGGCGGCGGGGGAGGACAACGGGACCTCGGCGTCGACGGGGTGATCGACCTGGAGCGCATCGATCCAGCTGCAGTCATCCTCCCGACCTGGTATCGACCGAATCCCGGCCTGGCGCGCGAAACCGCCTTTGTCTTGTTCACCGGCGACGGTCGGTCGACGAGGGCGCGAATGATCACCAATGCCCGCTGGGCACGGGCCGCGTTCGGAACCGCGGCCTCGGCTGAACTCGGACCGCGCGACACGGTCTTCAGTGTCAACCCGATCCACCACCCGTCGGGCCTGTTGATGTCCCTCGGCGGTGCCGTCGCCAGCGGCGCCCGCTTTTCGATGGCCAGCCGGTTCGACCCCGACACGTTCTGGAATGAAGCCCGCCGCTACGGGGTGACCGTGGTGTCCTACACCTGGACACAGCTCCGCGACCTCGTCGAGGCGCCACCGCATCCGGGTGAGCACCACCACACGATCCGCACATTCATCGGCTCGGGCATGCCGGTCGGACTGTGGCACAGGGTCATTGAGCGCTTCGCCCCGGCCCGGGTGGTGGAGTACTACGCCTCCGCGCAGACCGACGCGATCCTGGTCAACATGCCCGGCGCGAAGGTCGGGTGCCTGGGCACCCCGCTTCCGGGCAGTCCCGAGCTGCGCATCGCCCGCATTGACGAGTCCACCCGGCAGCTGGCCCTTCGCGCCGACGGCTCCGCCGAGCAGTGCCGGCCCAGGGAAATCGGGATGTTGCTCTCACGGGTCGAGCCGGGAATGTCGCAACCGTCGCGTCCACTTCGCGGGCTATTCGCTCCCGGAGACGCGTGGCTGCTGACCGGAGACCTGTTCTACCGCGATGAGGACGGCGACTTCTGGCTCGCAGGCAGTGCCGACTCGCTCGTCACCACCGCCCACGGCGTGGTCGGCGGGTCCGCCGTCGAAGACGCACTCGGCATCCTGGACGCGATCGACATGAGCGTCACCTACGCCGTCCCCGGAGCGGACGGCGACGACCTCGCGGTCACCGCCGTCACGCTGCGGTCCGAGCGAACAATGGACGCCACCGACCTCTCCGCAGCACTGAGCCAGCTGCCCCCGGATCGTCGACCGCATCTCGTGCGCGTTGTCGAGCGCATCCCAACCAGCACTTCGCATCGACCGCTGCCAAGCGCGTTCGCCAAAGGCGGCCGACCCGCGCCCGGCCCAGGGGTCTACCAGCTGGATCCGCTTTCTGGCGATTACCAGACAACAACAGTTGCAAAACCGGTCAGAACCGACAACGTCCACGCACTACGGAGCCGACGATGATCCAGGCACACGATTACGACTACCTGATTGTTGGATCCGGCTTCGGCGGCAGCGTATCGGCGTTGCGCTTGGCCGAGAAGGGTTATCGTGTCAGCGTTTTGGAGTCCGGCCGTCGCTTTGAGGACGACGACTTCGCCGAGCGGCTCTCGCAGCTGCGCCGGACCATCTTTGCGCCCAAGCTGGGCTTGAAGGGCATCCTGCGGATCACACCGTTCAAAGACGTCATGGTCCTCACCGGCAGTGGCGTGGGCGGCGGCAGCCTGGTCTACGCGCAGACCCTCTGGCGCGCCGGCGACGGGTTCTTCGAGGACTGGCGCGCGGTATGCGGAGACGCCCCGGATCTCGAAAAGTACTACGAGTTGGCCGAGGGCATGCTCGGCGTCGTGACACAGCCGCGGCGCACGCCCGCCGACGAAGCCATCGAGGCCATTTCCGTCGAGCTAGGTGTGGCTGACACCTTCCGACCGGTCCCCGTTGGCGTCTACTTCGGCGAGCCCGGCGTCATTGACGCCGATCCGTATTTCGGCGGCGCCGGTCCGGCCCGGTCGGGTTGCATCGAATGTGGGTTGTGCCTGTTGGGATGCCGTAACAACGCCAAGAACACGCTGCCGAAGAACTATCTGTGGTTCGCCGAGCGCCTAGGTGTACGGATCGATCCCGAACGCACGGTCACCTCGATCCGGCCGTTGGGGGCGGCGGACGGTTCAGACGGATATGCCGTGACCAGCGAACGCACCGGGTCCTGGATTCGTAAGGACCGTCGCACGCAGACCGCACGCGGTGTCGTCGTTGCCGCCGGTGCGCTGGGAACCAATCAACTGCTCGCCCAATGTAAGAGGGACGGCGCGCTGCCGCGAATCTCCGACCGGCTCGGCCAATTGGTCCGCACCAACAGCGAGGCGATGACCGCGGTCACCACACCGGACGACCGAGGATGGGGTCGCAGCGTCTCGATCACCTCGAGCGTGCACCCCACCGGGGACAGCCACGTCGAAGCCGTTACCTACGGGCCGGGCGGCAACGTGATGGGCCTGATGTTCACACTGCTGACAGGCGATGGAACGAGAATCACCCGGCCGCTGAAGCTGCTCGCCCAGATCTGCAGGCACCCGATTCGCTTTGTCCGCGTGACCAATCCGCGCGGCTGGTCACAACGATCGCTCATCACCGGCGTCATGCAGACCACCGACACATCGCTGTCGCTGGTGCCCAAGCGGCGGATACTCGGCCGGCGGCTACGGCTCACCACCCGCCAGGATCCGGACCACCCGACGCCCACTTTCCTGCCGGTGGCCAACGACTTTGCCCGGCGGCTCGCCGACCGGACCGGTGGGACAGCGCAGAGTTGGCTGACCGAAGCGCTGTTCAACATGCCGATCACTGCACACATACTGGGTGGTGCGGTAGCGGCCGATACCCCCGAGCACGGCGTTGTCGACGGCGAGCATCGAGTGTTCGGCTACCAGAACCTCCTGGTCTGCGACGGTGCGGTCATCCCGGCCAATCCCGGTGTGAATCCGAGCCTGACGATCACGGCGATGGCCGAGCGGGCGATGGCAGCAATCCCGGTCAAGCCGGGTACCCAGACGACAACCCCCCGCGCGAGGTTCATCCCCTCGAAACCGGCTGCGGTGTGAGCGTGTGCCCCCGACCCGCTCGGCGCTGCTCACCGGACGCCACGCGATCCGGTGGCTATGTGGTTGGTTGGCGCATAGGGGAAGGGCTTAATTGCACCCGGAGGCGTTGACCCACCGACCGTTGTAGCTCACACATCCGGTGACGTTCGGGGGCGGCGGTGGGTCGTTCGGCATGGGAGCGTAGTACGCCGGCGGCGGAACGTAAGGCGCAACGGCGTCGGCGACGTTCGCGCAGCCACTCACCGATACCCGGCGGCCGGCGCTTGCGCAGACGTCGGCGTTAGCGACCCCGGGTGCGGGAATAGTGACGATCGCCCCGGGGACGGCCGCGAGCGCCAAGACGGTCGCCGCCGTGATAGTCCCTGACCGTTTCCAATGACTCATCTTGCTTGTCTCCTCACCGGCGTGACTGGCCTATCTATGTCGAAGGTGATGGTCGGGCGTAACACCACTTAGGTGACTATTGACCCGAATTAGGGTGGTAATCGCAGCGATTGCTCAGGTCGGTGACGGGTTGGCGGATCCCGTTGATTTCGGACTCAACCTGGGGGTTGGCGTTCATGTAGTTCTGGACGTCGCCGCGAATCTCCTCGTTCGGCTGCCCACGAAGGCCGGTGAAGAAGTTGTTGACGTCCGGGTGGCTAAACAGGTAGCCCGCCATCGCGGTCCCGACTGTGCCCGACGCCTGCGCCAGGTCGGCGGCCGTGCACCCAGGCGCCGGGGCCGCAGGGGCTGGAGGTGGCGGTGCGGGCGTGGGGTCAGCAAACGCCAACGAGGCGCCCCCAAACAGCATCGCACCGGCCATCGCCGAAGTGCCGATCGCTCCCACCAGTGCGCTACGCATGGCACGCCTTGACAGCATCACGCTTGCTCCTTCTCATCCAGTGTCCGAACGGCTATCGATACCACTTAGCTAAGCACAACAAAATAAGACATTGGGGCGAATAACAATTCGAAAGGAACCGCAAGAGCAAATTGTGCGGGCATCGACGGCGAGCGCCAATCCCATGGCTCGGCAATGGGTGTCGACAGAATTCGAGACCGGTGACCGGTCGAGGCATCCGGTGCCTGACGAATCCGCCAGCGGACGTTGACATCTCACCGCTAGGTGGCGCGCAGCGAACATCCAGGAAGGAACAGATTGAGGCGACACCGCTAGACGAGGACCCCGGGGGCGTGTCGACGAATGTCAGTATGGAGCCGACGCTGAGGCAGGAGCAGAGAATGCACAGTGAGACCGCGTTCGTCCTCGCAGTTTTGGTGCTCTGCTACGCCGCCGTCTCCGGGCTGGTCCGACGCTGGTACCTGGCGCCCGCGCTGATATTCGTCGTCCTCGGGATAGTTCTCGGTCCGTCGTGCTTGGGGTTGATCGAGGCGGGGTCCGACACGAAGGGTTTCACGGTCCTTTCGGAGCTGGCGCTGACGGTGATTCTGTTCAACCAAGCCTCCACGCTGAACCTGCGGACCGTGTTTCGGCGGGGCCATCTGCCGATGCGCCTGATGGCGATAGGGATACCCGTGACTATCGCCCTCAACACGGCAATCGCCGTCTCAGTGCTGCCGGTGCTGCCGTTTTGGGAAGCGGTGTGCCTGGCCGTTATCGTGGCGCCCACCGAGGTGGCGTTGGTGGACGCCCTGCTCGAGGATCGGCGCATCCCTGAGCGTGTCCGTCATGCGCTCTCGATTGAGAGCGGCCTTTATGACGGCGTTGCGCTGGCCGCTTTGCTGGCCGCGCTGGCGCTCGCCTCGGAGCAGACTGATCCCGCTCCGGTCCGCTGGGCCTGGTTCGCGTTTCGTACCGAGTTCGCCTCGCTGGCGGTCGGCGTGCTCATTGGTGTGATCGGCGGCGTGGTGATCTCACGATCCAGTGCGCGCGGGTGGATGAGTGGCACCTGGGCGCAGCTGGCGACCCTGGCGCTCGCGCTCGTCTGCTTCGGGCTTGGCGAGCGGTTGCACGGCAGCGGGTTTGTCACCGCCTTCGTCGGCGGGTTGGCCTACGCAGTTGTTTCGCGCCGCAACGGTACCCAGGCGGCGGCGACACAGGTCTCCGACGCGGCCGGCCAACTTCTCGAACTTCTGGTGTTCGCGCTTTTCGGCGCGGTGGCAGTCGTGCCGGCCTGGCGCGACGCTGGTTGGCGAGTTGTTGCTTTCGCAGCTCTCGCGTTGATCGTGGTACGTATCGCATCACTCGCGATCGCATTGGCTGGTAGCGGTTTGCCGAGGCGCAGCAAACTGTTCATGGGATGGTTCGGCCCCCGGGGAATTGGAACACTCGTGCTTGGCCTGATCGTGATCGAGGAAGGCGAGATAAAACAGGGCACGTTGATCACTCAGGCCGTGGTTGTGATCGTCACGCTCAGCCTGATCCTGCACAGCATTACCGCTGCGCCGGGCATTCGACTCTGCCAGCAAGAAGATGACACGCCGACCGACAGCCGACCGGAACCCGAATAACGGTGTGAGCGCACAGACCCGGACCTGAAATCGCGCACGGGCGCGGCGGGTCTGACACGAGCGCGACAGTGAAAGGTCCTTATGGTTCTGGTTGTCCGTTCGACGACAGCGAGATCTGAATGCGCGCGACAGGTTTCGTTTCGGAAACCGTGTGCGTTCCGGGATATGCCGCATGCCGGGACAGCCGCGGCGGCGTTGACTGGCGAGTTCTCCGAATGTTTGTCATCAACGGGCTGTTGTCGATCGGTGAGACGGCCTAGGGTGGGGTATCGGGCCCACGCAGACGAGCTCGCGGTGCCGCCGCCCAGATGGCGGTCATGCCTTCCAGCGATAGTAGGCGCGAGATGAGTAGGACCCAGCACAAGCCGGGCATCATCCTTATTGGCCGCATAGGACGCTCAAAAGCCCTTGCGCCAGCTAGCTTTTCGTAGTGCTGAGCTTCCTCGGCCACCCGCAGTTCGAATACTGCGACTCATCTGTCCACAGGCTCAGCCTCGATCGGCTGGGCGAGAGCAACCCAAACGCTTCGAGAGAGGTCCGTCATGGCTGAGTCATCAGCAAAACCCAACGGCCACAAGCCCGCTGCCCCATCTGACGGCCAGGCCGGCCAACCCATCGGGGACCAGGTGCGACGGGATACCTTGCCCATTCCGGACGCCAAGCATGTCGGCCTGACCACGTATGACGCCAAGGACCCAGACACCACATATCCGCCGATCACCGCACTGCGCCCGCCCAAGGGCGCACCCAACGTACTGATCGTGATGCTCGACGATGTGGGCTTCGGTGGATCGTCGGCCTTCGGCGGCCCGTGCAACACGCCGACGGCCGAGCGGCTAGCCGCGGGTGGGCTGAAGCTGAACCGCTTTCACACCACGGCGCTGTGTTCGCCCACCCGCCAGGCCTTGCTGACCGGGCGTAATCATCACTCGGTGGGGATGGGTGGCATCACCGAGATCGCCACATCGGCGCCGGGCAACAGCAGCGTGCGGCCCAAGGAGAAGGCGCCCATCGCCGAAACCCTTATGCTCAACGGCTATTCGACGGCGCAGTTCGGCAAGTGCCACGAGGTGCCGGTCTGGGAAGTCTCGCCGGTGGGGCCGTTCAACCAGTGGCCCACCGGCTCGGGCTTCGAGTACTTCTACGGCTTCGTCGGTGCCGAGGCCAACCAGTATTACCCGGGGCTCTATGAGGGCACATCGCCGATAGAACCGCCGAAGTCACCCGAAGAGGGCTACACGCTGACCGAAGATCTCGCCGACCGCGCCATCACCTGGGTGCGCCAGCAGAAGGCGCTGGTGCCCGACAAGCCGTTCTTCATGTATTGGGCCCCCGGTGCCACGCACGCGCCGCACCATGTGCCCAAGGAGTGGTCGGACAAGTACAAAGGCAAATTCGACGGCGGTTGGGATGCGTTGCGTGAGCAGATCATCGCGCGGCAGAAGGAACTGGGTGTTGTGCCCGCGGACGCGGAGTTGACCAGACGCCACGACGAGATCCCGGCCTGGGATGACATGCCCGCTGACCTGAAGCCAGTGCTGGCCCGCGAGATGGAGCTCTACGCCGGCTTCCTCGAGCAGACCGACCACGAAGTTGGGCGCGTCGTCGACACCCTCGAGGACCTGGGGGTGCTCGAGGACACGCTGATCTACTACATCATCGGCGACAATGGCGCCTCAGCCGAAGGAACCTTGAACGGCTCCTTCAACGAGATGGCCATGCTGAACGGCATGCCGGAAATCGAGACAACCGAGTTCCTGCTGTCCAAGATCGACGATTTCGGCACGCCGAAGGCCTACAACCACTATGCGGTCGGCTGGGCACACGCCCTGTGCACGCCGTATCAGTGGACAAAGCAGGTGGCCTCACACTGGGGCGGCACCCGCAACGGCACCATCGTGCACTGGCCCAACGGCTTCGCCGATAAAGGCAAGGCCCGCAACCAGTTCCACCATGTAATCGACATCGCCAAGACCATCCTGGACGCGGCCGGGCTGCCCGAGCCCACCGTGGTGAACAGCATTACGCAGGCGCCGCTGGAAGGCGTCAGCATGCTGGAAACCCTGCGTGACGGCGATGCGCCCGAGCATCACGACGTCCAGTATTTCGAGATACTCGGCAACCGCGGCATTTACCACAAGGGCTGGACTGCGGTGACCAAGCATCGCACCCCTTGGACCACCGAGGCGCCGCCGGCGTTTGACGACGATGTATGGGAGCTGTACGGACCCGACGACTGGACACAGGCACACGACTTGGCCAAGGAGAACCCGCAGAAGCTGGCCGACATGCAGCGCCTGTGGCTCATCGAGGCCGTCAAATACAACGTCGTGCCCCTTGATGACCGCACCTTCGAGCGCTTCAACCCCGACCTCGCCGGGCGCCCCCAGCTGATCCGTGGGGACAGTCAGCTGCTGTTCCCCGGGATGCGGGTCAGCGAGAACTGCGTGCTCACCCTGAAAAACAAGTCATATTCGGTGACCGCTGACATCACCGTTCCCGAATCGGGCGCCACCGGCGTCATTATCACCCAGGGAGGCCTGGTGGGCGGCTGGTCGCTGTATGCGCATGAGGGCGGCCTCAAATATTGCTATAACTTCCTCGGCATCGACCACTTCATGGTCACTTCGGGCGAACCCATCCCAGCCGGAAAGCACCAGGTGCGAATGGAATTCAAGTACGACGGCGGCGGCCTGGGCAAAGGTGGCGACGTCACGCTGTACTACGACGGCAAACCCGTCGGGCAGGGCCGCGTCGAACGGACGCAACCCATGATCTACTCAGCCGACGAGGCCTGCGACGTCGGCGCCGACACCGGCTCACCCGCATCACCGGACTATGGCCCCACTGGCAACAAGTTTTCCGGTCAGATCGCCTGGGTGCAGATCGACATCGGCGACGACAGCCAAGATCACCTCATTAAAGCCGAGGCCCGGCTCACGATCGCGATGGCACGGCAATAATGTTGCGGCTCTTGGTGATTCAGAGCCGAGTGGACGCTGGGGTCGGCCCAGTCGCGTGGGGCGCATGTTCCGCATGCTGCGCGTCCGGCGTTTCAGCAAATCCTGGCGATCAGTGACATAGTCACGAAACCGCTCGTCTCGAGGTTTTAGGTCTACGGTGAGAGAATGACCTGGCAAAATATTTCGGTCTCGCGGTTCGGCGGCCCTGAGGTAATGGAACTGACGGAACAACCGAGTGTTCCCGACCCCGGTCCCGACGAGGTCCGCATCAAGGTCCTGGCCGCCGGCACAGGCTTCACGGACATCTTCATTCGGCGCGGCCGCTATCCGGACTACAAGGGGCCGGTTCCGTTCACCCCCGGATACGACCTTGTGGGAATCGTCGACAAGCTCGGTCCCGGTGTGGCCGGCCTGCACGAGGGTCAGATGGTGGCCGATTTGTGTGTCGTCGGCGGCTACACCCAATACGCAATCCGGCCGGCGCGGTTCCTGGTGCCCGTCCCCGATGGCGTCGACCCGGCCGAGGCGGTCTGTATCCCGCTGGCCTACCTAACCGCCTTCCAGATGCTCACCCGCTACCGCCAGCTGTCCCCGGGCGCCACGATCCTCGCGATCGGGGCCTCGGGCACGGTCGGCACGGCGCTGCTCGATCTGGCCCGACATTTTGGTCTGAACGCCATCGGTACCTGCTCTGCCGCCAACATGGCCGTGGTTGAAAGCTTTGGCGCCAAAGCAATCGACTATCGCGACGGCGACTTCGTCGAAGCAGTGCGCAAGCTCACCGCCGCACAACCCAACGCACACAGAGGCCGCGGTGGCGTGGACGCCGCCTTCGACGCGATCGGCGGCGCCCATTTCACTCGCTCGTTCGCCTGTCTGGCATCCGGTGGGCTGCTAGTCGGCTACGGGTCGCAGACCATGGCCGACGGGCGCGAAGGCCTGCTCTCGGCCGGACTTGGCTTGGCCAGGCTCCACCTCTGGGGCGCGTTCAGGTTCCTGTTCAGCGGCCGTAGCGCAGTGTGGTACAGCATCACCTCGCGACGAACGAAGCAACCGGAAGAATTCAAGGCCGACATGGCCACACTGTTTGGCCTACTGCGCGACGGCGCCATCCATCCCGTCGTCATCGATCGCCTACCCCTGGCGGCCGCCCGCGAAGTCCACACTCGCATCGACGGCGGCGGACTCGGCGGCAAAATCGTTCTGATTCCCTGGCCCGCGCCGTTACCTGATCCTCGCCCTGCCACCGCGCGGGTCGATGACTCACCCGTCTCGTAGGCATGAAGTCGGCGGCTCGTAGTCGGACGGCTGGCGGCAAGCTGACCGTGCGGATCGCACACGAACGCGCGCGACGCAAGCCAGGACTACGGACTCGAACTCCGACCACCACGATGCGCGGCTGCTCAGGCTGTCGCGACGTCACTGGTCTGAAGCTCGCGCAACGCGGTCCGTAGCCCGCGACGTCTGCCGGTGCCGGGGTCGAGACCGAAGCTCTCGCGGACGCCCTCACGGATTCGGAATTTCAGCTCCGAGTGGGTTTCGGGCGCATCGTCGGAGGTTCGTTGAAGGAACTTGTTCGGGACCGAGAGCTTGACGATTGTCCAGAACGTCTGCATGTACTGGTGCATTAAGGATCCGGTCGTGTACGGCAGGTCGTACTTGTCGCATAAAGGCTTGACGCGCTCGGATATTTCGGCGTACCGGTTGCTTGGCAGGTCAGGGAACAGGTGGTGCTCGATCTGGTAACACAGGTTGCCGCTCATGAAGGCCATCAGGGGGCCGGCTGTGAAATTCGCCGAACCGAGCATCTGCCGCAAGTACCACTCTGCGTGCGTCTCGTTCTCGTATTCCTCGCGGGTGAATTTCTCGGCGCCGTCAGGGAAGTGCCCGCAGAAGATCACCAGATACGCCCAGTAGTTGCGGATGAGGTTCGCTACCGCGTTCGCGGCCAGGGTGTGCTTCCACCCCGGGGCCCGACAGGGCGGGAAAGATGATGTAGTCCTTGCCGACCTGCTTGGCGACCTTCTTGCCGATCACGCGCAAGTCCTTACGGACCTCGTCCATGGATTTTTTACCTTTGCGGACCTTCGTTAATTCAACCCCGTGCAGCGCGACGCCCCACTCGAAAAGCGTTCCGAGCAGCAGGTTGAAGACAGAGTTGCCGAGACTAAGCACACCGTGCGTTGGCATCTCGAGGATTGTCCGGGGTCTCTGTGGCTCGCGATGGGCGTGGTGGACGGTGAGGCTGGCCTTGGATGATCGCCATCGCTGCCTCGACGGTGCTTGCGGCGGGTAGCAAACCCTGTGGGTCGCCGATCCGCAGCACCCGGGAGACTGCCTCGCTGGGTACTACTGCCCAGCCTATGCCAGGGTGCGCGCAGCAGACGGAGACCCTGTGCAGCGCTGAGAAACCCTCGGTTCCAAAGAAATCCAGGCCGCGCAGATCAATGATCAATCCGCGGCAACCCGTCAGATGCCCCAGGGTGTACTGGGTCAGAGTGTCGGCGTTGGATGCATCGATGTGGCCGCGGACGCTGATGACGGCTACCGATGATCTCAGCCGACGATAGGCTAATCGTGTGGTGTGACTCTCCCATGGCTGGGAGAGAAAGTCGCCGACCGGCGGCATAGAGGGGTTAGGACGAGCATTCATGGTGATCCCCGACATGCGGTTGTCACCGGTGTGTTCGGCGCGAGCTAACGCTCTGTGAGGACAGCGGCGGACGGCTGAACCCATTCCGAACTGGTTGAGAGTCTCAACTCGCTTGACGCTCCACCCCGCGGGAGCAATTGTCAAGATCTGTGGATCTTGACATCGCGGCGCTACTCGACTGATCCGGCAAAGCCGCGCCGGGCAGAAATCGTCGCATCGAACTATCCCGACTATGCCGGGTGGCGGCCTGAAACTTCGTCGAAGGTTAAACGCCGGTGCGCTCTGGCGAATCTATGCTCACAGACGGACACTTACATATGCGACTTGTGCGCCGACCTGGTCCGCCCACAAATCGCGTCCTTATCCGGGCAGCATCCGATCGCGAGAGGTCAGAAAAATGGCCGACAGCAGAAAACAGGTTGATCAGAAAACAGTGGATCGGTTGCGGACCGATGACGACTATCCCGCCACCGATGGCCACGCAGTCCGCGCTCTCGACAAGGCTCTTCTTGGCGGTGAACCGCAGCGAGTCGGCAGATTCGAGTATCGGTACGACGACGGCGCGTGGACGTGGTCGGACACTGTCGCAAGGATGCACGGCTATGAGCCCGGCGAAATCGAACCGACCACCGAACTCGTCTTGAGTCACAAGCATCCCGACGACCTGGCCCGCGTCAAGAGTCTCCTGCAGCAGTCGGCGGCTCCGTTCAGTAGCCGGCACAGAATCCGCACGACCACCGGAGACATACGCAACGTGGTGGTCGTGGGCGATCCGGTCACCGATGCGGACGGCCGCATCGTTGCTACCCGCGGGTTTTACATCGACATCACCGAGAGCTTTAACGCCGATCTTCAGCAGTCGATCAGCGACGAGTTACAGGTCATCGTGTCTCACCGAGAGGTCATTGACCAGGCCAAGGGAATGCTGATGCTGATCTACCAGCTAAGCGCCGATGCCGCCTTCGCAATCCTTAAGTGGCGATCCCAAGAACTCAACGTCAAGCTCTCGACCGTCGCCCAAAAGCTAGTCGCCGAGTTGCCCGACCTTCTCAATGCCCACCCGGCGATGCGTGCACCAATCGACCACTACCTGCTGACCCTCACGCCACCCAACACAAGTAACGACCGTTAACCGCACATCACGCGCGTTTGGCCTATCGCTCTCCGGGCCGCTCCGGTTCAAACTGACCCACTACCGGGGATCTTGGGGTGCCGCCACAACTAACCGTCGATGGGAGCGACGTGTCGCGAACACCGCGGGCAATGTCTAGTCGGAACGCCATGAGCATGTCGCGCTTTGTCGGACGGTCCTGAACCCCTGAACCCCTGCACCCGACGATCAGTAATCTGATCAGCCGGCCGTTCCCGCTGGGTGACTGTTCTGGTCAGGTTTTTCGATTCGTCAGGTCGGCATCCCGCCCTGTGGTGGCGATGAAGTCGTCAAGAATGTCCACCACCGCGGTCGGGGACTCGACATGCGGGAAGTGTCCGACACCGGCGAGCACCTCAAGTCGGCTACTCGGCACGGCGTCGTGGGCGGCGTACCCGTGGGCGACAGGAATGATCCGGTCCTGCTCACCCCAAATCAGCAAGGTGGGTAGTCCATCACTCACATGTATCTTGCCGAGCGCACTGACCGCCTGGCCGCGGTAATCCACCACCGAGCGCAACGTACGCAGGAACGCCTGGCGTGTCTGCCGATCCGCCAACGAGGAATAGGCGCTCCATATCTCGCCGGCGTGCGGCGACTGGATTCCGGCCGACGTAAGCCATGACCCCAACCTGTTGCCGATGTTCAACACCGGCTGCGGCGCGACCACCGGCAGCACCATCTCGGTTCCCGGTGCTGCGAGGATCCGCAATATCCAGTTCAGGTCGGGGCCGAGGCCACCGCTGCTGATAAGAACCAGTCGCTGGCAGTAGTCACGATGTTGATAAGTGAACTGCATCGCCACACCGCCACCGAGTGATTGACCGATCACGGTCGCCCGGCTGATGCCTAGTTCATCGAGCAGATCACGCAGCGACGCCGCGAACGCACCCAGCGAATAGTCACCGCGCGGTTTGGCAGATTCACCGTGCCCTAACAGGTCCGGCGCTACCACCCGATACTTCTTCGACAACTCAGGGATGACCGCCCGCCAGGTCGCCGAACTTCCCGCCATGCCATGAATCAACAGCAGCGCCTCGCCGGCCCCCGTGTCACGATAGGCAATACGCTCACCGTGCAGATCGACATAGTTCATCTCGGTCACGCGAACTCGTCTCCATCCAACGGTGTTCTGGCATGCCGGCGGGACATTGTCCGACTATACCGTAACCTACGGTCCCGTAGGTTACTGGCTAGTAATCACGGTTGTCTGCGCTGGTCGCGGCGCCATTGGCGGACCGCCGCGATCGCGGTCTTGAGCCCGCGGCGCTGCCCAGTCGCCAGATCTGTCCCTGCGAAACCGGGCTCCAGCTCGGTGAACATCCGCTCGCTGCGGGTCTCCGGGGCGTCATCGACGGTGGCGCGCAAGTATCGGTCCGGCAGCGACAGTTTGGCGATGGTGCGCCACGTCTTGCCGTATTGCATCAGGAACGGACCCGTGGTGTACGGGAGGTCGTATTTGTCGCAGACCTGCCTAACCCGCACCGAGATCTCGTGCAGTCGACTGCTGGGCAGATCGGGGTAAAGGTGATGCTCGATCTGGTAGCACAGGTTGCCGCTCATGAACCGCATCGCCGGCCCGGCCTCAAAGTTGGCGCTGCCCAGCATCTGGCGCAGATACCACTGACCCCGGGTTTCGCCGATCATGTCGGTCTTCGTGAATTTCTCTGCGCCGTCGGGGAAATGCCCGCAGAAGATCACCGCGTTGGCCCAGACGTTGCGGATCACGTTGGCCACCACGTTGGCCTTCAGCGTCGATTTATAGGTCGCCGCCGGCGACAGCGAGGTAAGCGCCGGGAACGCGACGTAGTCCTTGACGAGCTGCCTTCCGGCCTTGGCTGAGAATTCGCGGATCTGCACGAGGGTGGTTTCGCGGTCTGGGCCGCCCTTGAGGATTTTGCTGAAATCGATGGGCTGCAAGCCAATTCCCCACTCGAATCCGAGCGCGAGGATGGTGTTGAACAGCAGGTTGCCGATGTGGGCGGGCTCCCACGGCTGGTCACGGGTGACTCGCAGGGTGCTGTAGCCCACGTCGTCGTCCATGCCGAGGATGTTGGTGTACTTGTGGTGCTGAAAGTTGTGGGTGAATCGCCAGTGCTTTGACACCCCGGTCATGTCCCACTCCCATGTCGAGGAGTGGATCTCGGGATCGTTCATCCAGTTCCACTGGCCGTGCATGACGTTGTGGCCGATCTCCATGTTCTCGATGATCTTGGCCACACCGAGGGTCACCGTTCCCGCCCACCATGCCGAGCGTTTCGAGCTACCGGCCAGCATGAGCCGGCCGGTGAGATCCAAAGCACGTTGCGCCGCGATCGTGCGGCGGATGTAGCGCGCGTCGCGCTCGCCAAGGGAATCCTCGATATCCAGCCGGATCGCATCGAGCTCAACGGCCAGGTTCTCGATGTCGGCGTCGGTCAGGTGAGCGAAGGCCGGAACGTCTGTGATCGCCATCTTTCCTTTCTTTCGGGTTCGTATCACCCGGCTCGGCCGGCCACTGCTGGCCGAGCCGGGGAGTACATCGGGCCGGTCAGTAGTAGTGGCGGCGGCCGCCGACGGCGTGTCCCATCCGTCCCATCAGCATCAGTACCAGGCCGACGACGAGGAGGATGACCCCGATGACCAAGCAAATATGAGCGTAGGCGAAGGTAGGGACGAGGGCAGGGAGGACGAGCCCGAGGACGATAAGGAGGATTCCGAGGCCGATCATGACGTTTACCTAGTTTCTGTGGATATGTGGGAGGAGGATGGCCGGATCAGCGTTGTAAGGTGCTATTTAGCTTGGCCTCAAGCGATTTGGCGTTGCCCAGCCCAATCGTCGCGTCTTTCGTTGCGCAGCCGGGTATTCCCGGTGTCATGCTTTCCTGACCGCAAGGCGATAGATTCAGAATGTGCGGCGCGAGCAGATGCTCATCAAGTTGGGCGGCGTACAGCCAAAACTCTTTCCGGACTGGCTGAAGGGCTCAGCAGCAACAACTTTACACCTGTCGGGTGCCCCCGGCGAGATTCTGACCTGAGAGGTCACCCACACGGGTAGTGGTGGCTGGCCGCCGAGTCCGGTGTGGCCGTGGTGATTGTAGGTGCGCAGCCAGACGGTAAGAGCCTGGCAGCGTTCGGTGTCGCGGGCGAGTCGGGCGCCGGCCTCGTTGGGGTTCAATGACTCGCGCGAGTAGCCGGAATTCCTCCAGCCGCGGCGACCGCGCACAAGAAGACGGCTGTACGCGTCCTCACGGCTGAAGACCGGCTATGTGTCCCTGCTCCTGGTCGTCGGTACGCGCGACCAGCAGGTAGCGGCCTGGTGGTCCGCGAGGATCGGTCGCGCACTATCACCCGACGTCTGACTTGTACCAATTCCCGATAGTTGGTGGATCCTCAGAATAGACAGTGAGATTCGCTACCCCCTCCTGAGCGCCTAGGCCGTGGCCACTTGCCGCGAGTTGTGCGACTCCCAAGCCCCAGCCCCTAAAGCTGAAGCTCTCTCCGCTGGTGGCATCGGTGACCTCGAGCTCCGCTGGATCGAAGACGATCGCGCTGTTGTTTACGAGATCCAGTCGCCAGAGCGGCAGCTTCGCGATTGCCTCGAAGTGAGCACGAACCTCCCCGGTGGTTGCGAACTTGGGGCCGCTGGCCACGGTCTGGTCTAGCCGATGAACCGTAAACTGCTGTGTGGATTGGTCCTCGAGGCTGGTGGTCGCGGTGACCGCGTACCCCAGCGGTTGCGATATCTCGTTGAGCCGATTGCACTCGCCGGCAACATCTGTCATGTGCTGCGCTTGCTCTTTGTCGATCATTCCGTCCTCTCATCGGCATTTCACCGACCCGGAATCATTGTGAACCGCTGACCGCCACCGGCGCGAGTGGACCCAACCGCTCAGTGGCACTGAGTCTGCTCGCCGCCCAGTTGCAGTTGACAAAACCCTAGCGCTTGCCGCACTCGCGCGGATGCGTCCCCGAAGGGTTAGCGTCGGCACCTAAATTGTGGACGCCACGGTAATACTGGCCGGATCCCGGGTCTCGCCATATGCCACCACGCACCCCATCGAGGAATGGACCGAGATGTGCGCGCACTACTTGCGGACACCGCTGGTCGATTTCCCAGCGTGGTCTGGTTGGCTGGGCCGCTAGCACAATCCAGTTCTTTCAGGCCGGAGGCGACGGTGTTCGCATTTGGCATGACGTGTTCGTCGAACAGATTACGCTGGCGGAGAAGGTCATTCGCATGATCGAGGACAGCGGCGGACGGCCGACCTCGTCCTGGATTGGCTGGCTTCTCAACATCGCTGACGCTATATAGTGCGGGCACAGGGAGCCACTGCGCAGCGCGGTTTTTACGTGCTTGCGCTCTCAGCCCATGTTGGGCTCTTGATTCGGCGCGCTCGCCGTCGGCCGGGTCCTCGGCTGCGAGCCTGTCGAGGATGAACTGCGCGGTGGTGTATCGATCGGTACCCGCGCCATCGACTTGGGTGTCCAATTTCGAATGTGCTTGCCGCGGGGTGTAGCCGCGGCCGATGAGTACCCCGATGGCCTGGTTGACGACCGACGCCGCTCGCAGAGATGTCCCGGCGTCCGACCCGGCGGGGACGATCAGGTGCTGATCGAGCGCGAAGTCGCTGGGCGGACGGCCGGTTAACCACGCGAGGTCGGCGGTGAGGTCGACAAATGTTCCCGGCGTCTCCGCGTAGAGGATGAGGGCAACCGAAGGCGCTGCCCGGCCGTCACCGACACGGGCCAGCAGCGTCAGCCGAAGCGAGGTGCGAACGTTGTCAGCCGTGCCGTCCGCGAGGGTGGTGAACGTGAACGGCGGATCACTGCCGTCGACGGTCACGCTCAGACCGAGATAGGTGGGCACCGCCGCTTGGGCGTCGACGCCCAGTTGGTGCAGACTGTGCAGCACATCGGCGCCGGGTTCATCCAGGGCGGCGGTGAGGATACCGAAATCGGCGGCCAGGGCCGCACTGATCTTCATGACGGGATTGCTCCGCTGGGCGCTCCCGAGCGCGGATCGAGCCTGCCGGTGCCGAACAGGCGAGCCGCCTGCAGGGTGGGGAACGCGCGACGCAAGCCAGGACCCGTCGCGTTGACTGTTTACCCACCCTCCAACCTACGCGCGTCACACCGTGCAGCGGCAGTTCGGCCGCGGACCGACCTGGTGGTTCGGCCTCAGATCGGGTTGCGTCGGGCGCGGGCGCGGCGCACGGCTTCATCGACGATGTGTTGGGCCACCTCAGCCAATTTGCGGTGTTCGGTTTGGCTGATCGTGCGCAGCTGAGTAAACGCCTCCTCGGCGCTGCGCCCGCTGCGTCCCCGGATCAGGCCGATCGCCTGATCGATCACCGGGCGCGTCGACAGCGCCTTCTGCAACTGGGTGGTCAGCGCCATCGCGTGCGCGAGGACCTGAGCGTTATGCACCGCCACCGCCGCGGGTTTGGCGAACAGTTCCCCCAGTTCGGCGGCGTGCTCGCCGAAGACGTCTTTGCCGTGGGCGTAGACATTGATCGCGCCGATCACCTGATCCGACAGCAGCAGCGGTAGCGACAGCGCACTGTGCACGCCCAAGCGGCCCACGCGGGGACCGAACCGCGGCCACATCTTCTCCCCACCCAACGACCCAGACCGCACCGTGCGCCGCTCCAGTGCCGCGGTGATGCAGGGCCCCTCCTTGAGGGTCACGTACTGAATCTCGTCGATCTCGGCGACAAACGGGGCGCTGGCCGCCAACGCCTCCACCATGTTGTCCACCCGGTCGACCTGCAACAAGGTCACCCCGGCACCGTCGGCGCCCGGTATCGCGTGCACCGCGAACGTCGACACCTCAGTCAGCAACTCAGGCAACCCCCGACTGCCCGCCACCAAGCCCGCCAACTCGTCGATCCCGGCCCGCAAGTCGGCGGCATCAGCGCTAGCCTGCTGCGCGCTCAGCGATCCCAACGGTAACCCGTCGGCGTCCTTCGGTAACTCCGTCAACTCTGTTACCTGCGCTCAATAGTCCAGCCCGACATCGCTCAACGGAACCCTGCGACATACCTGCGCCGCAACCGCCGCGAGAACGACTCCTCACGCCAAGAGTACCGCCGCGAGCAGTTGTGGGCGCGTGCCGGTAGCGGCGGACCCGAGGACGCGACCTCGCGCCCGAATCCGTTGACCACCAGCAACGCTGGCAGGCCATGAAAAGGGGCCGGCCCCAAACGGGCTTCCGCGGGTGAGTCTCCCCGGGTGTATTCTCGGAGCTGCTGAGAATCTCAGCAGGTTCGGGATGAGTTCAGCTGTCCGCTGCAGAACTTGAGCTCCAAGGCCGCTACGCGCCGGTGATCGTCTGCACATCAGGATCACCATGACTGCTCCACAGATTTTCTTCACTCGATCGGCCGGTGCCGGCGACGGCGGTGCGGATCGTCAAACAATACGAGAACGGCGTGCTGTTCCGGCTAGGCCGGGTGATCGGAGAACGCAAACCCGGCTTGCGGCTCATCATTCCGTTAATCGATGTGCTGCACCGGATTTCGCTGCGGATCGTGACGATGCCGACCCAATCCCGGGGATCATCACCCGCGACAACGTCAGTTGTCGATGTCTCGGCGGTGGCCTACGTCAAGGTCGTCGACGCGGTGAAGTCGGTCGTGGCGATCGAGGTGCGCGCCGCGATGAGCTGACCTGCAGCGGCGTTGAGGCGTTCATCTCCCTGCCAGGTTCGAAACGATGCGTGTTCACCTCGAGGGTCTTCGATGGGCAAGAAGATGCATAGTCCTTGTCCAGTGGGGCGTAGCTCAGGTTGGCCACCTCGTCTTGGCCTTTCGACAACACCCAGGCAAAGAAATTGACCACCGCTTTGCCCTTGGCCGGATCCGTCTGATTGGTATAGACCAGCGCATAGGTGGTGCCGATGATCGGATAGGCGTTGGGGTTTGGGCCGTCGGTGAAGCTGGTGCGCAGGTCCTCGGGGTAGGTGATGCCCTCGGTGCCCTTGGTGATCGTGGCGATGCAGGGGTGGAGGAAGTTGCCGGGCTGGATGAAGTTGCCGGCTTTGTTCTTCACCTGGCCGAACTTGAGGTACTGCTCGAAGGCGTAGGCCAATTCGACGTAGCCCAGGCCGCCCTCGGTCTGGTTGATCACCCCGGACACGCCCTCGTTGCCCTCGCCGCCGATCCCGACGGGCCACGCGACCTCTTTGCCAAAGCTCTTGTCGGATCCGCCCAGGGCGCTCACCCAGCTCGGGCTTTCCTTGGTCAGGTAGTCGGTCCAGACCGCCGTGGTTCCCGACCCGTCGGAACGGTGGGCCACCGCGATGGGCTCATCGGGCAGGTTCGTTCCCGGGTTGAGTGCCTCGAGGGCGGCGTCGTTCCACTTGGTGATCTTGCCGGCGAAGATCTTCCCAAGTGTCTCGCCGTCGAATTTCAAACCGGTGTCGAGACCCTTGACGTTGTAGGCCGGGACGACAGCGCCGAGCACCAACGGGATGTGCAGAATCGGTCCACCCTTCGCCGAGGCGAGTTCGCTGTCTAACATCGGCGTGTCGGAGGCACCGAAATCGACGGTGGCGGCGCTGATCTGCTGCACGCTTGCACCGGACCCGATGGACTGGTAGGCAACGTCCACGCCATCCGAGGTGCTGTAGTCCTTGGTCCATACCGACATCGCGGGCGCCACAAATGTGGAGCCAGCCCCCGACAAGGTGTTGGCGCCGCCGTCGAGTTTGTTGATTGGGAGCGGGTAGCCGGGCTTGGAGGCGGAGCCCTGGCCGCAGATCTGGACGGCTTGCGCAGCCTGGGTGTTGTTCGCTCCTCTATTGCTGGTGCTTCCGCTATTGCTGGTGCTTCCGCACGCAGCTAATCCACCGGCGGTCAGCACGGCGATCGCCACGTTAGCGAAAGTCTTCGTGATCATCGATCCTGCACTGGAACTCGATGCCTGGTGGGCCGATCTGACATCCAAAACACCAATGTAAAAAACCAAACTCTCATCGAACCGCCGCGGAGCCCAGGGTTTGCGGCCACGTCAGTCGACGGTGCAGCCACAAGGCCACGTAGACGAGGCCGAGCAACACGGGCACCTCGATGAGCGGGCCGACGACCCCGGCCAAGGCTTGGCCGGATGTGGCGCCGAATACGCCGATGGCGACGGCGATCGCTAGCTCGAAGTCGTTGCTGGCCGCGGAGAACGCCAGCGCCGCCGTGCGGGCGTAGGACAGGTGTAGCGACCGGCCGATGGCGAACCCACCGATCCACATCACGGCGAAGTAGACCAGCAGCGGCAGCGCGATCCGGGCCACGTTCACCGGCTCGGAGGTGATTGTTTTACCCTGCAGCGCGAAGAGCACAACGACGGTGAACAGCAACCCATACAAGGCAATCGGCGCAATGCGTGGCAGCAGCGTGCTCTCATACCACTCTTGGCCCCGGGCGCGTTCACCGAGCGTTCTAGTAAGGAATCCGGCGACCAGCGGGATCCCCAGGAACACCACCACGGTGACCGCGATCTCAGCGAAGGAGACGTGCAGGCTCTGGGTTGGCAAGTGCAGCCAGGAGGGCAAAATGTTGAGGTAGAACACGCCGAGACCGGCATAGCCCAGCACCTGGAACACGGCGTTGAGCGCAACGAGCACGGCAGCCATTTCCCGGTCGCCGCAGGCCAGGTCGGTCCAGATCAGCACCATGGCGATGCAGCGGGCCAGCCCTACCAGAATCACGCCGGTGCGGTAGGCGGGCAGGTCTGGCAACAGCAGCCAGGCGAGGGCGAACATGACTGCCGGCCCGATGATCCAGTTCAGAATCAACGACACGGCAATCATGCGGCGGTCGGCGGTGATCCGCCCGATCTCCCGATAGCGGACCTTGGCCAACACCGGGTACATCATCAATAACAGCCCGATGGCAATCGGCAGGCTCGTGCCGTGGATAGACACAGCATTGAGCCCGTTGGCCAAACCCGGGATCAGCCGGCCCAGCAGCAGCCCGGCCACCATCGCCAGGCCAATCCACAACGGCAGGAATCGGTCGACCGTCGACAACCGGGCCACCACGTGGCTGTCGTCCGACGGCGCACTGCGGGTGGCGCTAGGGTTGTGGCTCATCTGTTCAATCCCGTTCTTTTCATTCGGCTGGGCTGGGCTAACTGGCCCGAAGCGGCCTCACCGGCCTGCAACGACGCGGTGAGAAGCGCGATGACGCAGAATTCGCCGACTAAGCGCCGTGGCTGAGAGACGGTATTCATGGTCGGATCGCTGGACTGAGGGTGTCGGTTCCCAAAAGCTGCGAGAGTTGCTGCAGCGTAGTTCGATTCACCCGGTAGTACACCCATGAGGCACGCCGTTCGCTGTCGAGCAATCCAGCGGTGCGTAGGACCTTTAGGTGATGGGAGATGGTGGGCTGGGTCAGTTCAATCCCGGCTGACAAGTCGCAAACGCAGGCTTCACCACCCTCGTGGCTGGCCACCACGCTCAGCAGGCGCAATCGCACTGGGTCAGACAGTGCCTTCAGGGTGGCCGCCAATTCGATGGCCGCGTCAGGCGAGAGTGGCTCACGCACAAGCGGAACGAACGCGCACCCGGCGTCCGCGCTCAACGGCCACTGCGACTTCGACACACATCGATATTGACTGACATCGAATCCATGGTCAAGCCAACAGTGCATGAACTAGCGAAAAAGCGGGATCGGCGGGCGGGATGACACCAATCCCGCCCGCCCTGTGCTGGCGGTCAGCAGCAAGAGGCCGCCGCCTCCTCTTGCTCGCCGGCAGCCGGCGATCCGCCACAGCACGCAGCGCCTTCGGTCTCGCGATCGAGGTGCTCAGGACTTGTTCCGAATGTCTCCGAATCAGCCAGTACCGCGTAGACCTCCCACTTCTCCCCGGCCGGCCCGGTCACCCAGACCTTGTCTTGGGTGGCGAAGCAGCAGGTCGTTCCGATCTCCTCGTCGGTGAACAAGCCCTCGCCCTGCAACCGGGCGATTTCCTCGTGCACCTTCTCGCTTGACTGGACCTCCACCCCCAGGTGGTTGAGCGTGCCGCCCTTGCCGGGGTTCTCCAATAGCACCAGCTTGAGTGGCGGCTCAGCGACTGCGAAGTTGGCGTAGCCGGGCTTGCGTTTGGCAGGCTCGGTATTGAACAGCTTGGAATAGAAAGTGACCGCATCGTCGAGATCATCGACGTTGAGCGCGAGTTGAACGCGGGACATGAAAGCAGACCTCCGTTAGGTGTGAGACATATATCGAAATTGCTCGACTCACTCAGCATGTCACCTTTTTGATATATGTCAAACCAGTGTGGCACAATCATTCCATGCCGAAGACACTGCCAGTGGTCGACATCACCGCGCCAGCATGCTGCGCGCCGCTGGCCGCCGGCCCCATGAGCGATGACGACGCTCTGCGGGTGGCTTTGCGCCTCAAGGCGCTGGCAGACCCTGCGCGAGTCAAGATCATGTCGTTGCTATTTAGCTCATCTGCGGGTGAGGCGAACACCCGCGAACTTGCCGCCGTTCTCAGATTGACCGAGTCAACCGTCAGCCACCACCTCACCCAACTTCGCAAGGCGGGCCTGGTCGAATCAGACCGCCGCGGCATGAACGTCTATCACCGCCCCCACCGGGATGCAATGGCCGCCCTCTGCGCGGTCCTCGACCCCGGCTGCTGCAGCTGATTTCGCGCCACTCCCAGCGCATCGCTAGCCGAGTTGGCTTGGCGCGCCGGCAGCGTCGACGGTATCGGGGCACGAAACCCGCGCAAGCCGACGCTCGCAATGCACAACTGCTCTCGTCTGGTGAAGCGTCGGCGCATGCCGGGACCACCAACCCGGTGAGCCGGGCCACTGCAAGGCTCTGGCCTGGATCGTCGGGCCGTTGATCGAAGTCCCCGTCTTGGCCGCATTGGTCGATGTGTCGCTGGCCCTTATCTTCCTAGTCCCTACATTTCGACGTGTTGGGCGTGATCCAACACCACCCAGGCAAGGCCTCGAGTTTGCCGGCGCGGTGCGGCGATAGCCGGCCGTTGTCGTGGGCGGTGCGTTGAGCGCGGACCCAGTCCCCGACGGGGTAGCCGTCGAACCGCTGACTGCAGGCAGGTTGGGCGTGCCCGTGAGCGGCGGCATACCTGGATAGCGCGCTCAAGCCCCGTTGCCACCGCTGCTCCAGCGGGTCCCACTGCCAACCGGGTAAGGCTGCCAGCTCAGCCGCGCGGTCGGAGCTCAACCGGCCTAGGCGCTGGTCGCGGCGTCGCCTCGCGACCCACCACCCGAGCGGAACGCCGTTAATGACTTCGCGCGCCGCTGGCGCCGCATGGCCAGTTTGAGAAACGTACCGCCGCAGTACGTTTGCGCCGTCGCGCCAGTTCTGTCGTCTACGATCCGCCCAAGACCAGCCAGGCAGCGTTTCCAGTTCGATGGAGCGCTCCGTAGCTAGGTCGCCGGCGCGGCAGTCGGCGCGACAGCGCTCGATCCAATGGCCTAGGCGGAACTGTCCGAGCCGGGTTTCGGGGCCTACGCCAACAAGACTGCCGTGGCGCGCAACGTAGAGGCGGCAGACAGCCAAGCCCTGTGCCCACCGCGCCTCTGCGGCGTCCCATTGCCATCCAGGCAACGCCTCCAACAGGTCGATTCTGGCCGCGGCCAGGGTTCCTGCTGCATAAGAACGACGCTGAGCCGCAGCCCAGGCTTGCAGGTCAACACCGTCGAACGTGGTTTGCGCGGTGAGTACGGTCGTGTCGTGGTCGGCCGCGTAGTGGGCCAGGGCGCAGAATGCGTGTCGCCAGCTGTGGAGTCGGTCGGGCCGCCCCCAGGACCAACCGTCGACCGCTTCCAGGTCGGCGGTGTGTTCGGCGCTGAGGACATCGAGCCAGTAGGCGTCACGGCAACGCTGGACCCACTGGCCCAGCCTGATGCCGTGCGCCTGAACGCGGCGAGGAACATCGGCGCTGCCACGGGTATCGCGGTAGAAACGCAACGCGGACAACGCCTTTTGCCACATCGCATCATCGGGATCAGTGGCGACAAGGTCGTGATCTGGCTGAGTGGAAGTCATGCGCAAATTGAGGGAGCGAGCCGGTATCCGGCACCACGGTTCTCGGGTGAGAGGTCAGCCGAACCGGCCGGAAATGTAGTCCTCGGTGGCCTTTTGGTCAGGATTGGCGAAAATCTTTTGGGTGTTGTTGATTTCGATCAACCGTCCGGGCTTGCCGGTGGCCTCCAGATTGAAGAATGCGGTCTGATCGCTGACGCGCGCGGCCTGCTGCATGTTGTGGGTGACGATGACGATGGTGTAGTCCTCCTTGAGCTCGGCGATCAGATCCTCGATCGCCAGCGTCGAGATGGGGTCGAGCGCCGAACAGGGTTCGTCCATCAGCAGTACGTTGGGTGAGACGGCGATTGCCCGGGCGATGCACAGCCGCTGCTGCTGGCCACCGGATAGGCCGCCGCCGGGCGTGTCCAGCCGATCTTTCACCTCGTTCCACAGGTTCGCCCCGCGCAACGACCGTTCGGCGAGCTCGTCGAGGCTTTTCTTGTTGTGCTTTCCTTGCAGTTTCAATCCGGCGACCACATTGTCGCGAATCGACATGGTGGGAAAGGGGTTTGGTCGCTGGAACACCATCCCGACGATGCGGCGCACACCAACCGCGCTGATCCGCGGGCCGTAGATGTCCTCGCCGTCGAGCAACACCGATCCTTGCACCCGGCCCCCCGGGGTGGTCTCGTGCATACGGTTCAGAGCCCGCAAAACAGTCGACTTGCCGCACCCGGATGGTCCTATCAACGCGGTGACACTTCGCGGACTGACGGTCATATTGACATCGGCCACCGCCTTAAAGGAGCCGTAGTAAATGTTGAGATCCCGCACCTCCAGCCGTTTCGCGACCCTGTGCAACCCAAGGGCTCTGTCGGTCACCGGCTTCGTGGCTGCGGGTGCTCGCGGGGCTGTGCGTTTGGGACTCCCGATCGCCGCGTCATCCGGTGTCACGTTGATGTCCTGTGTCACGCGATCCTCCTGTGATGTCGTTCCTGTTCAGACCCGGCCGGTGGACCTGTGTCGTTGTCGTGGGTTGGCCGAACCCGCCACGCGCCGATCGCGGCCACAGGTAACAGCGGGCCGCCTGGATCGGCCGCCGATTCGGCTGACACACAGCCTGATTGCTCACCCGCCGCATCTGCATCGCACCCGGGCAGAAAAGGCGGATGCGCCGGGCGTGCCACGGATCCCATAGGGCCGGTCAACGTCCGCGACTAACGCTGGACCGGCGGGCGATCAGCCGAGCCGCCACGGTGAACAGCAGGACCATCACGACCAATGTGAGCGCTCCCGCCCAGGCGCGCGCTTGGGCGGCTTTGAACCCGGTGATGGCGTTGCCGAAGATCTGCAGCGACAGCGTCGACATGCGCTTGGTCGGATTGAGCTCGATGAACAAGTCGTTGCCAAGCGCGGTCAACAGCAGGGGCGCAGTCTCTCCCATCGCACGCGCGAACGCCAGCATGACACCGGTGATGATTCCTGAGCTGGCCGTGGGCAATACGATCGCCAGGATGGTCCGCGCCTTGGTCACGCCCAACGCGAACGAGGCTTCGCGCAGATCGTGCGGTACCAGCCGCAGCATCTCGTCGGTGGAGCGAATCACCAGCGGCAGCATCACCAGGGCCAGCGCTATTCCGCCGGCGATTCCGGAGAACCCGAAGAGCACGACCCACGCCGCATACACAAGCGCCCCGGTGACGATTGTCGGCACGCCGACCAGGATGTCGGTGAGAAAGCGGGTCACCCGGGCCAGTCGGCCGCCGTACTCGACGAGGTAGATCGCAGCGGCCACACCGACGGGCATCGATAGCACCGTCGCGATGCCGGTGGTGATGACGCTTCCGATAATGCCGTTGAGGAATCCGCCGCCCGGTTGACTGGGATCGCCGGGCGGCGTCTGGGTCAGGAACTGCGGTCCGAGATATTTCAAACCCTGTTTGCCGACGTAGAAAAGCACCCAGACCAACACGGCGACGGTGGCGATCATGACCAGCAGGAGAACCGCATGCATGACCAGATTGGTGATTTGGCGGCGGCGCGCCCCAGGGAACCGCTCGGTAGCCGCGGCCAGTGGTTCTTTGACGGGTTCGTCTTCCAGCATCAGGCTCATGCGATGTGCTCCGAGACTCGGCCGATGATGCGCTTGCCGACGAAGTTGACCAGCAACGAGACCACCAGCAGGCCGAAGGCGACGACGAACAGGGACTCCAGATGGAACGGCTGATTCGCCTCGGTGAACTCGTTGGCGATGACACTGGGCATGGTGGCTCCGGTGCGCAGCAGCCCCTTCGGGATGGTCAACACGTTGTTGCCGATCAGCATGGTCACCGCGATGGTTTCGCCGAACGCACGGCCCAGACCCAGGATCGACGCACCCGCGATCCCCGAACGCGACCGCGGCAACACGGCGACGCGCAGCATCTCCCATTTGGTCGCGCCGATCGCCAGCGCTGCTTCCTTCTCGGCCACCGGCGCGGTGTCGAAGACTTCCCGGCAGATCGCGGTGACGATGGGCAAACACATGATCGCGAGCACTACGCCGGCCGAAAATATTGAGTATCCGAAAAACGGGCCCTGAAACAACCAGCCGATCAACGGGATTCCCGACAGCGAGGTCAATCCGTTACCGATCGGTCCAAGCGCTGGGATCAGCGCGAACACGCCCCAAAACCCGTAGACCACGCTCGGGATCGCCGCAAGCAGGTCGACCAGTGACGACAACGGTCCGCGAAGCCGCTTCGGGGAGAGATTGGTGATATAGAGGGCCACCGCGATCGAGACCGGCACCGCGATCAGAATCGCGACCAGTGAGGTCACCAAGGTGCCGTAGATGAACTGCAGGATGCCGTACGGGTTCGGTTTTGACGACGTTACCGTTGCCTCCGACGGCGCCCAGCGGGCGTGAAAAAAGCTCAGCGGCCCGTAATGCGTCAGCGACGGCCATGACTGCTGCAGAAGGAACACCGCGGTGGCAATCAACACGACGATCACCGTCAGCGCCGCGCCGGCCATCAGCCGCCGGAACAGCTGGTCGCTGAACCGGCCGGCCGATGACGGCCGATCCGTGGGCGCCAATAGGGTCTGCGCGGTCACCACGTCTCCGTCAGGCGCGCGTGCTCACGACGCGACCGGGGCGCCGTTGAGCGTGATCTTCTTAACCTGGCCCATGCACAAACCCTGCAGATCCTTGCTCAGGGGGGCGTAGTTAAGGCTGCCAACGTCGTTTTGACCAGTGGAAAGCACCCAGGAGAAGAAGTTGACGAGGGCCTTGGCCTTGGCCGGGTCGGTCTGGTTCTGATACACCAACGCGTAGGTGGTGCCGGTGATCGGGTAAGCGTTGGGATCGGACCCGTCGGTCAGGCTCACCCGCAGGTCCGGCGGGTAGCTGAGGCCCTGCGTGCCCGCCGTGATCGTCGCGGGGCAGGCCTGAATGAAGTTGCCCGCCTTGTTCTTCACCAAGCCGTATGGCAGGTTCTGCGCGAGCGCATACTGCAACTCGACATAGCCGATGGCACCGTCGGTCTGGTTGACCACGCCGGAAACGCCCTCGTTGCCCTTGCCGCCGATACCGGTCGGCCACGCGATGTCCTTACCGAAGCTGCGGTCCGGGCCGCCCAGCGTCTGCACCCACGTCGGGCTCTCCTTGGTCAGAAAGTCCGTCCACACCGCCGTGGTGCCCGAGCCGTCGGAGCGGTGCGCCACCGCGATCGACTGGTCGGGCAGGGTCACGCCGGGGTTGAGCGCGACGAGTGCCGGGTCGTTCCACTTGGTGATGGCGTGGGCGTAGATCTTGCCCAACGTGTCACCGTCGAACTTCAGCCCGGTTTTGACGCCCTTGAGGTTATAGGTGGGCACCACCGCGCCCAGGTTCAACGGGATGTGCAGGATCGGGCCGCCTTTCGCGGCGGCCAACTCGCTGTCCTTCATCGGGGTGTCCGATGCACCGTAATCGATGGTGTTGGCGATGATCTGCTGCACACCGCCGCCGGACCCGATCGACTGGTAAGCCACCTGCACCCCATCGGATTGTGAATAGTCTTTGGTCCACACCGACATCACCGGGGCTATCCACGTCGAGCCCGCGCCCGACAAAGTGTTTGCGCCGCCGTCGATTTTGGCGATCGTTCTCGGGTAGTTGGGCTGGGCAGCCGACTGCTGGCCGCAAATCTGGCCCGCTTGGGCTGCCTGGGTGCTGTTGCCCGCCCCGATATTGCTGGTGCTCCCACACGCGCTCACCCAACTTGCTGCAACGATCGCAACCACGGCGGTGATCGTCGTCTTGCGGAACATCAATTCCTCCTCGTCCGGTGATGCCCGTGCATCCTGGTACTCATCGAAGACGGTCGACGTGAACGCGGAAGATCGCCAAACTGGCCTGGAGATGAACGCCGCAACCCTGGTCAAGCTACTCGTCGCGGCGCCCACCTCGACATTTACGGGGAATCTTCCTCGATCGTTGCGCCTTGACGCACTGCTATCTCCCCAGGTCCCAAAGCTTGCCTACGGGCAATAGCTCAAATACCATTGAGTCAATGATTACTGAGCGGGATACCGGGGCGATGCGGCGGGCGGTGATCCACGCCGCGCTTGCCGATCCCGGCCGGTTGGCGATCGTCGACGAACTCCTGCTTGCCGACGCGTCGCCGTCGGAGCTGCAGGGGCTGTTGTCGATGTCCTCGAATCTGATGGCCCACCACCTGGGAGTACTCGAGCAGGCTGGGATGGTGCGTCGGATCCGCTCCGAGGGTGATCGTCGGCGCACCTATCTGCAGCTGATTCCCGAGGCGCTGGAGGTGATGGTGCCCTGTGCGATGCGGCGGCGGGCGGACCGCGTGGTGTTCGTGTGTAGTCAGAACTCGGCCCGCAGTCAGTTGGCCGTCGCGGTGTGGAAGCGTCACAGCCCGCTGCCGGCGGCATCGGCGGGCACCCATCCCGCCGCCACGGTTCATCCCGGCGCGGTGGCCGCGGCCCGGCGTCGGCACCTACCGATACGTCCACGCACGCCGCGCCACCTCGACGATGTCGTCTGCTCCGGGGACCTGCTGGTCGCGGTATGCGACAAAGCTCACGAAGAACTGCTCGCCAACTTGCACCACATCCACTGGTCGGTTCCCGACCCGGTGCCCTCCGCGGACCCCGACGCGTTCGATCGGGCCCTCGACGACTTGACCGAGCGAATAGACCGCCTCGTCCCGGCCCTACAACCCGTCTCGTAACGGAGTTAGCTCATGACCGACAACCTCGGCGCCGATGTCGCCAGCAACGCGCGCTTTGATCTGTCCATCGACCAGCGGCTGGCACTCAAGACTGCCGCAGCGGCACTGCAGAAGGAGTTCTCCGCCACGTTCGGGGTGGAGACCATCGAGCGGTTCCTGTACTCCTCCTACGATCAATTCGCCAGCCGCGCATCGATTCCCAACTTCTTGCCGCTGCTGGCAGAACGCTTCGCGCGGCAACGGCTGCGCGCACTGGCCAAAGTCGAAGGCAAATCGAACGACGGAAAACCCATCGTGCTGTTCCTATGCACACACAACGCCGGCCGCTCGCAAATGGCCATGGGTTTTTTCACCCACTTGGCCGACGATGCCGCGGTGGCCTGGTCCGGCGGCTCCGAACCCGGCAACGAGGTCAACCCGGCCGCCATCGAGGCCATGGCCGAGCGTGGCATCGACATCTCCGGCGAATATCCCAAACCCTGGACCGACGAGATCGTGCAAGCCGCCGATGTCGTCATCACCATGGGCTGCGGCGACGCCTGCCCGGTGTTCCCAGGGCGCCGCTACGAGGAATGGGTCCTTGATGATCCCGCCGGGCAAGACGTCGACGCTGTGCGCCCGATCCGCGACGACATCGAACGCCGTGTGCGCCAGCTGCTCACCGACCTCGGCGTGGCCATCCATGGGTAATCACGGTCCAATCGCGTCGGCGTTGGCGCGAATCGCAGGTGCGGTGGTATCCATCACCGAGTGGCTGCGGGCTGGCTATCCCGACGAGGCGCCCCGCACGGGATATTCGCCGCTGCTGGCCCTTAACGGACCCATCGCGTTATCAGCTCGACAAACCGCCCAAATCGTAAGTGAGCTGGGCGACGCGCCTAGCGACCTGATCGACATCGGGGTCGCGATCACCAAAGCCACCAACCGGCTGCCCACCCAGACACAGACACAGACGGTCACCCAAGCACTCCCCCCAACACCACCCAGCACTGACGACCGGAGGAAACCACCATGCACATTTCACTGAAGCGATCTTCGGCCGCGCTGAGCTTGCTGGCCGTTACTGTGCTGGTGCTTTCGGCATGCGGCAGCGAAAAATCGATCCCCTCATATGCCACCGCGGCGAAAGTGGTCTGCGGCGGCAAACAGACGCTGAAAGGCAGCGGCTCAACAGCGCAGGCCAATGCGATGACCCAGTTTATCATCGCCTACCAAAAGGCCTGTCCTGGAAGCGATCTGACCTACAACTCCAATGGCTCTGGCGCCGGTGTCAGTGAATTTCTGTCTGGCCAAACGGATTTCGGTGGGTCTGATTCGCCGTTGGCGGGTGACGAATACAATAAGGCCAAGCAGCGATGTGGCTCGGATGCCTGGAATCTGCCGGTGGTGTTCGGCCCTCTGGCGATCACCTACAACCTCTACAAAGACACGCTGGTGCTCGACGCCTCGACGCTGGCCAAGATCTTCAACGGCACGATCACCCGATGGGACGACCCGGCGATCACGGCGCTCAACGAGGAGATGCCCTCGGAACCAATCACCGTGGTATACCGCAGCGACGCGTCGGGCACCACCGACAACTTCCAGCGCTATCTCGACGCCGCGTCTAACGGCGCGTGGGGCAAGGGAACCGGCAAAGTGTTTAACGGCGGAGTCGGCCAGGGTGCCCGAGGCAACGAGGGCACGTCGGCCAAGGTCAGGAACACAGAGGGTGCGATCACCTACAACGAATGGTCGTTCGCGCAGGAACAGCGGCTGTTCGCCGCCAAAATCGTGACCTCGGCCGGACCGCGTCCGGTGGCCATCAACGCTGACACCGTCGGCAAGGCCATCGCTGGCGCGACGATCGCGGGCCACGGTAACGACTTGGTGTTAAACATCGCATCGTTCTACAAGCCCACCCAGCCGGGCGCCTACCCGATCGTGCTGGCGACCTACGAACTGGTGTGCTCAAAATACTCTGATCCGCAGGTCGCGACGGCGGTGCGGGCGTTTCTGCAGTCCACCCTCGGGCCAGGCCAGGTCGGCCTGGAAGACCACGGGTATTTCCCGTTGCCTGAGCAGTTCCAGTCGAAGGTGCTGAGCGCCGTCAACTCCATCGGGTAAGACGTCACACTCATCGCCGAATCCCAGCGGCGCAGCGCCGCAGCGCCACGGCACACCCACGACACATCAGGAGTCAACCCGTATGACAGCTCGTCATATCGTCGCTATCGGCGGCAGTGATGCCGGCATCAGCGCCGCGCTGCGCGCCCGTGAACTCGACCCTGCCAGCGATGTCACGGTGGTCGTCGCCGATGCCTATCCCAACTTCTCCATCTGCGGCATCCCTTACTACGTCTCCGGTGAAGTCACCCACTGGACCAACCTGGCCCATCGCACCGCCGCCGACCTGGCCGCCACCGGCATGCGGGTGCTCACCGACACCCGCGCCACCGGCATCAATGTCGAGGAGCACACCCTCGACGTCCTCGACTCCACCGGCGCCCCGCAGCAGCTGTCCTACGACGCCCTGATCGTTGGCACCGGCGCCCTCAGCGTTCGCCCACCCATCCACGGGCTCAGCGGTCCCGACGCGCTCGGCCCCGCCGATGGGGTGCACCTGCTGCACTCCATGGGCGACACCTTCGCTGTCATGGACTCCCTGCAGCAACGCAACCCCACCACCGCGGTGATCGTCGGTGCCGGCTACATCGGTCTAGAGATGGCTGAAGCCCTCACCTTCCGCGGCATCCACGTCACCCAGATCGAAGCCCTGCCCGAAGTTCTGCCCACTGTCGACCCCGAACTGGGCGCGCTGGTGCACGCCGAACTGGAACGCCACGGTGTCGAAGTCCTCACTCACACCGCCGTCAACGCCATCACTCGTGCCGATACCGGCGCACTCACGGTCAGCGCAAGCCACGGCGATCAACCCGTCTCGCGCACAGTCGATTTCGTGCTCGTCGTGGTCGGAGTCCGGCCCGACACCGAGCTGGCCGCCGACGCCGGCGCGCACCTCGGCGTCAAAGGCGCCATCGAGGTGGACGAAGCCATGCGTACCAACCTGCCCGACATCTTTGCCGCCGGTGACTGCGTGCACACCCACCACCGGCTCCTCGGCGTCACCTGGCTACCGCTGGGCACCACCGCTCACAAGCAAGGCCGCGTGGCAGGCGAGAACGCACTCGGCGGCGACGCCCGCTTCGCGGGCAGCCTGGGCACTCAGGTCGTCAAGGTCTTCGACCTCGTCGCCGCCCGCACCGGCCTCCGCGAACACGAAGTCCTTGACGCGAACCTCGGCTGGGCCCCGATCACCAGCCAATCCAGCCCAGACGACCATAAGGCCTACTACCCAGGCGCCACCCCGGTACACATCCGCATCACCGGCGACCAACACAGCGGTCGCCTGCTGGGTGCCCAACTGGTGGGCCACCGGAGCGCCGAAATTGCCAAACGCGTCGACACCTATGCCACCGCGATCTTCCACGACATGACCGTCGACGGCCTCAGCGCGCTCGACCTGTCCTACACCCCGCCGCTCGGGTCGCCCTGGGACGCCACCCAAATGGCGGCCCAAGCATGGGTGCGCCAACACCAGCCCACCACGATCCGATGCCTAACCAGCTAGCCAACTTCCGCGCAGAATCGAGTCCTACACGTGGGCATCAAGAAGTTCAGCGAATCGCTGCATCGGCCGCGCACCAAGACCGCCCTGATCGTCGGTGCCGTGGTGCTCGTCGCGATCATTGCGGCAGCCGCGGTTCTCATTGCGCACTACAACCACAAATCCCGGCAGTCCGTGCTGCCGTTCACCGGCGTCGAGGGTCCTACCGCTGTGGCGGTGGACAGCGCGGGTGGCGTCTACGTCGTCGACGAACTCGGCCGGCAGGTGCGCAGGCTGGCGGCCGGTTCGAGAACCCAGTCCGTGCTGTCGTTTGAGGCCCCTAGCCCTGACAATCCAACCGTTATCGTAGTGGATCCCGTAGGTGTGGCGGTGGACAGCGAAGGCGACGTCTACGTAACCGATGGCCACAACGGGCGGGTGCTCATGCGGACGCCGGGCGTCACGACGCCGTCCGTGTTGCCGTTCACTGATCTCAACGACCCCAAGGGTGTGGCGGTCGACGACGCCGGTGACGTCTACATCGCCGACCGCGGCAACAACAAAGTGCTGAAACTGGCGCACGGAGCCACCGTCCAGAATGTGCTGCCGTTCACCGGTCTCAAGTACCTTGATGGCGTCGCGGTGGACGGCGCCGGCGATGTCTACGTCGCCGATAGCGGCAACGACCGGGTGCTGAAACTGGCGGCCGGAGCCACCACCCAAAGTGTGCTTCCGTTCTCCGGCCTCAGCGGCCTCGGAGGTGTGGCGGTCAACAGCGCCGGTGATGTCTACGTCGCCGACCGGGGCAACCACCGGGTGCTGAAACTGGCGGCCGGAGCCACGGCCCATAATGTGCTGCCGTTCACCGAGCTGGCCGATCCCGCGGGTGTGGCTGTGGACACGGTGGGCAACGTCTACGTCACCGACTTTCGCAACCAGCGGGTGCTGAAACTGGCTGCGCGGTAACGCATCGCAAAGCCACCGCACCAAGCGGGAATTCCACGCGCCACGGTGGCCAGGACGTACCCCGCCGGTCATCGGCGGCACGCAGGGGGCCGATCTCACCGTCTGTTGTTCTCAAGGAGGCAATCAACGTGAAGCACAACCGACCAGGTGTCGCCATAAGCTTGCTGGCTGCGGGTGCCCTGGTGCTCTCGGCATGCACCAGCCCCCACACGACCCAGGCCTATTTTAACGGGGCCCCGCTGGAGTGCGGCGGCAAGCAGGCCTTAACCGCCAGCGGCTCGACCGCGCAAGCCAACGCGATGACCCGGTTCATCGACGCTTACCGCAAGGCCTGCCCCGGCCAGACACTCGACTACACCGCCAACGGCTCGGGCGCCGGAATCAGCGACTTCCTTGCCGGCAAGACCGATTTCGGCGGATCGGACACACCACTGTCCGGCGACCAATACGCCGCCGCCAAGCAGCGCTGCGGCGGCTCCGATGCCTGGAACCTGCCCGTGGTATTCGGCGCGGTGGCCATCACCTACAACCTCAACGCCGTCGACTCTTTGGTGCTCGACGCGCCCACGTTGGCCAAGATCTTCAACGGCAGCATCACGCGCTGGGACGACCCGGCCATCACCGCGCTCAACGCATCCATGCCGCCAGAGGACATCCACGTCATCTACCGCAGCGACGCATCCGGCACCACCGCCAACTTCCTGGCCTACCTGCAGGCCGCATCCCGCGGAGCCTGGGATAAGGGCACGGGCAAGACGTTCAGCGGCGGCGTCGGCACCGGCGCCCCCGGCAACGAAGGCACCTCGGCGACTGTGAAGAACACCAAGGGCGCGATCAGCTACAACGAATTGTCTTTTGCCCTCCAGCAGGGGCTTTTCGTCGCCGAGATCAAAACCCCGGCAAGCCGCAAGTCGTTACGCCCGGTACGCATCGGCACCAACTCGGCCAGCAAGACCATCACCGGCACTAAAATCGTCGGTAAAGGCAACGACCTGGTGCTCGACCTCTCCTCGTTCTACAACCCCACCCAACCTGATGTCTACCCGATCGTCTTGGCCTCCTACGAGATCGTCTGCTCCAAATACCCCAGCCCCGACGTCGCCAAGGCGGTCATGGCGTTCCTGCAGGCGACGCTCGGCCCCGGCCAGGTCGACCTCGACAAAAACGCCTATATCCCGCTGCCGCCCGACTTCCAATCAAAAGTCTCAAGCGCCGTCGACGCCATCACCTGAGCCAGCCTGCGGCGGCAACGAATTCGGCGAACTGCGCGTTGGTCACCGGACACCGCTCCATCCAGAAGGAACCCACGGCCACGGGATGGATCGGCGCCTCGTCCGGGTAAGAGCTCGTCGAGTCCACGCGGAATGAGCCGCCGGGTATGACGACCGCGGACGGCCCCGGACACCTCAACAAAAGTTATGCGACGCGCTTTAATCCGATTGCCGGTACCACGTGACCATGTACATGGCCATCGCCGCCCAGGCATGGGCTTGGGCGGCCTTGTACCCGGTTATGGCGTTGTTGAAGATCTGCAGGGACAGTGTCGACATGCCTGTTATTCAAACGCTGGTTCGGCTGGCGATCCACCGGGCCGCCACGGTCGCGGCCGTGTGACCGAACCTAGAGCATGAGAACGACGCTGGTTTCCGTGTTCACCGGGGCGCGCCGGTGGCCGGACAGGCCGCCGGTCCAGGGCAGTGGGGGTCGACCAACTTATGGCAACAACGCGGGTCCGCCGGGCCGGGTCTGAAAGCGAATGACACCACAGGAGGATCGCGTGACACGGGACATCAACGTGACAACGGGTGACGCGGCGATCGGGCACAGCCAGCACGCAGCCCCGCCGGCACCCCCAGCGACGGAGCCGGTAACCGACAGCGTCCTCATGCTGCGCAGGGGCGCAAAACGGTTGGAGGCGCGGGATCTCAACATTTACTACGGCTCCTTCAAGGCGGTGGCCGACCTCAACATGACGGTCAATTCGCGGAGTGTCACCGCGTTGATCGGAGCATCCGGGTGCGGCAAGTCGACTGTTCTGCGGGCCCTGAACCGGCTGCACGAGACCGCGCCGGGGGGGCGGGTGGAAGGATCGGTGTTGCTCGACGGCTGTGACATCTACGGCAAGCAGATCAGCGCGGTTGCTGTGCGCCGCATCGTCGGGATGGTGTTCCAGCGACCAAACCCCTTTCCCACCATGTCGATTCGCGACAATGTGGTCGCCGGATCGAAACTGCAAGGGACACACAAGAAGAACGACCTCGACGAGCTCGCCGAACGGTCGTTGCGCGGGGCGAACCTGTGGAACGAGGTGAAAGATCGGCTGGGCACGCCCGCCGGGGGCCTATCCGGTGGCCAGCAGCAGCGGCTCTGCATCGCCCCGGCGATCGCCGTCTCGCCCGACGTATTGCTGATGGACGAACCCTGTTCCGCGCTTGACCCCATCTCCACGCTGGCTATCGAGGATCTGATCGCAGAGCTCAAGGCGCAGTACACCATCGTCATCGTTACCCACAACATGCAGCAGGCTGCTCGGGTCAGCGATCACACCGCTTTCTTCAACCTGGAGGCTACCGGCAAGCCTGGGCGGTTGGTCGAAATCAACGACACCGAGAAGATTTTCTCCAAGCCTGACCAGAAGGCCACCGAGGACTACATTTCCGGCCGGTTCGGCTGACCACCCAGCGTTGATCCTGCGTCCCGAACCCGAAGTCGGAAACAGTCAAATCCGCGATCGAATCGGTTACAGCTCAATCTCCCCGCACGCTAGTTACGATGTGGTCGCTGGGCGGGGTGCGTCCATACGGTTGCGGACGATGTGTTCAACCAGGATTGGCACGAACGCCTGGACGGTGCGCTACTGAACTGTTGAGCGGCCTACTCGCACCACCGCGTGATCTCGGCGGCACGCTGGACGTCGCCGCGCCCCTCGTGGCGGGCCAGCTGGGCAGCCACCTCGATCAAGGATTGGGCAGCGTTCCGCTGGGCCTCGTCGTTCACAGCGACACCACCGTCGCTGGATTGTGATACCGCGTCCAGTTCTTGTCGTGCAATCTGGTCACTCACATCGACGAACACCGACAGGATCAGCACCATCGCTGCCGCGTCGGGCCAACTCGGGGCGCGCGGGCGCCAGACCCCACCCCTCAGCACCTCAGCGTGATGCTCCAACGCCGCTCCCTGTCGGTAGGGCCTCGAATGACATCGCCGCGGTGGCCTCGCCTGCGTGTCGATCATGCAAGGGCGCAAATAATGGCTGGCAACGGCAAGATGAACGCACTTCACAATGGATCGGAACAGGCCGCGTGTTGTCTGGGGAATGTGGGTGGGCGTGGGTAGTGATTGTGGTGTTGGGCACGCCGACTGCGCGGGCCTGGGGTTCTCGAGTGACCAAAGGCCTTGCCGCGCAATGATGCTAGCCCAGTGGTTAGTTAATTACCGCGAACCACGATCACTGGAACCCTTGCTGATTGAGCCACAGCGCCCCGAGGAACGCGACCTCGCGCTTGAATCGGCCAGACCACCAGCCTGGCAGGCCTTGAAAAGGGGGCCGCCCCAGACGGGATTCCGCGGGTGAGTCCGCCCGGGTGTATTGTCGGAGGTGCTGAGAATCTCAGCTGGTTCGGGATGAGTTCAGCTGTCCGCTGCAGAACTTGAGGAGCATTAGCTCCAAGGCCCCTACGCGCCGGTGATCGTCTGCACGTCAGGATCACCATGACTGCTCCACAGAGTTTCTCCACTCGATTCGCCCCCTTACCACACCCCCGAACAACGACGGTTGCGCATGACGTAGTCGCGGGCACCCCTGAGCACGGTTCACCGACAGGTGCACGGCGATGAACGCGCTGCCGGTCATAGTCGTTGTTTTGCTCGTCCTGCCACTGCTGGTGCTGGCGATGGCGGTGCGGATCGTCAAACAATACGAGAACGGCGTGCTGTTCCGGCTGGGCCGGGTGATCGGAGAACGCCAACCCGGGTTGCGGCTCATCATTCCATTCATCGATGTGCTGCACCGGATTTCGCTGCGGATCGTGACGATGCCGATCCAATCCCAGGGGATCATCACCCGCGACAACGTCAGTGTTGATGTCTCGGCGGTGGCCTACTTCAAGATCGTCGACGCGGTGAAGTCGGTCGTGGCGATCGAGAACGTCTACTCCGCGATCGATCAGATCGCCCAAACGACGCTGCGCAAGGTCGTCGGCCAGCACACCCTGGACGAGACACTCTCAGAGACCGACAAGATCAACCTCGACATCCGCGCGATCCTCGACGTCACCACCATCGAATGGGGTGTGCAGGTCACCCTGGTGGAGCTCAAAGACATTCAACTGCCCGACAGCATGAAGCGGGCGATGGCCCGCCAAGCGGAGGCGGAGCGGGAGAAACGCGCGAAAATCATTGCCGCCGAGGGTGAATCGCTGGCCGCGGCCGCTTTGGGCGATGCCTCGGACACCATGATGGCCCACCCGCTGGCGCTGCAGTTACGCAATCTGCAGACCCTGGTCGAGCTCGGCGTCGACAAGAACACCACCGTGGTGTTCCCGGCACCGTTGATGTCGACCATCGCCGAACTCGGAACCTTCCTGGCGCGGGAAAGCGGCGCAGCAGCCCCCCCGGAGCCACAGCCACCGATTCCCATCCCGGCAGCGGTGCCCAACGGAACTCCCGCCGCGGGCAGCCGGCCATGATCGCCGCGCTGACTTTGTGGTCATTGCTCGGTTGGAGTTACTGGCTGATGTACCGCGCCGTGCGATCCTCCCAGGTGAGGAAGCAGGTTGCTGCGCCGAATCAGCGCACGACCCGAGCCGCTGCGGTGCGTGGCCTCGAGGACGATCCCGGTCAGTTGCGCGCCGCCCGCGGCTCCTGGACCGCACTGGACGAGCGCCAGCTCATCCGGCTGCTCACGGACTCCGCGCCATGACACCGACAAGCCGCGAACTCCATCGACAAAGCATTAACGCCATGTCGAGCAAGGGACACTCCAGGACGCGCACCCGAACACTGGAACCTGAGCTGCTACATCGGATGGACGCGTACTGGCGGGCGGCAAACTACCTGTCGGTCGGCCAGATCTACCTGTACGACAATCCGTTGCTGAAGCGGCCACTGTCGCTCTCGGATGTGAAACCGCTCGTGGTCGGCCATTGGGGAACGACGCCGGGTCAAAACTTCATCTACGTGCACCTGAACCGGGTCATCACGAAGTATGACCTGGACCTGTTCTACGTCGCCGGCCCCGGTCACGGCGGCCCGGCCCTGGTCGCCAACACCTACCTCGAGGGCTCCTACACCGAGATTTATCCCGATGTGAGCCAGGACGAGGCCGGACTGAAGAAGCTCTTTACCCAATTCTCTTTTCCCGGAGGCATTTCCAGCCATGTGGCACCTACGACTCCGGGATCGATTCACGAAGGCGGGGAACTGGGCTACTCGCTGAGTCACGCGTTCGGCGCCGTTTTCGACAATCCCGGCCTGATTGTCGCGTGCGTGATCGGCGACGGGGAGGCCGAGACTGGACCGCTGGCCACCGCCTGGCATTCGACCAAATTCCTCAATCCGGTCGGTGATGGCGCGGTGCTGCCGATCCTGCATCTGAACGGCTACAAGATCAGCAACCCGACGTTGCTGGCCCGCATCGAACCCGAGGAGCTCGATCAGTTCCTGCGCGGCTGCGGCTGGGAACCGCATTACGTCGAAGGCGACGATCCCGAAGACATGCACGAACTGATGGCCACCGTCCTCGATACGGTGATCGAGGGTATTCAACGCATCCAGCGCAAGGCGCGCACCGATGGCCAGACCACCCGCCCGCGCTGGCCGATGATCGTGCTGCGCTCCCCGAAAGGCTGGACCGGACCCCAAAAAGTCGACGGCCGGCAGATCGAAGGCACGTTCCGCGCCCACCAGGTGCCATTGCTCGTCGACGAAGCGCATCCCGGACACGTCGAACAACTCGAAGCCTGGATGCTCAGCTACAAACCGAGCGAGCTCTTCGATCACACCGGGCGGCTGCTGCCCGACCTGGCCGCGCTCGCTCCCCAAGGGCAGCGACGGATGGGTGCCAACCCGCACACCAACGGCGGGGTGTTGCTGCGTGACCTACGGATGCCCGACTTTCGCGCCCACGCGGTGGCGGTGGCCTCGCCCGGCGCGGTGGACGCTGAAGACACCCGCGTGCTCGGCGCTTTTTTGCGCGACGTCCTCGCGCTCAATGACGAGGCGCGCAACTTCCGGATCTTCGGCCCCGACGAAACCCTGTCGAACATGCTCGGCGCGGTCTTCGAGGTCACCGACCGGCAGTGGGAGGCCCGCACCGTCGAGAACGACGAGTTCCTCGCTCCCGCGGGCAGGGTGCTGGATTCGATGCTCAGCGAGCACCAAAGCGAGGGTTGGCTGGAGGGTTACCTGCTGACCGGCCGGCACGGGCTGTTCAACTGCTACGAGGCGTTCATCCACATCGTCGACTCGATGTTCAACCAGCACGCCAAATGGCTTAAGGTCACTGCGCAACTGCCGTGGCGCCGTGACATCGCGTCGCTGAACTACCTGCTCGCCTCTCATGTCTGGCAGCAAGACCACAACGGCTTCACCCACCAAGACCCCGGCTTCTTAGACCACGTCGTCAACAAAAAAGCTGACGTCGTGCGGGTCTACCTGCCCCCGGACGCCAACTGCCTGCTCTCAGTGGCCGACCATTGTCTGCGCAGCCGCCACTACGTCAACGTGATCGTCGCCGGGAAGCGCGCAATGCCGCAATGGCTGAGCATTGATGAAGCGGTGGTGCACTGCACCGAGGGCATCGGGATTTGGGAATGGGCCGGAAACGACCGCGGCGTCGAACCGGATGTGGTCCTGGCATGCTGCGGAGATACTCCGACTCTCGAGGTGCTGGCGGCGGTGTCAATCCTGCGGGAACAGCTGCCCGAGTTGAAGATTCGGGTGGTCAACGTGGTGGACCTGATGAGGTTGCAGTCGCCCAGCGAGCACCCGCACGGACTGAGCGATCGCGACTACGACGCCCTGTTCACCACCGACAAACACATCATTTTCGCCTTCCACGGCTACCCGAGCCTGATCCACCGACTCACCTACCGCAGGACCAACCGCAATCTGCATGTGCGCGGCTACAACGAAGAAGGGACCATCACGACCGCCTTCGACATGCGGGTGCAGAACCGATTGGACCGTTTTCACCTCGTCGCGGACGTCATCGACCGGCTGCCCCAGCTCGGCGCGACCGGCGACTACCTGAAGCAGGCGATGGCCGACAAACTCGTCGAACACAACCGCTACATCAACACCCACGGCCAAGATCTGCCCGAAATCCGCAACTGGACTTGCAACCCCGCGCCATGACGACATCGGAGGTGATCGGAATGACCATGTCTGCTGTTAAAGTCGCGAAGCCACGCGTGACATCGGAACCGCATTACTCTCCGGCGCCGATGCCCGCAACGGTATATCGGCCCATCGCCCAACAAGCGCTGAAGTTGACGGGCGCAGAAATCACACTGGTCGCCGTCGCAGTCAACCACGACCTACCCACGTCGGAGGTGGCCGATCTGATGATCGTGGAAACCGCCGGTGCTGCAATGACCTCGGCGTCGGCCCATGCCATCCCCGTCGCCGGTACTCCGATCGGGCAGGCCTTCGTGGAGCGGACCCCTCGACGACTCAACAAGTTGGACGTTGCCATCGACGGCGTCCAACATGCCGGCCCAGCGCTGCTGCTTCCGCTGCGCACCACCGATACCGTGGCCGGGGTGTTGGTCGCGCTGCGACATGACGGCGCCCGGACGTTCTGCGACGAGCAACTCGACATGATGGCCGCATTCACCGACCAGGCGGCGCTCGCCTGGCAGCTCGGGTCCACTCAGCGCCACATGCGTGAACTCGACATTCTCGCTGATCGCGACAGGATCGCCCACGACCTGCACCACCACGTGATCCAGCAGATCTTCGCGGTCGAACTGGCTCTGCAGGGGACCATTCCGCGGGCGCGATCAATTGAGGTGCAGCAGAGACTGTTCGGGAGCATTGATGATCTTCAAGGCGTCATTCAGGAGATCCGCACCGCAATTTTCGACCTGCACGGCGCACCGCCGCACATCACCCGGCTGCGACAGCGGCTCGACGACGCAGTCGCGCAGTTCTGCGGATCCGAAGTGCGCACCACGGTTCAATTCGTGGGCCCCTTGTCGGTTGTCGATACTGCACTCGCCGATCACGCCGAAGCCGTTGTGCGCGAAGCGGTCAGCAACGCTGTCCGGCATGCTGGCGCGACCACACTTGTTGTGACGGTCAGGGTCGAGGACGACGTGTGCATCGAGGTTATCGACAACGGTCGAGGCGTCGCCGGCGGCATCACCGGAAGTGGCTTGACCAGCTTGCGTCACCGCGCGCAGCAGGCCGGCGGCGCGTTGAGCATCGCGGATGCTCCCGGCGGAGGCACCGTGCTGCGCTGGTCAGCACCGCTGCCCTGATCATCACGCACCGTCTTCACGGCGGTTGTAACAACGTCCGCGCGCTGCAGTTCGCGCCGCACATCGTCGTTGGAGATAGCCTGTGCTACAACCTCACGCTGCGCCAGGTGGTCAAATCGCCGACTCGCTCGACCTCGAACCACAGTTGCGGGTTGGTCTGCATCGCGTGCCGCTTCATACCCTCGATGGTGTGTCCATGTACGCAGCGGCCGTCGTAGACGTAGCAAATCGGCACGACATAAGGCACCTCCCGCTGATACAGCCCATGCCTCCAAAGCTACTTCGCTATGCAGAAATTCTTCGATCTCAATGGGATTAGAAATCCGAGCGTCGTCATTCCTTTCCGCGATCGCCTACGCGCATAGCGCTACTGAGGACATGTCCGAACATGAGGGCTGAGCCGTTAGGGAAGCAGCCGCAACCGCCACAGAGACTGGCCTGGCTCGAGTAGCCACAGCCGGCGGGCGTTCAAGCGCACTAAGCCTAACGCCCCGACAATGAGAATGAACGCCAGCGGGATCCCTCCAAATAGTTCGGTTAACACCGCCGTCCGAAGCTCACTGGGACTGGCGGTCGTGAGGTCGAACCACGCATCACAGAGCAGCAGGATCCCCGTGGTGAAAGCGGGAAGCACAAGCACCTGGCGATGCAGCCAGGTCAGGATCGCCGTCGCGGCCATGAACACTACCAACAAGCTGTCAAAGCCCAACCACGTCAACGGCCAGTTGCGGACGGTGTAGTTCTGAGGCAACGTAAACCCCAGGTAGACAATCCAAGGGATCATGAACACCGCGCCGCCAGTCATCAGCCCCAGATGTGCTTGTGTTAGCTTCGCTGCGAAGCCTTTTGGCCTCAGATCCGCCATGGGCCGCTCGAGCCGCTGAATTAGCTCACGCCGCTGCGCGGCTGTCAGCGCGGTGATCTGCGCGTCCGAGAGAACGTTCTCTGTCATCGTCGGCACACCCTCAGGTTCTTGCCAGGTCACGTTCAATTGACCGGCCCGATGATGCGACCGTCCGCTGGTCGGATACGTGGGGCGCAATGGACTCGGTGACCTGCCGCCGACGCGTCTGACAGGCCCGGTCACGGATGCCCTGCATCATTTTCTGCTCCATCGTGATGACCTGCTCAGGAAACCACATCGGCGAGAGGTTTGCCCTCCAGGAATTGGCGGACGTTCGACGTGGCGGCCACGGCGGGCCCGTAGCCGGTCGGCGACCTCGGTCAAGGTCGCCGCCAAGTTCGCGACGAGGACCTTCGACGACTCTCCGATCACGAGATCGAGACACGCCTGACCGCCATCCCCGGTATCGGACCATGGACCGTGCACGGCTTTCTGATCATCGCGTTCGCGCGCCGTCAGAGAAATCGGCAGGGAAGCGCTCCATCGATCGCCGTAGCCTGGGTCCTCTGCTCGGGGATCGAGGACCAATTCCTCTAGGGCCGTTCTTGGGATCTCCGTAACGTCGGGTTAGAAAAGGACAGGACGCCATCGGAGTCGGCGCACCTTCCTACTGTCGAGGTTTCGAAACGCAACACCGTCGCGACTGTTGGGAGTGTTGTAGTTACCGCCCCTCAATAGCTACCGTCGCCGGACGTCGGCGCTATCGAATACTTTGGAGCACCAGTGCTCGATACGAAGATCGACGTTGAACTCACGAGCCGGCAGTTGAGTCAGTTGCGTGACGACGTGGACGACCTCTTGGCGCGATTGGCCACAGCTGAGTCACTGTGGTCCGGGTGGCTCGCCGGTGTGGCGACCCAGAATCGATCGAGTGCCCGAAACATGTTGCACTATTGGGCAATTCGGCAACGCGATCTGCGCGACCTGCAGGCCCGGCTCGCTGCATACGGGCTGTCCTCATTGGGTCGCAGCGAGCCCCATGTCGAGGCCACCTTGCTCTTGGTGAGGTCGGCGATCTGTGCCATGCTCGGTGACACCTGGCAACAGCCTGCGCTGACCGGCGGCAGCATCGAGGACGGCGCCGAACTGCTCCGCCACCGAACGCAGCAGCTGCTGGGCCCGGAGCCGGTCGATCGCGTGACCCGCATCATGGTCACATTGCCCTCCTCGGCTGCGACCGACCCCGACTTGGTTCGCCAGTTGGTGAAACGCGGCATGAACATCGCACGCATCAACTGCGCGCACGACGATGCCGAGGCATGGCGCTCTATGGCACAGCATGTCAAGCAAGCGGCCGAGGTGACCGGCCGAACCTGCTTGGTCGCTATGGACCTTGGGGGACCGAAGCTGCGGACTGGGGCGCTTGAACCCGGGCCGCACATCGTGAAACTCCGGCCATCCAGGAACGCGCTTGGGCAGGAAACCGCCCCGGTGCGGGCATGGCTGACTGCGGCGGAAGACCCGACTGAACCACCCGAAGCCGGCATGGTTTCGCTACCGGTGTCCGGGCAATGGCTCAGCCGCCGCCACGACGACGACGTCCTGCATCTGCACGACACCCGCGGCTCGAAGCGCAGGCTGGTGCTGACAGCCGTTGGCCAGAAATCAGGCGCCCAAAACGGATTCGTCGTGACTGCCGGAAAGACCACCTACCTCGCCACCGGGACGGTGCTGCACGTCCACGGCATCGAGGATTCGACACACCTCGCAGAACTTCCGCGAACCGAACAGAGCCTTGTCCTGCATCGCGGAGACATTCTCGAGCTGACCCGAGATTGCTCGCCGGCACCGCTGGCCGCCGAGGGTGTTCCGCGCATTGGTTGCACGCTGCCCGAGGTCTTCGATCATGCTCACATTGCGCAGAAGGTCCACCTCGATGATGGTCGGATCAGCGGCGAGATAGTCGGCGTAGGTGCTGGCGTGCTGAGGTTACGAATCGACCACGCCGCAGACGCGGGGTCGCGTCTGCGCGCCGGCAAGGGAGTCAATGTGCCCGACGCCAACCTCCCGATCTCCGCCCTGACCGAGAAGGACCTGTCTGACCTGTCAACGGTCGTCGAGCTGGCCGATTTGGTCGAGATGTCCTTCGTACGAGACCCTTCCGATGTCGAGCAGTTGCTCGAAGCGTTGAGCCGCCTCGGCGGCGACTCGTTGGGAATCGTGCTGAAAATTGAGACCCGGCAAGCATTCGAACATCTTCCGCAACTGCTGCTTACGGCGATGCGGCATCCGCGCGTCGGTGTGATGATCGCCCGGGGGGACCTTGCCGTCGAGTGCGGATACGAACGTTTGGCCGAGTTGCAGGAAGAGATTCTGTGGCTGTGCGAGGCGGCGCGCCTACCGGTGATCTGGGCCACCCAAATACTCGAACAGCTCACCAAGACAGGCAATCCCTCGCGCGCAGAGATCAGCGATGCGGCAATGAGCGAACGGGCCGAATGCGCCATGCTCAACAAGGGCCCGTATATCAACGACGCCGTCGTCGTCCTCGACAGCATCCTTCGGCGAATGACGGATCACCACTACAAGAAGAACGCACTGCTGGGGTCCCTGCACTCCTGGCACCCCGGCTCGCACCATGACCAGCGGTGAAGAGCGTCGAAAGCAAAGGTAGCGCGATGAAGAGGTAGGCGAACACACGAAGTGGGCCGCCCCCGCCGAGACGTAGCCGTCCTGACCCGCCCATATTGCGCCCTCGATGAGCTGGTGCACCGCGGAAACTGTTGGCAATAATGCGAACAGCAGCTCGCGTCGAATGTTCCAATCGCGTAGCGATGACGCAGCGATGGGTAGCAGCGCGATCACAGCCAGCAGGTCAGACGTCAGTGAGAAACACATTTATTTGGACTGTTGCACCGTTTGCCCATCGCGGGTTCACCCACGTTTCGCCGACGGTCGCGCTCCTGTGTCGGTCACTTCGCTAGCTTCCACCACCACTCCCCAGTCCGGAGGGCCCTAAGTCACCGATCTATCTGCCGGATGTCATCACGTGGCGGAGTTCAATCGCTCTCCATTAAGGTCCAAATGCTCTGGTAGCCCGCTGCCGTCGTGACCCATCCTATGAAGGCGAAGGAGGGACGAATGCCAAAGCATTGGTTGGTGATGGAGGGTGCCGGACCCCCGGCGCGGTTTCGCACCCGACTGGCCGGAGCAGGGCGGCATCTGCCTACCACTGTGCTCACTACGGACGAATTGATGGCGACCACCCGTCATCACACGCACATTGATCTGGAACGCCTGACCGGCATCTATGAACGTCGCGTCTCGATCGGAGACGATGACTCCTACAGTCTCGCGACCTCGGCGGCACTGGACTGCCTGGACAAGGCACAACAGCAGGCCGCGTCGCTCGATGTGGTGATCAGTTGCAGTATCACGAAGTTTCGCGGCGGCCTGACGCAGTGGGTAGAGCCGACGATGAGCAGTGCCGTTGCCCGGGCGATCGGGGCTGACAAAGCAATGACCTTCGACTTGTCCAACGCCTGTGCCGGAATGCTGACCGGTGTCACGGTGCTCAACAATTGGATCCGGCAGGGAACCGTCGAGCGCGGGTTGGTGGTCAGCGGCGAGTACATCTCGCAGCTCGGCCAGAATGCGGCCCGGCACATCCACAACATCATGAGCAAGGAACTCGCCTGCCTGACACTGGGCGACGCGGGAGCGGCACTTCTGCTCGAACGTGCCACCACCCCCGGGTCTGGCGGCATCAGCCTTGCCGGATTCACCACGGTTGCCGACTACAGCCGGCTGTGCCTTGCCTACCCGAAGGGGCATGATCCCGGTGCCCGGATGTTTACCGATTCTCGCGGGATCCAGCGGGCAGCCATCGCCAACACGCCGCTCTTACTACACGAAGTCCTCGAAGCAGCCGGCATCTCGATACACGACATCGATCACGTGATCACGCATCAGACCTCGGCCCGCGCGATACGCAAGGGGATGGCCGCGATGTCCGAATCATTCGGTGACAGTCCACAGCACGACGCCGTGATCACCGTCGATCGGTACGGAAACACGGCGTCGACGACCCACACCGTGGCCCTCGTGGAAGAACTCGAAGCCGGGCGGATCCGGCCGGGCGAAACTATCGCCTTGATTGCTCTGGCATCAGGTCTGGAGATCGGCGTCGTTCTCCTCACCGTGGACGAGGATTTGGTGGGCCGCTATGGGCACAGTGATTGATCGCGTCGACGTCACCCGAGGTGGTTGGCGCACCCGTCATAGCGCACTGCATCTGGCGGTCGCGGCCGCCAAGACCTGTTTGCAACGAGCGGGCCGAGAGCCCGACGACGTAGACCTTCTGATCAATACCGGCATCTACCGTGACAAGAATCTGGCCGAGCCGGCCCTCGCGGCGCTCATCCAGGAGGACATCGGGGCCAACCCTGAGGACCCTCACGACGACGCTCACGGCACGTTCTCGTTCGACATAGCGAACGGAACGTGCGGAGTCCTCACGGCGCTGCAGATCGTCGACGGATTTCTGCGGTCACACACCATCAATTGCGCCCTGGTCGTCACGAGTGACGCCGACCCGGGGCGCGGGATGAGCGAGCACTTTCCGTTCTCCCCCGTCGGGGCGGCACTGTTGTGCGACTGGAGCGAAGACGACTTCGGACTCGGCCGTGTGAACTGGGTGAACATCCCCGACGACGGTGAAAACTTCCGCGCCACTGTCGGACTCGAAGACGCGCGCAATGTGCTTCGATTCAGTGGATCGGCCGCGATGGACGAGCAATTCGCCGAGGCTGGCGCCCAAGTCGCCCAAAGCTGCCTCCAGGAGGCCTCGCTCGGCCTTTCCGACGTCGACATCATCGTCGCCTCGCCGGCCCGGCACGGCTATCGCGCGGCACTGGCCGCCAAACTCGCAGTACCGGTGGAACGGATCACCGTCGCCGACGACGAGAGCATGCACACCGCCTCGCTGGTGTCGGCACTGAGTAGTGCGGCCGAAAAACTCCCGCCCGGCGCCCGCATTCTGCTCGTTGCCGCCAGCGCGGGAGTCACCGCGGGTGCCGCTCTCTACCACGCGGCGCCGCTCGCGGCCCTAGAACCGTCGGGTTAGTGACCCATGCCTGGTGACCCGACGCCATTGGACCAGTCGTCCGGCGCGGCGGTGAAAAAAGGAGAATGTCATGTCGAAGCACAGCACGCACCCGGGGGTCGTCGTCGGCGTCGACGGCTCGCCGGGCTCTATGTTCGCGGTCCAGTGGGCCGCCCGCGACGCCGAATTACGCAATGTTCCGCTGACGTTGGTACATGTTGTTCCGGCGACAGCAGGGACATGGCTGGAATCGTCATTGATCCCGGCGTGGATAGGTGCGCAGCGCGAACGTGGGCGACAAGTGCTTGACGACGCGCTCAAGATCGCGGGCGAAAGCTGTCAGCGTGGCCAATCACAGATCGACTGCGAAATGCGTTCTGGTATAACCGTTCCCGCTCTGGTCGACCTGTCTAAGGACGCCGAGTTGGTGGTGGTGGGCTGCCTTGGCACCGGCACGTTGCGCGGCCGTCACATGGGTTCGGTGAGCTCCGGGCTGCTCTATCATGCGCATTGTCCCGTCGCGGTGATCCACGACGGCGTCGTGTTGAATGCCGATGCGGGGCGCGCCCCGGTGCTGGTGGGCATTGACGGCTCGCCAAAGTCGGAGTTGGCGACGGCGATCGCCTTCGATGAAGCCTCGCGCCGCCAGGTGGGGCTGACGGCCCTGCACGTGTGGAGCGATGTAAGTGTGTTCGATGAGATCGTCACTCGCGCGGGTCGCAGCTGGGCGGAACTGAGAGCAGTAGAGGACGAGGCTTTGGCCGAGCGTCTGGCCGGATGGGGTGAACGCTACCCCGATGTGTCCGTGCGCCGTCTCATCGCGCGCGACGAGCCGGCCCGTCAACTCGTCAACCAATCCGAGTCGGCTCAGCTCGTGGTCCTCGGCAGTCACGGCCGCGGCGGATTCGCTGGAATGTTGTTGGGCTCCATCAGCGCCGCAGTGGTGCTGTTGGCCCGCGTGCCGGTCATCGTTGCACGCCAACCGCTGCATCCGGCGTCGCGGAGCCACTCGCGGCCCTAAGACCATCGGGTTAGTGACCGATGCCTCCTGACAGGACACCGTTAGACCAATATGGTCAGGCGTAGCAAGAAGTCAAGGAGAATGTCTTGTCGAAACTCACCACGCACCCGGGGGTCGTCGTCGGCGTCGACGGCTCGCCGGGCTCTATGTTCGCGGTCCAGTGGGCCGCCCGCGACGCCGAATTACGCAATGTTCCGCTGACGTTGGTACATGTTGTTCCGGCGACAGCAGGGACATGGCTGGCTTCGTCATTGATCCCGGCGTGGATAGGTGCGCAGCGCGAACGTGGGCGACAAGTGCTTGACGACGCGCTCAAGATCGCGGGCGAAAGCTGTCAGCGTGGCCAATCACAGATCGACTGCGAAATGCGTTCTGGTATAACCGTTCCCGTTCTAGTCGACCTGTCTAAAGACGCCGAATTGGTGGTGGTGGGCTGCCTCGGTACCGGTACTTTGTGGGGCCGTCATTTGGGTTCGGTGAGCTCCGGGCTTGTCTATCACGCGCACTGTCCGGTCGCAGTCATCCACGATGGCGTCGAGTTGACTGCCGATACCGCGCGGGCCCCGGTGCTGTTGGGGATTGGCGGATCGCCGGAGTCGGAGTTGGCGACCGCTGTCGCGTTCGATGAAGCCTCCCGCCGGAAGGTGGGGCTGGTGGCCTTGCACGCGTGGAGCTCTATGGGTGTGTTCGATACCATCGTCAGTTTCTCGGGTCCCGGCTGGCCGGCACTGAGGGCGGTACAGGACGAGATAGTTGCCGAGCGTCTGGCCGGCTGGGCTGAACGCTACCCCGATGTGCCTGTGCAGCGGCACATCGTGCGCGATGAGCCGGCTCGTCAACTCGTGGAGACATCCGAGTGGGCTCAGCTAGTGGTGGTCGGCAGTCATGGCAGCGGCGGATTCGCCGGAATGTTGTTGGGCTCGGTCAGCGCGGCAGTAGTCCTGTTGGCCCGCGTGCCGGTCATTGTTGCACGCGAAGCTCCAGCGTAATTGTGTTGGGCCTGAAAGGTTTACGGCTGGCTAGTCGACTGCCGACGAGTGCCGCGTGACCACGATGGTGATTCCAGGTGTGCAGCACGCTTACGAACGGCCCTCCGGCGCGGGGACTTCCGTCCCTACCGCCGGCGTCCCTGAACTGGTCGGATTCAGGTGTGGCTGACCACACGCCCGACAGAGCGGACTGATGGCAATGAAGATACCGATGAGGTCGGGAAGCACAATCGTGACCCTGACGATGAATCCTGCGCTCGACATCACGACGCACACCGATCGGGTCATCCCGACCAACAAGATGCGATGCGGGCTGCCCCGTTACGATCCCGGCGGCGGAGGAATCAACGTCGCACGAATCGCCCATGTGCTCGGCGCGTCGGTATCGGCGCTCTTTCCGGCGGGCGGCCACACCGGCGACAAGGTGACCGATCTGGTAGCTGACTCAGGGGTGCCGGTGCAGCGGATCACCGTGGCTCACTCCACCAGGGAAAGCTTCACGGTAGACGAAAACACGACCGCGCAGCAGTACCGATTCGTCCTCCCGGGTCCGTCGCTTACCGATGCCGAGCAGACCGAGTGCCTCGAAAAACTCAGCGCCGCGGCAGCATCCGCTGACTTCGTCGTGGCGAGCGGCAGTCTGCCGCCCGGTGTGCCTGCCGACTTCTATCAGCGGGTCGCCGGCATCTGTGAAGAGCGCGGTGCGCGGCTGATTCTCGACACCTCCGGGGCTGGACTGCGACACATCACCTCCGGCGTTTTTCTGCTCAAACCGAGCGTGCGAGAACTCCGTGAATGTGTCGGACGGGCACTCATCACCGAGTCGGAGCAGCTCGCCGCGGCGCACGAACTCGTCGACCGCGGCTGCGCTCAGTTCGTCGTCGTGTCACTCGGGTCCGAGGGCGCTCTGCTTGCGACACCGAATGGCAGCCAACGTTATTCGCCGGTAACGGTGCCCTCCGGCAGCGGCGTAGGCGCCGGCGACGCCATGACCGCCGGCATCACCGTGGGCCTAAGCCGCGGCTGGCAACTCGACAAGGCGGTGCGGCTGGGTATCGCTGCCGGTGCGGCCATGCTGCTGACTCCCGGCACCGCTCACTGCACCCGTGAAGATGTCGAGCGGTTTTTCGAAATAACCGCCGGCCCGATAGACATCGACGCACAGAGGCGCAACGATGGGCAACCGCGGCCTGCAGACCAATGGTTCCCTGCTCGAGCAAGGACATCGCCATGACGCTGCCGGTCACCGTCGACCCGCGCTACCACGACGCCGTGATCTTCAACCTCAACGCCGTGTTGACCGACACCGATGGTGTTCCGGTGTTCGAGTCGACGGTCAACCTACTGCGAAAATTACTCGACGTCGGGGTCGCCACGGCGGTCTACTCGTTGTACCCGGGCGGTCAACAGCTCTTGAAAGCCGCGGAGATTGACGACCTTTTCGGCGTCTATGTCGTTGGCGTCCCTGCCGCGGCGCTCGTCGAGGCCACCCGCCGACTCGGTGTGCGCCCGCAACGGTCCGTCATCGTCGACGGCGCCGGTGCCGGGATAGCGGCAGCCCACGACGGCGGTTTCGCATTCGTCATCGGTGTCGATGCCGGGAGTGCCGATCGACTACTGGGGTGTGGCGCCGACGTGGTGGTTGCGTACCCGGACGAAGTCGCAGTTCGCGCCGGCGACAGGCGGATTTCGCAGCTCCCCGATGCGGTGGAGTCATACGGTCAGATCATCGGTGTTCTGGGCGCCCGAGAGCCAATGTTGTTTGTCGACTACGACGGAACGTTGTCCCCCATCGTCGCCGATCCCAGCGCCGCCACCCTCGTCGACGGAGCGGCCGAAGCGCTGGAAAGTATGGCGTCGCAATGCCCCGTCGCCATACTGAGCGGCCGCGACCTCGCCGATATCCGCGCCCGCGTACCGATACCGGGCATCTGGTACGCGGGCAGCCACGGCTTTGAGCTGACCGAACCGGACGGCACCTATCACCGAAACGAAGCGGCCGTCGCCGCCGTCGAGGTCCTCGAGCGTGCGGCGGCCGAGTTAGCCGCGAGCCTGGCCGAGGTTCCCGGGGTACGGGTAGAACACAAGCGCTTCGCCGTCGCGGTTCACTACCGCCAGGTCGCATCGGAGCACATCGGCGAGATCGTTTCTGCCGCACACAAGGTCGGACAGCGGGACGGCCTACGCGTGACGAACGGGCGGATGCTCGTCGAGCTGCGGCCCGACCTCGACTGGGACAAAGGGACCACGCTGGCCTGGATTCGTGATCGCATCGACGCTACCGGTTGCCTGCTGCCGATCTACATCGGCGACGACCTCACCGACGAAGACGCTTTCGACGCAGTCCAATTCGACGGCATCGGGATTGTCGTGCGCCACGACGAGGATGGCGACCGCAAGACGGCGGCGCGTTTCGCCCTGCCGAGTCCCGATCAGGTGCGGGAGTTCGTCCAGCGCGGGTCGAACTGGCTGGCGAACAAGCACCAGACGTCGGCCGAGGCGTGGGATTTCACCTATGAGGGGTACGAGCCGCAGGGCGAGAAGCTTCGTGAGTCGTTGTGCACGTTGGGAAATGGCTACTTCGCCACCCGGGGCGCAGCGCCCGAATCGAAGGCCGACCAGGTGCATTATCCGGGCAGCTATGCCGCCGGGGTCTACAACCGTCTCGTCGACGACGTATCGGGTACGACAATCGACAACGAGAGTCTGGTCAACCTGCCTAACTGGCTTGCCCTGACCTTCCGGGTCGACGGCGGCAGCTGGTTCGACATCGACGCGGTCAGCGTGCTGTCCTACCGACAGACCCTTGACCTTCGCGGCGCGGTGCTGACGCGGGAGGTGCGCTTCTGTGACGACGCCGGCCGCACCAGTTCGCTGACCCAGCAACGATTCGTCGCGATGCACATGCCCCACGTCGGTGCACTGCAGACGACGATCGTCGCCGAGGACTGGTCAGGGACAATCGAGATTCGCTCGACGCTGGACGGCAACGTCACGAACTCGCTTGTCGAGCGCTACCGGGACTTGGCCAACGATCATCTCGGGTTGGTGGAAAAGCGGGAGATTAATGACCACTCTGTGCTGCTGACAGTTCAGACGACCCAATCGCGCATTCCCATTGCCATGGCGGCGCGAAGCATCGTGTGGCGTGACGGGACTCCCGTCCCGGCCGCCTATCACCTGGTCGACCAGGCAGCCGAAATCGGTCACGTTATCGCCGTCGAGGTGTCAGTCGGTGACGAGTTGACCGTGGAGAAGATCGTGACCCTTTTCACCGGGCGCGATGTCGCGACGTCCGAACCCGCTGTCGATGCCCAGCGTTGGCTGAGCCGACTCGGCCGGTTCGCCGAATTGCGCGACGGGCACGTCACTGAGTGGGTGCATCTATGGGAGCGCCTGTCCATCGAGTTCGAAGATTTCACCGACGAATCGCGCATCCTACGACTGCATCTGCTGCATCTGCTGCAGACGGTGTCGCTCAACAGTTCCGACCTCGATGTCGGGGTACCGGCTCGCGGACTGCACGGCGAGGCATATCGCGGTCACATCTTCTGGGACGAGCTGTTCATCTTCCCGGTACTCAACTTGCGGCTGCCTATGATCACCCGGTCGCTGCTGGGATACCGCTACCGGCGCCTGCCCGAGGCACGTCACGCCGCCAAGGCGGCTGGCTACTCCGGTGCGATGTTCCCGTGGCAATCCGGCAGCGATGGACGCGAGGAAAGCCAACGCCTGCACCTCAATCCGCGCAGTGGCCGGTGGAACCCGGACTCCAGCGCTCGGGCGCACCATATCGGCATCGCCGTCGCCTACAGCGCGTGGAAGTTTTATCAGGTGACCGGGGATCTCGCCTACCTGATCGACTACGGCGCGGAGATGCTGGCCGAGATCGCACGCTTCTGGGTAAGTAGGGCCAGCTACGACGAGGAACGGGAACGATACAGCATCCGAGGCGTCATCGGGCCCGATGAATTCCACTCGGGCTACCCGGACGCGCCTTACGACGGCATCGACAACAACGCGTACACCAACGTGATGGCGGTCTGGGTGATCATGCGGGCCCTCGACGCACTGAAACTGCTACCGCTGCCGAACCGACTCGACTTCAAGGAAACGCTCGGACTGCACAATGACGAACTGGCGCACTGGGAAGAGGTCAGCCGACGGATGTACGTCCCGTTCCACGACGGCCTCATCAGCCAGTTCGAGGGATACAGCGAGTTGGAAGACCTGGACTGGGACGGTTACCGGCAGCAGTACGGCAATATCCAACGCCTCGACCGCATCCTCGAGGCCGAGAACGACGACGTGAACCGATACAAGGCTTCCAAGCAGGCCGACGTCCTCATGCTGCTCTACCTGATGTCGGCAACGGAGTTGTGTGAGTTACTCGAGCGGCTCGGCTATCGCTTCGTGCCCGACAAGATCCCAGAAATGGTGGACTACTACCTGGCCCGCACGTCGCACGGGTCGACGCTCAGCGGTGTGGTGCATACCTGGGTGCTCGCCCGGGCAAACCGCGATCGTGCGATGGAGTTCTTCCAACAGGCGCTGAAGTCCGACGTCTCCGACATCCAGGGCGGCACCACGTCCGAAGGCATTCACCTGGCGGCGATGGCCGGCAGCGTCGACCTCATGCAGCGATGCTTCACCGGGATGGAGACCCGGTCCAACCGCATCATCCTCTCCCCGCACTGGCCGGAAGCGCTTGGCGTGCTGGCGTTCCCGATCCATTACCGCGGTCTGCACCTGCACCTGCGAGTCAGCGGAAAGGGCGTGATCATCAGTGTGGATCCACGCGACGCCGCCGGAGTCGAAGTGGAATGCCGTGGTCGAGTCGTTCAACTGATGCCCGGGACCACTGTCCGATTTCCCGGCTGACAGTCGTCATCATGCCCGGCCGTAGTGGACGGCCACGTCGACCCATAATCATTCATGGTTAAAAACGTCAGCTGGTTGACCCGCAACGTTTGGGTGTTATCGGCTGTGTCGTTCCTCCAAGACGTCGCCAGCGAATTGCTGTACCCGCTGTTACCGATCTATCTGACCGCAGTTCTCGGTGCGCCGCCCGCCGTCGTGGGAGCCGTGGAAGGCGCGGCCGAGGGAGCGGCGTCACTGACGAAACTGACGGCTGGACCACTCGGGGACAGGTTTGCCCGGCGTCCGCTGATCACGGCGGGCTACGGTATGGCCGCGCTCGGCAAGGTGATCGTTGCGGTCGCCGGTGCGTGGCCCGGGGTCCTGGCCGGACGCGTGGTCGATCGAGTCGGCAAGGGTATCCGGGGCGCGCCGCGCGACGCACTGCTCGTAGACGGAATCGACGAAGCCAGCCGGGGCCGCGTGTTCGGGTTTCACCGCGCGATGGACACACTCGGCGCGGTTGTCGGACCGTTGATCGGGCTTGCCGGATACGAGTTGCTCGACCATGAGATTGCCCCGTTGCTATACATTGCGATCGTTCCGGCCGTGCTGAGCGTGGCCCTGGTCGCGTTGGTGCGGGAACGTCCCCGACCGGTTGAGCGTGCCCGCCGACCACCCGTGGCGGCCGCCATGCGTGAACTGCCGGGCCGGTATTGGCGGGTGGTTGTGCTACTGGCGGCGTTCGCTCTCATCAATTTCCCCGATGCCCTAATCCTGTTGCGCCTCAACGAGATCAGATTCTCCGTAGCTGAAGTAATCCTGGCCTATGTGGGATACAACTTGGTTTACGCATTGGGCAGCTACCCGGCCGGATCACTCGCTGACCGCATCCCGAAGCGCACGGTGTTCGGGATAGGCATGGTTTTTTTCGCGGTCGGCTACATCGGGCTCGGACTTGCAACCGACAAGGTCGCGGCGTGGCTCATCCTGGGGCTGTATGGACTGTTCGCCGCGTGCACCGACGGCGTCGGAAAGGCATGGGTCTCCGGACTCGTTCCGGCTGAGCTGCAGTCGAGTGCGCAAGGCATATTTCAGGGCACGACCGGCTTCGGGGTTTTGTCGGCAGGTCTGTGGGCCGGTCTGCTCTGGGGGGCCAATGGTCAACTCCCGCTAATGATCTCAGGATTCGTCGGCGGCTTCTTTGCAGCATTTCTGCTCACTTGCTCCATCGCTGCGTGGATTCGCGCCAAATCCAGCACTGCGGCAGCCAATTGACCACAGAAGTACGCCTGCCCGGATTCCAAGGACCTTCGGCCCTGGTACCGAGTGCGCAGCTGTGGGAGGTTGACGATTGTGGCGTTATCGCAGGAGAACGCAGCCACCGGAGTGCTCGACCCGATGAGGCGTGAAGCTTTTCGTCCCTCGGTACCGCGTGTACCCGAGGGCGGCGACGGCGCTCCACGACGAACGCCACAAAACGAGCAAACCGAGCAAACCGATCGTTGCCTGCGGCGCTACGGGAGGACAGGTCATGAGCACATTTAAGTACGTTCGCTTTTTTGAGGAGTTCGGCATCGAGGACGTGCCACGCGTCGGCGGAAAGAACGCGTCGCTAGGTGAGATGTTCCAGAAGTTGTCGAGTCAGGGCGTCCGCGTGCCCCACGGATTCGCCATCACCGCCCAGGCCTATCGCCACATGTTGGACGAGGCCGGCGCGTGGGACCGTCTGCATGCCGAGCTCGACGAGGTCGACCCCGCCGACGTCGCCGCGCTGGCGCGTAAAGGCAAGCGCGCCCGTGAAATCGTCTACGGCGCCGGTCTGCCCGACGATCTGGCCGCCGAGATTCTGGATGGGTACCGCAAGCTTCAGCAGGAGTACGGCGAGGAGGTAAGTCTCGCTGTGCGGAGTTCGGCGACCGCCGAGGACCTGCCGACGGCGAGCTTCGCCGGCCAACAGGATTCGTATCTCAACATCAAAGGCGAAGAGAGCCTGCTCGACACGTGCCGCCGTTGTTTCGCCAGCCTGTTCACTGATCGCGCCATTCATTACCGAATCGACCAGGGCTTCGACCACTTCAAGGTCTCGCTGTCGATCGGCGTGATGAAGATGGTGCGCTCCGACATTTCTTCGTCGGGTGTGATGTTCTCCATCGACACCGAGTCCGGCTTTCGCGATGCAGTCTTCGTGACGGGCGCCTACGGCCTTGGCGAGAATGTGGTTCAGGGTGCCGTCGACCCGGACGAGTTCTACGTCCACAAGCCGACCTATCTAGCCGGGCACCGCGCCGTATTGCGCCGCCTCATCGGCGACAAGGCAGTGAAGATGATCCTCGTCGAGGGCGAGACGAAGAACACGACGCGAAACATCCCCACACCGAAGTCGGACCGTGCTCGGTTCTGCCTCACCGATGAGGACGTCCTGGAGCTGGCCGGCTATGCGTGCACTATCGAGGCGCACTACGGGCGGCCGATGGACATGGAATGGGCCAAGGACGGTCTGGACGGAAAGCTCTACATCGTCCAGGCTCGCCCCGAGACGGTGGCCTCCCAGCACAGCGCGACGGCGCTGGAGTCCTATGTGCTCGAAGGCCGCGGCGAAGTACTCACCGAGGGGCGCTCGGTCGGCGAGAAGATCGCCTCGGGTGCGGTCAAACGGATCGAGAAACTCACGCAGCTGGACGAATTCGAGCCCGGTCAGGTACTGGTCGCCGACACCACCACGCCGGACTGGGAGCCGGTCATGAAGACCGCCGCAGCGATCGTCACCAACCGCGGCGGTCGCACCTGCCACGCGTCGATCATCGCCCGCGAACTCGGCATCCCCGCCGTGGTCGGCACCGGCGACGCGACCACGTGCGTGCCCGATGGCGAAGTCGTGACGGTGTCGTGCGCCGAGGGGGACACGGGCCGCGTGTACCGGGGTGAGATCGGATTCCACGTGGACCGCACCGAGGTGGCGGATCTGGCGCGGCCGCGAACCCAGATCATGCTCAACCTCGGGAACCCCGACCTCGCCTTCAAGACGTCGTTCCTGCCGAACGACGGCGTGGGACTCGCTCGGATGGAGTTCATCATCAGCGAGTACATCCGGGTCCACCCGTTGGCCCTGCTGCACCCCGAGAAGGTCGACGACTCCGATGCGCGCCGGACGATTGATCGCCTCACGCAGGCCTATGCCGACGGGAGCGCCTTCTTCGTGGAACGCCTTTCCGAAGGGATCGGCACCATCGCCGCCGCCTTCTGGCCCAAGCCCGTCGTGGTGCGGATGTCGGACTTCAAATCCAACGAGTACGCCAGCCTGATCGGCGGAGGGGCCTTCGAGCCATCGGAGAGCAACCCGATGATCGGGTTCCGCGGTGCCTCGCGCTACGCGCATCCCGCCTACGCCGAAGGTTTCGCACTCGAGTGCCGAGCGATGCGACGTGTGCGCGACGAGATGGGCCTGACGAACGTGATTCTGATGCTCCCGTTCGTGCGTCGAATCGCCGAGGCGGACCTCGTCCTGCAGACCATGGCCGACCTCGGTCTGCGCAGGGGCGAGAACGGGCTCAAGGTGTACGCGATGTGCGAGATCCCGAACAACGTGATCCTGATCGATGAATTCGCCAAGCGATTCGACGGTTTCTCCATCGGCTCCAACGACTTGACTCAGCTCACCCTCGGCGTCGATCGTGACAGCGAGATCGTGGCCTTCGACTACGACGAACGCGACGAGGGCGTCAAGGAGATGATTCGCCTGGCCGTTGAGGGCTGTCGTCGCAACGGGATTCACTCGGGCCTGTGCGGACAAGCACCTTCGGACTACCCGGACATGGCCGAGTTCCTGGTCCGGCTCGGCATCGACTCGATGAGCCTGAACCCCGACACGGTGATCAAGACCACCCGCCATGTCCTTGAGGTGGAAAAACAGCTCGTGCCGGCTCAATGACCAGCGACGCGTTCGATCGGCCCGCAGCCAGGCCTTCCAAGGATCTCACGCCGCTTCCGGACTTGTTGCATGGTCGGTCCCAGGCCGGGCCGGTGCGCGAGCGCCGGCCCGTCTACGTCGATTTGCTGCCGCCCTGCAATGCCGGTTGCCCCGCAGGCGAGAACATCCAAGCCTGGCTTGCCCATGCCACCGCCAGCCGGCACGAGGAGGCCTGGCGTCAGCTCGTCAAGGACAACCCGTTCGCCGCAATCCACGGACGGGTGTGCTACCACCCGTGTGAAACCGTCTGCAACCGTGCCCATCTCGACACTTCCGTATCGATCCATTCAGTAGAGCGGTTCCTCGGTGACCTTGCTTCCGAGCGCGGCTGGAAGTTCGAACCGCCGCCTCCCCGCACCGGCAAGCGAGTCCTGGTTATCGGCGCGGGGCCGAGCGGACTTTCCGCCGCCTACCATCTGGCACGCCTCGGCCACCAGGTCGAGATCCGCGACGCCGGCGCGGTGCCCGGCGGGATGATGCGGTACGGCATTCCGAGCTACCGGCTGCCGCGTGACGTGCTGGATGTCGAGCTGAACCGGATCGCGGCTATGGGCGTCCAGTTGACCAGCGATCACCGGGTCGAGGACCTCGCGGCCGAGCGGGACGAGGGCGGCTTTGACGCGGTGTTCGTCGCGGTCGGTGCGCATCTGGCCAAACGAGTCGACATCCCCGCTCGTGACGCCGGCGCGATGGTGGACGCGGTGCCTTTTCTGCGCAGCGTCGCCTCGGGCGAAAGGCCGGCGATAGGGCGCCACGTGGCCGTCTACGGCGGCGGCAACACCGCGATGGACGCCGCCCGCGTGGCCCGCCGCCTCGGCGCCGAGGACGCGGTCATCGTCTACCGCCGCACTCGCGAGCAGATGCCCGCCCACGAGGAGGAAGCCCAGGATGCCGAACGCGAGGGCGTGCGCATCAACTGGCTGCGGACGATCAGCGCCTTCGACGGTCCCGAATTGCGGGTCGAGGTCATGGAACTCGACGACTCCGGTTACCCACGACCAACCGGGCGCTTTGAGACGCTGGCCGCCGACACCCTGATCATGGCGCTCGGCCAGGAAACGGAATCGGCATTCATGCGGACGCTGCCGGGAGTTGAGTTCGATGGCGACGGCAGCGTGCGGGTCTCGGAATCATTGATGACGGGCTGTCCGGGCGTATTCGCCGGCGGCGACATGGTGCCCAGCGAGCGCACTGTCACAGTCGGTGTCGGACACGGGAAAAAGGCCGCACACAACATCGACGCCTGGTTGCGCGACGCGACGGGCCGGCGCTCGGCGAAACACCCGACGGCGACGTTCGACTCGCTGCACCTGTGGTTTTTCGGTGACACCGCGCGACGTCAGCAGCCCGAAGTCGAGCCGGCACAACGCGTCGAGAGTTTCGAGGAGGTCGTCGGCGGTTTGTCCGCCGAGGAGGCGACCTACGAGGCGGGGCGTTGCCTTTCGTGCGGGAACTGCTTCGAATGCGACGGCTGCCTCGGCGCGTGCCCGGAGGACGCGGTGATCAAACTCGGGGTCGGACACGGCTACAAGTTCGACTACGACAGTTGCACCGGGTGCGCCGTCTGCTTCGATCAGTGCCCGGTGCACGCCATCGAGATGTTCCCGGAGCCGAAATGACACGTGTGACGGTGGATGGCAACGAGGCCGCCGTTTCGGTCGCCTACCGGCTCAACGAGGTGTGCTGCATCTACCCGATCACACCGTCATCGCCGATGGCCGAGTTGGCCGATGAATGGTCCAGCGCCGGGCGGCCCAATGTGTGGGGCACCGTCCCGACAGTGGTCGAAATGCAAAGCGAGGGTGGAGCGGCCGGAGCTCTGCACGGCGCCCTGCAGAGCGGCGCGTTGACCACGACCTTCACCTCGTCGCAGGGCCTGCTGTTGATGATCCCGAATATGTACAAGATCGCCGGCGAACTGACGTCGGCCGTCATTAATGTCGCGGCCAGATCGATTGCAGCGCAGGGGTTGTCGATATTCGGAGACCATTCGGACGTGATGGCCGTGCGGCAAACGGGATTCGCGCTGCTCGCATCGGCCTCCGTCCAGGAGGCCCAGGACCTGGCGCTCGTTGCGCAGGCGGCCACACTGGCGACCCGGGTACCGTTCGTGCATTTCTTCGACGGCTTCCGAACCTCGCACGAACTCAACACGATTCAGACGCTCTCTGACGACGACCTACGGGCATTGGTGCCCGAGGAGTTGGTGTGGGCTCATCGCGGACGGGCGCTGTCTCCCGAGCGCCCGTTCATTCGCGGGACCGCGCAGAACCCGGACGTCTACTTTCAGGCGCGTGAAACGGTGAACCCGTTCTACGCACGGGTTCCCGGTGTCGTCGAGGACCTGCTCGCCCGCCTTGGCGAGCGCACCGGCCGCAAGATGCACATCGTCGACTACACCGGACACCCGCAAGCGCAGCGAGTGCTGGTGGTCATGGGCTCGGGCGCCGAGACCGTGGTGCAGACCGTTGCTGCTCTCGTCGAGCGCGGCGAGCGGGTCGGCGTGGTGCAGGTGCGGTTATATCGCCCATTTCCCACCAGAGCGCTCCTCGAAGCGCTGCCGGCGACGGTGCGCACGGTCGGCGTTCTGGACCGTACCAAGGAACCCGGTTCGATCGGCGAACCGTTGTATCTGGACGTCGTCGCGGCGCTCGCCGAGGCGCATTCCGACGGAGAACGACCGGTCCTGCCACGAGTCACCGGCGGACGCTACGGACTGTCCTCGAAGGAGTTCACGCCCGCCATGGTCGCCGGGGTGCTCGCCGAACTCGTGCGCGAGCAACCACGGCGCCGTTTCACTATCGGTATTGACGACGACGTCTCCGGTACCAGCGTCGACTACGACCCGGCGTTCGACATCGAGTCACCCGACACGTTCCGGGCGATCTTCTTCGGGCTGGGGTCGGACGGTACCGTCAGCGCGAACAAGAACACGATCAAGATCCTCGGGTCCGAAGAAGGGCTGCACGCCCAGGGCTACTTCGTCTACGACTCGAAGAAATCGGGTTCGCAGACCGAGTCGCATCTACGCTTCGGGCCGGATCCCATACGGGCCCCCTACCTCGTGAATGGAGCCAATTTCGTTGGCTGCCACCAGTTCCGGTTCCTCGACAAAATCGACGTGCTGGGTCGGGCTGCCCCGGACGCGACGCTGCTGCTGAACTGTCGGCAGCCTGCCGCGAAGGTCTGGGACGCGCTACCCCGGCTGGTTCAGGAACAGATCCTGGCCAAGCGGATCACGCTGTACGCTGTCGACGCCGATCGGATCGCACGTGAGGCCGGGCTGGCCGGGCGGATCAACATCGTGCTGCAGACATGCTTCTTCGCGATCTCGGACGTGCTGCCCCCCGAGCAGGCGATCGCCCGCATCAAGCAATCGGTGGAAAAGATGTACGGAAATCGCGGCGCCGACGTGCTGGCGAAAGAATTGGCCGCAGTGGACGGCGCGGTGGCCGGGTTACACCGGATCGAGGTGCCCACCCTGGTCACCTCCACGCGCACACCGGCACCGACCGTGCCCGAGTCCGCGCCGGAGTTCGTCCGCACCGTCACCGCGGAGATGATGGCCGGACGCGGAAACGCCTTGCCGGTCAGCGCACTTCCGGTGGACGGCAGCTACCCGAGCGGCACGACCGCATACGAGAAGCGCAACATCTCCGAGCTGGTTGCGGTCTGGGACGCCGACAGCTGCATTCAGTGCGGCAACTGCGGCTTCGTCTGCCCGCACAGCGTGATCCGCTCCAAGTTTTACGACCAGTCCCAGCTGGCCGGGGCGCCAACAACAGTTCGACTCCGCACCCCTGGACGCCGTCGGCCTCCCGAACGCCCGGTTCTCGTTGCAGGTGTACGTCGAGGACTGCACTGGGTGCGGCCTGTGCGTCGAGGCCTGCCCGGTCGTCATACCGGGTAGCGCCGTTACCAAGGCGATCAATCTCGGCCCCGAGCGAGCCGCGGTTGATCGCAGAGCGCGAGAACATCAGCTTCTTCGAGACCCTGCCGACCAATGACCGGTCCCGGGTGGACTTCGGCACCGTGCGCGGCACCCAGTTCCTGCAGCCGCTGTTCGAGTTCTCCGGCGCCTGCGCGGGTTGCGGCGAAACGCCATACCTCAAGCTGCTCTCGCAGCTGTTCGGGGACCGGCTGATGATCGCCAACGCAACTGGCTGCTCGTCGATCTACGGCGGCAACCTGCCCACCACTCCCTGGACCACCGACGCGGACGGGCGGGGTCCCGCCTGGTCGAACTCGCTGTTCGAGGACAACGCGGAGTTCGGGCTCGGCCTGCGGTTGGCCAGCGACGGACATGTCGCGCTGGCCCGGCGACGCCTCGCCGAATTGCGCGACACGCTCGGTGCCGGACTCGTCGACGCCATTCTGGCGGCACCGCAGCTGCGGGAGTCGGAGTTGGCAGCCCAACGTGAGCGGGTGGCCGAGCTCAAGAACCGCCTTGCGGGCCTCGATCCCGCTGTGACTGCCGACCTGCGCAGCGTGGTGGACAGCCTGGTCCGGCGCAGCGTGTGGATTGTCGGTGGTGACGGCTGGGCGTACGACATCGGGTCGGGTGGGCTCGACCACGTGTTGGCCACTGGGCGCAACGTCAATGTGCTGGTGCTCGACACCGAGGTCTATTCCAACACCGGCGGTCAGATGTCCAAGTCGACACCACTGGGCGCAGTCGCCAAGTTCGCCGCCGCCGGCAAGACGGTGCCGAAGAAGGATCTCGCGCTGCAAGCGATCGCTTACGGAAACGTCTACGTCGCCAAGGTCGCGATGGGTGCCGACCCGCAGCAGACCCTGCAGGCCTTCCGCGAGGCGGAGGCTTACGACGGCCCGTCGCTGGTGATCGGGTACAGCCAGTGCATTGCGCACGGCATCGATATGCGTCTCGGGATGGATCAGCAGTACCGCGCGGTTGCCAGCGGACACTGGCCGCTGATCCGCTATGACCCGGTGCTGCGGGCGGCCGGAGAGAACCCGTTCCTGCTCGATTCGCACCAGCCGCGGATCCCGCTCGCCGACTACCGCACCCGGGAATTGCGTTACCGCTCACTGACCAACGCCGATCCGGCCGAGTATGACCGGCTTCTCGGCCTCGCCGAACAAGCCAACGCTCAGCGCTGGAATGTCTACGAGGAGATGGCTTCTCGCGGTCCCGAACACTTCCACGCCGATGCCCGCAGGGAACGCTGATGGAACTGTCGACCCGCTATTTGGGCCTCACATTACGCAACCCCCTGGTCGCGGCCGCATCTCCGCTGTCGCAGACCGTCGACGGCGTCCGGCGCCTCGCCGACGCCGGCGTCGGTGCGGTGGTGCTCTATTCGCTGTTCGAAGAGCAACTGCGCCGCGAGGCCGAGCAGAACGCACGTCTTGCCGAGGCGGGCACCGAGAGCTTCGCCGAGTCGTTGTCGTACTTCCCGCACGCCGCCGACGAGGACCACGGCCCACGCCGCTACTTGAGTCTGCTCGAACGTGCGGCCGGCGTGGTCTCAGTTCCCGTGATCGGCAGCCTCAACGGCAGCACGCCCGGCAGTTGGGCCCGGTACGCCCGGTCAATGCAGGACTGCGGTGCGGCCGCAATCGAATTGAACATCTACTACCTGCCCGGCGATCCGCATATCCACGGCCGCGATGTCGAGCAGCGTCATCTCGACATCCTGGCGCGGGTCAAGGACGCGGTGACCGTACCCGTGGCCGTGAAGCTCAGTCCGTACTTCAGCGCGACCGGCGAGATGGCGCGGCGCCTGGATGAGGCCGGTGCGGACGGGCTTGTTCTGTTCAACCGATTCCTGCAGCCCGACATCGACCCCGAGACCCTCACCGTGGTGCGCGCGGTGTCGCTGTCCACCCCGGCGGAGATTCGGTTGCCGCTGACGTGGATTGCGCTACTGCGCGGACGAGTCGGCGCGTCGCTCGCCGCGACGACCGGCGTCGAGAGCTCCATTGAGCTGATCAAGTACCTGCTTGCCGGCGCGGATGTGGTGATGACGGCGTCAGCACTGCTGCGCCACGGCCCGGAACACGCCACCGTACTGCTCGACGGCTTGTGTGAATGGATGCGACGCAAGGGATATACCACCGTCGAGGAACTGCGTGGGCTGCTCGCGGTACCCGTCGGCGCCGACGAGACCACCCGCGAACGCTGGGACTACGTCAGCGCGCTACAACAAGCCGACAGCACCGACTACGGCCCCTGGTAACCGTAGCGGCTTGCACACATCATTCGAGCGCGATTCACAGCTACTCAAGGTCTTTCGACCCTTACCCGCGGCGCCGCCGCAGGCCCAAAACCGCCATGCTGTTCAGTCACGCGAAAGTGGGTCTCACCGCGCTCCTCACCGGGCTGAAGGCCGCTGACGGCCTACGCGCATTAACCACTCCAGGCAAATCGCTCAACGAGCCGCTGGTCGGCTACTCAGCTACTTGGGGCGCAGAGCGTTAACTGCTTCGCCGACGGAGGCGAACAAGTGGTCCTCGCCGATCCGCGCCAGCAGGCCGCTTCGCGCCAAGCCGGCGCGGACCGTTTTGTTGATTCTTGCCAACGCGAAGGACACGCCACTGTGGTCGAGTTGGTCGAGCATCTGGCGTAATGCGCACGCTCCGGTGTAATCAATATCAGTCATTCCCATAGCGTCGAGCACGACGAGCCGAAGTGAGTGACCTGCGCGATCGACCGCGGCAGTCAAGTCGGTCCTGAAACGACTGGCGTTGGCATACCAGAGGGGTGTCGCGAACAGCACCACGAGTACCCCGGGAACCGCGATGGCGTGTTCGCTGCCGTCGAGCGGGGCCCAACTTGTGGTCGAGGGGATGCGGCCCAGGACGTGCAGGTGCGGGCGCGCGCTGAGGCGGGTGCGGTCGAGGATGGCCAACGCGACCGCGACGGTGATGCCCTGTTCGACGCCGACGAGTGCGACCGTGAGCAGGGTGATCAGAGCCAGTCCGAATTCGAAACGATCGTAGCGGGCGATGTCGACCAGATCGTGGATGTGCAAGATTCGGGTGGCGATGAAGATCAGAATCGCCGCCAGGGTCGCCAAGGGCAGGTCCTCGAGCAGGGCGACGGCAGGGATCAACAGCACCAGGGCGCCGGCAGCAGCCAGACCGGCCACCTGGGTGCGCCCGGAGGCCGAGACCACAGCGGCGGTTCGTGGCGGGCTTGCGTCCACCGGGAAGGCGCCGACCAGGCCGGCGACGACATTGCCGGCTCCGACGCCGAGGAAGTCACGATTGACGTCGACCTCATATGCGCCCTCGTCGGCGAACGCGCGGGTCGTCGCCGCCGTCTGGCTGACAATCACCAGGGCGACGACGCCGGCGATCGGCGCGACCGCACCAAGCGCCGACCAGGACAGCCCGTGCAGCCCGAGGTGCGGCGCGCCGTGGGCCACCGCACCCAACACCATCACCCCGTGGGTGCGCAGCTTCAACGCAGCGACGAGGATCGTAGAGCCGATCAGCCCGACCAACGCCCCCGGAAGCCGGCGATCGACCCGTTCGGCGACGACCACGACGGTGAACACGCCGACCCCGATGCCCAGCGCCCACCCGTTGATTCGATGCAGGTCGCTGAGCGTGACACCCACCCGGTGCAGTGTGCTGCCGCTGGCGCCGGGCAGGCCGAGCAGATCAGGTAGCTGGTGCACCACGATGATGATCGCTACCCCGCCAAGGAATCCGCTGATGATCGGCGCCGACAGAAACTCGGCGACCCACCCGAGCCGCAGTAGACCGACAAGGGCCACCAACACGCCGACCATCACCGCGAGGATTCCGATCAGCGCCACGTAGTCAGGGGAGACGGCCGACACCACGGCGGCGATGCCAACGGCGAAAAGCGGGGCGATGGTCGAATCGGCGCCGACCGACATCTGCGGGTTCGATCCCAACAGCGCGAACATGACGCTGCCCGCGACAAACGCGTAGAAGCCGGTGATCGGCGGCATACCGGCCAGCCGGGCGGTGGCTAACTGCTCAGGCACCGCGATCGCCAGCAACGTCAGCGCTGCGACCAGGTCGCCGATCACCCACGACGATCGGTAGCCGTGCAGTGAGGACAACAACATCGACCGCGCCCCCAGCACCCGCGCCGTGAACGCTGCTGCCGACTGCATCGACCCATCATCGCAACTCCGTCCAGGGACGGATGTGCTGGACACGGTCTTGGCGCTCGGAAGTGTCGGCTTCGACGAATGCAACGGAGGCCGAACCAGCCAGTGCGACAACCACTGAGACAGAACAACCGTAACTGCGTCAACGGCAGCGAGGCCGCCGTCGTAACCAAACTCGTGCTCAGCTGACGGTACGGGCGCACAATGGAGGAGTCCGTCTGAAACCTGGGAGCTGCGATGAGCGAGCAACCGTACGACTTTTTCGGCGAGATCTTCCAGCGGTACTTCAGACCCGCCATCGACGCATATCCGCGAATGGGTCGCGCACTCGTCGAAAGGTTACTCACGCTGACTGACGAGGTGCCCGATAGATTGGCACAGACCCGGTGCGCCGCAATGGCATGGGCCAAAGCCGAGACCCCGAACGCCAGGATCACCTCGGAACTTTTCGTGATCACCCAACACGGACTGATGTATGCCGCCGGGTTGAACGAGTCGCGCCGGGCGCTGTATTACCTGGCCACGCCGCCCGCATTGTTCGATCCGTTCGTCGATCAGGTCGACACCGCCGAACTGCATGAGGGCACGGTAGTCGTGGTGGACAGCCGGTTCGGCCGCGACCTCGCATCCGCGCATCCGATGGACGCCGCGCTGCGCCGGATTCTCGATGAGCACCTGGCGCTGCGGGTGGACCTGCCCGCGTAGAGGATCCGCCGCAGATCGTCCACCACGTTCCACCTTGTCACGACGACTGTGCGGCCGCGTCACCGTCGTTGCCCACCAACTCCTTCTTTGCCTCTGCCAGCTCAGCTTTGGCGGCGGCGTCGACCTGCGGATACTGCGGGTTGAGATCCCGCAGCGTCTCCAACAGCACCGCGGAAGTCGACACGTGGCTAAACCATTTGTGGTCTGCGGGGATCACATGCCAGGGTGCCCAGACGGTGCTGGTGTGGCTGAGCATGTCTTGAAAGGCCCGCTGGTAGTCGTCCCAGAACGCGCGCTCGCGTAGGTCCGCGACGGAGAACTTCCAGTTCTTCTCGGGTTCGTCGATGCGCTCAAGGAACCGGTGCGCCTGTTCGTCCTTGGAGACGTTGAGAAACAGCTTGACGATGACGGTCCCGTTGTCGGTGAGGTAGCGCTCCCAGTCGTTGATGTCGCGATACCGCCGCTGCCAGATGTCCCCAGCGTCGAGCACCGCGGTGCGTGGCCATAACGTCTCGGGGTGCACACGGGTGATCAATACGTTCTCGTAGTGGGACCGGTTGAACACCGCGATGCGGCCCAGTTCCGGCAGCGACCTTTGGTGGCGCCAGAGGTAGTCATGTGCCTGCTCGGTCGCCGATGGCGTCTTGAAGCTGTACACGTCGACACCCTCGGGGTTGAGGCCGCTCATGACGTGCTTGATCGTGCCGTCCTTACCGGCCGCGTCGATCGCCTGAAGGATGATCAGCAGCGACCGGTCGGCCTGGGCGTAGAAGCGGTCCTGCAAATCCAGCAGCGCCGCCTTCGCGTCAGCCAGCACCGCGGCACCGTGGTCTTTTCGAAGCTGTTTGTCGTGGCGGCCGGGATCGAAGTCCTTGGCCAGGTCCACCTTGGACCCCGGCTTTACCCGGGTAGCCTCTGCCAGTCTCTTCCAGTGCGCCGACAACTTCGCCTCCTGGTCATGTCGTATGTCCGTTGCTCAGGGCGACCGCGCGCACAGGGAACGGACAGTATCAGCGTCGCAGATGGTGACCGGAGTTCGCCACCACTTTCGCGGGGTGCCCCACTTTCCGCTGCTAGAGGCAGGCGGTGATCGCCGGCTTCGACTCCATTTGGTTAATTGGGTTGCCCGCCTGGTGTTCTTCGGAGACCCACACCACCGCGTTGGCGACGACCACGCGCGGGATGAACGGCGACCTTCGTCGATTCGGTCCGAGCAGGCCAGCCACCGCGCCACATGCCGGCCCGGAGGGATGTGGCACCGGGCCGCCGATTGTGCGGCGAAGACCGTTCTGAGCGTTCATCTTGGAAGCAGCGCGCGCACCTGCGTAGGCGCAGACAGCGCCGAGGATTGCGCGTCCAGAGCACCCCAGTCGGGTCAGTGACCTCCGAACAGGCCAGCGTTGATGCTTGCCCGACTTGCGGGCCGGGATTGACGACCTGGCGGGCTTGCTGGCCGGCAGTCTGGGGTTGCCTGAGTTGCTGGCTGAGGTGTCGACGTGGGCGCGGCATCAGCGATCAACACCCGCGACGATGACGGGCACTTCGACGTCCATTGAGCACTGGACATTGCTGAAACTAGCCGCGGCAGCCCACGCCCGCGGGGTGTAGCGTCAACGACGTTGGGAAGCTCAAACAGTCCGGGATGAGGCCAGCTGTCCGCCGCTGCCCTCACTGAGCAGTCGCTCGTGCCGGACGTTCCGGTGACAACCGCACACCTGGGCATCACCATGACCACTTTACGCACTCCGGGGGCACCGAAACCGGCTCCTGCACAGTACTTTCCGATCGATAGCGTCTTGTGTCTGCTCAGGCATGACCGCCCAGATCGCCTTTGCTGCGAACCGGCCGTTGACGTACGGCTTACGGACTGGACGCCATGACCACTGACACGCCGCATGTCACGCCGCCCCACTCGACGGGCACACCCGAACCGGGCCACGATTTGAAATCGGCGCCCATGCCCGAGCTGGAGGAGGAGCTGGGCTACTCGCCGGGGGGATTGAGCAAGGTCGAGGCGGCGAAGCGGTTGGCGCAGTACGGGCCGAACGAGATCGCGGAACACAAGACCAACCCGCTGTTTAAGTTCCTCGGTTATTTCTGGGGTCCAATCCCATGGATGATCGAGATCGCCGTCGTGCTGTCCGGCGCGGTCGGGCACTGGCCGGATTTCTTCATCATCCTGCTGCTGCTGGTGGCCAACGGTGTGGTCGGCTACACCGAGGAACGTCAGGCGGGCAACGCCATTGAGGCCCTCAAAGCCAAGCTGGCGATCAACGCGCGCGTGAAACGCGACGGCGCATGGGTCACCGCGCCAGCGCGGGAGTTGGTGCCCGGTGATGTGATCCGACTGCGCCTGGGTGACATTGTGCCCGCCGACGCCCGGCTGCTGGACGGCGACGAGATCGAGGTAGATCAGTCCGCGCTCACCGGGGAGTCGCTACCTGCCACCTGCGCAAGCGGTGACGCCGTGTTCTCCGGATCCATTGTCAGGCAAGGTGAGATCGGCGCCTTGGTCTATGCCACCGGCACCCACACTTACTTCGGAAAGACCGCCGAGCTGGTGCAGGACGCGCACACCGTCAGCCATTTCCAGCGCGCCGTGCTCAAGATCGGCAACTACCTCATCATCCTCGCGGTCGCGCTGGTCACCATCATCGTCGTCACGGCGATCCTGCGCGGCGATGCGATCCTGACCACGCTGCAGTTCGCCCTGGTTCTGACCGTTGCCGCGATCCCGGTGGCGATGCCCACCGTGCTGTCGGTGACGATGGCCGTCGGCGCACGGCTGCTCGCCAAGAAACAAGCCATCGTGAGCCGCCTGGTCGCCATCGAGGAACTTGCCGGTGTGGACGTGCTGTGCGCGGACAAGACCGGCACCCTGACCCAGAACTCGCTGACGTTGGGCACCCCATTCAGCATCGACAGCGTCACGCCCGCGACTGTCATCCTCGACGGCGCATTGGCCTCCCGCGCTGACAACGACGACCCCATCGACCGGGCGGTGCTCGGCGGCCTCGGCGACGCCAACGTCCTGCAGGCTTACACTGTCACCCACTTCGAACCCTTCGACCCGGTACACAAACGCACCGAGGCCATCGTCACCGACGCCGACGGGACCGCCTTCCGGGTCACCAAGGGCGCGCCGCAGGTCATCCTGGCGCTGGCCGCGAACGCCGCGCAGATCAGAGCCGCCGCGGACAGCGCAGTCAACGATTTCGCCACCAGGGGCTTCCGGTCTTTAGGCGTGGCCCGCGCCGACGGCGACGGTGGCTGGCAATTCGTCGGAGTACTGCCCCTGTTCGACCCGCCCCGCGACGACGCTGCAGCGACCATCGCCACCGCCGCAGCGATGGGCGTCACCGTCAAGATGGTGACCGGTGACGCGCTGGCCATCGCGAAAGAGACCGCGGCCAAGGTCGGCTTGGGCACCGACATCCTCGACGCCGCAGCCTTGGGAGACGCGAAGAAGAACGAATCGGCGGCAGTGGCCGAATCCATCGAGACCGCAGACGGTTTCGCCCAAGTCTTTCCCGAGCATAAGTACCACATCATCGACGTACTGCAGAAGCGTGGCCACATCGTCGGGATGACGGGCGACGGGGTCAACGACGCCCCAGCCTTGAAAAAAGCGGACTGCGGCATCGCCGTATCGGGTGCCACCGACGCCGCCCGCGCAGCCGCCGACATTGTGCTGCTGACCCCCGGCCTATCGGTGATCGTCGAGGCGATCAAGCAGAGCCGCAAGATCTTTCAGCGAATGAACAGCTACGCGATGTACCGCATCACCGAAACGCTGCGGGTGCTGTTATTCATCACCGTCGCAATCCTCGTGTTCAACTTCTACCCGCTCACCGCCATCATGATCGTGATGCTCGCGCTGCTCAACGACGGCGCAATCCTGTCCATCGCCTACGACAACGTCCACTACAAGGACGAGCCCGAAGCGTGGAATATGCGCCTGGTACTTGGCATCTCGACGGTCCTGGGGGTGGTCGGACCCATCGCCGCATTCGGCTTGTTTTATCTCGGCGACCGTGTCTTCGACCTGGGCCACCCGCGCCTGCAGACCCTGATGTACCTCATGCTCTCTGTCGCGGGCCACCTGACCATTTTCTTGACCCGAACCCGCGGACCGTTCTGGTCCATCCGTCCCGCGCGCATCTTGTTGATCGCCGTCCTCGGCACCCAGACCATCGCCACATTCATTGCCGTTTACGGGCTATTCATGACCCCGCTGGGCTGGGGGTGGGCAGCTGCGGTGTGGGTATACGCGCTCGCCTGGTTCCTTATCAGCGACCGCATCAAACTTCTGGCCTACCGCATCCTCGACCCCGAAAAGAAGTCTCGCATCGCGGCGCCGGGTCTGGATCCAGATGACCTGGGCAGCATGGGATTTCCGGCCGCATCGATTGGGCCCAAAGCGCTCGCTACTCGAGGACCAAAGACCCGGCATTGACTCAGACACGAACTGGAGGTTGATCATGCCGGACACGTTGGTGGATACCGACATACTCAGGGCCGCCGTGCAGTTAGCGTGCCGAGCCCCGTCGTTGCACAACAGCCAGCCCTGGCAGTGGGTTGCCGATGGTGGGGCGCTGCACCTATACCTCGATCACAGCCGGAATCTTCCCTCCACCGACCGTATGGAGTGCAGTCAAATGACTCAATGTTGTTGCAGCAAGTCAGATTCCGACACCTTGGCCAGGTGGTACGTCGGTGGCGATGACGCCTGTGGCGGTCGGAGTCAGTCGGTGAGAAACCAACGGCGCATGCATCTCAGACGGTTGCGGGTTGTCCGTCGCGGCCGGTGAGGGTTGCGGTAATGCCGGGGAGCAGCAGATCGAGAAAGCGGTCCAGTTCGGCGGCGCCGTCGTAGGAGGCTAGGGCGGGCGCCAAGGCCCGCAGTTGAGGGAATTCGGTGATCGCGAGTCGGTGAAGACCGAGCCGGAGCACATGGTCGGTTTCCTCGGGTCGCTCGATAACCTCCTGCAACTCATTGAGGATGTGGCCGTACAGGTAGCCGAACAGCACTCGGTAAATGTGCAGGGCATCCTCGCCAGTGAAGCCGGCAGATGTGAGCAGTGCGAGGACGTTCTCTAGCGGCCGCAGCATTCCTGGTGGCCGCTGCCCGAGCGGGGTGGCCAACGGTCGAGTGACCAGGAGCGGCACCACGTTGGGGTGCCTCAGGGCCAATTGGCGGAAGTCGCGCGCGACGGTACGCAGTTGGCCGGCCCAGTGCGGGTCCGTACTGTCCACGGATAGCTGTGCGAGCACCAGCTCGGCGACTCCGTCGAGCACTGCGGCTTTGTTGGGGACGTGGCGGTAAAGCATCACCGGATCTCGGCCCACCGCTTCGCTGAGACGGCGCATCGACAGTCCGTCCACACCGTCGCGGTCCACGATCCTCAGCGCGGCCTGCAGGATGATCGACCGGTTGAGCTGACCGGTGTCTGCTTCGACGGCGGACGGGTCCTCGCCGTCGGCGCCTGCGTCGGGGCCAGTCGACTGCCTGGTCATTGCCTCAGCACTCCCCTTCTGCCTCGTCGTCGAACCGGTTACCGATGGTAATACAACACCGTAAATCAACAATACATTCAACAATGTATGTCTACACTGTTGACACCACCCTAGGTGCGGCGTGTAATTAGATATCAACTACCGCGATCGGAGATCTCGACATGATTGTCATCGTTGGATTAGTTGTTCTACTCTTCGCTGTATTCGTCGGGTTGCTCGGCGTGCTGAACAATGCCGGGGCCGCTCACCCGTTGAGCGAGAACTTCTCGGTGTTGGGCTATCACGTCACCGGGTCGACGGGCACTTTGTTCCTCTTCGGGATCGTGATCGGCGCGCTGGCGATGCTCGGTATGAGCGTGTTGCTGGCCGGTGCACACCGCACCGCCGGCCGCGGCCGCGACGCCCGCCGTGAACTTCAAAGGTCGCAGCGCGAAGCGGAATTTGTGAACCGGGACCGCGATTTCCAACAGCAGCCCGTCGGGGCGGCCACCGGCTCAACGGTGGACTCGGAATCGACCACGACCCGACCGCGGAGGATGAGGGGTTCCTTCCTCGGTCGCCGGTCGCACGGTCGACAACCGACCGCACCGGGCGTCGGCGGCGAACGCCGATAAGCGCCGATCCAGTTCATTCGGGGGAGTCTTCAGTCGCGAGCTGTGATCCCCGAAAGAAAGAATCCGCAACGAATATGGGTAAGAAGCAATGAGCATAAATAAGAAGATCGCCCACAAGCTCGAAGGGGCCAAGGGCGCCGCCAAGAAGATCTTCGGCCGCGTCACCGGCAACACCCGCCTGCGCACCGAGGGCCGCATCGATCAGTTCAAGGGCAACACCAAACAAGCAGGGGCCAAGGTCAAAGACGCCTTCAAGCACTAACCCGGGCAATCCTCCTCCCCAAATATTTACAGAGAAACTAGATAAACGTCATGATCGTTCTCGGAGGCATCCTCATCATCCTCGGGTTCGTCCTCCCCAGCCTCGTCCCTACCTTCGCCCTCGCCCATGTTGTTTTGATCCTCGGCGTCATCCTCCTCGTCGTCGGCCTGTTCCTGGCGGTGATGGGACGGATGGGACACGCCGTCGCCGGCCGCCGCCACTACTACTAACCGGCCAGTTCGGGGGCGTAATCGCGGTCCCCTACGCTGCGACGTGCCCCAGCCCAGTTCATAACTCCCACAGCTCAATTCCAACCGATTTCAACAATCAACATGCTCAACCAATCCGAGGAGCCGACATGACTACCAGCACTATCGTTTGGATCGTCGTCGTTGTTGTCGCGTTAATTCTGCTGGTCGCCGCAATCGCGTGGGTGGCGCGCAAGAAACGCACCGAACATCGCCGCGCCCAAGCGGGCGACATCCGACAGAAAGCGGTCGAACAGTCCCACGAGGTGGGCCAACAGGAAGCGCTTGCCGATGAGACGGCAGCCAAGGCCCGCGCTGCGCAAGCCGAGGCCGAAGCCATGGCAGCGCACTCGGAAGGCCTGCAGCACGAGGCGCAAGCACGTCGCACCGACGCGGCTACCTCCCGCAGCGAGCTGAGCCGAGAATTCGAGCGGGCCGACAAGATCGATCCGGACTCGCCAACCAGCGACACGCCGCGCGGAGATGATGCCGGCCAGCAAGTCCCACCACGGACGCCCAAGGCGGGGTGAGTTTCCCGACGCCTGGAGCTCTCATCGGGGCCGGACGAAATCGCTCTGTAGCCCGACCACCTGGGCGGAGACCGGATGGGTAATTTGACGAGCCCAACCTGTGGTCATCGCGCCTCGGTTCAGTAGCCGCCAGTAAAGCTGTGATTGACCGCTGGCGCTGGCTGGGGAATCCTCAAAGCGATCGCCGGGACGATCTCTCGAATAGTGGACGTACCCGACCTAGCACGCCGATCCGGGAGAGCAATGAGTTCGGAACATGCAATAGAACAGGTGCCGCTGTCGGAGATCCGCGAGGGTGACATGCTCCAAGACCCCCGGTCTGGAAGATGGATCAAAGTCACGCAAACAGCCGATAGCGTCACGCAAACAGCCGACAGCGAAATGCGCGGCACTGACAAGTGCTCAGACGGGGGGACGCCGGTGATCGAGGAGTACCGCGTCTACTACGGCGACGGAGGCGAAGAGATCGATTCCCGGCGCGTTACGGGCCTCGTCAATCGTCAGGTGCGAGAGTAGTCGCGAGCGCGCATTCGGGGCCGCACGTCACAGCACGACGGAATGTCGCGCCTGCCGCAAAGTGAGCCGGACTGAACCTCCGCCGCAAGCATTTCCGCTTCCGGACTCCGGCACCACTGAGGTGTTTCGTGCTTCTAGGACTTCGTGGCTTCCCCTTTGAACCAACGCCCGAAACGACCCCCCGTCAACCGCTTTTCGTTGCTCTCTACGTCGGTCCCCAGGCCCGGCGCATAGCTATACGGCCGGTCGGCGCCAGCGCGGACGACATCGAGCGTGCCGTCGTTCTGCTTGATGTACTCGTCGCCGTACCTCAGATAACTGTCGGTTGCGCCGTCTTGGAGTGTCACGGTAACTGTCATGGTTGAAACCTCCAGGTGCGCCGGCAAAATGCCGGCAGCATCGTGAGTGATTAGCCGATTCTTTGACGAGTCGGTGAATACAACGTGCACACGAATCGGGAAAGGCCGGGTGATCACGAAATGCGGACCATCGTTGGTCCGTGCTCAGCGCACCTTCTCGGGAATCGAATTCAGTGCGTGCAGAACATGTTCCGCTAGTTCGCTTGCCGCCTTATCTCCGAGCTTGGAATGGGACATGAGGGTGTCCCTGACCAGTTCGAGACGTTGGACGTAGGGCGAGCGAAACGTCGTTGGTGAAGCCATCAAATTTTCCTTTTCAGTCGAGCATGTTCGCTCGCAACCGAGCTGCCCGATGTCTACAACGCTACGCCACTTCTCATCGCTAGGGGTGAGTGCCGACACCCGGTAGCACTCAGCCGAACGACGCCAGCACAGCCCCGGCGCGTACACGGAGACAACGTGGAGTCGGTCATTGCCGTACAACCGATAAACGCGCCGAGATGGCGGCGAACGTCGCGTCGTCGCCGGAAGATCCGATCAACTCCGCGTTGCGGGGGTAGAGTCCGAGAACCGGGACCAACCAGGCCCCCATGATGAAGGGGCCCAGTGATGTCCGATAAGTCTCCTCGACAAACCATGAGCAAGAAGTCTGGAAAGTCATTGAAGGAGAAACGCGCCGACAAGCAGGCCAAGGCTGCCCGCCGTGACGCGTCCACCGATGCGTTATTTCACGACAAGAAGCGCTGAAGCACAACAATTTTCGTCGCACGCCCTAGACGGCATCAAATCCGCGACGAGGACACCTCAAATTCTGTAGTTTCAGCTCGATCAGTCGAGCCTCGAGTTAGACCATGGCGTGCGCGACGACGCTGGACGCCAGAGCCGCCCGGCCCCTGCTATCACCGGGCGCCTCAATTCACGAATGGTCGAGCGGCGGATGCTACGACTGCCCGAATCGCCAATGCTCGCCATCGATCGACGCGTTGCGCGCACCTCCGTACGGTTCCTCGGACACAGCGGCTTGCCAACGAGGTCTTTGGCGGTAAGGCAGTTCCCGACCAGCCATGTGTTCATTGACTTCCACCCCATCGTCCGGGCCACAGGACTAAAAGAGCGCAGATCCGGGTACCGGTGGGGACATGCTGGGCCACTTGTACGAGCGGGCACTCGACGGTGAGCGATGTTGGATCCGTCATCCTGACGGAGGGCTCCGAATACTTCCCGTGCACCGTTGGTTGGGCGCTTGCGGCGCCGACGAGGAGTTCGATGATGCCGTGGTGGCGATGTGCAATGGTCCGACGATCGAATTGGGTTGTGGTCCCGGACGTTTGGTTGCGCGTTTGATTCGGCGAGGTGTTCCGGCGCTCGGTGTCGACCGGTCGGCCACCGCGATCCGGCTGGCGGGCCGGTGCGGAGCCCCGGCGCTCCTGACTGACGTATTCCAGCCGCTGCCCGGAATGGGCTGTTGGCAAACAGTTTTGCTGATCGACGGCAATGTCGGTCTGGGCGGCGATCCGCGGCGGATCCTGGGCCGCGCCGCGGAGTTGTTGGCCTGCGGTGGGCGATGTGTGGCCGAGTTCGACGCCGAGGTGATCGGGATCCGCGCAGGCTGGGTACGCCTGGAGTCCGCCCGCCAGATCGGTCCGTGGTTTCGCTGGGCATCGGTCGGCCTGGACAGCGCTGCGATGCTGGCCCGCGAGGTGGGGCTCAGGATGACCGGAGTCCATCTGATCGGCGAGCGGGTCATCGCCGACATGGCGGTATTGTGAGCAATCGTGAGCCCCCACAGGCGGTTCAGATGGCGCAGCCCGCTACGTGGGCCCTGGCTGACGTCGGTGTTGGGATCGGTGTTGCTAGTGACACTGCCTGTCGTCATCCTCACCGGCCTGCTCTCGTACATCGCTTATGCGCCGCAGCTCGGCCAGGCCATCCCCGGCCACGTCGGCTGGCTGAGGCTGCCTGGCTTCGACTGGCCTACCGCGCCGTCGTGGCTGTATCGGCTGACCCAGGGCGTGCACGTCGGTCTGGGTCTGGTGCTCATCCCGGTGGTGCTGGCCAAGCTGTGGTCGGTGATACCGCGACTGTTCGCGTGGCCGCCGGTCGCCTCGATCGCCCAACTGCTGGAGCGGTTGTCGCTGATCATGCTGGTCGGCGGGATCCTATTCGAAATCGTCACCGGCGTGCTCAACATCCAGTACGACTACGTTTTCGGGTTCAGCTTCTACACCGCCCACTACTTCGGGGCCTGGGTGTTCATCGCGGGCTTCGTTATGCACATCGTGGTCAAGATTCCTCGCATGGTCAGCGGATTGCGGTCGTCGTCGCTTCGAAAAGTGTTGCGCACCAGCACATCAGATACTCGTCCGGAGCCACTCGACCCCGATGGGCTGGTGCCGGTCGATCCGGCGGACCCGACGATCAGCAGACGCGGTGCCCTGGGGCTGGTCGGTGCGGGCACGTTGCTGATGGCCATCCTGACCGCCGGTCAAACCGTCGGCGGGATCCTCCGTCCCGCGGCGCTTTTGCTGCCTCGCGGGCGCAGCCGTGACGGCGACTTCCCGGTCAATAAGACGGCCGTTGCTGCCGGTATCGATGCGCGCCGCGTCGGCGCGCAGTGGCGGCTCACGATGCGCGGGGGCCCGTCGGCGGTGGTGGTGGACCGCGCCGCGTTGGCGGGCATGCCGCAGCACACCGCGCGGTTGCCGATTGCGTGTGTGGAGGGCTGGTCGACCACCCAGACCTGGAGCGGGGTGCGGCTGGCCGACCTTGCCCGGCTCGCCGGGGTCGCAGCGCCGCAAGCGGCGCGGGTGATGTCGCTGCAGCGCAGGGGCGCCTTCGGCGAGGCACGCCTGCAGGCCAATCAAATCGCCCACCCCGACGCGCTTTTGGCGTTGCGCGTCAACGGCGCCGACCTGACGCTTGACCACGGCTATCCGGCGCGGATCATCGTTCCGGCGCTGCCCGGCGTCCACAACACCAAATGGGTGGCCGCAATCGACTTCGAGGCAGGCTGAAGTGTCGGCCCGGTGGCGCACCGTTTTTCACGACGTCTACGGGTCGTACCCGTTGCATCTGTTGACCATGGCAGCCGGGTTCGCGCTACTCGGCTATGTTGTGGCCACCGTCAAACCGATGACCCTGTGGAATCCGCACAGCTGGTGGCAGTCGATCGCGGTCTGGTTCGCCGCGGCCGTGATCGCCCACGATCTGGTGTTGTTCCCGATCTACGCGCTTGCCGACCGGATCCTGTGGGCCCGGGCCGGCCGACGACGGGTCCGGCGTCTGCCGGTATCGGTACGCAACTACCTCCGGATGCCGGCCCTCGGCTCCGGGCTCACGCTGCTGGTGTTTCTGCCGGGCATCATCGGACAGGGCGCGTCGACGTACCTGGCCGCGACCGGGCAGACACAACAACCGTTTCTTGGCAGGTGGCTATTGCTTACCGCGGCCATGTTCATGACGAGTGCCATCGTCTATTTATTGCGTTTGGGGCTTGCCGGCCGACGAAGCAGTCTCGTTTCCAGTCTGACGAGGGACCCGCGCGGTACGCTCCCCGAATGACGGTGAGACCGGCTCCCCGCTTTCCCGGACCGACCATGGCCTCCCGGGCGCGGTGGTTGCTACGAGCCCGCCCTGGCGACTACATGCTGGCACTAAGCGATGCGATGGCCTCGCTGCCCGTGGTCGGCAGGCACCTGGAGCCGCTGGGTGGCGTGACCGCGATGGGTGTCTGGGGCTACCGGCTGGTGCCGGGATTCCTGTCCTCGTCGGCCAAGTCGTGGCTCACCCCGGGCATTGGCGAGGTCCGTAAGGCCGAGCGGGACAAGACCCAGGCCGTCTCCGACGCCGCGCTGCGCGGCATCGTCTCTGGCAAAGACCTGGAGATCGAGTGGCCTGCACCGGAGCGGACCCCGCCGTTTTGGCGTGCAATGCAACACCGTCGCCATCTGCATCGCACCTCGGTGCGCTACGGGAAGCAGCCGGTGCAGCTGCTGGACGTATGGCGTCGCAAGGATCTGCCGGTCAGGCCGGCGCCGGTGTTGATCTTCGTGCCCGGCGGCGCCTGGGTGCACGGCGGCCGCCAGCTGCAGGGCTATGCGCTGATGTCGCATCTGGCCGAATTGGGGTGGGTGTGTCTGTCGGTGCAATATCGGGTTTCGCCGCACCACCGCTGGCCATCCCACATCACGGACGTGAAAACCGCTGTCGCGTGGGCGCGGGCCAACGTTGACAAGTTCGGCGGTGACCGCAATTTCATTGCGGTAGCGGGTTGTTCGGCAGGCGGGCACTTATCCGCGTTGGCCGGACTGACCGCCGACGACCCCGACATGCAGACCGATTTGCCGGCCGGCTCGGACACCTCGGTGGATGCCGTGGTGGGGATCTACGGCCGCTACGACTGGGAGGACCGGTCGACCCCCGAGCGGGAGCAGTTCGTTGATTTCCTCGAGCGAGTTGTGGTCAAGCGCAGGATCGACCGCCATCCTGAGGTGTTCTGCAGCGCCTCGCCGATCGCCCGGGTACACCCGGACGCCCCGCCGTTCTTGGTGATTCACGGCAGCAGCGACAAGGTGATACCCGTCGAGCAGGCGCGCAGTTTCGTCGAGCGGCTGAGGGCGGTTTCGCGTTCGGTGGTCAGCTACGTGGAGTTGCCCGGCGCCGGGCACGGGTTCGATCTGACCGACGGCGCGCGCACCGGCGCGATGGCGACCGCGGTCGGGCTGTTCCTCAACCAAATTCACCGCAACCGGATGATCGCGGCCAAAGAAGTTATCTAGCCGCCAGCCGACACTATGGTCCGTCCCATGAGGGAGCGCAGGTGAAAAGGCTCAGCGGCTGGGACGCGGTGTTGCTGTACAGCGAGACACCGAATGTGCATATGCACACCCTCAAAGTCGCCGTGATCGAGTTGGATCCCGACCGTCGCGACTTCGGCATCGACGAGTTCCGCCGCGTCATTCACAGCCGGTTGTACAAGCTGGAACCGTTTCGCTATCAGCTCGTTGACATTCCGCTCAAGATGCATCATCCGATGTGGCGGGAAAACTGCGATGTCGACCTGACCTATCACGTGCGCCCGTGGCGGCTGCCCGCCCCGGGCGGACGTCGCGAACTCGACGCGGCCATCGGCGAGATTGCCAGCACCCCGCTGGACCGCGATTACCCGCTGTGGGAGATGTACTTCGTCGAGGGTCTGGCCAACAACCGGATCGCGGTGGTCGGCAAGATCCACCACGCGCTCGCCGATGGGGTGGCCGCGGCGAATCTGTTGGCCCGGGGTATGGATTTGGCACCCGGCCCGCAGTCCGGTCAGACTCGCTATGCGCCCGACCCGGCGCCGTCCACCGGGGAGCTGGTGCGGTCGGCGTTCGTTGATCATCTGCGCCATATCGGGCGGATCCCGCGGACCATCGGCTACACCGCGCAGGGTATTAACCGGGTGCGCCGCAGCCCGCGCAAGCTGTCACCGGAACTGACGATGCCGTTCACCCCGCCGCCGAGCTTCATGAATCACATGCTCACTCCCGAGCGCAGATTCGCCACGGCGACCTTGGCACTGGCCGATATCAAGGAGACCGGTAAAGCCCTCGGTGTCACGATCAACGACATGGTGCTGGCGCTGTCCGCGGGTGCATTGCGCAAATTGTTGCTGCGCTATGACGGCAAAGCCGATCACCCGCTGCTGGCCTCGGTGCCGGTGAGTTTCGACTTTTCGCCGGAACGCATTTCGGGAAATTACTTCACCGGCATGATGGTGGCGCTGCCGGCCGACGCCGACGACCCGTTGGAACGCGTACGGCGCACCCACGATTACGCCGTCGATGCCAAGGAGAGCCACCAACTGCTCGGGCCGGAGCTGGTCAGCCGGTGGGCGGCTTATTTTCCGCCGGCGCCGTCAGAGTCGCTGTTCCGCTGGCTGGCCAGCCGCGACGGCCAAAACAAGGTGCTCAACATACCGATCTCCAACGTTCCGGGTCCGCGTGAACGCGGGCGGGTCGGCGGGGCCTTGGTCACCGAGATCTATTCAGTGGGACCGTTGACGGTGGGCAGCGGCCTGAACATCACGGTGTGGAGTTACGTCGATCAGCTCAACGTCTCGGTGCTTTCCGACGGCGCCACCGTCGAGGACCCGCATGAGTTAACCGAGGCCATCATCGATGAGTTTATCGAAATCCGCCGCGCTGCAGGGCTTTCCGAAAAGCTAACGGTCATCGAAAGCGCGATGGCGCAGGCTTAGCCGCATTGCGCCGAGCGTGAAACTGTTGCGACTTTTTCGCGAGTTTTTCGCAATGGCTTCACACTCGACGCTCAGGCACGACCCTCCAACCGGGCCAGCAGGTCACGGCGGGAGATCTTGCCGGTGCTGCTGCGGGGCAGCTCGTCGAGCAGGACGATCTCGCGGGGCACCTTGTAGTTGGCCAGGTTGTCCCGGACATGCTGTTTGAGGCCGTCCACGGTGGCCGAGGCATTCTGCGCCAACACGACGAAGGCCGCCAGCCGTTGCCCGTACTGTTCGTCTTCGACGCCCATCACCGTGGCCTCGGCGACATCCGGGTGCGCCGCCAACGTCTTCTCCACCTCAATCGGGTAGACGTTCTCTCCGCCGGAGACGATCATCTCGTCGTCGCGCCCGACCACGTACAGCCGTCCGGCCTCGTCCAGGCGGCCGACGTCGCCGGATGCCATGAAGCCCTCATGGAAGTCCTTGCTTGCGCCGGTGGTGTATCCGTCGAAGCGGTTGGAGTTGCGCACGAAGATCTGACCGACTTCGCCGGTAGGCACTGGGCGGAACTCGCTATCGAGGATGCGAATCGCGGTGCAGCTAGCAGGTTTACCCGCGGTATCCGGCGCGGCCCGCAGGTCCGTGGGCGTGGCGGTGGCGATCATGCCGGCTTCGGTGGCGTTGTAGTTGTTGTAGATGATGTCGCCGAACTCGTCCATGAACCGGGTGACGACGTCGGGACGCATCCGAGACCCAGATGCGGTGGCGAACCGCAGCGAGCGACCGCTGTAGCGACGGCGTACCTCGTCCGGCAGGTCCATGATCCGGTCGAACATAACCGGCACCACACATAAGCCGGTGGCCTGGTGGCGGTCGATCAGGGCCAGGGTTGCCTCGGGGTCGAACTTGCGCCTGGTTACCACCGTGCAGCCCATCGACGCCGCGAAGATCAGTTGCGAGAAGCCCCAGGCGTGAAACATCGGGGCCACCACCACCGTCGTTTCTTCGGTGTGCCACGGCACGCGATCCAGCATGGCTTGGAGCTCGGTCGCACCGCCGCCGGAATGCTTGGCGCCCTTAGGGTTACCCGTGGTTCCCGACGTCAGCAGGATCAGTTTGCCGTTTCGGTCCGCCTTGGTATGCCGCCGGCCGGCGTGGGCGGAGATCAGCTTCTCGATGGTGGTGTCGTGACCCTCGGGATGATCGGTCCACGCCACGACGCGGGTGGTGTCGGGATTGTCGACCAGCGCACGGTCCACCGAGTCGGTGAACTCCTCGTCGTAGATCACCGCGTCGGCGCCTTCGCGGTTGACGACGTCAGCCAGCGCCGGCCCGGCGAACGACGTGTTCAGCAACAGTACGTCGGCGCCGATCCGGTTAGCCGCTATCAACGCTTCGACGAAACCACGGTGGTTGCGGCACATGATGGCAACCACTTCCGGTGTGCCGCCAGGCAAGGACTGCAGCGCCGCCGCCAACGCGTCAGCGCGTCGGTCGAGCTCACGGAATGTCAGTGCCCCGAGCTCGTCGACCAGGCCCGGGCGGTTCGGGCAGCGTTGCGCCGACATCGCGAAACCACTTGTGACAGAAAGTCCTTCGCGCCGTACTACCGCGGCAATGCGCAGGTACTTGTCCGGTCTCAGCGGTGCGATGATTCCCGCGCGAACCATGGTGCCCAGCAGGCCGAGCGGTGCCATCGGGATTAGCCGATTACCGGAAGGCGACGATCTTTGGCCAGCTTGTCGAGCGCCTTCTGCATGACGCGGCGGACGTGGGCATCGACCGCATCGATGTCGGGGTCCTCGCCGAATTCGGCTCGCACGTCGATCGGCTCCAGCACCTGCATCACGATCTTGGCCGGCAGCGGCACGTTCACCGGGACCACAGCAGAAAGCCCGAACGGGAAGCCCACCGAGATCGGCAGGATCTTCACCCGCATCAACTTGTCCAACCGCAGCGCCTTGGCCAATCCCTCGCCGCGGGAGAGGTAGAGCTGGGTCTCCTGACCTCCGATGGCGACGGTCGGCACGATCGGAACCCCGCCGTTCAGCGCTGCTCGGACGTATCCGGTCCGCCCGTCGAAATCAATGATGTTCTCCGACAGCGTCGGTCGGTAGACGTCGTAGTCGCCGCCCGGGAAAACCACCACCACGCCGCCGGATCGCAGTGCCTCGTCGGCGTTTTCATGGTTGGCGCGAATGAAGCCGGTGCGGATGAGGAACTCGCCTTGCGGGCCGTTGAGCAGCATGTCGTGGCTCAGGGTGTAAACCGGCCGGTCATAGCCGAACATCTCGTAGAAACCAGTGGCGAACACCGGAACGTCCATCGGGAACAGCCCGCCGGAGTGGTTGGACACCACCAGCGCGCCGCCTTGCGGGAAGGACTCCAACCCGCGCACCTCCGCGCGGTGGTAGCCCTTGATCACTGGACGCATCCACCCGATCACGCGTTCGGTGAGCTCAGGATCCCACTTGGAAATCTCGGTAGGTTCGATATCGATTGCCGCCAATGCGTTCCCCTGGGATTGAGCGCAGACTTCGCTGTGATGGTAGCTCAGAGTCTTCGACGCATTGCGGCTCGATACCATCTCCCCAACGTCAGTCAATGAATTCAAAAGGAGCGTCACAGAGTCGTGAGCACTGAAGAAGCCGGCTGCAGCGAACCCGAAGTCCTCGTCGAGCAGCGGGACCGGATCCTGATCATCACCATCAACCGGCCGAAGGCCAAGAACGCGGTCAACTACGCGGTGTCCCGAGGTCTGGCCGACGCGGTGGACCGGCTTGACGACGACCCGGGTCTCTCGGTGGGCATCCTGACCGGTGCGGGCGGTTCGTTCTGCGCGGGCATGGATCTCAAGGCGTTTGCCCGCGGCGAGGTCCCCGTCGTCGAGGGCCGCGGCATGGGCTTTACCGAGCGTCCACCCGTCAAGCCGCTGATCGCCGCCGTCGAAGGCTACGCGCTGGCCGGCGGCACCGAACTGGCGCTGGCGACGGACCTGATCGTGGCATCGAAGGACTCGGCGTTCGGCATTCCCGAGGTCAAACGCGGCCTGGTCGCCGGCGGTGGGGGATTGCTGCGGCTGCCCGCGCGCATCCCGGCCGCCATCGCGATGGAACTGGCGCTGACCGGCGAAAACTTCACCGCTGAGCGGGCGCATGCGCTGGGGATGGTCAATGTGCTGGCCGAGCCCGGGGGTGCGTTGGAGGCCGCGATCGCGCTGGCCGAGAAGATCACCGCCAACGGGCCGCTCGCGGTGGCCGCCACCAAACAGATCATCGTCGAATCCCGCGGCTGGAGCCCGGCGACCATGTTCGCCGAACAGAACAAGATTTTGATGCCCGTGTTCTCGTCGAACGACGCCAAGGAAGGTGCGATCGCGTTCGCCGAAAAGCGTCCCGCCCGCTGGACCGGGACCTGACCGCGATCACGGGTAACAAGTCGCATCATCTAAACTACAGCCAGAGCGTGACACTTTCGGCGGCTTTTGTAACGGGCTAACCACAGAGAGTTCGAGGATGAGCATTTCGTTACTTCTCGAGATGGCTGTGTCGAGCAACCCCGATCGCACGGCCGTCGTCTCGGGGGACACCCGGCTGACGACTCAACAGCTCAGCGATCTCGCCGACGGCGGCGCGGGCATCATCGCCGGATCGAACGCCAACCATGTGGTCTACGTCGGCACCGGCGGGGCGATGCTTCCGCTGCTGATCTTCGCGTCCGCGCGGGCCGGGCTGGCGTTCACGCCGATCAATTACCGCCTCTCCGGGGAGGGTATTCAGGCTCTGATCCGGCGGTTGCCCGAACCGTTGGTGGTCGTCGACAGCCGGTACCGCGACATGCTGGGCTCGGAAAGTAGCCGGGTCGGTCAGCACGTCATCGATTCCGACGAGTTTTTGGCGGCGGCCCGTAGCGCGGAGCCGGCAGCGGAGTTCGCCGACCCCGACGCGGTGGCGATCGTGCTGTTCACATCGGGCACCACGTCGCAGCCGAAGGCCGTCGAACTCACGCACAACAACCTGACCAGCTACATCACCGGATCGGTCGAATTCGATTCCGCCGAGCCGACCGACGCGGCGCTGATCTGCGTGCCGCCGTATCACATTGCGGGGGTCAGTGCGGCGCTGTCAAACCTGTACGCCGGCCGCAAGATGGTCTATCTGCCCACCTTCGATCCGGAGGAATGGGTGCGGCTGATCAACGCCGAGCACGTCACCACCGCGACGGTGGTGCCCACCATGCTCGACCGCATCGTGACCGTGCTGGAGGGCGGCGATCACGACTTGCCGTCGCTGCGCAACCTGGCCTACGGCGGCTCGAAAGTCGGGCTGCCGCTGGTGCGCCGGGCTCTCGAGCTGCTGCCGGGCGTGGGTTTCGTCAACGCCTACGGGCTGACCGAGACCAGTTCGACGATCTCGGTGCTGACCCCGGAGGATCATCGGCAGGCACACGCCGCGTCGGATGCCACGGTCGTCAAGCGGTTGGGTTCGGTCGGTCAACCGCTACCCGGCATCGAGGTCCAGATCCGCGACGAGAACGGCGCGGTGCTCGGGCCGGGGGAGACCGGTGAGTTGTTCGTTCGCGGCGACCAGGTCTCCGGCCGCTACACCGGGATCGGCTCGGTGCTCGACGCCGACGGGTGGTTTCCGACCCGGGACATCGCCACGTTCGACGAGGAGGGCTACCTGTTCATCGGCGGCCGCAGCGACGACACCATCATCCGCGGTGGCGAGAACATCGCGCCGGCCGAGCTCGAGGAAGTGCTGATCGAACACGCCCATGTGCATGACGTCGCCGTTGTCGGTGTCGAGGATTCGCAGTGGGGACAGGCGATCGTCGCGGTGGTGGTGCCGGCCGCCGGCATCGACCCCGACCCCGAGGAGCTGCGCGAGCATGTCCGCAAAAGCTTGCGGGGTTCGCGTACGCCGGACCGGGTAGTCTTTCGCGACGAGCTGCCCACGAACGCGACCGGCAAAGTGCTTCGCCGCGAAATTGTCGAAGAGCTTCGCGCCGCTCCGGCCGAGCAGTAAGGAACTTCAAAGATCATGATTAAGAACGGAACCCGTCTGGCCAGCCAGGTGTGCGACACCCAGGTCATCGTCGTCCGAAGTGCGGACAGCCTCGACGATCTGCGCTGCGGCGGCGCACCGATGGTGGCCCTGGATGCCGAGCGCTCCGGCGAACTGGATCCGGCGTTCGCCGACGGCAACGTGATGGGCAAGCGCTACGTCGACGAGACCGGCGCCGAGGTACTGGTTACCAAGGCCGGTGCTGGAACCCTGGCGGTCGGCGAGACCGCGCTGAGCCTCAAGGAAGCCAAGCCGCTTCCGGCGAGCGACTAGATCGGTATGGCGAGCAGACACAAAAGCCCCTGACACGCCGGCGGGTCGGGGGCCTTTGCGTCTTTTCGTCGGCTACTGCCGCTCCGGCAGTCCGTTGCGCAGGACGAATTCCCTTGCCTTGACCAGGAATTCGAGCTGCTCGTGGACCTTTTTCAGCGGGTCGGTGCTGCGTGTGGAGCGGGAGAGCACGACGGCGCCTTCCAGCGCGGCAATCGACATCATCGCCAGCGAATCGGCATCCGGTTCGTGGAAGCCGTCGGCGACGAACGCGCGCGTCAGCGCGGCGCGCCAGTGCGCGAAAATCCGGCTGGCCTCGGCGGCTAACCGGACTTCGTCATCGGCGCAGCCGATCGCGGCGGCCACCACTGGGCAGCCGGCGTTGAAGTCGCTCTCGGCCAGTACCCGTTCCCAGAATCTGACGAACTGCCGCACCAGCACTTTCGCGCCCCGCTCGGCGGCGGCGTCGATGTCAGCGGTGATCGTGTCTCCGGCGTACCGCAGCGCCTCGGCGAGGATCTGATTGCGGCCGTCGGGAAAGTGGTAGTAGACCGAGCCGCGGGGGGCGCCGCTGCGGGTGAGCACTTCGTCGATGGTCACGCCCGCGGCGCCGCGTTCGCGCATCACCTCGGCGGCGCTGATGAGCATGTTGGTTCTGGTGTTCCCGCGCTTACTGCGGGCACGCGTCGATAGCGACATGGAAGGGCTTTCCTTTTGCCGTCCGACCGTCACGCTGCGGGCGAGTGGCGGACAAGCGAGATTCGCCAGTGCATGGCACGTGGACCGGAGCCCGAAGACCGGAACGATTTGCGGCGTAGGTCAGGGACCTCTCGGCTGAAGCGGAAGCCGGCGACGTTGAGCTCGACAAACAACACGATCTTCTCCTCGGGCTTTCTAGTGCCCTCCTGCGCCGGATTGCCCAGCTCACGATTATGCAAAGGATCATATAATGGCGACAGGAGCGTAGGCAACCGCTAATCAACGCGCGCTTAACATCAAGACTAAAACTCAGGTAGATCGCATCATCGCCGCGACTGGCGCGATCGACACCTCGTTCGAAGATATGCCCTATTGCATAATTTGTTGGTGCGCGATTGACTAGGTCGATGACTAGCACTTCTGGCACTTCGGGAACCTCGCCTGGAGCGCTGCCGGCCCTGGAAACCGTGACTTTGGAGCGGGACGGACACGTCTTGTTGATCGGACTGAACCGACCGCACAAACGCAACGCCTTCACTCAAGTGATGCTCACCGACCTGGCCCGCGCCTACGGGTTGCTCGAGTCGGACCCGTCGGTGCGGGTCGGTGTGCTGTTCGCGCACGGCGATCACTTCACCGGCGGACTGGACCTTGTCGACGTCGGCCCCAGCGTTGCGTCGGGCGATCTGCCACTGCCGGACGACGGGCGGGACCCGTGGCGGCTGGACGGTGCCTGGACCACGCCGCTGATCGCGGTGGCGCACGGCTGGTGCATGACCTTGGGCATCGAGCTGTTGCTGGCCGCCGACGTCCGTATCGCGGCGACCGGTGCCCGGTTCGCACAACTCGAGGTGCTGCGCGGTATCTACCCGTTCGGCGGCGCGACGCTGCGGCTGCCTCGCGAGGTCGGATGGGGCAATGCCATGCGCTGGCTGCTCACCGGCGACGAGTTCGACGCCGCCGAGGCGCACCGGATCGGTCTGGTGCAAGAGGTGGCGGATGACGCCGCGGCCGCGCTGGCTCGCGCCCGCGAGATCGCCCAGACCATCGCGGAGCGTGCTGCGCCGTTGGGCGTGCGCGCCACGCTGAAGTCAGCGCACCTGGCCCATGATCAGGGCGACGCGGCGGCGATCGAGCGGCTGCGACCGGAGGTGGCCGCGCTGTTCGCCACCGCCGACGCCGCCGAGGGCGTGCAATCGTTCATCGAACGTCGACAAGCCCAATTCCACGGGCGCTAAGGGCGTTAGGCTCGGCCCAGCGGATCGGGGAAGGGTTCAGCCATGGGCCACTACAAGAGCAACGTGCGCGATCTCGAGTTCAACCTCTTTGAAGCGCTGGGCTTGGAGGACGTGCTGGCCGATGAGGCGTTCGGCGACCTAGACGGCGAATCGGTGCGGGAGATGCTCTCTGAGGCCGCCCGGCTGGCCGAGGGACCGGTGGCCGAGTCGTTCGCCGACGGCGACCGCCACCCGCCGACGTTCGACCCCGACACCCACGTCGTGAGCCTGCCGGAACCGTTCAAGAAGTCGCTGTCCGCTTGGCGCGACGGCGAGTGGTTCCGGGTCGGGCTCAACGAAGATGTCGGCGGTGTGCCGGCGCCGTCGATGGTGCAATGGGCTATCAATGAGTTGGTGCTCGGCGCCAACCCGCCGGTGTTCATGTTCTCGGCCGGGCCGTTTATGGCAAACATCCTCTACGGCATCGGCAATGAGCAGCAACGGCACTGGGCGACGATGGCGATCGACCGAAACTGGGGCGCCACCATGGTGCTCACCGAACCGGACGCCGGTTCCGACGTTGGCGCCGGCCGCACCAAAGCGATCGATCAAGGCGACGGCACCTGGCACATTGACGGCGTCAAGCGGTTCATCACCAACGGCGATACCGACGACCTGTTCGAGAACATCCTGCACCTGGTGTTGGCCCGCCCCGACGGCGCTGGCCCGGGTACCAAGGGGCTGAGCCTGTTTGTGGTGCCCAAATTCCTGCTCGACCCGGAAACTGGTGAACCGGGTGAGCGCAACGGCGCATTCGTCACCGGGCTGGAACACAAGATGGGGCTGAAGGTTTCGGCCACCTGCGAATTGACGTTCGGCCAGCACGGAGTTCCGGCGAAAGGATGGCTGGTCGGGGACAGCCACAACGGGATCGCGCAAATGTTCAAGGTCATCGAGTACGCGCGAATGATGGTGGGCACCAAAGCCATTGCGACGTTATCGACGGGCTACCTGAATGCGTTGGAGTACGCCAAGACTCGGGTCCAGGGGGCCGACCTCACCCAGATGACGGACAAGAATGCGCCACGGGTGACCATCCTGCACCACCCCGATGTGCGCCGGGCGCTGATGACGCAGAAGGCCTACGCAGAAGGCCTACGCGCGCTGTATCTCTACACCGCCGCCCACCAGGACGCGGCGGCGGCCGCGGTCGTGTCCGGCGCCGACCCGGAGTTGGCCGAGCGGGTCAACGATCTGCTGCTGCCGATCGTCAAGGGCGTGGGCTCCGAGCGGGCCTATCAAACGTTGACCGAATCACTGCAAACGTTCGGTGGGTCCGGTTTCCTGCAGGATTACCCCATCGAGCAGTACATCCGCGATGCCAAGATCGACAGTCTCTACGAGGGCACCACCGCGATCCAGGCGCAGGACTTCTTCTTCCGCAAGATCGTCCGCGACCACGGTGTGGCGCTGCAACATCTGGTCACCCAAATCGAGGCATTCATCGAAAGCGACGGTGCCCGCGCCGAACTCGCTGCCGCCCGCGAGCGGCTGACCACCGCACTCGACGACCTGCAAGCCTGGGTCAACACCATGACCGGCTATCTGGTTGATTCGCAGCAAAGCGCTCGCGAACTGTACCGAGTGGGCTTGGTGTCGGTGCCCTTCCTGCTCGCCGTCGGCGATCTGCTGATCGGGTGGCTGCTGCTGCGGCAGGCCGAGATCGCGCTGGCCGCGCTCGATCGCGATCCGGCAGCGGCCGACCGTGCGTTCTACAACGGAAAGGTCGCTGCGGCAAACTTTTTCGTCAAGAACATGCTTCCGCGACTGACCGCCGATCGCGGGATCGCTGCCAATGTCGACCTGGCGATCATGGACCTGCGCGAAGAGGCGTTCTGAAAGGTTGCTAACCCGAGTGTGCGGCCAGCCGCACACTCGGGCGGGTGGATTCATACGGTCATTGCAACGTCCGTGGATTTGGGAGTTGTTATGCCGAGTGGTTATCCGCATTCGAGAGATGTGCGTTGGAGGTTGTTCGACCGGATTTGCTTGGGTGTCCCGGTATGGCGGGCGGCGCAGGACATGGGCGTGTCGACGACAGTCGCGTCGATCTGGTGGCGCAACGCTGGAGCGATGAAATTGGTTGGGGGTCGAGGCGGCGGGGTCGCTGATCCTGGGAACATGTCGTTGCCGGGCGGTCGGGGACATCGTCTGAGTCTGGATGAGCGCATCGCCATCATGCGGGGTCTTGACGCCGGGCTCAGCCACGCCGAGATCGGTCACCGGATTGGGCGCGACCGGATCACCATCTGGCGTGAAGTGCGGCGTAATCGCAATCCCGACGGGGATTATCACGCCCGGATGGCCCACGCCCGTGCCGCCCGGAAAGCCCACCGGCCCAAGGCGTTCAAGCTGATCGACAATCCGGTGTGCGCCAGCATCGAGGCGTGGATGGATGACGGGTGGAGCCCGAGGCTGATCGCGCAGATGTTGGCACGTGATCATCCCGATGACAGGCTGGCACGGGTGAGTCACGAGACGATCTATCGGTGTCTGTATGTGCAGACCCGTGGCAGTCTGCGCGCTGACCTACACAAATGCCTATCCGCCAAGCGGGCAACCCGCAAATCCCGCGGCCGCATCGACAACCGACGCGGCGCCTACAGCAGCGGGGAGGAATTCCGGATCAGTGACCGCCCACCAGAGGTCGCTGACCGAGCCGTGCCCGGACACTGGGAAGGCGACCTGATCGTGGGACCCGACAACAGTGCAATCGGCACACTGGTCGAACGCAGCACGCGATTCACCATGCTGCTGCACCTGCCCGGCAACCACACCGCAGACACCGTGGCCACCGCGATGATCGACGCGATGCGCGAGCTCCCCGAACATCTGCGCCGCTCGATCACCTGGGACCGCGGCAGCGAGATGGCCCAGTGGCAGCGCATTCACCTTGAACTCGCCGCCCCGGTCTACTTCTGCAATCCGCACTCGCCGTGGCAGCGCGGCAGCAACGAAAACACCAACCGGCTCTTGAGATTCTGGTTCGAAAAGGGGAGCGACCTAAGCAGGCACACCAAAGCCGACCTCAAACGGATCCAAGACACTCTCAACCGCCGGCCCAGGCCAACACTGAATCTCGACACACCCGCTCAGCGACTCGCCGCCCTACTCGACCAAGCCGCCTGACCCGATGTTGCCCTAACCGCTTGACATCACCGCGCGAATGTGCGGCTGGCCGCACATTCGCGGGAAGACGCCCCCTAGCTGTCGGTGGTATAGCCCATCGGCATCAGCACGCTCTTCTGCTGGGTGAAGTGCTCGACGCCTTCGGGCCCGTTCTCGCGGCCGATACCGGAGTTCTTGTAGCCGCCGAACGGACAGCACGGATCGAAGGCGTACCAGTTGATCGCGTACGTCCCGGTGCGGATCTTCTCCGAAATCTCGATGCCGCGTGGCACATCGGTGGTCCACACGCTGCCGGCCAGTCCGTACGCCGAGTCGTTGGCGATCTTGATCGCGTCCTCCTCGGTGTCGTAGGGAATGATGCTCAGCACCGGCCCGAAGATCTCCTCTTGGGCGATCGTCATCTTGTTGTCGACGTCGGCGAAGACGGTGGGCTGCACGAAGAATCCACTGTCGAGGCCTTCGGGACGGCCGCCGCCGCAGACCAGCCGCGCGCCCTCCTCGACGCCCTTGGCGATGTAGCCCTCGACGCGGGCACGCTGCTTCTCCGAGATCAGCGATCCGATCTGGGCGGCCGGGTCCGACGGCGTCCCGACTGGCAAGGCCTGCACGAAAGCACTGACCGCGTCGACGATTTCGTCGTACCGCGAGCGGGGCGCCAGGATGCGGGTCTGGGCAACGCATGCCTGTCCGGTGTTCATGATCCCGGAGAACACCAGCATCGGGATCGAGGCGGCGAGGTCGACGTCGTCGAGCAGGATGGCCGCCGACTTGCCGCCGAGCTCCAGGGTGCAGGGCTTGAGCATTTCCGCGGCGCGCTGGCCGATCTCCTTGCCGACGCCCGAGCTGCCGGTGAAGGAGAACACGTCGATGTCCCGGTTGGAGGTCAGCGCCTGGCCGGTCTCGATACCGCCGGGCACTATCGATAGCACACCCTCGGGCAGGCCGGCCTCGGCGAACAGCTCCGCCAAAGCGTTTGTGCTCAGCGGTGTTTCGGCCGCGGGCTTGAGCACGATCGTGCAGCCGGCCAGCAGCGCCGGGCCCAGCTTGTTGATCGCCAGGAACAGCGGCACGTTCCACGCCACGATCGCGCCGACCACGCCGAGCGGCTCACGGTGGACGATGGTCTGCCCGTAGCCACCGTTGCGGATCTCGCGCCACTTGACCTGGTCGACGGCGGGGCCGGCGAAGAAGTTCATACATCCGATCCCACTCATCCACTGCATCGTCTCGACCGAGACCGGCGGCTGGCCGGTCTCGAGGCCGAGCAGCTTGGTGAAGCCGTCTTTGTGCTCCTCCATCAGTTTGAGCGCGTTGGCGATGACGGCCGCGCGCTCCTTAGGCGGCGTCGTGGGCCAAGGGCCGCTGTCGAATGCCGCGCGGGCAGCGGCGACGGCGGCGTCAACGTCGGCCGCGGCCGCCATCGGCACCTTGCCGACGTACTCGCCGGTGGCCGGACAGTGCACCTCGATGACTTCGGAGGTCGACGGTTCAGTCCATTTGCCGCCGATGAAAAGCTTGTCGTATTCGGTCTTAAGGTCGGTCACTTGCGCCGCTCCTCCTCATCACTCGGCCGTGCGTCGTCGCCGACGGCCATGGCGCCAGACTACCCAGCGGATCGCAAAACGAGAACACGTTGCAGTCAACCGGGCCGCTGGTCTCACAGCGGTCGCAGCACCAGCACCAAATTACTCACCAGGAACTCACGTATCAAAGGTATACGGGTCAGCCACCAGGCCCATCTGGGGTGATAGCGCGGGAACGCGGACAGCAGTGCGCCAGTGCTCGCCGCCCAGTTCAGGCCGTCGGCAGCCGACACCGCGAACAGCGACGACCCGTAGTTGTTTTTGGCCGGGTGACCGTGTTTGCGGGTGTAACGCGCCGCAGCACGGGCGCCGCCCAGGTAGTGCGTAAGGCCCATCTCGTGGCCACCGAACGGCCCGAGCCAGACCGTGTAGGACAGCACCGCCAGGCCGCCCGGCTTGGTTACCCGCAGCATCTCGGTGCCGAGCTGCCAAGGACGCGGCACGTGTTCAGCGACATTCGACGACAGGCAGATGTCCACCGAGTCGTCGGCGAACGGCAGCGCCATGCCGGACGCCCGGACGAATGTGTCTGTTGCCCGCGCCAAAGACGGTCCGGCCGCGTGCATTTCGCTTGGGTCTGGTTCCACACCGATGTAGCGAACACCGGCATCGGCGAATGCAGCGGCGAAATAACCCGGGCCGCCGCCGATGTCGAGCAGTGTGCGGCCGGCCGGAGATTCGCCTTGAGCGGACCGCCACAGGTCGCTCACCATGGCCGCTGTATCGGTTGCCAGCGTGCGGTAGAACCGCGCCGGATCCGGTTGCTCGTAGCGAAACTCTGATAGCAGCCGCACCGATCGGCGCAGGGTCGCCCGCTGCGCGAACAGGTCAGTCACGGCCACCGGCCAACCCTACGGCCCGCTCGGCTGAGTGCCGGACTCCTCAACCCGCCGCTGCGCGGCGCGCACCGTCTCCGGCTAGGCTGACCCGATGTCTGGTGTGCGCTCGGTACTGCTGTTGTGCTGGCGCGATACCGGCCACCCGCAGGGCGGCGGCAGTGAAACCTACCTGCAGCGCATCGGAGCCCAGCTCGCGGCGTCGGGCGTCGCCGTTACGTTGCGCACCGCCCGCTATCCCGGCGCGGCGCGGCGGGAAGTCATCGACGGTGTACGGATCAGCCGCGCCGGCGGGCCGTATTCGGTCTACGTGTGGGCCCTGTTGGCGATGGCGGCGGCCAGGCTGGGGATGGGACCGCTACGTCGGGTGCGCCCAGATGTCGTGGTCGATACCCAGAACGGCTTGCCGTTTCTGGCCCGATTGATTTACGGCGAGCGGGTCGCGGTGCTGGTACACCACTGCCATCGCGAGCAATGGCCTTTTGCCGGGCTCGTGCTCGGCCGGCTCGGCTGGTTCGTCGAGTCGCGGTTGTCGCCGAGGCTGCACCGCCGCAGCCAATATGTGACAGTGTCGCTACCGTCGGCCCGCGACTTAACTGGTCTGGGTGTCGCTACCGAGCGAATCGCGTTGGTGCGCAACGGTATCGATGAGGCCCCAGAGCCGTCTCTGCGCCGGCCGCGGGCGCGAAACCCGCGCGTCTTGGTGTTGTCCCGGCTGGTGCCCCACAAACAAATCGAAGACGCATTGGCTGCGGTGGCGCTGCTGCGAGCGTCGATACCCGGGCTGCATCTCGACATCGTCGGCGGCGGGTGGTGGTGGCGGCGCTTGGTCGATCATGCGGCCCGCCTGGGCATCAGCGACGCCGTGACGTTCCACGGCCATCTCGACGACGTCACCAAACACCATGTCATGCAACAGTCTTGGGTGCACGTGTTGCCATCGCGCAAAGAAGGCTGGGGTCTGGCGGTCATCGAGACGGCGCAGCACGCGGTGCCAACGATCGGCTACCGATCGTCCGGCGGGTTGGTGGACTCGATCATCGACGGGGTGACCGGTGTGCTCGTCGACAGTCGCGCCGAGTTGGTGGACCGGCTGCAACAGTTGCTGGCTGATCCGGTGCTGCGCGAACAACTCGGGGCCAAGGCGCAAGCGCGCAGCGCCGAATTCTCTTGGCGGCAAAGCGCAGAGGCGATGCGTACTGTGCTGGAGTCGGTGATGGCCGGCGAGCGTGTCAGCGGAGTGGTGTAACGCCGACCTTGGCTCAGTGCACCCCTTCGTCGCGATCCTCGGCGCCGCCTTCGTCATCGCAGTGTGCCCATTCTGGAAGCGGTGTGTTGGGCATGGCCCCCCGGGTCGATGCCTCGTAGCCGGGTTGGGTACGGTGCTCATTCCACCGTGGATCCAATCTGTTCGCGTGTGAGCGCTTAACGCCGCGAATGATCAGAGCGACAACGCCTCCGACGATCAAGGCGATCAACGCGATCAACGCGATCTTAAAACCCACTATCAGCACCGGTAACCGGGCCCTCTCTGCTTGCTACGGATCTTCTAACATGCCGCCAGCCGGCTACCGTCGTTCCGATTGCTCCGACGATCAGCATCGTCAACCACGCCAGGTGCGCGATCAGCGCGAGCAGTCGATGATCGGCCGGCACGCCGCTGGCCGCGCCGCCGGCCCGATACAGCATCAGATCTCGCCCACGATAGGACACCGGCAGCTGCTCGAAAGTCCTTGCAGCCAAGCCCATATCGCCGGGGGTGCCGACTTCGACCACCAGCCATCCCACGCCGGCACGGCGAACCGCAACCGGGTCAGCGCCGGCCAACAGCAGCCGTTGCACCTGGTGCGCCCGGTTTCCCTCACCGGGAACCGTCACACCCGAAATGTTCAGATCGCCGGTAGCCAGTACGTCGGCGCGCACCCAGCGCGGCAGCGGATCCAGCACCGGCGCCGGCCCGGACCAGGCGAAGCGCCGCATGGTGTCGGCCGGCAACACGGCGACCGCCGCGGGATCACGGTTGATCACGGCGGCGACGCTCGCCCAGTCGGTCGGATAATGCACCGGCTCAACCTTTCCCAAAACGCCCCACGCCAGATCCGGAAGGCAGAGCAGCAGCGCGGCACAGCACACCAGCGCCGTGACGCCGGGCCGCAGCCAACGCCGCGACGTCAGCACCGTGCCCGCACCCGCCAGCGCGTATCCAGGCATCGCCAGCGCGACCCACTTCTGCCCGTCGCGCAGCACGCCCAGGCCCGGCACGGCACCGACCACCGCGTGCAGCGTTGCCAGTCCGGGCCCCGTCGCGAGCGCGGCGGGTATCAGCACGGCCACCGCCGCCAGCACCACCAACGGCACCGCCGCCCGGCGACGCAGCACGGCCGGTAGCCCGGTGGCCACCACAGCAAGCAGCACCGCTGCCGACACGACTGCGAAAAGCGTTGCCCGCGAACCGGGTACGGCCTCAGCGTTCCAGATCCCACCGAGGCTGGCCAAGCTGCCGAGTGTGCCCAGGCCGGGCTCGGCGCGGGCGGCGAACGCGGCTACGTCCGGGGTCTCCGTCCAGATGCCGTCCTCCGATGACAGGCCCAGAGCGGCAGCCGTCAACCACGGCAGCGCCGCCACCGCAGCGCCGCCCCCCATGACGGCGGCGCACAGCCAGCGCGGCCTGGGCCCACCCGGTCCACCAACAGGGACGCTCACGCAGACCAACCCGACCGTCGCGGCGAGGATCAGCCCGGTTGGGGTCAGCCCGGCCAGCGCAATCCAGAAGGCCAACCCGAGAAGCGGCCGCCAGACAGGCCGGTCCACAGATCGCAGTGCGCACATATTCGTCGCCACCCAGGGCAGGCAGCCGTAGCCGAGCAGCAGGCTCCAATGCCCCTGCAGCAGTCGCTCACCGACATACGGGTTCCAGATCGCCAGCGTGATCGCGACAAACTGGCCGCCGGCACCGGCTTCCGGCAACACCATCGCGACCAGCCGGGCCGCGCCCCAACCGGCCAGCCACAGGCCCGCGACGAGCAACGCTTTCACCACGACACCGCCATCGACGCAGTGCGACGCCAACGCGACGGCGAAATCCTGCGGCGTCGCCCGCGGGGCCGACGTCAGCCCGAGGGCGCTGTCGGTCAGATACGACCGCGGCGTGGACACCGCATCGCGCAACAGCAAGTAACCGGGGCTGATCAGTGGCGCAACCACCAACAGCGCCAACGCCAGTGCATACCCCGGACGAGACGACTGCAGAACCCAGCGGGGTACCGGCCTCACGCGGCCCGGCTAGCTCTGATCGGGTGGACCCGAAGTCGGCGGGCCTCCCGAACTCGGCGGACCCGCGCCCGGTGGCCCGGACTCTCGCTGTAGGTCCTTGGGCGGCGTTGGCAGCTTCTCGGTTTCGGCCTCAGCGCCCGATACTCGTTCGTGCGGCGGCTCACCGCGGCCGAAAAAGCCGTGGTCGGCGGTGTCCAGGCCGGGGTCGAGCAGCGTCGCCTCGGTCCGCAGGCTAAACGAGCCCAGCAGTAGTCCGCCGATCAGCGCGATCACGCCGGACGCGGTGAAGCTGATCGGCAGCACCCGGGACCACAACGCCAACCGGTCGCGCTCGTTACGCGCGGCGTTCACCTGTGCCTCGACGGTTTCTTCGTTGGAGGTGACCTTGTACTCAGCCATCGTCATCTCCGGCTTCAACGGATCGCGGGCAAAGTAGTGATTCGCGTGGTCATTTTCTTTGACAATGGTTCCCGACTCCGGGTCCACCCAGAAGGTCCGCTGCGCTGCGTAGTAGCGGGTCATGGTGATCTTCTCGTCCGGATCGCCGGGTACGTCCCACATCGCCGCGCTCGCGGTCACCTTGCTGTCGTCGTCGTTGGCGTACAGCGACGGGTACTTGATCGGCTCGGCCAGCTTGCCGTCGGCGTCGTAGCCGACGTCCTGGGTGAACTTGTAAGTGGTCAACCCGTTGACGTCTTCTTCTCCGCTGTAGTTGGCATCGAACGCCTTCTGCGCGATCGGGTCGAAATACGGATACGTCCTCTTCTCGGTGTGGAAGGGGAATCGGTAGGACAGTCCGTCGTGCGGCAACGCGATGTTGGTGGGCGGGTTTTCGTCGTTGAAGCCACGGGGTTTTTGGACGGCGCCACCGGGATGGGTGTCATCGGACACTGCCATCGCGGTTTTGCGGTTCAGCGTTACGGTGTCGACGAGTGCGAGCAGCAGGCCGGTGTCCTTTTGCCTGTCGCTGCGTCGAACCGAGCTGCCTACTTGAAGCGTTACGACGTCGGCGTTGGCGGGGGATTCGACGTCGACTTGTTGCTGAGATACCAGTGGCACGTTTTTGTTGACGACCAACTTCTGACTGTTCATCGACGCTGGATCGAGCGCAGTGCCGGTGCCGTCGCTGATCAACGTGGCATTGAGGTCAAGCGGGATCTTGGTGATCCTGCTGGTGGTGTACGTCCAGAGCAGCAGCGCGGCGACGAGCAAGGCGGCTCCGAGTCCCATGATCCCGCACGCGGCCATCCGCAACATGACTGCTCGGTTCACGTTGCTGTGACCTCCTTCTGGTCTCATTCGGATCGGGACCACTAACCCGCCCGTCGCGACCGCCCCGACCTGGGGCCAGCGAAGCAAAACTCGTTCGACCCTAACAGCAGAATCTAAGGTTGCGATTTAGGTGCCCAGGTGGGCAAACGGGGGTGTAGCCGATTTGTTCGCAGCCGATCACGGGCAGACTGTCGTCATGCGTGCCGGCGAAGAGGTGGGGGGAACTCGCAGCTTCCTGCCTGCCGTGGAAGGAATGCGGGCATGCGCGGCCATTGGCGTCGTCATCACCCACGTCGCATTCCAGACCGGGCACTCGACTGGCGTCGACGGTCGGTTGTTCGGTCGCTTCGATCTGGCGGTCGCGGTGTTCTTCGCGTTGTCGGGGTTTTTGTTGTGGCGCGGGCATGCCGCGGCGGCGCGTGGCCTCGGGTCACGCCCGTCGACCGGTCATTACCTGCGATCGCGGGTGGTGCGCATCATGCCGGCATACCTGGTCGCCGTCGTCGTGATCCTGACCCTGCTGCCGGACGCCGATCACGCGAACCTGACGGTGTGGCTGGCGAATCTCTCGCTGACCCAGGTGTACGTACCGCTGACGTTGACGCACGGGCTGACCCAGATGTGGAGCCTGTCGGTAGAGGTCACCTTTTATCTGGTGTTGCCGATCCTTGCGCTGCTGGCAGCCCGGCTGCCGGTCCGCGCCCGGGTGCCCGCCATCGCCGGTCTCGGTGTCGCCAGCTGGTTTTGGGGCTGGATTCCGTTCGCCGCTCCGGCCGGGCTCAATCCGTTGAACTGGCCGCCGGCATTCTTCTCCTGGTTCGCCGCGGGGATGCTGCTCGCGGAGTGGGTGCACAGCCCGCTCGGGTGGCCGCATCGGCTGGCCCGACGCCGGGTGCTGATGGCCGTCGTCGTGGTGGTGGCCTATCTGGTGGCCGCCTCACCGCTGGCCGGGCCCGGCCGGGCTGGTCCCGAGCAGCGCCGCGCAGTTCACGGTGAAGACCGCGATGGGTGCGCTGGTGGCGGCGGGCCTGGTGGCGCCGCTGGTGCTGGACCGGCCCGACACCCGCCATCGGCTTTTGGGTACCAGGTCGATGGTGACGCTGGGACGCTGGTCGTACGGGATCTTCATCTGGCATCTTGCGGCGCTGACCACGGTGTTCCCGGTGATCGGCGAATTCTCCTTCCGTGGCCGCATGCCCGAGGTGCTGGTGCTGACGCTGATCTTCGCGATCGCCATCGCCGCGGTGAGCTATGCCCTGGTCGAATCACCATGTCGAGAAGCATTGCGGCGCTGGGAATCTCGCAGAAGGCAACGGTCCGCGCCGGCACCCGATGGCGTCGTCAGCCGGCGTCAGGAAGACGCAATCGCGCCATGACTTCGTCGCGGACCGCCGAGCGGCGCGCCTTGCCGGCGTCGTCGCGCAGTGGGGTCTCGACGAACTCGACAGTGGCCGGCACCTTGTAGCCGGCGATCCGGTCCGCGCAGAAACGCCTGCACCGCCTGCTCATCCAGAGCCGACGCCGCCTGAACCAAGTGCGTACGGCACTTGCCCCAGATCCTCATGGGGTACCCCAACAACCAGGCAGGACAGCACATCCGGGTGTGCCGACAGGGCATTCTCGATCTCGGCCGGGTAGACATTGCGGCCGCCGACGGTGAACATGTCGACCCGGCGATCGGACAGGTACAAGAATCCGTCCTCGTCGAAATAGCCCAAGTCCCCCAACGAGTCCCAGCCGTCGCGGGATTTCGCCGTCGTACCGATATACCGGTACGACGGCATGCTGCCCGGGCTGGGCCGCATGTAGATCTCGCCCACCACACCGGGCGCGCAAGGGTTGCCGTCGTCGTCGAGCACCTTCATCTCGCCCATGACCACCACACCGACCGATCCGGGATGCGTCAGCCATTGGTCGCCGGAGATGAAGGTCATCGCCTGAAATTCGGTGCCGCCGTACAGCTCCCAGATCTTTTCAGGGCCCAGCAGGTCGATCCAGGCCTGCTTGATGGCCGGCGGACACGGCGCCGCGAGGTGCCAAAACCGCCGGATCGACGACAGGTCATAGGGGTCCGGATCGGCGCGGTAGACCGGCAGCGCCCGCTGCATCATCGTCGGCACCGTGGTGACGAGCTGGGGGCGATGCTCGGTGATCAGCCGCAGGAACTCGTGCGGGTCGAACCGGCTCATCAGCACCAGGTGGTTGCCCATCACCAGCGCGACCGCCGCGCTGGTGAAGCCGGTGGTGTGGGTCAGTGGCACCGGCACCAGCACGGTATCGCCCTCCTGGCCACCCACGGCGTACCCCAGTGCCGGCCCCAGCCGGCTGTCGCCGCCCGCCTCGATCAGCTTCGGCCGGCCGGTGCTACCGCCGGAGCCGATTGACCTCCAGCACGGTGACACCGCTTCCGGCAACGGGTCATCCGAGAACGACTGGTCGGGGACGAAACCTTTAGGAAAATTTGGTATTCCGGGGTGCGTCCGCCCCACGAGCAGCGCGCGTGGCCGCAGTTCCACCAGACCCTCGAACTCCGCATCCGGCAGCCGCGCGGACAGCGGCTGCGGCACCGCGCCCAGCTTCCAGCACGCCACCATGGCCTGTACACACTCGACGGAGTTGGTCAGCACGATGGTCACGTAGTCGCCGACGCCGACGCCGCGCTCCGCATAGGCGCGCGCCAGCCGGTTGGTCGAGCGGTCGAGTTCGCCGCGGGTCAGCGTGCGTCCGTCGCAGGTAACCGCCGGCTCGTCGGGGGCGAGCGCGGCCAGCGCCGAAACCTGGGTGCCGATCGGCGGGACCGGCTCGCTCTGTGTCATTGATAGCTGTCCTGTCGCTCAAAGATGCGTCGCGGGTTGTCCACGAGCATGGTGTGCAGCTGTTCGTCGGTCACGCCGCGTTCCTTCAATGCTGGGATCACGTCGTTGTGGATGTGCAGATAATTCCAGTTCGGCGCCATCTGCGGCACCAGATCCTCGGGCAGCGCGTCGAAGTAGCAATTGGCGTCGTGCGAGAGCACCATCTTGTCGGCGTGCCCGCGCTCGCACATCGTCGCCACGATGCCGACCCGCTCCTCGAACGGTAAGAGCACGTCGAGACCGAACCGGTCCATCCCGAGATAGGAACCGGGGGCGATGAGCTCCTCCAGGTAGCCGACGTCGGTGCTGTCACCCGAATGGCCGATGATCACCCGGCTCAGGTCGACGCCTTCCTCTTCGAAGATGCGCTGTTGCTCGAGCCCGCGCCGCAGCCCCGCGTGGGTGTGTGTGGAGATCGGCACCCCGGTCCGCTTGTGCGCCTGGGCCACGGCACGCAGCACCCGTTCGACGCCGGGGGTGATGCCGGGCTCGTCGGTGGCGCACTTGAGGATCCCAGCCTTGATGCCGGTGTCGGCGATGCCCTGTTCGATGTCGCGGACGAACATGTCGGTCATGATCTCCGGGCCGCCCAGCATCCCGCCCGGTCCCTCGTAGTGGAACCGGAAGGGTATGTCGTTGTAGGTGTACAGGCCGGTCGCGACGACGATGTTCAGCTCGGTCTGCCGCGGCGACGCGGGCGATGCGCGGGATGTAGCGACCCAGCCCGATCACGGTGAGGTCGACGATGGTGTCCACGCCGCGCGACTTGAGCTCGTTGAGCCGGGTGACGGCGTCGGCCACCCGTGCGTCTTCGTCGCCCCACGCCTCCGGGTAGTTCTGCGCGATCTCGGTGGTCATGATGAACACGTGCTCGTGCATGAGCGTGACGCCGATGTCAGCGGTATTGATTGGTCCCTGAGCGGTATTCAGTAGCGACATGGGGCCGATGTTAGGTGGTATACGGCTCGCGCATGACGGGCTTGGGTGAGACGGCCTCAGCCCGGCTTGCGAGCCTCGATCAGGACCCGCGAGGAGTGGGTGACGAAGGTCCCCTCGTCCGCAATGTGTCGATGTAGCTCCAGCAGCTGGTCGCGATACTTGGCGACGGTGAAGTCCGGGACGAGCCAGCTCAGCTTGCGCAGAAAGTAGACAACCGCGCCGACATCGAAGAACTCCAGCCGTATCTGCTCGTGTCGCAGGTCGACCACGTCCAGTCCGGCCGCAGCGACATCGGCACCCACGGTATCGGGGTTCAACTGCCCGCGCATCGGAACCCGAAGCGGTCGCCCCGTGAACCACTCAATCAGTGTGCGGAGGTAAATGACGCCGACGTGCTGGGCGAAGTAGGTGCCGCCGGGTGCCAGCACCCGCGCGAATTCGTCCCACCACACCGCAGACGGATGCCGGCTGGTCACCAGATCGAATGCCGCGTCGGCGAACGGCAGCGGCGGTTCGTCGCCGGTGGCGATCACGACCACGCCCAGCGGATGCAGCAGTCGGGTGGCCGGCACGATGTTCGGCGGCCAGGGCTCGGTGGCGGCCATCGTCGGCGGAAAGGGGCCGGCCCCCGCCAAGACCTCACCGCCGCCGGTCCAGAGGTCCAACCCAGAAGTTGCCTGCGCCAGGCGTTTACGCAGCAGTCGTTGGTATCCCCACGACGGCCGTTGTTCGGTCGCCCTACCGTCCAGCCAGGAGAAGTCCCACCCCGCGACCGATACCGCATCAGCCTCCGCAACCAGCTCGTCGAAGGTGCGGCTCATCCGGGCGTCGGCATCAGAACGCAGCTTCGTCGAGGTCCATCAACGCGGTCGAGGTGCGGGCCAAGATGCCGCGCGTCGCAGTGATCTCCGGCAGCACGTTGGCGGCAAAGAACTGGGCCGCGGCGATCTTGCCCTCGTAGAAGGCCTGCTCTTTACCGGCCGCACCGGAATCCAGTGCCCGCAGCGCGATTTCAGCGTGGAAAAGCAGCTGCCAGCCGATGAGCAGATCGCCGACGGCCAGCTGGTACCGCACCGGGCCGAGCCCGATCTTGTACAGCTCGGTCGGGGTTTCGGCCGACCCCATCAGTTCCTCGACCACAACGGCTCGCTGGAAGCCGAGGACTGGCGTCGTGGTGTGCCCCCACACTTTCCAGGTCACCGAATCCGGCCCGAAGGCCCCGTAATCGGCCATCGGTTCGACGTCGGGCGGGATGAGCCGTAACGTTTGCCAATTCGGCGAAGCTGAGCCTTCATCTTTTGTCGCTCCTTTGAACTCGAAAGAATGGCGCCTCAGGCGGCCCGGAACGCCCGATAGACCGCGGATCCGATGAACTCACCCAGCGTGCTGGGTGACCAATCGTGGTCACTGTCGCGTAGCAGCGTCCGTACCGCCCCCTCACATGCGGACATGAACTGTTCCACCAGAACGGGCAGCTTCCGCTCGCGATCGGTTGTGCCCCAGTGTTTTAACGTCGGGCGCAACAGCTTGGCGAATTGGTTGGCGATTGCCGCCCGGCCGTTTTTGAAGTGCTCGGCGACGGCGCGATCGGGGGTGGCGCTCATCATCAGCCGCCAGGCGCTCGGCCTGCGATCGACCGCCGACAGCAGTGCCTGGAAACCCGCGACGAACACCGCCTCGTCTCCTTCGGGGTGGTCGTGCGGCAACGCCGCGGTCGCCTCCGCGAGCAGAATCTCGTTTTCGCGATCGAGCAGCGCGTGCAGTAGCTCGACCCGGTCGGCGAAGCAGGAGTAGACGACCGGACGGGTGACATCCAGCCGCTCGGCGACGGCGCCGATGGTCACCGCCGGCACGCCACGTTCGATAGCGATCGCCAGCGCGGCGTCGAGCACCTGTGGACGGCGGCGTTCGGGTCCCAGATGGGCGGCGCGGGACCTGCTCTCCACAGTTCCTACAGGCATGAAGGAAAATGCTACACCTTTGAATATTCATCCGTCGAGTGCGCTGGCGCGCGGGCCACGTGCCGAACCTTGAAGAGTGACCTGGCTCACAGTAGAGTGACCAGTGGTCATCGACTCGAGGAGGACCAGATGCCGACGGTGACGTGGGCTCGCATCGACCCGGCGCGCCGCGCGGCGATCGTGGACGCCGCCGAGGCCGAGTTCTCAGCGCACGGCTTCTCGCGCGGCAGCCTGAACGCGATCGCCCGGCGTGCGGGGGTCGCCAAGGGCAGCCTGTTCCAGTACTTCGCCGACAAGCGCGACCTCTATGCGTTCATCGCCGACATTGCCAGCCAGCGGGTGCGGGCCTACATGGAGGACCGCATCCGCGAGCTCGACCCCAGCCGCCCGTTCTTCGACTTTCTGACCGACTGGCTCGACGCGTGGGTGGCCTACTTCGCCGACAACCCGCATGAACGCGCGCTGCACGCCGCGGCGACTCTGGAAGTCGACACCGAAGCCCGTGTCAGCGTGCAGAACGTCATTCACCGTCACTACCTGGAAGTGCTGCGGCCGCTGGTCCGCGACGCGCACGTCCGCGGCGACCTGCGCGTGGATTCCGATACCGACGCGCTGATGTCTCTGCTGCTCATGATCTTTCCGCACCTGGCGCTGGCGCCCTATGTGCGCGGTTTGGATCCGATCCTCGGACTTGACGAGCCCACGCCGGAGCAACCGGCACTGGCGGTGCGCCGGCTCGTCGCGGTACTGGCGGCTGCATTCGCCGCGCTGCCGCAAGCCCACCGAAATGAGATACAGGAGGTCACCACATGACACGGACGCATTCGGACTCGCTCGCTCGCGGCGGGCTGAACTGGGATAGCTTGCCGCTCAAGCTGTTTGCCGGCGGCAATGCCAAGTTCTGGAACCCGGCCGACATCGACTTCTCCCGCGACCGCGCCGACTGGGAACGGCTGTCCGACGACGAACGCCACTACGCCACCCGGCTCTGCGCCGAGTTCATCGCCGGTGAGGAAGCGGTGACCGAGGACATTCAGCCGTTCATGTCAGCGATGCGGGCCGAAGGCCGGCTGGGCGACGAAATGTACCTCACGCAGTTCGCGTTCGAGGAAGCCAAGCACGTTCAGGTGTTCCGGATGTGGCTCGACGCCGTCGGCGTCACCGACAACTTGCAGAGCTATCTCGACGACACCCCCACCTACCGAACGATTTTCTACGAGGAGTTGCCGGACTGCCTCAACGCATTGTCCGTCGATCCCTCGCCGGGTGCCCAGGTCCGGGCGTCCGCCACCTACAACCACATGGTCGAAGGCATGTTGGCGCTGACCGGCTACTTCCTCTGGCACAAGATCTGCGTGGAGCGCGGCATTCTGCCCGGGATGCAGGAGCTGGTCCGGCGCATCGGTGACGACGAGCGACGCCACATGGCGTGGGGCACCTTCACCTGCCGGCGCCACGTCGCCGCCGACGATGACAACTGGAGGGTGTTCGAAACGCGCATGAACGAACTCATGCCGCTCGGGCTCCGCACCATCGAAGAGGGCTTCGCCCTTTACAATCCGATGCCCTTCGACCTTTCGGCGGACGAGTTCATGCAGTACGCCGCCGACAAGGGGATGCGCCGGTTCGGCACAATCGCGAGCGCCCGCGGGCGCCCGGTCGGCGAGATCGACCTCGACTACTCGCCGGTGCAGCTGGAGGACACCTTCGCCGACGAGGACGAGAAGGCGCTGGCGAGCGTCTAGCCGAACCGGCGAGCAGTCGCAAAAGCCCGTTGTCGTCCGGCGTGTCGCGCGCCTTTACGTCTGCTCGGCAGCGGTTACGCGACCCACACCGATTTGGCGTTGCAGAACTCGCGGATTCCTAAGCCCGCGAGCTCGCGGCCGTAGCCCGATCGTTTGACGCCGCCGAACCCTAATTCCGGGTAGGACACCGTCATTCCGTTGATGAAGACCTGCCCGGCCTCGATGTCGTCGATAAACCGCTGCTGCTCGGCGTCGTCGTTGGTCCAGGCATTGGACCCCAGCCCGAAGGTGGTGGCGTTGGCGATCTCGATCGCCTCGTCGATGCCGGAAGCCCGGTACATCGATGCAACCGGGCCGAAGACCTCTTCGGTGTACAGCGCCATGTCCTTGGTGATGTCGGTGACCACCGTCGGCGGGTAGAACCACCCCGGCCGGTCGGGAGTCTTGCCGCCGACGCGGACCTTGGCACCCGCGGCGACGGCGTCGTCGACCTGCTTGGCGATCTCGTCGCGGCCCGACTCGGTGGCCAGCGGGCCCACGTCGGTGTCCGGGTCGGTCGGGTCGCCGACCTTCAGGGCCTCCATCCGCTCGACGAACTTGTCGACGAACGCGTCGTAAATGTCGGTGTGCACGATGAACCGCTTCGCGGCGATACAGGACTGGCCATTGTTCTGCACCCGCGCGGTGACCGCGGTCTTGACGGCCTCGTCGAGGTCCGCGGACGGCATCACGATGAACGGGTCGCTGCCGCCGAGCTCCAGCACGGTGGGTTTGATCTCGTCGCCACAGATGGCGGCGACCGACTGGCCGGCCGGTTCGCTGCCGGTCAGCGTGGCCGCCGCGACCCGGGGGTCGCGCAAGATGCGCTCGACAGCGCTCGACGACACCAGCAGCGTCTGGAAGCAGCCGTCCGGGAAGCCGCCGCGCGCGATGACGTCGGAAAGGTACAGCGCCGACTGCGGGACGTTGGAGGCGTGTTTGAGGATGCCGACGTTGCCCGCCATCAGCGCCGGCGCGGCAAACCGGACCGCCTGCCAGAGCGGGAAGTTCCACGGCATCACCGCCAGCACCACCCCGAGCGGCTGGTAGCGGATATACGCCTTGGATGCGCCGACCTTGGCCGCATCGGCAGGCTCGTCGGCCAGCAGCTTCTCGGCGTTCTCGGCGTAGTAGCGAAAACCCTTGGCGCACTTGAGCGCTTCGGCTTTGGCCGATTTCAGGGTCTTGCCCATCTCCAGGGTCATCATCGCCGCGGTGTGGTCCGCCTCTGCCTCCAACAGGTCAGCGGTGGCGTTCGCCCACTTGGCGCGCTGAGCGAAGGTGGTGGAGTGGCGGTAGTCGAGGAACCGGTCGTGGGCACGGGCGATTGCGGCCTCAACCTCGTCGTCTGTGGCAGGGGTGAAGGTCTTGACCGTCTCGCCGGTGGCCGGGTTGATCGTGGCGATGGACACGCTGACATCCTTCGTTGAGTGGGTTGGTAAGACGTCCGGTGCCCAGCCTGCCACTCCGGATTCCGCGCCACTGCTCAAGCCGGCAGTTTCCTAGCTTCCGCCGCTTTTCTCGCCGTGATCGGATGCGATTTTCGTCAGGCGAGCTGAGTGAGGTTGTTGTCGACCCAACCGTTGGTGCCGGGTGCGATGTAGAGCTCGTGCAGGTCGCCGTCGACCCCGATGAAGTTGACGTGCTGGCTGCTGTCGCTGCCCCAGTAGCCGTGCAACTCGCTGTCACCAACGACAGGGTCGACCGCATTCGCCATTTTCGTCAGGTCGTTGTCGACCCAGCCGGAGCCGGCGGCCCCGGGGGTGGCATAGAGCTCGTGCACATGCCCGTCGACGCCGAAGAAATTGACGTGACGGCTGTTAGGGCTGCCCTCATAGACGTCCAGCGCCGTCCCGAGGTTCGGCGCGACGGCGTGCACCACGTGCGTCAGGTTGTGGTCGGTCCAGCCTGCGCCCGGATAGGTGTAAATCTCGTGGAGGCCCCCGTCGTTGCCGATGTAGTACAGGTGCTGGCCGTTCTCGCCGTCCCAGAAGCCGGCAAGCGCGGTATTCACGTTGGGCGTACTTTGTGCCCCAGCCGTGAGTGCGCTGAGGTCGTTGTCGGACCAGCCGTTGGTTCCGGGTGCGATGTACAGCTCGTGGACGTGGTCGTCGATGCCGACGAAGAAGACGTGCTGGCTGCTGTCGCTGCCCCAGTAGCTGACTAACGCTGTTTCCGGGTGCGGCTGCACCGCAATGGCCAGCGCGGTCAGATCGTTGTCGGTCCAGTCGGTTGGGCTGGCACCGGAAGCCCGGTAGAGCTCGTGAATGTGGTTGTCCGAGCCGAGGTAGTTGACGTGCTGGCTGTTGTCGGTGCCCCAGTACGCGTTGAATGCCCTGCTGACCTTGGGCACAATTCCACCGGCCAATGATGTCAGGTCCTCCCATAGCCAGCCGGGTGCGCCCTTAAAGATTCGGAGCTGGTACACGTGGTTGTCGGTGCCGGCTCCGTTGTAAAAGACGTGCACACTGTCATCGCCGTGCCAGTAACCGCTCAGGCTCGATTGAAGAGAGGGCGATTGAGCGGTGGCCAATTCGGTCAGGTCGTTGTCCACCCAGTTGGTGCCGGGTGCGATGTAGAGCTCGTGAACGTGGCCGTCGAGACCGGTGAAGTTGACGTGCTGGCTGTTGTCGCTTCCCCAATAGCCGGTGAGGCTGCTGCCTGTTTCAGGCTTGATCGCGGTCATGTCATTGCCTTCCATCGTCTGGTTTGACGTGCTCGCGTCCATTGCGCCTCCATGACGGCGGAGGCAGCAAGGTCGCGGTCCGCTCAGCGGACCGGATTCGCGTCAGCTGATCGGATGGGTGCGCTGTGGGCGCACCCAGAGCTGAAGCCGGCGTTTCGCCGCGCTACCTTCTAATCGGTCGTAGCCGAAGGAGGCGATGGGTGACTAAAGCCGCCGAGCTGATGGTCAAGTGCCTGGAAAACGAGGGCGTTGCCGTCGTGTTTGGGATACCGGGAGAGGAGAACATCCGCTTCGTGCAGGCGTTGGCGGCGTCGAACATTCGCTATGTGCTCACCCGCCACGAGCAGGCGGCGTCGTTCATGGCCGAGATGTACGGGCGGGTCACCGGACGCGCGGCGGTGGTGTCGGCCACCCTGGGCCCGGGCGCCATCAACATGCAGCTCGGCGTGGCCGATGCCACCACGAATAGCACTCCGATGGTCGCGATCTCCGCGCAAGTCGGTCAGAATCGCCAGTTCAAGGAGTCGCACCAGTATGTCGACCTGGTGTCGATGTTCGCCCCGATCACCCGCTGGGCCGCGGGCATCCCAACCGTGCACGCCATCCCGGAGATGTTCCGCAAGGCGTTCAAACTCGCCGAGACCGAACGCCCGGCCGCGGTCTACCTCGCCGTACCCGAGCACATCGACGCCGACGAGGCCGACTACGACTTGACGCCGTTGCCGCGCAACGTCGTCCGCGCCGACGCGCCGGCCTTCCGTCAGGTGGCACGCGCGGTCGACATTCTGCGCGAGGCCAAGCGCCCGGTGGTGCTGGCCGGACATGGCGCGGCCCGTGCCGACGCGACCGCGGCCTTGGTGCGGTTCTCCGAGGAATTCGGCCTCCCGGTGGCCAACACGTTCCACGGGAAGGGCGTCATGCCCGACGACCACCCCAACAGCATCGGGACCCTAGGGTTCATGCGACACGACTACGTCAACTTCGGGTTCGACAACGCCGACGTCGTGCTCGCGGTCGGCTACGAGCTGCAGGAGTTCGATCCGGTCCGGATCAACCCCAAGGCCGACAAGAAGATCATCCACATCCATCGCTTTCCGGCCGAGGTCGACGCGCACTATTCCGTCGATGTCGGGATCATCGGCGACATCAGTGCTTCGCTGGACGCGGTCGCCGAGGCGCTCGAAGGCCATAGCTACGATGCTGATCCAGAGATACCCGGCTCCGGTCTGCTGGCCGAGGAATTCGCTCGGGGGCAACAGGATTCGCGCTATCCGCTGGCGCCCCAGCGGGTGGTCGCAGACACCCGCGCAGCGCTGGGCCGCAGCGATATCGTCCTGGTCGACACCGGTGCCACCAAGATGTGGATGGCCCGTCTCTACCCGACCTACGAGCACAACACGTGCCTGGTATCAAACGGTCTGTCCACCATGAGTTTTGCGCTGCCCGGCGCCCTTGGCGTCAAGCTGGCACGGCCCAAGTCCAAGGTACTGGCCGTGGCCGGCGACGGGGCGTTCTTGATGAGCTCGCAGGAGATCGAGACCGCGGTTCGTGAGCGGATCCCACTCGTTGTACTGATCTGGGAGGACGGCGGTTACGGCCTCATCGAATGGAAAATGGATCTCGAGCTCGGCGATCATTACTACGTGAAGTTCGGCAACCCGGACATCGTGGCCTACGCAGAAAGCTTCGGTGCCAAGGGATACCGGATCAAGAGTGCCGATGAACTCTTGCCGACGTTGAAGGCGGCGCTCGACGACGACGGCGTTTCGCTGATCTGCTGTCCGGTCGATTACTCCGAAAACCTGCGGTTGACCGACCGGCTCGGCGAGCTCGACGAGACGCTGTAGCCGGCCGGCGCCGACACTATTCGTTTGCCGCTTTCGGCAGCGAAGTAGGCCGCAGGTAGCCGTCTTCCAGCGTGCGATGCCACCACGCGTGATCACGCCGCAACTCGGCCGCGGTGGTGAAGCGGTATCGGTAGAGCTGAGCTCGGACGTATCGGGGCGGTGACGCCGGGAACGGATTGTGTCGCAGCAATCGCAGCGTTGCCGGATCATTCTGCAAGAGCCGCAACACAAATGGCCGAAACCACGGATAGGCGTACTGCGGCGAGATGGCGGCGAACCACATCAGCCAATCCAGTCGCAGGTGATACGGCGCCCATTGTGCCGGCACTCGGCGCACCGCTCCGGGCTTGCCCTTGAACTCGTATTCCTTCCACACCGTTTGCTCGGTGACCTCGGGCTCGTCGGTGCCTTCGATCACGACCTCCCGGCGGGTTCGGCCGATGGTGCCGAACGCCCCGTACGTGTTGATCAAGTGAATTGGGTTGAATGACATGTTCATCCGCTGCCGCCGCGAGATCATATTGCGCACCGGATAGTAGGTCAGCATCACCGTCAGCACCGTGAACACGATCACCAGCGCGGCGAACCACGGTGGATCCCCGACCAGCGCAGGCTGCGTGGGGATCGGCAACACGGCTGCCACCGACGACGCGTCGATTGCGCTGCAGCCCAGCAGGATCGTCAACCAGTTCAGCCAGGCGAAGTTGCCGGAAATCACCAGCCACAGCTGGGTGATCACGACGATCGCTCCGGCGATGCTGGCTACCGGCTGCGGGGCGAACAACCCGAACGGGACGACCAGCTGCGCGAAATGGTTGCCAACAACTTCGACCCGATGCAGGGGCTTGGGCAGGTGATGGAAGAACCAGCTCAGCGGCCCCGGCATCGGTTGGGTTTCGTGGTGGTAGTACAGGCAGGTCAGGTCACGCCAGCATGAGTCACCGCGCAGCTTGATCAGTCCCGCACCGAACTCGAGCCGGAACAGCAGCACGCGCGCCAGCCACATCGCCAGCAGCGGTGGCGCCACCTTGTCATTGCCGAGGAAGATCGCCAGAAAACCGGTCTCCAGCAGTAGCGACTCCCAGCCGAACGAGTACCACGTCTGGCCGACGTTGACGATCGACAGGTAGAGCACCCAGAGCAGCAGCCACACCAACACCGCGGCCCACAGTGGCAGCACGGCGGCCAAGCCCACCGCCATCGCCGCCGATAGCAGCGCACCGAGCCAGGCGACCGCGGCAAAGAACCGATCGGAATAGTGGACGTGGAAGATGCTCGGCGTTCGTCGGAAGGATCGGCGGGCAAGATAGCGCGGCACCGGCAGCAGCCCGTGCTCCCCGATCAGCGCCCGGAACTGTCGTGCGGCCGCCACGAACGCGAAGACATAGACGACCGCGATGCCACGCTCGAGTATCAGCCTGCCCAGCCAATACTCGGGTGCGTTAAACCATCCCATGTCCGTCACTCCTCGGACGGTGGACGTCGGTACTCATCCTCCCGCGTGCACAGCCGGTCCGGGTGAAAACCGCCCTTCAGGGGTCAGCTTTGAGGACCACCGGAACTTTTATGTCGTCTCGGACGAGCTCACCCGGAAAGCACGGGGACACCCCGGTGATCGTCGGTGGATATCCGTTGTGCTTGGCCGATACGATTTGGAGACTGTACCCATCCGGCGCATAACCGAATCGATTCGGTGTCCGGAACCCATCGCGTTCACGCACGTACCAGCCCCAGCCCTGCCAGATTTCACCGGCCTTCGCGATCATCGCGTCCAGATCGGTTTCGGGAGGAAAGACCGCGTCGCGGATATCGGAGAATTCGTTCGGCGGGACGCCGGTCGGCTCGTCATTACAGGGCGTATTGCCCGAACCCGCATAGCGGGCGCGATCGAAAACCGTTCCCGTCGGCAATGATTCGAGGGTCTTCTTCAGGTACCCGAGCACGGTGTCCTGGGCTTGTTGCTGGCTGGTTGGGACGACGGGTTGCACCTTCCAACCTGGAGGCGGGGGCGGGGCAGGTGCCATGGGAAGTCCTCCAATGATCGTTGTTCCCGACGGTGCGGGAGGTGCGGGCGGACTGTGTGGGGCACAGGCTGCGACGAGCAGTACGACCGCGACGACGTCGATCCGCATTGCGGTTCGGGAGGTGCTGGCATGCATCGGGTTACCTCGGCCCGACGATCTGCGGCGGCGCAACCCCGGCGATGACGGCGCCCATGTTGGCCAGCGCGACGTTCTGTTGATCCCAGTAGCTGCAATGAGCCTCGGTGCTCGGCAGCCTGAGGATGCCGGGTGGTTCGGGGTCGGCGGCCAATCCACGGGCACCGAAATTCGGCGCGGTCGGATCGGGTCCCAGGGTCCATTCGGTGACCACGCCGGCCATCCCGATGATGTCGTTAGCCGCCCGCATCGCGTAGACCCGGGCGCCCGGCTCCAGGCTGAGGCCACCGGCGCCGTCCACCAGCATGCCGGGGCTGCCAACCGCGATGACGTTGTCGGCGTCGAGGTGATGTCCACCCGACGCGGCGGCACCGACCAGTGTCGAGCCGTAGCTGTGGCCGATGACGGTGTCGATCGACCGTGATCCGACGTGTGAGGCGCGCAGCCCGCTTTCAAACGTGTCCAACCCGTCGGCGCCCGCGCGAGCGGGATCGGGGAAGGCCGCGTGGCTCAGGTCCATTGGACGGTCATAACCCATCCACGTCGTTATCGACAGATCTTTCGGGCCAAGCGTCTTGTCCGCGGCACGCGCCGCGTTGTACATCGCCATCGCCCTCGCGTCGCTGACCGGCAGACGGGCCAGGTCCTCGCCGGTGCCGGGTACGAATATGCCGTTGCGTTCGGCGTAGTCCGGGTTCCCGATGGCGACGGCGCCGTGGCCCGTGTCATCGAGGAATCCCAAGTAGCGGCTCACTCCGTCGGTGCGGGCCAAATTAGCCCGCACGGCTTGATATCCCGCCAGGCTGCCCCGGGCCGCTGCCAGCTGTGATTGCAACGCATATATCGCGCCGTCGTCGACGTTGTGGTCGGCCATCATCTGGTCAAGGCTGTGCTGCAACCGGTCGATGTCGGCTTCGGTCTGCTGCGCAAGCTCCTGCAGATGCAGCCGGTTGTAGTGGTCCTTCCCCAGATGATCCGTGGGGTCCCATGGCATCCCGGCGTGGTTGCCGACATTGTGGTCTTGGCGGTAAAGCCAGTCCTTTTCCTCCGGGGTGAGCTGATTCCACAACTCGTTGAATTTCTTCGGATCGTCGGGCAACGGCTTGGACAGCGCATCCGAGATGTGTGGCCGATTGTCGTGTGGTCCCGGCGGAATGGGTATGTCGCCGTCGGCCATATTGATCGCGGTCGCCAGTTCCGCGTCAATTGCGTTGGCCTCGGCGAGGATTGCATCCAGCCGTGGCTGCAGCTGCATTTCGGCGATGAGCGCTTCTATCGGCGGACCGTTGAATACCGCGCTCGGCACGAGCTTGTTGGCCAGCGGGTCGATCGTCATCTGCAGCTCGGCGGCATCGCGTCGCAGCAGGCGCAACTCGGATTGCACGTGCTCGATTGCGTCGGCGGCTTTGCCGGCCGCACGGGCCACCGCCAGCGACTCGTTGCCGTGCGCGTCGAGGTCTTGGCGGATTGCGGCGTTGCTGTGCTTCCTGGCCTCGGCGGTCGCACCCTCCCAGGTGTCGAACACCGTCAGCGAGCTCAGTTGATGGGAGGCCTCCAAGGTGGCCTGCCCGCGTGCGCCGGCCGCGTGGAACACCTCTCGCACAGCCTCGGCGTTCCACCGATCAATATCGGCCACCGGCAACATCACAAGTTATGCCGTAACAGCATTGAACATTGGGCACAACTCACCGGTTGTGTGAATTGCTTACCCGACGGATTTGTGCCATGAGATCACCGAGGCCGCCACGGCCGCGAGTGAAATCAGCGCCAGCAGCTGCACGCCGGCCGAATGGCCGGCGTATCCGTCGACCGACCGCCACGGATGCCGAGACAGTGCGGCGCCGGCCAGAATCAGCCCACCGGCGCTCAACCCCATGTTGACCACGTCACGCCGTCGGGGGCGGTCGCGCAGCGCCCATTGCAGGCCGAACGCGGCACCGAACACTACGACGCCGACCACTCCGGCGATCACCGCCGCGGCGGCCAGCACCGCGACGGCGGCCCAGGGCCCGGGCGCCCACGGGCGTGCGGCGGGTTCGTCATGGTCCCGACGTCGCTGCGGCAACCATGCCATCAGGGCCAACAGCGGCAGCAACGCCAGCCCGCCGCCCAGGCCGGCGCGATAAAGCGCGTTGGGCGCAAAGGTCAGCGTGACGGTGCCCGACGTTCCCGCCGGCACCACCCAGCCCTGCTGCCAGCCGTTGACGGCCACCGGTGTGAGCCGCGTCCCGGCGCTGGTGCGTGCGACCCAACCGGGGTTGAGACTTTCCGGCACGACCAGCACCCGCGACGTCGCAGACGTCATGGCCGCCGCTAGGCGCACCTCGCGGTGGGCCGGACCCCATGCCCCGGTGGCGGCGGACGTCATGGATGCTGCTGTGGCGGTGGGTGATTCGGCTGCGAGCGGCCCTGACAATTGCGCGCCGTCGACGACGAATTGCGGCCCGGGACTGATCAATAGCTCTTGCTGACCGGTGGGCAACCGGATCGGCTGACGGTCGCACGCCTGAGCGTTCACCGGCGCGCCGTCCAGCAGCGCGCCCACCGTGGTCTGGATCGCCGTGTGCACAAACCGGCCGGCGATCGCAATGACCGGCCCGTGTTCGCAGTCGACGGTGACCTCGCGAGCGCGGTTGCGCGCGGCATCGGCGGGCGCAACCGGTTTGCCGTCGGCGCCGAGCACCGCAATCTCGGCCAGCCCCGGCGGTTTCAGCTGATCGAAGCCCAGCGCGGTGCGGTCGATCACGTCATCCCAGTCCAGCAGGCTGACCGTGACCGTGTCGGTGACGCGGGATTTCAGCGGCAGGTTTTGCGCACCGTTCAACTCGCGGACCTGCGGACCGTCGCCGAGGTCGATCGCGACCATGGTCGGGTGCGCGGGCACCGACGACCGGCTGGGAACCAACCGTAGCCCGGTCACCTCGGTTGGTCGGGGCAGGGTGACGGTGAGAGTCGGGGGCGTCTTGTGCTGCACCACCCGCTGCGGTGCCGTCCACGCCGTGGCCGGATCCCCGTCGGTCGCGGCATACGCCGAGGCGAGAACGTCGACCAGGTCGGAGTCACCGCGAGCCCGGGTAGTGTCCGGCTCGGCGATCAGATCGGCCAGTTTAGGTCCCGGCCGCGCGCGCACCCACACCGTTGGCAGCACCGAAACCGGTTGGGGCACAGTCAGTGTCCGGCTGAACGTGACCGGCGTTTCCGGTACCAGCGCCATCGAAGCCGCGCACTGCATGTTCTTGGGACCCTCAGCGCAGGCCGGCCGGCCGGGCAACTCCGGTCCCAGGTCCCACCGCGCGACGGCGGTATTCGGCGGGGGACCCGGAACCAGCACGGTGTGCCGTAGGTCGACCGGGTGCGCGAAGCCCGAGGCGTCGTACTGGGTGATCGACAAGTCGGTGATCGCGAACTGCACCCCGGCCGAACCGTCGTCGGTGCCGATCGCGGTGATCCGCACCCACGGCGTTTCGCCGTACGGCAGTGCGGCGGTCACCGGTTTACCGGCCTCGTCGAACCTCAGCGTCGTGGTGCCGGTGACGGTGGCCACCTCGATCCTGCGGACCTGGGCGCCGACGGCGGTCGCGCTGGGCGTGATGGTGATGACGCTGTTGGTCACCGGATGGTCGAAGTCCACCTGCAGCCATTGACCGACGGCGGACTGCAGCCCGTTGGACACCCACGCGGTGGCCGAGTCGCCGTCAACCGCGGCGGCGGGCGAGGTCGCCGGCGCGACGTCGGGCAGTGCGGTGGCATCCGACGACGAACTGGACACCGTGAGCCGCCCACCGGTCCAGGCGCCGTAGACGGTTTCAGCACCCGGGACCGGGTAGTCGGGCACCCGGTTGAAGGTGCGCCTGGCGTCGCCGACGGCCCGGATCGCCGACGAGTGGTCATCGACCCGGCCGTAGTCGGTTTCCCGGGCCACCGGCGTATCGGTAACGGTGACCCCCGCCCCAGCGGGCATCGGCAGACCGGCGCGTTCGGCGTCCGCGGTCATCAGCACCGGACCCAGCGGAGGTTGACCCGTTAGCCGACGGCGCTCGTCGAGACGCAACAGCACCTCCGGCCCGCCGTCGACGCGGGCCAGCTCGTCGGTGCCGGTCAGGTAGGGGGCGGCGGGATTGCCGGTGGTTGTGACGACGCGGTAGATCTCCACCGCCGGGTATCGCGGACGTAGTCCGCTGTCGGTAACGAATCCCGATACCGGGCCGGGCCCGACCGGCGCGCCGAACTCGGCGACTTTCATCAGGCGCGGCGATCCGGTGATGGCCCGGTGCACCAGAATCGGGCGCGCCGAGCGCGACGTGTCGGGGTCCAGGTCGTTGCGCACGACAACGTACGAAATGCCCTGGCGGGCAAGGGTATCGGCCAGGCCCGCGGAAGGTCTGCCCGCCGCGAAGAGGCGTTGCACCGAGTCCAGCGCCCGGATGGTTTGCGGCGGCGTCAACGGGATCGAATCGCGCACTCCCCACGGGCTGGTGCCCAGCACCTGCAGCGGCTCGTCGTGGCTGGTGCCCCACAGCTGGGTGGCGAACGGCGCGCCGGGAACCACCAGCACCCGGCCCGGCGTCGGTGCGCCGGTGTTGTGTGCGGAGAGCCAATCGGCGGCGTCATGCCAATACCGGGGTATCGCGCTGAACGTCCCGGGCGGAGTGATCCGGCCGGTCCATGCCAGCGAAGTGCCGGCCATCAGCGCGGTCAGGATCACGATCGCGGCCGCGACCCGCTTGTCGCGCTCCGGGTGAGCAAACGCGTGGATCCACTCGACTTTCGGCGCGGTCCCCGGCAGCGGAATCCGGGCCAGCAGCTGAGCCAGGCCCAGCACGATCGGGATCCGGACCAGCGACTCCAGCTTGTGCACGTTGCGCAGCGGCGCGCCGCCGGCGTCCAGAAAGGCCTGCACGTGATGCGCCAGCGGTGAGCCGAGCCCGCCGCTGTATCCGGCGGCCAGCAGCACCACCCCGACGAGCAGCATCGCCACCAGCCGTCCCCGCGCCGGCAAATCCCGCATGCCCAGCCCGGCCAGCCCGGCCGCCGCCACGAGGCAGGTGGCCAGGATCGCGACCGATCCGGTGACCAGCGGTGCACCCGCGGTCGCGTCGGGCGCCACGAACGGCGTCCAGCTGTCGGTCCCGCGCAGCACTTCGACCAGCGACGACCATTGCGTCGTCACGCCGGACGATTCGATGAAGTCCAGGAACGGCGGGCTGATCCGGGCCATCAAGATCAGCGCCACCAGCCACCACGACATTGCCAATGCCAGGGCCAGCGACCACCATGCGGTGTAGCGCCACCAGCGGCGGTTGGGCCGGTGGCAGGCCCACCAGATCACCGCGGGCAGGCAGCCGGCCAACGTCGCGATCGCGTTGACCGCTCCCATCAGCGCCACGGCCACTCCGGCCTGCCCGGCGAGCCGGCGCACCGACCGGTCGGCCTCGCCGCGCAGCGCCAGAATGGTGGGCAGCAGCACCCACGGCGCCAGCATGATCGGCAAGGTTTCCGACGAGATCGACCCCAGGGTGGTCAATACCCGAGGCGACAGCGCGAATGCCGCCGCCGCGATCACGCGCGATGTCGGGCTGCCGATCCCCAGCGCCTCAGCAACCCGCAACAACCCCCAGAAGCCGACCGTCAGCAGCAACGCCCACCACAGCCGCTGGGTCACCCAGCCAGGTAGCCCCAGCAGATGACCGGCCAGGAAGAATGCCCCGTGCGGAAACAGGTAGCCGTAGGCCTGGTTTTGCGCCTGCCCGAAGGGCAGTTCGCTGTTCCACAAGTTGGTCGCCCGCGCCAGGAAGCGCAGCGGGTTGGCGGTGAGGTCGAGCTTGGTGTCGGGGGAGATCTGCCCGGGCGACTGGGCGAAGCTCAGGGTCAGTGCGATGGTCGCGACCAGCCACAACCAGCGTCGCGACAGCGGCGTCGCAGCAGATACGGTCTTCGCGCTGGCGACCTGGGTCGCCGACTGAATCCGATTGCCCGGTTCCTCAACGGGCCGCGTCCCGGCCCGCATCGTCACCGGGCGGCGGCTAACTGCGGTTGCCGTACTCGACCCGGTTGAGCACCGACGACTGCGGGTCGCCGCCGGGAAGCGGTGGCTTGGTGTCCTGCTGCACCATCAAGGTGATCCCGAAGATCGCGGCTGCGCCCAGCAGCAGACCGACCACGACGCTGGCGGCGGCGGGCGCAACGAACCGGTTCATCGGGCAGCTCCTTGGAATTGCGGGCGTGCTTAGGGGCCAAACCTAGCAGAGGTCAAGGTCGTGACCGGTGGACCGTTCGGCGGGCGGGGCTGAGAGGGGCGCGGGCGCCGCGAATAGACCCCATGACAGCATGGGCCAATGGCTTTCCCGCGTGTACTGGCTGCGCTCGCCGCGGTTATGGCGTTGTCGGTGGCGTGCGGCCACACTTCCGAACGTCCCAAGTCGGCGCCGGCCACCTCATCGGCGAAGCCCATCCCCCCGGCCCGGCCCGCATGCGGGGATCCGGCGGCGATATTGGCGGCAATGTCGACCCGCGACAAGCTGGCTCAGCTGCTAATGGTGGGCGTACGCAATGGCGACGACGCCAAAGCCGTGGTGACAGACCACCACGTCGGCGGCATCTTCGTCGGCAGCTGGACCGACCTGTCGATGCTGACAAACGGCACGGTGAAGAATCTGTCCGCAAGCACGGCGCTGCCGGTGGCGATCAGCGTCGACGAGGAGGGCGGCCGGGTGGCGCGGCTGTCGTCGCTGCTCGGGCCCTCCCCGTCGCCGCGGGTGCTGGCCCAGACCCATACCGCCGACGAGGTCTACGGCATCGCGCTGGACCGGGGGCACCGGATGCGTGGCCTGGGCATCACGGTCGATTTCGCTCCAGTCGTCGACGTCACCGACGCTCCCGACGACACCGTGATCGGCGACCGGTCGTTCAGCTCGGATCCGGCCGTGGTCACCGCATACGCCGGCGCATATGCGCGCGGTCTGCGCGACGCCGGGCTGCTGCCGGTGCTCAAGCATTTCCCGGGCCACGGGCACGGGTCCGGCGACTCGCACACCGGTGGAGTGACCACGCCGCCGCTCGACCAGTTGCAGAACAACGATCTGGTGCCCTACCGGACCCTGGTGTCCGCGGCGCCGGTCGGCGTCATGATCGGCCACCTGCAGGTGCCCGGCCTGACGGGCGATCAACCGGCCAGCCTCAGCAAGGCCGCCGTCCAGTTGCTGCGCACCGGAACCGGGTACAAAGGCCCGGCCTTCGATGGCCCGGTGTTCAGCGACGACCTGTCCAGCATGGCCGCGATCAACCAGCACTACGGCGTGCCGGAAGCGGTGTTGCGGTCCCTGCAGGCCGGCACCGACATCGCGCTGTGGGTTACCACCGACGAGGTGTCCGCCGTGCTGGATCGTTTGGAGAAGGCATTGGCTGCAGGGGAGTTGACGATGTCCGCGGTCGATGCCTCGGTACTGCGGGTGGCGAAGATGAAAGGCCCGAAGCCAGACTGCGGGCCGTAAACGCGGCGGCCCGCATACGCATTGCTTACCCTGAAGACAGACAGGCGGCTCGAAGGGGACAGCATGGCAGGTGGTACCAAGCGGTTACCCCGTGCTGTGCGCGAACAGCAGATGCTCGACGCCGCTGTCGAGATGTTCTCCATCAACGGCTATCACGAGACGTCGATGGACGTGATCGCGGCCAAGGCCGAGATTTCCAAGCCGATGCTGTATCTGTACTACGGCTCCAAGGAGGAACTGTTCGGCGCGTGCCTTGATCGCGAGATGACGCGATTCATCGATGGTGTGCGCGAGGACATCAATCTTGAGCAGAGTCCAAAGGACTTGTTGCGCAACGCCATCTTGGCGTTCATGCGCTACATCGACGCCAATCGCGCATCGTGGATCGTGATGTACACCCAGGCCACCAGCTCGCAGGCATTCGCGCACACCGTGCGCGAGGGCCGCGAGCGGATCATCGCCTTGGTCGCCAGGCTGCTGCAATCGGGCACCCGGAATCCCGGACCGGACGCCGACTTCGAGATGATGGCCGTGGCGCTGGTGGGGGCCGGCGAGGCGATCGCGACGCGGCTCAGTACCGGCGATACCGACGTCGACGGGGCGGCCGAGTTGATGATCAACCTGTTCTGGCGCGGCCTCAAGGGCGTGCCGTCCGATCGGGACGCGGCCGAAGCCGCCGCCGGATCCGGCTAGCCGCGGATACGCCGATCTACGCCGTGAGCCGCCGCAATGTTGAGTTTTTCTGCGCGGTAGTCATTGTCGGGCTGCTGGCCGGGGTTGCCGGGTTGTCGACGATGCTGCTGCTGCGCTTTCTTGAGCACCTCACCTACCACTACACATTCGGAACGCTGCTGGAGGGGGTCACCGGTAGCAGCCCAGTGCGTCGAGTCTTGGGGCCAATGGTCGGCGGAGCCCTGGCAGGGCTGGGCTGGTGGACACTGCGGTCCAGAACTGATGTCCCGTCACTGTCTACGGCCATCGCGCGTCGCGAGCGGATACGCATGCTGCCTTTCGGCGGCGACGCGGCACTGCAAGTGTTGGTGGTTGGCTCTGGTGCATCGCTGGGTCGGGAAGGGGCGCCTCGCCAATTCGCCGCGGCCCTCGGCGATTTGGGGATCGGATGGCTGAAACGCCTGTCGCCCCGCGACCGCGAGATTCTGCTGGGGTGTGCTGCCGGCGCCGGGCTCGGTGCCGTTTATGCGGTGCCGCTCGGTGGTGCGCTGTTCGCCCTGCGGATCATGTTGAGAACGTGGCATCTCCGAGCGGTGGGTGCCGCGTTGATCACCTCGAGCCTGGCTGTCGCGGTTGCCTCAGTGGTCACCCATAATCAGACGATTCTGACCTGGCCCAACCTGCATTTTTCCTACCGTTTGATTGGTTACGCGCTGGTGTTGGGCCCGCTGACCTTTGTGGTGGGACTGGTGTTCAATCGCGCCATGGCAGCGGCACATCGGGCCGCAGTGAGGCGGTCCTGGCTGTTGATCCCGGCAATCGCCGGCGCGGGGTTGCTGACCGGTGTCTGCTCGCATTGGTGGCCCGAACTGCCCGGCAACGGCCGATCGATCCTGAGCGCGACGCTCGCCGGCGGGATGACCGTGGCGACGGCGGCGGCGGTCTTAATTCTGAAACCGCTCCTGACGGCGGTGTTTCTGCGCGCCGGCGCGACGGGCGGATTGATCACCCCCGCGCTGGCCACCGGCGCGGCGACGGGGACGCTGTTGGTGCTGACCGTCAACGCCGTGATGGGAACCCATTTTCACGTTCAGGCGATCTCGATGGCCGGTGCAGCCGGGGTGCTTGCGGTCACTCAGGGCACACCGTTTTGGGCCGCGATCTTCGTGTGGGAACTTGCCCGGCCTCCGATGTGGCTGCTGCTGGTTTTCCTGACTGCCGCCCTTAGCGCGTACGGAATTCAGCGACTTGTCGAGCGCGATTCCGACTAGTGCGTCCGCAGCGTGCCGGTCAGATGCGGATACCCCTTGGCGATGTTGCGCAAGCTGATGTCCCAGCCGTCCTCGACCTGATCGACGTAGAGTCCGACGCTGGCGGGCAGCACCACCGGTTTGCCGAACCGCACCGAATATGTCACAGCGTCGGGGAGCCCGCCCTCTAGATTCGCCAATACTGCTGCAGCACTGAACATTCCGTGTGCGATCACGGTTGGGAAGCCGAACAACTTCGCCCCGATGGGGTTGGTGTGGATCGGGTTGTGATCGCCGCCGATCGCGGCATAGCGCCGAATCTGGCCCGGTGTGATCCGCAGGATGGCTTTTGGTGGCGGCGGTTTGGGCTGCTTCTGCGGCGGTGGCTTGGGTTCGTCGGACAAGCTGGTGCGTTGTTGGTGCAGGAAGGTCGTCACCTGGTGCCACGCCACCTCGTTGCCGACGCTGACATCGGTCACCAGGTCGACCAGCAGGCCCTTGCGGTGTTCCCGCAAATTCTCGGCGTGCACGGCGATATTGACGGTATCGGTCACCTTGATCGGCCGGTACTGTGTGATGTGGTTTTCGGTATGGACGGATCCCATTGCGGCGAAAGGGAAGTCGAATCCGGTTACCAGCGACATCATGGTCGGGAAGGTCAACGCGAACGGGTAGGTCAGCGGCACCGTGTCGCCGTAGCGCAGTCCGGTGACCGCCGCATAGTCGGCGACATTCCCGCGGTCGATCGGCACGTCGTTGACCGTCAGCGTCCTGTTGGGCAGGTGGTCGCTACGGGGCACGAACGGCAACGCCCCCGCCGCCGCGCGCAGCAGGTTTTTCAGGCCGCTTGGTTGCGTCACTGGTTTCCTTCCCGCTGATTCGATGGTCCGGCTCCTCCTCGGATCGTTCCGATCCGCATCGTCGCCGGACTAGGCGCCCAGCATAGCCTGGCCGCAGACGCGGATGACGTTGCCCGTCACCGCGTTTGACGCCGGGCTGGCGAAGTAGGCGATGGTCTCGGCGACGTCCACCGGTTGCCCGCCCTGGAACAGCGAGTTCATTCGGCGGCCCACCTCGCGGGTGGCCAGCGGGATGGCCGCGGTCATCTGGGTTTCGATGAAACCCGGCGCGACGGCGTTGATCGTGATGCCCTTCTCGGCGAGTTCCGGTGCCAGCGCCTGAGTCAGCCCGATCATGCCCGCCTTGGTCGTCGCGTAGTTGGTCTGCCCGCGGTTACCCGCGATGCCGGCCATCGACGACAGACCGATCACCCGGCCGCCTTCCCCGATGCTGCCGTTACCGATCAGCCCCTCGGTAAGCCGTTGTGGCGCAAGCAGGTTGACGGCCAGAACGGCGTTCCAACGCGCGTCGTCCATGTTGGCCAGCAGCTTGTCGCGGGTGATGCCGGCGTTGTTGACCAGAATGTCGGCCCGGCCGTCGTAATGCTCACGCAGATGCTCGCTGATCCGGTCGACGGCATCGTCTGCGGTGACGTCGAGGGTCAGGGCCGTCCCACCGACCCGGGTTGCGGTCTCGGCCAGGGCCTCGGCGGCGCCCTCGACGTCGACCGCGATGACCCGGGCCCCGTCACGGGCGAACACCTCGGCGATCGTCGCGCCGATACCGCGCGCGGCACCGGTCACGATGCCCACTTTGCCGTCCAGCGGCCGGTCCCAGTCGGCCGGCGGCGTCGAGTCGGCGGCGCCGACGTAGAACACCTGCCCGTCCACGTAGGCCGATTTGGCCGACAGCAGGAACCGCAGGGTCGATTCCGCGCCGGTAGCGGCTGGTTTGGCGTCGGGCGACAGGTAGACCAGCGCGGCGGTCGCTCCGCGCTGCAGCTCCTTGCCCAGCGAGCGGGTGAAGCCCTCCAGCGCGCGCTGCGCGATCCGCTCGTCGGTGCTTCCGGCATGGTCGGGAGTGGTCCCGACGACGACGACGCGGCCGGAGTGGCCGACGTTGCGCAGCAGCGGAGTGAAGAACTCGTGCAGCGCCGTCAACCCGGCCGGCGTGGTGATGCCGGTGGCGTCGAAAACCAGCCCGCCGAACGAATCGGCCCAGCGACCGCCGAGATTGGCGCCCACCACGTCGTAATCCTTGTCCAGCGCTGCCCGCAGCGGCTCGACAACGCGGCCCTCCCCGCCGATCAGCAGCGACCCGGCCAGCGGACGATCACCGACCCGATAGCGGCGCAGCTTCTCGGGCTGTGGCACGCCGAGTTGCTTGGCGAGAAACGAGCCGGGCCCGGAGTTGACGACTTGGGACAATAGATCGGGTGAAACCTTCGGGGCCACTGAGCTGCCTTCCATGTCGAGCGTGTCATCTGCCGACTACCGTATCGAAGAGTGAACTTACTCCAGAGTAAGAACAGTAGGTAGTATGACCCCTAGTCGTGGATAACCCCCAACCGACGGAGATAAGCGTGACTTCTGAAAGTTCCATGCGCCGGGTCGCTGTGCTCGGTGGCAATCGAATCCCGTTCGCGCGCTCGGACCGCGCCTACGCCGAGGCGTCCAACCAGGACATGTTCACCGCCGCCCTGGGTGGGCTGGTCGACCGGTTCGGTCTTGCCGGTGAGCGGTTGGGCGCGGTGATCGGCGGCGCGGTGCTCAAGCACAGCCGCGACTTCAACCTGATGCGCGAATGCGTGCTCGGATCGGCATTGTCGTCCTACACGCCGGCCTTTGACCTGCAGCAGGCCTGTGGGACCGGGCTGCAGGCGGCGATCGCCGCGGCTGACGGCATCGCCGCGGGCCGCTACGAGGTTGCCGCCGCCGGCGGGGTGGACACCACCTCCGATGCGCCGATCGGCTTGGGCGACAACCTGCGCCGCACATTGCTGGGACTGCGCCGGTCAAAGTCGAACGTCGAGCGGCTGAAGCTGGTCGGCAAGCTTCCGGCCAGCGTCGGGGTGGAGATCCCGGTGAACAGCGAGCCGCGCACCGGGCTGTCGATGGGCGAGCACGCCGCCATCACCGCCAAGCAGATGGGCATCAAGCGGGTCGACCAGGATGAGCTGGCCGCCGCCAGCCACCGCAACATGGCGGCGGCCTACGACCGCGGCTTCTTCGACGATCTGGTGACTCCGTTCTTGGGTCTCTACCGGGACGACAACCTACGGCCGGACTCGTCGTCGGAGAAGCTGGCCAAGCTCAAGCCGGTGTTCGGGGTGAAGGCCGGCGACGCCACCATGACGGCCGGTAACTCCACGCCGCTGACCGACGGCGCATCGGTGGCCTTGCTGGCCAGCGAGGATTGGGCAGCCGAGCACTCGCTAACGCCGCTGGCCTACTTCGTCGACGCCGAGACGGCATCGGTGGACTACGTCAACGGCGCCGACGGCCTGCTGATGGCGCCGACGTACGCGGTGCCACGCCTGCTGGCGCGCAACGGGCTCAGCCTTGCCGACTTCGACTTCTACGAGATCCATGAGGCATTCGCCTCGGTGGTGCTGGCGCACCTGCAGGCCTGGGAGTCCGAGGAGTACTGCAAGGAGCGGCTGGGCTTGGACGCGGCGCTGGGGCCTATCGACCGGTCCAAGCTCAACGTCAACGGCTCCTCGCTGGCCGCCGGTCACCCGTTCGCCGCCACCGGCGGCCGGATCCTCGCGCAGCTGGCGAAGCAATTGTCCGAGGCGAAGGCCAAGCAGGCGGGGGCCTCTGCCAAGCCGGTGCGCGGGCTGATCTCGATTTGCGCCGCCGGTGGCCAAGGCGTCGCCGCCATTCTGGAAGCCTGATACGCCAGGTGCGGTGTGCCGTTTAGTAACGGCGGCGCCCGGGTATGCGACTTCACGGATAGCTCCGTGTTGTCGTCCGACCCCCGACCCGATGGCAGCGCGGGGCGTCCTTGAATCGGGCGTCGGCCTGTTCAGAGGCGTCGGCCGAGGGGGCCGCCGACGGAAAGAGGGGATCCGCGGCGGCCCCTCCCTCAACGCCTCCCCCAGAGCCAAGACGCAAAATCCCCCGTCTCCAACGAGAACGGGGGATTTTGCAGTTCAGCTTGGTGTGAATAGCCCACTTCTCCTCAGCCGCTTCGCGGCTGCATCGTCGTCGCCTGGCGTCAGAAGGCTGCTTCGTCGAGCTCCATGATGTCGTTGTCGATCGTCTCCAATACCTGGCGGGTGCTGGTCAACAACGGCAGGAAGTTCTTCGCGAAGAACGATGCGACCGCGATCTTGCCCTCGTAAAAGGCCCGGTCGGCGTCGCTGACGCCGGCGTCGAGCGCCTCCAGGGCCACCGCGGCCTGACGCTGCAGCAACCAGCCGATGAACAGGTCGCCGACGCTCATCAGGAAGCGCACCGAACCCGTCCCCACCTTGTAGATGCTGGAGATGTCGTCCTGCGCGGCCATCAGGTAGCCGGTCAGCGTCGCCGCCATTGCCTGCACGTCGGCCAGGGCGGTGGACAGCAGTGCACGTTCGGCCTTCAGCCGGCCGTTGCCGGACTCGTTCTTGATGAACTCCTCGATCTGCCCCGATACGTGGGCCAATGCCACACCCTTGTCGCGGACGATCTTCCGGAAGAAGAAGTCCTGCGCCTGGATGGCCGTGGTGCCCTCGTAGAGGGAGTCGATCTTGGCGTCGCGGATGTACTGCTCGATCGGGTAGTCCTGCAAGAAGCCGGACCCACCGAAGGTCTGCAGGCTCTCGGTGAGCTTGGCGTAGGCCTGCTCGGAGCCGACACCCTTGACCACCGGCAACATCAGGTCGTTGACCTTGACCGCCAGATCGGCGTCCACTCCGTGCACCGCCTTGGCCACCGCCTCGTCCTGGTAGGTCGCGGTGTAGGTGTACAGCGCACGCAGACCCTCGGCGTAGGCCTTCTGGGTCATCAGGCTGCGACGCACGTCGGGGTGGTGGGTGATGGTCACCCGCGGCGCGGACTTGTCGGTCATCTGCGTGAGGTCGGCACCCTGCACCCGCTCCTTGGCGTACGCCAGGGCGTTCAGGTAGCCGGTGGATAGCGTCGCGATGGCCTTGGTGCCGACCATCATGCGGGCCTGCTCGATGACCTCGAACATCTGCGCGATGCCGTCGTGCACCTCGCCGACCAGCCAGCCCTTGGCCGGAACGCCGTGCTGACCGAAGGTCAATTCGCAGGTCGCGGAGGCCTTCAGGCCCATCTTGTGCTCGACGTTGGTGACGAAGACGCCGTTGCGCTCGCCGGGCTCGCCGGTCTCGAAGTCGAACAGCACCTTGGGCACGAAGAACAGCGACAGGCCCTTGGTGCCCGGTCCGGCGCCCTCGGGGCGGGCCAGCACCAGGTGGAAGATGTTCTCGAACAGGTCATCCGAGTCGGCCGACGTGATGAAGCGCTTCACACCGTCGATGTGCCACGAGCCGTCGTCCTGCTGGACGGCCTTGGTCCGGCCGGCGCCGACGTCCGAGCCGGCGTCCGGCTCGGTGAGCACCATGGTCGAACCCCAGCCACGCTCAGCAGCGATGATGGCCCATTTCTTCTGCTCCTCGGTGCCGAGGTGGTAGAAGATGCTGGCGAAACCCGCACCACCGGCGTACATCCACACCGCCGGGTTGGCGCCGAGCAGGTGCTCGTGCAGCGCCCAGCCCATTGCCTTGGGCACCGGCGTTCCGCCGAGCTCCTCGTCGATGCCGACCTTGTCCCAGCCGGCTTCGATGACCGCGCGCACCGAGTCCTTGAAGCTCTCGGGCAGCGTCACGGAGTGGGTTTCCGGGTCGAAGACCGGGGGATTGCGGTCCGCGTCGACGAACGACTCGGCGACCGGACCTTGGGCCAGCCGGCTCATCTCCGTCAGCATCTCGCGGGCGGTGTCGGCATCCAGGTCGCTGAATGCGCCTTCACCGAATGACTTGTCAACGCCGAAGACCTCAAACAGGTTGAATACCTGGTCACGGACGTTGCTCTTGTAGTGGCTCACTGGCTCCTCCTCGATGAGAACTGCCACTCGTGGTTGGGTACTAGGGCTAAGTTACCCACCAGTAACACCGTTAAGCTATACCCATCGGTAACCCGGCGCAACCGAGTGTGAGCTAAATTTCATTGCCTAATTAACCAACTGGTTGGGTTCCTGCTGATCGAGACCATCGCATACCGCTTCACCTGCGACGATAATGGGTAGGTGGCAATTGTGTCGACCGTCACTGCGCTCCCCGAAGTGGACCTGCGCCACTCTCCTGGCCAACTGCGGGAACGCCTGCGCGAGGCGGCCCACGAAGTCGGCTTCTTCTACCTGATCGGCCACGGCGTGCCTGCCGCGCTGACGCACCGGGTGCTGGCGACGGCGCGACGGTTGTTCGCGCTGCCGCAGGCCGACAAGGACGCTGTCGCGATGGTGCGCAGTCCGCATTTCCGCGGCTACACCCGGCTGGGGGGCGAGCTGACCGGCGGCGAAGTGGACTGGCGCGAGCAGATCGACATCGGACCGGAGCGCCAGCCGGTGGGCGGCCCGGGTAAGCCGGACTATCTGTGGCTTCAGGGTCCCAACCAGTGGCCGGCAGCGTTGCCTGAGCTGCCCGGGATCATCGCGGAGTGGGACGCGGCGCTCGGCGCGGTGGCCCGCAGCTTGTTGCGGCATTGGGCGGCCTCGCTGGGCAGTCCGCCGGATGTGTTCGACGTGGCATTCGCCGAGACGCCCGCCACCTTGATCAAGGTGGTGCGTTATCCGGCGACCGCGGCCGGCTCGCAGGGCGTCGGCGCGCATCGCGACGCGGGCGTGCTCACGCTGCTGCTCGCGGAGCCGGGCAGCCAGGGATTGCAGGTGCGGCCGGGCCGCAACGGCAACGGCTGGATCGACGTCCCGGCGCGCGACGGGGCGTTCATCGTCAATATCGGTGAGCTCCTGGAGCTGGCGACCGGCGGCTACCTGCGGGCGACCGAGCACCGGGTGAACCTGCGTCATGCGGCTGATCGGATCTCGGTGCCCTACTTCTTCAACCCGCGATTGGACGCGCAGATCCCAAGCTTGTCGCTGCCTCCGGAGTTGGCAGCGCGAGCGAGCGGGCGCGCGAATCCGTCCGACCCCATCTTCTCGATATATGGCCGCAATGCGTGGAAGAGCCGGTTGCGGGCCCACCCCGACGTCGCCGTCGCGCATGGCTATTCGTCGGGCGAGTAGGGTCGGGAATACCAAAATGCTCCTGATCCGAATGAAGCCCGGTGAATCCACCTGACAAGCTGACACCGTCGTCACTGCGCGAGGCCTTCGGCCACTTCCCATCCGGCGTGATCGCCATTGCGGCCGAAGTCGAGGGGGTCCGAGAAGGGTTGGCGGCCAGCACGTTTGTCCCGGTGTCGTTGGATCCGCCGCTGGTGTCGTTCTGCGTACAGAACACCTCGACGACGTGGCCGAAGCTAAAGCAGGTGCGGGCGCTGGGTATCAGCGTTCTGGGTGAGGCACACGACGAGGCCGTGCGCACCCTGGCCGCCAAAACCGGCGATCGGTTCGCCGGGTTGGAGACGGTGTCCAACAGCAGTGGTGCGGTGTTCATCAAGGGCACCAGCGTCTGGTTGGAAAGCGCGATCGAGCAACTCGTTCCCGCCGGGGACCACACGATCGTGGTGCTGCGGGTCAGCGACGTCCAAGTCGACGAGAACGTTGCGCCGATCGTCTTTCACCGCAGCGTTTTTCGCCGCTTGGGCGTTTAGTTTTCAGCTAGGGACGCTTGCTGAGTTCGTCGCGGTAAGCCTGGACACGACGCTCGAGTTCCGCGGCGTCCTGCGCGCGTCCTTCTTTGTGGGCGAGGTCGGCGCGCACCGAGAGTTCACGAATCGCCGTTCGAATGTCATTGATGCTGGCGGGTCGATCTTATTGACATGCCCACCGCCTTTCGGGTTGCGCGGCGGGGTGCAAAGCCTGGTCAGCCCCGCTCGCTTTGGGCTAGGCGTCGGGTACCCGGATCAGCGGGGGGCTAACACCTACTGCGTGTCAGCGACGGAACAGCTTGTTGCCCAACCACACCACCGGATCGTATTTCTGGTCGGCGACGCGTTCCTTCATCGGAATCAGGGCGTTGTCGGTGATCTTGATGCTCTCGGGGCAGACCTCGGTGCAGCACTTGGTGATGTTGCAGTACCCGAGGCCGTGCTGCTCCTGCGCCTGGTTGCGCCGGTCCAGCGTGTCCAGCGGATGCATCTCCAGCTCCGCGATTCGCATCAGATAGCGCGGGCCGGCAAACGCTTCTTTGTTGTCCTCGTGATCACGGATCACGTGGCAGACGTTGTTGCACAGGAAGCATTCGATGCACTTGCGGAACTCCTGAGAACGCTCCACATCCTTTTGCGCCATCCGGTACTCACCGGGCTGAAGATCCTTGGGCGGCGCGAATGACGGTATTTCCCGGGCCTTCTCGTAGTTGAACGACACATCGGTGACCAGATCCCGGATCACCGGGAACGTCCGGATCGGGGTCACGGTGACCACTTCGTCTTCGGCGAAGGTCGACATCCGCGTCATGCACATCAACCGTGGCTTGCCGTTGACCTCAGCCGAGCACGAGCCGCACTTGCCGGCTTTGCAGTTCCACCGGACCGCCAAGTCCGGTGTCTGGGTCTGCTGCAGGCGGTGGATGATGTCGAGCACCACCTCGCCCTCGTTGACCTCCACGGTGAAGTCCTGCAGTCCACCGCCGGACTTGTCGCCGCGCCATACCCGCATGGTTGCGTTGTAGCTCATCAGCCTCTCCGTCCTGGGTGGTCGGCCAGCTCGTCGGCGGTGTAGTACTTCTCCAACTCGGAGATCTCGAAAGCCTCGAGCAGGTCGGGCCGCATCGGCACCTGGTCTTTGTGCGTCACCGAGACGTCGGGGATCACGTCGTCGCCGCCCGCCGCCTTGCAGACCAGCAACACCTTGCGCCACGACGGATCCATGCCCGGGTGGTCGTCGCGGGTGTGGCCGCCCCGGCTTTCGGTGCGCTCCAACGCGGCCTTGGCGACGCATTCGCTGACCAGCAGCAGGTTGCGCAGGTCGATGGCCAGATTCCAGCCGGGGTTGTACTGCCGGTGTCCCTCGACGTGGATGTGCTTGAACCGTTCGCGAAGCTGGTCGAGCCGACCGAGGGCCTCGGTGATTTCGTCGGCCTTGCGGATGATGCCGACCAGGTCGTTCATCGACTGCTGCAGCTCCAGCTGCAACGTGTAGGGGTTCTCCGCGGTGGCGCCGTTCGTCGGTGTCTCGAAGGGAGCCAGCGCCCGTTTGGCCGCCGCGTCGATGTCCGCGTCGGAGACTTTCGGACGGCTGCTCAGCCCCCGCACATAGTCGGCGGCGCCAAGCCCGGCCCGACGGCCGAACACCAGCAGGTCCGACAGCGAATTGCCGCCCAGCCGGTTGGACCCGTGCATGCCGCCGGAGCACTCGCCGGCGGCGAACAGCCCGGGGACCGTGGCGGCGCCGGTGTCGGCGTCCACCTCGATACCGCCCATCACGTAGTGGCAGGTGGGCCCGACTTCCATTGGCTCCTTGGTGATGTCGACGCCGGCCAGCTCCTTGAACTGGTGGTACATCGACGGCAGGCGCTTCTTGATCTGCTCGGGTGTCAGCCGGGACGCGATGTCGAGGTAGACCCCGCCGTGCGGGGTGCCGCGGCCGGCCTTGACTTCGGAGTTGATCGCGCGGGCGACCTCGTCACGGGGCAGCAGGTCCGGGGTGCGACGGGCCGAGTCGTTGTCCTTGAGCCACTGGTCGGCCTCTTGCTCGGTCTCGGCGTACTGGCCTTTGAACACCGGCGGGATGTACTCGAACATGAACCGCGTGTTGGTCCGAGTTCTTGAGCACGCCGCCGTCACCGCGGACGCCCTCGGTGACGAGGATCCCTTTCACACTCGGCGGCCACACCATGCCGGTCGGGTGGAACTGGACGAACTCCATGTTGATCAGCGAAGCGCCGGCCCGCAGCGCCAGGGCGTGGCCGTCACCGGTGTACTCCCAGGAGTTCGAGGTGACCTTGAACGACTTGCCGATCCCGCCGGTAGCCATGACCACCGCCGGGGCCTCGAACAGGACAAAGCGGCCGCTTTCGCGCCAGTAGCCGAATGCTCCGGAGATCGCGTCACCGTCTTTGATGAGTTCGGTGATCGTGCACTCGGCGAAGACCTTGATCCTCGCCTCGTAGTCGCCGACTTCGGCGTAGTCCTCCTGCTGCAGCGAGACGATCTTCTGCTGCATGGTGCGGATCAGCTCCAGGCCGGTGCGGTCACCGACGTGCGCCAGCCGCGGGTAGGTGTGCCCGCCGAAGTTGCGCTGGCTGATCTTGCCGTCCTTGAGGCGGTCGAACAGCGCGCCGTAGGTCTCCAGTTCCCAAACCCGGTCCGGGGCCTCCTTGGCGTGCAACTCGGCCATCCGCCAGTTGTTCAGGAACTTCCCGCCGCGCATCGTGTCGCCGAAGTGGGTCTTCCAGTTGTCCTTCGGGTTGGTGTTGCCCATCGCCGCGGCGCAACCGCCCTCGGCCATCACCGTGTGAGCCTTGCCGAACAGCGACTTGCACACCACCGCAACCTTGAGGCCGCGTTCCCGCGCCTCGATGACCGCGCGCAAACCCGCGCCGCCGGCACCGATCACGACGACGTCGTAGGAGTGCCGTTCGACCTCAGTCATGGAACCTCACTCAACTCTCTGCTATCCGTGAAAAGGCTTGTCAGCCAATAAATCTCAGGTCCGGGATGGTGCCGCTGGCCACCACCGCGATGTAGAAGTCGGTGAGCATCAGCGTGCCCGAGTGTGATCCACGCGTACAGCTTGTGGCGAGTATTGAGCTTGCTGACCTGGGTCCAGATCCAGTACCGCACAGGGTGTTTGGAGAAGTGCTTCAGCCGCCCACCGGTGACGTGCCGGCACGAATGGCAGGACAGCGTGTAGACCCACAGCATGACGACGTTGCCGACCATAATGACGTTGCCCAAGCCGAAGCCGAATCCACCTGGTCCGTCATCGGAATGGAATGCGACGATCGCGTCGTAGCTGTTGATCACCGAGATGATGACGGCGACGTAGAAGAAGTAGCGGTGGGTGTTCTGGATGATCAGCGGGAACTTGGTCTCGCCGCTGTAGTGCACGCGAGGCTCGGCCACCGCGCAGGCGGTGGGCGACTGCCACACCGTGCGGTAGTAGGCGCCGCGGTAGTAGTAGCAGGTCAGCCGGAACAGCAGCAGGAACGGCAGCGTCAGCGCCGCGAACGGCAGCCACCACATGTTCGGCAGGAGCTGCGGCCAGAAGTCGCTGGCGTCACCGCAAGCCTTGCTGACGCACGGCGAGTAGAACGGCGTCAGGTAGTGATACTTCGGGACAAAGAAGTAGCCCCGCTGGAACGCGCGCGCCGTTGCGTAGATGACGAATGCGGCGAAGCCGAGGTCGATCCGCAGCGGCGACATCCACCACCGGTCGGTGCGTAGCGTCCGTTGCTGGATGTGGGCGCGCGTGGGTGAAAAGACACCGGACGCAGGACGGTCCGCCGTGGGTGCGCTCATGTATTGTCATCCTCTTCGCGTGGCCTCGTCGGAGAGTACCCACAGCGAAGAGCCACCCGGTCTCGCGGGGGGTGCGTCAATAACGACTGTGGCCGCCGACGCCTTCGTCGTCGACGTCGCGCCAGAAGTCGCTGTCGTATTGGGTGTCGGGGATGCCGATTTTCTCACCCGGTTGTTGAACGGCGTGGCGAGCCAGATCCAGATCACCGGCGTCGATGTCGAGCAACTCGACGTCGTTGAGGATTCGCTGGACGTCGTTGACCACCCGACGCATCGCCGGGGTGTCGCGGTATCGCGACCTCAACGACGTCACGCACCGCCGCAGGCCACCGATGAGCTCGTGCAGTTCGGCGAGTTCAGTAGTGCTGGACAACGGATCTCCCTACCGATAATGGTGTTATGGATCACATTACGTCACTCGATAATATCCAGCACACAGCGTTGGCGTGAGCCAGGTCACGCTCGCCAAGCGGGAGGCAGCCAACCATGCCGGCTCACAGCGAATTGGCCGATCGGGCAACGGCGCTGCTGGAGCTGCATCAGCCGGGCAATCCGGTGATCCTGCCGACGGTGTGGGACGCGTGGTCGGCGCGACTGGTCACCGACGCCGGTTTCGCCGCACTGACCGTCGGCAGTCATCCCGTCGCCGACTCGATCGGCAAACCCGACAACGAGGGCATGTCGTTCGACGATCTGCTGAGCCGCGTCGTGCAGATCACCGCCGCGGTCGACGTCCCGGTCTCGGTGGACGTCGAATCCGGTTACGGGCTGCCGGCGTCGCGGCTGATCGACGGGCTGCTCGGGGCAGGCGCGGTGGGGCTGAACATCGAAGACACGGTGCACAGCGAGGGCAAGCGACTGCGTTCAGCCGATGAGCATGCCGAACTGGTCGGTGCGCTGCGCGCCGCCGCCGACGCAGGCGGGGGTTCATCTCGTGATCAACGCCCGCACCGACCTTTTCCTGCGTAAGGACGGTGACGATTCGGACCGCGTCGAGCGGGCGGTGGCGCGGTTGCAGAAGGCCGCCGCCGCGGGTGCCGATGTCCTCTATCCCGTGGGCCGCCACGACCCGGAGACGTTGCGGCGCTTGGCCACTGAGTTACCGCTGCCAGTCAACGCGATCGCATTGCCCGATCAGGACGATCCCGCCTCATTCGGTCCACTGGGCGTCGGGCGGATCAGTTTCGGGCCGTTTCTGCAGGCGGCCTTGGGATCCCGGGCCAAGGAGATCCTGGCCCGCTGGGGCTAGCCGGACTATTCGACTGCGACGGTTCGTTAAACGAGCCGAAGGAGGCATCATGACCGGTTTTCACCGTGAACAGCACAGCATGACCCGCGTCGACATCGCCACCGGCGTGGCGTTTGACGAGTTCGTGGCCAAGCTGGAAGAAGCGGCGCCGCCGCTCGATCGGGACGGCGATGGAGCGGATCGCTGCAACGGGCGGCAACTGGGACGACGTCCGCGCCGCCGTGGCCAAGAATGCGCCGAACGAGTTGATGATCTACGCCAAGATCGGTGGGTCCGAGTTGCTGAGCTTGGCCGGACATCGCGCCCGTGCGATCGAGTATCTGATCGGTAATCACGTCATCGCCGAGACTATGTTTCGGCACGACCCGAAGGCACTGTTGTACGCGCCGCTTCGGATGCTGGTCTACAGCGATTCCGAGTGGCAACGCGGTCTTCACCATGGACCAGCCCAGCGCGGCATTCGGCAGCCTTGGCATCGCCGAGGTGACCAAAGTCGGTGAGGGGCTTGATCGCAAGGTGGTCAACCTGCTGCGCGTCATCGGGATCGACGCCCAGCAGGCGTTCGCTTGATCCAAGCCTCGAATCCGGTGGAGCCGTTGGGCCCCACCGGTTCGAGTTGGTTGCGCAGTTCGCGAACTACGCAGACTACTTGGTGATCTCGATGCGCTGTGCCTGGGTCCCGGCGTAAGCACCGGTGACCCGCACGGTCAGCACGCCGGCGTCGTAGGACGCCGAGATGGCCTCGCCGGTGATGTGCGCAGGCAGCCGGAACGACCGGCGGAACGAGCCGTAGCGGACCTCGCGCAGCGTGCGCCCGTCCTTTTGCTCGGCCTGCTCGTCGCGGCGCTCACCGTGGATGACCAGGCGGCCGTGGTCAACCTCGACGTTGACGTCCTTCTCGACGTCCACGCCGGGCAGCTCCAGGCGGACTACCGCGTCCTCGCCGTCCTTGACGATCTCGGCGGCGGGGCTGAACCCCTCGGCTACCGGCTTCAACCAGTCGGTGGCAGGGGCCGGTCCAAAGAAATCGCGCATCCAGCGGTCGACATCCCACGCGGGTCGTGACCACAGGGTCAGGTTGCTCATTCGTATCTCCTCGTGTTTGGTGGTTGCCGACTCCTTGCCGGCCTACAGGTAGAAACATGAGTCGACCACGCTTAAGTTCCACCTGGGCGTTCGCCGTGAGCGAACGAACGCCACCGCCCACGGGCACGATCAGATCAATGCCGCGTCGAAACTTTCGTCGATCGCCAACCGGTAACCGCGTTTGACTACGGTCGCAACAATCTTTCTGTCGCCTAATGCTTTTCGTAGCCTCAGCACCGCCGTGTCGACGGCGTGGGGATCGCTGGCGCTGCCCGGCAGATTCCGAAGCAGTTCCCTGCGGGCGACGACGACGCCCGGACGGTGAGCCAATGCACGCAGGATCGCCATCGCCGCCGGCGACACCGACTGGACCGAGCCGTCGACCACCACATCGGAACCGCGGATCTCGATTCGATGGCCGGCCGCCTGCAATGTACGCGACCGCAGTCCGGGCAGTTCCTCGGCGATATGTCTGGCCAGCGCGGCCAGTCGCGTTCGTTTTGGTGACGACGTCGGAATCCCCAGGCGTGCCAACGGCTGTGCGGTGACGGGGCCCACGCACATCGCCCGCACGTCGGCGCGCAGCGCGTTGAGCAGCTTGTCGAAGATGCCTAGATCACCGGCCCGCATCAGCGTCGCGGCCACCGCCGGCGCCGAGGTGAAACTGACCGCGTCGAACTGTCGTTGGGCGACCTGTGTGACCAGCTGGTCGAACTCGCCGCCCGCCGGTACCGGCTTCCACCGGTACACCCGGATCGGGACGATCTCGGCACCCGCGGAGCGCAGCTCGTCGAGAAATTCCGGAAACGGATCCCAGTCCTCGGTGGCACCGTGCAGCTGCACTGCGATGCGACAGCCCGTGATGCCGGACTGCCGCAGGTATTGCACGAGCTCGCGCGACGATTCGGTTGTCGGGGACCATTCCTCGGGCAGGCCGGCAGCGCGTAACGCGCCGGTGGCCTTCGCTCCGCGGGCCACGATCCGAGCGCCGGACAACGCCGCGGTCAGTCGGCTGCCCAGCTGCCAGCCATCGGCAGCGGCGATCCAGCCGCGAAATCCGATGCCCGTGGTCGCGACGACAATGTCGGGCGGGCTGGCTATCAAAGCTTCTGTGTTGCGGCGCAATTCGTTATCGTCGGGCAACGCGACCATGGTGATCGCCGCCGCGCTGACAACGGTGGCCCCGTGGCGGCGCAGCAGCGCGCAGAGTTCCTCGGAGCGCCGCGCCGAGGTGACTGCCACCCGATAGCCGGCGAGCGACGGCGCGGCTGGGTGACCCATATGAAGTATGTATGCCAGGCAGATTTCGGCTGAATTACCGACCAATTGCTGACGCGTTGCCCGGCGCCGCTACCAGACGTCCCCGTCACGCCAGTCACACGTCAACGCGGCCGCGGGCTCCAAGCTGATCGCTGACCGGCAGGACGAACACCGAGCCGTCGTCATCGGGGGTTCGTGTCGTCCCGGTAGGTGCCAACACCGACGTCGGCCCGTGCCATGGCAGCCAACCGCGCAACGTGTAGAGCCGCCTTCCGCGGTCCGAGGAGCTCAGCGCGCCGAGTTGATAGCCGCCGCGGATTACTTGCTCGCACGCATCCAGGATCGCGATTGCCAACCCTTGGCCGCGCCAATCTTCCCGCACGGCCACGGCTTCGACGTAGCCGCAGCGCAGCGCGGCACCGCGGTAGAGCAGGCGTCGTTGCACGACGGCTCCGTGCGCGATGATCGCGCCGCGATGCCAGATGAGGGCATGCATCCCGCCCAGCGCATGATCCCAGTCGGTGTCGGTGAACTCACCGGCGAACGCGTCGTTGACCATCTCGTAGGCACGCTGCCGGGCCTCGCTCTCGAGGTCGGCGGTGTGAACCAGGCGTGCGGTGTGGACCTGGGTGCGCACACTGCTGGTTTACCAGCTGGACTAGCCCTCTGCCAGCTGAGTCACCGAAGTCGACGCAGAAGCCACGGACTGGAAGCACCCCTGGGTCGCGACCAGTGCAGCCGCACATACTGCCCGGGCCGCACCTGGGCGACCTTGTCGACGTCTTCGTTGGCGAGCACACCGACCACCGGGTAACTACCGGTGACGGGGTGATCGGGACCGAGGATCACCGGTAAGCCGTTGGGCGGCACCTGGATCGCCCCGCGGGTGGCTCCCTCGCTGGGCAATTGACGACCCGGCGAGCGGTACAGCAGTGGGCGTCCCTCCAACCTCGTACCCACTCGGTCACTGCGATCGGAGGCCATCCAGATGGTGTGCACGAGGGCGTCGGGATCGACCAGCCAGTCGTCACGCGGCCCAGGCACTACCAGGAGTTCCACCAGATGCTCGGACATCGGTGCCACCGGAGCCTGCTCGAGTTCGGGATACTCGTCGGTGTGTTCGCCGACCGGGAGGACGTCACCGGGTTGTAGCGGCAACGGACCGATCGCCGACATGACGTCGTAGCTGCGCGAGCCCAGCACCGGTGTCACGTCGATGCCGCCGCGGACGGCCAGATAGCTCCGCAGCCCGGAGTATGGGGTGCCCAGCAAGATCACGTCACCGTCACGGACGTGCTGAATACTGTTGGTGCCGAACATGATCCCGTTGACGCTCGGGTCTGTGTCAGCGCCGGTCACTGCGATGTCGATATCGCCGCCGCGGACTCGGGCCGAGAATCCGCCGAAGGTCACTTCGATTGTGGCGCGGTCGTCGGGGTTAGCCACCAGCCGGTTGGCCAGCGTGTGCGAACGCCGGTCGGCCGCGCCCGACCGGGTGACGCCGACATGGGCAAGCCCGACGCGTCCGAGGTCCTCAACGAGGGCCAGCGGTCCGCTGCGCAAGATCTCCAGGGTTGTCATGGATCTCTCCTTTCGGGCTCCTGGCACGCCTGCCGCTATGTCGCTCGGAACTGGACCCACATGCCCGGCATCAGCAGCGCGGGATTCGGGCGGTCAATGTCCCATAGCACCGCGTCGGTGTGGCCGATCAGCTGCCATCCGCCGGGCGATCGACGCGGGTAGATTCCGCAGAATTCGCCGGCTAAGCCCACCGCACCGGCCGGAACGGATGGCCGCGGCTCCGACCGCCGTGGTACGGCCAGCCGCGGGTCGCCGCCGACCAAATACGCGAAACCCGGGGCGAAGCCGCCGAATCCGACTTGCCAGGGTGTAGCCGTGTGGGCGTTGATGACCTGCGCGGTGGTCAACCCCGTTCGGTCGGCCACCTCGGCGAGATCGGCACCGTCGTACACCACGTCGATCACCGTGCACTCATCCGGTGGAGCGGTCGCCACCGCGTCCGGAGGTACCCGCAACGTGCGCAGTCGACGGCGGATGACTCTCTGATGACGGGGGCCGTCGAGTTTCAGCAGCACCGTCTGGGAGGCCGGGACGATGTCGAGCACACCGGGCAGCGCGGCCTCGCGGATCGCGGCCGCCCACGCCAATACGTCAGCGGTGCTGTCGAACTGCAGCAGCAGCGCCTGATCGCCGTAGTCGAGAACGGTGTGGGCCACGTCCAGATCCATCGCGACGCTCATTACTCGACAGTAACCCGTTGGCGGGGAGGCGAAACGAGATTTTCGAGCACTGCCAGAGCTGCCTTAACCAACGCTCAGACGGCCGGCGCTCGGCCGGGCCTAATGCAGGATATCGGCGATCAGCGCAGGCAGCTGATCGGCCACCAGCGGGAAGCTCAGGGCGAGGTGAAGGCGATCGCCCCGGCCTGGTCCTTGGTGTGCGTGTGCCGGCTGGCGGTTTGCGTGATGAGCAGGCCACTGAGATCCCCGCCGCGAGCAGGCCCGCGGCCCCGGCGGCGCGCAACAATCCACGCCGACTCGATTGCTCCTGCACTGCGGAAGGCCTCACGTCAGCGGCATGCCGGCGTCGACGAAGTCCAGGGCGCGGTAGACCGTGCCGACCCCGCCCGGAGCGCGATCGAAAGCGGCCATCATGGCGCCGGTCAGGAACCCGGACTTCGAAATCGTTTGGTTCACAGCCGATTCAGCGGGACCGGAAGAAGGTGCTCGGCGACACCTCGGCGACATCGGCGAGCAGACCGGGCGGTGGTGGTGGCATAGCCGTTCTCGGTTCTCGTCGATCAGCCGGAATGCTTCCCGCCTGATGGCCTGGCGGTGCATGAAGCGATTCTGTCGCACGCGCTGCCGGGCGTGAGCGCGACGGACATGAAGGCGTACACAGTGGATTCAGCGACGCCCGTATCCGCCGCCGCCGGGGGTGTGGATCTCCAGGACGTCGCCGGGGTTCAGTTCGGCCGAGTCGCAGCCGGCGAGTTCGATGACGCTGCCGTCCACGCGGCGGACCAGGTTGCGGCCCAGCGCACCGGGCGCTCCCCCGGCCATCCCGTACGGGGGGACGCGTCGGTGCTGCGACAGCATGCTGACCGCCATAGGTTCCCTGAACCCCAGCCGCCGCACCGCGCCGTCCCCACCGCGCCACCGCCCGTTCCCGCCGCTGCCGCGGCGGATCGCAAAGCTGTCGACTAGCACCGGGAACCGCCACTCCAGAACCTCGGGGTCGGTCAACCGGGAGTTGGTCATGTGGGTCTGGACCACCGCCGCCCCGTCATAACCCGGACCCGCGCCGGATCCGGAGGCGACGGTCTCGTAGTACTGGTTGCGCTCGTTACCGAACGTCACGTTGTTCATCGTCCCCGAGCCCTCGGCCTGGACCCCGAGCGCTGCGTAAAGGGCACCGGTGATGGACTGCGACGTCTCCACATTGCCGGCGACGACTGCCGCCGGGTAAACCGGCGCGAGCATGCAGCCCGGCGGGATGAACACCCGCAAGGGTTTGAGACAGCCGTCGTTGAGTGGGATGTCGTCGTCGACCAGGGTCCGAAACACGTACAGCACCGCGGCCATCACCACCGACGTCGGTGCGTTGAAGTTGGTGTCCAGCTGCGGGGTGGTCCCGGTGAAGTCGATTGTGGCCGTACGCTTCTCCCGGTCTACCGAGACACGGACCCTGATGATCGCACCACTGTCCATCTCGTACGTGTACTCGCCGTCCCCCAGGACTGCGATGACACGCCGTACCGCCTCCTCGGCATTGTCCTGGACGTGGCGCATGTAGGCCTGCACCACCTCCAGCCCGAAGTGGTCGATCATCTTGCGGACCTCCTCGACGCCCTTCTCGGTGGCGGCGATCTGGGCGCGCAGGTCCGCCAGGTTGGTTTCCGGGTTGCGGGAGGGGTAGGACGCCCCAGTGAGGAGGTGCCGTGTCTCTGCCTCCCGGAAGCGGCCATGCTCCACCAGCAGCCAGTTGTCGAACAGCACGCCCTCCTCGTGCACCTCCCGGCTGTGCGCCGGCATCGAACCGGGACTCACCCCGCCGATCTCGGCGTGGTGGCCACGGGCGGCGACGAAAAACAGCAGCCGCTCGCCGTCACCGAAGACCGGCGTAATGACGGTGACATCGGGCAGGTGGGTGCCACCGTGATACGGGTCATTGATCGCGTAGACATTGCCAGGCTGTATCCGGCCAGTATTGCGGCCGATGATCTCCTTAACGGCCGCTCCCATCGAACCCAGGTGCACCGGGATGTGCGGCGCGTTCGCGATGAGGTTGCCCTCTGGGTCGAACAGCGCGCAGGAGAAGTCGAGCCGCTCCTTGATGTTGACCGACTGGGCCGTGGCCTCCAGCCGCACCCCCATCTGCTCGGCGATCGACATGAACAGGTTATTGAAGATCTCCAGCATCACCGGGTCGGACTCGGTGCCGACCTCGTCCGTGCCGGTGCGGGCACGCACGCGCTCCAGCAGCAGATGCCCCAGCGCCGTCACCTGAGCACGCCAGCCGTCATCGACCACCGTCGTCGCATTGGCCTCGGCGATGATGGCCGGCCCGGTGACCGTCTCGCCGAGGCCGAGCCGCTCGCGCCGGAACAGCGGAACCCGGCGCCAGACCCGCTGGGTATACATCCGGACCGTGTCGATGTGTCCTGACGTCGAGCCGTCCGGACCGGACGGGTCCTGCAGGGCGCTTAGGTCAGGCTGTTCGGTTAGGCCCACGGCCTCCACAGAGATGGCCTCCACGATGAGAGGACGGTGCATAAGGAAGGAGTAGGTACGCCGGTAGCTGGCCTCGAACTCGGCGACCATGGTCTCCAGGTCGTCCAGGCCCACCTGGACCGCGGTGTCGGTGCCGTCGTAGCGCAGGTATGCCCGGCGGGTCACGCGGATCCGCTCGCCGGGCACATCCTCTTCCAGCAGACGGGCGCGCGTGACTGAGTCCAGGGCATCGATCACCCCGCGCACGCGCTCCATCGCCTCCGGCGAAAGGAGGCACTCCACCGACTGCTCACGCATCGCGGTTGTGTCGGCCAGCCCGATGCCCAACGCGGACAGCACACCCGCCATAGGCGGGATCAGGACCGTGGCCATGCCCAGGGAATCAGCGACCGCGCAGGCGTGCTGGCCGCCGGCGCCGCCGAACGTGGTTAACACGTACTCGGTGACGTCCCGGCCTTTCTCCACCGTGATGCGCTTGACCGCATTGGCCATGTTGGCGACCGCGATCTGCAGGTAGCCCTGGGCGACCTGCTCAAGGGTACGGTCGTCGCCGGTCTGCGCGGTGATCTCGCGTGCCAGCTCGGCGAAACGCTGCCGTACGATCTCGACGTCCAGCGGCTCGTCGCCGTCGGGACCGAAGACGGCGGGGAAATGATCGGGCTGGATGCGACCAAGCATGACGTTGGCGTCGGTGACGGTCAGCGGCCCACCACCGCGGTAGCAGGCCGGGCCGGGATCGGCGCCAGCCGAGTCCGGACCCACCCGGTAACGCGTGCCGTCGAAGTGCAGGATCGACCCGCCGCCAGCGGCAATGGTGTGGATGTCGAGCATCGGGGCGCGCAGCCGCACCCCCGCGACCTGGGTGTTGAACACCCGTTCGTACTCCCCGGCGTAGTGCGACACGTCCGTCGAGGTGCCACCCATATCAAAGCCGATCACCTTGTCGAACCCGGCCAAGGCCGACATGCGAACCATGCCGACGATGCCGCCGGCCGGACCGGAAAGTATCGCGTCCTTGCCGCGGAAGTGACCGGCCTCGGCCAGACCACCGTTGGACTGCATGAACATCAGGCGCACCCCCGGCAGCTCAGCGGCCACCCGCTCGATGTAGCGGCGCAGGATCGGCGAGAGGTAGGCGTCGACGACGGTGGTATCCCCCCGGGAGACCAGCTTCATCAGCGGACTGACCTCCGCCGACAGCGAGATCTGTGGAAACCCGATCTGCTCGACGACCTCGCCGATGGCCTGCTCGTGGGCCGGGTGCAGGTGGCTGTGCAGACACACGACGGCCACGGCGCGGATCCCGTCGTCGTACGCCGTCTGCAACTGGTCGGCCAGCCGGTCCAGGTCCGGAGCCCGCAGCACCGTGCCGTCGGCCGTGATCCGTTCATCGACTTCGATGACCCGTTGGTAGAGGAGTTCCGGCAGGATGATGTTCCGGCTGAAGATGTGCGGCCGGTTCTGGTAGCCGATCCGCAGCGCGTCCCCGAAACCCCGGGTGATGACCAGCACCGTGTGCGCGCCCTTGCGCTCCAGCAGCGCGTTGGTCGCCACCGTGGTGCCCATCCGCACCGCCTCGATCCGCTCGGCCGGAATCGGATCATCCGGCGCGAGACCAAGCAGTGCGCGGATCCCCACCACCGCGGCGTCGGCGTAGCGCGACGGGTTGTCCGAAAGCAGCTTGTGCGTCACCAGATGCCCGTCCGGCCGACGGGCGACGATGTCGGTGAACGTGCCACCACGGTCGATCCAAAACTGCCACCTCCCGGCCACCCGGTGCTCCTCATCGTCTAGTAGGGATGGGTTGCCGGTCACGGTGACTCCTGTTCCTGCCGGGGTCTGCTACCAGGTGATGCGTGGCTTGTCGGTTGTCCCGACGCTCGGTGTCTTAGGAGACGGCGGCGCGCCTGGCGGCAGATCACGTGACCCGGACTCACCCGGGTGCTGCATAGCCAGTCAGCAACGCGCCGTGTTCGATTACCGAAGCGGCGTGCGCGACACCGCGCTCGTAGTAACGCGCGGCCAGCGTGGCCTCGCATGCACTCGCAACATCGACCGCGTTCGCACCAGACAACAAGTCTCGATACAGCTCTCGCCGCAGCTCCGCGATCTTGGCCTGCCGATCGCTTTCGGCCCAGCCGGAAGGGAAAGCCATGACCTCGGCTGCCTGAGCGACCGCGTCGAGGCACGCGTCCTCCATCTTGCGGAGGACGGCCGACACCTCGGTCGGGAACGCTGGTCGCGAACACCGGTCGACTGCGATATCGCCCAGCTGCCGCGCGAGCGCGCCCAGCGCTTCGACCTCGGCGTTGACGTGCACCGCCGCGATCACCATCGGCAGTTGGCCCGTCCCCAGGCGGCCGCGAGCCGCCAAAACCGTTGCGGCATGGTCTTCTAATGCGTGGTCCAGCGCGTGCAGCGCGCGACCGCACGCCGCCATGCTCTCCTGCAGCGGCGGATCCTGCTGCAGCAGGCCAGCCGTCGCGTGCTCCAGTGCAGCTCCAGCGAGTCGGACCATCTCGCTGACCCCGCTGGTAGACGCGTCCAGTTCCTGCTGAGGGGTAGCACTCACGGCAGAACTCCTATTCTGACAACCTGCACGTCAACACTGGTGCACTGACCAGGACGTGTCAAAGGGCAGACGCTGGCGGGCGTCACCATCGCTCACGGCGATCATCTGTGGTGCTTGCCGTCGTTTAGGACCTCGTACTAACCCCAACTCTTCGGCCACGGACTGTAGTCGGCGATCAAGTCCTCTGGCGGCGGGCGGCCACGCTCAGATCCATTGCCACGCTCATTACTCGACAGTAACCCCGCGGTCGGGCGGCGACGACGGATTTGCGAGCACTGCCAGAGGTGCCTTAGCCAACGCTCAGGCGGCCGGCCTCCTAGTGCAGGATGTTGGCGATCAGCGCGGGCAGCTGATCGGCCACCACTGGGTAGCTCAGCGGCGACGCGAACGCGATCGCGCCGGCCTGGTCCTTGGTGGTGAACACGCTGCGGGCCCGCAGCGCCGCCACGTCGGGATTGGCCAGCAGGCTCGCTTGATCGCCGTCGTTTTCAGTCGTCCAGATCAGTAAATCGGCGGCGCCGAGGGCCGCCGTGAACTTGTCGCGCGGAATGAACGCACGCTGCGGATCGACGGCGAACGGGTTGATGCTGTCGGCGATGGTCAGACCCATCTGGGTCAGAAATTCGGTGCGCCAACCGGTTGTCACGACCACGTTGTCTTCATGGAGCGTGCCCTGCAGCAGCAGCACCTTCTTGTTTTTGAACTGCGGATATTTATTCGCGACGGCGGCAAAACTCTGGTCGACACCGTTGATCAGTGACTTCATCTGGTCGAGCCGAAAAACCGCCTGGCCGACCGTCGTCGCCTGGTCCTTCCACGGCTCGAAGAATGCGTAGCCGTCGGACTGGGCAACCGTTGGGGCGATCGCGGCCAGCTTCTGATAGGTGTCCTGGTCGACGCCGGCGTCGGTGGCGACGATCAAGTCGGGTTTCAGACCGGCGATCTTGCCAACCTGGATTCCGTTGTCAAGGTTCAGGACAACGGGTTTGGCGTTGCCGAGTTTGGGTTGGGCCCACGGCCACACCGCGAACGGCTGGTCGCCGAACCAGTTGGTTACCGCGATCGGGACCACGCCGAGGGCCAGCAGGTCGTCCTGCCCGGTGAAGCCGGCGCTGACGATCCGCTTGGGCGGCTCGGGGACGGTCGTCTCACCGAAAGCGTGCGTGATGGTGACCGGTCCCGCGCCGCCACCGCCGGCGGGCGCCGGCTTGTGCGACGAGCAGGCCGCGGGAGCCGCGACCGCGAGCAGTCCCGCAGCCGCGCCGGCGCGCAGAAAACCGCGTCGACTCCATTGCTGCTCTAGCATCGCGTGAGCCTAACCCGTTCGCTCAGGTCAGCGGCATGCCGGCGTCGACGAAGTCCAGCGCGCGGATGACGGTGTCGGTCGCTTGCGGACCGGGCTCGTAGACCGCCATCATCGCGCCGGCGAGGGCCCCGGCGAATACCCGCAGCTCGAAATCGCTTGGGTCACGGCCGATTCGGCGGCCGACCGCCTCGGCGAAGGTGGTGATGGTGCGGTAGTACTCGTCGTACATCGCCGCCTTGAGTTCGGGTATCGAGAACATCAGCCGTTGCCGGGTGTCCTCGAACTCCCGTTGGTCCTCCGACATGCCGGCCATAGTGGCCTGGTAGGCGCGCCGGACTGCCTGACTCGGCGAGAGGTCGGGCGGCTGTGCATCCAGGGCATTCAGGATCACCGGGTCCAGGTCGTCGGCGAGCAACACGGATTCCTTGGTCGGGAAATACCGGAAAAACGTGCTCGGCGATACCTCGGCGGCCTCCGCGATCTGCTCGACGGTGGTGGCGGCGTAACCGTTCTCTTCGATCAGCCGAAACGCCTCCCGCCTGATGGTCTGGCGGGTCCTGATCTTCTTGCGCTCCCGCAGACCCGGGGTGTGGTCTATCGCCTGCATAATCCGATTCTCCCGTATCGGCGCGTTGGCGGGGCGCAGGTGGAGCGGCTCAATGCGTCGGCGGGCTATGCCATGGGCTGTAGTCGGCAATCAGCTCCTCCTGCGGCGGCCGCTGGTCGTCGGGCACGTGCTGAAGGTTGATCCGAATCCGGTACCAGATCGAACTCGGTCCGCGCATCCCGTCGACCAGCACGTCGGCGGGTTCCAGCCGATCCGCCGCGGCGGGATAGCGCTCGCGCCAGGTGTCCAGGGCGGCCATCGCCTCGTCCTTGGTCTTGGTGCGGGCGATCTCGATGAGCGGCATCACGGACTGGCGGCGGCCCGTGCCCGTCGCCGCGGCGCGCCCCTTTCGGCGCCTTCTCGGCCGGGCCGAGTTCCTCGGCCAGCGCGAGCAGTCTTTCCAGCCCGGCGGCGGTGTCGTTCATCCCGGCCCACGGGTCCCCGATGTCGGCGAACCGCTCCGGCACCGTCGCCACGGTGAACGCTGCCGGGTCGCAGTCGGCGACCTCATCCCAATGCAGCGGCGTCGACACCCGCGCATCCGGCGTGGCCCGCACCGAATACGCCGATGCGACGGTGCGGTCCTTGGCGTTCTGGTTGAAGTCGACGAAAACACCCTCGGCGTTCTTCTTTCCACCAGCGACTGGTCGCCAGGTCGGGGGCGCGTCGCTCGACTTCGCGCGCCACCGTTTGGGCGGCGAGCCGCACCTGCCGAAACGACCAGCCCGGCACGATGCGCGCATAGATATGGAAGCCGCGCGACCCCGACGTCTTCGGCCACGCGGTCAGCCCGTGATCCTCCAGCACCTCGCGGGCCACCAGTGCGACGTCGAGGATCTGCCGCCACTGCGACGCCGGGCATGGGGTCCAAATCGACGCGTAACTCGTCCGGGTGGTCGAGATCGTCGGCGAGCACCGGATGCGGGTTGAGGTCAACGCAGCCCAGGTTGATCGCCCAGGCCAGCCCGGCGGCGTCATGGATGACGGCCTCCTTGGCCGAGGTCCCGGATGCGTAGCGCAATTCGGCGACGTCCACCCAGTCGGGCCGTTTTGCCGGCGCTCGCTTCTGGAAGATGGCCTCCTGCTCGATGCCCTTGACGAAGCGTTTCAGGATCATCGGGCGTCCGGCCACGCCGCGCAGGGCGCCGTCGGCGACGGCCAGGTAGTAGCGGATCAGGTCCAGTTTGGTGTGGCCGGTGCTCGCTCGGTCGTGACCGGGAAAGATCACCTTGTCCGGGTGGGTGACCTCGACCTGGCGTCCGCCCACGTCCAGTGACACCGGCCCCATGGGTCGATGGTAATTCCGGAGGATTTTCCGGCCTGGCGTGCGACGTGCGTCACATAGGGTGGAAGCATGCCTAATCTCATCGATCTGCCTGGGCAGGCCGCAGCCAAGCTTCAGCAGTATGCCGAGCGTGGGTTGGCCGAACTGCACTATCTCCGAAAGATCATCGAGTCCGGCGCGTTCCGGTTGGAGCCACCGCTGAACTATGCCGCGATGGCCGCTGACATCCGCAAATGGGGCGAGATCGGCATGCTGCCGTCGTTTAACGCCCGACGCACGCCCAATCGTGCGGCGATCATCGACGACGAGGGCTCGCTGACCTACAAGGAACTCGACGAGGCCGCCAATGCGGTGGCGCACGGCCTGCTGGCCAAAGGTGTGCGCGGCGGCGACGGGGTGGCGATCCTGGCGCGCAACCACCGATGGTTTGCCATTGCGGAATTCGGCTGCGCGCGGGTCGGGGCCCGCATCATCCTGCTCAACAGCTCGTTCTCCGGCCCGCAGATCAAGGAGGTCGCCGAGCGCGAGGGCGCCAAGCTGATCATTTACGACGACGAGTACACCAAGGACGTCAGCAAGGCCGAGCCGCCGCTGGGCAAGTTGCGCGCCCTGGGTACTACTCCGGACGGTGAGGACTCGGGCAGCACCGACGAGACTTTGGCCGATGTGGTCGCCCAACACAGCAAGTCGCCGGCACCCAAGGCCAGCAAGCATTCGTCGATCATCATCCTGACCAGCGGCACCACCGGCACACCGAAGGGCGCGAACCGCAGCACCCCGCCGACGTTGGCGCCGATCGGGGGAATTCTTTCGCATGTCCCGTTCAAGGCCAACGAGGTGACCTCGCTGCCGGCGCCGATGTTCCACGCACTGGGTTTCCTGCACGCCACCATCGGGATGTTCTTGGGCTCGACCCTGGTGCTGCACGGCAAGTTCAAGCCGGCCGGCGTGCTGGAAGACATCGAGAAACACAAGGTCACAGCGCGTCGTGGTGGTCCCGGTGATGTTGTCGCGGATGCTCGATGCGCTGGAAAAGATGGACAAGAAACCCGATCTGTCCAGCTTGCGGATCATCTTCGTCTCCGGCTCAGCGCTCGGGGCAGACTTGGCCGAGCGGACGCTCAAGGACATCGGCCCGGTGATCTACAACATGTACGGCTCCACCGAGATCGCCTTCGCCACCATCGCCGAGCCCAAGCACCTGCAACACAATTCGTCGACGGCGGGGCCCGTCGTCAAGGGTGTGAAGGTCAAGATCTTCGACGAGAACGGCAACGAGCTGCCGCAGGGTGAGGTCGGTCGGATCTTCGTCGGCACCACCTTCCCGTTCGAGGGCTACACCGGCGGCGGCGGCAAGCAGATCATCGACGGGCTGCTGTCGTCGGGTGACGTCGGCTACTTCGACGAGCGCGGGCTGCTCTACATCAGCGGCCGTGACGACGAGATGATCGTGTCCGGCGGCGAGAACGTCTTCCCCGCCGAAGTCGAGGACCTGATCACCGGGCATCCCGACGTGGTGGAGGCCACCGCGATCGGCGTCGAGGACAAGGAGTGGGGCCACCGGCTGCGTGCCTTCGTGGTGAAGAAGCAGAACGCCAGCCTCGACGAGGACACCGTCAAGCACTACGTGCGCGACCACCTGGCCCGCTACAAGGTGCCGCGCGAGGTGATCTTCCTCGACGAGTTGCCGCGCAACCCGACCGGCAAGATCCTCAAACGCGAGTTGCGTGACCTCGAGGTCGAATAGCCGACTAGCTCAGCCGTCGAACCCGGTTGCGCCGTCGAGTTGTTCGCGCAGGATGTCGAGTTGTCCGGTGTGGCGCGCGGTCTCCTCGATCATGTGCACATAGATCCAGCGCAGCGATACCGTCCCGAAGCGACGATGCGGCACCACGTGATCGAGCGGATACCGTGCGGCGATGCGCCGGGACTCCTCGCACTGGGTCTGATACTCGGTGATCAGTGTCGGCAGTGATTCCTCGGCGAGGAACTCGAACTCCCAGGAGCGTTCGTGCGCGCGACGGTTGTCGTCGCTTCGTTCCTGCAAAAGCTGTTCGAACCAGCCGTATTCCGCCCAACGCAGGTGCTTGACCAGCCCGCCCACGGTTGTCGACGACGCGACGAGGCTGCGGCGGGCATCGGTATCGGACAGACCGGAAACCTTGCGCACCACGATGTCTCGATAGTCGTCGAGGAATGCCTCCAGCGTGGTGCGCTCGTCGGACTAGCCCTTGCTCGCGGCGGTCGGGACGCTGCGCTTCTGCCATGACGGCGAAGCTAGCACCGCCCTCGTTCGCGGGTCAGCGCCGTTCCCGGATACTCCGGGTCACCTCGGCGGAAAGCTTCGGCATCGGTCAACAGCAGCTCAATGAGCGCGCAAATGACCTCTTGTCCGGTGACGCGGGCGAATCCGAGGCGGTCGGCGGCGTCTCGCTGCCAGATGTCGAGGGCCCGGTGTGTGGCGGGGGTCAGGTCGACGGTCCGTCGTGTTCGTTGGCCGCGGGACGGCTGGTCGAGCTTCTGTCGGAGTCGGTCTGCCGGAGTTGGTGAGGCGTTCGGTCGGCGCCGCGGCGTCCGCGCGCCGGTGCGGTGGCGTGGCTCGGAACGATGGGGAGCTGGGTTCCATGCGGCTGGGTGACCTTCTGTCGGCGTGAGTTTTCAGTAGATCAGGACATAAGTATGTCCGTCAAAGCGGAGTCGTGCACCCGCGCCCGGGTGTCCGTGTCTGCGCAACGGATGCCGTGGTCAGCGCCGGCGGCCCGACTCATTCGGGCTGGGCCGATCGTCGGGACGATTGCATCGATTTATATCGACACGTCAGAGTGTGATTGCTGTATATAGAAGACAACGTGCCAGCCAGCGTCGTTGACGGCAATCAAAATAGTTCGCTATCTCGTAGTGAATGAAGCGGACATGCAAAGTAATTTGTGCACATTACTGATAATTATCCTTACGTAATGAAGCACGGAGATACGGAGATCAGTAGACGCGTAAATCCCTTATAAGCAGGCAGTATAGATACATCCGTAGCTACTGAAGCCAGTACGGACGTGCCTCATGAGATCATGAATGCAGTAATTCATGAATGGAACGCCACCAGCGGAGTTGGCATAGAAACCAGAAATAGCTGGTTGGAGTAATGCGCAATATTCTCAGCATTATTAAGGCGCTAATTTAGCGTTTGCTAAGGATTGGGGTTTAGCGTTCTTGGTGTCAGTCCCCCAGATTACCCAGATGACGAAGGAGCAACCAAAATGTCGATCTCACTATCCACTTCGATGTCCTCGGCCCGTCGCCTAGCAGTTGGTGCGATCGGCGCAGGCGCCGTGGCCGGCGCAATGCTGTTCGGTGCGACTGCCCGCGGCCAACGCCGCCTCCGCAGTACCGCGCCCACCGTGGGTGGCCCGTATCACGTCGCCCCCGTGTTCTGGGGCCACCACCGCCACACTAACGGCGGCTTCCACATCTTCTAGGCCTGGGGAGGAGCGGTAGGCGCGGGCGAGCCGGATCCGCCCGGTGAATGGCGACTAGCCTCTCCCAACCGGAAATAGGCTCGCCGCTCCCGCCGAAGACGAATTCACGCCGATCTGACAACGTCAGGTCGGCGTGAATCTTTGTGTGCAGGACTGGCCACTACGGGTCGCGCGGCAGCCCGAGCAAGCGCTCGGCGATGATGTTGAGCTGTACCTCCGAGGTGCCGCCATAGATGGTGGTGGCGCGGCTGGCCAGCAGAAATTCGTCCCACTTGCCCGCCGGCGTCTCGGGGTCGCCGATAGCGGCGTCGGTGCCGAACGAGGACACCCCGAACTCGGCGTAGCCCTGCGCGGTGCGCATCGACAACAGTTTGGAAATCGCCGCCGACGGCATCGCGTCGCCGCCGGCCAACGTCAACAGCGTCGAGCGCATGTTGAGCACCTTGGCGGCGTGGCCCTCGGCGATCAACTGACCGGCACGGTTCTGGGCGATCTGGTCGAACTGGCCGTCGCGAATGAACTCGACGAACTGGTCGAGGTTGGCCAAGAACGGCGCCTCGCTACCGCCGATCGACACCCGCTCGGCGGTCAGCGTGTTGCGGCTGACCTCCCAGCCCCGGTTGACCTCGCCGAGCACCAACTCGTCGGGCACGAAGACGTCGTCGATGAACACCGTGTTGAACATCGCGCCGCCGGTGAGCTCACGCAGCGGCTTCACGTCGACGCCCTCGCTGCTCATGTCCAGCAGGAAGTAGCTGATGCCATTATGTTTCGGCGCGCTCGGGTCGGTCCTGGCCAGCAGCGCGCCCCACTGCGAGAACTGGGCCGCGGTGGTCCAGATCTTCTGTCCGCTGATGCGCCAGCCGCCGTCGACCTTGGTCGCCTTGGTGCTCAGCCCGGCCAGGTCGGATCCGGCACCCGGCTCGGAGAACAGCTGGCACCAGATCATCTCGCCGCGGAACGTCGGCGGCAGGAAACGTTGTTTCTGCTCGTCGGTGCCGAACGCCACGATCGACGGCACGATCCACGCCGCGATGCCGACCGTCGGCCGTCTTACCCGCCCGGCGGTGAACTCCTGGGCGATGATGATCTGCTCGACCGGATCGGCCGCCCGCCCCCAGGGCTTGGGCAGATACGGCAGCACCCACCCGCCCTCGGCGATGGCGGTCGCGCGCTCGTCGCGCGGCATCGCCTTGAGCGCGGCGACCTCGGCACGAATCTCCGCCCGCAGTTTCTCGGTGTCGGGATCCAGGTCGATGTTGAGCTCGCGCATCCCCGTGCTGGTCGCGGTATCGACGACCCGCTGCGGGTACTCGGACTTGCGGCCGAAGCTCGCCGCCAGGATCAACGCGCGACGGTAGTAGACGTTCGTGTCGTGCTCCCAGGTGTACCCGATACCGCCGTGCACCTGGATGCAGTCCTGCGTGCAGCGCTGCGCGGCGGCGGGTGCCAACGTCGCCGCCACCGCCGCGGCGAACTCGACCGCGGAGACCCTCGGGCTTCCAGTTGTTTTCGCGGGACTCGTCGATGGCACGTGCGGCATCCCAGACGGCCGCGGTGGCGCGCTCGGTGTCGGCGATCATCTCGGCGCACTTGTGCTTGACGGCCTGG
>CAWBSW010000010.1:0-52476 GCA_963791535.1 uncultured Actinomycetota bacterium | reverse complement strand
ATATCACCCGCGGTATCAACCTGAGCAAGGCACTAATCCTTCAGCTAGCGACTCAAGGGGCTGATGAGACCTTCGAGGTCTAGCCACTGTTGCGTAGCGCGCTGGCCAGCCCGTTCATTGTCAGCAGGATCCCGCGCTGGACGAGCTCGTCGTCGTCGCCGGAGCGGTAGCGCCGAAGTAGCTCGACCTGCAAGTGGTTCAGCGGTTCCAGATACGGGAAGCGATTGAACACCGACCGTGCCAGCGCCGGGTTGTCGGCCAGCAGGTTGTCTTGACCGGTGATGAGCTTGTGCGCATTGATGGTGCGGGTGTGCTCCTTGGTGATCTTGTCGAACACTCGGCGGCGCAACGCTTTATCGTCGACCAGCTCGGCGTAGCGAGCCGCCGACCCAGATCGGATTTGGCCAGCACTTGGGCCAGATTGGACAGCACGGTGCGAAAGAACGGCCACCGTTCATACAGGTCACGCAGCGCCTCGACGCTGCCGCCGTCGGCGAGCCAGCCCTCGACGGCCGAACCCGTGCCATACCAGCCCGGCAGCATGACCCGCGACTGGCTCCAGGCCGGCACCCAGGGGATCGCCCGCAGGTCCGCGATCGATTGGGTAGCCTTCCTCGAAGTCGGCCGGCTGCCGATGTTCATCGCGCCGATTTCGCTGACCGGGGTGGACGCCAGGAAATAGTCGACGAAACCCGGTGTGTCGTGGACTAATTCGGCGTAGGCGCGCTGCGCTCGGTCAGCCAGGTCGTCGAGGATGTCGATAGGCCGGGCCCGCGGCGTCCAGCCGAGCCCCTCGACGTCGAGCAGGGTGGACTCCAGCGTGGCGGCTACCAACGTCTCCCAGTTGCGCCGCGCCATCTGCGGTTCGGCGTATTTGGCGGCGATGACCTCGCCCTGCTCGGTCAGCCGCAGCGATCCGTTCACCGCTCCGGGCGGCTGCGCCAGGATCGCTTCGTAGCTGGGTCCCCCACCGCGGCCGACCGTGCCTCCCGCGACCGTGGAAGAGCCGCAAGCGTATTCCGGTCTTGCGGGCCGACTCGACCAGGTCCAGTTCGGCGCGGTCAGCGCCCAGTTAGCGGCCAGATACCCACCGTCCTTGTTGGAGTCGGAGTAGCCGAGCATCACCTCCTGGTTCTCGTCGCGGGCGTGCACGATCGCCCGGTACAGCGGCAGTTCCAGCGCCGCTTCCATAATCGACGCGCCCGCGCGCAGGTCGTCGATGGTCTCGAACAGTGGCACGATGCCGACGGGGCAGTACGGCTCCGGCCCGGAAACGTCCAGCAGGCCAACCTCTTTCAGCAGGACCGCCGCCTCCAGCATGTCGGAGACGCGACCGGCACATCGAGATGATGTAGTTGGGTATCGCGTGCGGTCCGTAGATCTCGATCGCGCGGGCGGCGGCTTCCATGACGCCGAGCTCGCCATGGGCCAACTCCGAGAGATGGGCGCGCTCGCTGAGCAGCGGCCGGCGGGTGCTGAGCTCGTCGACCAGCAGAGTGACACGCTATCCTCGGATAGCGACGCGTAGTCCGTGGTGCACGCCGAGCCCATGCCAGCAGCTCGCTGACCACCTCTTCGTGCACGTCGGAGTTCTGTCGCATATCCAGAGCGGACAGATGAAATCCGAAGGCGTGCACGGCCTCTCGCAGCTGGGCAAGCCGGTCGTCGGCTAACAACGCGCTGCCATTCGCACGCAGCGAGGCATCGGCGGTGTCCAGGTCGGCCCGCAGCTCTGGCCGGGCTGGTATACGGTTTCAAGCCCAGGTCTAGCGGGTTTGGCGGCTGGTGGTCCAGGATGTGGACCGCAGTCGAGCTGAGGCGGGCACGGATTACCCGTACGGCGCGCCGGTACGGCTCTCCGCGCGGGCCGCCTCCTGGAATGAGTCGGCCAGCGCGGCCAACTCTGGTGTGACCGTGACCAGCCGCGCCGACATCGACAGCTCCTGCTCAAGTGCGGTCAATTCGGACAGATAGTGCGCCAACGCGGTATAGGCCGCGCTGGCGGTGGCCAACCTGACCACGTCGGCGGTCACGTTGGGATTGCCGTCGCGGTCGCCGCCGATCCAGGAGCCGGGCCGCAGGATCGGCTCGGGCAGCAGCTCCGCGTCGGGCCAGCGGCTCCGCAAAGCTTGCCGGACCTCGGCGTTGACCTTACGGGATCACCTCGAAGAACGCGGCCGGGTAGTAGCGCAGTCCGACCTCGATCTCATCGGAGATCCAGCCGCGACAACCGCAGCAGCGCGGTCTGCCACAGGGTCAGGATCTGGCGCCGCAGCTCGGCAGGATGACGTCGGTGTCGATGTGGCCTTCGGCGCGCAGCCGCATCAGCTCGGTGATCCGGTGCTGGGCAGCGAACACCGTGCGGCGGCGGGTCTCGGTCGGGTGTGCGGTGATGACCGGAGCAACCAGGGCGTCGGTCAGCGCCTCGGCGACGGTGGCCGCGTCCAAGTCGGCGGCATCAAGCTTGCGGTAGGTGGCGGCCAGGCTGCTGTCTTGCGGCGGCTCACCGGCGGCCACGTGAATTGCGCGGCGCCGCTCCCGGTGGATGTCTTCGGCCAGGTTGGCCAGCAACGCGAAGTAGCTGAACGCCCGGATGACCGGAATCGCCTGGTGGATGTCGATGCCCTCGAACATGCGGGCCACCTCGGCGCGTTCGATCTCCGAGTGACGCACCCGAAACGACTCCACCCGGGCCCGCTCGACCAGCGCGAACACCTCGTCGCCGTTCTGCTCGCGCACCGTGTCGCCCAGAATCGCGCCGAGCAGCCGGATGTCCTCGCGCATCGGCTCGGTCGCCTCACGGCCGGTGCGGGTGCGCTGTACGGCGCCGATCGGTTCCAGCCCGATATCGGAAACCTCAACCATGAATCCAGTATCCGGGCGCGGGGGCTAGCCCGCGCTGCGAGCAGAGCAGCTCAGGTGTTGTATTTGATCCGCAGTGCCATACCGATGATGGCCACCAGCCAGATGCCGACGACGAACAAGGTCAATCGGTCCAGGTTCTTCTCCACCACCGTCGACCCGGACAGGCTGGACTGCACGCCGCCGCCGAAGAGCGTCGACAGGCCGCCACCCTTGGCGCGGTGCAGCAGCACCAACAGGACCACCAGGATGCTGGTCACCACCAGGGTGATCTGCAGGGCCAATTCCATGGCCAATAGCCTTACCGGCCGGCGGATCGGCCGCCTCAGACCGGCGCTAGCTCGGGATCGAAGGTCATCGTGTCGTTGGCGTAGTCGATGTAAATCGGTTCTTTCAGGTACGGTTCGACGCCGCTGTCGATCGAGGTCCCCGACGCCGACGTCGGCTCCTCGCCGGCGCTGCCCACCTCGTAGGAGTACAGCTCCGTGCCGCCCTGGCTGCTGTAGACCGTAATCGTGCTGATCCCGGCGCCACAGAGGAATCCAGGGACGACGGGATGGTTCCGTAGACACCGCCGGAGTCGACATCGTCGGAAACCGTTGAACCAGTCGTCGAGCCGTTGGTCGTTACGGTTTCGTACAGGCTGCTGATCGGGGCACCGCTGACCGTGTCGCCGCCCGTCGGGGCGGTGGGCTCGACGATCAGGTCACTACCCTGCGTGTTGTTGGGGATGTCGACGAGCACGCCGTCGTAGCCGTCCGCCTCCAACGGGCTCGTCGGTCGGACCGCCGTCATTGTCCCCGATACCCAGAATGCCGGTTGACATCGTTGTCCGCAAGAAATTGCTGGAAATCCAACGGTGAGCCTGAGCTGAAGGATGTGGGCCAGGACAGGATCTCCACATCGATGGGGGTATTCGTGGTGTCGAGGGCGCCATTGCCGTAATCGACTGTTGCGTCGTCGTATTCGAGATAGATGTAGTCGACCCCACCGCTGTAGCCGCTCTCGTTGATTCCAGTGGGAATCCCGAGATCGAACAGTTGTGTCAGGCGAGAGGTCTGTCGAGGGGATAACGAGGCCGCTGGATCCGGTGTCGACCAGCAGCGTCTGGTCCGAGCCTCCTTCAATCGAAGCCTGCACGGTCGGCTCGGTGCCCTCTTGGACGGTTATCGGAATGTCGTAGGTGCCCGTTGTCGGGTCAGAACTTGCCGACGAGGCGGCGCTGGCCAGCGGGCTCTGCGGTCGACGGCAGCGCAGCCCAGATCGATCGAATTCAGGCTGCTGAGCAGGCTGTCGGTCCAGCTGGTCAGATCCGTCGCGGCGGCGGGGTCGAAGCCGGCGATTGCGTCGCTCAGCGACGTGATCAGGGGCTGGATGATCGGGTCGAGTAGGTCCTCGAAGTCGGCCTTGGCCGGGGCCGCCGAACCGGTCGCCATCGCCGCCGCGGCCGCGAACGCACCGACGGCCCCACCCACGACGACTAAACCACGCCGACGCACCTTGGAATTGCCTGAGTTCTTGATGCCCTTGGCGCTGTCGCGACCAGCCATTCGGATGCCTCCCCGACGTTGGTAGAGCTGCCTAACCACCAAAACTTAACGGCCCTGTATTTCTATCAGGTTTCGTTAAGCTAAATGCCATCTGGCGGGCCGTCAACTCGAAACGCCCCAGCAGCCCCGCCTGCCCCACTGGTTACGGCAGTGGTCCTCCGGCGGCGATCGCGGACAGCGTCGCGAACTGCTCGCCGTCCAGCGACGCGCCGCCGACCAGAGCGCCGTCGACGTCCTCCTGCGCGACGATGTCGCCGATGTTCTTGGCGTTCACCGAGCCGCCGTAGAGCACTCGAACGGTGTCGGCGATGTGCGCTGAGGCCAGCGTGCCCAGCTCCTTGCGGATAGCCGCGCACACCTCCTGAGCATCGGCGGCGCTGGCCACCCGCCCGGTACCGATCGCCCACACCGGCTCGTAGGCGATGACGACCTTGGCGATCTGCTCGGCGGACAGCCCGGCCACCGATCCACGCAACTGTTCCTGACAGTGGGCGACGTGCTCACCGGCTTCCCGGACCTCCAGGTGCTCGCCGATGCAGATGATCGGGGTCAGCTCGTGCTTGAGCGCCGCGGCGGCCTTGGCGGCCACCAGCGCGTCGTCCTCACCGTGGTAGGTGCGCCGCTCGGAGTGACCGACGACGACGTAGCTGCAGCCCAGCTTGGCCAGGAAGGCCCCACTGATCTCCCCGGTATAGGCGCCCGACTCGTGCTGCGACAGATCCTGGGCGCCGTAGGTCAGCCGCAGCTTGTCCCCGTCGACCAGGGTCTGCACGCTGCGCAGATCGGTGAACGGCGGAATCACCGAGACGTCGACCTTGTCGTAGTACTTGTCCGGCAGCGAGAAAGCGATCTTCTGGACCAGCGCGATCGCCTCGAAGTGGTTGAGGTTCATCTTCCAGTTGCCGGCTATTAGCGGCTTGCGGCTCATCGGCGTCCTTAGCTTCAGGTGCTCAACACTTCTAAACCGGGCAACGTCTTGCCCTCAAGGTATTCCAACGACGCCCCGCCGCCGGTGGAGATGTGCGAGAAGGCGTCCTCGGGCAGGCCCAGCGCGCGCACCGCCGCAGCGGAGTCGCCACCGCCGACCACCGCTGAACGCGCCCTTGGCGGTCGCCCCGGCGATCACTTCGGCGACGCCCTTGGTGCCTGCGGCGAACGCCGGGAACTCAAAGACACCCATCGGGCCGTTCCAGAAGATGGTCTCGGCGTTGGAAAGCAGCGTGCTGAAGCGAATTACCGACCCCGGCCCGATGTCCAACCCCATCTTGCCGTCCGGGATCGCATCGGCGGCGACGAGCTGCGGCGGCGCATCGGCGGCGAACTTGTCGGCCACCACGATGTCCACCGGCAGGCGCAACACGTCGGCGTAGGTGTCGAGCAGTCGGCGGCAGGTGTCGATCATCTCGGTTTGCAGCAGCGATGTGCCCACCGAAAGACCAGCTGCGGCAAGGAATGTGAAGCACATGCCACCACCGATGACAATGCTGTCCGCCTTGGTGGCCAGCTTCTCGATGACGCCGAGCTTGTCGGAGACCTTCGAACCGCCGAGCACCACGGCATAGGGTCGCCGCGTCGAGCTGGTCAGCCGCTCGAGCACGCTGACCTCCTCGGCGACCAGCTTGCCGGCGTAGTGCGGCAGCAACGTGGCGATGTCGTAGACCGAGGCCTGCTTGCGGTGCACCACTCCGAACCCGTCGGACACGAAAGCGCCTGTCGGCCCGACCAGTTCGGCGAGCTCTTTGGCCAGCGCCAGCCGTTCGCCGTCGTCCTTGCTGGTTTCTCGGGGGTCGAAGCGGATGTTCTCCAGCAGCAGGACATCCCCATCGGTCAGACGCCCAGCGCGGGCCCGCGCATCACGGCCGACGACGTCGTCGGCCAACTGCACATCCTGTCCCAGCGCCTCACCCAGTGCCGCAGCCACCGGTGCCAACGAGAGTTTCAGTTCGGGTTCACCCTTGGGTCGTCCCAAATGCGCGGTCACCACCACCTTGGCGCCGGCGTCGATCAGCGCCTTCAGCGTCGGCACCGAGGCGGTGATGCGGCCGGCATCGGTGATGACGCCGTCGTCGAGCGGCACGTTGAGGTCGGAGCGAACCAGCACACCGCGACCCGAAGCCCCTTGCGCCAGAAGGTCTTTGAGGCTGGGGATGCTCACGGCTACAGCGACTTGCCGACCAGCGCGACGAGGTCGACGAGGCGGTTGGAGTAGCCCCATTCGTTGTCGTACCAGGACACCACCTTGGCCTGGTTGTCGATCACCTTGGTGAGACCGGAGTCGAAGATCGAGCTGTGTGGGTCGGTGACGATGTCGCTGGACACGATCGGGGCGTCGTAGTACTTGAGGATTCCCTTGAGCTTGCCCTCCGCGGCAGCCTTGAACGCCGAGTTGATCTCGTCGGCGCTGGCCGATTTGGACAGATCGGCGGTCAGGTCGGTGACCGAGCCGGTCGGGATCGGCACCCGCAGCGCGTACCCGTCGAGCTTGCCCTTCAACTCGGGCAGCACCAGACCGATGGCCTTGGCGGCACCGGTTGACGTCGGGACGATGTTCAGCGCGGCCGCCCGGGCACGGCGCAGGTCCTTGTGCGGCCCGTCCTGCAGGTTCTGGTCCTGGGTGTAGGCGTGGATGGTGGTCATCAGACCTTTGACGATGCCGAATTCGTCGTGCAGCACTTTGGCAAGGGGCGCAAGACAGTTCGTCGTACACGAGGCGTTGGAGATGATGTTCTGGCTGCCGTCGTACTTGTCGTCGTTGACGCCAAGCACGACAGTGAGGTCGGGGTCGGTGGCCGGCGCGGAAATGATCACCTTCTTGGCACCGGCCTCCAGGTGACCCTTGGCCTTGGCGGCGTCGGTGAAGATGCCGGTGGATTCGACGACGACGTCGGCGCCCAGATCACCCCAGGGCAGCGCCGCCGGACCCTCCTTGATCGCCAGCGACTTGATCTTGGTGTTGCCGACGACGATGGTGTCGTCGGCTTCCAGGCTGACGTCGTAGGGCAGCCGGCCCAGGATCGAGTCGAATTTCAGCAGATGCGCCAGCGTCGCGTTGTCGGTCAGGTCGTTGACCGCGACCAACTCGACGTCGGTGCTGGCGCCCTCGGCTTGCTGCGCCAGTAGGGCCCGGTAGAAGTTGCGTCCGATGCGACCGAAGCCGTTGATGCCTACCCGGACCGTCACTTGTCTCTCCTTAAACGCTGACGAATTGCTCGCTGCCAGCCTAGTAGCTGCGGGAATGCACCGCGAATCGCGGACGGTCAGGCCGATTGGGCTGCTGATTCACCTGCGTAGCCGGCGCAAGGCCGACTGGGCGGCGTGATAGCCGCACAGCCCGTGGATACCGGCGCCCGGCGGCGTGGACTGCGAGAGCGGCCGAGCAGTAATCGTGGATGACACCGGGTACCGTCAGCTCCCCCGAACGCGCTCCTCCCCCGACAGATTCCGCGGCCTCCAGCAGTTGAACGTCTAAACCGTTGCGCGCCAGATGTATTGCCGCGGCCAAACCGTTGGGTCCGGCACCGACGACTGCGTTCGTCATCGGGAAGCGTCGGCGCGGTGCGTTGTGAGATGGACCGGGAACTCGTCGTCCGGCTCCGGCCACGGCTGGCGGGCCAGCATGTCCGCAACGGTGACGTAGCCTTCCTCGATCAAGCCGGTCTTGGCGTCGACAATGCGATACCACTGCCGCTGCGTCTGGATCGGCTGGCCTTCGAGGATGATCACCCGAAGATCACCCTCGTCGAAGTTGCAGCGCCGCTGCACTGCCTCCAGTAACTGCTCGTTGTGCAGGTGGCCTTCGCCGAAATTCCAGCCGATGAGCGGCCCAGCGACGAGTTCGCCCTCACGAAACGTGTAGTCCGCCTCGTTCGCTTCTTCCCCGAGCGCACGGGGTACTAGCCCGTTGAGCGCCCGGCCATGGACGTGCATGGACCGGAACGCCCGAACCTTGTCGCTCATGATTTCGGCGGTCGCCGGGTCGTAGAGCTTGGCTAGTTGGTTGGCGGTCAGCGCCGAGCTTTTGATGACGTCGGCATCCAGCTTTTCCTCAGCACCCGAGCGGAAGCACCAAACACTGGACGCCCAGTTGCCCGCGTAGTAGCGCAATGCGGGCAAGAATGAAATCTGTTGCGGGAAAACATTTCCCACTATCGGGACCACGACGAGCGCTGCCATCAGGAAGGCAAGCAACAGCGGCGAATTGAGATCGTAGATGGTGATGCTGCCGTAGTGCCCGAACAGGTAGAACAGCGAAAAGATGAAGAACATGTTCCACTCCAACGGAACGCCCATCGGGAGGTTGGAAATGATGTTGAGATGGAAGATCACCATGAACCCGATCAGCCACCACCGCCACGGATGACCGTCGGCGAAGAACACCAGCACCGCAGGCACAATGAATTCGGCCGTGGTCCCGCCGACGTGGGCCATGAACTTCGGTAGCCAGGTGGGGCGCAAGTCGTTGACAGGGTCGCGGTAGAGCATGCGCTTCAACCAGTTGAAAGCCCTGCCTCTCAGCAGCGCGTTGTTGCTGATCATCGCCGCGACCACGTAGGGAAAATGGTGGTTGAGCTTTGATGTTGCCGCTCCCCACCAGAGCCCGAGCATGATGATCTTGAAGGCGGCGATCTGGTCGGTGAACGGGAACAAGAACACCAACAGTTTCAGCCAGTAGTGCTCGCCGCGGGCGGCCAGGAAGATGGTCTTGTCGCGCAGACCCAGCAGTGCCAGAGCGACGATCGTCGGCACCACCACAGTGGGATCGATCAGACCGACGTCACCAGTGCCGGTGACCGACCCGCCATGGCCGGGTGACAGCAGCGCCCAGATGCCCGAAGCCAGCACGAGGGCGTAGAGGCCGACATCGACGATGGTGCGGGTATCGCCTCTGGTGAACGGAACCTCGTTGGGCCACGGTGGCAGACGAATCGTCTTGGGCCGCAACCAATAAAGAAACCCGCCGATCGGCGGCCAGAATCTCGCAGTGAGCGGGCCGGATCCACAGCCCAATCCCAAGACCTCGAACAGCAGGGTGAAGATGACGAACTTCTGATACACGATCGGCTGCGTCCACCACGCCCCGATGTGACCGAGCCCGCCCAGCCCCGGTGTCAGCGAGATGACCGCGGCAGCGCCCGCCGCGTAAGCGGCCATCTTGATCACGTACAGCAGATAGATCGCAGACGGGGTACCGAAGCCATGCTCCACCCAATGCCGGGTGACCACTTGCAGTCTCGAAGCCGCCGGCAGCGTGGGCCAGGTGTCGGGATCGACGTCTGGAAGCTCCGGTGTGATGAATCCCATGATCGCCTCGCTGCACGTGTGAAACCAATTGGCGATGCCAATGTAACGGCATCGCGAGGCCACCGTATCGATCTTGCAAACTGGCCGAAACACCGAGCTTTTGTCCATGCGCTGCTCAACGAGCGAATTTGCCCCGCACGTTGAATACTCGAAGAAGAACAAATCATGGCCGGCTGGGGTTCGCCGTCAGCCCGCGGATAACCAGCCAACGGAGGATTCTGTGTCCGAAAACACCCCAGACGATATCTTCAAACTCGTCAAGGACGCGAACATTGAGTACGTCGACGTCCGTTTCTGTGACCTGCCAGGCACCATGCAGCACTTCACAATTCCGATTTACGTCTTCGACGAGAAGGTCTTTGAAGAAGGTTTGGCCTTCGACGGTTCCTCGATTCGCGGGTTCCAATCGATCCACGAGTCCGACATGCTGCTGCTGCCCGATCCGGAAACCGCGACCCTCGACCCATTCCGCGCCGCCAGAACGCTGAACGTGAACTTCTCCGTGCACGACCCGTTCACCCTCGAGCTGTACTCACGCGACCCGCGCAACGTCGCCCGCAAGGCCGAGAACTACCTGATCAGCACCGGCATTGCGGACGCCGCCTACTTCGGCCCAGAAGCCGAGTTCTACATCTTCGACTCGGTGAAGTTCGACTCGAACATCAACAGCTCGTTCTACAAGGTGGACGCGACATCCGGGTGGTGGAATACCGGAGAAGAGACCCAGCCCGACGGCAGCCCCAACCTCGGCTACAAGGTCCGCCCCAAGGGTGGCTACTTCCCGGTAGCCCCCACCGACCACTACGTGGACCTGCGGGACGCGATGCTGACCAACCTAACCAATGCGGGATTCGTTCTGGAGAAGGGTCACCATGAAGTCGGCAGTGGCGGCCAGGCCGAAATCAACTACAAATTCAACACTTTGCTGCACGCGGCCGACGACCATCAAATGTACAAATACATCGTCAAGCAAACCGCATGGCAGGCCGGCAAGACGGTGACGTTCATGCCGAAGCCGCTCTTCGGTGACAACGGCTCCGGTATGCACTGCCACCAGTCGTTGTGGAAAGACGGCGTCCCGCTGATGTACGACGAGGAGGGGTACGCCGGCCTGTCGGACACCGCCCGCCACTACATCGGCGGTTTGCTGTACCACGCGCCGTCGTTGCTGGCCTTCACCAACCCCACGGTCAACTCCTACAAGCGGCTAGTCCCCGGTTTCGAGGCGCCGATCAACCTGGTGTACAGCCAGCGCAACCGGTCGGCGTGCGTGCGCATCCCGATCACCGGCAACAACCCGAAGGCTAAGCGGTTGGAGTTCCGCTGCCCGGACTCGTCGGGCAACCCGTACCTGGCGTTCTCGGCGATGCTGATGGCCGGGCTGGACGGCATCAAGAACCAGATCGAGCCGCCTCCACCCGTCGACAAGGACCTCTACGAGCTGCCGCCGGAAGAGGCCGCGGAAATCGTTCAAGCTCCGACGTCGCTGTCCGCGGTGATCGACCGTCTGGAAGAAGACAGCGAATACCTCACCGAGGGAGGCGTGTTCACGCCCGATCTGATCGAGACGTGGATCAACTACAAGCGCGACTACGAGATTGCGCCGTTCAACCTCCGGGTGACCCCGTACGAGTTCGCGCTCTACTACGACGTGTAAAGCAGCTCGTCGACCTGCGCCGTGACCTCAGCGTCTTCGGCGCCCATAGCGGGCGACGCGTCGGCGGCCTGTGCAGCGCACGCGCCGCTGCCAGTGTCGCCGCGCCACCGTTGATCGCGGTCAGCGGCGGAGGCTGGCCCTTGCGCAGCGTCGCGATCAGCTCGCGGTAAGGGCCGATGAGGTATACGGTGTCGCCGGCTTTCAGTCGCGCGTCGCGGCGGGGGCGCAAGCTGACCGGCCCTTCCGGTCGAGTGATCGCGATGACGCGCGTTTGGGTCGACATATCGACCAATCGCAGTCCATCTAGCTCGCTGCCCGCCGTCACGAGCATTCCGCCGACCATGAAGGAGCGCTGCCCGACCCAAAACGTCCCCAGCACCTGCAAGCCCATCGCGGCACCGATGAACCAGGGGGCTGCCAGATCGACGATCGACCGCACGTTTTCAAAACCGAATTGCCGGTTCACCGCGGCGGCCAGGGCGCGGCCTTGAACGCGCATCACAATCGGCACCTCAGTATCGGATCCCAAGATTTCCAGCAGGACGATCCCGGTCCCGATGTTCTGCATGTCGTGCTGGGTCAGCACCGCCACTCCGCGGGCGCGATCGACACGCGCTGATTCCAGCGTCTGGCGCATCGTCGAGTCACCGAAAATCACCGGCACGTCGAGTTCTGCCGCGATCGACAGGAAGCGGTTGTTCTCGTCCCGCTCGATGACTACGACGTCGTATCCGGCAGCGGCCAGGTCACTCACGACGCGGATGCCGGTTGACCCCAGTCCGACAACGACGACGTGGTCGCGCATATGCCGTGCCCGTCGGACTCCGGCGGTATGGACGAAGCGGCGCGACAACAGCATGTCCGCAATGAACGCGACAAGGATGGCGGTAACGATCGCGCCGCCGAACATCAACCCGACAGCGAACAGTCGCAGGAAAGGGGATTGCTGGCCGAAGCTGAAATCGCCATAGCCCACGGTCGAAATTGTCTCGGAGGCGAAGTACAGGGCGTCGAGCCACGACATCCGCGGTCTCTCGTAGGTGAAGCGCAGCACAGCTGTCGAGCCGAGCGTGACGAACAGCGCGAATGCCAACGAGGGAACAAGCAACGGGTTGACGTCGTTGCGCAGGGCCCGCACGGCATCGATTGCGCGTCGCACCCGGGATTGGTGAGAGCGCGTCGCGGTCGGCGGAGGCACGGTGATCCCGCGGGCTTCCAATTCGTCTTCCACACCGATCATCGAGGTCCAGTCGCCGGCGTAGACCTGAAGATCCCGTCCCGGACATGGCACCACCTCGCCGGGGGTAGGTGAGTTCTTGCCGTGGACCACCGCCACGGGTGCCAGGTCGTTGTAAATCTGGCGCAGAGTCCCGTCGCGCGGCGCCTCGGCTCCCCAGACAACGAAGCCGATACCGGCTGTCTCGAACTGGTGCGCGTTACGCGACAGAACTGCCTCGACGATGGATGGTGCCGCGAGGTCGGCGACGTCCAAGATCGCGCCGGGCCCGCTAACGGCGGATACCGCTCCACGCAGAACGTCGTTGGACAGACGTGCCACCACGCGGACATTTTGGCTGTATTCCCTTGCTAGCAAAGCGATTTCGAGATTGACCGCGTCATCGGGCCCAGCGCAGACGACGGCGCGCGCCCGATGTACCCCGGCGCCGAGGAGATCGGCAGCGGTGGTGATCTGGATTATCCGCGCGCCGGCGCCCCTGAGCTCCTCGGCGATCGTCTTCGCCAGCGGGTCATCACCGCAGACGATGATTTCGCGATGCATGATCTCGCGCTGTTGGCGAGAACGAGGTTGTGGTTTCGTAAGCTTGCTGACAAGGTCACTCGCGACAGTCGGCCGTTGCTTTGTGTCTTGCGGCATAGTGTTTACTACGCCTCAACTATTGCGTCTGCATGACCTGCTTGAGTCGTACGTGTTGCACCCCAAGAGGACGCGACTTCGATTCGCCCGGGGGCCGGACCCGTTGCCGGTCGTAGCAGGCGACTCCGCTTGCAGGACAACGATGTTCCCCGCACCAGCCACCCGTGCAAGTCGAGCAGGCCACGTTTATCCGGCAGCGGTACGCGCCACCGGCGCGCAGGTCAGAACAAGCTGGGCAAAATATCGACCAGGTATGGACGCCGTGATTTGGTGTCAGGCGTCTTCCAACAGATCCGGGGTCACCGCCGATTCGGTGTCCGGAATACCTTCGACCTTCGCCTTGCGGTCGGCCATCGAGAGCAATCGCCGAATACGCCCGGCCACAGCATCTTTCGTCATCGGTGGATCGGCCAGCCGGCCCAGCTCTTCCAGGGAGGCCTGCCGGTGCTCGATGCGCAACTTGCCGGCCGCGGCAAGATGATCGGGCACACCCTCACCAAGGATCTCCAGCGCACGCTCGACGCGGGCGGCCGCTGCCACCGCGGCCCGAGCCGAGCGCCGCAGATTGGCATCGTCGAAATTCGCCAGCCGGTTAGCCGTTGCCCGGACTTCGCGGCGCATCCGCCGCTCCTCCCAGACCAACCGGGTGTCCTGGGCGCCCATCCGGGTCAGCAACGCCCCGATCGCCTCACCGTCACGCACCACCACCCGGTCGGCGCCGCGGACCTCCCGCGCTTTGGCGCTGATCCCGAGCCGGCGCGCCGCCCCTACCAGGGCCAGTGCCGCCTCGGGACCGGGACAGTTGACCTCCAGCGCCGACGAGCGACCCGGCTCGGTCAACGATCCGTGCGCTAAGAAGGCTCCGCGCCAAGCCGCTTCGGCATCGGCGATGCTGCCGCCGACCACCTGAGCGGGCAACCCCCGCACCGGGCGCCCGCGCAAGTCGAGCAGGCCGGTCTGGCGCGCCAGCGCCTCACCGTCGTTGGCGACCCGCAACACGTAGCGCGTCGTCTTGCGGATTCCGCTGGCCGACAACACATGCACGATGGCGTTGTAGCCGTACAGGTCGAAGATGTCCTTGCGCAGCCGTCGCGCGATGCTGCCCAAATCCACCTCGGCTTCGACGACCACGCGGCCACCCACGATGTGCAGCCCGCCGGCGAATCGCAGCAGGGAGGTCACTTCGGCGCGCCTCGCGCTCACCGCACTCACCACCAGGCGGCTCAACTCGTCTTTGACTTCGGCCGTCATCGCCACGCGTCGTCACCCCTCGGTCCGTTACGACCCGGTCCATCTGCGCCGGTCTGTTGACGTTCCTTTTCCACCGGCATCGCGTCTGTCGCCTTCGCAGAAGGTGGCAACGGACCTATGTCGCGCACGCCCACCCCATCCAGCGCCGCGGCCAACTTGCCCGGGTCATGTAAAGGTGTACCAGACCTAGCCACATCTGCGAATTGAACCTGCGCATGAAGCTGAGTTGCGGTACGTCGAAGCTGCTCGCGCTCCCGCTCACTCGGTACCCGCTCGGCGTCGATGATCACATCGTGGACGGTGAAGTCCGGCGCATGCTGGGCAAGTACGTGCAGGTGACGCTCTGCCGAGAAGCCGGCCGTCTCCCCGGCTCGGCCACCAGGTTGAGCACCAGCGCCCGGCGGGCCGTGGTCGCCTGCAGCGCCGCAGCAAGCCCGGGCACCAGCACGTGCGGGATCACGCTGGTGAACCACGATCCCGGCCCCAGTACCACCAAATCGGCGGACATGATCGCGTCGACGGCCTGCCGGGTGGCCGGCGGGTTGCCGGGCAGCAGCCGGACGCGGCGAACCTTTCCCGGCGTGGTGGCGATGGCCACCTGCCCGCGGATCAAGCGGAACATCCGCGGGTCGGCTTCCAAGCCGGAGACGTCGGCCTCGATTTGCAGCGCGATCGGGCACATCGGTAGCACCCGGCCCCGCACACCGAGCATGCGGCCGAGTTCGTCGAGCGCCGCGACCGGGTCGGCTAACACTTCGTTGAGGCCGGCGAGCAACAAGTTGCCGATAGGGTGTCCCGCCAGCGCGCCGCTACCGCCGAACCTGTGCTGCAGAATAGTCGCCCAGAGTCGGCCATGCGGACTGTCGGATGCCAACGCCGCCAACGCCATTCGCAGATCGCCCGGAGGCACCACGTCGAGTTCGCTGCGCAGCCGGCCAGACGAGCCACCGTCGTCTGCGACCGTGACGACGGCGGTGACGTGAGGGGTCAGTCGCCGGGCTGCCGACAGCGTCGCATACAAACCGTGTCCGCCGCCCAAGGCGACGATGCGTGGACTCATTCGCGACCCAGATCCCGGTGCAGTACCCGCACCGACAACTGCTTGTCCGGCTCCAGCAGCCGCGCCAACGCCTCGGCGATGGCGACACTGCGGTGCTTGCCGCCGGTACAGCCGATCGCGACGGTCATGTAGCGCTTCCCCTCCCTGCGATAGCCGTCGACAATCAGCGTCAACAATCGATGGTAAGTCTCCAGGAACTCCGCCGCGCCGGTCTGGCTCAGCACGTAGTCACGGACCGCCGGATGTTGGCCGGTGTGCGGACGCAGCTCGTCGACCCAGTGCGGATTGGGCAGAAATCGCACGTCCATCACCATGTCGGCGTCCATCGGCAGACCGTACTTGAAGCCGAAGGACTCCACGGTGACGCTGGTGTTCGCGACGGTGTCGCCGCCGAAGGCCCGTTCGATGCTTTCCCGCAGTTCGCGCACCGACAGTGTCGAGGTGTCGATGATCAGGTCGGCCGTGGCGCGAACCGGAGCCAGCATGTCGCGCTCAGCGGCGATGCCTTCGGCCAATGTCTGCTCTCCCTGTAGCGGGTGGCTGCGGCGATTCTGCTCGTAGCGGCGCACCAGCATGTCATCGGAGGCCTCCATGAATAACACACGCGGGGTGATGTCGCGGGTGGCCAGGTCGTTGCGCACCCAGTCCAGGTCACCGGTGAACCCGCGGGAGCGTACGTCCATCACCACGGCCAGCTGCGTGATCCGGGATCCCGCGGCCAGCCCGAAGTCGACCATCCGGGTGATCAGCTGAGGGGGCAGATTGTCGGCCACGTACCAGCCGAGGTCCTCGAGCACCTTGGCCGCGGTGCCGCGTCCGGCGCCGGACAAACCGGTGACCAACACCACGTCGATGCCGGATTCCGTTGCGCCACCGTGGTTATCGGCCTGATTCGCCGCGCCCTCCGCGGGCGCGGTGTTGTCCACCGGCCCGGCCTGATTCGCCCCGTCCATCCCCTACCCCGTCATCCCGATGCCCGTTCGGCGACCCTGTCCGCGGCCGCCGCATTCGATCCGGCGCCGCCCCGCAGCGCGTCGAGCACCGCGGTCGCCGTCGCCACCCCGATGCCCGGGACAGATGTGATCTCGTCGACCGTGGCCTCCCTGAGCCGGGCCAGCGACCCGAAATGGGTCACCAGCGCCTTGCGGCGATGCTCGCCTAAGCCGGGCACCGCATCCAGCGCTGACGCGGTCATCCGCTTGGACCGCTTGCTGCGGTGGTAGTTAATGGCAAAGCGGTGCGCCTCGTCGCGCACTCGCTGCAGCAGATACAGGCCCTCGCTGTTGCGCGGCAAGATGATCGGGTCGGGCTCCGACGGCACCCAGACCTCCTCCAACCGCTTGGCCAGGCCGATCACCGCGACGTCGGTGATTCCCAATTCGTCGAGGACGGCGCTGGCGGCGTTGACCTGCGGAGCCCCGCCGTCGACGACGTACAGGTTGGGTGGGTAGGCGAACTTACGCGACTTTCCTTCCGGTGATAAGACTTTGGGATCCTGCTGGTCTTGCAAGTGGCGCGTGAACCGGCGCCGCGTCACCTCGGCGATCGACGCGACGTCGTCGGAACGACCGTGGCCCGCGGCTTCCCGGATGGCGAAATGGCGGTAATCGGACTTGCGCGGCAGCCCGTCCTCGAACACCACCAGCGAGCCCACCACGTCGGTGCCCTGGACGTGGCTGATGTCCACACATTCGATCCGAAGTGGCGCGTCGGCCAGACCCAGCGCCTCCTGAATATTCTGCAGCGCAGCAGATCTGGCGGTGAAATCCCCGGCCCGCTTGAGTTTGTGCTGCTGCAGCGCCTCTTTGGCGTTTCGGTGCACGGTCTCGGCCAGTGCCCGCTTGTCGCCGCGGCGAGGTACCCGCAATGTCACCCGCGAACCGCGCAGCTCCGACAGCCAGGTCGTCAACTCGTCGGCGTTGGGCGGCAGGCAGGGCACCAGGACTTCTCGCGGCACCGGGTTGGCGGATTCGTCTGCGGCGCCGTCGAGTTCGGCCTGATCGGCGTAAAACTGAGTCAAGAACTGCTCGACCAGCTGCGCTTCACCGGAATCACCAGGGTCACCGGGCTTTTCGACGATCCAGCCACGCTGGCCGCGAACCCGGCCGCCCCGGACATGGAACACCTGGACGGCCGCTTCCAGCTCGTCGTCGGCGAACGCCACCACATCGGCATCGGTGCCGTCGCCGAGCACCACGGCCTGCTTCTCCAGGGCCCGCTTCAAAGCCGAGAGGTCGTCACGCAGCCGCGCCGCACGCTCGAAATCGAGTTGGTCGGCCGCGGCATTCATCTGCTGTTCCAGGTTGCGGGCGTAGCGGTCGGTTTTGCCGGACAGGAAGTCACAAAAGTCCAGCACGATCTGGCGATGCTGCTCTGCGCTGACTCTCCCGATGCACGGCGCCGAGCACTTATCGATATAGCCAAGCAGGCACGGTCGGTTAATTTGATTGTGCCGCTTGAATACTCCGGCTGAGCATGTGCGCGCGGGGAAGACGCGGGTGAGCAGGTCCAGGGTCTCCCGGATAGCCCAGGCATGGGAGTAGGGCCCGAAATAGCGCACGCCTTTGCGGCGCGGGCCGCGATAGACCATCAACCGCGGGAATTCCTCGTTGAGGGTGACCGCCAACACCGGGTAGGACTTGTCATCGCGGTAGCGGACGTTGAACCGCGGGTCGAACTCCTTGATCCAGTTGTATTCCAGCTGCAGCGCCTCGACCTCGGTGTTGACCACCGTCCACTCGACCTTGGCGGCGGTGGTCACCATCTGACGGGTGCGCGGGTGCAGGCTCGCAACGTCGGCGAAGTAGGACGTCAGCCGGCTGCGCAGGCTCTTGGCCTTGCCGACATAGATCACCCGTCCGTGCTGGTCCCGGAATCGGTATACGCCGGGCTCGACCGGGATGGACCCGGGCGCGGGGCGGTACGTCGCGGGATCAGGCACGTGTTTAAGGCTAGTCCGGCGGGCCGACGTTGCCGACGCATACTCGATGCGCCGAGCGTCACGCTGGCGTGGCGCTGAGCGCTTGGCGTCACTCTGGCGTGACGCTCGGCGGCAGGTCGGGTCGGTATCGCGCCAGCAGCGTCCGCACGGTGTCCATGGCGTCCACCGCGCGGTCCTTGTCGACGGCCTGGATCGCCATCAACGGGATGTACTCGTCGTCGGGTAGGTCGATCCGCGCCCAGCGTGCCCCGGCGGGAAACGACACACCGACCACGTCCGACCATGGCACCAATCGGTCGCCGAGCAGGTTGCGCACCGACAATCCGGCAGCCCCAACGCGCAGCCGTGGCCGGGCGAACAGCAGTACGAGCCCGGCAATCACGAGACCCAGCCCCGCCATCGCCACTTGATCGGCAGTTTGGAAGATCACGCCACTGGACTTGATCTTGAGCAGCAGGCCCACCACGACGTGGGCCGCAGCGATCACGAACGCGGCCGCGTAGGCGAAATACGGCGTGAGATAGGGACGAACTTGCACATCCCAGCTGTCCCGCTCCGGTTTGACGATCACGGCTTTCCGCGCAGATCGCGCAGGGTCAGTGCGGTGCTCAGCGCCGCAGCCGTCGCTTGGGCGCCATTGTCTTCAGCGGACTCCGGCAGCCCCGCGCGGTCGAGGGCCTGCTGTTCGTCGTTGGTGGTCAGCACGCCGTTCGCGACCGGCGTGGATTCGTCCAGCGAGACCCGCGTGAGTCCCTGGGTCACCGCGTCGCATACGTAGTCGAAATGCGGTGTCTGCCCGCGGATCACCACTCCCAACGCGACGACGGCGTCGTGGTCACGGGCCACGGCCTGCGCAACGACCGGAATCTCGATGGCGCCGCGAACCCGCAGCACCGTCGGATTTTCGACGCCCCATTCGTCGGCGATTCTGCAGGCGCCGGCCAGCAACGCGTCGCATATCTGCTTGTGCCAAGTGCTGGCCACGATCGCGAGGCTGATGGCAGAGGCGTCCAGTGGGGCGATGTCGGGTACGCCGGCACCGCTCATATGCGCCGCTTCTCAGCATCGCTCATAGTGCTCCCCCGAATTCGCCATGTAGATGGATGGATTCGTCGTAGTCGTCGAGCCCGACCAGGTCGTGGCCCATCCGGTCGCGTTTGGTCATCAGGTATCGAATGTTCTCCGCGTTGACCCGAACCGGCAGCGGCACCCGCTCGATGATGTGCAGTCCGTAGCCGTCCAATCCGACTCGTTTGGCGGGATTGTTGGTCAGCAGCCGCATCGAACGAACGCCGAGATCGACCAGGATTTGGGCGCCAGTGCCGTAATCCCGCGCGTCGGCTGGCAATCCGAGCTTCAGGTTGGCGTCGACGGTGTCGTCGCCGGCGTCCTGCAGCTGATAGGCCTGCAGCTTGTGCATCAGACCGATGCCGCGGCCCTCGTGGCCGCGCATGTAGAGCACAATGCCGCGGCCATCCCGCGCGACCATGGCCATCGCGGCGTCCAGCTGCGGACCGCAGTCGCAGCGGCGTGATCCGAACACGTCCCCGGTCAGGCACTCCGAGTGCACCCGCACCAGCACGTCGTCGCCGTCGTAGTTAGGCCCGGCGATCTCACCACGTACCAGGGCCACGTGCTCGACGTCCTCGTAAATGCTGGTGTAGCCGACCGCGCGGAATTCGCCGTGGCGGGTCGGGATCCTGGCCTCGGCGATCCGCTCGATGTGCTTCTCGTGCTTGCGGCGATACTCGATCAAGTCCGCGATAGCGATCAGCGCCAGACCGTGTTCGTCGGCGAAGACCCGTAATTCGTCGGTCTGCGCCATCGCGCCCTCGTCCTTCTGGCTGACGATTTCGCAGATCGCTCCCGCGGGCGATAGTCCCGCCATCCGGGCCAGGTCGACGGCGGCTTCGGTGTGGCCGGGGCGCCGCAACACGCCACCTTCCTTGGCGCGCAACGGAACCACGTGCCCGGGTCGGGTGAAATCATCGGCAACACTGCCCGGATCGGCCAGCAGCCGCATGGTGGTAGCCCGGTCGGACGCCGAAATCCCAGTTCCTACACCATTTTTCGCGTCGACGGTGACGGTGTAAGCGGTGCCATGCTTGTCCTGGTTGACCGCGTACATTGGCAGCAGGCCCAGCCGGTCGCAGACCGCACCGTCCAACGGCACGCAGAGGTATCCCGAGGTGTAGCGCACCATGAACGCCACCAGTTCGGGAGTGGCCTTCTCGGCGGCGAAGATGAGGTCTCCCTCGTTTTCCCGGTCCTCGTCGTCGATGACGACGACAGCCTTGCCGGCCGCGATGTCGGCGATCGCCCGCTCGACGGAGTCCAACCTCGTCATCGCTGCCACCTCGTCAGGAGAATCCACCTGAAGCGCTCAGGTGTTGCATCCAGTATGAACCACCACGTCGCCGCCGTTATTGCCACGGCTCACTGACCGGGAACGTTCGGCAGTCGCTCGCGTATGTTGCGACGACGGGCATATCCGCAAAAAGATCTCCAGAGGCTTCTCGTAGCTGACTCATAGGAACGCTACTCTAGCGTTCGTTGTGTCGGGGGGCGATTGTCCACTGAATACGCAGGTAGACAGGTGAAGGACCATGAAACTGAAGCAATTGATGGCAGGAGTCACCATCGCCGGCGCTCTTGGAGCGGCGGCGATGGGTATGGGTGCCGGCCCGGCCAGCGCCGCTCCTGGCAGCGCCGCCAGCCAACCACGGCGGGCAGCCAGCAGGGAATTTCCATGCCCAGGGCGGCCCCGCACCCCGTGGACCGGGCGGCCCAGGTGACCCCGGTGGACCTGGACCCGGACCGGGTGGTCACGGTCCCGGCGGGCCCGGTCCCGGCGGACCGGGTGGTCCAGGCGGACCTGGGATGCACGGGCCCGGCGGACCTGGCGGGCCTGGTGGCCCCGGCCCCGGGATGCACGGGCCCGGCGGACCTGGCGGTCCCGGCGGCCCGTGGCATGGCGACGACCAGCGCGGCTACTTCCACGGCGCCCCGTGGGGTGATGGACCCGCACCCTGGGGACCGGGCGCACCACCGCGGCCGGCACTGGAACAGACCGCTTCCACCGCCCGGGGGGCAGTGGGGGTATGGCCCCATCAACTACTGGGGCTACCAGGAAAACCCGATGTGGAATCCCGCAGTTCAACCAGTGGGGCTTCAACTTCTTCGGAGTCTGGATCCCGCTGTAACGACTCACCTCACACGACGCCCGCTTCGCCAATCGGCGAAGCGGGCGTTGTGATTATCCGACCTGACGGTGCTGCCAGCAGCCGTTCGACATACTCGCGAGTACCCCTAAATGACACCTGTAGGCCAACCGACAACTGGCTGCGGAGACGCCAGCGGCAGCGCACCCCTGTAGCCTTCAATATGTGTGACTGGCCCCGCGACGGCATCGCGGGTCCGGCTGCGTCGCAGTCCGACTGGCATTTCCGGATTCCACCGGAGGGCTCCGCGATACGTCGCGGGAGGTTCCACCGCCGCATACGCGCGTCCGGCGCCCGCCATGATTTCCAAGCCGCTTCCGCGCCAGCATGAAGGTCAAGCCCTCACGGCTGATGAAGGCTATGAGGGCTTGTCTTCGGCGGGGGAGTCGTCGTCTTTGGCCAGGTGGCGCAGGACTCGTTCGTTGAGGGCGGCGAGCATGTCGAGCTCAGCCGGGGTGAGCAGGTCGATGAAGTTCCGGCGGACGTCCTCCACGTGCCCGGACGCCGCCTTCTCGATGGCGGCGCGGCCAGCCGGCAGCAGGCAGACCATGGTGCTGCGGGCGTCGTCGGGGTTGGGCTCGCGGCAGATCAGCCCGTCCTTCTGCATGCGCCGCACCTGGTGGGAGACACGGCTCTTCTCCCAGCCCAGTGTGTTGCACAGGTCGCGCGCGGGCATGCGGTCCCCGTCGTGCTCCGAGAGCACCGCCAGGACCTCGTAGTCGGCCCCGGACAGGCCCGACTCCTGCAGGCCGCGGTTCAGGTGCACGCCGAGCTGATGGTGCGCGTGCTTGAAGGCCCGCCAGGCGCGGTCCTCACGAGGGTTCAGCCAGTTCGGTCCCATCAGCCTCCATGCTACCCGATTGGTTGACTCGTCAACAAACCCGAGTTACGGTGGACGAGTCAACCTTTTCGATCATCAGTCAAGACAGGACACCTCATGAGCATCATCAGCATCATCGGCACCGGGAACATGGCCCGCGCCATCGGCGCGCTGGCGGTAGCGGGCGGCAACACCGTCGAGGTCATCGGCCGCGATCAGTCCAAGGCCGCTGACCTGGCCAAGGATCTCGGCGGCAGCGCCACGCCGGGAGAGTTCGGCGCCGTCCCAGCCGGAGACATCGTCATCGTGGCCCTGACGTACGCCAATGTCGTTCCGGTGGTCGCCCAGTATGGAGACGCCCTCGCGGGCAAGGTCATCGTCGACATCAGCAACCCCTTCAATGCCACGGCCGACGGGCTAGCCATTCCCGATGGCACCTCGATCGCGCAGGAAGTTGCCAAGGCGGCCCCGGCCAGCGCCAGCGTGGTGAAGGCATTCAATACCATCTTCGGTGTTGTGCTGGCCCAGGGCCGGCCACTCGACGTCTTCATCGCCGGCGACGACGCGCGCGCCAAGGCGGGCGTGGCGGAGTTCATCGAGAGCCTCGGGCTGCGCCCGCTAGACGTCGGCGGCTTGAACATGGCGCACTGGCTGGAAGGAACGGGCCTGGTCGTGATGGGTCTCGCCAGCCACGGGGTAGGGAACTACGACTTCGCCCTCGGCGCCACCGTTCCCGGCTAAGCCGCATCGCCCCCGTCCAAGCCGTGAACGAAAAGAGGCGCCGTGCGCCTAAATAATGGTTGATGAATCACCGAAACGATTTGAGAGAGCTCTCGCGATGAAGCTTGGTTTCGCAATTCCCATAGTCGGGTCCGCTGTCAGCAGCGCCGCTGGTCTGAGCGCGTTCTGCCGTGGACTCGAGGACCTTGGCTACGACACGCTGTGGGTGGGCGATCGCCTGGTCACGCCGGTTGATATGCATAGCACCTATCCCGGCAAAGAGCAGCCGTACCCGCCGCAGATGACCCGTTACCTCGATCCGGTGCTGCTGTGGACCGTCGCCGCGACGGCGACCAGCCGGGTGCGGCTGAACGCCAGCACGCTCAGCACGTTCTACTACGAGCCGCCGCACCTGGCCCGGCTGCTGACGACGCTCGACGTGCTCAGCAACGGCCGCCTTGACGTTGGCGTGGGAATCGGGTGGATGAAGGACGAGCACGACATCGCCCGTGGCGCGGACTGGCACCGGCGCGGGCAGATGCTCGATGACCTGCTGGCGTTCCTGCACGAGTGGTGGACGACCACCCCGGTGTCCTGGGACAGCGAGTTCTTCTCCCTGCCGCCGGTCCATGCCGACCTGCGCCCGGTCCAGGCTGGCGGTCCGCCCATCTGGATCGGCGGTGCCAGCGAGGCCGCGATGCGCCGGGTCGGCCGCAGCGGCACCGGCTGGCTCGGGGTCGAGGGGCTGCAGGACGAGGTCACCGACCACTTGTGGTCGATTGCGCGCCTTGCGGCGCAGGACGCCGGCCGCGATCCTGACGCGCTGAAGACGGCCATGCGGATCAACCTCGAACCGGGCACGTCCGTCGACTCGGTTGCCGGCAAGCTCGAGCGCTTCGCCGCGTCCGGTGTTGATGAGGCGTTCGTGGATGCCTTCGCAGCATTCCCCAGCCTTGACCAGATGCTTGACTTCGCCAGCCAGGTAATCGCCCGATGGAGTGATCGTGGGAAAGCTTGACGGCAAGGTAGCGGTGATCACCGGTGGATCAAGCGGTATGGCGCTGGCCGGTGCCAAGTTGTTCGTTGAAGAAGGAGCTCACGTCTTCATCTCGGGCCGGCGGCAGGAAGCTCTGGATGACGCCGTCAAGCTGATCGGCCGAAACGTGACCGGCGTACAGGCTGATTCGGCCAACCTGGACGATCTGGACCGTTTGTTCGACGCGGTCAGGCGGGAAAAGGGCGTCGTCGACGTGTTGTGGACAAGTGCCGGGACGGGCGAGGAGCGCAAGCTCGGCGAGATCACCGAGCAGCACTTCGATGCCACTTTCGGGCTGAATGCGCGCGGCACGCTGTTCACGGTGCAGAAGGCGTTGCCACTGTTCAACGACGCTGGCTCGATCTTGATGACCGGGTCAATCGCTTCGGTGAAGGGCTTTCCTTTCTGGAGTGTGTACGCGGCGAGCAAGGCCGTACTGCATGCCTACGCCCGCGTGTGGTTGTCCGAGTTGAGGGACAGGAGGATCCGGGTCAACGTGCTGACCCCGGGCCAGGTCGCCACGCCGATACAGGAGCAGTTGTTCGACGAGGAGACGAAGGCGCAGTTTGAGGCATTGATCCCACGAGGAAAGATGGGCAGCCCTGAGGAGATTGCGACGGTCGCACTGTTCCTGGCCTCGGACGGCTCAAGCTATGTCAATGGTATGGAGTTGATTGTCGACGGCGGCACCACGGCAGTCTGACTACGCACACGCTTGAGCGGAGGACTGGATACGTTGCTGTCCGGAATTGCGGTCTGTTTACGCAGCTAGAAGCCTATTTCGCTGCCATCAGTCGTTCAACATACTTGGCGATGACGTCGACTTCGAGGTTGACCGGTGTCCCAGGCCCGGCCTGGCCCAGCGTGGTGAGCTCCCGCGTGGTTGGGATCAGTGAGACCTCAAACCAGTCGTCGCCGAGTCCGGAGACGGTCAGCGAAATACCGTCGACGGTGATCGAGCCCTTTTCGACCACATAGCGGGCCAGCTCAGCGGGCAGCCCGATCCGGACCACCTCCCAGTGTTCGGCCGGCGTGCGGACCTGGATCTGCCCGGTGCCGTCGACGTGCCCTTGCACGATGTGCCCGCCAAGCCGACTGTTCAGCGCCGCGGCGCGCTCGAGGTTGACGGGGCTACCGGCGGCCAGCCGGCTCAGGCTGGACCGCTTCAACGTCTCGCCCATCACGTCGGCGGTGAACTGGCCCTCCGGCAGCACCTCAACCACCGTCAGGCACACGCCGTTGACGGCGATCGAGTCGCCGTGACCGGCGTCGGCGGTAACGACGGGACCACGAATGGTGAAGCGAGCCGAATCGCCCAGGTCGTCCTTGCCGACAACCTCGCCCAATTCCTCCACGATTCCGGTGAACACCGCCTCAGGCTAATGAGTCTCGGCGGTCCGCGCGCTACGTGGCCGTCACTGCCGTCACCTCGGGCTTCGACGTCGGGTGATTGGCACCCTCTACGATGCACCTATGCCGACGCCTAGTCCGAAGCGCCCAATCCTCGCCGTCCTTGCCGCCCTCAGCATCGCCGCCGCTCTGGTCGTCGGCGGCTGCTCGTCGTCCAAGCAGTCCACCGCGCCGCTGCCCGACGCGGCCACGCTGCTCGCCAAGTCCAACCTCACCACCAGAAACGTCAAGAGCGTGCATTTGGTGCTGTCGGTGAGCGGCACGATCAAGGGACTTCCGGTCAAGACGCTGACCGGCGACCTGACCACGTCACCTGACACCGCCGCCAAGGGCGACGCCAACCTCACGGTGTTGGGCTCGGCCGTCGACACTCAGTTCGTGGTCGACGACGGAACCCTCTACGCGGCGCTGACCCCGGGCCATTGGGAAAGCTTCGGCCCGGCGTCCGCGATCTACGACCCGTCCGAGATCCTCAACCCGAACACCGGTCTGGCCAACGTGTTGACCAACATCAGCAACCCCAAGGCCGAATCCCGCGAAACCATCAACGGGCAAAGCACCGTCAAGATCACCGGAACGGCCTCGGCCGACGCCGTGAATGGGCTTGCGCCCCAACTGAAAGCCACCCAGCCGCTGCCGGCGACGGTCTGGATCCAAGAAACCGGTGATCACCAGCTGGCTCAGGCCAAGCTGGACCAAAGCGCCGGCAACTCCGTCCAGATGACGCTGTCGAACTGGAACGCGCCGGTCCAGGTCACCAAGCCGCCGGTAGCCGGATGACGGCGCCGCACGCCGGCCGCGGAGTCGCCATCGGCGCGGGCAGCCTCGCCGTCCTGCTCGGTGCCCTCGACACCTATGTCGTGGTCACCATCATGCGCGACATCATCAACACCATCGGCATCCCGATCAATCAGCTGCAACGAATCACGCCGATCGTCACCTGGTACCTGCTGGGCTACATCGCCGCGATGCCGCTGCTGGGCCGCGCCTCGGACCGATTCGGCCGCAAACTGCTGCTGCAGGCCAGCCTGGCCGCGTTCATCGTCGGCTCGGTGATTACCGCGCTCTCCACCGATCTGCATGTGCTGGTGGTCGGCCGGACTATTCAAGGCATTGCCAGCGGTGCACTGCTGCCGGTGACGCTCGCCCTCGGCGCCGATCTGTGGAGCCAGCGCAACCGCGCCGGGATACTCGGCGGCATCGGTGCCGCGCAGGAGCTGGGCAGCGTGCTCGGCCCGCTCTACGGAATCTTCATCGTCTGGCTGACCAGTCGCTGGCAGGACGTTTTCTGGATCAACGTGCCGCTGGCGCTGGCCGCGATGGTGATGATCCAATTCAGCCTGCCGTCGCGGGACCGCAGCGCCGACCCGGAAAAGATCGACGTGGTCGGTGGATTGCTGCTGGCGATCACGTTGGGCCTGGCGGTAATCGGGCTATACAACCCGTCCCCCAACGGTCAGCAGGTACTGCCCAGCTACGGGCCACCGCTGCTCTACGCGGCGGTCGGCGTGGCGGTGATTTTCGCGCTGTGGGAGCGATTTGCGCGGACCAAGCTGATCGAGCCCACCGGGGTGCTGCTTCGGGCCTTTCCTGTCCGCGCTCGGCGCGTCGCTGTGCGCCGGTGCGGCGCTGATGGTGACGCTGGTCGACGTCGAACTGTTCGCTCAGGGCGTGCTCGGCAAGGAGCAAGACCAGGCCGCAATCCTGCTGCTGCGCTTCCTGATCGCGCTGCCGATCGGCGCGCTGCTGGGCGGCTGGATCGCCACCAAAGTCGGCGACCGGGCGATGGCCTTCGTCGGGCTGTTGATCGCGGCCGGGGGCTACTGGCTGATCTCGAAGTGGTCGGTTGACCTACTGAGCCAGCACCACAACATCTTTGGGCTGCTGTCATTGCCCGCGCTCGACACCGACCTGGCGGTCGCCGGTCTGGGGCTGGGTCTGGTGATCGGACCGCTGACGTCCGCGAGCTTGCGGGTGGTGCCGTCGGCGCAGCACGGCATCGCCTCGGCGGCGGTGGTGGTGGCCCGGATGACGGGCATGCTGATCGGGGTGGCCGCGCTGAGCGCGTGGGGCTTCTATCAACTGCCCCACATCGTTTCGAAGCTGTCGGCCCAAGTACCGGCCGACGCGAGCCTGGCGGAACGGATCCTCGCGCAGGGAAACCTCTACCGGCACGCGTTTGCCGAAATGTATGGGGGCATCTTCACGGTCACGGCCGTCGTCTGCGTGGTGGGCGCGCTGTTGGGACTGCTGATCAGCAGCCGTCGCACCCATGCCGAGGAGCCCGAACTGCACGAGGAGCAGCAGCGTCGCGCCTCGCGTCTAGGCATTTGACCCAAAGCGGAGCACAATCTTGGTGTGGCACGGGGCGATGGGCCCTCATCGCGGCCGGCCGGCAGTTCTGCCGGTGGTGTCCTGATTGCGGCCTACGGCGTGGCTGCGTATGTGATGTTCCTGGTCGTCTTCCTGTACCTGATCGGATTCGTCGCCGACGCCGACTTCATGGTCGGCAACGTGCATGTCGTGGGCAAGAGCATCGATCGTGGCGGCATCGGCGACGGCAGCCTACCGTCGCTGCGGTGGTCATCGACGCGGCGCTGCTCGCGCTGTTCGCCGTCCAGCACAGCGTCATGGCCAGGGCCGCCTTCAAGCGCTGGTGGACCCGCATCGTGCCGCCCAGCGCCGAGCGGTCCACCTACGTCCTGGCCGTCCAGCGTCTGCCTGGTCGTTCTTGTCGCCGCGTGGCACCCGATCACCGACGACGTTTGGCGGGTCAGCGCCCAGCCCTGGCGGGCGCTACTGACCGCCCTCGGTCTTGTTGGCTGGGCGATCGTCCTGCTGAGCACCTTCCTCATCGATCATTTCGACCTGTTCGGCCTGCGTCAGGTGTTCGCCCGACTGCGCGGGCGGCGAGCTTGCCGAGCACAAGTTCGCGACGCCGCTTCTCTACCGGGTGGTTCGGCACCCGATCTACTTGGGTTTTCTGATCGCGTTCTGGGCCACACCGAGAATGACGTTGGGGCACTTGCTTTTTGCGGTCGCGACGACCGGATACATCCTGTTCGCTGTCCGCTTGGAGGAGCGTGACCTCATCCGCGTGTTCGGTCAGCAGTACCAGCGACTATCGTCGCCGGGTGCCGATGCTGATCCCGGGCCTGGGCGGTCGCCCCTGACGCGACCCGGTCGCAGGCTCAGCGGGGCACCAGGCTCAGCAGCAGATCCGGGCCGACCCGTTCGATGCCGTCGTAGCGCCAGCGCAGCGCCCGGGCGATGCTCGGCACCCCGACGTCGTCGACCGCGGCGATCGGTCCGCCCAGCAGGATCGGCGCGACGTAGGCCAGGATGCGGTCGATCACCCCCGCCCGCAGGAATGCCCCGGCAAGCGTGGGCCCGCCCTCGAGCAGGACGTCGGTGCGATCGGACAGCGCCTTGCAGCACTTCGGCCGGATCGCGGGTGCGGATCACCATCGTGCGCGAGTCGTCGTTGAGAACCTTTGCTTCCGAGGGGATTTCGCGCCTTCCCACAACTACACGCAGTGGCTGGCGATCCGCCAGACCGCCGTCGGCCAACCGGGCGGTCAACGTCGGGTCGTCGGTGAGCACCGTCCCGGTCCCAACCACGATGGCGTCGGCGGCCGCCCGGCGGCGGTGCAGGTCGGCGCGCGCGGCCTCGCTGGTGATCCACTGGCTGGAGCCGTCCGCGGCCGCGCTGCGCCCGTCGATGCTGGTGGCGTACTTCCAGGTGACGTGCGGCAAGCCGGTGCGTTGCTTGTGCAGCCATTCGCGCAGCGGCCCGGCCGCAACCAGATCGGCTTCCACATCGCCGACGACATGTACGCCGGCGGCCGCCAGCCGTGCCGCGCCACCGGCCGCGGTCGGGTTCGGGTCGGTGACCGCGTACACCACCGACGCGATGCCCGCGTCGAGCAGCGCATCCACGCACGGCGGGGTCTTGCCGTGGTGGTTGCACGGTTCCAACGTGACTACCGCGGTGCCGCCCTCGGCCCGCCGCCCCGCCCGGCGCAGCGCCACCACCTCGGCGTGTGCGCTGCCCGCCGGTTCGGTGCCGCCGGCGCCGGCGACCCGGCCGTCGCGGTCCAGGATGACCGCACCGACCGGAGGGTTGGGATAGGTGCTGCCCTTGACCAGGTCGGCATGCTCGACCGCAAGGCGCATGGCGGCGTCGTAACCGATGGCCGCCGTAGTACTCATCGGCGCAAGTGCGGTGACGCGGCACCCGCCCGTCGCCGCAGCGCCTCGACGGCGGCGGCCGGGTCCGCGGCGCCGTAGACCGCAGATCCCGCGACGAAGCAGTCGACACCGGCTTCGGCGGCCTGCTCGATGGTGTCGGCGTTGATGCCGCCGTCGATCTCGACCAGGATCGTCAACTCACCGGAATCGACCATCTTGCGTACCGTGCGCACTTTGCTCAGCACCTCGGGAATGAACTCCTGGCCGCCGAAACCGGGCTCGACTGACATGACCAGAAAGGTGTCGAAGTCCTTGAGGATGTCCAGGTAAGGCTCCAGCGGGGTGCCGGGCTTGATGCTCAGGCCCGCCTTCGCGCCGGCGGCGCGGATGTCACGGGCCACGCCGACCGGGTTGTCGGTTGCCTCGGCGTGGAACGTGACGTTGTAGGCGCCCGCTTCGGCGTACGGCGGCGCCCACCGGTCGGGGTCTTCGATCATCAGATGGCAATCCATCGGAATGTCGCTGGCGGCCAACAGACTTTCCACCACCGGTAGCCCGATCGTCAGGTTCGGCACGAAATGTGCGTCCATGACATCGACATGCAACCAGTCGGCGCCTTCGACGATGGCGGCCTCGTCGGCCAGCCGAGCGAAGTCAGCGGCCAGTATCGACGGCGCGATCAGCGGCCGATCGGTCTTGCCTGACATGGGCTTCAGCCTAGTCTGGCGACGACGCGCGCCGAACGGCGCGATGTGGGGGCACCCCCAGCCGCGCAGCGGCGAGGGGGCGAGCCGGACCATCCAGCTTCGTGAGCAGCGCGGCGAACATCGCGTCGGTGCCGTGCCGGTGTGGCCACAGCTGCACGTAGGGCCCCTCCCCCAGATCTGGGACGGGTTCGAACAGCGACCGGACGTCCAGCGCGGACACCGGATGGCGCCGCAGCGCGTCACCGACCACGCCGACCGTCTCGGCCAGGTGCGGCGAGCAGGTGGCGTACAAGACGACCCCGCCGGGGCGGGTCAGCGCGATCGCGGCTTCCAACAGTTCGCGTTGCAGCCGGGTCAGCTCCGGAATGTCGGCGGGCTGACGCCGCCAGCGCGACTCGGGCCTGCGGCGCAACGCCCCGAGCCCGGTGCACGGCACGTCGACCAGCACCCGGTCGAAACCCGGGTCGAGGCCGGTGTGGCGTCCATCGGCCCGCAACACCTCGACAGGCAGGCCGCGCGTGTTCTCGACAACCAGGTCGGCGCGGTGGGGCGCCAGCTCCACCGCGGTGACCCTGGCCCCCGTCGCGGCGCCCAGCGCGGCCAGCAGCGCGGTCTTGCCGCCCGGCCCGGCGCACAGGTCCAGCCATCGCCCGGTGTCGTCGGCGACCGGCGCCAAGGCGAGCGCGCGGGCCACCAATTGGCTGCCCTCGTCCTGGACCAGCGCCTGGCCGTCGCGCACCGCCGGCAACTGCGCCGGGTCACCGCCCGACAGGTACACCGCGTACGGCGAATACCGGCCGACGGTGCCGTTCACGGCGCCGGCCAACTCCTCAGCGGTCAGCACTCCCGGGCGGGCCGCCAGGTGCACCTGGGGTCGCTCGTCGTCGCTGGCCAGTGCCGCGTCGAGCTCGCCGGCGGCGGCGCCCAGCGCGTCGACGAAGGCCTGCGCGATCCAGCGCGGGTGCGCATGAACGAAAGCGGCGTGCCCGACCGGATCGGCTGCCCGGTCGGGTGCGAGCTCGTCGACCCAGGACTGCTCGTCGCGGGCACTGATCGTGCGCAGCACGCCGTTGACGAAACCTGCTCGCGCCGAGTCGAATTCGATTCCGGCCTGCTCGACGGTGGTGGAGACGGCAGCGTGCGCGTCGACCCGGGTGCGCAGCAGTTGATACGTTCCGAGCCGAAGCAGATCGAGCAGCACCGGGTTGATGGCGTCCGGTGACCGACCGGCCGCCGCACCGATGATCGCGTCGAGCAGGCCGCGAACGCGGCAGCTACCGTACGTCAGCTCGGTGGCGAAGGCGGCGTCGCGACCGCTGATCTTCCGTTCCCGCAACAGGACTGGCAGCAGCAAGTTCGGGTAGGCGTCGCGCTCGGTCACGGCCCGCAGCACATCGAACGCCGCCCGGCGGGCCGGATCCAGCGGTCGGCGCCGCGGTGGCCTACCCGGACGTGGGGACGGGCGCCCGGTCCGCCGGGCGGTCGGCCGCGTCGCGGCCGGTTGTCCTGGGGTGGGGTCATGACGCTCGCGCCGTCGAGTCCAGACGGGCCCCGCGAGCCCAGTCGACGGCGTTCATCAACTTCTTGCCCGGCGCCTGCACTTGGCCCAGCCGCACCGGCTCCGAGCCGGTGCCGATCCGCACGCTGCGGCGGTCGACATGAATATCACCGGGCGACAACGGCTTTGGAAGGTTCGACACGTCGGCGTCGACGTACACCGGCCCGAGCTTGACCCGCAGGTCACCGATCAGGGTCCAGGCGCCCGGATTGGGCGTGACGGCGCGGATGCGTCGCTCGACGACTTGGGCCGGAAGGTCCCAGCGCACCCGAGCCTCCTCGACGGTGATCTTCGGCGCGATGCTGACCCCGTCAGCCGGTTGTGGCACCGGCGTCAACGCCCCGTCGGCGATACCGTCCAGAGTGGTTGACAGCAGCGCAGCACCCGAAATCGCCAGCCGGTCAAGCAGATCCCCGGCGGTGTCGATTGGCCGGACCGCCTCGGTGACCACTCCGTAGACCGGCCCGGAGTCCAGACCCGCCTCGATTTGGAACGTCGTGGCTCCGGTGACGGTGTCACCCGCCGCAATCGCGGCCTGCACCGGGGCCGCCCCACGCCAGGCAGGCAGCAGCGAGAAATGCAGGTTGACCCAGCCATGTGCCGGCACCGCGAGCAACTCGTCGCGAAGCAGCGCGCCGTAGGCCACCACCGGGCAGCAGTCGGGCGCCAACTCTGACAGCTCGGCCACGAATTCGGCGGTGTTGGGTCGCTGCGGTCGCAGCACCGGGATGCCCTGTTCCAGCGCGAGACGGGCCACCGGCGACGGCTCCGGCTTGCCGCGCCGACCTGAGGCGGCGTCTGGTCGGGTGAGCACCGCGATCACCTCGTGGCGCGGCGAGTCGATGAGACTGCGCAGCGCGGGCAGCGCGGGTTCGGGGGTGCCAGCGAAGACGAGACGCACCGGACCAGTGTAGGAACTTCGCCAACCAGCGCCGCGACACTTAACGAGTTGCGACGACACGCCCCGATCGGGTTCGCAGTGATTTAAGTCTCGGCGTGCTGGTGACGACCGTCACGGCTATGACTTGCCCGCGGCGAAAGGCGATGCCGCACAGCAACAGACGGGTCTTTGCTGGGACTCCGACCGTCGGGGCCAGAGCTATTTAGTGATCGTCGTCTTGTCGTCGATGGTCACCGTCGCGGGCAGCACCTTGTCGATCTGGTCCGCGAGGCAGTCGATGTTGAGTTGCAGCAAGTAGACGGTGTTCGTCGTTTCCCTCGATGACGACGGTTTTCTCCGCGACCGCCTTTGTCTGGCCGTCTTGCACCCAGGTGCCGCCGAACTCGTGGGCCGGCGAACCGCCCAGGGAGTCGTCATGGCCGTCGCCCATCGGCTTGAACCCGGGCAGGTTCTTCAGTTCGCCAGGGGAATTGTCGAGAATTTTCTGCGGGTCCACATCGCCGACGAGCTTGGATAGCGTCGCGACGATGCTGGGTGTGTATTTAGCAGCCTCCGGGCCGTTGTCGATGACGGCCCAGTACGCCGTGGCCGGGGTGTCTGGTCCGGCATCGGCCCAGCCGTCGGGGATCGGCAGGTTGATGGTTGGCGCGCCGGGATCACCCCGGTGGACTGGAGTCTGGGTGATGTTGTTCTGTTGGATATAGCTGGCGATCGTGGGATTGGGACCCGGGACGGTGGTGCGAGGGCGCCACTTTTGATTGCGGGTTGGCGGTAGTCGTGGTGGCGCCAGCGCTTGTCGTGGCTGACGTCTTGCTCGACGCATTGTTGCCGCTGGACGGGGAGCCACCGCACCCGACCAAGCCGATGCCCAGAGCCGCGATCGCGATCGCCACACCGTTGATTGCCGTCATCCGCTTCATTGAATAGCTCCTGTCGATCAGGCTGCACCGCGGGCACGAAATTGTCGGCGAATCGTCGCCCGACTTGTGCGGATGAACCCAGAGTACGGGCGACGGCGTCATGGACTGGGCGCCCCCGTGCGTAGATCCCCGCATCGGGCGGCTGCGATCTACGCGTTTGTGCTGATGTTTTGCGGTTTGTGGGGCCGCATGCTGGCTAGCATGAGCGAGATCGATCCACGCGCGGACATGCCCCTGGTGGACTGGAGCGAACTAGGCGTGAGCGGCCTTTTACCGACGGGCACCGTGACGTTGCTGCTGGCCGACGTCGAGGGCTCCACCCGGCTGTGGGAAACCCAACCCGACGAGATGACCGCGGCCATCGCCCGGCTGAACCAGTCGGTGTCGGAGAGCATCGCCGAGCACGACGGCGTGCGCCCGTCGAACAAGGTGAAGGCGACAGCTTCGTGGCGGCATTCGCCCGCGCCTCCGACGCCGTGGCCGGCGCCCTGGAGTTGCAGCGCGCCCCGCTGGCCCCGATCCGGTTACGCATCGGCGTGCACAGCGGCGAAATCCAGCTGCGCGACGAAGGCAACTACGCCGGCCCGACCATCAACCGCACCGCGAGGCTGCGCGACCTCGGGCCACGGCGGCCAAACCCTGCTCTCGGGTGCGACCGAGGCGCTCGTGCTCGACCGGCTTCCTGATGACGCGTGGCTGACCGACCTGGGCAGCCACGCGCTGCGCGATCTGCCCCGCCCGGAGCGGGTGGTGCAGCTATGCCATCCCGATCTGGTCAACGATTTCCCGCCGCTGCGAGTCACCAAAGCCGTTGCTTGTCAGCGCCTTCCGGTGCAGCTAACCAGTTTTGTGGGCCGCGGCGCGGAGCTGTCCCAACTGCGCGACCTGCTGGCCGAAAACCGTCTGGTGACCGTGACAGGTGCCGGTGGCGTGGGCAAGACTCGGGTGGCGATACACATCGCGGCCCAAGTGGCCCGCGAGTTCAGCGACGGGATCTGGTATGTGGATCTGGCGCCGATCACCGACCCTGATTTGGTGCCTGTTGCGGCGGCCCGCGCATTCGGCCTACCCGATCAGCCCGGCCGCTCCACGATGGACACGATCACCCGCTTTATCGCCGACAGGCAGATGCTTGTGGTGTTGGACAACTGCGAACACCTGCTGGATGCGACCGCCGCGCTGATCGTAGAACTGCTCGCAGCGTGTCCGGGATTGACGCTGTTGGCGACGAGCCGTGAGCCGATCGGGGTGGCCGGTGAGGTGAGCTGGCGGGTGCCGTCACTGTCGCTGGCCGACGAAGCCGTCGAACTGTTCACCGACCGGGCCCGGCATGCTCGAGCGGATTTCGCCGTCACGGACGACAACGCCGCGACCGTGGCAGAGATCTGTCGGCGCCTCGACGGGGTGCCGCTGGCGATCGAGCTGGCGGCAGCGCGGGTGCGGGCGCTGTCGCTGACCGAGATCCTCGACAGCCTGCACGACCGGTTCCGGCTGTTGACCGGCGGCGCGCGCACCGCGGTCCGCCGCCAGCAGACGCTGCGCGCCTCGGTGGACTGGTCGCACGCCCTGCTGACCGAACCCGAGCGGGTGTTATTTCGCCGACTGGCGGTTTTTCTGGGCGGTTTCGACCTCGACTCGGCGCAAAACGTCTGCGGCGGTGGCGATGTGGCGCGCTATCAGGTGCTCGATCAGCTCAGCCATGCTGGTGGACAAGTCGCTGGTGGTGGCCGACGACAGCGGCGGGCGAACCCGCTATCGGCTGCTGGAGACGGTGCGCCAATACGCGCTGGAAAAACTGGGCGAGTCCGGCGAGGCCGACGCCGTGCGGGCGCGCCACCGCGACCACTACACGGCGATCGCCGCCCTGCTCGACGCCCCGGCAGGCAGCGATTATGAGCAGCGCCTCGAGCAGGCCGACCTCGAGATCGACAACCTGCGCGCCGCATTTTCGTGGAGCCGCGAAAACTCCGATATCGAGGCTGGCGTTGACGCTCGCCTCGTCGCTGCAGCCGCTGTGGCAAGCGCGGGGACGCCTCCGGGAAGGGCTGACCTGGTTCGACGCCGCCCTGACCGACCTCGACGCGCACCAGCCTGGGGTGGCGCCCGCCGTGCGGGCGCGGGCGCTGGCCGATAGGGCCACCCTCGGCCTCTGGGTGGCCTCCGCCGAGAGCCCTGATCAGGCTCAGCAAGCCCTCGCGATCGCGCGCGAGGTCGACGACCCGGCACTGCTGATCCGGGCGCTCACCGCGTGCGGCTACATCGCCGCCTACTTCGACGCAGAGGCGGCCGGCGCGTACTTGGCCGAGGCGATCGGCCTGGCCCGCGCGATTTGGGCGACCGGTGGAGGCTCAGCCAGATCCTCGTCGCGCAAGTCGTCGCGGCACTCGCGGCACGTGACCCGATCGCGGCGCGCGCGGCCGCCGAGGAGGGACGCGATCTCGCCGACGCGATCGGTGACCGGTTCGACGCGCGCCGGTGCCGCTGGTACCTCGCAGTCGCACAGGTATATCAGGGCGATCTGGCCGGAGCGGTAGCACAATTCGCCGCGGTGGCCGACGAGGCCGAGGCAGCTCACGATGAGATCTGGAGGGTGGATAGCCTCGTGGGCCTCGGCGTCGCGCTGGCGTACCAGGGTGACACCGCGGCGGCCCGGGCCGCCGCCGACGCGGCCGTCGAGGCCACTGCCGAGCTAGGTGGGCTTAAAGCGGCCGCCGCCTACCACGTGTTGGCTGTAGCGGCCCTGGCCGCCGGCGATGCTACGACGGCGCAGGACGCGACCAAGGCGGGCTGGCCGCTCTTGAGTGCCGTGCCTCAGACGACGGGGCTGCAGCGAGTCCTCAGTGCGGAGACCGCGCTTGCGGGCGGCGATCTGGTCGCGGCCCGCCGCTGGGCCGACGACGCCGTATCGACAAAGACGATCGCGTTCCTGTCGGACCCGCTGACGACGCGCGCCCGCGTGGCGATCGCACAAGGTGAGCCAGACCAGGCCGAGCGTGACGCCCACGAGGCGCTCGCGCGTGCCGCCGAAGTCGAGGCGTACCTGTTCATCCCCGACATCCTGGAATGCCTCGGCATGCTGGCCGGCGAGGCCGGTAGTCACCGCGAAGCGGCCCGCCTGTTCGGCGCAGCAGAGGCCATCCGGCAACGCATGGGCGCGGCGCGGTTCAAGATCTACGACGCCGGGTACGAAGCCTCGGTGGCGGCGCTGCGAGATGCCTTGGGCGATCAGGACTTTGACGCCGCCTGGGCCGAGGGCGCCGCCTTGTCCACCGAGGAAGCGATCGCCTACGCGCAGCGCGGGCCGCGGCGAACGCAAACGACCCGCCAGCGGCTGGGCCTCACTCACGCCGACCGAGCGCGACGTCGTGCGTCTGGTCAGCGAAGGCCTGGGCAACAACGACATCGCCACACGGCTGTTCGTCTCACCGCGCACCGTGCAAACTCACCTCACCCACGTCTACGCCAAGCTCGGCCTGACCTCCCGCGTGCAGCTCGCCCAAGAAGCAGCCCGCCACGCCTGAAGGCCGCTAGCGTTGCGCGACAGCTGAATCGGCACGTTGAGGTCCGCGCATGAACACGGGCACTGATCGGCTCGGCGGCGACGACGGTGAACGGTGTGGCCAGGGGGAAGTCGTCATTAAGCGATTCGATCCGGGCAGCGCGGACGATGGTCGCCAGTGCGAGAGTGGCTTCCAGCATGGCGAAGTGGTCGCCGATACACGAGCGAGGTCCGCCGCCGAATGGCAGGTACTGCCAGCGGCTGCGGCCCTGCGAGCGCTCCGGCAGGAACCGATCCGGGTCAAATGTCAGCGGGTCGTCCCACAGTTCCGGGTCTCGGTGCATGGCGTAGAAGCTGACCACCGCGACGGTGCCGGCTTCGACCCGGTAGCCGTCGACGGCCAAATCCTTTTTGAGCAGACGCGGCGTTCCGGCACCGGGCGGGCATAGCCGCAGGGCCTCGTGCAGCACCCGCACGGTGTGGCCGAGCCGCGGCACGTCGTCGGGTGTCAGCGGCCGATCACCCAATGCGCTGACCTCATCGAACACTCGGTCCTGGATATCGGGATGCTGGCCGAGCGCCCACAGTGAGTACGTGAGAGTGGTCGATGTGGTGTCGTGGCCAGCGAGAATGAACAGCACCAGCTCATGACAGATGTCGTCGTCCGAAAGTGGTTGGCCCGTAACCGGATCTGCTGCGGCGATCAATGCGCGCACCAGCGGTGCGTCGCGATCGGGGTCGGCGCGTACCGCGGCGAGGATCTCGGCGGCCAGCTGATGCAGGGTGGCATTGGCCCGGCGGGCCCGCCGCTGGCCGGGGGTGGGCACCCATTGCGGCAGATTCACCGGCCGGACCGCACGGTCGGCGACCCACGAGAGCGCGGTGCGCAGCGCTGGCCCAACGGTGTCGGCCCTGGCGTCGAGGTCCATGCCGAGCACGGAGCGGCCGAGCGCCCGCAGGGTAAGCGCGCGGCATTCGGTGTCCAGGTCGACTGTCGCGCCGTCGCGCCAACCGTCGACCAGCGTCTGCGCCGCCGCGGCCATGTGGCCGGCGTAGCGCCGGACCCGCAGTTTGGTGAACATCGGCTGCAGGGTGCGGCGCCGCGGCAGCCATTGGTGGTGCGGCAGGACCAGCAGGTTGCCGCCCATCAGCCGACGCAGCTGGATCGCCATCGTCGCCCCTCCTCGGTCGGCGATCTCGTCGGTGCGGCCCAGCACGTCCCGCGCGCCCTGCGGCGAGGCGATCAACACCGACCGTCGGGAAAAGCCATTTGGGCCCGAGCACCATACGGGTGACGGGGCCGCCGGCATCGAGGAGCTCCTGGAACCCGTCGATCAGAGACCGCATGGCCCTGAGCTGGTGCCGGTAGGGCAGCGGATTCTTTCGGCGCCAGCGGCAGTTTGGCGACGTCGGTCGATTCAGGCGCCTCAAGCATGGCAGTTCACCTTTCTGGAAAACCAACTGTGTCAACGCCTAGCCCTGAGGACACGAGTAGTGCACTACCTGAATCCGTCAGGTCCAGCGGCCTGACTCGACTATCCGGCGCCAGAAGGCTCAGAACATCGGCGGCAGCGCGTAGATCCCCGGCGGAAACTGACACCGACCTTGGCTCAAGTCGTGGTGGGTCACTTTGACGGCGCTACGTAAAGTCCTATTCGCCGTTGGCGTGTACCTCTTTCGCTGATTCTGCGGCCGCTTGCAGCCGGGTGACGATGTGATCGGGATCGATCTCCTGGCCACGCCGGTTGTTCGCGTCGGCGTCGATCGGTAAGCGGATTGCCACGTCGGTGCCATTGGGGTCGCGGTACCACAGGCGCACTCCGCTGGCGTCGTTTGTGGCGCGGTGGTGGCGGGAGCCGATCGCGACGAGTCGCCTGTGGGTGTCGAGGGCAGCGATCGCGGAGGGGGCCGACACCGTGAGTGAAATGACCCCAGCGACTTCGGGATTGGCGTTCATCGCGATGTCGGAATGCTCGATAACAACCCGTAGCCCGGCTGTCTCGACGACCGCGGTTCGGTGACCGACTGTGTGTGGATCCGCGCCGAGAAGGGTGCCCCACCAGGCTCGCATCGAATCCCACTCGTGGGTCAGCAGGACGATCTCGTCAAGGCGTGGGTTCATAGCTCCCCTTGGCGGTGGCCGTCAGACCTAGTTGATCGAGCGCCGCACCGAGCGCTTCGGCGTACCCACTACTCGATGGGTCAAGTACCGCGGCGATGTGGGAATCCGGGCGCAGCAGTAGCGCCTGCCCTGCCGCCAGCGCACACAGCGGCTCTCTGCACGCCGCGAGGTCGACACCGATCACCGTCAGTGGGTGTCCGACCGCTGTCTGCGCGTCACGCCAACTCGACTCGTGTTGCGACGTGGCCAGAACCGTCAGCGTGTCGCGCGCCGGCAGGTCGAGCGTGGAGACTCTCGCTCCGTTGTACTGGACCCACGCGTGTGGTAACCGCCCCCCCACGCGCACGATCGGCGTATAAAGCTCGATGTCCGCGACGTCGTCGGATATGTCGCCGTCGATGAGGAAACCGTGGCCGTAGTGCACACCGAGATCGAGGCCCCACGTTCGGTAATGGCCGCCCTGGCGGGCGATCACCTCCTGCACCATGTAGCGGATGCGAGCTCCGATGCGACCCCGGGAAGTCGCCCAGCCAGTCCGCTGCATTGCCACCGTCATGAGGGTGGCTAGTATCCGGCGTGACGCTGGGCGCGGCAGCGCAGCCATCAGTCGGGACCCGGCCAGAGCCTGCAGCGCGCGCATACCGGATCGAGGCAATCCGAGCGCGGCGAAAACGTCCATCAGACCGTCGAAGTTTTTCACTGAATGCTCGGTGTTGGCGATGCCGATCGGTCGACGTTCCGCCTCGTAGGTGTCGAGCAGATTAGCCGGAGCACGCCCAGAGATTTCCCACGCCAGTTTCCAGGCCAGGTTGTGGGCATCGTGCACGCCGGTGTTGAGTCCGAGACCGCCGGTCGGCGGGAAGCGGTGCGCGGCGTCGCCGATCAGGAATGTACGTCCTCCACGGTATCGATTGGCGACCTGCGCCGTCATCGCCCAGCTCTGCACCGAGTGGATCTCGACGACCAAATCCCTATGTCCCACCGCTTCTCGGATTCTGCGCCGACAATCGTCGGCGGTGAAGTCCTCGAGACGCTGAACCGGCGGGAAGTAGGGAAACTGGAAGACGAAGTCACCAGGTGAGCTGTGCACGATAATGGTTCCCAGCCCGCGCGGAGTGAAGGTCCAGATGACGGGGGCTCGGCGTGACCACAGATAAGGACGCAGGTCGGCGCTGAAGTGAACGCTGATCACGTGTTGAAGTACGGGGCCGCGCATCTGGAGTCCGCATGTGCGCCGGACATGGCTACCCGCACCGTCGGCGCCGATCAGATACCGACCTGTCGCGACCCACTCGCCGTCACCGTCTGGGCCGGTGGCTCGAACTTCAACGCCATCGGAGGTTTCGCGGTGATTTTGGTACACGCTGCCCCGCCGGAACTCGACCCGCTTGCACGCTTCGAGCCGATCCCACAGCAGCTGGCCAAGTACGTGTTGCGACAGGTTCGCGGCCCGAGTCGGGCTCAGGGTCTGAAGCAATTGGGCTTCAGTCGATTCGGGGTCGTAAATGGTGATCCGGCCCAGTTCGGGTCCGGTCAGACTCGTGGCATAAATGACGTCACGCAGTTCGTATATCCGCGAGCTGAGGCGGCGCACATCGTGTTCGAGGCCCAGTTCGCGAAAGATCTCCAGTGTGCGGGTGGAGAGCACATGCGCGGCCGGGTGGGTCGACGGGGCCACGCGTCGTTCGACGACGAGGGTGTCGATCCCGTGTTCGGCGAGCAGCAGTGCGGCTGTCGCTCCGGCTGGACCGGCACCGACGATCAGGACCCGAGAAGTGTTCATGTCACTACCCGGTTGCGCTGAGTTCCGTGGCCATCACGCCAGGCACCTGTGTGTCCCGGGATCCATCGCCATCGCCCCTTACAAGCCCCGTCCAACCCGCGATTGCCGGAGTCTATATCTGAAGCTGAATCGTCCCCGGTTTCGTGCGCAGTCGGTTCGCTTGACTTCTGGCGACGACGTTTCGTCGAAGGAGCCGTGTCCGTGCCCAAGCCCTATCCCGAGGAGCGGTCACGACCACCGAGGCCACCCCCTGCAAACGAATGGTCGGTTTGGCGAGTAATTGAACCAATTTGGATTGCTACTCGTACTCCTTCTATAAAAGGAGTACGCATCGTACAGCCAGCTAATCGTGCCGTGGCAACCACCGCCAGCTACTATCAGGGGGTCGGGCGAAGGAAACATGGAAACTGTCATGCCGATCGACGACTTCAAGGATCCTATCGTCTTGAAGGTAGCCGAAATGGCCTGACGGCCCGCGCGACCTCGTCGACAACCCGATCATTGGAGCCACCTCAGCATGAGTGCATATATCACGGCCACGGGCGCTTTTCTCCCCGGCTACCCGGTTCCCAACGACGAAATCGAGGACTACATCGGAAAGGCGGGACGCGCGTCGTCCGATCTGAAGGACGTGGTTCTCACGAACTGCGGAATCAAGACGCGCCACTACGCGATCGACAAGAAACAGCAAACCGTCATCTCGAATGCGGCCATGGCGGCCAATGCGGTGCGCAACGCCGCCGAGCGCGCCGGACTCGGACCCAACGAGGTCGAACTGCTGACCGCGGCGACGACGATGCCGGACCTGGTTGGTCCCGGGCATGCCAGCATGGTGCACGGCGAGTTGGGCTACGGTCCGCTCGAGATCGCGACCGCACACGGCATCTGCAGTTCCGGGATGATGGCGCTGAAGAACGCGTACCTGCAGGTGGCGATCGGCGAGAAGCGCAACGCGATCTGCGTCGCCAGCGAGTTCGCATCACGCGTGTTGAAGAGCACCCGCTACGACGAGATGGAGGCGATCTCGGACGACGGGTCGTTGCCGATGGAAACCGCGTTCCTGCGCTACATGCTCTCCGATGGCGCGGGCGCCGCGGTGGTCGAGAACACTCCCGCAGCATCGGGGATCAGCCTGCGCATCGACTGGATCTCGCTGACGTCGTACGCGAACACCGAAAAGGCGTGCATGTACTTCGGCAGCAACGACAACGCATGCTCGAAGACCTGGGGTGACTACCCGACCCCCGCGGCAGCCGCGGCCGACGGTGCGCTCGTTTTGCGGCAGGAGCTCTCCCTGTTGCCGCATCTGATAAGTGTCGGAATCGACGAGTACCAACGCCTGCGCGCCATGGGCAAATTCGACCCGAAGACGGTGACGTGGTTTCCCGCGCACTACTCGAGCGAAAGCATGAAGTCCCTCATGTTTCGCGAGCTCTCGCGGCGCGACGTCGCGGTCGACCGTCCCGAAATGTGGTACAGCAACCTCACGAGAGTCGGAAACATCGGCAGCGCAGCCATCTTCGTCATCCTCGACGAGATGATGACGGACGGCCTGATCAAGGAGGGCGACACGCTGTTGTGCATGGTGCCGGAATCCGGCCGGTTCGTGATCTCGTTCATGCATCTCACTGCGGTGTCGGCGGCTTCGGTGTCGGAAACCCGGCCATGACCCAGGCGTCCGAGGTCCTCCCTGCCGAGCAGCCTCCCCTTCGGGCAGTCGTGTACCTCTATTCGCAGACCGGACAGCTGCGCGAGGTCGCCGATGCGTTGACCGCTCCGCTGGTCGCCCGCGGGTGGGACATCCGCTGGGTGGACGTCCAACCGCGCGTGGCGTTTCCGTTTCCGTGGCCGATTCGGCGATTCTTTGGGCTGTTCCCCGCTGCGGTGGATCCGGAGGCGCTTGTGGAGCTCGTCGAGCCGGCGGGCGGCTTCGAAACGGAGCCGGAGGAACTGGCGATCCTGGCCTACCAGGTGTGGTATCTGGCGCCCTCACTTCCCATCCGGTCGCTGCTGAAGGCGCATCCCGAGGCCTTCCGGAATCGCAGGGTCGTCTCGCTGATCGCGTGCCGCAACATGTGGTACTCGGCGGCGATCGAGGTGTCCGGGCTGCTGCGGTCCGCGGGTGCTCGGTCCGTCGAGGTGGTAGCCGCGACCGACACCCGGCCGCAGTGGGCAACGTTCGTGACGACCCTGCGCTGGCTGCTGACCGGTAGGCGCGAGTCCTTCCTGTGGTTCGAGCGGGCCGGGGTCGGCCCCGCGGAACTCGACCGCGTCGCCGGCGTGGGGCGACGCATCGCCGAGTCGGGACAGTGTTCGCAGGACGCGGCCCCCATCGTGCCCGCCCTGGCGGCGGCGGATCTCCTTGCCGGGAAGGTTTTTCGCCGGTGGGGCGCGACGGTCAGGTCGGCGCGGCGATTCGGCGCGCTGGCGCAGGCCGCGACCTTGGCAACGTTCGTGCTCGGCTTGGGAACCGGCATCGTGGCCGGTCTGCCGCTGATCGCAGGCGCAGCACTCGCCGGCGGCGCGCGGTTCGACAGGGGCGTGCGTGCTTTCGTGCGTCGCCGGATCTCGTTCGGCGGAGCAGCGGTCGACGAGACGGCGATCGCGTGATGGCGCCGCAGCAGGCCGATGCCGGAAGAGCGGCGGCCCCTTCGCGAATCCCGGCTGCCATGACTGGCCATGGCAGCCGGTAGCCGGTTCCAGCGAGCCGGATGGAAGACCCCGATGACCGCTGACGCTTCGGAGTTTCAGGAACTTGCCGACTGGCTGACCATGAAGGTGGCCGGGTACCTCAACGTTCCGTCGGACACGATCGACATCGACACCCCATTGGCCGATTGTGGGATCGACTCCGTCTTAGCCATGAGGCTGTGCGTGGACCTGGAGTGCGAGAAGGGATTCGCCGTCGAAACCACCATGGTGTGGGACTACCCGACCATCGGTGCCATCGCGGCCTATCTGGCCGCTGAGCAAGCGGTGACGTGACGCCGATCGCCGTGGTCGGCATCGACTGCCGCTTCCCGGGCGCGCCCGACAAGGACGCGTTCTGGCGACTGCTGATGGATGGCGTCGTCACCGACACCGAAGTGCCGTTGCAGCGTTGGGATATCGACACCAACTACCACCCCGACGGTGTCGCCGGATCGATGAACACCCGACGCGCCCATTTCATCGACGACGTCGACGCATTCGACTATGACTTTTTCGGCATCGCGCCGATCGAGGCGGCGGCGCTCGACCCGCAGCAGCGACTGCTGCTGCAGGCGTCGTGGCGCGCACTGGAAGATGCCGGAATCGATCCCCGATCGCTGGCCGGCACGCCAACCGGGGTCTTCGTCGGAATGATGTCCAGCGAGTGGAGCAGCCTTCAGATGTTCGACTTCGCCGGGGTCACCGCATTTCGTGGTGCGGGCAGCGGCTACTTCATGACGGCCAACCGCATCTCATACCACCTGAACCTCACCGGACCGAGCATGGCCATCGATTCCGCCTGCTCGTCATCGTTGATGGCCGTGCACCAAGGCTGTGCTGCGCTGCGTTCCGGGGACACCGACACCGTCATCGCCGCCGGTGCGAATCTGGTTCTTACACCTGCGCTTTCGATTTTTTACACCCAGGCTGGGCTCTCCGCGCCGGATGGTCGCTGCAAACCGTTCGGACAGCGCGCCGACGGCATCGGCCGGGGTGAGGGCGTGGCCGCGGTGGTGCTGCGCCGACTGGACGACGCCATTGCCGACGGCCAGCCGATTTACGCGGTGGTGAAAAGTTCGGTTGCCAACCACGATGGCCGCAGCAACGGGATCACCGCCCCGAGCCGCCGGTCGCAGGTCGAGCTGATGCGCCGCGCGCTCAGTCTCGCAGAGGTCGAGGCCGGACAGATCGACTTCGTCGAAGCCCACGGCACCGGCACTTTTCTCGGCGACATGATCGAGGCCAACGCTCTGGGCGACATCCACAAAACGCGCGGCGAGCCATGTCTGCTGGGTTCGGTCAAGGGAAACATCGGGCACACCGAGGGCAGCGCGGGGATTGCGGCGTTCATCAAGGCGTGCCTGGCGCTGCACCATCGCGTGCTGCCACCGACGGTGTTCGGCGACAGCGCCAATCCGGGATTGCGGCTGGACGCGCAGGGGCTGCGGCTGGTGGAGAGCCCAGAGCCGTTGCCGGCCAATGCGCTTTGCGGGGTGAGCTCATTCGGGCTGGGCGGCAGCAATGCGCACGCGGTGTTGGAGTCGGCGCCGGCCGCGGGCGGTACCCGACCCGGGCGCGATCGGTGTGCTCACGGTATCGGCGCCCTCCGAGCAGGCGCTGCGGCGCAACGCCGATTCGATCGCCACCGCGCTGCACAACCTCGACGATCAATCGGTAGCCTCCTGGTGCCGCGCCACCAACGTGGTGAAGCGATCACATCGGCATCGCCTGGTGGTGGACGGCGACCGCGGCACGCTGGCCGATGGGCTGCGGGATTTTCTCGCCGGTACCCGCGCCGAACTGGCGTCGTCCGCCCCGCCGCGCAAGGTCGCCGCCGGGGTGGGGCTCTTGTGCTCAGCGCAGGGAACTCAGTACCCGGGCATGACGCGGCCGCTCTACGACGCCAATCCCGTGTACCGGGAACATCTGGATGCCGCGGCGGCCGCCCTCGACCCGCACCTGCCTTCGGGCCTGCTCGTGGCGATCCTCGGCGACGATCCCGGACTCCATCACACCAGCCTCGCGCAGCCGGCGTTGTTCGCGGTTTCCTACGCGCTGGGAAAGGCATTGCTGCAGAGCGGGATCCGTCCCTTATTCGGCATCGGCCACAGCGTCGGCGAGGTCGCGGTCGCCTGCCTGGCGGGCGTGCTGTCGGTCGATGATGCGGCCAAGCTCATCGCGGTCAGGGGACGGCTGATGGGCGCATTACCGCCCGGTGGGGCGATGACCGCGATCGACTTCGGCGTGGAGCAGGCCGAGGCATTGGTCGCCGACGAGCCCGGGTGCGTTATCGCGGCCGTCAACGGGCCACGCTCAGTGGCCATCTCCGGTGCCGCCGACGCGGTGGCACGGGCCCATGCCGCGGTTCGCGCGCAGGGCGGCCGAGCGGTGAACCTGACGGTGTCTCATGCTTTTCACTCGCCGCTGATGGATCCCATGGTGCCGGAGTTCCGGCGCGAGCTGTCGGGGCTGGCGCCGGGTCCAGCGGAGTTCCGGCTCTTCTCCACGGTGCTCGGCAGGGAAGTCGAGGGCCAGGAAATGGACACCGACTACTGGGCGACCCAGATTTGTTCGCCGGTGCGGTTTTTCGACGCCGTCCGGGCCGCCATCAGTGCGGCAAGTGCCGACTATGTCGCCGAGGCCGGCCCGCGATCCACGCTGATCACGCTGGCCAGGCAGTGCGGACTACCGCCGCGGACCCGGTCGCTGGCATTGTGCGCTGGACCGGATTCCGATGGAACGGAGCTGCTGGGCGTAGCTGCGACGCTGCTGCGCGACGGGTACTCGCCCGACCTGTCGCCGTTGTACGGCCGGCCAGCCGGTCCGCTGCAACGGATTCCGCCTTACGTCTTCGACACCTCCAGTCGGTTCTGGTTCGACGGCGAGGTCACTGTCGTGTCGCCGACGGCCACGCCCACGGCGGTCACGCCCGTCGCCGAGCGGCAACAGCCTGCACAGGTGCTGACCGCATCAGAGGGCGCGGTCCTGGCGGTGATCGCCGATGTCGGCGGCTATTCGGTCGGCGAGCTTGCCCGGTCCAGCCGGCTCAGTGACGATCTGGGATACGACTCGCTGCTGCAACTCCGCCTTTTCGACCGGCTGCGGGCGGACTACCCACAGCTGGGGCATATCGCCATCGCCGAAGTGCTGCCGAAGATTCACACTGTTGGCGATCTCGTTGACTTTGTCATGCATCGGCTCGATCCGGCAGGCCTGACCCGATGACATCCGTCGAATTGGGAACGACCCGATGGCGCCGCCGGATCCGGGGTTGGTAGTCGCGGTTGCGCGCATTCTCGAAGACGTGTCACTGGAAAGGATCTGATCCGATGAGCATCTTCACCCGCGAAGTATTCGCCTCTGCGGCATCGTCACCGCACGGCTTGACCGTCGGCACCCTCGCCGATCCCGTGCGGTTGACCTGGCGCGAAGTCCATGAGCAGGCGAAGCGGATGGCCGGATGCCTGGCCGCTAGGGGGATTGGCCGGCACGGCTCGGTCGCGGTGCTGGCCGCCGACGCGGCGGATGTCGCACCACTAGCGCAGGCGATTTGGATGCGCCGCGCCGTGCTGACGATGCTGCAGCAACCGACACCACGTGCCGACCTGGCGGTCTGGCTCGACGACACCATTCGGGCAATCCGGATGATTCGTGCCGACGTGGTTGTCGTAGGCGAGCCGTTCCTGATGGCGCTGGATCACCTGGCGGCCCAGGATTTGGCCGTCTGCACGGTGGCGTCGCTGCGCGGCGCCGGGCCGATCGAGCCGGAGGACGCCGCTGCGGCGGATATCGCGCTGCGGCAGCTCACCTCGGGGTCGACCGGCATACCGAAGGCGGTGGAGATCAGCCACGGGAATCTCGCCGCGACCACCGTGGCGATGGGCGCAGGGGTGGACATCGACATCGACCGGGACGTCGTGGTGAGTTGGCTGCCGTTGTCGCACGACATGGGCATGATCGGGTTTATCTGTTTCCCAATGCAATTGGGGCTGGAAGCCGTCGTGGTCACGCCCGATCAGTTCCTGCGGCGGCCCATTGTGTGGGCCGAGTTGATCAGCAGGCACCGGGGGACCATGACAGCGGGCCCCAATTTCGCCTACTCCCTACTTTCCCGCGTCCTCGAGCGGACCGACCCGGACGCCATTGACCTCTCGTCGCTGCGGGTAGCGTGCACCGGAGCCGAGGCCATCGATTATCGCGACGTAAAGAATTTCGCGGCGGTGGGTGCCCGTTTCGGGCTGCGGGCGAGCGCACCCATGCCGAGCTACGGGCTCGCCGAAGTTACGCTGGCGGTGTCCTTCGGCGCGCACGACGACCCGCCGATCGTCGACACGGTGTCCAGGCAGGCCGTGTCGAGGGCCGGCCGCGCGCAGCCGGTTCCGGATGACTCGGAGGACGTGCAGCACATCGTCTGCTTGGGATTCCCGCTAACGGGCATGGACGTACGCATCACCCGGGACGAAACGGTGCAGGGGCCCAGAGAGATTGGTGCCATCGAACTTCGCGGTCCTACCGTCGCTGGCAGTTATCTCACGGTGGACGGCGTCGTTCCACTCGCCCGCCATGACGGCTGGTTTGACAGCGGCGACTTGGGTTATCTCGACGAGGAGGGGCGGATCTACGTGTGCGGCCGGACGAAGGATCTCATCATTGTGGCCGGGAATAACCTCTATCCGGACGATATCGAGCGTGCGGCCGCGACCGTCGACGGCGTGCGCAAGGGCTGCGTGATCGCGCTGCGGGTCGACGCCGAACGGGAAGGCTTCGCGGTGCTCGCCGAAGTGCATAACGCGGACGAGGAGGAAGTGCGCCTGCGTATCAGCCGCGACATCACGGCCCGGGTGAACCGCCACGTTGGGCACGCCCCGCGCGAGGTACGGTTGTTTCCCGCCGGAACCCTGCCGAAGACATCGTCAGGCAAGCTGCGCAGGGAAAGCGCTCAAGAGCTGCTCTCTGAAGGGACACGCGGCGCAGGTACGGTCGGGGCGACGTCAAAGGTGACCGATACCGGGTCCAAGGGCCTCGATCGAGTCCGGTAAACCAGGCCGACCCGCTCCACCGTCGGCGCAGTTCTGGTCACAGCCGGAATCCTCAATCCCGACGGGGTATGGCATGCCCTGCGGTCTCGCTGAGGCCGAACCGATTATGCAGCCAGACCAACGGTCTGGGCGCCCACCAGTTCACGCGGCCGAGCACCCGCATGAAGGCGGGCACCAGCAGCATTCGCACAAGGGTGGCGTCGACCAGCACCGCCAATGTGAGCCCGAGGCCGAGCATCCGCATGTTCGACACCTGCGCGGCCATCAACGCGCCGAACGATATCGACATCAACAATGCGGCTGCGGTGATCACCCGGCCGGTGCGGGCGACGCCCAAGGCGACGCTCTCGTTGTTGGCGGCCGGTGTGCGATCTGATTCGAGCCAGTATTCACGGATCCGCGAGATCAGGAACACTTCGTAGTCCATCGACAGCCCAAAGGCGATGCAGAACAACAACATCGGCAGGTTCACCTCCAGCGTGCCTGTCACCGGTGCGCCGAACGCACCGAGATGCCCCTCCTGAAAGACCCACACCATCGCCGAATGCGGCCGTCAGCGACAATACGTTGAGCAACACGGCCTTGACCGGCAGCACCACGCTGCCTGTCAGCAAGAACATCAGCACCAGGGTGATGCCGGCGATGATCCCGAGCACGAGGGCCAGACCGCTCGTGATGGCGTGCACGCTGTCGTGAGTGCTCGGCGGGGCCGCAACGTCGTCGATGCGGCCGCAGCCGCCGGGGCTGAGCACCTGGTCTACGCCTCGGTCGCGGGCGCCGACCGCGCCACCGGGGCCGCAGCGTTCGACAGCAAGCGGGAGATCGAGCAGTACATTCGCCGGTCCGGCATGCCGGCCACGATCCTGTGCCCGGTCTCGTTCATGGACAACTACGCCGACCCCGCGTTCGGGATCCAGACCGGGGCACTGGTAACCCCGCTGGCACCCGGTGTTCCCGAGCAGATGATCGGTCGTTGGCGGGACATGCCAGCAACCGCAGTTCGCCGTGAGTGACGTCGGGCACTCACGGCGAATGACGGGTAACAGCGCCAACCGTCCAGGCCCGCCAACGAAGGCCTACGGGCAAGATCATCTGAGACAAAGACCGCGTCACCAGCGCCACGACCCACCGGCGGTTCCTTCACAACAGCAGGCAAGTGTCTCACCCGAAATTGCCCGCCCAGATCACGAATCCTCCACGGACGGACAGCATCGACTGAGACAGGACACGGCCGCACTGTTCGCTAGCTCCGCTGCGATCCCACGCAAGTCACCGTGACCTCCCGGGTTCCGGCAATTATCACTGTGAGTAACTATGTGTACACAGGAAACGTGGGGGTAACAGTGGGCGAAAAGTTCGCGTGAGCGACGGGCCTGCTAGGCGGGAGAACAAGGAGCGCAGTATGGCTACCACATCCTCCACGACCGAGAGCAGTCCGTCTATCCGCAGCCTTATACCGGCGCGGATCGACCGGCTGCCTTGGTCACGGTTCCACACAAGACTGGTGATAGCCCTCGGGGTCGCCTGGATCCTCGACGGACTCGAAATCACCATCGCCAGCAACGTCGGCCCCGACCTGACGCTGCACAACACGCTCAACATGTCCGCGGGTGCCGTGTCCGACATCGCCTGGTGGTACCTGATCGGCGAGGTCATCGGCGCCCTGTTCTTCGGCCGGCTGTCGGACAAGCTCGGGCGCAAGAACCTGTTCATGATCACGCTCGGCGTCTACCTGATCGGCAGCGGCCTGACCGCCGTAACGCCGACCGGCGGCCACTGGTTTATCTTCCTGTACGCGACGCGTGTCATCGCGGGCATGGGCATCGGCGGTGAGTACGCGGCGATCAACTCGGCGATCGACGAGATGATCCCCGCCAAGTACCGCGGCCGGGTGGACCTGGCCGTCAACGGCACGTACTGGGCCGGCGCCTTCCTCGGCACCATCGTGACAATCGTGGCGCTCAACCACATCACGCCAGTGTGGGGCTGGCGGGTCGCGTTCCTGGTCGGCCCGGTGCTCGCGCTGGTGATCATCTTCGTCCGGCGCCACCTGCCGGAGAGCCCGCGCTGGCAGATCATGCACGGCAGACAGCAGGCAGCCGAAGGATCGATCAGCGAGATCGAGCACGATGTCGCGGCGACGACGGGCGACTTGCCGCCCGTGGACCCGAGCCGGGAGATCGAGATCCGGCCGACCGACCAGATCGGCTACCTGGCCCTGCTGCGGGTGCTCTTCCGCCACTACCCGAGCCGTTCTGTCCTCGGCGCCGCGCTGATGATCACGCAGTCGTTCCTGTACAACGCGATCTTCTTCACGTACGGGCTCGTGCTGTTGTACTTCTTCAAGGTCCCGGCCACGGACACCGCCTACTACTTCATGGCGTTCGCAGTCGGCAACCTGCTCGGGCCGCTGACTCTGGGGCGGCTGTTCGACACGGTCGGCCGCCGGAAGATGATCTCCGGCACTTACATCCTGTCCGGCATACTGCTGGCCATCAGCGCCGAACTGTTCCGTGTCGGTGCGCTGAACGCCGTCACGCAGACGATCTGCTGGACGGTGGTCTTCTTCTTCGCCTCGGCTGGCGCCAGCGCCGGGTACCTGACGGTCAGCGAGATCTTCCCGCTGGAGGTGCGGGCGAAGGCCATCGCCGTGTTCTTCGCTATCGCGCAGTGCTTCGGCGCGTTCGGCTCGCACTGGTACGGCCACCTGATCGGCAACGGCACCGATCGGAACTCGCTGTTCATCGGCTATATAGTCGGCGCGGCTGCGATGATCCTCGGCGGCGTGATCGCGATCTTCTGCGCCGTCGACGCTGAGGGCAAGTCCCTCGAGGACGTGGCGACGCCGCTCTCGGTCATCGGCAAGCCGCCGGAGACCATCTTCAGGACCGGCGCCGATCGCCAAGGCATCGACCCGGCAGCACCGTAACCGGGAGGCTAGAACTTCATCCAGTGGTGGAAGCACTCGTAGGCCGCGTCCTTCTCAGCGAAGTGCGCGGCCTCCGAGCGCTTCACCGCCAGGTAGGCCGTCGAGCGCAGCGGGCCGAGCGCTGACATCAGCAGCGAATCGGCCTCAAGCGCGTCGAGGGCCTCGCTCAGCGAGGCGGGCAGCCTGACCACGGAAAGCCGCGTACGTTCCGACGAAGACAATGTCGCGGGATCGACAAGCAGCGGCTCGCCGGGATCGAGCGACCGGCGGATACCGTCGATGCCCGCGTAGATGAAGCCGCCGAGCGCGAGGTAGGGGTTCCCTGTCGAGTCGCAGGGCTTCAGCTCCAGGTTGACCGAGCCGGCCGCGCCGATCGGCGAGCAGAGCCTGACGGCGGCCTCCCTGTTGTCCGGGCCCCAGCAGCCGAACGC
>CAWBSW010000009.1:0-187999 GCA_963791535.1 uncultured Actinomycetota bacterium | reverse complement strand
GTACGGAAGCGAGCGGAATCAGCTATCGCTTGATGTAAGCTCATGTGGTGCATATGTGGTGCAGAATCTGATGCCCCGCCAGAAGCCGCCACCACGGTCAACACGACGTAGCTTCGGCCGACTGCGCCAATTCCGTTCTGGCCGTTGGAAAGCCAGCTACACCGGACCCGATGGCAGGCTGTACGAGGCGCCCCACACCTTCGGCGCCAAGGTCGACGCCGAGGCGTGGCTTACCGATCGTCGCCGCGAGATTGACCGCGAACTCTGGTCGCCGCCAGCCACCGCCGAGCAGAAGACAGCCAAGCGTAAGGCGGCGATCAAGTTCGGTGAGTACTCCAACAAGTGGCTAGAACATCGCACCGTCAAGGGGCGCCCGCTGCGTCCGCGCACCAAGGCGCATTATCGGAAATTGCTCGATGACCACATCGTGTCGACGTTCGGTAACAAGCCCCTACGCGACATCACCACCGCAGCAGTCAACACCTGGTACGCGAAGACGCTGCCCGACCATCCGACCATGCGCTCCCACACCTATTCGCTGTTATCCACGATCTTGGACACCGCACGGTCACCGGATCAGCTCATCGAAAGCAACCCGTGCCAGATCCGCGGAGCGGGTAGCACGGAACGCAAAATCAGGCCCCGGCCCGCGACTCTCGAACAGTTGGAAATCATCGTCGGGGAAATGCCCGACAACCTGAAACTGATGATTCTGTTGGCGGCCTGGGCGGCGCTCAGGTTCGGTGAATTGGTCGAGCTTCGGCGGGACGATATCGGCGTCGAAGAACAGGTGATCCGGGTACGTCGCGCCGCCGTTCGGGTTGACCACGGATGGCATGAGGGCGAGCCGAAGAGTGAAGCCGGCGCCCGCGACGTCGCTATCCCGCCGCACCTTATCCCGGCGGTGACCGATCATCTTGCGGAACACGTTGGTGCCAAGGGCGATGCGCTGGTGTTCCAACCGAAAAGAGGCGAGCACTTCCAGCCGTCTACTGTGCAGCGTCACTACTACCGGGCGCGGAAAAAAGCCAAGCGGCCCGATCTGAGGTTTCACGACCTGCGCCACACTGGCGCCGTGCTAGCGGCGCAGACCGGGGCTACCCTCGCGGAACTCATGGCGCGGCTCGGGCACTCGACACCCGCGGCAGCGATGCGTTACCAGCACGCCGCCCAAGGCCGCGACCGCGAAATCGCCGCCCTACTAAGCAAACTCGCCGACAATAGGGCGCTGTGATGGCTGAGGTAATCGAGGACGCCGGCCGGTACACCTCGGGCCTTCGGTTGCAAATGTCATTCGAGCCGCTTCTCGGACAGCTATCGGCGCTGCTGGTTGCCTATTCATACGAGACCCTGTTCATCAGATACTTGCCGTCGTTCGTTCTGCTGACCGACGGCGCATCGGTGGCCTGGGGCTCGTAAATTAAGTTTGGCCCTGCGCGAGTGCCACCGCCCACCGCACCCGGGCGGTCCGCGCGGCGCCAATAGGTGGGCCGGCTCTGGGTTTTCCTCCATCGGGACCTCCGCCCGGGGCCGGTTCACTCCAAACTTGAAAGGTAGAAACGGCTCTGGCCATCGATCCAGTACGCGCGTCCCGCTGTGTCCTATTTCTTTCCAGCCCAACCCGGAGAGTTGGCGGTACGTGGGCCGTCAACCGCATAAGCGTTGCAATGTACGTGCGTGTCACCGCGTAGCCGGAGTCGCCAAATAGTGCGGTGTTGAATGCGCGCTGCTCGTGAGGAATGCGCGGGTGATACCACTTAGTCGCGAGGCATGTGGGCCGAATCATGGCCAGCGGTGTCTACTTCCGCGATGCCTGCGCGATCGCCTCGAGAAAGGCTGTCGCCGCGACCTTGGCACCAACCGCGTTGAGGTTGTTCCAGTCGACGCGCCAGTCGATGTTGTCGAAGGTGATGTTGTCGGAGGCGTACCCGTCGTACAGCGCGAAGTACCGCTGATTGTCGTAGCTGCCGGTGACCCTCGTGCCGTCGGGCTTCGTGGACTCGATCGCGGCCAGGTCGAAGAGGTGACGGCCGGCGTACTCGCGGCGGATCAGCGCGTTCAGCCGCTCCCGCGCGACGTTCGCTGGCTGGCCGAGCGGGTCGAGCCGGCCGAGAAGTGTCTTCAGCCGTACCTTCAGCTTTTTGAAGAGGCCCGGCTCTTTGGTCAGGGGCACCGTCACGTGGATGAAGGTAACGTTGGGGAAGTCCCGCTCCAACGCGGCCATGGTGTCGCGGTACCTCGCGAAGAGCGCGTCGACATCGGTGTCGCTGCCGATGTCACCCCAGCAGAACTTCATCAGAGCGACGTCGACCTGCCGGCCCATCCCATGGCGCATGGTGCGGTCGAAGTCCTCGAAGTTCGGCTTAACGTGTTCGCCGATGAATTTGTGGGCGATGAACCCGCCGTTGGGGCCGGGCTCGGCACGCCCCTCCTCGATCGGGGGGGCCGAGACACCGTGATCCGCATAGACGCCGGGGATAGCGTTCAGCATTGTCATCCCCACGGAAAAGTGACCGAAGAACACCCTTGTACGGGCCACAGCGGTCAAGTCCGCCGTCGTGATCGCGGACGCCACGTTGCCCTGGATCGGTATCGACTTCTCCTTGCTCCAACGGTCAGCCAGCACTACGGTCACGGCCAGAACGAGCACGACCACGGTAACAACTGCGGCTACGGGGCGACGGAACCTCCATCGGGTTGGGGCCAGCATGCTCCGCCACCTCCACGTTCGCAAACCTCTGGGCTAAGAATCTGGCTCAGAAGATACCATAGGTTCCGTTTGGCAGTCCGTGGGTGACCATGAGTTTGCGCAGCTACTCGTTTGGGAATCTTGCCGTTGTAGTTCCAGGGCATGGCGTCAATGATCACGCCCGAGTGGGGCCACCACGTCCTTGTGCAGGTGCTGCTTTCGGTAGCAGGCGAGGTCGACATCCGTTATCCCGACCGCGGCCGCCGAAATCAAGAGGACAGCGATTGAGCATGTGGACCATCTGGGTCGTTGAGTGCCATACCAACCACGCTAATAAATCGGGCCGCCCCCGAGAGAGGTTGGCACGGCCCGATCAACTATTTCGACGCGGGCTATGGCGAGCCGGTTCCCGGCGGCGCGTCCCGCGCTCCTATTTGGCGTTGTTCGTCTTCGTACATCGACATGCCCCGCGACACTCGCTGAGAGGCCGCTATTTCGCCTCCCACGTAGCGGCGTTGCAGACCGGCGATGTGGGCCTGCGCTTCGTTGATGTCTCGCCGCAACGCTGCGGCTTCGGCTTCTAACTGCGCGCCGTGTCTTTCCAGCCAGGTCATCCGGCTAATCATCTGGTCCCGCACATCGCTCAAAGCCCGGATCAGTACCACGGCCTGAGCTGCTTCGCGTTCACCCATCACCACCACATACCCATTCAGACGTGTACTAGGGCTACCCGGTTCCCGGCGGGAATACCCAACTTCCAGTGTCGGGTGACCAGGTCCCTGAGCAGGCCCGTGGCTGGGCGCCGCAGATCGGTGGCAATGTCCGCATACCGCCGTACACCGGACCGTTAGGCCCGAGGATCTGGTACGGCGACGGTGGTGGTGTCGGATCAGCGCTAGCAGGGGTCGCAAATGCGACCCCTGCCACCACCAGCATGGCGCTGAGTGCAAGCAGTTTCATGGCGCAATCGTCCCCTCCGAGTCCGACAAGCGCCGCCGCAAATCCTCGACCGCTGGTAGTGGGCCAGTTGGGTGCCCAATGGCTTTTACGTATCCGCGGCGACGATGCGGAAGCCGGTGATGATCTCAGGTTCGATGGCTACGACGGTGTCGGCGTGGTTGACCCACGGATGAAGTAGTTGCTCGTAGCGCGAGACTTCGCCGGGATCGGTGATGGTGTGTGCGTGTCCGGTGACGACGACGCTCCAGCCCGTCCGAGTCTGGGGGTCGATGCTGTCGGCTTCATAGGCGACGACGATGCCTTCGCTGGATCGCACGGCAGCGGAGATCGCCGTCGTCAGGGGGGTGCGAATGATTATTCGGCCTTCGTCCAGCAGATGATTGACTGGGCGGATCGCCGGAAGCGCGTTGAGAGTGAAGACGACGCGCCCATAGCTGACGCTGGCCAGCAGCCCTAGCGCCTCAACACTGTCTAACCGCTGAGCGCCTGCGGCGGGCTGCGCCAAGCCCAGTCCGCCGTCATAGCCTCGGTCGCTCACACCTCCAACGATGTGCCTTACGTTCTGTGAGCACCTAGGGCCATACGCCCCTGGTTGGATGGCAAAAGCGCGCAAAAATGAAACTGAGCCACTACCCGACCGCTGGACACCGGGCGCCTTCGTTGTACAGGCGGACAACCCAGTCGTGACCTTCCCGCCTCACCAGCTCGTCGAGGATCTCGTCTCCGCTGAATCGTTCGATGCCGTAGGTGTTCATGGTGGTGTCCTTCCTTGTTGGGGAAGTTCACCCTGGCATTGCACCAGCATATGTGGTGCATATGTGGTGCGGACCCAATATCTTGAGCCAGAAACAGCAATCTGGCTGCACAAACTGTGGTGCGCGGTACTGGGATTGAACCTGTGACGCCGAGTTTGCCGGCGGTGGGCCTGACCAGCGCGAACAGCGGCTTGAGCTGCAGTGACACCACCATCATACCGGAATCTCGCGGCATCTCATAGTATGCTGACGGAACCACATCGAGTTCACGACGAGTTCACGCCGGAGGTTTTACCCCCCATGATGAAGAAGCTCCTCGCCGCCCTCACCCTCGCCGTCGTCGGGCTGATCGGCGTCAGTGGCTGCGGTGGCGGCGACCACAGAACCTCTCCAACAACCTCGAACGCGCCGAGGGCTGACACCTCTGCACTGGATTCTGTGTATATCGCCGAACTCGCCAGGCTCGGGGCCGACACCTCCGACCGCGACAAGCTGATCAACGCCGGGCATGAGATATGCACCAGACTGCAGCACGAGGGCTCGATAGAGGCCACATCTGATGTGATGCGTGCCTACGATCTGCCGCCGGGGCAGCACGGGATCGAGGGTGTGTACAGAGCGGCGGTTGACGTGTACTGCCCCGTCAACGCCAACGGAGCGACGGCGGCGCCCACGCCACAACCCCGGTCATCGATCCTCGACGTGGCACTGCCGGATGGCTTCTCCCTTTTTCACAGCGACTCGACCCCGAATTATCGGTCCGAGACGTGGGAGTCAGCAGGATCGACGTTTCAGCACACGGTAGATGCGACACGCCCGCAATTGCCGGTCGGTGCGGCACTCGACGGCATCCCCTGGTGTACCGAGTCGCACAAGCCGATCACCGGCTCGCGGGTCGTGATGTTCTGGGTCAGTGCCGACACCGGTCAGCCTGCCGTCGAGGTCGAGGTCGAGTCGGACGTTAATCCCCCCGATAACCCGAAGATCACCGTCTATATCGGTAGGTGGGTCACCAGCGTGGACACTTGCGCCGCCAAGGAAAGGCTGGAGGAGCAGTGACGCGAGGAGAGGGCCGCAGGCGCCAGGACCGCGGCGCGTTCGGCACCGTGAGCAAGCTGCCGTCCGGGCGCTGGCGGGCCATGTACTACGGCCCGGAGGGCAAGCGCGGGCGCCGCTACCGGGCGCCGACGACGTTCACCACCAAGCGCGCCGCCCGCCAGTGGCTGGCCACCGTTCAGGCCGACCTGATCCGCGGCAAGTGGCTGCCGCCGGTCGATGAGCAGCCCCCGGCGGCGGGTGCGCGGGCGCTGACGCTGGGCGCCTACGCGGCGACGTGGCTGGCGCAACGGGATCTGAAGGAGCGCACCGCCGAGCACTACCGGGCGCTGTACACCGCGCACATCGCCCGCCCGCTGAGCGGGCTGCCGATCGCGTCGATCACCGCCGACGACATCCGGGCCTGGTACGCCGACTTGGACAAGTCCACACCGACGCTGCGGGCGCACTGCTACGGGCTGCTGCGCACGATCATGGGCACCGCCGTCACCGACGGAAAGATCCCCGCCAACCCGTGCGTGATTCGCGGCGCCGGCAGTGTGGAGCGGGCGCACACCATCCGGCCCGCGAGCCTCGACGAGTTGGCGAAACTCGTCGACGCCATGCCGCAGCGCTATCAGGCGATGGTGCTGCTGGCGTCGTGGTGCGCTCTGCGGTTCGGCGAGTTGACCGAACTGCGCCGCGCCGACGTCGACCTCGAGGACGGCGTGATCCGGGTGCGCCGGGGCGTCGTCCGGGTCGACAAGACGTTCAAGGTCGGTGGCCCGAAGTCCGTCGCCGGGTCGCGTGACGTGTCGATCCCGCCGCATCTGCTGCCCGCGCTGCGCGACCATTTGGTGGATCACGTTGAACCGGGCGCCGATTCGCTGCTGTTCCCCGCGGTCGGCGGCGGGCATTTGGCCCCGTCCACCCTGCAACGCCACTACTACAAAGCCCGCGAGGCGGCGGGCCGCCCGGATCTTGCGTTTCACCATTTGCGCCACACAGGCGCGGTGCTGGCGGCGTCGACCGGCGCCACCCTCGCGGAACTGATGGCGCGCCTTGGGCATTCGACTCCGGCGGCAGCTTTGCGCTATCAGCACGTCGCCCAAGGTGCGGACAAGCGGATCGCGGCGGCGCTGTCGGAATTGGTCACCGACACACCGTAGAAACGCGGCGCGTCGCGGATGCAAGTGATACATTCACGGGTGCGGCAGACCCCGGATGGGTCGCAGCACTTCCCACGAGAGATGGAAAGCATGGGAAGGATGCTGCATTGCCTAAGAACAGATCCCAGCTTCTCCTGAGCAACGGCTCTGGGCGCCGCTACGCCACCATTCGAGAAACCGCCGTCTACATGCGGCTCAATGAGCGCACCGTGCGGGTGATGATCGAAGACGGGCGGCTGCGCGCCTACCGGATGGGTCCGCGGATCGTGCGCCTGGACCTCAACGAGATCGACGCCGCCATGACACCCCGGACCGGTGACATGCCGCCCGTCGATACCGCTTCCGCGGCCCGCGCCCAGGCCCAGACATGAAAAGCGCCGGCCCGAGCGCCAACTCGGGACCGGCCACGACCGCAACAGGCAGCCCGAGTGTGACACATCGGGCTGACAAGCGGCGAGGGCCGGTGAGTCGCTGATGGCTGGGAAGCTGGTGGGCGAGATCCTCGATGCCCTGGAGGTAGGGCTGGCGCTTTCGGACCCGCAGCGGCTGGCGTTGATCACCATCGCCGAGAAGTGCCACGCGGACACGCGGCTGGGATCGGTGCGCACTGGCCGCATCCGCGCCGTGATCGGCCGGTCGACGAGGACGACTGAGCGGACGCTGGCGCAGCTGGAGAAGCTTGGTCTCATCCGAGTCGTGAAGCGCGGCTACAGGTCCCGCGACGGCAAGCTTCACGCCCCGGTGTACGAGTTGTTAGCTCCCGCCACCCAGACGGCGGGACCAGATGGATCAGCAGCCGCCACCTGGATGGCGGGCGCAGACGGATCAGCAGCCGCCAAATCTGATTTAGCAACCGCCAAAACCGATTTAGCAGCCGCCATCGACCCCCCTGTGACCAGCGACGATGAAACGCATGACGTTACCTATGACGGTACTTCGTATGACGTACCCCCTTCGCTAGCGCGAAGGGGGGTGCGCGCGGGCGCGCACGCGCGCGAGGCAAGCTCGCGCCCCCCCACGCGCGAGGAACAGGGACTCCATCCGCTGCCCGAAAACCAGTGGATCGAACCACCCAAGCACTGCCCGCTGCATCCCGACGACACCACCGAGCCCTGCATCCCCTGCAAGATCCAGCGCGAGGAAAACGAGGCGTGGTGGGACACCATCGACGACCGCGAACAGCAGTACTGGCGCGACCACCCCGAAGAAGCCCGCAAGCGGGTGGAAGAACGGGAACAGGCCCGCAAGACGCGCGAGGCCGAGCTGGACGCTCTTTTCGGGAACGCGCGCGAACACGACTACGACGACCCCGAGATCATCAACGGCGAGATCGTCGACGACGCCCTCGACCCCGAAACCATCGCGGTACTGCACGCAACCGAAGCCGCGAAACCCGAAACCGTCGGCGACATCTTCGATCGGCTGTTCAGCAAGGGCAAAGGCGCGTCATGAGCGCACACGACGGGCGCGCCCTACGGGCGACCGGCGCCGGTGTTCACCGCGTGAACACCCCACGAGTCGTGAGCCGGCGCGAGCGTTGGCGGTGCCCGCGCTGTCTACAGACCGTGCCCCGGCCATCGTCGGGAACCGGCAATTGCCCCCACTGCGGCTGGCTGATCAGCGAAGGCCGACGAAAGGAACGACCATGACCGACGACGACAAGGCCGCGATCCGCGACGAGCTCGAGCTGCTGGGCCTGACTGCCGAGGAGATCGAGGAGCTCGTGAGATGACCGCGACCCGTTACGTCGTGACCTTGAGCGACGAGTCCACCGCCGCCATCGACGCCGATCGGGTCGACGTCGTCGACGGCGGCGCCCTGGTGTTCGCGGTCGCCGACGAGCCGCCGCCCGCCGGGATGCGCGAGACGTTCATCCTGTCCGCCCGGGCCTGGCGATGGTGCCAGGCCGCCGACGCCGGGGTGAGCTGGTCGAACGCGGCGGCCTGGGGCGGCCAGCAGCCCGAGCAGAAACCGCCGCGGCTATTGCCGGCGACCAGCCCGCCCGAGCGGGCCGGATGGTAGATGATGGCCTCGATGCCGAGACCGCGCACCGACCGATGCCCCTGGGGTCACCTCCGATCAGCGGCCAATTTCCGCGATGGCCGATGTGTGCCGTGTGAGCGCCGGGCGGCCCGCGAGTATCGGGTCAGGTGCCGTCAACGAGCGCTCAAGCAGCGCACTCGTGGCACTGTTCGAAACGTTCGCGTCCTCAACGCCGGCACCACAGGAATACAGGTGACCAGCGGCACCGACGGCTGGGTCGTGGACTGCGTCAGCGACGGGTCGATAGTCGGTATTGGCGAATCCTTGACGGCATCAGCTATCACCTGGACTCGGGGCTGCGAGTAGTGAAAGGAGTGTGGCCAGATTGATAGGGAGAGTAGCGCTCATTCTCGGCGGAATGCTCCTGGGGATGGCCATCATGCTGGCCTTGGACACCCCACAGTGCCACGCCGATGACGGCTCGTCGCAGGTGCTGTTCCTGGGGCCGACGTTGATGCCCGACCCGGCGATCTTCCCTGGCTACGAATCCACCGTCGACCGCCTGTATTTGGAGCCGCTGGGCTTCCCCGCTAACGGTGATGTCACCACGTTAATCACCCCGGAAACCCCCGACTTCGGACCCTCCATCAGCAAGGGCGTCACCGACCTCGTGGCTGCTGTCGAAGCCGACTACAACGCAGGGGTTATATCCGCAGGTGACCCGCTCACCATCACCGCCTACTCACAGTCCACCGTCATTGTGTCCCAAGCCGAACCCATCCTCGCCGCCGACGGCATCCCCTCACAGGATCTGGATTTCGTCCTGCTGGGCGACGCGGCATCACCAACCGGAATCCTCAACAACCCGCTGGGGATAGCTGTCGACGATCTGCTCGGCTGGCAGAACCTCAACAACACCCAAACCCCCACCGACCTGTATCCCACGCAGGTGTTCGTCGAACCTGGCGACTTCTGGGCCGACACCTCGGCCGACACAAACCTGCTGTCACTCGTTTACGGATTCTTCGACCACGGCGACTACATGGGCGTCCCCGAGTCTGTGGTCCAAACAGCCCTGACCGACGGCGTCACAGACGGTCTCACCACCACCTACACCTTGGACCCAACCCCCCTGATAGAAACCCTGCTCCAAACAGCCCTCAACGATCTAGGACTCTGATATGAGTAAGCACAGTGCGTTGGACCGCGATGGCACCATCCCAGCGTGGGCGCTGATCCAGCTGATTGAGGCCGAGAGTCGGCCGTGCCCGTTTGAATTCTTGGGTGAGCATTGCGGAGCGCAGCCCGGCCAGCGGTGCCGGGGTTCAGCGGGATCGGACAGGACTTACGTCGCGCCGAACGGCAAGACGATGCGTCGACCCGCACAACGACCTGCGGGCTTCCTGGACGTATCACCACACCCCCGCCGCCGCGCTGGCGGCCGCCCCCACCGACGCGCCCTTCACGGTCGTGAACATCGCCGTCGCGGCGACGAGGCCTTACCCAAGCATCGACGAGCTGATCGGCCGCCGCCGATTCTTGAGCAATCCGTATCCGGGACACGGCGGGCGCCCGGCAGGCCGGTATAGGGGGCTGCTGCCATGAGCGACGACGACGACGGCCTGGCCGACGCCGCCGCCGCGGCGCGCGAGCTGGCCGACCGCTCCATCGACCCCGCCGATCACCGCGTCGCGCTGGCGCTCGAGGGTGCGGTGACGGCGCGGGAATGGCGCAAGCGCCGTGCGGCCTCTAGCGGCCGCACCGACGATCTGCCGGCGTGGAGCGAGGTGTCGCAGCCACCGGGCGACCACTAGCGGGTCTACGCTGATCACGACGCAGGTCGCACACGGTACCGCCGACAGCGACCGCCGCGCCGGAGGTCACGCACCGGCCTGGAAAGCGTCCAGTGGGGTGGCGCCGAAGGGAACGCGGCCAGTTCCACCCGTTCCCTTGACGCTGCGCGAAGGACCGGCGCCGGTCTATCGGTCATCCATCGGCCCCGGTTCTTCGCACCTACACCCGAAAGCAACTCCGATGACGACATCATTCACTGACGGCCTGCAACGCCGACGCGCCGACACCTATCAGCAAGCCCAAGCCCTTCTGCAGCGCGCCCGTGCCGAAGGCAGGGAAGACCTCACGCCCGCCGAGACCCGCGAATACAACGGGTACGTCGAGACGATGCGCGGCTTGACCCAGCACATCGACGACTGTCGGGAGGACGAAGCGCGCAGCGGCGTCCCCGCGCGCTACGCCAACCTCGGCCGGTGATGCAGATAGCCGAGATCACGGCGGTGCCTAGCGCCCACGATCCGTGAATCCACCCCGGAGGGTCGGGAGCGCCTGCCGGCTTGATCACCGAGTTGATGCCGTAGTGGGAGAACGCGTGCCGGAACTCTTTGAAGTGGGCGCGTCCGACGAATACGTGCCATTCTTCGAGGTCGTCGCCGTTGTAGAGGCGATGGAAGTGGTCGCGGGGTACGGCGCTCGCGTTGTCCACGAGTGACCGCATCATCGCGAGCTTGATTGCCCAGCGCCGGAATTTGATCGGGTCACACGCGTACCAGGCGGTCTGGTTGCCGGTGTCGAGAATCCATGGTTCGACGTGGAGGTCGAGGCGGTTCATCCAACCGCTGTTGCATTTTCGGCAGACGCGCCTGACCTTAAGTTCGAACAGGGGGTCGGGCCGCGTCGTTCTGGCGCCCTGATTGTTGACCCCGGAGAACGCTCGCGGGAGAGGTTCGGTGATGCCGAGCGTCTTTTTGAAGTCCTTTTTGAAGATATGTTCGCGGCTGTTGGCCTGCCCGCCGCACCACACGCACCGTCGCGTGCCACTGGTGGTCACTTTCTGCTCTTTCGGGGAGTTCACGAGGAGTTCACGATTTCCAAGTTTGACCGGAAAAACCGGCGCTGAGCTGCACAAACTCTGGTGCGCGGTACTGGGATTGAACCAGCGACCTCTTCCGTGTCAGGGAAGCGCTCTCCCGCTGAGCTAACCGCGCCCGGGTCAAAGAATTGGAGGTGGAGACGGGAATCGAACCCGTGTGCACGGCTTTGCAGGCCGTTGCCTCACCACTCGGCCACTCCACCGCGGGGTTTGATGCCACTTGCACCTCGAGCGGATGACGGGATTCGAACCCGCGACCCTCACCTTGGCAAGGTGATGCGCTACCAACTGCGCTACATCCGCGCGCAACGGACGAGATCGTCGCCCGGTGCGAAGCACGACGATAGTCCACCTGAGTAGGCCCGCACAAATTTCGTGGCACCGTAGGCGTGCCGCCATCCGGCCCATGCAGCGCGTTCTGCCGAGACGCCCTCACGTGCTAATCTTCGACGTCGTTCGCCTCTTGGCGCCGGTCCCGTGGCTCAGTGGGAGAGCGTCCGCTTCACACGCGGAAGGTCGCTGGTTCGATCCCAGCCGGGACCACACAAGCCCGGTGTTATGGCGGTGTCATCTGGTCTAGTAATTCTCCGACTCACGATGAACACAAATGAGTAGGACTCACTGACGAACTCGGATGATGTGAGCCATGTCTGTCGTGCTGCCAGTGATCAGCGGCCTCATTACGACCGCCGCAATTGTGAGCGTCGGTGTCGACCTCGCCAGATGGGAGGCCCAGGAGCAGATGTGGCGAGCGCCCCCATCATCACAGGAAGGGCTGCCGTGACGGGGGGTCGAGAGGCCTGAGCCGGCAGCAGCGTCATTGGGTATCGCGTCACTGCGCCGTCGGCAACTCATCGAAGGCCTTCAACGCTCTTTTGGCCGCGCTGCGTGCACTGGCCGGATTGGCTCCGGTGACGAGCCGTCCGCCGGTAATGGAGTAGTCGTCAAAAGGTTGCATGGGAGAGCTGTAGTCGGCTCCTGCTTCGCTAACTGCGTCCACGACGAGGGCGACCCCATCGGACGTCAACTTATCTAAAACCTTCAGCACGACTTCGCCCTCAACCGTGAACCCTGTCACGGTTTTTCCGTCGATGATCGACTTGCCGGTCATGGAGTCGACTACCCCGGGCAGCAGCACTGGCCCGTGGCACACAGCTGCGACGATTCCCCCTCGCTGCCAGACGTTTTCGGCGACTGCCTGAAGCGCTCGGGCGGTCGGATAGTCATCGAGGGCGGCGTGGCCGGCGGAACCAAAGAACAACCCGCATTCTTCTGCCTTCAGATCTGCCGCTTTCTTCAGCTGCGAATTCAGCTTCACATTGAACGGGTGCTGTGGGTTTTCAAAGACAGCCTTATCGTCGCCCGCCAAAAACCGCTCGGTGAGGGAGAGATCGTCCAGGCCGTAAGTGCCGGTCTCGGTGGCAAGGTCTACTTCGAAACCGGCCTGGCTCAACACTTCGAACGGATGCAGTGCCTCGGTGAAGAACAGCCCTGTTTTCGTCCCGTCGGGATAGATGACGCCGTGGTAGCTGCTGATGGAGATCAGCGCCACTAGTGCCCACGTCGCGCCTGCTCGGGAACGGGATACAAGATTTCAATCGCGACGCTGTTCGCGATTCACCTGGTGGCCATACGATCCATTCATGCCTATCGCGACGACCAGTCCTGTCACTGGTGAGATCCTCAAGAGCTTCGACGAACTCACCGACGAGGAACTCGAAGACAAACTCGCTCGGGCGGCCGCGGCCGCCGAGTCGTACCGGCTGACAAGCGTCGAGCAACGCGCCGGGTGGCTCGTGAAGGCGGCCGACAACCTGGAAAACGAGGCCGACTCCGTCAGCGAGTTGATCACCAGCGAGATGGGCAAAACCCTTCGAGCCGCGCACGAAGAAGTCGCTAAATGCGTACGCGGGCTCCGCTTCTACGCCGCCGAGGGCCCCGGGTTCTTGCGGGCCCTGCCCGCAGACGGCGCGCGCGTCGGCGCAAAGCAGACCTACGTGACCTATCAGCCCCTGGGGGTGGTGCTCGCGGTGATGCCGTGGAATCTGCCGCTGTGGCAGGCCATGCGGTTCGCGGCGCCCGCCCTGACCGCCGGGAACGTCGGAATCCTCAAGCACGCCTCCAACGTCCCGCAGACCGCTCTCTACATGGAGCAGCTCTTCCGCGACGCGGGTTTCCCGGACGACGTGTTCCAAACCCTGCTGATCTCCGCCAGGCGCGTTGAGCAGGTACTGCGCGATGACCGGGTGAAGGCCGCGACGCTGACCGGCAGTGAGCCCGCGGGACGGTCGGTAGCCACGATCGCCGGCTCAGAGATCAAGAAGGTGGTGCTCGAACTCGGCGGCTCGGACCCCTTCATCGTCATGCCCTCCACCAACCTGGAGCGCGCCACCGATGTCGCGGTGAAGGCCCGGACTCTCAACAACGGGCAATCCTGCATCAACGGCAAGCGGTTCTTCGTCCACGCCGACATCTACGACGCCTTCATCGACAAGTTTGTCGCGAAAATGGGGGCGCTGGTGGTGGGCGACCCGATGGACGCGGCAACTGACGTCGGCCCGCTGGCAACCGAATCCGGCCGCGACGACGTCGAAGCATACGTCGACGATGCGGTCGCCAAGGGCGCCAAGGTGCTGGTCGGCGGAAAACGGCCGGACGGGCCCGGCTGGTTCTACCCGCCGACCGTCCTGACGAACATCACGGCTGACATGAACATGTACCACGAAGAAGTCTTCGGCCCGGTGGCGCAGGTGTGGTCGGTGCCCTCTTTGGAGGCGGCGCTTGAGTTGACCAACGGCCACCCGTACGGGCTGGGATCGAATCTGTGGAGCGAAGACGAGGCCGAGCGAGAACTGTTCGTCCGAGATGTCCAGTCGGGCATGGCATTTATCAACGGAAATACGACCAGCTATCCGGAGATCCCTTTCGGGGGAGTGAAACTCAGCGGCTATGGGCGCGAACTTTCCGACCTCGGCATGCGTGAGTTCATGAATGCGAAAACCGTCTGGATCGGCGAGGACGCAGGTGCCTAGCGATGCCTGACGAAAAGCATGGGCCGGCTGCGCTTTTCGATGCCCTGACGACTAAGGGGACGGCCTTCACCGCCGACGAGCGTCGCCGGCTGGGCCTCAGGGGCCTGCTACCGACGACGGTGAAGACGCTGGAAGAGCAAGCCGCGCATTGCTGGCATGAATTCTCCACTCGGCGCGAGGGTCTCGACCAACACATCTATCTGCGCGCGCTGCAAGACCGCAACGAGACCCTGTTCTACCACGTGATGCGCGGCCACATCCCCGAGACCCTGCCGATCATCTACACCCCCACGGTGGGTGAGGCCTGCCAGCGTTTCAGCGAAATCTACCGGCGGCCAAGGGGATTGTTCGTTTCTTATGCCGACCGCGACTGTCTTGACGAGGTGCTGGCCAACAGGCCCCAACCCGAGGTAGACGTGATAGTGGTGACCGACGGACAGCGGATTCTTGGGCTGGGCGACCAAGGCATCGGCGGGATGGGCATTCCGATCGGCAAGCTTTCGCTCTACACCCTCATCGGCGGAATCGACCCCGCGCGCACGTTGCCGATCGTGCTCGACGTCGGTACCGACAACGTCGAACTGCTCGACGACCCGCAGTACCTTGGCTCGCGCCACCGACGCATCGACGACGACGAGTACTACGCGTTCATCGACAAGTTCGTCGCCGCTGTGCGTAAGGCGCTGCCCAATGTGCTGTTGCAGTGGGAAGACTTCGCCACCGTGCACGCGCTGCCAATCCTTTCCCGCTACCGCGACAAACTCCTCACCTTCAACGACGACATTCAGGGCACCGCGGCTGTCACCCTCGGCGCATTGCACGGCGCCGCCAAAGTAGCCGGCCGCCCGCTCTCGCAACAGCAGGTCGTCATGCTGGGCGCCGGCTCCGCCGGCATCGGAGTGCTCGACATGGTCCGTCGGCAGATGGTGATCGAAGGATTATCCGAACAAGCTGCCTCGGAACGAATCTGGGTCGTCGACGTGGTGGGCCTGCTCACCGACGACCGCACCGACCTGTCCGACGCACAGCGGGGATTCGCTCAGCCCGCCGGCCGCGTCGCGAGCTGGGGCCTGTCAGGGCCTGCGCAGCTTGCCGACGTCGTCCACAATGTCGACGTCGGTGTCCTGCTCGGCCTGTCCACCGCCGCCGGTGCCTTTACCGAAGAGATCGTGCGCGAACTCGCTGGAAAGACCGAGCGGCCGATCATCTTCCCGCTCTCCAATCCGACAAGCCGCGCCGAGGCGCACCCGGCCGAATTGGACCAGTGGACCGACGGGCGCGCGCTGATCGCGACCGGCTCACCGTTCGCGCCGATTGAGCGCAATGGCGTAGAACATGTTGTGGCCCAATGTAATAACGTATACATCTTCCCTGCGATGGGACTGGCCGTGACGGCGGCTCAGGCGACCCGGGTCACCGACGAGATGATGCGGGTTGCCGCAGCAACCCTGGGTGAGGCATCACCTGCCCTCACCGACCCCGACCAGCCGCTGCTGCCGGCATGGTCAGACGTACCCGACGTCGCCGTCCGTATTGCCCACGCCGTCGCCTCCCAGGCCGTCGCGGACGACGTCGCCCCGAAACGCAGCAGCGAGGAACTCACCGAACGGATTGCGCAGGTGCGCTGGCTCCCCGAGTACCCAGCGGCGTCGGCCTGAGCGCGACCGACTGCCATTCCTCAACGCGCTGCACGACCACCCTCAACCCCCCAGACGCGGTGACATTGGTCGGGCAAAGGTCGTTTATTTGAGCAGTTAGGTTGGTATTCAGGGGAGGCGACCGGGGTTAATCGATGTTCAGCAAGGCCGGCGTGAATGGTGAGCCGAATGCATGAACAGCACGACGAACTGGCGGCTGCTCGCGACCAGATGGAAAACCTGGTGCGGGTCATCGTCGACATCGGTTCCGATCTTGACTTGGATGTGACGCTGCAGCGATTCGTCAATGCGGCGATGGAGCTGACCGACGCCCGCTACGGAGCTCTGGCGATACGCGGATCCGACGGCACCCTGGTCTCTTTCGCCTACTCGGGAATCGACGACGACACAGCGCGACGGCTAGGCGATCTGCCGGTCGGTGAGGGTCTCCGGGTCGACGATCTGAGTGCTTATCCGCAGGCCAGTGGGCTGCACGCCCACGACCCGCCGATGCGCGCACTCCTCGGAATACCAATCACCGTGCGGGCAGCTGACTTCGGCAGCCTTTACCTGGCCGACGACCGGCCCGACCGAGCGTTTTCCGACGCCCAGCAGACCGCAGTGCGGGCGTTGGCCACGGCGGCGGCGGCCGCCATCGACAATGCGCGACTCTTCGAGCGAGAACGTGAATCGGCGAAATGGATGAAGGCCAGCCGTGAGATCACGTCGGCGCTGCTGTCCGGCGATCCACAGACGGGGCCGCTGCAGCTCATCGTGAACCGGGCATTGGAGTTGGCCGATGCTGAGCAGGCGATATTGCTGGTGCCGAGGGAGCCCGAGTTGCCCGCCGCTGATGTCGACACCCTGGTCGTGGCGGCTACGGCGGGCCGGTACACCTTGGAGGTGATTGGTCAGCAGGTTCCGATGGACGGTTCCACCACCGGCGGTGTGGCGCGTCGCGGTCTACCGCTGATCACTGATTCTTTCCAATATCCGATCGAGGGTTTCACCGACGTCGGTGAACGCTCGGCGATCGTGATGCCGCTGACCGCGGACGACAGGGTGCTTGGCGTGATAGCTGTCGCACGTCGCCCGCTGCAGCCGCCGTTCGACAACAATTACCTCGAGCTGGTCAGTGACTTCGCTCGACACGCTGCTATCGCGTTAGCGCTGGCGGCAGGTCGCGAACACGCGCTCAATCAGCAACTCGCCCAAGCCGATACCGTCGATGACGCGGTGCACGCCGCAGCTGAGGAACTGCGTCGACTATGGCGTGCCCGCCGCGTTCTTGCCGTCACCTTCCCGACCCGTGATTCCTCGGAATCCGGCTATGGCGCACCGAAGGTGGTGGGGGTGGGCGAACCCGCGACGTGGGGCGACCTGTCATCCCAAACACGACAGATGCTCACTTCAGTGCGCGACGGAGACCTCCTTACCCCCAATACACCAAAGCCCGGGAAGGTGGGCATTGCGCTGCAGCATCCCGAGGGCGTGCTGGTCGTCTGGATCGATCTGGGCGTAAAGCGGCCGTTCACCCTGGAGGACCAGACTTTGCTCACCGTGCTGGCGGGACGCCTCGGCCAGGGCCTGCACCGGGTGCACCAGGTGGACCAGCAGCGCGAAACCGCGTTGGCGCTGCAACACGCAATCCTGGGCCCCGCTCATCTACCGCCCGGGTTCGCGGTGCGCTACCAGGCCGCCAGCCGTCCCCTGCAGGTCGGCGGTGACTGGTACGACGTCGTCGAGTTGGAGGACGGGCGCATCGCGTTGATTGTCGGCGACTGCGTCGGACATGGCCTGGCCGCGGCCGCCGTGATGGGACAGGTACGCAGCGCCTGTCGCGCGCTGCTGCTCGACCAGCCCAGCCCCCGTGTCGCTCTCGCGGGGCTGGACCGCTTCGCCGCGCGGCTACCCGGCGCCCAGTGCACCACCGTCGTCTGCGCGGTGCTCAATCCCGACACCGGTGAACTGGTGTACTCCAGTGCCGGGCACCCGCCGCCAATTCTGGTTCATGCCGATGGCACAACGCGGCTACTCGACGACGGTCACACCATTCCCCTGGGAATACGAGCCGAACGGCCTCGCCCCGAAGCCCACCTGACTCTGCCGGCGCGGGCGACCCTGCTGCTCTACACCGACGGTCTGGTCGAGCGTCGCCGCAGTTCACTGGACCAAGGCATCGCGCGCGCCTCCGTCCTCGTTCAGGACGGACGCGGGTCCACCTTGGATGATTTGGCCGACCAGATCATGTCCCGTCTCGCGCCCAGCGAAGGCTATCAGGATGACGTTGCGCTGCTGCTCTACCGCCATCCGGCCCCGCTGCAGCTGCAGTTTCCCGCCCACGTTAGCCAACTTGCCCCGAGCCGCGCCGCCTTGCGCAGCTGGTTGACCCGGGCGCGGGTGGACCCGGTGCAAACTCATGACATCGTCGTCGCAGTCGGAGAAGCTGTCGCCAACGCCATCGAGCACGGTCACCGCCACAGTCCGGAGGGCATCATCAGCCTGCGCGCGACCGCATTGTTCGATCAGGTGGAGTTGACCGTCGCTGACACCGGTTCGTGGAAGCCACCGCGACCGGACACCAACACCCACCGTGGCCGGGGGATTAAGCTCATGCGAGCACTGCTACATGATGTCGCCATCACCCCCGGCGCCACCGGAACGCTAGTTCAGTTGTCCGCGAGGATCACCTGATGCGCACATTGCTCACCCTCGACACCGCCCGCCGTGACGACGGGAAATCCGTGCTGATCGCAGCGGGAGAAATCGACCTGAGCAACATCGACACCTTCACTCAAGCCCTGACCACGGCGATCGCAGCGACGGCTGGCAGCGGCGCGAAGCTAACCGTCGACCTCGGTGCTGTGGAGTACCTGGACAGCGCCGCCATCAACGCTCTGTTTACCCATGTTGAAGACATCCAGCTCATCGTCCGCCCCCTGATGATGCGCATCTTCGAGATCACCGGCCTCACCGAATTGACCGCCGTCGAACCGGCATCGTCGTAAGCAGAACACTGACAAGCGCTTGGGCCGCAAGCGATTTCACGGTTCGCCATCCGCGTTTCGCGTTGACGGTCGGTGCCCGGCCGGCCTGCCGCCAGTTGTAATCGACGTGCCGGATGAAAGCTCGTGTTTAGAGAAGCGGCAGACGGGTAGCACTGATGCGTCAGCACGTCGCCGCGATCGGAGGAATCGTGGCAACCGGGAAACGAGCCAACTGCCTCGGCAGCGTCCCGGAGCGTAGGGTCGCAGAAGGGTGGGGCCTAAATGGTGCGTCCACGATGAGACGGCAGCGGTTTGTCTTCGATCGCACACCGGTCAACAATCCGCCAGTTTTTTCAGACCGACGAGACGAGGGAGTCCAGTGGCAAAGTTCGGGATCCTGGTCGGCGTAGCGGCCGCGGCCACTGTGGTTGCGGGTATGGCCGGCTGTTCGAGCAACAAGTCCAATACGAGCTCACCCACCAGCTCAAGCTCATCGGGGCCCGTCGGTAACCAAGTCATTATCGACGGCCAAAATCAGAACGTCACCGGTCAGGTGACCTGCACGCCGGCCAATGGCAACGTGAACATCGGTATCGGTGATCCGTCGAACGGCATCGGCGCGGTCGTTTCCAGTGCTGATCCGCCCGTCGTCCAAGCGGTAGGACTGGGCAACCTGACCGGTGTGACGCTGGGCTACTCGGCTGGCGCGCCGAGTCAGGGCACCGTCCAGGCCACAAAAAGCGGAAACTCCTACACGATCAAGGGCACTGCGGCGGGGGTAAACATGTCCAACCCGCAGCAGCAGCTGACCAAGTCGTTCGAAATGGATGTGACGTGCCCTTGATGCAGCGTTGGTATGACACAGCTCAGCGTGGTCGCCACGCTCTCGATTTCGTGTGCAGAAGGGGCGAACAGTTATGTATGTGAAGCGGGTGGCAGGTGCGGCAATCGCCGCAGGCGTCGGCATTTCTGTACTGACGGTGGGCGTCGAGCCTGCCGATGCCGCGCCGTCGATGCCGGCTCCGACTTGGCACGGGCCTTTCGCTGACGCGCCAGGACCTGGCGGTCCGGGCGGGCCCGGGGGGCCGGGTGGACCTGGGCCCGGCGGCCCGGGACCCGGTGGACCTGGGGGACCCGGCGGTCCTGGGCCTGGGCCGGGACCTGGTGGACCAGGGGGACCGGGTGGTCCGGGGCCTGGCGGTCCGGGACCCGGTGGGCCTGGCGGACATCAGGCACCTGGCGGGCCCGGTGGGCCTGCTGCTCCGGGACCAGGGCATGGACCGGGTGGTCCCGGTGGGCCTGGCGGACCTGGGCCAGGCGGTCCGGGTGGACCAGGGCATGGACCGGGCGGCCCCGGTGGGCCTGGCGGACATCAGGCACCTGGCGGGCCCGGTGGGCCGGGTGGACCAGGGCATGAACCGGGCGGCCCCGGCGGACCTGGACCCGGTGGGCCTGGCGGACCGGGCATGGACCGGGCGGGCCTGGCGGACCTGGACAGGGTGGACCCGGCGGACCCGGTGGGCCGGGTGGACCAGGGCATGAACCGGGTGGACCCGGCGGTCCGGGCGGACCGCCACCGCCGCCTTACCGGCCGAGTGGCGCTTTCGATCGGGGTGGCCCCCAGATGGGCGGCCCCAGGGATGTGCCGCACGGCTTCAGCGCGCCCGGCCACGGTGCGCCGCCTCCGCCACCACAACGCGGATGGGGCTGGAATGGCGGGCCTCCGCCCGGAGCGCCGCCGCCTTGCTGGGACGGACCGCCGCCCCCGGGTGGCTGGGGCGGTCCTCCGCCTCCTGGTGGTTGGAACAGCCCATGGAATGGTCCGCCGCGTGACATGGGCTTCGGGCAGCGTGATTTCGGGCCGTTCAATTACAACGGGTACAACGCGATCCCGATGTTTAACCCGGTGTTCGGTGGATGGGGCTTCTGGCTCTTCGGTCTCTGGATTCCGCTGTACTGAGACAACCCTAAAACTTCTGGCCTTCGGACCTTGCTGTTGCAGGTCCGAAGGCCAGGAGTTGCTAGCTCAGACGGCGCTACTGCCTAGACATTCCAGCGCCGGAAAATGATGCGTGCAACGCGATTCCGGTGCAAGATGTGCGGCGTGGCTATGTACCAGGGCAGGGCGCTCGCAGACATCAATCTCACTGGCATTGCGTTGGCGGAGGCGCTCGAAGCGTTCATCTGCCGACGTGATCCGCGCCTAGAGAACCAGAACGTCCAGGTCAGACGCGCGACTCCAACTGGTGACGTCGAAATGCGGGTGCAACCCCACAAGCGGTGGTACGAGGTCGTCTTCGAGACTGACGACAACCCCGAGGCCGACGAAGACGATGACGATGACACCTTTGAGGCAAGAAAAAAGGCTAAGGAGAAGGCAAAGGCAGCGGCGAAGGCCCAGGTGAAGACATGGCCGCCGGTTAATCCAATGATGCTGCCACCCGATCGTGATGAGGAAGAGCGGCGCCGATGACCGGAGTGCGTGACCGGGTAGTGGATCGAGCGCGTGGGATGCGCGACCTGGTCCGTGCTGAGGCTGCGGAATCCGAACGCTTACGAACGCTCTCGGCGCCGATCGTCGACGAGATGTGGGCCAGCGGTCTGATGTCCGCGTTCAATCCGACGGCGGCGGGCGGCGTCGAACCGTCGTTCCACGAGATGATCGAGACGTGGATCGAAATGGCCTGGCAGGATGGTTCTTTCGGCTGGATCGGCATTGCCAACCTACCCTCGACCTTCGCCGCTGCGACCTACCTTCCCGATGAGGGCTTCGCCGAGATATTCACCCGCAACGACAACCACGTCACCATCGGCGGTCAGTACTTCCCCAACGGTCAAGGCGCCGTCGTCGACGGCGGCTACCAGTTGAGTGGCGCGTGGAATTTCGGCTCCGGCACCGGACATTCGGCTTACATCGGCGCCGGCTTTTTCCCGATGGACAACGGTGAGATGCGTTGGGTCAGCGAGGGCATTCCTGACATGCGGGTCGCTTTTCTGCCGCGGGAGGAGGTCACCTTCACCGACGGCTGGCATGTCCAGGGACTCAAAGGCACTGGCTCCTACGACTACAACGTTGCCGACGTGTTCGTGCCGGAATACCGGACCATGCCGCTGTTCACCCGTGAGCCTTGCCGGGGAACCTCGCCGGCCAGCCGGATGGGTCTGATGCCCATCACCGCCGCCGGTCACGCGTCGTTTGCGTTGGGGGTGGCCAAGAGCATGCTCGACGATGTCGAGGAACTCGCGGCCACCAAAGTGCGGATGAGCGACATGGCGACGCTGGCCAGCCGTCAGACATTCCAAAAAGGACTCGCCCACCACGTCGCTGCCTGGCGGGCAGCTCGCCTGCTGGTGATCGACGCGTTCTCTGCGGCCGAGGCAGCGGTGGACGCGGGCGACGACCTGACCCCCAGTTTGCGCGCCGACATGCGGGTGGCGGCGGTCTATGCCACCGACACGGCACGGGCCTGTGCCGAGTGGGCACACTTGGCGGCCGGGACCACCGCGATCCGCGAGGGCAGCCGGCTCGAGCGTGCGTTCCGTGACATCTACACCGGCACTCAGCACGCGTTCATCAGCGAGAAGGTGGCAATGGACGTCGCACAGATCTGGCTCGGCATCATCGACGACCAATTCGGACTCTGACTGCGCGGCAACCGAATTCGAGAGGACCGGCCATGGTGAGCGCTGATCGCGCCCGTTCCCGCACGTTCGTCGTAACGGGTGCGGCGTCTGGCATCGGGCTGGCCACCGCCGAGCGGCTGCTGGCCGAAGGCGGCAGCGTCGTCGGCGCCGACCTTGCCGCCCCACCCGATCTCGGCCCTGACTTCCGGTTCGTGACCGCCGACGTGACCGACGAAACTGCGATCGCGGCGGTGCTGGCCGCCGTGCCCGATCGCCTCGACGGTGTGGTCCATGCCGCAGGCGTTGCCGGCGGCGGCCCGGTCCATCTGCTGGACCGCGCCGAATGGGAGCGGGTGATCACGATCAACCTCACCGGCACGTTTCTTGTCGCAAAGGCGGCGCTGGCCAGAATGATCGACCAACCGCGGGTCGACGGCGAGCGGGGCTCGATCGTGACGCTGGCAAGCATCGAGGGACTGGAAGGCACCGCGGGCGGCAGCGCCTACAACGCCTCCAAGGGTGGTGTCGTGCTACTCACCAAGAACATCGCGCTCGACTACGGCCCGAGCGGTATCCGGGCAAACGCGATTTGCCCCGGATTCATCGAAACGCCAATGACCGGAAGCGTTTTCGGCCTGCCGGGAATGGAGGGTCCGAAGGCCTCGATCACCGAGGAGCATGCGCTGCAACGGATGGGCCTGCCGGAAGAGATCGCCGCCATGGCGGCTTTCCTGGTGTCGCCCGACGCGTCATTCGTCAGCGGCCAGGCCATTGCCGTCGACGGTGGCTACACGGCCGGCCGCGATCACGGGGTGGTTCAGCTGTTCGGCCTGCCCCGGTGAACTAGGTCGAATTCGACTGTCTCAGTGCCGGAATGACGGGAATGGGAAGTTGAAATGCGGCAAACCGGGCATCATCGGCCCCGGCATCCGGGGGAACATCGGACCGGGCATGCGAGGCATCATCGGACCGGGCATGCCCCGACCGGGGAGAGCCGAGGGCCCTCGGGAACCGCGGACCTTCGGGAACCCGGGGACCCTGGGAGAAGCCGGGACCTTCGGGGAACCGGGGCCCCTCGGAGAACCGAGGACCTTCCGGGGACCCGGACCCGGACCCGGGCCTGCGGGGACCGGGCGACCTTCGGAGAACCGGGGACCGTCCTGGAACCCCGGACCCTGGGGGCCCGGGAAATTCATTGGCGGCTGCGGACTCTGCCCACCGAACTGCGGGATGGGCCCGCGCATCGATGGCAGGTTCGGCAGCAGCTGCCTGGGAACCCCCAGATTCATCCGAGGCTGACCAAGCGGGGCGTGGATAGACGGCCCCGGAATCCCCGGGTGCATCGGCAGCGGGACAGGCACCGGCACCGGTGCGGCGGGAACCGGCACGGGCACCGGCGCGGGCGCTGCGATCGGCGCGGGAGCCGGCAGGTGCAGCGGCAGCGGCGGGGCGTGAACGGCCAGCGGGTGCGGCGCCGAAATGAGTGGCGCCGCCGGTGCTAAGGGCGCCGCCTGGACCGGTGCGATGAGAGCTTGGCCGGGAATGGGCCGCAACGCGACCGCCGGCCGCATACCCAGTGCCAGCGCGATCTCCAGCGCCAAAGCAGCGCTGACAACGACAACCGCCAAGGCGCTGCCGGCCAACATCAACGGTCGACGCCGCTGGCTGGTGTCGAAGTCATCCTCCGTGGCGGCCTCGGCGATGGCCACGACGCCGGTTTGGGCATCGGCGTCCTGGTCGGGCGCAGCGCTGTAGGCGAGATCCTCTTCACGGAGCTCAGCACCGGCGCGATGAACAGGCACCTCGAGGTAACCGGGCGAGACGGCGTACGGGTCCACTTCGCCGGTGCCGGGATCTTGCGCGTATGCCAAAGCGGCGGTGGAGGATGCGAACAGCGGCGCGTTGGCCGACGCCAGCGCCGCGCCGCGGGCCAGCGCCATGTCCGGCTCCTCGGGGGCGCTGACCGGAAGGTATGACGCCGCCTCCAGCGCCGGCTTGATCGGCGCGATATCCACGTCGCAGCCGACGATGAACAGACCGTCGGCGTATGAGTCCGGCGCGTCGAGCCCGGCGATCATCGCGGCCAGCTCGGGCACCGGGCTCGCGCCACGCAGCGGACGGCGGTGCACATCGGTGATCGAACCGTCGGCGGAGTCGACGACAGCCAGCGTGGCGGTGTCCGGTTCGACAAACAGCATCGCGATGTACTCGTAACCGATTGCGTTGCCGACGGTTTGGGCCAGCGCAGCGGCAGCCAAAAACGCCGACACCAGCATCACGTTCTCGACCTTGCGGGCGGCCAGCGCGGTCGCGAGCGCGGCGGCATCGCCGGGGTCGGTCCACGTCACTCCGGTCGACGTCACCTGGTGGCCGCCTTGGCTGGCTCCTTCGCGGGTACCGAGGATGGCGGCGATCACCTGGTCGGGCGCGCTCAGCGTTGCCGGGTCGTTGCAAGCATCGACATGGAAACGGTCCTCATCGACAGTGACGCCGTCGGCGTTTTCCCCCTCGACCAGCACCATGCGGATCGTTGCGGGTGCCATCGATACCCCGAGGACGATGTCCAATACTCCTCCAAGCCCTGCGCCAGCCAGTCGTATTGATGGCGGATTTTGGCCAGGAGAGTGTGCTGCGGGCCGCCGTCCTCCTATTAAAACCTATTTCGCCGCGGCAGCTTGTGGCGTTACACGTTGCACACCCGGCGTCACGGATTGGGTGAGCTCGATCGTCGGGTAGCCGAAAGGCGGCGCACACGAACGCCCCAATGTGCCGAAATCCAGCGATGGCCGCACGGCCCGACGCGCTGAATCAGCGGGCTCGGCCCGGCAAACGGCTACTGGCCCAACGTATCTAGGCTTACCAGTCGGTTGGGTCGTACACCGACAGCGCAGCGTCGACGCTCTGGTCAACCGGCAGCAGCTCGGTTAGGCCGCATGCGGCGACGATCCGGGAGACAACCGGTTGATTGCTCACGAGTCGCAGCTCGACGCCACGCTGACGGCAGTGCTCCGCCTCCTCGGCCAGCGCGGCGTAGGCGCAGCACCCCATGAAGTCCAGGCCGTTGATGTCGACCACCAGCGGTCCCGGTGGACCTGCCGCAGCGCCGGCCTCGCTGAGCAGGCGTCGCCAGGTGCCTTCGTTGGAGGCATCCAATTCACCCCCCGCACTGACGATCACTGCCAGGTCGATGCGCTCGGTGGTCATCCGCAGCGTGCTGCTGGCCTGCGCCAGCTCGGAAACCAGGCGACTGCTCAGCATGAGGTGGTTAAAGGATGGCTCGGCGATGGCGTAAGTGCCCATCTGGTCCTCCTAATCGGCGGACGCTTACGCGTCGCGATATGGATGCCCGCCCTGCAATGCTGAAGACCGACGTCGATTAGTAGATCTCAGTTTTATAACAGATATTGTTACGTGTGTCTATGGAAAAGCGCCTGAGAGTTCGCTGAGGGCGGGGCGAGCCACGGCCGAGATGTAGGCCGCTCAGCGAACTAACGACTCCGCCCTCGGGTGGTTCGTCCGGCGGGGGCATACGATGATCGGCGTCGCGCCGATGAGGTGCGCTTGTCGCAAAACCATCTACATCAGTATGTTTCGTTAAAGATCGCGGTGTCGCCGCGCGCGGCGATGCACCTTACCCGGCGACCCGTCGAGACATCCAATGACCTGATTGGCAAAGCTTTTAAATGCGGCCGCGAAAGATTTTCCACCGCGGTTTGGTGGGTATCGAAAAACGGCGAGGAATATGTGCTAAGCCCGGCTCGGGCGAGGAAGAAAAACATGCGCGTTGTTTGCCGATGCCGAGAATATTCAGGCAGGGGTGTGGTCGGATTCGCCTGGAGTGCTCGGCCCCGAGTTCGGCTACCGCGCGGGACACCCGCTCCCGCAGCAAGACTGCGGCGATCAGCCCGCACACCACAGCGACAACCAAGGCAATCCAAGAGAAGCGGGTCAGCCAGCGTTCGGCGGCCACACCCGCGTAATAGACCAAGGCGGTGGTGCCGCCCGCCCAACACACCGCGCCCGACACGTTGGCGACCAAAAACCTTGCGTAGCGCATCTTTAGCGCCCCGGCCAGTGGCCCGGCGAATATCCGCAGCAACGCGATGAAACGGCCCAAGAACACCGCCCGTGCGCCCCAGCGATCGAAACAGCCGCTCGGCGAACGCGACATGTCCGGGGCCGAAGTGGTTCGGGAAGCGCCGGCCCAACCGGTCGAACAGCGGCAGCCCGAGTCGGCGACCGATGCCGTAGCCGGTCGAGTCGCCGACCACGGCCCCGATCACCGCGGCAACACCGACGCCGATCGGGTTGACCGCCAGCTCATGCCGCGACGACAGCAGTGCCGCGCTGACGAGGACGATCTCACCCGGCAGCGGGATGCCCAGGCTCTCGATCCCGACAACCAGGCCGACCACGACGTACACAGTGAGCGGGGGGATCGACTGCAACAGGGCATCCACCGTCATGGGTTAAGAATGCCCGACGCGTTAGCGGCCGACGGACTCACCTGGCGAGTACCGGACCAGACATCGATCTCGTTGACTAACTCGGCATCGCCACTGGAAGCTGAGTCCGATGGTAGTCAATAAATCGGCGTTCGGCTGCGAGTCCGGCCCCCGAGTGCTTCGGGGGATGCCACGATGACCGGGGCCGGCGGTGTGCCCCGGGCCGCGGAATGGATCGCCGAAAACGACACGCTGGTCAGCCGGCGGGGGCATCGCATCGCATTCCGGCGATGCGGGGCCGGGCCCACAGTGCTTCTGCTGCACGGATTTCCGACCTGGTCTTACGACTACGCCGAGGTGGCTAGCGATCTTGCTCGCGACCATGATGTGATCACGCTCGATTTCCTGGGCTACGGCGCGTCGGACAAGCCGAACCCCTACGAGTACTCCGTGGCCGAATCAGCCGACATCGTTGAGGATCTCGCCGCCCATCTCGGCGTGAAGTCGACGCGGTTGGTGATCCACGACTACGGCGGAATCGTCGGTCAGGAACTCGTCGACCGAGCCGACAAGGGCCAGCTCAGCTTCGCGATCGAGAGCATCGTCCTGTTGAACTGCGGCATCGTGTACAGCGCATACCGCCCGACACGCGAGCAGAAGTTGCTGATTATGCCGGTCGTGGGCAAGCTGCTGGCCAGCCGTGTCAGCGCCGCGAGAATCCGCTCCGCGCTCGACGCGGTTCGCGGATCGAAGCTCACCGACACTGAATTCGACGACCTTTGGCTGGGTATGTCGCGCGAAAACGGCCATAAGCTGTGGCATTTGCTGATCAAGTACAACGCCGAGCGGGCGATTCATCACGGTCGATGGGAGGCGGCGCTCGCCAATTGGGCTGGCCCACTTCATCTCGTGTGGGGCCTGGACGACCCAGTGTCGGGTCGCCACGTCCTTGAACAAGCCGTCAAGATCCTGCCACGCGCGACGGTGACAGAGCTTGCAGGTGTGGGTCACTTCCCTCCGTCCGAAGCGCCACAGGCCGTCGCCGCCGCCGTGCGTCGCGATTGACAGCGTTGACGCCGTTGCGGCGTATCGCAGGTACCGTTTCTGTCATGCAGAAAAAGGCGCAGCGGGCGGTCGGAGCGCCGACCACCGATTCACTTGCGCCGCAGTACCCGATCGAGTCGGTCGATAAGGCGTTGAAGCTGCTGCTGTTATTGGGGGAGCAGCCTGAGATCCGGTTGAGCGAGGCCACCCGATATCTGGGCGTGGCGTCATCGACCGCGCACCGACTGCTGGCGATGCTGGCTTATCGCGGATTCGTCCGGCAAGACCCGGCTTCGAAGGCGTATCTGCCGGGTCCGGCATTGACCGGTGTGGCGTTTGCGATCTTCGGCCGCATCGACATAGCCGGAACGGTCACGCCGATCATGCGCGGCCTGAGCGAACGCTTGCGCGAGACGGTGCATGTCGGGATGCTCGACGGCGCCGCAGTCCGTTTCGTCGCAGCGGTAGAGGGCCCCACCGCGGTACGCGTGGCGTCCCGGCTGGGCCGCACCATGCCGGCGCACTGCACGTCGACGGGCAAGGCCATGCTGGCCCAGCTACCGGAAGCGGAATTGCGTCAGCTGCTGCCCGACGAGAACCTAGAGCGCATCACCGACCGGTCGATCGGCAGCCGCGCCAAATTGGAAGCCGAGCTTTCCCGGATACGCGAACAGGGGTATGCGGTCAACCGCGAGGAGAGTGAGGAAGGTGTCGCGTCGGTGGCGGTGCCGATTCCGACCCAGGCGCCGGGGCTCCGGTTGGCGCTCAACGCCGCGGCCCCGCAGCACCGGCTCCTCCGATCGCAGTACGCTTCGGTCGCAGCCGCACTTACAGAGGCGGCCAAGGAGATTGGCGATCAGCTCGGTTGAACTGCAAGCGCGCGACCTCGTGCCGCCAGGTCGCGTCGGTGGTGAAACCGGGCCCCAAATCCGGGAGTTCCTGCCAGTCCGCGTCGTCGATGTCGCGCAACGTGCCGCCGGCCGCGCGCATCTGCAGTGACATCCGGGCCAGCGCATCGAGGCTGATCGCTTGCAGCACAGCCTGCTGGACGGTGGCCGCCGCGCTGGTGATGCCGTGGCCGCGGCAGATCACCACCGGTGCCTCGCCCATGGCGGCCACCATTTCCTTGCCCAGCTTGGTGTTTCGGATCAGCACCGCACGTTCATAGACCGGCACACCGCCGCGCGCGAGCCACGCCCCGGGAATGTCGTAGGCGCCGTAGATCGGCCGGATCGTGATGCCGGCGAGATCGGCGGCGACGACGGCGGGCGGGTGCAAATGCGCCACCGCCCGGTGTTGCGGGTCGGCCAGCATCGTTTCGACGTGGATGGGAAGTTCGTTGGGAACCCGATACCCGTCCAATTCCCCGGGAGCTGCCTGCGCTGCCGTCGAATCCGATGAGCCGGATATCCGAGGGCCGAGTGAACGCCACACCGGTGTCGGTATCGCTGCGGCATCGGAGCAGCAGCCGCTCGTCGTCGACCCGCAGACTCAGATGGCCCAGGATGCCGTCGACCAGCCCGCGGGCCGCCGCGACCCGACATGCTTCGGCTACCAATCTGCGTTGTTCATCGATCGTCAGATTGCGCCGCTTCTCAGCATCGCTTCGGCCCCCTCGCCGCTGCGCGGCTGGGGATGCCCCCACTGCATCGTCGCCGTCGCGCATCACGACCGCGCCCCAAGCCCGAATCCGCCGTCGGGATGGATGGTGTCGCCGGTGATACCGCGGGACCGGTCCGACGCCAAGAACACGAAACTCCAGGCGTGATCTTCCGCGGTGTGGGCGACATTCAGCGGCGTGCGCGCGGCCAGATCGCGGGCGCGGTTGGGGGTGTCGTCGAGGCGGACATCGTCCAGCCCAAGGCTGGCAAGACCGCGCAGGTCGGTGTTCAGCGTGCCGCCCGGTGCCACGCCGTTGACCCGGATCTGCGGTGCGAGTTCATGAGCCAGCGTGCTGACCAGTCCGCGCACCGCGAACTTCGATGACACGTACAGCGCTCCGCCGCGTGCCGGGTAGAAAGACGACGCGGACTCGGTCAGCACGATCGACGATCCGGTTTCGGCTTGCAGCGCAGGTAACGCCGATTTGACCGACTGCAGATGGCTCAGCACGTTGGTACGAAACATCTCGTCGAACGCGGCGGGCAGGTCGTCGGCGTCAATGTCGCCGATTCCCTTGTAGAAGTCGAAGATCCCGACGCAGTTGACCAGGGTGTCGAGGCCGTCGAACGCCTCGACCGCCGTGGCGACCGCCAGATCGTTGGCTGCGCGGGTGGTCGCGTCGCCTTCGACCACCGGCACCTTCTTCAGCTTGTGCCGCAACGTGTCGCACTTGTCGGCATCTCGCTCGAGCACAGCGACTTTCGCGCCTTCGTCACGGAAGGCGTCGACGACCGCCCTGCCGATGCCGGATCCGCCTCCGACGATCAGGGCACGCTTGCCGTCCAGCCACCTGGTCACGGTTGGGCGCCGTCGTCGGGCAGTAGCGGGCCGGCGGAGTTACCGACCATCGCGGCCAGCGTGCGGGCGTTCTGCCGCGTCAACGCCTCGACCTCCAGGGCGTCCAGGCTGATCCACCGACCGGATTTCGGCGCATGGATCAACAGTCGCGATCCGTTTCTGGTATCGACGCGGCGGACCGTGACTTCGGTGAATTCATTTGCCACCGTGAGCGGTTCGCCCACCGCGCCGTTGAGCAACTCTGCCAGTGCGTCCTTCACAAGAAGCACCGCCAGGTTCTGCATCCTCAAGACCGACTCGTCGACCATGATGGTGCGGCGCGCGAGTTTCCACTGTCCTGGTGATTCGCATCGACGCAACACGTCGTGGCGACCGCAGGACACCAGTGCCGCCTCGTTGACGTCGCCGCGGCTGCGGAACAGCAGTTCGGCGGATTCGACGACGAGATGTGCGTCATCCTCGCAGGCGAACGTGCGCACGTTGGTGATGTAGTGGCGCATCCGCGACGGCGGATCCTCGGTCCAGGCATGCTCGGTGGCGAACCGGGCAACCCGCCGGCTCAGCGAGTACTTGTCCTCGTCGAAGTGCGCCATCCCCGGCGAGGTGTCGAACCCGGCGCCCAGGGCGGTGGTGACGCGTACCGGCATCAGGTAACGAATGTCGTCGGTGAGGGTGTCCAACCATGTCTCGTACTGCTGCGCATCGAGCAGATAGGCTTCGTCGACCAAGAACTGATGCGCCTGTAGGTGCCGATTGTCGTTGAACGGCAGCGGCTTTCCCACCGGCTTTCCGAGTTGGGTGGTGGTCATATCGTCGACCGCCGTGCCGAGGGCGGTGATGGCGGTCGACACCGGCGGCATCTCCAAATGGTCGGCCCACAGCCGCAGCAACGCGCGCTGATTGTTCTCGTTGTAGCCAACCTGGGCGTGTCCGGGCCCGTGAAACGCTGCCGAAGGCAGCGGATCGACGACCGGCCGGTCGTCGGAAAGCAGACCCATCCTGCTGTTGAGCAGTAGCCGTCGCGCCATCGATCCGCCGGCGGTGTTGGTCAACGACACCCAGTTCTCCACATCGTCCTGTTCGAACATGCCCGTCGACCCGAAGCACATCAGATAGGCCTTGTAGGAGTTCTTCTTGTACTCCGGCGGCGCCGCGGAGTCCACCGCGAACCACGAACACACCTCGGTTTCGTTCTCGCTGATCGGCTGCCACAGCCGAATTGATATGAACGGCAACACGTCGTCGCCGTCTGCGCTGTCGAGCACCTTGGGCCAGTTGTGCACGAAACTGAGGTTCGGGAAACACGATGCGGCCGAGATCATGAACCCGTCTTCGCCGACCAATTGCTGTTGCGGTGCCGTCCAGACGTGTTTGATCCGGTCGATCATCTCGTCCGGGTAACCGACATAGCGCATGCGTTCGTCAAAGTTGCCCGGCGGCAGCTTGTAGGTGGTTCCACCCCCACACTGCGCCCAGTAGGTGGCTCCGTCCTTGCGCTTCTGCGCTTTCGGCTCGCGGAACAGGCCGATCTCGACGATCGACGCGTGGGTGTGCGGGGTGTGGTACATGTCCCCGGCGAAGTTCTCGGCGCCGATCTTCCAGTTGGCCTTGATTCGCCAGCGCTGCGGTCCGCGGACCTCCAGTCCGCCCCGGCTCTGCTTGGTGTAGAAGTCGAGATAGAACCGGAAGTCGCCGAGGAATTCCTCGAGTGGTTGCGCGTCGGGGTCCAGATTGATGAAGATCAGGCCGTTGTAGCTCGCGAGATTCGGTGCGGGAAGCAGGGTTTGACTGCTTCTGGGGAACCCGTCGTCGCCGCCGTAGGCTTCCCGATGGAACGGTAGACCGGTTAACCGGCCGTCGTTGCGGTAGGTCCAGCCGTGGTAGGGGCACCGGAAGTTGGAGGCGTTGCCCATCTCGGCGCGGCACACCTGCATGCCCCGGTGTAAGCACATATTGAATAAGGCGCGCACATCGCCCTTCGCATCGCGGGTGATGATGAACGAGTCGTCGAGCACCCGGCGCACGACGTAGTCGCCGTCCTGCGGGATCTCGGATTCGTGCGCGACGAACAGCCAGGCCCGGCTGAAGAGACGCTCTTTTTCCAGCTCGAAAAGCTCTTTGTCGTTGTAGATGTGCGCGGGGATCATCCCGCGCCGAACGTTGTCGAGGACGTTGATCGAGGGCACCGCGGTGATCGGCCATGACTCGCCGCCAACCTACAATCTGTAATACAGAGGAGTATTCTGCTCTATAGAGAATGCCGCAGGCCGACGGCGTGGTCAACACCCGTCGCGGCACAGCCGAAACCCGTTCAGCGGCGACCGATTCCGGCCATCATCAGCGGTGTGTGCACTCGCCTGTCCTCGGCGAACCGGGCGGCTGCCCAATCGGCGTCGTCGCGCGACAGCAGGCCGGCGCCCACCACGGCGTCCCGCAGGCTGTCAAAGGACAGCCTGAAGAAGGCAAAGCCCGGGGAGCGCGAGTCGATGATCAGGGTGCGGCCTTCGCCGCGAACGTCGGTCAGCCCGGCGGCGGCCATGTCGGCGACGACTCGGCGGCCGTACCGCGGCTCGAATCCGGCTTCCTGCATGAACGTGATGATGGCATCGGCCACCTGCTCGAACCTCGGATCGTCGTCCTCGAAGCCAAGACCGGTCCAGTCGTAGTCCTCGATGACCATCCAGCCGCCGGGGCGCAGCGCGGCCGCCAGGCGGTCGAGGATTTGTCGGCGCTCGGTGAGGTGCTCGAGGACCAATCGGGCATGGACCAAGTCGAACTGGAGCTCCGGCAGCTCGTCGGTCCGGATGTCTACCCGCCGGACCTCGATCGCGTCGCCGGCGAGCGGCTCGACGAAGCGGGTGTCGATATCGATCGCGAGCACTTTAGCGCCGCGACCGGCCATCCACTCGACCAGCGAGCCGCCGCCGGCACCAACTTCCAGGCATCGCCAGCCCGCACCGATGCCCAACCCGTCGAGCAGTCGCTGGCTTCCCGGATCCCACAGGCTTTCGATGCCTGCCAGGCGGGCCCGCTCTTCGGAGAACCCCTGGTCATAGATGTAGTCACGCGGCATGGCACCAGACTATTGCGCATACGGAACATAAATCCCGCGAAGACGGTTGAGGGTAGCCGATTCTCGGGTTAGCGTCAGCTTCAATGAAGGCTGCAGCAGAGCCGGCCCGCGCTGTTTCCCAACACGCGATCACTGCGGAGATCACCCGCATCGCGGCTGAATACCAGGGGAAAGATGTCTCGCAGCCGCTTCTGGACTACCCGCCGTACCGCAGCAGTCGGCTCCGCCATCCGAAGTCTCCATTCGTCTGTGTCGACCCGGACGAGGTCGAGCGCTGGTCGCCTTGCTTCGGCCCCCAGGAGATCGACCCCCTCGACGCAGACCTCACCGCCGGCCAACCTGGCGAGCCGATCGGGGAGCGCATCATCGTGACCGGGCGGCTGCTCGACGCAACGGGTAAGCCGCTGGTCGGTCAGCTCGTCGAGATCTGGCAAGCCAACGCGGCCGGTCGCTACAACCACCAAGTCGACCAGCATCCGGCGCCGATCGATCCGAACTTCACCGGGGTGGGCCGTTGCCTGACCGAGGACGACGGGACGTATCGCTTTCTTAGCATCAAGCCGGGTCCCTACCCGTGGCGGAATCACCGAAATGCCTGGCGTCCGGCGCACATTCACTTCTCGGTGTTCGGGACTGCGTTCACCCAGCGGCTGGTCACCCAGATGTATTTCCCGGGCGACCCGCTGTTCGGTTTGGATCCGATCTACCAGTCCATTGTGGATCCCGTTGCACGCCAACGGTTGATCGCCGCCTACGACCATGATCTGACTCAGCCTGAGTACGCGACCGGCTACCGGTGGGACATTGTCGTGGCCGGCAGTCGGCGAACCTGGACCGAGCCAAACGGTGACCATGGCTGAATTAGCTTGCACCCCTGGCCAAACGGTCGGACCCTACTTACACCTCGGATTGTCTTATCCCGGTGACAACCTGCTGGTCGGCGATGCGCACGAAGGCGCCATCCGGTTGCACGGCACGGTCTACGACGGTGCCGGCGACGCCGTGCCCGACGCCCTGGTGGAAATATCGCAGCCCGGTCCCGACGGCCGCATGGTCCCACGGAAGGGCTCACTGCGGCGCGATGGGAAGACGTTCACCGGATGGGGCCGATGCGCAACCGACGCCGCCGGCCACTACAGCTTCAGCACGCTGACGCCCGGCGCGCCGACCGGGCGAGCGGCGTTTTTCGCGATCGTCGTCTTCGCGCGCGGGCTGCTGAACCGGGTTTTCACCCGCGCCTACCTGCCGGACTCCGAGCCTGGACGCCGATCGGCTGTTGAGCGCCCTCGACGCCACCCGACGGCGAACCCTGATCTGCGCCAACGAAACCGGCGGATACCGCTTCGACATTCACCTGCAGGGCGCGAACGAGACCGTGTTTCTGGCCTACCGCGGTGACTCGGGATGACGAACCTGCTGTGGCCGGGAGACCACCGTGCCGGCGAGCTGATGTCCGACTCGACACTGCTTGCGTCGATGGTCGCGGTGGAATCGGCCTGGTTGGATGCACTGGTCGCCGCGGGTCTGGCGCCCGATCAGTGCACCGGCGCTCGATCTTGCCGGCTTGGTGGAGTGACGGCGACTGCGAGTTGCTGGCGGTCAAATCGGAGGATGGCGGCAACCCCGTCATCGGTTTGGTGGCACTGCTTCGCGACCGGGCCGGCACGGAGGTCAGCCGATGGATTCACCGCGGCCTTACCAGTCAGGACGTGATCGACACCGGCCTGATGCTGGCGACGCGTGCCGTCGTCGATGAGTTGATGGCGCAACTGGCCGAACAGATTTCAGCACTCTCGGTGCTTGCGACAACCCACCGCGGCACCCCGATGGTGGCTCGTACCCTGACCCAGCATGCGGTGCCCACGACTTTCGGAGTCAAAGCGGCGACGTGGTGCAACGGCGTGGTCGACGCCTATCAACAACTCAGCGCGCTGAGCATGCCGGTGCAAATCGGCGGCGCGGGTGGAACGCTGGCCGCCACAACTGAATTGGCCGCTCTCGCCGGTCATCCCAATCCGGCGGGAATCTCGGTTGAGCTGGCGCAAAACACCGCAGTCGCTTTGGGTTTGGACTTGCGCGATGCCGTGGCACACCGCCCGCGGACCGGTGACCGCGATCGGAGATGCGTTGATCGGATGCACCGATGCCTGGGGGCGCATCGCGTCGGACGTCCTGACACTGGTCCGTCCGGAGATCGCCGAACTGAGCGAACCCGCCGCCGGAGATCGCGGCCGATCGTCGAGCATGCCGCACAAGCGCAACCCGGTGTTGTCCATCCTGATTCGCCGCGCGGCGATTTCCGCGCCGTCGCTGGGCGCGACGCTGCACACCGCCGCCGCACTGGCCAACGACGAACGTCCTGACGGCTCATGGCATGCCGAATGGGACACGCTACGGATCCTGGCCCGGCGAACCGTTGTCGCCGGCTCCCAGTGCCAGTGAACTGCTCGCCGGGCTGGAGGTCCATCCGGCGCAGATGGCCAAGAACCTCGGCAGCACCGACGTGCTCGGCGAGCAACGCGTCATCGCTGAGCTGGTCGGGAAACCCCCGTCCGGCAACTATCTTCGGTGCGGTCGACGCTCTGATCGACGAAAGCCTCGATCGGGCCGAACGAATCGTCAAGGAACGCCCGTGAGCGCCCCGCGAATTCGCGGCTCGCATCTGGGCGGGTCACCGAATCTACCGCCGCTGGTCGTAGGCCCGTCACTGGGCACCTCGGTGGTCGCCTTGTGGTCTGGTGTGGCACGACGGTTGGCGGGCACCTATCACGTCATCGGCTGGGATCTTCCCGGTCACGGCGTCAGTCCGCGACCGAGGGACGCCTTCACCATCGACGACCTGGCCGCCAGCGTCATCAAAGTCGTGGAAGACCGGATCGGCAGACGGCCGTTCACCTATGCCGGCGTCTCAGTGGCCGGCGCTGTCGGCCTTCAACTGCTGCTCGGGCATCCCGAGCGCATCGTGTCGGCGGCGCTGATCTGCACGGCCGCGCGCATCGGCGACCCGGACGACTGGCAGTCCCGGGCCAAAGTCGTTCGGACGGCGGGAACCGGCGAAGTCGTGGCACTGTCGATTCGCCGGTGGTTCGCCCCCGGATTCTTCGAGCGTGATCCCGCGTCAGCCCAGACGCTGCTGGACACGCTGCGCCGGGTCGACGACGACGGCTATGCGCGCACCTGCGAGGCGCTCGCCGAGTTCGACGCCCGTCATCGCCTCGGCGAGATCGACACCCCGATCGTCGCTGTTGCCGGCGCCAACGACATTGCCACGCCGCCCGATTCGCTTGCGGTTCATCGCCAGCAACGTGACCCGTGGACGGTTCGTCGAGGTGGCACAGGCCGCCCACCTCGCGCCGGCCGAGCAGCCCGACCGAATCGCCGACGTGTTGGCGAAGCTGAGGAGATTGGGAGCTCGATGAACGACCCCGGTACGATCGGGGCTTTGCTGGGCGTCGGGAAGTTCGACTTGCATAGACGCTGCTGGGTGACATGCTGGGTCGGGTCAGTCCGTGTTATGGCGAAACGCAGCTGATCACGGACCCGCGCAGCGCAGAATGTTGGGGAAAATGAGCGTCGTCAAATCAGCAAAGCAATCCCTCGGCCGCCGCCACGATGTGCTGAGGATATTGAAAGCGGCGCATTCTCCGATGAGCATCGCCACCATCGCCGACACGCTCGACGTGCATCCGAACACCGTTCGCTTTCACCTCGACACCTTGGTCAGCACCGGCCGGGTGGAGCAGGTTGCCGCGGACCGCAAAGGTCCGGGCCGGCCGGCCCTGATGTTCCGTGCGACTCAGCGGATGGATCCCGGCGGACCCCGGCACTATCGGCTGCTGGCCGAGATCCTTGCCACCGGTCTCGCCGGCGATCGGGACGCCGGCGCCCAGGGCAATGGCCGCCGGTCGCGCGTGGGCTCTGCAGCTCAAACCGCCGCCGCCGACCACGGCCGGGGAGCTCGGCGCGGAGGAATCGATCGAGCACCTGGTCGGATTACTCGACGAGCTCGGCTTTGCCCCTGAGCGTCGCGGAGACGAGCAGGTCGAGTTGCGGCACTGCCCGTTTCTGGAGCTGGCGGAAAGCCAGAAAGCCGTCGTCTGCCCGATCCACTTGGGGCTCATGCGCGGAGCGCTGGAAACCTGGGAGGCACCGGTCACCGTCGATCGGCTGGACGCTTTCGTCGAGCCGGATCTGTGTCTGGTGAGACTCACCCGGCACGCCGCGGCGACGTGAGTGTCGCGTCCGCGGCCTCGCTGTCGCGGTTGTCTTCGTCTGGCTGGGCATGGTGCTGGCCATCTCGTTTCTCGAAGCGCCGCTGAAGTTCCGCGCTCCGAACGTCACCCTGCAGATCGGCCTCGGCATCGGCCGTTTGGTCTTTCGCGCGCTCAACACCGTCGAGGTGGGTTCTGGCCATCGTCATCCTGGTGACGTCACACTGGCAAGCCCGCCGCCGGTCGCCGCGGCGGCGGCGTTGGCGGTCGCGTTCGCCGCGCTGGCCCTGCAGATCGGGGCGGTGCGGCCCCGGTTGACTCGTCGCTCCGACCAAGTGCTCGCCGGCCTGGATGCGCCGCGCTCGCGCGGCCATTACGTCTACATCGGTCTCGAGGCGATCAAGGCGCTCGCCTTGGCAGCGGGCGGGATTCTTCTACTATCCAGTTGAGGCAACGCCGACCGAAGGATGCATTGATGGAATCGATTTCGCTGACCAGCCTGGCCGACGAAACGCTGGCCGAGGCACGGCAGGCACACAGCGGGCGGGCCGCACACACATTGCATGGCGGGCACACCCACGAACTGCGGCAGACCGTGATGGCGTTGCTGGCCGGGCATGAGCTCTCCGAACACGACAGCCCCGGACAGGCGTCGCTGCAGGTTCTGAAAGGACATGTGCACCTCACCGCCGGTGACGGACGTATGGGACGGAAAGACCGCCGACTACGTTGTCATTCCGTCGCAGCGGCATTCACTACAGGCCATCGACGATTCGGTGATCCTGCTCACCGTCTTCAAGAGCCTTCCCTCGGCGTAATCAGATGCTGTCGACGCCGTGGTCGCGGCGCATGGGCCTGCGGGTGCCAATCGTGAACGCGCCCATGGGAGGCGTTGCCGGCGGACGACTTGCCGCCGGAGTGACCGCCGCCGGTGGACTGGGCATGGTGGGCATGGGCACTGCCGGGTCGACGTCGGCGCTGCACGCCGAATTGCCACACGTGCGTGGGACGTTCGGAATTGGCTTGGTGGACTGGGTGATTCGCAAGGAGCCGGAGCTGTTCGATGCCGCGCTGGCCGCGCAGCCCGTGCTTGTCTCGGTCAGCTTCGGAACCGACTTGTCATGGGTCGATCGCGTCCACGACGCCGGGATCGCCGCCGCCACACAGGTTTACAACAGTCTCGAGGCGCAGCGGGCGCAAGATGCCGGGATCGATCTGCTGGTGGCCCGCGGTTCCGAGGGTGGCGGCCACGGGGATGCGACGATCGGCACGCTCCCGTTGCTGGACGCGGTCTTGGACGTCGTATCGGTGCCGGTGCTGGCAGCCGGAGGAATCGCCTCTCCGCGAAGCCTGGCAGCCGTGCTGGCCGCCGGCGCCAGCGGCGCGTGGTTAGGCACCGTCCTGTCTGCCTCCCCGGAGGCGCTGACGACCGATGCGTCTCGCCGCGCATTGGTCGCGGCCCGCGAAACCGACACCACCAGCACCCGGGTGTTCGACATCGTTCGTGGACTGCCGTGGTCGAAGCGGTTCCCATCGCGGGTGCTGCGCAACGACTTCGTCGCGCGCTGGACCGGTCACGAGGACGCGCTGGCCGACGAGCCCGCTGCCCTGGACGAACTGGCCGCCGCGATCGCCGCCGACGATCGTCGAACCGCCCCGGTGGATGCCGGCCAGGGTGTCGGGATGGTCACCGGCGTCGCACCGGTGGCCCAGGTCATCGACCGGCTCTGCGAGGGTGCGGAAAAACTGCTGACGAACTGGCACCGCGAGACTTAAACCATCGCGACACAGAGCGGGGGCAATGTCAAGCGGTGGTTTAAGTGTCGCGGCTCACGCTCGGGCCGATCACACCGCGCGAACGTAGCGCTTGGCGATCACGCGCTGGGCCAGTGACGTGAACGGGCCGCCGGCTTTGCTCCACCAGGTCGCCGGCCGGGAGAACGCCGAGACTTCGGCGTACACCGCAGCGGTGACCGGGTCGTGGCGCACCACGAACCGTTCCTCACCGGACTCGGGGTGACCCGGCAGAGTGCCGTAGGCGAAACCCCGGACACCGGGCTCGTCGATCACGTAGACCACCCGGCAGGGTGCTTTCAGGAAACCCATCTTGACCAGCACCACCGCGCCGACCTCGACCACGTCGCTGCTGGCCTCGACGCGCAACCCGGCGCCGCGCTGCATACCCCAGTGCATGACCGCGTCAGCGGCCTCCTCGTAACGCTGGTGACCCGCGCCGACCTGGGAGACGAAGCCGAGGTGGCGATATCCCGGCGGCGGGGGTCCGGCGGTCGCACCGACTTCGGGATAGGTCAGCGGCATGTGACTGATCGTGTACAAGTCCACCTGCTTCAGCTTGCCACGCCGCGCGCGGGCGAGCTTCTGCGGCGTACGGTCGTAAGCGTGACCACCAACACCGCACAACCAGCCCAGGCATCCGGAACGCTCACCCTCGGTGGCGAATTGACGGTTAACCGACTCGGTTTCGGCGCAATGCGCTTGACCGGCAAAGGCGTCTGGGGTCCGCCGGCCGACCGCGGCGAAGCCGTGCGGGTGCTGCGTCGCGCCGTTGAGCTCGGCGTCAACTTCATCGACACCGCCGACTCGTACGGTCCCTACATTTCCGAGGACATCATCCACGAGGCGCTGCATCCCTATGAGGGCCTGGTCATCGCGACCAAGGCCGGGCTGCTGCGCACCGGGCCGGACGTGTGGATTCCGCTGGGCAATCCCAGTTACCTGCGCCAGGAATGCGAAATGAGCCTGCGGCGCCTCGGCGTCGAGACCATCGACCTGTTTCAGCTGCACCGCGTCGACGCCAACTTCCCGCTGGCCGACCAGGTCGGCGAACTCGTCGCGCTGCAGAAGGAAGGCAAGATCCGCCATATCGGCCTGTCCGAGGTCAACGTCGACCAGCTCAAGGCCGCCCAGCAGATCACGCCGATCGTGTCGGTGCAGAACATGTACAACCTGGCCGCCCGCACCGCCGAACCGCTGCTGGATGCCGCGACCAGCCAGGGCATCGCCTTCATCCCGTGGTTCCCGCTGGCCGCCGGCCCGCTGGCCGCCCCCGACGGTCCCCTGGCGAAGGTTGCGGCCGGCCACCACGCGACGCCGTCCCAGTTGGCGCTGGCCTGGCTGCTGAAGCGGTCCCCGGTGATGCTGCCGATTCCCGGCACGTCCAGCGTTTCCCACCTGGAGCAGAACGTCGCCGCGGCGGAGATCACCCTCACCGACGAGGAATTCGAGACACTGGCCGCGGCGGGCGCCCAACAAAACAGCTAGCGGGCCTTGGGGTTCGTCGCCGGCGGCCCACCCAATACGGTGTTCTGGTGGCCGGCGAACATGCGCGACACCCGGGCGGCGGATTCAATCCGCCCGAACCGACGATCAAGGGTGGGCCCGACTACGGCCGGTTCATCGAGGCCGTTCGCACGCTGCAGGATCACGCCCGGGCGGTCGACGCGCCCGACGGCGTGATCAGCGAGGCCGCCGACCTGATCGAGAAGGTGTCTGACCTGCTCAGCCCGTTCGACACCGACGAGTGGGCGACGCCGTCGGGCCGCCGGATGGACCTGCCGAACCGCGGCAACATCCTGCCGGTGCCGATGAAGGTGCGCAGAACCGAAGATGGCCGGATCGAGGGCTGGGCCCGCTTTCGGCGGTTTCACCTGGGCCGCAACGGGGCCGTGCACGGCGGCGCGCTCGGGCTGCTGTTCGACTCGGTGTTGGGTATGACGTCTGGGGTGATCACCGGCGGCCCTCGGCAGCGCACCGCATACCTGCACATCAACTACCGCCAGATCGTCCCGATCGACAAGGAGCTGCAGGTCGACGCGGGGGTCGACCGGGTCGACGGACGCAAGATCTTCGTGTCGGGCCGGTTGAGCGACGGCGACACGGTGCTGACCGACAGCGAGGCGCTGTTCGTGTTGCTCAAACCCGGCCAGCCCTAAGGCTGCAACCGTCGGCGGTACCCACCCCGATAGCATGGTCGGGTCCGCTTGAACACCCGAAAGTCATGGAGACCGCGCCGATGACCGCCCTCGCACACCCCGCCCCAGCAGCCCCGATCCGGGTGCCTGCCGGGACGACCGCGGCCGCCGCGGTGCGCGACGCGGGCCTGCCCGGCCGCGGCGCCCCCGATGCGGTCGTGGTGGTGCGCGATGCCGAGGGCAAGCTGCGCGACCTGAGCTGGGCTCCCGCGGCGGACGCCGAGGTCACGCCGGTGGCGGCCAACACCGACGACGGGCGCAGTGTCATTCGGCACTCGGCCGCACACGTGTTGGCCCAAGCCGTCCAAGACCTGTTCCCGCACGCCAAGCTCGGCATCGGGCCGCCGATCACCGACGGCTTCTACTACGACTTCGACGTGGCGGATCCGTTCACGCCGGAGGACTTGGCGAAGCTGGAAAAGCGGATGCGCCAGATCGTCAAGGACGGGCAGCTGTTCGACCGCCGCGTCTACGAGTCCAAAGACCAGGCGCGTGAGGAGCTGGCCAACGAGCCGTACAAGCTCGAACTCGTCGACGACAAGTCCGGCGACCCCGACGTCATGGAGGTCGGCGGCGACGAGCTCACCGCTTACGACAACCTCAATCCCCGTACCCGCGAACGGGTCTGGGGCGATTTGTGTCGCGGACCGCACATCCCGACGACCAAGCACATCCCGGCGTTCAAGCTGACCAGAAGTTCGGCCGCCTACTGGCGCGGCGATCAGAAGAACGCCAGCCTGCAGCGCATCTACGGCACCGCCTGGGAGACCCAGGAGGCACTCGACCGCCATCTGCAGTTGCTCGAGGAAGCCCAGCGTCGCGACCACCGCAAATTGGGCGCCGAGCTGGACTTGTTCAGCTTTCCCGACGAAATCGGTTCTGGTCTGGCGGTTTTCCACCCGAAGGGTGGCATCGTTCGCAGGGAGCTCGAGGAGTACTCGCGGCGCAAGCACATCGAGGCCGGGTATGAATTCGTCAACACCCCGCATATCACCAAGGCGCAACTGTTTCAGACGTCGGGCCACTTGGACTGGTACGCCGACGGCATGTTCCCGCCGATGCACCTCGATGCCGAGCTGAACGACGACGGAACCGTGCGTAAGCCCGGGCAGGATTACTACCTCAAGCCGATGAACTGCCCGATGCACACGCTGATCTTCCGGTCACGGGGGCGGTCGTATCGCGAGCTTCCGTTGCGGCTCTTCGAGTTCGGCACCGTCTACCGCTATGAGAAGTCCGGTGTGGTGCACGGGCTGACCCGGGCGCGCGGGTTCACCATGGACGATTCGCACATCTTCTGCACCCGCGAGCAGTTGCACGACGAACTGGCGTCGCTGTTGCGGTTCGTGCTCGACTTGCTGGCCGACTACGGGTTGGAGGACTTCTATCTCGAGCTGTCCACCAAGGACCCGGAGAAGTTCGTCGGCTCGGATGAGATGTGGGAGGAAGCCACCAACTCGCTGGCCGAAGTCGCGACGGAATCCGGTCTGGAACTGGTGCCTGATCCCGGCGGCGCGGCCTTTTACGGCCCGAAGATCTCCGTGCAGGCCCGCGACGCGCTGGGCCGCAGCTGGCAGATGTCGACCATCCAGGTCGATTTCAACTTCCCGGAGCGTTTCGAGCTGGAATACACCGCCGCCGACGGTTCGCGGCAGCGGCCGGTGATGATCCACCGCGCGCTGTTCGGTTCGATTGAGCGGTTTTTCGGAATCCTCACCGAGCACTACGCCGGTGCATTCCCGGCCTGGCTGGCGCCGGTGCAGGTGGTCGGCATCCCGGTTGCCGACGATCACGTCGTCCTATCTGGAAGATGTTGCCGCGCAGCTGAAGTCGCACGGGGTGCGAGTCGAGGTGGATTCCAGCGACGATCGCATGGCCAAGAAGATCGTCCATCACACCAACCAAAAGGTGCCGTTCATGCTGCTGGCCGGGGACCGCGACGTCGAGGCCGGCGCGGTGAGTTTCCGGTTCGGCGACCGCACGCAGATCAACGGCGTCCCTCGCGACGAAGCGGTGGCTGCGATCACGCAGTGGATCGCTGAACGCGAAAATGCCGTTCCTACTGGTGATTTGGTCAAGGTGAATAGCCGTGGCTGATGACGACGCGATCATCGACAGAGGGGTCGGTGAATCCGATCACCTGCAGCGATTGTGGACGCCTTACCGAATGAGCTACCTGGCCGAGGGGCCGCTGAAGCAGGACAACAGCCACCGCGCACAGCCGTTCTCCGATATTCCGCAGCTGCCCGACGAGGACGGTCTGGTCGTCGCCCGCGGCGAACTCGTCTACGCCGTGCTCAACCTCTACCCGTACAACCCGGGACATTTGATGGTGGTGCCGTATCGGCGGGTATCCGAGCTGGAGGATCTCACCGACAAGGAGACCGCCGAGCTGATGGCGTTCACGCAGAAGGCGATTCGCGTCATCAAGAACGTGTCTCGGCCGCACGGCTTCAATGTCGGCTTGAACCTGGGGGCATCGGCGGGCGGCTCACTGGCCGAACATCTGCATGTGCATGTGGTGCCGCGGTGGGGTGGCGACGCCAACTTCATCACGATCATCGGCGACTCCAAGGTCATCCCGCAGTTGCTGCGCGACACCCGTCGTCTACTGGCCACCGAGTGGGAAAAGCAACGGTGAGCAAGCTATGAGCAAGTTACTGTCGCGTGAGGGCGTCGCGCGGGTCACCACACCGGTGGCCCGGGCGTTCCTGCGTGCCGGCTTCACCGCGGACAGCGTCACGATCATCGCCACCGCCGCCGCGGTGCTGGCCGCGCTGACGCTGTTTCCGATGCGGCCGACTGTTCGCCGGCACGTTGGTCATCACGTTCTTCGTGCTGTTCGACACGGTCGACGGGGCGATGGCGCGGGAAAGCGGCGGCGGCACCCGGTTCGGTGCCGTGCTGGATGCCACCTGCGATCGCATCAGCGACGGCGCGGTGTTCTGCGGGCTGGCGTGGTGGGCAACCTTCGGCCTGCACAGCCCGTCGCTGGTGGTGGCGACGTTGATCTGTCTGGTCACCTCCCAGGTCATCTCCTACATCAAGGCCCGCGCCGAAGCCAGCGGGTTGCGCGGTGACGGCGGCTTCATCGAACGGCCGGAACGGTTGATCATCGTGCTGGTAGGGGCGGGGTTGTCGGACCTGCCGGTGTTCCCGTTGCCGTGGGCGCTGCCCGTGGCGATGTGGCTGCTGGCCGCGGCCAGCATGATCACCTGTGCTCAGCGGCTGCACACCGTGCGGCATTCGCCCGGCGCGGGCGATCCGATGCCCCCGGCCGGCGAGCAGGGCCACGTTCAGCCGGGGAAGAGCGAGCCGTGATCTCGGTCCCGTCGGGCCTGAAACTGCCTGGGGTCAGCGGCCTTTCGCTGGGTGGCCGGATGTCCGACTGGGGCTATGCGGCCGGGTGGATGATGGTGCGCACGATGCCGGAATTCGCCGCGCGCAACGTTTTTGACGCCGGAGCGCTCTACGCGTCCCGCAACGGGGGACCGGCCCAACTGCGCAAGAACCTGGCGCGCGTCATCGGTGTTGCCGCCGAAAGACGTGCCCGGCAGCCTGATGCGGGCGTCGCTGGCGTCCTATGCCCGCTACTGGCGAGAGGCGTTCCGGTTGCCAACGATGGATCTCCACGCAGTGGGTCAAGAACTCGCCAAAACGGTTGTGGGCGAGGAGCATCTCGACGCGGCGCTGGCGGAGGGCCGTGGTGCGGTGCTGGCGTTGCCGCACAGCGGCAACTGGGATATGGCCGGGGTGTGGCTGGCCCAGACTCGCGGCAGGTTCACCACCGTCGCCGAGCGGCTCAAACCCGAGTCGCTGTACCGGCGGTTCATCGACTACCGCGAGAGCCTGGGCTTCGAGGTGATCCCACTGTCCGGCGGCGAGCAGCCACCCTTCCAGCTGCTCAGCGAACGACTGCGGGACAACAAGGCTGTGTGTCTGATGGCCGAGCGCGACCTTTCCCGCACCGGGGTCCAGGTGGATTTCTTCGGCGAACCGACCAGGATGCCGGCCGGTTCGGCGAAGCTGGCGATCACAACCGGGGCGGCGCTGCTGCCGGTGCACTGCTGGTACGAGGGCGACGCGACCCGAATCGAGATCTACCCGCCGCTGGATTGCGCCGGCGGCGACGTCGGCGTCATCACCCAGGCGCTGGCCGACGTCTTTGCCCGCAACATCGCCGAGCATCCCGCCGACTGGCACATGCTGCAGCCGCAGTGGCTGGCAGATCTGTCCGACGAGCGACGGGCCCGATTGGCGGGGGCTTGATGCGAATCGGCATGGTGTGTCCGTACTCGTTCGATGTGCCGGGCGGGGTGCAGTCGCATGTATTGCAGCTCGCCGAGGTGATGCTCGCCCGCGGCCAGGACGTCAGCGTGCTGGCGCCCTCCTCACCACACGTCAAGCTGCCCGAGTACGTCGTCTCCGCGGGCCGGGCCGTCCCGATTCCCTACAACGGTTCGGTGGCCCGGCTGCAATTCAGCCCGGCCGTACACGGCAAGGTCAGGCGCTGGCTGGCCGAAGGCGACTTCGACGTGCTGCACCTGCATGAGCCGAATGCGCCGAGCCTGTCGATGTGGGCGCTGCGGGTGGCCGAGGGGCCGATCGTGGCGACCTTTCACACCTCGACCACCAAATCGCTGACGCTGACGGTCTTCCAGGGGTGTGCTGCGACCCTGGCACGAGAAGATTGTCGGCCGCATCGCGGTGTCCGACCTGGCCAGACGCTGGCAGATGGAAGCGCTGGGATCGGACGCGGTCGAGATTCCCAACGGTGTCGACGTGGCCTCGTTCGCCGTCAGCGCCGGCTGCTCGACGGCTATCCGCGGCCCGGCAAGACGGTGTTGTTCTTGGGCCGTTACGACGAACCCCGCAAGGGCATGGCCGTGCTGATCGACGCGTTGCCCGCCCTGGTCGAGCACTTTCCGGGGGTGCAGGTGCTGATCGTGGGCCGCGGCGACGAAGCCGAATTGCGGAGTAAGGCAGGCGGATTGGCGGGCCACCTGCGCTTCCTGGGCCAGGTGGACGACGCCGCCAAGGCGTCGGCGTTGCGCAGCGCCGACGTCTACTGTGCGCCGAACACCGGCGGGGAGAGTTTCGGCATCGTGCTCGTCGAGGCGATGGCTGCCGGTACTCCGGTGGTGGCCAGCGATCTGCACGCATTCCGGCGGGTGCTGCGTGACGGCGACGCGGGCCGACTGGTTCCGGTCGAAGACGGCGCTGCGCTGGCGGCCGGCCTGGTCGAGGTATTGGAGAGCGATCAGGTGGCCAAGCGCTACATCGCGGCGGGCGCCGATGCGGTGCGCCGCTACGACTGGTCGGTGGTGGCCAACCAGATCATGCGGGTCTACGAGACGGTCGCCGGGTCCGGCGCCAAGGTCCAGGTGGCGAGCTGATGACGCCGACGATCATCGCTGGTCACTCTGGCCGTGCTGTTGGCGGTGCTGGTCGTGTTCGGCGCCTGGGCGTATCAGACGGCCAATCGGCTGGACCGGCTGCACGTGCGCTACGACCTGTCCTGGCAGGCCCTTGACGGCGCGCTGGCCCGGCGCGCGGTGGTGGCCCGCGCGCGTTCGCGGCGGAGCTCAGCCGCCAAGCAGTTAGCGGCGCTGGCCGACGCCGCCGAACGCGCCCCCCGGCAGGCCCGCGAGGCCTGCGAAAACCAGCTGTCGGCCGCGCTGGCGACGGTCGATCCGGCGTCGCTGCCGGCGGGGCTGATCGCCGAGTTGGCCGACGCCGAAGCGCGGGTGCTGCTGGCCCGCAGATTTCACAACGACGCGGTCCGGGACACGCTGGCGCTGCGCGAGAGGCGTCTGGTTCGGCTGCTGCGGTTGGGTGGAACAGCCGCGCTGCCAAGCTATTTCGAAATCGCCGAGCGGGCCGATGCGCTACGCGACGACGATCACTCCGCGGCCGATCGGCGCACCTCGGCGCGGGTGGTGCTACTCGACGAATCCGGCGCGGTGTTGCTGCTGTGCGGCTCTGACCCTGCAGCGTCCGGCGGCGCTGAAAACCAGCGCCGCGGTGGTGGTTCACCGTGGGCGGTCAGGTCGGCGACGGTGAGTCGTTGGCCCAAGCCGCCGCCCGTGAGCTGGCCGAGGAGACCGGTTTGCGTGTCGATCCCGCTGACATGATCGGCCCGATCTGGCGGCGCGACGCGGTGTTCGACTTCAACGGCGCGGCGATCGACAGCGAGGAGTTCTTCTTCGTCCACCGGACGCGACGGTTCGAGCCGTCCGCCGCCGGGCGGACCGAGCTGGAGAACCGCTACATCCACTGCCACCGCTGGTGTGACGCCGCCGACATCGCCGAGCTGGTGGCGGCCGGCGAGACGGTGTACCCGCTACAGCTGTCGGAACTGCTCGCCGAGGCGATCGCGCTGGCCGGCGCACCGGATCGGGCCCGCCAGCTGCAGTCCATCCGCTGACGCTTCTGGCGCGCGCCTTCTTTCGTGGTTTCCCCCGGCCGTTGCTTGGGCGGTGGGACAATTGGCCGATGGACGGGGCCGACCCCGAAAAGCGCATCGCCGAACTCGAACGTCAGCTCGCTGAGGCGCGCGCTGCCGGCGACGGCGCAAACCGCGGTTCTCTTGCTCCAGACCAGGTCCGCAACGTGGCTTTCTCTAAGCCACGACTTGGGCGACGCGGTTACAGCGAAGTCGAGGTTGATGCGTTTCTCGACCGCGTTGAGGCGGCGCTGGCTGGGCCGAAGGAGTCGCACACTTTCGGGATGCGCGACAACGAGGAGTCGGCTGCGTCGGAGGAACCGATCCGCTGTCGGGTGATTCCGTATCTCTCCCGGAAGCGACAGCGGCTTTTCGCCATTGAGGTGGCCAACGATGCCATCTCGGTGAGCGACCCGGACACGAATGCGCTCATTACCTCAGCTGGGCTTGCGGAGGTGACCGCGACCCCGGCGAAGTTCATATTCGTCGAGGGCGGCGGGTTGGATTCCTTCGCAAATACACGCACACAGCCCGTCCTGCTCGTGCACGTTCCTGGTCTACAACCAGTGATCATTGGAACCCCGGCCATGAATGAGATGTATCGGGGGAGACTGCAATATCGATTCTCGTGGCGTGGCAACGTGGCGACGGCGAAAAGGCCGGCTCATTTTGTCACGGAATCGGAGTTTCGCACGCTCGCCGGGAAATTCGGCTTGGCTCAGTATCTTTACGACAGAACGAATACGGGCTAGAAGCTGGAGCCGGTGCCCGGACCGACCGTCAGCGGAAATTCGCTGTTGGCTGCCCACTAGACTGATGACGGTACCGGGGGCAGAGACAGCGACGATAGAGGTAGCAGTGGACAGCGCGGCGCACAACGGCGCGGCCGGCAGCGGTCAGACCGGAACCGCGCGGGTCAAGCGCGGGATGGCCGAGATGCTCAAGGGCGGCGTCATCATGGACGTCGTCACGCCGGAGCAGGCCCGCATCGCCGAAGGCGCCGGCGCCGTCGCGGTGATGGCGTTGGAGCGGGTGCCAGCCGATATCCGCGCTCAGGGCGGCGTCTCGCGGATGAGCGACCCGGACATGATCGAGGGCATCATCTCCGCGGTCACCATCCCGGTGATGGCCAAGGCGCGCATCGGGCACTTCGTCGAGGCGCAGATCCTGCAGAGCCTGGGTGTGGACTACATCGACGAATCCGAGGTGCTCACCCCGGCCGACTACACCCACCACATCGACAAATGGAAGTTCACCGTGCCGTTCGTGTGCGGCGCCACCAACCTCGGTGAGGCGCTGCGGCGCATCGGCGAGGGCGCGGCGATGATCCGCTCGAAGGGCGAAGCCGGCACCGGTGACGTCTCCAATGCGACCACTCACATGCGGGCCATCGGCGGCGAGATCCGCCGCCTGACGTCGTTGTCCGACGACGAGTTGTACGTTGCGGCAAAGGAACTCGCGGCGCCCTACGACCTTGTGGTGGAGGTGGCGCGAGCCGGCAAGCTGCCGGTCACGCTGTTCACCGCCGGTGGCATCGCCACCCCGGCCGACGCGGCGATGATGATGCAGCTCGGCGCCGAGGGAGTCTTCGTGGGCTCGGGCATCTTCAAGTCCGGTGACCCGGCCCAGCGCGCCGCGGCGATCGTCAAGGCCACCACCTTCTACGACGACCCCGATGTGCTGGCCCGGGTGTCGCGCGGGCTCGGCGAGCCGATGGTCGGCATCAACGTGGAGGAGATCGCCACGCCGCATCGCCTGGCCGAACGCGGCTGGTAAGAACATCTCGTGTCGATCGAGAAGATCCTTGATCTCGAGCAACTCGAGGTCAACATCTACCGCGGTAGCGTATTCAGTCCGGAATCGGGTTACTTTCAGCGCACCTTCGGCGGTCATGTGGCCGGTCAGTCGCTGGTGTCGGCCGTGCGCACCGTCGAACCCGACCACTTGGTGCACTCGCTGCACGGGTACTTCATCCGGCCGGGAGATGCCAAGGCGCCCACCGTCTTTATCGTCGAGCGGTTGCGCGACGGCGGGTCGTTCTGCACCAGGCGGGTCAACGCCATTCAGCACGGCCAGACGATCTTTTCCATGTCGGCGTCTTTCCAGGCCGACCAGGACGGCATCCACCACCAGGACGCGATGCCGTCGGCGCCGCCCCCGGACGATCTGCCGGGACTGAAGTCGATGAAGGTGTTCGACGACGCCGGGTTCAAGCAGTTCGAGGAGTGGGACGTCCGCATCGTGCCGCAAGACCAACTGGAGCGTCTGCCCGGCAAGGCCTCGCAGCAGCAGGTGTGGTTTCGCCATCGCGATCCGCTGCCCGACGACCCGGTGTTGCACATCTGCGCGCTGGCCTACATGAGCGACCTCACCCTGCTGGGGTCGGCCCAGGTGACGCACCTCGCCGAGCGCTCGCATCTGCAGGTGGCCTCGCTGGACCACGCGATGTGGTTCATGCGGGTGTTCCGGGCCGACGAGTGGTTGCTCTACGACCAGTCTTCGCCGTCGGCGTGCGGTGGTCGCGCGCTGTGCCAGGGCAAGATCTTCAACCAGTACGGCGAGATGGTCGCCGCCGTCATGCAGGAGGGCCTGACCCGCTTCGCGCGCGGATACCGGCCGGCCGAACAGTGAGTGCTGTCCGCATCGGGGTGTTGGCGCTGCAGGGCGACACCCGCGAACACCTGGCGGCGCTGCGCGACGCGGGAGCCGATTCGGTCAGCGTCCGACGTCGTGACGAACTCGACGCCGTCGACGCGCTGGTCATCCCTGGTGGCGAGTCCACCACGATGAGCCATCTGCTGCGCGAGCTTGACCTGCTGGAGCCGTTGCGTAAGCGGTTGGCCGACGGGCTGCCCGGCCTATGGGGCCTGCGCCGGCATGATCCTGCTGGCCAGCGAGATCCTGGACGCCGGCGCGGGCGGTCGCGAGGCCGTTCCCCTGGGCGGCATCGATATCACGGTGCGGCGCAACGCTTTTGGACGTCAGGTCGACTCGTTCGAAGGCGACGTCGAGTTCAGCGGCTTCGACGATCCGGTGCACGCGGTGTTCATCCGCGCGCCGTGGGTGGAGCGGGTCGGTGACGGTGTGCAGGTACTGGCCCGGGCGGCCGGACACGCCGTCGCGGTGCGGCAGGGCCGGGTGCTTGCCACGGCGTTTCACCCCGAGATGACCGGCGACCGTCGTATCCACCGATTGTTCGTCGACATCGTCAACGGGGCGGCGTGACGGCGCGTTGTCCGCCGGTGGCGGGCAGCGCCCAACGAATGCCGCCGACCAAGGCGCGTCCGATGGTGCGCACGACCGTGACCTCGACCGGCGGAAAGTAGGGCAGCAGCAGCGGTATGCGCGCCCATGCGGGCAGCATCGCCACCGCCGTCGCGGCCAGCGCGCCGTACGGCGCCCGTGCCGCCAACGGCAGCGGCGGCGTCAGCAGAAGGAACCGGGCCGCATCACGTGCCTCGGGCGTGCTGCGCAACTCCGGTCGGAACGCGTTAATCCGTTGTGCCAACTCGCGTTCGGTGCGTGGCGGGTTGACCACGCCGAGCTTGGCGGCGATTTCAGCCATGTCCGCGACGTAGCCGTCGCGACCATCCTGGTCCAGCGGGGCCGCGCCGTAGAGCTGATGGGCGCGCAGGAAACTGTCGGCTTCGGCGATGTGTACCCATTCCAGCAGGTGCGGGTCGGTGGCCTGATACGGGCGGCCGTCGGCGGCGATCCCATTCACCCTCCGGTGGATACCTCGGACGCGATCGACGGCGCGCTGCGCGTCGGCCGCCGTACCGAAGGTCGTCACGGCCAAAAAGGTGCTGGTTCGTTGCAACCGGCCCCACGGGTCGCCGCGGTAATTGGAGTGCTCGGCCACGCCGGCCATGGCCAGCGGATGCAACGACTGCAGCAGCAATGCCCGCAACCCGCCGACGAACATCGAGGCGTCGGCGTGCACCCGGCGAATCGGACGGCCGTCGGCAAACCAGCGGGGCCCGGGCTGTGTGGTGGATGCGAGCGCGCTGCGCCGGACCGTCGGGACCGGCGATCATTTCGAACAGGCTGCTGCCCAGCGCGTCCCGGACCGCATGCAGCGGGCTTTGCGGTGTCACCTTTTCCACCGTAGTGCAGCGTTTGAAATGGGGCGTTCCGGTGTACAGATACCCAACGTTCCGGCTCAGAAAGGTCAACGATGAAGCGAACTGTTGCCGCGGCCATCGCGATCGCCGCAGTGTTGCTCGGCGGTTGCTCTGCCTCGCAGATTCTCAACACCGGTGGCGACACCAAATGCAAGGACTTCACGTCGCAGGACGAGAAGAAGCAAGACAGCGAGGTCAGCAAGATGCTCAAGGACAAGAGCGGTGCTGATCCCAGCAACCTGGAGATCACGGCGACGCGGACGTCGGCCTCCCTTTACTGCCAAACGGTCGGCAAACCGGACAGCAAGATCTCTGAGGCGCCGCACGGCTGACCGGACCGTGGACACCGCGACCAAGTTCGACAAACCCGTGCACACCTGGCGCGATATCCCCGGCTGGTTTCAGTGGCGTCGCCATCAGGAGGAAGCCGCCGCGCATTTCCCGGACGGCAGTTGGTTTTCGAGGTGGGGTGCTACCTCGGGCGCAGCATTTGCTCGCTCGGTGAGGTAGTGCGCGAGGCCGGTCTCGACGTCCGGATCGTCGGCGTCGATACCGCTCGGGGAAGCGGGCCGGAAGGCCGCGACGACACCGACGCGCACGGGCCCGCCGTCGTCCACGGCGGAGGAACGTTCGCGGGTCTATTGCACCGCAACATCATCGGCTGCGGCTTGGCCGACACGATTCAGCTGGTGATCAGCGACTCGGTCGGGGCCGCCGCGCTGTTCGCCGACGGCTCGCTGGCCTGGGTGCATATCGACGCACGTCACGACTACGCCAGCGTCGCCGCCGATCTGCAGGCGTGGGCGCCGAAGGTCGCGCCGGGAGGCTGGTTGTCCGGAGACGACTATCACGCCGAGTGGTGGCCCGGGGTGGTTGCTGCCGTTGCCGACAACCTGCCGGACGCGGGCCCGTGGTGGTCGACCCAGTGGCGGTGGATCAAACCTCGTTAGAGCTCTCACGCCCCATCCGTCTCTGGAGTCACCGGGAAGGCTGGGTGGCGCTTTTTGCCCGCCTCTGAGCGATTTGGGGTTGGAAGTCGTCCGCTTTTCGCTCCGAGGCGGGCAAATCGCTATGAGCCGGAGATTCTGTGACTCCCGGGGCAGCTGAGGCGGCGGTCGGCAGTCGGTGTCCAGCGTCAACGTAGACTCGTCAGGCGAACTTTCGAGAGCGACAGAAGAGGTAGTAGACCGATGAGCGGCCATTCCAAGTGGGCCACCACCAAGCACCAGAAGGCCGTCAAAGACGCGCGCCGTGGCAAGGAGTTCGCCCGGCTGATCAAGAACATCGAGGTCGCCGCCCGTACCGGCGGTGGTGACCCGGGGGGCAATCCGACGCTGTATGACGCCATCCAGAAGGCGAAGAAGACCTCGGTGCCCAACGACAACATCGAGCGCGCCCGAAAGCGGGGCGCCGGCGAGGAAGCGGGCGGTGCCGACTGGCAAACGATCACCTACGAGGGCTACGGGCCGAACGGGGTGGCGGTGTTGGTCGAGTGCCTGACCGACAACCGCAACCGCGCGGCCAGTGAGGTCCGGGTGGCGATGACCCGCAACGGCGGCACGATGGCCGACCCGGGGTCAGTGTCATATCTGTTCTCCCGTAAAGGCGTGGTCACGCTGGAGAAGAACGGCCTGACCGAGGACGATGTGCTGACGGCAGTGCTGGACGCCGGCGCCGAGGATGTCAGCGACCTGGGCGACAGCTTCGAGGTGATCTCCGAGCCCGGCGACTTGGTGGCGGTGCGAACTGCGTTGCAGGACGCTGGGATTGACTACGAGTCGGCCGAGGCCGGTTTTCAGCCGTCGGTGAGCGTGCCGGTAGACGTCGACGGTGCCCGCAAGGTGTTCAAGCTCGTCGACGCGTTGGAGGAGAGCGACGACGTGCAGAACGTCTACACCAACGTCGACCTGTCCGACGAGGTGCTCGCCGCGCTCGACGACGAGTAGCTTCAGTCGACACGGTCTCGACCTGGAAGACTGCTGCAGCATGGCGGACCGCCGCTACATCGTCACGTTCGGCTGCCCCGACCGCACCGGCATCGTCGCCGGGATCGCCGGGTTCCTTGCCGCGGCTGGTGGGTGGATCGTGGAGGCGGCGTACCACACTGACCGCGAGACCGGGTGGTTCTTCACCCGCCAAGAGGTGTTGGCGGACTCGCTGCCCTACGACGTGACCGAGCTGCAGGCCAGGTTCGCCGGTGTTGCCACCGACCTGGCCGGCCCCGACGGCGAGGCCGATTGGCGGATCAGCGACACCGGTGTGCGGCGCCGGGCGGTGATCCTGGTCTCCCGTGAGGGTCACTGCCTGTACGACCTGCTGGGGCGGGTCGCTTCGGGTGAGCTGGACGTCGACGTCGGCGCGGTGATCGGCAACCACACCGACCTGGCCGACGTAACCCGCGCGCACGGCATCCCCTTTCACCACGTGCCGTTTCCGACGGGCGACGCCGAGGGCAAGGCCGCCGCGTTCCACCGGCTCGGTCAGCTGGTGGATGCCGAGCGGCCGGACGCAGTGGTGCTGGCGCGATTCATGCAAGTGCTCCCGCCGGAGCTATGCGCAGCGTGGGAGGGGCGGGCGCTGAACATCCACCACAGCTTCCTGCCGTCCTTCGTCGGTGCCCGCCCTTACCACCAGGCGTCCGCGCGGGGCGTCAAGTTGGTCGGCGCTACCTGTCACTACGTCACCGCGGAGTTGGACGCCGGTCCGATCATCGAGCAGGACGTGATCCGCGTGGATCACCGCGACTCGGTAGCCGACATGGTGCGCAAAGGTCGCGACATCGAGAAGGTCGTGCTGGCACGAGGACTGCGCTGGCACCTGGAGGACCGGGTGCTGCTATATGGCAGCCGCACCGTCATCTTCTGACAGCGCCTAGTCGTAGCCGTGGCGCATGTCCTCGACGACCCGCGGGTGTTCCAGCGTCGAGGGCTCGAGCGTGCGGGGTCGCACGTCGGCGGGGAAGACGGTGGCGGCGTCCAGCACCGACTGGCTGAGAAAGCGCAGCGGCGGCGCGTTGGGCGGCATCGTGGGTCGCGGCGGCGTGTCACCGCGGCGCGCCAGGGCGAACCCCCAGTCGCCGAACGTCGGCACATACACGTGGTAGGGCGTGACCGCGTAGCCGGCGGCCTCGATCGTGGAAACCGTGCGCCAGAACGCGATTGAGGTCGAATACGGGCTGCCGGCCTGAACAGCCATCAGCCCGCCGGGTGCCAGCGCACGCGAAACCAGCGCGTAGAACTCGGTCGAATACAGTCGGCCCAGCACCGGCGTATCCGGATCGGGAAGGTCGACGATCACCGCGTCGAACGACCCCGAATGCGGGCCGCGCAGCCAGGTCATCGCGTCGTCGGTGACGACGTTGACGCGCGGATTGTCCAGCGAGCCGCCGTTCGCGGAACGCATTGTGCTGCGGGCCAATTCGATGACCGCCGGGTCGAGCTCCACCTGCACGATCTTCTCGACGCCGGGCTGCGCGCAGCAGTTCGCGGGCGGCCAGGCCGTCACCGCCGCCCAGCACGAGCACCGACCGGGCTCCCGCGCCGAGCGCGGGATAGACCAGGCTTTCGGTGTAGCGGTACTCGTCGCGGGAGGAGAACTGCAAACCGCCGTCGAGGTAGAGGCGCATGTCGTTGCCGCGACGGGTCACCACGATCTCCTGATAGGCCGAATGGCGGTAGGCGATGATCGGGTCGGCGTAAAGCCGTTGGCGGCTGGTGGTCTCGATGTCCTGGGCACGCACCAGCAGCGTGGCCAGTAGCGCCAGCGCGGCGGCCAGCGCGCACAGCGCCGTGATCAGCTGCCGGACGCTAACCACTTGGCGCAGCAGGAAAATCGCGACGATCGCCGCGGCAACCAGGTTGATAATGCCGGTGGCGGCCGCGCCACGGATCATCCCCAGATGCGGCAGCAGCAGGAACGGCCAAACCAGCCCGCCGAGCAGCGCGCCCAGGTAGTCGGCGGCGGTGAGGTTGGCCAGCGTCCGCCCGGTGTCGGTGGCTGGCCGGCGGTGCGGCCGCGCTGCAGCAGCGTCATCAGCAACGGAACCTCGGCGCCGACGAGGCCGCCGATCAGCGCCGTGCCCACCGCGAGCACCAACAGGGATCCGCCGATGAACGCGAACATCACGTACAGCGCCGCCGCCGACAACCCACCGACGATGCCCAGCAGTGCTTCGACGGCGACGAAGGTGATTGCCGCCCGGGCTAGTAGCGGCTTGACCAGCAGAGCGCCGGCACCCAGCGCGGCGATGTAGCCGGCGACGATCAGCGAGGTGGCGACGATGCCGCCGCCGTTCAGACTCGCCGACAACGTCAGCAGCGCGAGCTCGTAGATGATGCCGCACGCCGCGCATGCCGCGACCGCGGCCAGCAGCACCGCCCGCCAGCGAACGGAAGACTCCGTCAACGACGTCATGACACCGCGGCGGCGGTCACCCCTCCCACGGCCAGCAGCATGACGGCCGTGGCGAACGCCGCCGGATGCAGCTCCGGCTCGTCGACGTGTTCATGGAAGTCGCCCGGTATCACAAAGTGCAGTGTCAGCAGTGCGATCCCTTGCAGGACAACGCCGATGAGCCCGTACACCGCCACGCCCACCAGCCCCTGACCCAGCTGGCTGTAGCTGTTGGCGATCGCGGTGATGATGACGGTGGCCAGCGCGATGTACATCGCGCACGCCAGCACGACGGCGTTCGGGCGGCGATCGACGAACACCATCTGACGCAGCTGTCCCCGGGGTGAGCACGTCGACCATGATGAAGCCGAGGACCAGAACGGTCATGCCGACCAGGAAGTACAAGACGGTGGCGACCAGGCCTTTGATAACTGGATTGAGGTCGATGGATCCCAACTCAAGCGCCAGGTACATGGCTTCTCCTTTGTGTATGTGTCGGCTTAGGTGTCATTTGGTCCCGCCCGGGCCGCCGGAGGTGCCTCCGGCGCCGCCCGAGGGAGCTCCTGGATAAAAGCCGGGACCGAGAAAGATGAACGCGCCATGGCTGTATCCGGCGGCCAAGTCCTCGACTCGCACGCTGCAGGGATGCTGGCCGTCCGGGCCGACCGACACGATTGCGTCGTCGTAACGGAGATACTGGCTGCCCGCGCTGGAGGCACGCGCCGCCGGGCTCTGATAGCCGGCCAGGGTGTCGGCCACCTTTGCGGGCGATCCGTCGCAGAGATACCGCGTCCCGTCTGCGTCATGGGAGTATTCGCGGTAGTGAGAGGCAATGAAAGAGCGGATATCCTTGCGCTGCAATGATATTCCGAATATCAGGCTGGTAAATGACGTGAGGGCCAGCGCGACGGCTATCACGAACAGACGGTTGCGGCTCACGGGTGCCACCGGCTGGCGGTGTAGACGACGGTGCCTCCGGACACGGCCGGGTACAGATGCCACGTCTGCCAGCGCCAGCCGGCGCCATCGGGCTCGGCGGCGAGCGCGGTCAGCGCGGCGTCATCGCCCGGGAAAGTGCCGCCGAGCCAACCGGTTTCACGCGCGCAACGTTCGCGCAGACTCTGCGCGAATCGGCGGAACGTCGGCTCGTCGCGGATGTCGGTGCGGGATTCGAGGTGGTAGCCGGGTCGCGTCGGTGTGTTCGGGCAGCTCGCCGTCGAGGTCGCACGAGACCTGTTCGGAGAAGAGACAATTGGCGTGCTCGACGGTGATGACGTGCGACGCGCCGAGGACGCCCAGCACGAGCGCGCCGCCGTCGGGGTGGGGCAGTCGGTAGCTGGCCAGCGGGCGAGGGGCGGGCGCGTTGAGCGCGAGTCCAAGTCCCGCTCCGCTGACATCGGCCGGGGATACGGCCAGCTGATGAAGCGGCACCGCCGTGGCCTACGCGGTGGCCGGCGGCGCAGGGTAGACGGTGAGCTCGCCGATCACCACGGACTTGCCGGTGGAAACCTCCCACGGCATGTCGGGCGCCCAGCGCTCGAAGGAGAGCAGCGCGGTCTCGTCGGCGTTGGCGTAGTCGACGAAGTCCATGTCGCCGCCCGCCGGCAGACCCGTGGTGCCCTCGGTGGTGTATCCGGCATGACCACGCTCGGACTCCCGGTAGGTCACGCCGTCGACCACGTGCTCGCCGCCGGGCTGCAGTTGAAGATCTTTGCGGCTGACCCACATCGCCAGCTTGAGCCGGCCGTCGTCGTCTTCGACGCTGAACCAGACCGGCTGCTCGCCGCCTTCCAGTAGGTGCTCCCACCACACGAACGGACCCTCGCGGTAGGTGACCGAGCCGCGGACCACGTAGTCGATGCCGCCGTGACTGACGATCGCGCCGGGACCGAGTTGCCGCGGCCCGAATTGAGGTGCCGCCGCGGCGAATGCGAGTGGATCCTGGCGAGCGCCCCGCGGTTCTTTAGGACGCCGCAGCGCGGCGACGAAAACGACGATCGCCGCGATGAAAAGCACCGCGGCGAGCACAAGCAGTGCCGTCCCCATGCGCAACCCTTCCGCATGACCGCACCGCGGTTGATCAATAGTGCGGTTCAAAGTAACAGCTTTTGCCGGGCGGGGGTGGAGTACAGCTAATCAGGCGATCAACGCCCGTGGCGGCGCCGCCGCGGCTATACCGAACCTCACACGACCTGCAATCCCTCGGGAATCCGCTGCGGATCGCGCCAAAAGGCGTCGTTGACGAATCGCTTGAACAGGTCCGGCGGCAGCAACGTCGCACGCGGCTCGGCCTCGACCTCTCCGCGCACGGTGTGCAGCCCCGGAGTGCCGGCACGTTCGTCGAACTCGGTGACGTCGTAATCGACGTGGTCGAAGTCGTGCTCGTACGCCGGGTCGCCGAGAAAGGCGTAGATGGCGTGCAGCGTCTTGGCCACCAGTTCGACCACGAAGATTATTTCGCCCCACCCGATGGTGTAGCCGACATGAGCTGGCAGCGAAAAGGCACGCGGACTCAGGCTTCGCCGACCGAATGGCTACTAAGGTCGGTGCGATTGCTCGTGGCCTTTAACGCGCGTGTCATACCCGCTCATGTCGGTCCGGCCCGCTAGGGTATCGAACAGGCGTTCGGCATCGAGGGAGCTAGGCGTGCGGGTGATGGGAGTCGACCCCGGGTTGACCCGCTGCGGGTTGTCGGTCGTGGAGAGCGGCCGCGGCCGCCAGATCATCGCGCTGGACGTCGACGTGGTCCGTACCCCGGCCGACGAACCGCTGCCGCGACGGCTGCTGGCGATCAGCGAGGCACGTCGAGCACTGGCTGGACACGCATCATCCCGACGTCGATCGCCATCGAGCGGGTGTTCTCCCAACAGAACGTGTCGACGGTGATGGGCACCGCGCAGGCCGGTGGGGTGATCGCGCTGGCGGCGGCCAAACGCGACATCGACGTGCACTTCCACACTCCCAGCGAGGTCAAGGCCGCGGTCACCGGCAACGGCGGCGCCGGCAAAGCACAGGTCACCGCGATGGTCACCAGAATCCTTGGGCTGCAAGCCAAACCGACACCCGCCGACGCCGCCGACGCGTTGGCGTTGGCGATCTGTCACTGCTGGCGTGCGCCGATGATCGCCCGGATGGCCGAAGCCGAAGCGAAGGCCGCCGAGCAGCGCAAGAAGTTCGCCGCGAAAGTGAAGGCCGCGACGATGATCGCCTCGGTGCGTGGCGAAGTGCTCGACGTCGCTCTCGACCACGTCGTCATCGAGGCGGCCGGCGTGGGCTACAAGCTGATGGCAACCCCGTCCACGCTGGCAACGCTGCGCCGGGGCAGCGAAGCCCGGCTGATCACCGCGATGATCGTCCGGGAAGACTCGATGACGCTCTACGGTTTCCCCGACGCCGACGCGCGCGACCTGTTCCTGACGCTGCTGGGCGTCTCCGGTGTCGGGCCCAAGATCGCGCTGGCCACCCTCGCGGTGTACGACGCGCAGGCGCTGCGACAGGCGCTCGCCGACGGCGACGTCACGGCGCTGACCCGGGTGCCGGGCATCGGCAAGCGCGGTGCCGAGCGGATGGTGCTCGAGCTGCGCGACAAGATCGGGCCGGTGGGCACCAGCGCCGCTGCAACGTCGGTCAACGGCCACAGCTATCCGCGGTCCCGTGGTGGAAGCCCTTGTCGGACTTGGCTTTGCGGCCAAGCAAGCCGAGGAGGCCATCGACAAGGTGATGGCCAACGAGCCCGAGGCGACCACCTCGAGCGCGCTGCGGGCGGCATTGTCGATGTTGGGTAAGACCAAGTGAGCCGCTTCGAGGACGACGAGGACGACGAGGACCGCGAGGTCAGCGCCGCCCTGACCGTCGGTGAAGGCGACATCGACGCCGAGCCTGCGGCCGCGCTCGCTGCGGGAGTTCATCGGACAGCCGCGGGTGCGCGAACAGCTGCAGCTGGTCATCGAGGGCGCCAAAAACCGCGGTGGCACACCGGATCACATCCTGTTGTCCGGCCCGCCGGGGCTTGGCAAGACGTCGCTGGCGATGATCATCGCCGCCGAACTCGGGACGTCGTTGCGGGTGACGTCCGGGCCGGCGCTGGAACGCGCCGGCGACCTGGCGGCGATGCTGTCCAACCTCGTCGAGCATGACGTGCTGTTCATCGACGAGATTCACCGCATCGCCCGGCCCGCCGAGGAGATGCTCTACCTGGCGATGGAGGACTTCCGCGTCGACGTGGTCGTCGGTAAAGGCCCTGGCGCGACGTCGATTCCGCTGGAAGTGGCACCCTTCACCCTGGTCGGCGCCACCACCCGCTCCGGCGCGCTCACCGGCCCGCTGCGCGACCGGTTCGGGTTCACCGCGCACATGGACTTCTACGAGCCCGCCGAACTGGAGCGGGTGCTGGCGCGCTCCGCCGGGATTCTGGGCATCGAACTGGGTGCCGAGGCCGGCGCGGAGATCGCCCGCCGCTCGCGTGGCACCCCGCGGATCGCCAACCGGTTGCTGCGCCGGGTCCGTGACTTCGCCGAGGTGCGCGCCGACGGCGTCATCACCCGCGATGTCGCCAAGTCGGCGTTGGAGGTCTACGACGTCGACGAACTCGGCCTGGACCGGCTGGACCGGGCCGTGTTGTCGGCGCTGACCCGCAGTTTCGGCGGCGGCCCGGTCGGGGTGTCGACGCTGGCGGTGGCGGTCGGGGAGGAGGCCACCACGGTCGAGGAAGTGTGCGAGCCGTTTCTGGTGCGGGCCGGCATGATCGCGCGCACGCCGCGCGGCCGGGTCGCGACTCCGCAGGCCTGGACGCACCTGGGGATGACCCCGCCGCCAGTGCGACTGGGTTAGGTCAACCGGGACTATTCGAGTAGGAGGCACGATGATTATCGCCGGATTGGTATTCGCCGCGCTGGCCGCGTTGCTGCACGTCTACATCTTCACGATGGAATCGCTGACCTGGACCAGTCCGCGCACCCGCGCCGCGTTCGGCACGACGGCCGAGGAAGCCGAAACCACAAAGCTGCTGGCGTTCAACCAGGGCTTCTACAATCTCTTCCTGGCGATCGTCACCGGACTCGGCATCGCCGCGGTTGCGTTGGGACACAAGGGTATTGGTGCAGCGCTCGTCTTCGCCGGCGTCGGATCGATGGCCGCCGCCGCCGTCGTGCTGCTGGCGTCAGCACCCGACAAGGCCCGGGCCGCGCTGACCCAGGGCACGTTCCCGCTCATCGCTGTCGTGTTGTTGGTGATCGGCCTCGTCACGCGCTAGGCCAGGCTCAAGCCGAATCGCCGCGAGCTGTTCACAATTCCGGGTTTTCGGCCATTAATTCCAGCAATTTGTATGGCCCTTCCGCGTCTCCTGAGGGACTCATGAATAGTCTCCTGAGGGACTCATGAATAACAGTGGCGCTGGCGGGCCGCCAGGGTTACATCGCCGGCCCATATGGGTACCCAGCACGCGCTTGACAGCATTGAGTCCACTGTTTGAGGAGACTCGTAATGAATGACTCGCGGTCAGGTTTCGGCAGCCTGCACATGCCGCGCAGCCGTGGTGCGGTAAGCGGACTGCTTCTGATAATCCTTGGTGTTTGGGGAGCAGTGATCCCCTTCATCGGGCCCTACTTCCATTTTGCCTACACCCCCGACCAGGCCTGGGCGTGGAGCACGGCACGTGCGTGGCTGGAGGTGTTCCCCGGAGCCGTCACCGCGGTCGGCGGCTTCTTGCTGCTGATTTCGGGGAACCGCGCCACCGCGATGTTCGGCGGCTGGTTAGCCGTCATCGCCGGCGCCTGGTTCGTCGTCGGTCGCACGCTGATTCCGCTATTGCGGATCGGGGATATTGGCCATCCGATCGCTGCGACGGACGCCAAGCGGGCCGTGCTCGAGATCGGCTACTTCTCCGGGCTGGGCGCGCTGATCGTCTTCCTGGGTGGCGCGGTCTTGGCGCGGGTATCGGTGCGGACGGCGCGTGACCTGGAAAACGCGCTGATAGCCGAAGAGAGAGGCGGCGGACGCATCCGGTGCGTTGGCCGCACCGGCCGCTACGACTGAGGTGCTCACTTCCGCAGCGCCACAAACCCACCGGCGCGAGAGCAAGGGCGGATCTCTTCCGCCGGCGACGCGCCGGCGTCGCGGGCGACTGACCTTGCACGAGAAGACGCAAAAGCCCCCGACACGCCGTGCGTGCGGGGGCTTTTGCGTCTGCTGGCGGACTACAGCAGCCCGAGCAGCTGCAGGTCGGTGATGTACTTGACGATGACCGGCGCGGAGACGTGCGGGATGTCTTTGTCCTCCCGATTTTCGCCTCTTGCACCGCCGCACGGAATCGGTCGGTCGGAGCCATCGACCCGTTGATCGGCACCGAAGGCCGCTGGTAGTTGTGCAGCAGCGGCAGTAGCGAGTACTGGCGCTGACGCTCGGGCAGCGCCCGCAGCGTGGTCTCGAACCGCTCCAACCAGGTGGCGTAGTCGCCGACCCGCTGGACCGAGAAGCCGGCGTCGATCAGCCAGTCGACGTACTCGTCAAGGCCGATGCCGTCGTCGTAGGGGTTCATCACGTGGTACGTCTGGAAACCATCCACCACCTGGGCCCCGAGGTCCGATATCGCCTGGGCGATGAACTCGACCGGAAGGCCGTCATAGTGCGCGCGCTGCCGGTGGCCGTCGCCGTCCAGCTCGTAGAACGAGGCTGGTGCGATGCCCGCGGCGACCAGGCTGAGCATAAGCCGGGTGAACATGTCCGGCAGGTTCAGCTGGCCGGCATAAGTGGTGTCGGCCAAAATCATGTCGCAGCGGAACACCGCGACCGGCAGTCCGTGCAGCTCGTTGGCCTCGCGCAGTAGCACCTCGCCGGCCCACTTGCTGTTGCCGTAACCGTTGGCGTAGTTGTCGTTAATCGCCCGCGTCGCGCTGATCTGACGGATGTCGGCGTCCTCGACGAACGTGCCCGGCTTGATTTGATCGCCCACGCCGATCGTCGACACATAGGTGTACGGCTTGATCTTGGTGGTCAGCGCGATCTTGATCAGCTCGGCGGTGCCCAGCGCGTTCGGGCCGAACAGCTCGCTGTAGGGCAGGACGTGGTTGACCAGGGCCGCGGGGTCGACGATCAGGTCGACGGTGTCGGCCAGCCGCTGCCAGGTCTGCGGGTCCAACCCGAGGTTGGCCTCGCCCTTGTCACCGGCGATGACCTCGAGGTGGTCGGCGGCCAGCTGCCGGTAGTGCGCAAGCAGTTTGGGGTCGCCGCTATCGAAGGTCTTGTCGAGGCGCGTCCTCGCCTCTTCATCTGTCTTGGCCCGCACCAGGGCGATCACCTTGCCGTCCACGAAATCCATCCGCTCGAGCCACTCCAGCGCCAGGTAGCGACCGAGGAAGCCGGTGGCACCGGTCAGCAACACGGTCCGCACCTCGCGGCTGGGCTGCGCCAGGTTAGCCGCAGCAGCCAGCGTGGCCTCGTCGAGGAACTTGTCCAGCGTGAGGTCGGCGGCGTGCACCTCGGCCGCGTCGCGGCCGTGCACGCTCGCAAACGAAGGCCGCTTGGTGCCCTGTCGCTCGCCCTCGATGTAGTCGGCGATGGCCTGCAGGTCGTTGGCCGGGCTGACGATCACGCCCACCGGCACATCGACGTCGAAGATCTCGTGCAGCAAGTTGCCGAACGTCAACGCGGACAACGAGTCTCCGCCCAGGTCGGTGAAGTGGGCATCAGGCGTCAGATCGGACTTCGCAGCACCCAGCATGGCGGCCGCGGCCCGGCTGACGGTCTGCAGCACCGGCGCGTCGGCACCGCTGCGGCGCAGTTCGGACAACTCATTGGCCTGGCCTTGCGCCAAGTCGGCGTAGAGCTGTTCGAGGCGCTCGCCGTAGTGCTGCTTGAGCTTCGGCCACGCCAGCTTGCGGATACCGGTCAGCAGGCCGTTCTCCAGGGTGAACGGCGTGGTCTCGACGATGAAGTCGCGCGGCACCTCGTAGGACTGCAGATTGGCCTGCCGGGCAACGTTTTGCAGCGACTCCGCGATCGCCGGCTTGAGCGCATCAACGTCGTAGCTCGCCAGGGCGTCCTCGGCGGGCACCACGACTGCCAACAGGTAAGGCTGCGCGCTGTTGCCGTAGACGTAGATCTGGCGGACCAGCGGGCTGTTGCCGAACACCGCCTCCAGCTTCGCCAGCGTCACGAACTCGCCTTGCGCGAGCTTCAGGACGTTGTTGCGGCGGTCGACGTACACCAGCTGGTTGGGAGCGACCTCGGCGAACACGTCGCCGGTGCGGTAGTAGCCGTCGGCGTCGAACACGTTGGCGGTGGTCTCGGCCCGCTTGTAGTAGCCGGGGAACATGTTGCCGGTCTTCAGTAGCAGCTCGCCGCGCGGATACGGCCGGTCGGTGGCGAAGTAGCCCAGGTCCGGCACGTCGACCAGCTTGTAGTCGACCACCGGCGGACGCTGGATTTCGCCGTCGAACAACACCATGCCGGCCTCGGTGGAGCCGTAGCCGTCCAGCAGATGCATCTCGAGCAGCGACTCGACCCACGTCCTCAACTCGGGAGAAGTCGGTGCCGAGCCGGTCATCGCAAAGATGTAGCGCCCGCCAAGGAGTTCCTGACGCAGCTCGTCCAGCACCTGGGACTCGACGGACTGACGGTCGGCGCCTTCGGCGGTCCGTCGGCCCACCTCGCTCTGATACTCGCCGTACAACATCTCCCAGATGCGCGGCACGAAGTTCAACTCGGTCGGCCGCACCAGGCGGAGGTCCTCCAGCAGCGTCGACAGGTCGCTCTTACCGGCGAAGTAGGCGGTGCCGCCATTACCGAGCGTGCCGTAGAGGGTGCCGCGGCCCATCACGTGGCTCATCGGCATGAAGTTGAGGGTGATCGACGCCGCAGTCGGCGCAAACCAGTTCCTGGCCGACCTGTTCCACATCTTGGCGACGTTGCTCTGCGGGTACATCGCGCCCTTGGGTGCGCCGGTGCTACCCGAGGTGTAGATCAGCAGCGCCAGTGGGTCTGCGGACTCGTCCTGCTCGAATGCGGGCACCGCCGGCAGCGCAGCGCCGTGGTCGCGCATCTCCTGCAGCGTCTCGATGTAGATGCCTTTTTCGTCCAGCCGCTCGTGGGCGGTTTGCAGCGCCTCGCGGTGGTCGTCGACCTCGGTGCGGTAGTCGAAGATGACAAGCCGGCCGGGCGTGTGGCCCGCGTCGACGGCAGCCAGGATCAGATCGACCGCATCGGACAGGTAGTCGACACTCGCGGCGACCACTGTCGGTTCGGTCTCGGTGACGATCGGCAGCAACTGCGCAATCGCCGCGCTGGTCTGCAGCGGAACCGACACCGTGCCGATAAGGCCCAGTGCGATGTCGATGCTGGTGTAGTCGACGCTGGTGAAGCCGAGCACGCAGACCCGGTCACCGGCTGCCACAGTGCCCTCAGCGCCGTCAGTCAACGCGCGGGACAGCACGTCGACCCGGGCGGCGAGCTCGCCATAGCTGACGGTGTCGAACCAGGGGAGCAGCTTGGCCGACGTGCGTCCGGTCTGCGGATCTTTGACCAGCTCGACGGCGCGCTGAGCCAGCGCCGGCCGGTCGGAGTAGCCCTCCAGCACGGCGTTGACGACCTGTGGGAGTCGCGAGCCCGGCGTTCTCGATGGCCGCGCTGACCGCCTCATCGGGCCGCGTGGCGGCGAACTGCGGGTCGTTGGCGGCCAACTCCTCGGTGCGGTGTTCTTGGAGTTCTTGGGTATCTATCGACGACATAACGAAACCTCGCAACTTTTGAATCGGGAAATCTTTCGGCGCTACGCTGCGCCTAATAGTACTACGTTAGCAAAACTAACGGTATTCCCGGAAGGTCCCGCGATGTCGACACTTGTGTGATTCTCTGCACGGCGCAGCCGAACGGGTCACGTCCAGTCGGCAAACTCACAGCCCGGCGGCCACCGTTGTTGCCTTCGGTGACAACGCTTTTGCCGTTTCCGCCGTGGCCGCTGGGCTTGAGGTTCCGATGACTTTGCTGAAAACTGCGGGCAACCGGCCGGTTACCGGCTTTGTATACAGTTGTTCTATATGACTCGGGTAGACAGGCGTGGCAGGCCGCTCAAGGCGTTCTTGCAGGCTGAGATCGTCGGCGCCGACGTCACCATCGAAGAGGTGCGCAGGGCGTGCGGTCTGACCCGGGCAAGCTACTACGGAGAACCCAGCGGCACCGGCCGCGGCTTCGCCAACAACTTCCCAAACTCGGAGGAGCTGCGGCAGGTCGCTGAGTACCACAAGCTGGGCGACAACGGCTGGATCAGTTTGCTGGTCGAGTTCGGGTGGCTTGACCCGCTGCCCGGCACGCTTCGCATGCCATTCACAGCCGATAAGGCTGACCGGCAGCTTTCGGCGCCGATCGGTTTGGTCACGCTTCGCGATGCTGTCTCGCGCTATCAGAATGCCTCAATTCTGGTGATATCGGCGGAGGGTGACGACGTCACCCTCGTGCCGCTGCGTCAAGCTCTGCAGGAGCACCCGGACGGGTCGCTGATGGTGTTTGGCGTCAGCCCGCCCGCCTGAGCAGTGAGCTGGCGCTAAAGCTCAGCCAGCAGCCCGGCCAATACGTCAAGGCCCTCGGACGAGTAGGTCGTCACTGATCGTCAGCGGCGGCAGGAAGCGCACGACGTTGCCGAACGTGCCTGCCGTCAACACGATGACGCCGGCGGCGTGGGCGGCGGCGGCCAACGCGTTGGTCAGCGCGGCGTCGGGCTCGGCGCTGCCGGGTTTCACGAACTCGACCGCGATCATCGCGCCGCGGCCACGCACATCGCCGATCCGATCGTCGGCGGTTTGTAACGCGAGCAGCCGGTCCTTCATCAGTCGCTCGATCTGACGGGCCCGCTCGAGCAGCCCGTCTGACTCGATGGTGTCGATGGTGGCCAGCGCGGCGGCGCAGACGACCGGGTTGCCGCCGAACGTGCCGCCGACACCGCTGGGGTGCGGCGCGTCCATGATCTCGGCCCGGCCGGTGACGGCCGACAGTGGCAGTCCGTCGGCGATGCCCTTCGCGATGCAGATCAGATCGGGCTCGATGCCTTCGTGCTCACAGGCGAACCACGCCCCGGTCCGCGCAATGCCGGTCTGCACCTCGTCGGCGACGAAGACCACATTGTGTTGGCGACACCAGTCCAGCAGCGCGGGCAGGAATCCCTCTGCCGGGACGATGAAGCCGCCTTCGCCCTGGATGGGCTCGATGACAACGGCGGCCAGGTTGTCGGCGCCGACCTGCTTGGCGATCAGGTCGATGGCACGCTGGGCGGCCAATTCGCCGTCGGTGGCCAGTTCTTTGTCGATCAGCCCGTCGCGGAACGGGTACGACAGCGGCGCGCGGTAGATCTCCGGCGCGAACGGGCCGAAGCCGCTCTTGTACGGCATCGACTTCGCGGTGAGCGCCATCGTCATGTTGGTGCGGCCGTGGTAGGCGTGGTCGAACGCCACGACCGCGTCTTTGCGGGTGTACGAGCGGGCGATCTTGACGGCGTTCTCCACCGCCTCGGCGCCGGAGTTGAACAGCACCGAGCGCTTCTCGCCCGAACCGGGGGTGAGCCGGTTGAGATGCTCGGCGACGGCGACGTACTCCTCGTAGGGCGTGACCATGAAGCAGGTGTGGGTGAAGTCGGCGACCTGCGCGCGTACCGCGTCGACGACACGGGGTGCGGAGTTGCCGATGGTGGTCACGGCGATGCCCGAACCCAAGTCGATGAACCGGTTGCCGTCGACGTCCTCGACGATGCCGCCGGCGGCGCGCGCCGCGAACACCGGCATGGTGTTTCCGACGCCGTGGGACACCGCCGCGGCTCGGCGCTTGGTCAGCTCCAGCGATGCCGGACCGGGGATTTCGGTGACCAGGTGGCGACTCTGCTCGACAGCAGACACGTCAGCAGCCTATCTGCGTCGGCCCCGGCGACGACCCCGAAATCATCCGCCCGGCGGCCCTTCGCCCAACGGTCGGCACACATTCGTCGTCGGGTCCCAACACTGGCCGGGGTCGCAGTTCAGCGGTTGTCGGCCCGACGCCGAACGGCCGGCACACATTCCCGTCGGATCCCACCACTGGCCGGGGTCGCAGTTCAGCGGGTCGCCCGACGCCCAGCGGCAAGCAGCCCTTGCTGAACGGCTCCCAATACTGCCCGGGATCGCACTCGCCGAGCTGACCGCCGGCGTCGCTATCGTCACGACCGCCATCGGCATCAACGCCATCGCCGCAACCGGTGCCAGACGGCACACGAACTTCCTCATTGAGGGACCTCCAAGGCTGGGCCAGTCGATCGAGTCGACCGTAACAAAGGACCGGATCGGGTGGCGCTCGGTCAAGGTGGTTCAGTGATGCAAGATCGGGGGACCGTATATGGCGGGCAACTGACAGATATCCAAACGTGGATTCAGACGCCAGCCGAGGTTGCATTGGCACACATCGGCATTCGGATCGAACTGTGAGCCGTAAGGACATGGCAGCGGCTGGCACGCATTCGAATGCGGGCTCCACCATTGGCCGTCGTCACATGGCGCCGAGCTCGCCGTCGGCGGCGTCAGGGCCCCCATCGGCATCAGCGCCATCGCGGCGACTAGTGCCCGGAGGCGAACGGATTTCCTCATGTGCCGGCCTCCCCTACAGGGTACGTCTACGGCGGGCCAAAGACTGGTCCGTCGATCGAATCGACGGAAGCAAAGGCGGCTGACCGGCTGGCGGCGAAGTCGGCGCGGTCGGCGCACCGGATGCCCCAGCGCGATCACCGCGGCCAGGGCCAGCGGATCGGGCGCTCCGAGCACAGCCTTCACCTGCTCCTCTTCGCGGATCGCAATCGTGGTGATGACACCGCCCAGGCCCTCGTCATGAGCGGCCAACAGAATGCTCCACGCGAACGGGTAGATCGAGGCGCCGCCGGCGAACGTGTAGCGGTCCGCGTCGCGGTCCACCGCCGCCAACTGCGAAAGGTCGGCGAACAGCGCAAGCAAAACCGGCGCCTCGTCGAACCGCTCAGCGAAATCACCTGCCGCTGTCGGCTTCTCGGCGGCCATCGCCCGCGCTTCGGCGGCGCGGTCGTTGGTCGGTGCCCACGGTCGCAGGCCGGCGGCGGTGCAAGGCCAGATAATCCGTGGAGCCTCGCAGGTAGCAATCCCGCAGCCGGCGACGCTTGTCGGCATCCTTGATGACCACGATCCGCCACGCCTGCGCGTTGGCGCCGCTGGGCGCGAACCGGGCGGTGTCGAGCACCCGGGCCAGCACAGCGTCGTCGACGGCCTGATCGGTGAAGTCGCGGACCGCCCCGGTGGTGCGCAACGCCTCGTTGAGTTCCATCGCCTACGTGTTCTTCCACTCTCTTGCCGGCGCGTCAAGACGCCGTGCCTGGTCAGCTGGCGACGGCGTAGTGGCACACTGGTGGCTGACGCGGTTCGTGGCCCGTTCCGGTCCGATGCCGCCTCCACAGACCCACAGGAAAGATCGTTGCCGTCATGAACCAAATGGTTATCTTTTTTCCGCTGCTCATCGTGATGGGCGCGTTCATGTTTTTCGCTTCGCGCCGACAGAAGCGCGCGATGCAAGCCACCATCGACTTGCACGAGTCACTGCGCGTCGGCGACAGGGTGCACACCACGTCGGGTTTGCAGGCAACCATCACCCACATCACTGACGACACGGTGGACCTCGAGATCGCGCCGGGCGTGGTGACCACCTGGATGAAACTCGCGGTCAGGGACCGCATCGAGCCGGAACTGCTGGACAGCGAGGCCGAGGAGGCCGACGATTTAGCCGACGACCCGGAGCGACTGCCCAAGGACTGAGCTTGGCCGCCCGCCACGTACCCTTTGCGGGTGCAGTCGAATTGATCGACGCGCGAAAAGCGAGTGTGGGCCGGTGACGACCCGCGAGGACCGGATGAGGAGACTCAACACGTGGCATCGCCATCGACGCCGGTGCACCCTTCCCGTTACCTGACGGTATTCCTGATCCTGCTCATCGGCGTCTACCTGCTGGTGTTCCTGACCGGAGACAAGCGGGCCGCCCCGAAGCTCGGCATCGACCTGCAAGGCGGCACCAGGGTCACGTTGACCGCTCGAACCCCGGACGGCTCACGGCCGACACGAGAGGCGCTGTCTCAGGCGCAGCAGATCATCAGCGACCGGGTCAACGGGCTGGGTGTCTCGGGCTCTGAAGTCATCGTGGACGGAGACAACCTGGTCATCACGGTGCCGGGCAATGACGGTAGCGAGGCCCGAAACCTGGGCCAGACCGCGCGGCTGTACATCCGTCCGGTCATCAATGCGCTTCCGGCGGAGAATGGTCCGCTGCCGAACCCGCAGCGGTTGCCTGGCCCGCAGGCGCGACCGAGGCTGCCCCTTGGAGGACAGCCCGGTGGACCGGTGCCCGGTGGACCTCTGCCCGGCGGTGCACTGCCCGGTGCACCTCTGCCCGGCGGTCCTCTGCCCGGCAGACCTGCGCCCGGTGCGGTCCCTGGGGCCGTGCCGACGCCGGGAGCTGTGCCAACGCCGGGCCATGGGCCCGTCGCGCCCGGTGGGCACGCCGCCGAGGCCCCGTCCGGTGGTGACACCGGGGGCGCCCCAGGGGGCTTGCCCCCGCTGGGCGACCTGCCGTTGCCGGGTGAGCCGGCGCCTGCGGCGCAGCCCCGGCCTTATCCGCTGGATCCACCGCCTACGCCGGGACAGCCCACGCCGGCGCCGGCTCCGCCGGCAGCTCCTGCACCCCTCCCGGTACAGCCCGGGCCGCGCGATCCGCGGATGGCTCTCGCCGAGCGCATCGCCAAGCAAAAGCAATGGCGCCAGAGCACCAACAAGGGTGTGCAGTTCGTGGCGCTGCAAGTCATGGCCACCCAGTGCAACCAGGAAGACCTTTTGGCCGGCAACGACGACCCCAACCTGCCGCTAGTGACCTGCGACAAGGACCACAAGGAGGCGTACCTGCTAGCGCCGTCGATCATCAGCGGCGACCAGATCGACAATGCCAGCTACGGGTTCAACAACCAGAACGCCAACTACGTCGTCGACTTGCAGTTCAAGAGTGATGCGGCAAATACCTGGGCGCGATTTCACCGCGTCCCACATCGGCACCCAGACCGCGTTCACGTTGGACTCGCAGGTAGTCAGCGCACCCCGCATCGAGGAAGCGATCCCCGGCGGCCGAACACAAATCCACGGCGAGTTCACCTCAGACCAGGCGCGCCAGCTGGCCAACGTCCTCAAATACGGCTCGCTGCCGCTGTCATTCGAATCATCAGAGGCTCAAACCGGTCTCGGCGACACTGGGATTGACATCGCTGCGGGCGGGCCTGATTGCCGGTGCGATCGGGCTGGCGCTGGTGCTGCGTGTACTCACTGATGTACTACCGGGTGCTGGGGTTGCTGACGGCCTTGTCGCTCGTAGCTTCCGGCGCAATGGTTTTCGCGATCCTGGTGCTACTTGGCCGCTATATCAACTACACCCTCGACTTGGCCGGTATCGCAGGTCTGATCATCGGTATCGGGACGACGGCCGACTCATTCGTGGTGTTCTTCGAACGCATCAAAGACGAGATACGCGAAGGCCGTTCGTTCCGATCGGCGGTTCCGCGCGGCTGGGCACGGGCACGCAAGACGATACTGTCGGGTAACGCGGTGACCTTCCTGGCCGCTGCCGTGCTGTACGTCTTGGCGATCGGCCAGGTGAAGGGATTCGCGTTCACCCTGGGCCTCACCGTGATCCTCGACACCGTCGTGGTCTTCCTGGTGACCTGGCCGCTGTTGTACCTCGCATCCAAGTCCACGACGCTGGCCAAGCCGGCATACAACGGTCTGGGAGCGGTGCAGCAGGTCGCGCGCGAACGGCGGGCAGCCCAACTGACGGGACGGGGGTAGCGAGATGGCCGACAAGACGACTGCCGTTGAACTCAGCGACGACACCGCAACCGTCGTCCGCGCAACCGGTGACGAGACCGGCGCCGACCTGCCCCGCCACAGTTTCTTATCGCGCCTCTACACCGGCACCGGCGCGTTCGAGGTAATCGGCCGGCGGCGGCTGTGGTACGGGTCAGCGGGGCGATCGTCGCGATCGCGATCGTCAGCATCGTGTTGCGCGGATTCACTTTTGGCATCGACTTCAACGGCGGCACCACGATGTCGATGCCGCGCGGCGACGCGCAAGTAACCCAGGTGGAGCAAGTCTTTCGGCAAACGCTGGGCACCGACCCGGAGTCCGTCGTGATCGTCGGCAACGGCTCCTCGGCGACCGTGCAGATTCGTTCCGCGACGCTGTCCAACGACGAGACGACCAAGCTGCGCAACGCCTTGTTCGACAAATTCCAGCCCAAGGGCTCCGACGGTAAGCCCAGCTTGCAGGCCATTTCCGACTCGGCGGTGTCCTCGACCTGGGGCGGTCAGATCACCAAGAAGGCGGTGATCGCGCTGGTCGTGTTCCTGGTGCTGGTCAGCCTGTACATCATCGTGCGCTACGAGCGCTATATGGCGATCTCCGCATTGACGACCATGTGTTTCGACCTGACCGTCACCGCCGGGGTGTATTCGTTGGTGGGCTTCGAAGTCACCCCGGCCACGGTCATCGGCTTGCTGACCATCCTCGGTTTCTCCCTGTACGACACCGTCATCGTGTTCGACAAGGTCGAGGAGAACACTCACGGCTTCCAGCACACCACCCGGCGCACCTTCGCCGAGCAGGCGAACCTGGCGATCAACCAGACGTTCATGCGCTCGATCAACACCAGCCTGATCTCGGTGTTGCCAATCCTGGCGCTGATGGTGGTGGCGGTGTGGCTGTTGGGCGTGGGCACCCTGAAGGACTTGGCGTTGGTGCAGCTGGTCGGCATCATCGTCGGCACCTACTCGTCGATCTTCTTCGCCACACCGCTGCTGGTCAGCCTGCGTGAACGCACCGCTTTGGTGCGGACGCACAACCGCCGGGTGGGCAGGCGCCGCGGACCCGGTCCGGAAAAGGATCAGGCGCGCGCTGAGTCGGCCGATGAGGAGCCAGGCGAACAGAGCCCCTCAGCCGTCGCAACCAGTCCCGGCGCGGCTGGGAGCAAGCCGGCTCCGGGTGCGCGTCCGGTCCGGCAGGGCGGCGGTCGTCACCGTCCGACCGGCAAGCGAAACAAGCGGTAGCCATGGTGGCTGCCCGGCGTTGGCGTATGGCCGCCAGCTTGCTGGCGGCCGCGCTCGTGGCAGCCGCGTCGGGCATGCTGACGGCGTGTTCCGGCAGCGCCGCCGGGCAGATCGACTACATCGTCGACGGCACGCTGGTCACCTACAACAGCAACACCGTCACCGGGGCCGCATCAGCGGGCGCGCAGGCTTTCGCTCGCACACTCACCGGATTCGGCTACCACGGCCCGGACGGTCAGATCGTCGCCGACCGCGACTTCGGCTCGATTTCGATGGTCGGCGGTTCGCCGCTGGTGCTCGACTACCAAATCGCCGACAACGCCGTCTATTCCGACGGTAAGCCGGTCACCTGCGACGACCTGGTACTGGCGTGGGCGGCCCAATCCGGTCGGTTCCCGGGCTTCGACGCCGCCAGCCAGGCCGGCTATGTCGACGTCACCGCGATCGACTGCCAACCGGGACAGAAGAAAGCCCGAGTGTCGTTTGACCCCGACCGCAACATCGTCGACTACAACCAGTTGTTCGCGGCGACCTCGATGCTGCCGTCGCACGTCATCGCCGAAGAGCTCGGGATTGACGTCACCGCAGCCGTGATGAGCCACGACTTGGCGGCCATCGGGCGCATTGCGCAGCTGTGGAACACGACATGGGACCTCAAACCCGGCATTGAGTCGGGCACCATCGCCAAACACTTTCCGTCGTCGGGCCCGTACAAGATCGAATCGGTGTTGGACGGCGGCGCGGTGGTGCTTGTCGCGAATGATCGCTGGTGGGGCGCCAAGCCGATGACCAAGCGGGTCACGGTGTGGCCGGAGAAAGCCGACATCCAGGACCGCGTCAACGACAAGAGCGCCGACGTCGTCGACGTCGCGGACGGTTCGTCGGGCACGTTGGCCACCCCGGACAACTACGTCCGCACCGATTCGCCGTCGAACGGTATCCAGCAGCTGATCTTCGCCCCGCGCGGCCCGCTTGCAGACGTCGCCGCGCGCCGAGCGCTGGCCTCATGCACACCACGTGATGCCATCGCGCGCGACGCGCGGACTCCGATCGCCAATGCGCGGCTGCACACCGCTTCCGAGGACGCCATCGGACGGGCGGAAAACGTCCCCGAGGCGGGCCAGTACCTGAAGTCGAATCCCGATGCTGCGCGCGCCGCCTTGGGCGGGAAGCCGCTGACCGTGCGGATCGGCTATCGGGCGCCCAACGCGCGGCTGGCCGCGATTGTGGGCGCGATCGCCAAGGCCTGCGGCCCGGCCGGCATCACGGTCTCCGACGTCACGTCCGACGCGACCGGCCCCCAGACGCTGCGAGACGGGAAGATCGACGTGCTGTTGGCCAGCACCGGCGGCGCAACCGGCAGCGGTTCGACCGGGTCGTCGGCGATGGACGCCTACGACTTGCACACCGGCAACGGCAACAACCTGTCCGGGTATACCAACGGTCAGATCGATGGGATCATCAGCGCGCTTGCGGTGTCGGCCGACCCCGCCGAGCTGGTCCGGTTGCTGGCTCAAAGCGCGCCGGTGCTGTGGGGCGATATGCCGACGTTGCCGCTGTACCGCCAGCAGCGCACGTTGCTGGCGTCGAAGAAGATGTACGCCGTCAGCAACAACCCCAGCCGGTGGGGCGCCGGCTGGAACATGGACCGATGGGTCCTGGTGCGGTGACTGCCGCGGGCGGCGATGCGGTGGCGGACCTCATCGCATCGCTGACCCGGGAGGTCGCGGATTTCCCAACGGCCGGAGTCGAGTTCAAGGATTTGACGCCGTTGTTCGCCGACCGCCGTGGGCTGGCCGCGGTGACCGACGCGCTGGCCGACGTGGCGTCCGGCGCCGACCTGATCGCCGGTATCGACGCTCGCGGATTCCTGATCGGCGGCGCGCTGGCGGCCCATCTGGGCACCGGCGTGCTCGCCATCCGCAAGGGTGGCAAGTTGCCGCCGCCGGTGCGCGCCGAGCAGTACCAGCTCGAATACGGCACCGCCCGCCTGGAGATTCCCGCCGAGGGGATCGAATTGGCCGGTCGCAGCGTTGTGATCGTAGACGACGTGCTGGCCACCGGAGGCACCGTGGCTGCGGCGCACAAGTTGCTCGAGCAAGCCGGCGCCCTGGTGACGACGGCCGCGGTGGTCTTAGAGCTGACCGCGCTGGGCGGTCGTGACCTGGTCGCGCCGCTGCCGGTGCACAGCCTGCGCCAGTGCCCGCACTCTATGCCGGAGCAGCGGGCCAATCAGAAATCGAGCGATATCCTTGAACGGCGGAGGTGACTATCTTGGCGGACGACAACGGCACGGCGGTCCAGCCGCCCACCGAACCGCTGCAGGTCGCCGACGTTCCTCCGGCGCCCGAGCCTACGGCGCCCGAGCCCGCGATAAGCCTCAAGACGTCGAGCAGCGCCTCGCGTCGGGTCCGGGCCCGGTTGGCGCGGCGGATGACCGCCCAGCGCAGCGCGCTCAGCCCGGTGCTCGAACCACTGGTGGCGGTGCACCGCGAGATCCATCCGAAGGCCGACCTGTCGTTGCTGCAGCGGGCCTATGAGGTCGCCGAGCAGCGGCACGCCAGCCAGCTGCGGCATTCGGGGGATCCCTACATCACCCACCCGTTGGCCGTGGCGAACATCCTCGCCGAGCTGGGCATGGACACCACCACGCTGGTGGCCGCCCTGCTGCACGACACCGTCGAGGACACCGATTACGCGCTGGACGCACTGTCCGAGGATTTCGGCGAAGAGGTCGGCCATCTCGTTGACGGGGTGACCAAGCTGGACCGGGTGGTGCTGGGCAGCGCCGCCGAGGGCGAGACGATCCGCAAGATGATCACCGCCATGGCGCGCGATCCGCGGGTGCTGGTGATCAAGGTCGCCGACCGGCTGCACAACATGCGGACGATGCGCTTCCTGCCGCCGGAGAAGCAGGCCCGCAAGGCCCGCGAAACGCTGGAAGTCATTGCGCCGCTGGCACATCGGCTGGGCATGGCCACGGTCAAATGGGAGCTGGAGGATCTGTCGTTCGCGATCCTGCATCCCAAGAAGTACGAGGAAATCGTGCGGTTGGTCGCCGGACGAGCCCCGTCGCGCGACACCTACCTGGCCAAGGTGCGCGCCGAGATCATCGCCACCCTCAACGCGTCGAAGATCAACGCGGTGGTCGAGGGGCGGCCCAAGCACTACTGGTCGATCTACCAGAAGATGATCGTCAAGGGCCGCGACTTCGACGACATCCACGACCTGGTCGGCATCCGCATCTTGTGCGACGAGATCCGGGACTGTTACGCCGCCGTAGGCGTGGTGCATTCGCTCTGGCAGCCGATGGCGGGCCGGTTCAAGGACTACATCGCCCAGCCGCGCTACAGCGTGTACCAGTCGCTGCACACCACGGTCATCGGCCCGGAAGGCAAACCGCTGGAGATCCAGATCCGTACCCGCGACATGCACCGGACCGCCGAATACGGCATCGCGGCGCACTGGCGCTACAAAGAAGCCAAGGGCCGCAACGGAGTTCCACATCCCCTCGCCGCAGCCGAAATCGACGACATGGCCTGGATGCGCCAGCTGCTCGACTGGCAGCGAGAGGCGGCCGACCCCGGCGAGTTCCTCGAATCGCTGCGTTACGACCTTGCGGTGCAAGAACTTTTCGTGTTCACCCCGAAAGGTGATGTGATCACGCTGCCGACCGGGTCGACGCCGGTGGACTTCGCCTACGCCGTGCACACCGAGGTGGGCCATCGATGCATCGGCGCCCGGGTGAACGGCCGGCTGGTGGCGCTGGAACGCAAGCTGGAAAACGGCGAGGTCGTCGAGGTTTTCACGTCCAAAGCGCCCAACGCCGGGCCGTCGCGGGATTGGCAGCAATTCGTGGTGTCGCCGCGCGCCAAGACCAAGATCCGCCAGTGGTTCGCCAAGGAGCGTCGCGAGGAGGCACTGGAGAGCGGCAAGGAGGCGATGGCCCGTGAAGTTCGCCGCGGCGGACTTCCGTTGCAGCGCCTGGTCAGCGGCGGGTCCATGGCCGCGGTGGCCAACGAACTGCACTATGCCGACGTGTCGGCGCTCTACACAGCGGTCGGCGAGGGCCATGTATCGGCCAAGCATGTGGTGCAGCGGCTGCTGGCCGAGCTGGGCGGTATCGATCAGGCCGAGGAGGATCTCGCCGAGCGGTCCACCCCGGCGACCATGCCGCGGCGCGCGCGCAGCACCGACGATGTCGGGGTGGCGGTGCCCGGTGCCCCGGGCGTTTTGAGCAAGCTCGCCAAGTGCTGCACGCCGGTGCCCGGCGACCAGATCATGGGATTCGTCACCCGTGGTGGTGGAGTCAGCGTGCACCGCACCGACTGCACCAACGCCGCGTCGCTGCAGCAGCAGGCCGAGCGGATCATCGAGGTGCTCTGGGCGCCGTCGGCGTCGTCGGTATTTTTGGTGGCCATCCAGGTCGAGGCGCTCGACCGGCATCGGTTGCTGTCGGACGTCACCCGCGTGCTGGCCGACGAGAAGGTGAACATCCTCTCGGCGTCGGTGACCACGTCGGGTGATCGGGTGGCGATCAGCCGGTTCACTTTCGAGATGGGCGACCCCAAGCACCTGGGGCATCTGCTGGACGTGGTCCGCAATGTAGAGGGTGTCTACGACGTCTACCGGGTGACATCCGCGGCCTGAGCGGCCCGACTGCATCGAGTCCTTACTGTCGGTATTACGGTAAGTGGTATGGCGCCGGACAGTGATCAGATAACCGTGGCCGGACAGCGGGCCCTCGTGATGGGCGCGAGCGGCAATGTTGGTGCCTGCGTCACCCGTCACCTGGCATCCGGTGGTGCCGATGTCAGGGTTCTATTACGAAAGTCGAGTTCCACGAGGGGAATCGAAGGCCTCGACGTCGAACGGTGTTATGGCGGCATTTCCGATACGACAGATGTCGCCGCGGCCATGTCCGATCGCGACGTTGTCTACTACTGCGTCGTCGACACCAGGGCAGAGCTGAGAGATCCCACCCCGCTGTTCGAGACCAACGTCAGCGGTCTGCGCAAGGTTCTCGACGTCGCGGTGAACGCGAATCTGCGGCGGTTCGTCTTTCTCAGCACGATCGGCACCATCGCCATCGGCAGGAACGGCGAAACCGTCGATGAAGACACGCCCTTCAACTGGTCTGACCAAGCCGGCAGTTACATCGAGTCGCGCCGCCAGGCCGAGCAGTTGGTGTTCTCCTACGTCGCAGACCGCGGGCTGCCCGCCGTGGTGGCCAACGTGTCGAATCCCTACGGGCCGCCCGATTGGCAGCCGCGCCAGGGGATGTTCGTGCAGCTCGCCGCGCTCGGTAAGTTGCCGTTTTACATCCGCGGCGCCGGGGCTGAGGTGGTCGGTATCGACGACGTCGCCGACGCGCTGCTGCTGGCGGCCCAACGCGGGCGAATCGGCCAGCGCTACATCGTTTCTGAGCGTTACATGACGCAGCGTGAACTGGTGACCGTCGCCGCGGAGGCAGTTGGCGCGCGGCCGCCACGATTGGGTATCCCGATGGCACTGATTCGCGGGTTCGCGCATGTGTCCGACGCCGTCGGATCGCTGTTGCACCGTGACATCCCGATCAGCAGACAGAGCGCCCGGCTAATTGAGCTGACCTCGCCGGCCAGTCATGTCAAAGCGACACGTGAACTCGGCTGGCATCCGGGGCCCACCGAATACTTCATTCAACGCGCAGCCCAGACCTACATAGAGAGGCGCCGGGCGATCAGCTCAGCCGCGCCGAGGTGATGGTGACTTGGGTGCCCGGCGGACCGTCCTCGCCGCCGCCGGCGACGCCGCCTGTGGCGATCTTGTCCAACGTCGCCAGGCCGGTGGTATCGATGGTGCCGAACACGGTGTATGCCGGCGGCAGCTGCGAATCCCGGTAGACCAGGAAGAATTGGCTGCCGTTCGTGTTCGGTCCGGCGTTGGCCATCGCCAGGGTGCCGCGCGGGTACCTCACCGGCCTCTTCAGCGCCGGATCGCCGGGCGGGTATTGATCAGCCGGGTATTCGTCGGCGAACTGATAACCCGGGCCGCCGGTACCGTCGCCGGTCGGGTCGCCACACTGCAACACCGACAAACCCGGCGAGGTGGTCAGCCGGTGGCATTGGGTGCCGTCGAAGAACTTCTGCTGCGCCAGGCCGATGAAACTGTGCACGGTACAAGGTGATTCGTTATTCGCGAGCTTCAGGCCGATTTTGCCCCGGTTGGTGACGATATCCAGGTCGATCGGAGCAGGCTGAGTCGGCACTTCGCCGGTCCGCGGTGAGGTCACCGATTTGGTGGCGGCATCGGCTGACGGCGGGTACTCGCAGTCAGCGCCCAAACCGGCAGAGGGGACGAACGGCGGCAGCTGCGAGAGGGCCGGCCGTGCGACGGGGGTCGAGCTGGTCGTGGTGGTTCTGCTCGTGGTCGTCGACGTGGTGGTTGGGGCGGCCGATGACGTTGCGGTGACGCCGTTATCCGAAGTTGTCGCGGTGACGATCACTAAGGCGATCAGCCCGAACAGCGCCAACCCCGCCACGGTCAATCCGGCGAGGACGGCTAGGGGGCTCGCTCCATTGTCGGATTCTGCAGCTGCACCCGGCTGCTCGCGCGGCGGTCGCGCGGTGGCCTGCGATCCTGGCGGCGACGTCGGGCTGGGTGGTGGGATGAAACGACCGTCCAACGCCGCGCGTGCGGCCGCAGCCAACTGCGGGGCCGTCTGGTAGCGAGCCTGCGGGCTTTTCGCCATACCCGCGGCGATCACCGCGTTGAGTGCCGGCGGTATACCGGGGGAGAACATCGAGGGTCGCGGCGGTGGTGCGGTCAGGTGTGCGGCCCGTTGTTCTTCGAGGCTTTCTCCCGGAAACGGCTGTTGGCCAGTCAAGCATTTGTGCAGCACGCAGGCGAGCGAATAGACGTCAGCACGGGAATCGCTTGCGCCCCTAAATCTTTCGGGCGCCGTGTAAGCGCCGGGGACATGGCCTAGGCTGCCCACCGCGGTTTCCTCGGCGCTGCGGGCCATTGCGAAGTCGGTCAGGTAGGTGAAATCGTTCGGCGGCGCGACCAAGATGTTCGACGGCTTGACATCGCGATGGACCAGCCCCTCTCGGTGGGCGCTGTCGAGGGCCGCGGCGACTTGCTCGGTGATCGCCACCGCGCGCTCGGGAAGGAGGCGGCCGCCTTCGTTTCTGATCAGGCGACCGAGATTGCACCCGTCGATCAGCTGCATCTCCACATACATCTGGTCGCCGATCTCGCCATAGCTGTGGATGGGCACCACGTGCGGGTTGTTGAGGCCGGCCGCCACAGGCATCTCGCGGCGGAACTGTTCAAGAAACTGTGGATCTTCGGTCAGGTCCGCTCTCAGCACCTTGACGGCAACTACCTGGTCGGTGACGGCGTCAGCGGTGTCAAGGGCTCGGTAAACCTTCCCCGTTGTGCCACGGCCGATTAAATCAGCAAGCTGGTAGCGCCCGAATGTCGTCACCTGCACAAAGAATTCTCCTGTTAGCTTGCGGCCAACCGCGATTCAACCGCCGATAGGCGGCCGAGGGCGCTGAAGGCTCGATCAGTCCAGCCGCACCGACTTGATCGTGACTTCGGTGGCTGGTTGGCCATCCTGACCGCCGCCGGCAACGCCGCCCTTGGCGATCTTGTCCAGGGTGGCCAGACCGTCCTGTTGAATCTTGCCAAACACGGTGTATTCCGGTGGCAATTGAGTGTCCTTGTACACCATGAAGAACTGGCTGCCGTTGGTGTTCGGTCCGGCGTTGGCCATTGCCAGGGTGCCGCGCGGGTAGACCACCGGCTCGTGCACCGCGGGATCGTCGGGCTTGTACTGGTCGGTCGGGTACTCGTTGGGGAACTGATAGCCCGGTCCGCCGGTGCCGTCGGCGGTCGGGTCGCCGCACTGCAACACAGCCGATGTCGGCGAGGCGGTGAGCCGGTGGCATTTGGTGTTGTCGAAGAACTTTTGCTGCGCCAGGCTGGCGAAACTGTTCACGGTGCAGGGTGATTCGTTGTTCGCCAGCAACAGGCCGATATTGCCCTGATTAGTAACCATGCTGGCACTGACCTGCGCCGGGTCGGTAGGAACCTTGCCCTGCCTCGGCAGGTTCGCCGGCTTGCTGGCTTGTTCTGCCGAAGGCTCGTACTGGCAGTTGGCGCCCAGGTCGGCGGCCGGCTTGAACGCGGGCAGCGGCGGTATCCCTGATGTGCCGGGCGCGGCGCTGGTGGACGAACTTCCGGTTGCGGAAGCCTGCTTGTCCTTGTGCTCCCGATTGGTCAGGACGATCGTGGCGACCACCGCGACGACCACAACCGCTGCAGCGACCGACCCTCCGACGATGGCCAGCATCCGACGACGACGAGCCTGCTGGGCGCGGCGCTCCAGCTGCCGCTCGAGTTTGCGCTTGGCTGTCGCACGTCGCTGTTCGTTGGTCGGCACCGCCGAGATCCCTCCGTGGTTGTGTGCTGAGTCAGGGGTTCATCTGACCAAGGGAGAGTGTGCCAGTTGATGCTGGAAAGGGTGGCGCGGCCCATGCCCGCTCAGGGGAATGGGAAACTGGAGATCGTGTTCATCACCGGATTTCCCGCCGGGTTGCTGCAGTGCAACTGCTATGTGCTGGCGCCGCACCCAGGAGCGGACGCCATCGTCGTCGACCCTGGCCAGCGTGCGATGGGCCAGCTGCGGCGCATCCTGGACGAGAATCGGCTGACCCCGGCGGCGGTGCTGCTCACCCACGGCCACATCGACCACATCTGGTCCGCGCAGAAGGTGTCCGACACCTTCGGCTGCCCCGCATACATTCATCCCGAGGACCGGTTCATGCTGACCGACCCGATCAAGGACTTCGGGCCAAAGCTGGGCCAGCTGCTGCTGGCGGCGATGTTCCGCGAGCCCAAACAGGTCGTCGAGCTGGATCGAGACGGCGACAAGATCGACCTCGGCGGTATCAGCGTCACCGTCGACCACACGCCCGGTCACACCCGGGGATCGGTGGTCTTCCGAGTCAGGGACGCCAGGACGCCAAAGACCTGGTGTTCACCGGCGACACCCTGTTCGAGCGCTCGGTCGGCCGGACCGACCTGTTCGGCGGCAGCGGCCGTGACCTGATCCGCTCGATCGTCGACAAGTTGTTGGTGCTCGATGACAAAACGGTGGTCCTGCCCGGACACGGCAATTCCACGACCATCGGCGCGGAACGGCGATTCAACCCGTTCCTCGAAGGGCTGAGCCCGTGACGCGCCGGCGACGATGCAGAGCGAAGCGATGGTGAGGAGCGGCGCTCGTGACGGAATTCTCGTCGTTTTCACGGCCCAAAGGTGTACCGGACTACGTCCCGCCGGATTCCGCGGCGTTCGTCGCGGTGCGGTCAGGCCTGATCGACGCCGCCCGCCGGGCCGGCTACAGCGACATCGAGCTGCCGATCTTCGAGGACACCGCGCTGTTTGCGCGCGGGGTGGGAGAGTCCACCGACGTGGTGACCAAGGAGATGTACACCTTCACCGACCGTGGCAACCGCTCGGTGACGCTGCGGCCGGAGGGCACCGCCTGTGTGGTGCGTGCGGTGATCGAGAACGGCCTGGACCGCGGCGCGCTGCCGGTCAAGCTGTGCTACGCGGGCCCGTTCTTCCGCTACGAGCGGCCCCAGGCCGGCCGCTACCGCCAGATGCAGCAGGTCGGTGTCGAGGCGATCGGTGTCGACGACCCCGCGTTGGACGCCGAAGTGATCGCCGTGGCCGACGCCGGCTTCCGCTCGTTGGGCCTGGACGGGTTCCGGCTGGAAATCACCTCGCTCGGCGACAACACCTGCCGTCCGCAGTATCGGGAACTGTTGCAGGACTTCCTATTTCAGCTCGACCTCGACGAGGAAACCCGCAAGCGCGCCGAGATCAACCCGCTGCGGGTGCTCGACGACAAGCGTCCGGAAGTCAAGGCGATGACGGCCGATGCCCCGGTGATGCTCGACCACCTCTCCGATGTGGCCAAGCAGCATTTCGAGACCGTGCTGGCGCACCTCGACGCCCTGGGGGTGCCGTATGTCATCAACCCGCGGATGGTCCGCGGGTTGGACTACTACACCAAGACCACCTTCGAGTTCGTGCACGACGGGCTGGGCGCTCAATCCGGCATCGGCGGCGGTGGCCGCTACGACGGTTTGATGCGCCAACTCGGCGGCCAGGACCTGTCGGGTATCGGGTTCGGTATCGGCGTGGACCGCACCCTGCTGGCGTTGCGGGCCGAGGGCAAGGACGTCGGACAGACCGCCCGGTGCGACGTGTTCGGAGTGCCACTGGGCGAGCAGGCCAAGCTGCGGCTGGCGGTGCTGGCCGGGCAGCTGCGGGCCGCCGGTGTGCGCGTGGATCTGGCTTACGGCGATCGCGGCGTCAAGGGCGCGATGCGTGCCGCAGACCGATCCGGGGCGCGCCTGGCTTTGGTGGCCGGTGACCGCGACATCGAAGCCGGAACCGTTGGCGTGAAGGATCTTTCGACGGGCGAGCAGGTTGATGTGCCGACGGATTCCGTTGTCGGTGAGGTGCTTTCGAGGCTGACGGCGGAGTAGGCCACTCGCGGCCAGCGTTCGGCTTTAGTGCTTCCGCGACTGGCCGACTCGAGTGTCGTGGACTTGCCGGCCACGACTTTCGCGGCTAACGCGGCGAGTTTCTCGTCCAGTGCCAGTGCGGCCGCTCGCAGCGGCGGATTGTCGTCGACGACCATGAGCGACGACGGTTTGACGTAGGTCAGGCTGCTTCGGTTGTGGTCTTCCTCCAAGATCAGTAGCTCCACCGGTGCGAACAACCCGGCCGTTAAGTCGTGCCGCAGCATCGTGATCGCGATCAGTGGATTGCCGAGGATGGCACGCAACGCTTTGCGGTTGATTCCGGCCGTCGCTAGCCACTCGCCGTGATCAATGAGATGCATCAGCATGAACCCGCTGGAACCGAGATGGTGGGTGATCTCCGTCGGCGAACGATTCCCAGTCCCGGAAGAAAGCAGCGGGAAGATCGGTTATCGACTCCGGCGTCTCGCCGATCTCCGCGAGTAATTCGGCGACGGCCTGTTCATACGTATTGTCGCTGTCGATGTGTATCCGAACGCCGTCGAATCGGGTTTCCCGAGGATCAAGGGATGACACGGTCGCTCTCCTCAACGTCTGTTGTTCCCGGCGCTCCGGGGAACCTGCTACCGACACGCGCGCTAGGCCTGGAGCCGATGAGCAGGCTTAACAATTCGGGACGATTGTAGTGTCCGCTGGAGAACATTGAACGACTTGCGTCTGTCAATCAGCGCAAAGTCCAGGTCGCCAATCACGTTCCGTTCCTTCTCGGTGGTGCCGCGGAGCGCTGCGGTTTGGCGGGACGACGTGCTCTCGCGGCTAGGTCACTGAAATCTCTTTTGCCACTTTGGTTTCAGTGGTTTCATCGCTACGATTTTTGTCGGCCGACAACGCTATTATTCGAATATGTGTTCGAGTAGCCGGGAGGAGATCGTCGAAGTCTTCGACGCGCTCAAGGCTGACTTCAAACGCGCCTTGGACCTGTCCTTCGACGTGCTGACCACCCCGGAGCGGTTGGCATTGCTGCAGTCGCTGCGAGGGGTTTCGCCGTTGCCTGCCGGCCCTCGAGCACCCGTTGATCAACCAGGTCGGCGAGCAGGCCGATGAGACGGAGCTGGGCGGAAAACTGCCGTCGGCGTTAGCCAACCGGCTGCGGATCACCCGCGCGGAAGCCTCGCGGCGCATCGGCGAGGCCGCCGATCTCGGCGAGCGCCGCGCCCTGACCGGCGAAGTGCTGCCGCCGCGGCTGGAGGCGACCGCCGCAGCGCAACGCGAAGGGCGCATCGGCGCCGCCCACGTGGCGGTGATCCGCGGTTTCTGGCATCGGCTACCGGAATTCGTCGACGTCGAGACTCAGGTGAAGGCCGAGGCGCAGCTTGCCCGGTTGGCCACCGAGCATCGCCCCGACGAGCTGAGCAAGCTGGCCGACAAACTCACCGACTGCCTCAACCCCGACGGCAACTTCACCGACGACGACCGGGCCCGGCGGCGCGGCATCACCATCGGCAATCAAGACATCGACGGCATGTCCCCGATCAGCGGGTATCTGACGCCGGAGGCGCGCGCCACCATCGATGCCGTCTTCGCCAAACTGGCTGCCCCGGGCATGTGCAATCCGGTCGACCAGGAGCCCGTCGTGGACGGTCAACCGTCCCAGCAAGCGATCGACGCCGACACCCGCAGCGCCGCGCAACGCAACCACGACGCGCTCAATGCCGGATGCTAGATATGGCATAGCTGGGTCCGTCAGCACAACCACGCTGACGTTCATGGACCGGGGCGCTGAATCCGGCCCCAACGGCCCTGCTCCGCGACATCATTAGGGGCACAGGAATCAGCGACGGGGTGGAGATGGCTAAGGACCCAACGGAGCCGCATTGGTGGCAAACGCTACCCGCGATCCTCACTGGGATTGCTGCCGTCATCGGCGCGATCACCACGCTTCTCGGCGTACTGGGCCAGTTGCCCTGGCAGCAGCACCCTAAACCCCAGCCATTGACTATCACGACCACTTCTCCCACCCCCACCTCGCCCGCGCCACCCCGGGGCCGCCCTTTCTGACCGACTGCCGCTGCGACCTGGAAATCGCGCCATGGCGTCACGACCCGTGCGGTGCGCGTGTGAACCGGGCCCGGCGCCTTCTACTACCGTGTTCGCCGCGACAACCCCCTGCCACAACGGTCTCGGTCGGCTCGACTGCAAAACCCGCCGACAACACCGATACGAGATCCGGCCCGACACCGGGCGCGTGGTCGCAGGCATATACCGCCTACTGGCCGGCACTGGCTTCCCTGCTGGCCTCCGGTGAACTGGGCCAGCACAACGGGCTGCCCGCATCGATCATCGTCACCACCACCTTGCGCGAACTCGAAGCCGCCGCCGGCAGGGGGCTCACCGGCGGCGGCACCCTGCTACCGATGAGCGACGTGATCCGGCTGGCCTCCCACGCGCATCACTACTTGTGCATCTTCGACAAGGGCAAAGCGCTGGCGCTCTATCACACCAAGCGGCTGGCCTCACCGGCCCAGCGAATCGTGCTGTACGCCAAAGACCGCGGCTGCACCGCACCCGGCTGCGACGTGCCCGGCTATTTCACCGAAGTCCACCACGTCACCCCTGGGCGAAAACCCACACCACCGACATCAACGATCTGGCGCTCGGCTGCGGCGGCCACCACCCGCTCGCCGAACAAGGCTGGACCACCCGCAAAAACCAGCACGGCGACACCGAATGGATCCCCCCACCGCACCTCGACTACGGCCAACCTCGCACCAACACCTTCCACCACCCCGAGAAACTGCTGCGCGACGACGAAGACGACGACGAACCGTAAGGACGTCTAGCCAGGCAGCTGCCGGACGAATTGCGCTAACGCCGTGCCGATTTCGTCCGGGCTGTCCTCCTGGATGAAGTGCACGCCGGGAACGGTGACTTCAGTCAGATTCGGCCAACTGCGGACGTAGTCGCGGATTCGGCCGGTAACGATCGCGCCAGGGTCGGCATTGATGAAGAGCTTTGGCACGTCGCTTTCCGCGAGCCAGTCCCGATACTCATCGACCACGGCGACGACCTCGGGCGGCTCACCGTCGATCGGTATGTTCCGCGGCCACGACAAGGTTGGCCGCCGGTCCTCTCCGGCGTTGGCGAACGGCCGGCGGTAACTGGTCCATCTCCTCGTCGGACAGCCGTCGCCGGATGGCGCCCGGCAGCACACGCCTCGACAAAGATGTTCTGCTCCAACACCATTGACTCACCGTTGGGGGAGCGGAAGCCCTGGAACACGCCTCGCACGCTGTCATGGAAGTCCGGCCACGTCATCGGAGTGACGATCGCCTCCATAAACGCGATGCCGGCCACTCGGTCGCGGTGCCGGTTAGCCCAGTCGAAACCCAGCGCCGATCCCCAGTCGTGTAGCACCAACACCACCCGGTCACCGAGATCGAGGGCGTCCCAAAGCCCGAAAAGGTACTCACGCTGTTCGGCGTAGTGATAGCGGTCAGGGCCAGACGGGCTGAGCTTGTCCGACCCGCCCATCCCGATCAGGTCGCACGCGACCAGTCGGCCCAGACCTTCCAGATGCGGCATCACGTTGCGCCACAGATACGACGAGGTGGGGTTGCCGTGCTGGAAGACGATCGTCGTGCCGTCGGGACCGCGGCCCTCGTCGACATAGGCCATGCGGTTGCCCGCGATCTCCCGATACCGCAGCTGTCCATACGGTTCGGCGCTCAGCATGACGTTTCCTTCCGTCCCAGCGTCTTTATCACCGAGTTTGATACGCATTCTGCGAGCTCCGTGGGCGATCAGCCCCGGTTGTGCTTGACCTGGTTGAACGGCACTCCGCGATCGGCGGCGTATTCGCGCGGAAAGCCCAGTACCCGTTCGCCAATCACGTTGCGCGCCATCTCCGTTGTGCCGCCGCCGAGCGCTGCGGTCTGCCGGGACAGGTAGCGTTCGCCGACGAAGAGCAACTCGGCAGGCCCGTCGACGACGCCGGCGCTGCCGGCAATCGCCAGTGCGGTGTCGATCTCGAGCGCAACTTCCTCGGCCTGGAAAAGCCGGATGAGCGAACCGGCCGTCGACGGGAGTGAACCGTCCAGCACGCCGCGGTAGACGTGGTCGATCAACTGCTCCCACACCGCGCGGTGCGTCAGCGCCCGGCCAGCTGCTTCGCGCACGCGTTCGTTGTCGGCCAGCCCGGCCGCTCGGCAGCATCGCGGGGTAGTCGGGTGGCTGTTCCTGGTTGTTCTCGCTGCCGCTACCGCTGGCGAATTCCGAGCCGCCGCCGACGGCGCGCCGCTCGTGATACAGCTGCCGCGAGGCCACCTCCCAGCCCTTGTCGACTTCGCCGACCACCGCGTCGTCACCGAGCTCCAAGTCGTCGAAGAACTCCTCGCAGAACTCGGTGGATCCGTTGACCTGCTTGATCCGGCGCAGCGTGATGCCCGGGCTGTCCATCCGCACCAGGAACATCGTCAGGCCTTCGTGTTTGGGCACGTCCCAGTTCGTTCTGGCCAGCAGCAGTCCATAGTCGGCGGCGAAAGCTCCGGTGCTCCACGTCTTGGCGCCGTTGACCACCCACTTGTCGCCGCGCCGCTCGGCGCGCGTGATCACACCCGCCAAATCAGAGCCGCCGCTGGGCTCCGAAAGCAACTGGACGAGCACCTCGTCGCCGCGCAGCGCCGCCGAAATGTGTTGCCGTTTCTGGTCTTCGCTGCCGGTGTCGAGGATCGTCGCACAACAGATGGTGAAGGTCGGGACATTCAAAATCAGCGGCATCTCGTAGCAAGCGCTTTCGGCGTCGAACGCCTTCTGATACTCGATATCCAGACCGAGCCCGCCGTACTCGGTGGGGAAGCAAATCCCGGCGAACCCGCCGTCGTAGAGCCGGCGCTGCAATTCGCGGACGTGCTGCCACGACGCCTCGTCGCCGCGGTCGGCGTAGGGCGGATCACTCGGGTCGTCGATGCGCGGCATGGTGTCGGCGAGCCACCTGCGGGCCCGCTCGGCGAACGCCGCCACCGATTCGGTCGCGTGCGCCGATGCCGTCTCGGTCATGACCGCAGCTTGCGTGAATGCATATGACGTCTCCGGAGAGTCGCACTGGCCTGAAACGGTAATGACGTTACCATTCGCCGTACTGCCTCGCGCGGTCAACCGAGCACGGCGCAAATCGTTTCAGGATCACCCGTGTAGCTGCAGTCTGAGGTGATCACCTGTTCAAGCGGGACCGCGTTAGCCGCCAATGCCAATGCCGTCTCCGGGCTGGTGCGCAAAACAGCGCACCCAACGGTGGGGATTTCGTCGGGCAGTTCGACGTGCGGGCCGTCCTCGGCGAGGGTGATCAGGATGGGGGTGTTGTCCACGAGCAGGACCAGCGTGGCGGGGGATTGTGAGTGACGGTCGGTGAGCAACGCGGACAACGCTGGTACCAGCCAACGCGGGTCGAATGAGTCGTTGCTGCGCCCGACCGCCATCAGCGGTGTGCTCCAGCGGATGAGCGCGCCGATGGGTTCCCGCAGTTGTTCGCCCCACGGTGTCAGCGCGTAGACGATGGCATTGATTTCGCCGGCGAGGCGTCGTTCGATGACGCCTTGTGCCTCGAGGTCTTTGAGTCTGCTGGTAAGAAGATTCGTCGCGATGGCTGGTAGGCCCGCCCGGAGTTCACCGAACCGCGCTGGACCGATCAGCAGCTCGCGCACGATCAGCAGACTCCAACGATCGCCGACGACATCAAGCGACCGTGCCAGGCCGCAGAACTGACCGTATGACTTGCCCGCCATAACTTTATATTTTAAAGTGCAATTGCTCTTATAAATCAACGATGGTGGTGTGGGATGTCGGCGGGATCGTCCGGTAGGGCTGTGCGGCCGGCCTGGGTTGACGACGAACTGTTTCCCTTTGAGAGCCGATTCCTCGAATTAGACGGCAATGTCGTCCACTACGTCGATGAGGGCCGCGGGCCGGTCCTGCTCATGCTCCATGGCAACCCCACTTGGTCGTTTGTCTACCGCCAGGTGATCACCGAGTTGTCGGGTTCCTTCCGCTGCATCGCCCTGGATTACCCCGGTTTCGGACTGTCGAGCGCGGCGCCCGACTATCAGTTCCATCCCAGCGACCATGCGCGGGTGGTCAGCGAGTTCGTCGACCGCCTCGGCCTGCGTGATGTCACTTTGATCGCGCAGGACTGGGGTGGGCCGATCGGCGTGAGTGCCGTCGTGGCGCGCAAAGATCGTTTCTCGGGGCTGGTGCTGGGAAATACCTGGGCGTGGCCGGTGAACGGAGATCTACATTTCGAGGTGTTCTCCCGCCTGATGGGTGGCGTGGTTGGCCGCCAGCTCATCCGACACTTCAACTTGTTCGTCAATGTCATGATCCCTGCCGGTCACCATCGCCGACGAGTTACCGCCGCAGAGATGACGCACTATCGGCGGGCATTGCCGACGCCGCAGCGGCGCACACCGAGCGCAGTCTTTCCCAAAGACATCACCAAGGCCCGGACTTTTCTTGCCGACCTCGAACGCGGCCTGGCGTCGCTCGCGGACCTGCCCACATTGATCATCTGGGCCGATGGTGACGTCGCTTTCCGCGCCAAGGAACGTCGGCGTTGGGAATCCCTCATGCCCCGGCATCACACCGTCGTACTCGCCGGCGCCGGACACTATCTGCAGTCAGACGCTCCGACCGACTTCGCCGACGCCATCACCGCATGGTGGAAACAGCGATAGCTGCGGCGCTTACCCCGCTCCGGCTCCGCCGTCCGCGGTGGCGGTCACGATGACGCTGACCGTGCTTGCGCCGTTGTCTGATGCGATCACCAGTTCGGGAGCGTCGGGCGCCGAGACAACCTGTCCGCCGGTGACGCTCACCTCGTAGCCGTTCGGGAACTCGACGGCCGGCACCGAGATGGTGGTCTGCGAGCCGCCGGGGAAGCTGCCGAGCCCGTCGGCCTCCTCGGTCGAGTAGCTGAAATCGAAGGTGCCGTTGTCAAACGAGTACGAAGTCGGGGTGCCCGAAATCACCTGGGGGTACGGCTCGGCGAGCGTGTCCAGGTTCGCGGTGTTGACGTTGGTGCCCATGGGCGCCGACTCGGGGTCGTACACCAGCGATTCTGAGCTCGGGGAGACGCGGACGTGGTGATGTCGCCTTGGCTGCTGTAGGCCCATTCCGTCCAACCGATCAGGTTGTCGTCGGCACCGTGCATCGGGCCGGTGATCGCGCTCTGGTCGCTGGTGGCCCCGAACTCGGTCATGAACGCCGGAATTCCTTGTGCCTGCGCGTAATTCTCGGCGTTGTCGACGATTGTGTTGACGTTCGGGATGCAGCCCAGCGACCCGAGGTCGAATTCGCAGTAGTCGTGGAATGAGAAGACGGTGTTGGTGGCGTCCACCGTGCCCAGGTGGGTTGGTATACCCGCGTCGAAGAGGACGTTCGGTTCGTAGAAGATCGGCGTGGTCGGGTCGACGGCCCGGATCGCGTCTGCCCCTTGGTCGTAGAACGGGTTCAGCTGCTGGCTGTCGAAGTACGAGCTGCCAAAGATGGTCGACAGCGTCTGGGACCCGGCGGACGGCTCGTTCATCAGCTCGAAACCGGCCACGTTGGGGTTGCCGTTGAAGGCGCTGGCGACGTACTCCAACATCTGTGAGTAGTTGTCTTCTAGCCCAATACCGTTCGGTGCGTCGGCGTTCGACCAGAACGAATCCCAGGCCTGAGTCTCGGCGGGATCGAAGAATTCGTTGTACGGGAAAGGCAGCGAAACGTTGGTTGCCCCGTTGGTCTCGGTCGCCCACGCCGGCGCACCCTCGCCGCCGAATTCACTGCTGTACGCGTCCTGGTGGAAGTCGAGGATGCTGTAGATGCCGTGATTGCCCAGGGTCTGCACGGTCTCCTCGATCGAGGCGAGGTAAGCGGCATTGAAGACGCCGGGCTCGGGCTCGAGGTCGGACCAGATGACGCCCACCCGCACGACGTTAAAGCCGTTGGCGGCCAAGAACGCAGCGTCGTCGTCGCTGAAGCCGTCGGCACTCGGCTCACCGGAGTCCACCTTGTACACCTCGTTGAGCCCGTGCAGGATGACGACCTGTCCGTCGCTATTGGTGAGCCAACTGGCGGTGGTCCCGAGGGGGTCGGCGCCCGACGGGTCGCCGGTCGTCGTGCCGAAGTCGCCGACCATGCCGTGGATGCCGAGCACGCTGGAATCGCCGCCGGCTCCCCCAAGCGCGGGCAGACCGTCGGGGGCGCTGCCGTCGCCGGCATTGCCGCCGTCGCCGCCGATGCCCATGAATGATCCACCCGCACCGCCGTCGCCACCGTCGGCGTCGGCCCCGCCGTCGCCGCCGTGCCCGCCGTTGCCGACGATCCCGGCCGCGCCGCCCTGACCGCCGGCAACGCCGGGCTCGTCGCTGTTCCAGCCCGGCACCGCCGTCGCCGAACAACCAACCGCCAGCACCACCGTCTGGGTCGCCCACCGCCCCGGGTGCGCCGTTGCCGATCACATATGACCCGGCCACCGAGTTGATGAAGCCGTCCACCTGCTGACCGACGTTGCTGTTGATCCAGTCCTCGAGGGCGGTGTGAGTGGGTGTGTAGACGTACTGGTTGAACAGCTCAGAAAAATCGGGGGTCGCGGCTGGCACCGCGGCCGTCGCAGCAGAGGCCGCGCTGTCCGCGGCAAAGGTTGGATCGAGGCTCGTCGCCAGCGCGCCCAAATCCGTGCCCAGTGTGGGGTCGATCGCCGAGAGGGAATTGATGATGGGGTCGAGGATCACGTCGAACTCGTCGGCGTTGGCGGCCGGTGCGCTGACCAGCGGGGTCATGCCGAAGGCGAAGAACGCCCCCGCGCTGACCCCGACACCAAGTACACACCCGCGCATCCGTTTCTCACGCGGCTGACAATCTACGTCGATGGTGCGGTGACGAGCCATCTCGGCCCTTCCTAAGACACGCGTTGGCTTTGAGTCGGGCGCGATTCAACCTAACAAATTACTTAGAAACAATCTGGATTTTCCTGAGTAACTCAGGCTAGATCTTCAAATACCCCTTGTCAGCGGGGATCTGAGCCGCCGTCACCAGCGATGACGCATCGCTGGCCAGCCACACCACGATGTCGGAGATCAGGTCCGGGGCGGCGAGCGATTCGGTCGGGAGCGCGCCGGGGGAGAAGCTGTGGATGTAGTTCGGGTGGTCGGCGAACACCTGGTACATCGAGACGTCGTTACCCATCGGCGTGTCCGTGCCGTAGGGGTGCACGGAGTTCACCCGGATCCCGAACTCGCCGAGCTCGACGGCAAGCGAGTTGGTCAGCCCGACGACCCCGAACTTGCTGGCGCAGTAGTGGCCGCAGCCCGGGAACGGCCTTGATTCCCGCCGCCGAACTGATCGTGATGATCGACCCGCCGTTGCCGGCTTCGATCATCGGCGGCACCACCGCCTTGATCGTGTTCCACAGCCCGGTCAGGTTGATGTCGAGGGTGTCCTGCCACTGTTCGGCCGAAATCTCCCACAGCCGGCCCCAATTGAGCACCCCGGCGTTGGCGACCACGATGTCCAGACGGCCGAACTGTTCGATGGCGTCGCCGACCACGCGCTGCTGACCGGCCGCGTCGCGCACGTCGACTTCCGAGGCGAGGATCTTGCGGCCCTCGCCCTCCACCAGATTCACCGTCTCGGCGAGGTCCTCCGGCTGCGACGGGGGATAGCCGTTGTGCGCGGTGACCGGTCCGCAGGCGTCGATAGCGACGATGTCGGCCCCGGCCCGGGCCAGCCTGATGCAGTGCGAGCGGCCCTGGCCGCGGGCGGCGCCCGTCACGTAAGCAACCCTGCCGGCCAACGGAAGATCGGTAGTCGTCATGCCGGCAAGCGTAGAAAACGCTCAGCCGCGGCGGGGCCGAGTCAGCGTGAATTGTTCGACCACGCTGATCGCTCCGTACGGGCCGTTGACCGCGTAGTGCGTCGCCTTGATCGACGTATTGCCGCCAGGAGAGCCCGGGTCGACATCGAACGCCACGAAGCCGTAAGGGTTTTCGCGGTCGCGGAACGCCGACCACGGTGCATCCTCCGTCACGTAGATCGGTGCCTTGCGCCCGATCGCCGGATCGAACGGCCCGACGCCGGTCAGCACGCGGCACCTGGGCTGTGGGAAGAACAGGGTGTTCGACGGCGTCGAGGTGCCACCACCGCCGATGACGAGGTGCACGGTGCCCTTGCTGGTGTCGATGACGTCGGCGCGGGTCTCGACGGGTATCGGCATTCTGGTTTCGGTGTCCAGCGTTCCCCGCACCGCATGCGAGCGTTCATAGTGGTGCTCGTGACCGCAGACCACCAGGTCGACCTGGTAGCGGTCGAACAGCGGCAGCCACTCCTGGCGGATACCCAGGTCGGCGCCGTTGGTGTGATCTCCGGTGGAGATCGCAACCTGGTGCATGCAGACGACCAGCCAGTCGACTCGCGGGTCGGCTCGCGCGTCGGCGAGTTCGGTTTCCAGCCAACGCTTTTGCGCGCCGCCCGAGTAGCCGTGCACGTAGAAGTTTCCGCCGTCCTGATAACAGACGTCGTCGTTGTTGAGGCTGATCACCCGCACCGAGCCGGCGGTGAACGAATACCACAGCCCGCGGACCTCGGCGTCGGATCCGGAGTCGGGCACGGCGAAATAGGTCTGGTATGCGGCGTAACCGACTGGCCCGTTGCCTAATTCGTTTTCATGGTTGCCCGCCGCGGGCATCCACGGCCGGTAGCGCGCCGAGCGCGTGTTGTTGTCGAACCAGTCCGACCAGGTGCGAATGCGGTCGTTGGCGAGGTTCGCGTAGCACAGGTCGCCGTTGACGAGGTTGAACAGTGGACCGAGACGTTCGATGGCGGTCGTGGTGTCCCCGGCCGCGGGCGATCCAAGGTTGTGGATGCCGTAGATAGGGTTTTTGAATTGGCCCTGTGTCGGGATGGCCTGGTCTCCGAAACTTGTGAAGCGCAACGGTTTCCGTCCGGACGGAGCGGTCCGGACGGTCCCAAGCTCGGGGTTGGTGCCGTCGTGAACTGCCGCGTACACATAGTCGGTATCGGGAGCCAGGTTGTCGAGCCGGGCGTGGTTGACGCGCACTTCGGTCTTGGAGATCGCGTCGCGGTAGGTTCGGGTCTCGGCCTGCACGACGCGGCCGAAGCCGGAGGTCGGCGTGCCGACCATGACCCGCGGGTTGCGAACAGGGTCGGTGGTGTGCCATGAGACGACGACTTCGGTGGAGGCATCCTTGCCGAACTGCAGATGCAGGCCGCCGACCGGTTGCGCGCCGCTCTGATCGGGCCGAGTCCACAGGTCTGGGCCGCGACCCGGTGTCCCAAGCAGCGCGACGCCGGCGGCCCCGACGCCCGCACCGACGATGGCCGCCGCGCCCGTCGCCAGCAATGTCCGGCGACGGATGCCTAACGGTGATTCCGGCCCTTCGCCCATGCTTCCTTCATACCGGTCGCCGAGTTCCCGCCGACTGTGGGCTTAATGCACGTTTATCCACAGAACGCGTGACCTGAGCACACATTCGATGGGGCCGTGGTGCCAACGTGACGGCGTGTGGGAGAGGATACGCCGTTTATCGGCAGCGAAGCGCTGGCCGCGGGCCATATCAGCAGACGGACACTGCGTCGTCAGCATGAGATGGTTTATCGGAATGTCTACCTGCGCAAAGATCATCAGCTCACCGCTGCCAGCCGGGCGATGGCCGCGTGGCTGTGGTCGGGCCGAACGGCCACCGTCGCGGGGCTTTCTGCGGCGGCATTGCACGGCTCGCGATGGATCGATCCGGGGTTACCGGCCGAGTTGAATCGACCCGAGGCCTGCCCCACAGCGGGCATCGTCATCCGCCGCGAGGCCCTGTTGGCTGACGAATCATGCTTCGTCGGCGGGATACCGGTCACCACACCCGCGCGCACCGCCTTCGACCTGGGTCGGCGAAAAGGGCTGACCGCTGCGGTCATCCGGCTAGACGCGTTGGCCAATGTAACTGGGCTGAGCCCCGCAGCCGTCGGGGCCGTCGCCAAGAGTCATCCTGGTGCGCGAGGTCTGGTTCAGCTGCGGCGCGTGATCGAGCTGATGGACAGCGGAGCCGAGTCGCCCCAAGAAAGCCGGACGCGGCTCTTGCTCGTCTGCTCGGGGCTGCGAAAACCGGAGACGCAGATCGTGGTGCGCGACCGCTTCGGGTATCCGTTTGCCCGCATCGATATGGGGTGGGCGGAGTGGAGGGTCGGTGTGGAGTTCGACGGTGCGCAGCACTGGACCGATCCGGCGCAGCGGACCGCTGACATCGACCGTTACGCGGAACTGGCCGCCCGCGGCTGGATCATCATCCGAGTCAGCAGTGAGCTTCTCCGCTACCGGCCTGCAGTCGTGGTTGCCCGCATCTGCCAGGCTCTCCGGGCAGGGGGCTGCCCTTGGGTCGCCGAGTGTGGGCCCGATGCAGGATTTTCAGCGTAAAGCGTGACACAAGCCCACATTCGGCGCTCAGGCTAGCCGGCAAACACGTACACCCAGGCGTGCCGGCCCGACCGCAGCGGCACGGAAATCCGCCGGTAGTCGTCGACCTCGTAGTCGTCGGCGGCGGCCAGTTCTGTCTCGCTGATCGTGAAGACGGTGCCGTCGACGTGCGCGTCCGGCCGGTCGGCCGGACGAAGAATCGGGTGCCGGTCGCTGCCGCTGGTGGCGACGACGTGCGGGTCGGTGATCGTGACGTAGTCCAGGTCGTAGCCGACGATCGCGTCGTCGCAGCCGTCGAGTTCTCGGCCGAATGTGGCCAGCTGGACCTCGCGGTGCCGCAGTGTGCCGTAGGAGAACAGCAGTTCGCTCACCGGCGGTAGCCGTTCGGATCGTTGTCTGCCACGACGACGACCTCGGCCGCCGCGGTGCCGACTGAGCGGAAGTTGTGACTGATCGACGCGTCGAAGTAGGCGCTGTCGCCCGGACCGAGCCTAACGGTCTGGTCGCCGTACTCCAGTTCCACGGTCCCGGCGTGGACGGCGTTTCCGACTTGACGACCGCGAAGACGACGCGGCGTGCGAAGTACGCACAACACGCCGGTGCCGACGCGGTGATGGTCTTGCCGGTGTCTTACTGGAGGCTTTCCGAACGCGAAATTCTTAAGCATTTTCTCAGCATTGGTGATGCGATCGAGATTCCGATCATGATGTACAACAACCCCGCCACTAGCGGTGTCGATATGGCCGGGAACTGTTGGTGCGGATGTTTGAGACTATCGATAACGTCTCTATGGTCAAAGAGTCCACCGGTGATCTTTCCTGGATGCAGCGCATCGACGACCTCAGCGGCGGTCGGTTGCCTTTCTACAACGGCAGTGATCCGCTGGCGTTGGACGCGCTGCGGGCAGGCGCTGCGGGTTGGTGCACGGCAGCGCCGTGTCTACGACCGCAGCCTTCCATCGACCTCTACGACGCGGTACGCGCACGCGAATTGGCAAGAGCGCAAGCCATTTACACCGAGCTCAAGCCGCTGCTCGAGTTCATCGTGGCAGGCGGGCTGGCCACCACGGTGAAGGCCGGCCTGGAGTTACTCGGCGTCGGTATGGGGGATCCGCGTCGACCACTGCTACCGCTTGACGACGACGGCCGCGCTGCGCTGAAGAAGTTGCTGACCGACGTCTGACCGCAGCACCGAGTGCGACGCGGTTTCGCCGACCCCGAATGTTCACCTGAGAGATTCCTGTAGGCAGATGAAGAAAGAATTACCCGCCCGGAATGTCTTTGCTTTTTTTCAGCCCAACATGCACGCCGTGATTTACGATCCAACCGTTAAGCGCCTGACTGAACGCTCTTCGGCAAAGTTAATCGAATTAACCATTGCCAACAGCTGACCGGGTGCTTGACGTCATCTTAGGGAGGTCGGAGGGTGTCGTTCGTAACCACGCAGCCGGAAGTGTTGTCGGGGGCTGCGGGCAGTTTGTCCGGGATCGGTGACGCGATGGTGGCCCGCAATGCGGCCGCGGCGGCGCCGACGACGGGGTTGGCGCCGGCGGCGTCGGATATGGTGTCGGCGATGACGGCGGCGCAGTTCGGGAAGCAAGGCGTGGCGTATCAGCAGATCGCGGCTCAGGCAGCGGACGTCCACGAGCAGTTGGTGGCCGCATTGCGCTCCGGCGCGGGCGCGTACGCGTTGAGCGAGGCGGCGAATGCGGCAGCTGCAGGCTAAGGGGGGCCGGGGGCAATGAGCTTTATGATGTTCCCGCCGGAGGTCAATTCGGCCCTGATGTATTCGGGGGCCGGCTCGGGACCGTTGATGGCGGCGGCGTCGGCGTGGGACGAGTTGGCCGCCGACTTGGAGACGACTGCCGCCTCGTATCAGGCAGTCGTTCAGCAATTGACCGGCGGCCCATGGCTTGGTCCGTCGGCGACGAGCATGGCTTCGGCGACCGCGCCCTTCATCGCGTGGTTGCAGGGCAGCTCGATTCAAGCCGCTCAGACCAGTGCGCAAGCTCTGGCGGCGGCCGCCGCCTACGAGGGTGCTTTTGACGCCACGGTGCCGCCGTCGGTGATCGCAGCTAACCGGGCGTTGTTGGCGGCGCTGGTCGCGACCAACTTCCTGGGCCAGAACACTCCGGCGATCGCGGCCACCGAGGCGCTTTACATGGAGATGTGGTTCCAGGACGGGCTGACGATGGACACCTATGCGGCGGCCTCCACGCAGGCCACCGTGTTGCCCGAGCAAACCCCTGCGCCCACGACGAGCGACGGAGGGACGTCGGCCAACGCGGCCGCGGCGGCCCAGTCGACAGCATCGGCACCGGGCTCCGGCATCGACGCGTTGGGCACGGATCTGTATTCGCTTCTGACCGACTACTTCGGTCAAGGGACGGTATCAACCGGGTGGACCAACGTGCTCGGCGATGTTGGCATAACCGGCACGACGGCGTCGGACATACTGAGCGTGCTGGCTCCGGCAACCGCGGGCTCGGCGACGGATTCGATCCTTCCGGTTCAGGGCGTCTACTACGCGTCGATGATGGCCAGCATGCCCGCCAAGATGTTGATCAGCATGAGCAACACGATGAACGCCAGCCAGGCGATGCAGGCAAGCCAACAGGCGATGCTGGGCGAAGTTTCCACACTCGTCGACGCCAAGATGAAAGCTTTGATGGGCGGCATCTCTGCCCAGATGCGGGCGGCGGGCCAGGCGATCACCGCTCAGCTTGCCTCCGCACATCGGTTGGGCGGGCTGTCGATACCGAACGGTTGGGCGGGCAAGGCGCCGGAGATGGCTGTTCGAGCGGCCCCGGTGTTGCCCGCGACCAGTGTCAGCCCGGCGAACCCAGCCGCGGGTCTGCCGAACAGCCCGTTCACGCAAGCCCTTATGGGTTCGCTGAGCGGGCGCGGTATGGGCACCCAAGCGGCCAAGACGGCTCCCGTGAAGGTCGAAACCCGTACGCCGGCCGGCGGGTGAGAGGTGGGGGATGCCGTTGCCGCACAACGCATTAACGCCCAAATGATACCGAGATAAGGAGATAGAGATATGCCTACGCGTTTTATGACTGACCCGCATGAGATGCGGTCGATGGCGGGCCGTTTTGATGTGCACGCCCAGACGGTGGAGGACGAGGCCCGCAAGATGTGGGCGTCGAGCCAGAACATCGCCGGTGCGGGCTGGAGTGGGACGGCGCAGATGACGTCCTACGACACCATGGGCCAGATGAACCAGGCCTTCCGCAACATCGTCAACATGCTGCACGGTGTGCGCGACGGACTGATCCGCGACGCCAACAACTACGAGACCCAAGAGCAGGCCTCCCAGCAGATCCTGTCCAGCTAACCCCCACGCCCACACCATCTTTAGGTTTTAGGAGAGCACTATGTCGATCAGCTACCAGTTCGGCGACGTGGATGCCCACGGCGCCCTGATCCGCTCCCAGGCCGCCTCCTTGGAGGCCGAGCACCAGTCCATCGTGCGCGATGTGCTGGCCGCCGGTGACTTCTGGGGCGGTTCGGGTTCGGTGGCCTGCCAGGAGTTCATCACCCAGTTGGGTCGCAACTTCCAGGTCATCTACGAACAAGCCAACCAGCACGGCCAGAAGGTGCAGACGGCCGGCAACAACATGAACTCCACCGACAGCGCCGTCGGCTCCAGCTGGGCCTAACCACCCCCACACAACCCCCTGTGGCCCGCACACCAACCGGTGTGCGGGCCACAACATTTTCGGCTCACCCCGGTCTACTGCTGAAACCTGTTGCGGCTGTTGATCATTCGATCGCGCGCGATCGTTTCCGCTATCGTTGCAACAGGCGCATTTGCTTTTGTGAGGCCGGGCGCTTATCAGGCTAGTCTCAGGCGCTATTCAACTTCGTTCAGCAGCTCAAACGCGGCGAAAGTCGGCCGTCGCCAATAGCGATTGCGGTTCGACTGAGCTCGTCCCCAAAAGCGGCGACTGCGCGGTTGCATAGCAGCCTGAATCATGGTCGGTTTTACGTCGCAGGCCGGCCGTATTCCCCGCTACCAACGCCCTAAGCAGGCGCGACGGGCGGCTGAAGGGTGTTTATGCCGGGTACTGATTAGCGCCGGGGCTGCCCTCGAGTGTTGGCGACCACCTTTATTTGCTTTCTCGCTGACCATCGACGATCGGTAGCCGGCTGGTGGTCAAAAGCGGTGCTCTAGCCGTCCAGAACCCAGATCCAAAATTCAGGAAACTAACTTCGGATTTTCGGATATTTCTCAGATTGCTCTCAGCTAGTATTCGACATGAATCCAACAGCGCGGCTCGACAGGTGGTCGGTCGCCGTCAAAGGAGATGGTCATGGAACTCATCCTTCGTCCGTATGTAACCGCCGGTGTCGTCGTAGCCGGCGCCGGTCTTATCGCCGCGGCCCCGATCGGACCGCCGGCACTGGAGATTCAGACGCGCGCCGTGCAGCTCGCTGCTGTCGACGATGATCTGACAGGTAGCCAGGCGTTCCCGATCGCCAGCTGGCCGGACGTCTACAACGACACCGTATCCAACCTGCAGGAACTTCAGAGTCAGATTGCCGGGGACCCCCATCCGATTCTGTCGGCGATCGAGAGCAACATGACGAACTATTCGGATGAGCTTTCGTCGGCGGTGCAGACCTCGAGCAGTAATCTGACCACCGCGCTGCAAGATCTGTCGACTGTTCTCTCGAACGCACTGACCGACTTGCAGTCCGGTGACGTGTATGACGCGGTCACCGGTCTCCAGCAATGGCTGCTTGACGACCCCGTGAGCGTGACGCGACCGATCGAGAACGCCTACTTCGAGATCATTCAGTCGATCGTGAACAACCTCGACAATGTGCTCAGCCCGGGGGGCTCTACACCAACTTCACCACAGACTTCATGAATGTATTCTCCATTCCCGCTTGGGTTGGCGACTTCGAAGCGGCTTCGCTGTACGGGCCGAACGCCGCCGTATATGCGATGGCCGGGGTCACCCAGGACATCGTCACCGCATTGCAAAGCGGCGACGACAGCTTGGCGCTGAGCGATATCTCGAATGCCTTGCCCACGATCGTGGACGCATACTTCAACGGGTATCAGGTCGACGACGGCGGTACTGGTCCGCTACAAAGCGAGGTTTCGGATCTCACTTCGCTCCGGATTGGGCTTGACCCGTCAGAAGGCTCGCTGAACGGCGGAGAAGAAAGCGTGCTTCGAGCCAAATAGATCGTCGCCGGCGACCTTGGAGGCGCGGTCAGGGCCGAAGACTCCGTGTTGAGTGCGGCGAGCGCGGACTGGAACACCGTCGTCGGGGATGTCAGCAATCTGCTGAACCCGGACACAGCGCTGGGCGAATTCGCCTCAGCGTTGGACCCCAACGCAGTAGCCGACATTACTTCCCTGCTGAGCGGCGACCTTGCACCCAACGCCAGCGGCTGGGTAGTTGATCTCTTCTCGGCCTTCTGAGATCCCGCGGCTGTAATCCGATACTGAACGTAACGCCGTGGCGGAGCCTCGAGGGGTGTTCGCCACAGCGCTACGGTCGGCTCTGCCTGATGACTACTCGCCCACCGCTGCGCAAGCGCCGAGGATTGTTGTCGACGCGTAGTTTGCGGCGTTGGCCAAATGATTGTCGGTCGGCGTGTAGGTGGGCAGCGACGTAACGAATGCGCGCCGATACTGCGCGGAGAGGTTGGCCAAATCCTGCCAGACCGCGTTATCGCTTTGCCGGCCAAAGTGTTCGAGCTTGCTCGCATAGCTGTTCATCACCGGGGCCACCGCATAGTTGACGGCCTTCTGCTCGCGATTCCAGTAGATCGCAGGGATGTTGGGGTCCAGCCTCTGCCATGCCTCGGTGTCCCTGCCGAACTGGTCTAGCGCCGACTTCCAGTCATCGCACACAGGGTTGGTGGTCGTGAGGAAGGGCTGCGGGTTAACGGGATTACCCACCGGGGCGATGTCCGACGGCGGCGCCGAAGGCGGCACCAAGGGGCCCCGCGCAGCCGCGGGACCGTCGCTGATTGCAGCGCAGATTGCTCCCAGAGCAGACGACGCGCTGTTCGCGGCACCCGCCAGGTTGTTATCGGCCGGCGTGTATTTTGGGACACGTTCGGCATAGGCGCGGGCGTAGGCAATGAATTGCTGGTACAGCTCACGCATCACGCGATGCGGCGTCAACTTGACCAAGCCGACCGCTTGCGCCGCCGCGCCGCGCATCGACTGCGCGGCTGCGATGAATTGCGCGCGCAGCTTCGGCGTCCACGCCGAAGCCGGAACCGATCTATCCCGGTCATTCCAGAGACCTGCCCCGCTGTTTGCAAGCTCGCCGTTGATCGATGTCCACGCAACGCAGCTGGGGTCGTCGGTGATCACGGTGACCGGCCCATTGTCTTTCGCACTGGCTACGTTGGCCGCTGCCTCTTCACTGGAACCGTCATCCGGGTGAGCCCCTTTCGGTGCCCCCGAACCGCCTCCGCCGAAAAGCAATACGACAGCGACGACCGTCGCCAGGACAGCCACGGCACCCACCGCGCCCATCGCCCACTTGAGGTTTTTGTTATTCCCCGGAGCGTCGGAATCAGACGTCACGATGATCCAGCTTAAATCACAACCTGCCCCGCGCAGGCGGATTGTCGAGGACTTGAGTCGCCAATTGCAGCCCGTGGTGGCGGGCGCCGGGGTTGACACTAAGTCGAACAAGAGTTCGAATAGGGTATGCGGTGGGACGGCCAGAGCATCGAGGTCGATGACGGCGCGCTGCCCGGGTTGGACCGCATCGGTTTCGTCCGCAGCGTGCGCACACCGCAGTTCGACGGCATCACATTTCACGAAGTGCTGTGCAAGTCCGCGCTGAACAAGATTCCCGACGCCGCCGCATTGCCGTTTCGGTACACGGTCAACGGATACCGAGGTTGTTCGCACGCCTGTCGCTACTGTTTCGCCCGACCCACCCACGAATACCTCGATCTGGACTGCGGCAACGACTTCGACACCCAGATCATCGTCAAGACAAACGTCGCCGACGTGCTGCGCCGCGAGGTGGGCCGCAGATCGTGGCGTCGTGAGACCGTCGCACTGGGCACCAACACCGATCCCTATCAACGCGCCGAGGGGCGCTACGCGTTGATGCCGGGCATCATCGGCGCACTCGCGGGGTCAGGCACGCCGCTGTCGATCCTGACCAAGGGCACGCTGCTGCGCCGTGACCTGCCGCTGATCGCCGACGCTGCCGGGCAGGTGCCGGTCAGCCTCGCCGTCTCGCTCGCGGTCGGTGATCCCGAACTGCACAAGCAGGTCGAGCCGGGTACGCCCACCCCGCAGTCTCGCCTCGGGTTGATCGCGGCGATTCGCGAGGCCGGCCTGGACTGCCACGTGATGGTGGCGCCGGTGTTGCCGTACCTGACCGATTCGGTCGAGCACCTCGACGGTCTGCTGAGCCAGATCGCATCGGCCGGGGCCACGGGTGTCACGGTGTTCGGGCTGCATTTGCGCGGATCGACCCGAGGCTGGTTCATGTCGCTGGCTGGCGCGCTCCCACCCGCAGCTGGTGCGGCCAGTACCGCGAGTTATACCGGCGCGGAGCATATTTGCCGCCGTCGTACCGAGACGAGCTACGGACGCGCGCGGCACCGCTGATCGCCAAGTACGGGCTGGGTGGCGATCAGCGACGCTTCGACGCCGCCCCGCCGAATCGGGTCGTCGAGGCTTCGCAGCCGACGCTGTTCTGAGCTAGCCGAGGTTCGGTTCGCGGAAGGTGTCGCACTGGTTGGGGTCACCGGTTTGGTAGCCGACCGTGAACCAGTGCTGACGCTGCTCCGACGAGCCGTGGGTCCACGACTCGGGGCTGGTGTGTCCGGTCGTTTCTCGCTGAATGCGGTCGTCTCCCACCGACGCCGCCGCTGACAGCGCATCTTGCAATGTCCTTGTCGCTCAGCGGTTCCAGATACGGCACCCCGGTGCTCTCCTGCTTGACGGTCGATGCGTAGTGCGCCCACACGCCGGCGTAGCAGTCGGCCTGCAACTCGGTGCGCACACCGTTGCCGCCGGCGCCTTGCGCGCCCTGCTGGGCCCGGCCGAGTATGCCCTGCAGATCCTGGACGTGGTGGCCGAACTCGTGAGCGACCACATACTCTTGCGCCAATGGTCCACCGCTGGAACCGAATTGGTCGACGAGCACCTGGAAGAAGCCGGTGTCGAAGTAGGCGGTCTTGTCCACCGGGCAGTAGAACGGTCCGACTGCGGTGGTGGCCGGCCCGCAGCCGGTGTTGACCTGATCGCTGAACAGCCGCACCCGGGGTCGGGTGTATCCGCGCATCAGCTGCTTCCAGACCGCGTCGACGGAGTTGCCGGTGGCCACCACGCGGCACTGCACGTATTTGTTGGCGTCGGCTCCGGTCCGGCACTGGTTCAGGTCGAAGCCCGGTGCCACGTCCTGGCTGGTGTTCATCGGCAGCTGGGTCGCCACCTTGCCGGGGTCGACGCCGAGCAGCAACGCCACGACGAGGAACAACAGTCCGCCCAGACCGCCGCCGATCGCCATTATCCGCCCGCCTCCACCGGATGCCGACGTCGTGCTGGTGTCGATCTGCATACCCTCGTTGAAGGTCATCGCACTCTCCGTTGCGTCTATGTCGTGGCTGCGCAGCCCGGCAAGATCAGCTTTGCACACTACGATTCAGGCGTGCCCGCGGTTGCCGAAGTTCTTGCTCTCGCGCACACCACGGTCGGTGATCTTCGCGGCACCGTCGAAGGCGGCGTCGCGGTGTGGCGCGGCGTGCCGTATGCGCAGCAACCCGTCGGCCAGCGTCGATTCGCCGCGCCTGAGCCGTTGTTGCCGTGGACGGGTGTGCGCGACGCCGTCGAGCACGCGCCGCTGCCGCTGCAGAGCCGCTCAATTGTCGCCGGTGACCGCAACGACCCGAAGATCCGCGACGAGGCCTGCCTGTCGGTGACGGTGTGGTCACCGGATGTGTCCGGATCGCTGCCGGTGATGGTGTGGATCCCCGGCGGAGCTTTCCTCAACGGCGCCGGACAACTGCAGCACTACAACGGGTCGCGGCTGGCCGCAAATGGCAACGTCGTCGTGGTCAACGTGACCTACCGGGTCGGGGTGTTCGGCGGTTTCGAGCTCGGCGACCTCGGCGAGGGATTCGAAAATAATCTGTGCCTGCGCGACCAGATCGCCGCGTTGGCCTGGGTACGGGATAACGTCGCCGCGTTCGGTGGTGACGCAAACCGGGTCACCGTGTTCGGCGAATCCGCTGGCGCCACTTCGATATTGGCACTCCTGGCCAGTCCGGCCGCCGACGGGCTGTTCGGCCGGGCGGTCGCGCAGAGCCCCGCCTTGCCGCTGATCGCCGATCCCGCGACGCGAGCCGAGCAGGCGCAGCGGTTCCTCAGCCGGCTCGGCGTAGCTGCGGAAGTTCTGAAAGAACTGCCGCAGCGGCAGTTGCGACGGGCCGCCGGCGAGTTGCAGCTGGCCAGTATCGCGACGACGCCGACGCTGGCGCATGGGCTGACTTACGGGGTCGATCTGCTGCCGCGGCATCCGATCGAGGCGGCGCGGGCGGGCACGGTGGCCCGGATCCCGCTGATCATCGGAACCAACAAGAACGAGGCGTCGTTATTCGCCCGGGACAAGCCGCCGATGCTGCCGACGACGCCGGCCAACATCGACAGCTATTTCGCCCGGCTGGCGCCGCAGGCGCGGGCGCGGGTGCTGGCCGCCTATCCCGGCTACCCAAGGCGCCGCGCGCTGGAAGCCATCGGCTCTGACGCCATGTTTGTCGCACCGGCATGGGCGTTCGCTGATGCCTACAGTGCGCACGCGCCTACCTACGTCTATCGGTTCGACCACGCGCCGTGGACGCTGCGGGCGCTGGGCCTGGGCGCAGCGCATGGCAGCGAGATCGTGCATATCCAGCACAGTTACGACTCCCGCCTGGGCCGACGGCTGCACCCGTTGGGCCGGTGGCTGCCACCCGCGGTGGGCCGTCGGATGCAGCGGAGCTGGCTGGACTTTGCCACCGTCGGCTGGTCGGGTGGCCAGGCCTGGTCTGATGACTGGCCCCGCTACGACGCCCCGCGGCGGGCCACCCGCGTCATCCGGTCGGCGTCCGACGTCACCGTCGACGATCCAGACGCCGCACGTCGCTCGGCGTGGGCAGGTTTGTACTGATCTGAAGGACCGACGACGGGGGAAGGTCCAACTCTCCGGACTCCGCTCGCTCACGTGCGATGGGCAGGGTAGTTTCTGGTGCTAGTGAACAAGCCGCGTATGCGGCTCTGAGAATGGGGGCGATACGTGTCTCGAGACTCCAGCGACTGTTCGACTCTCCCGCGCCTTTATATCTCGCGGCCCGCGACCGTCCTTCCCGAGGAGGCGCTGGATAACGAGGTGATGCTGTCCCGCGTCCGGGAATCGTTCCGCGGCTCGGCGTCCGAATGGGACCCCATCGAGCAGAGCATCCGCTACGTGTTCGACCGATGCAATTCCAAGCTGCGCTACCTCGACGAGGACCCCGTGTTGTCGCCCGGCGAGTTCGCGGCACGCGCAGCGAGCGCCTGCCTGCGCGAGAATGGCTTGGCGGCAACCGATATCGACCTGCTGATCTACGGCGGCATCGCGCGCGACGCGTTCGAGCCGGCGACCGCGACCGAGGTCGCAGGGCGCCTTGGCGCAAAGCCGCTGCACGCCATGGACGTAACCTGCGCTTGCGCCGGACTCATCGAGGCGCTGCACGTCGCCGCCGGTTATTTCGCCCTGCACAGCGACATCCAAACGGCGCTCATCTGCGCCGGCGAGCTGACCCGTGACCGGATCACCTACGACATGCAGTCGCTCGAGGACGTCGCGGTCGGGGTGGCCGGCCTGACGCTCGGCAACGCCGCCGCCGCGCTGGTGATTTCGCGGCAGCCGCTGCCGGCCGGCAGCGCACGGCTGGTGGGGCTTCTGCACAAGACGTTTTCCGAGCACTACGCGCTGTGCCGGGCGCCGATCGACGGACACTTCACCTCGCATTCGAAAGAGTTGTTCGCGCTCGCGGTTCACGTGACGCCCGAGATCCGTCGGCTACTGGCCGACACCGGATGGTCGCCGGAGGACGTCGACCACTATGCCTTCCACCAGCCCAGCGAGGCGGTCCTGGAGAGAGTCTTGACCGATCTGGGCGCGCGGCCCCAGGCGGGCATCCATACCCACTCGCTGTTCGGGAACACGGCGAGCACGTCATGGGCGCTCGCGCTGGACTACCGCCTGAAAAGCGGGACCGTGCGGGCCGGCGACAAAATTGTCATCGGCAGCGCCGCGGCCGGGTTCACCATCGTTGCCGCTGCCGCGGTGTGGGACGCCTGAATGCGACGCTATCTACACCTCTATCGGGTAATCGCCACGACGTTCGGATTCTGGTTCCGGCCGCTTGGCGCGTTCGCGCTCCTGCAGGTGCGCCAGGCCATCTCGGCGACGACGTTGGGCCTCGACCACCTGATCTACCCGCGCCACCGCAAGCAGGCGATCGATCGGCCGATCTTCATCATCGGCAACCCGCGTAGCGGCACCACGTTCCTGCACCGGCTGCTGCTCGGAGCCGGTGATATGGCCGCCTTCGAGTTGTGGGAGATGCTGTTTCCGGCCATCACGGCGCGCAAGCTGCTCGGAGGCATCGTTCCGCGCCTCGACCGGCTGTCGCCGGCGCGCTACCATCCGTCGGACGTGCACGACACCAGCCTGCGCGGCATCGAGACCGACGACGTGGCGTGGTTCTTTCGCACCCTCGACGGTCCGTTTGCTTGGGCGTATTTTCTTGCCTGGCAAGAAAATTGGGGGAGTGAGCTAACACGGCGCGAGTTCGGGATCGACGGCGTGACGCCGAGTGAGGACGAGCGCTTCTTCCATTACTATGAGGCTTGCTGGCGACGGAACCTGACGCTCAAGCGCGCCAACCGGATCCTGGTCAAGTCGAGCATGCTGACCTTCCGGCTCGACGAGCTGCTGCGGCGCTACCCCGACTGCCGGCTGGTTTACGTCGTTCGTGATCCGGTCGAGGTCATTCCGTCCGGTATGTCGCTGCTGGCCAGCGTGCTGGAGAACGGGTACGACGTCTGGAACCGCACGAAAAAAGAAGACCAGCAGCGCTGGATCGAGAACCTCTACCAGGCCTCGTGCGCGATGCTCGGCGACTTCCATGACGCGAACTCGACCGGGCGCATCCCTGAGAAAAACCTGTGCGTGGTCCGCTACGAGGACCTCCTGCAGGACCTCGAGCCGACGATGAAACGGATCCTCGACTTCATCGAGATCGAGCCGACCGAGGCGTTCCAGGAGGAGGTGCGGCAGCAGGCCGAGCGGCAGCGCAACTACACCAGCCGCCACGCACACTCGCCCGATCAGTTCGGCCTCGATCCCGAGCGCATCCGAGCCGACCTCGGATTCGTCTACGACGCTTTCGGACTCTCGGGCGCCGCCGGCTGACCGCGGCCCGTGTTGTCCGAAAACCTGGATCGTTTATGCGGAAACATAGACCGCTTAAGTAAGGACTCATTACCGGAATATGAAAAGTCTTCAGGTTCTTTATATGTTCGTTCGCAGCGGGCGCTAGCCTCAAGCCAGCCCACCTGCGCATTGAATGGAGCCGCCCGTGCGTCATCGTCGTCGTAGTCGTCGTCGCATCCCCCGCGCCCTGGGCGCGGCCGCGGGTGGCTTGTTGGGCGCCGCGTTCCTGCCGGCTGGCGCCGCCTTCGCCGACGACTGGGATATCGTTGCCGCCCCAGGTTCACCACCCGAAACGGTCACCGGAATTTTCGGCGACGGATTTGGCGCATTCGACCTTGTCCCGCCGGCTGTGCAGGGCAGCGTCGAGGGGGATCAAGAATTTGACTATACCGACACCACGACCGGTGATAGCGGACAGTTCTCCGGCTTTGAGAGCACCTTTTACGATGGCTTCGGCGCCGGCCAACAGGTCTACGTCGCCTCCGACCCAACAGGCACCGACCCTCCGTCAGTCGGGTCGGTGTTCGACACGTATAGCTTTGATGACGGCACCTTAGCGAACGTGTACTCCGACATCTACTCGCCGTCTGGCGACATCATCACGGACACGTTGCAAACCCCGTTCGGGGACTACAACCTTCCGGTCACCTTTGACGCAGCCGATCCCACCATCGCCGATGCCGGCGGCGTCCCCATCGGATACGGTACCGACATCGATCCCGATGGCTCACAAGCCGTTGATGGAATAACCGGGCTTTCGCCGCTGGACGTCGCCATGGAGGGAACGCAGCAGTTCTTCGTTGACAACAGCGCTAAGCCTGCCTTCGACGCCGACGATACGGTTACCGCGGATACCCTGGGCACGTACACCGAGGCGGTACTGGTCACCAAGGACCTCGAAGGCGTTGTTGGCACCGCCGCTGGGGACACTCCGGCAGTCGGCTCGATCATTAACACCATCGGTTACGCTGGTATGGATCTGGTGTACTCGGACCTTCTCGGGTCCAACGGCGCCTACGTGGTCACCGATACGCTGTACACCCCGTTCGGGGACTACGTGATTCCCACCACCTTTGCGGCCAGCCAAGCCGAAGATACAGCGGCGATCGATGTACCCGGCGGCGACGACCTCACTCCCTTAGGCACTCTGGACTACACCGGGGTCAACGGGCTTCCGCCGGTAGACGTCGCCGTCCAGGGAACGCAGGACTTCGACTATGCGAACGCCGATAGCACGACCGGACAATTCACTGCCGACGTCACCAACACATTGGACGTGTTCGATGACTCCACCGAAACAGTCCTGGTCACGTCCAGCACAGACCCTGACGCTCCGGCCGGCTCGGTGTTCGAGACTGTCACCTGGGGTGATACCGGCTTCGAGAACGTCTACACCGACATCGTCTCGGCAACCGGCGGGGCCGACACGATCACGGACACCGTGGTGACACCCCTCGGGGACTTCACCATTCCCAACACGTTTGACGCCGCCTTAGGTCTCGCCGCCGATTTCGGCGGCATCTGACGCTGGCCAGGCGTGGCGCGGTCTCGGTAAAACTCACGGTGATGCGTCCGCAGGGAAACATCTTCGCCATGGGACGGCCAGCCGCGGCGCGGCACCGGCGCGGCACCTCCTGAGCGCTACATGTGATTCTCTTACCAAAATAGGGAGAACTCCCGATGCGCGGAGGTTCAGCTCCTCTTCGAAGGTGTGGTGGCTTCGTTCTGACGGTTGACCTCTGCTGCCATTCGGCGAGCTCGGGCAAGCCAACACGGACGGCTATCCCGGGCCGTCGCTAGCCGCGGCGAGCAAGGGAACCAGGACGTCGCTGATCGGCGTCGCGATGCCGTGCGCGCGTGCCTTGCGGATGATCACCCCGTTGCGGATGTCCCACTCCAGCGGCCGGCCCGCCTCGCGGTCGGCCAGCATCGAGGTGCCCATGTCGGTAGGCGCCTGGCGGAACATCTCGACCGTGCCGTCGGCGACGTCGTCGCTCAGATTTGCGCCCTCGGCGCGGGCGACCGCCAGGCATTCGGCGGCGTAGCGGCTGGCCAGAGCGGCCAGGTCGTCGCGGCGGAACATGCCGGCCCGTCGGCCGGTGAGCGCCATCAGACCGGCCACCGCATTGACCAGCAGCTTGCGCCACGCGGCGGTGGTGAAGTCGGGATCGCAGTCGGCCGTGCCGCCCGCGCCGCGCCACAACTCGGCGACCGTCGTTGCGGCAGGCCCGGTCGGCAGCGCGAGCCGAGCTTCTCCGCGCAGCCGCACCCAGCCGTCGGGCTGGGTTTCAGCCGAAAACCAGACGATGCCCGGGATCACCGTCGACGACGGGCAGTGCGGCTGCACTTGCTCGACCTGCTCGACACCGTTTTGCAGCACGACGACGATGGTGTGCTCGTCACACAACCGGGCCAGCCAGCGACCCGCGTCGTCGTTCTGGGTGGCTTTGAGCGCCAGCAGCACCACCCGGACCGGGCCGGTGATCTCGGCGGGATCGGTGCAGACCGGGCCGGGCACCACGATCGGGTCGGCCTCATCGGGCCGAAGTTCGATCTGTGGTCGCGGTGTCCGCCCGCATATCAGAACCGAGTGACCAGCGGCATATAGGTACGCGGCGGCCGTCGTACCGACGGCGCCGGGACCGACAACTGCAATTTCATTCATGACATCCATGGGAACCCTTGAAATTACCCGCCTCTAGACTGTGCTGTCGTGCTACGCAGTCATGCTTCCGGATCGTTGCGCGCCGCCGATGCGGGCCAAAAGGTCACGCTGGCCGGATGGGTTGCGCGTCGGCGCGACCACGGCGGAGTGATCTTCATCGACCTGCGCGACGCGTCGGGTACCTCCCAGGTGGTGTTCCGCGCCGACGACGTGCTGGCCCAGGCGCACCGGCTGCGCGCCGAGTTCTGCATCGCCGTCGAGGGTGTCGTCGAGATCCGGCCGGAGGGCAACGCCAACCCCGAGATCGCCACCGGCGAAATCGAAGTCAACGCAACGTCGCTTGACGGTGCTGGGGGAGTGCGCGCCGCTGCCGTTTCAGCTCGACGAGCCGGCCGGCGAGGAGACCCGCCTGAAATACCGTTACCTCGACCTGCGCCGCGACGGCCCCGGCGGAGCAATTCGGTTGCGCTCCAAGGTAAATGCCGCGGCACGTGGGGTGCTGGCCGCGCATGACTTCGTCGAGATCGAGACCCCGACGATGACGCGCTCGACACCGGAAGGCGCCCGCGATTTCTTGGTGCCCGCGCGGTTGCAGCCCGGCTCGTTTTACGCGTTGCCGCAAAGCCCGCAGCTGTTCAAGCAGCTGCTGATGGTCGCCGGGATGGAGCGCTATTACCAGATCGCCCGGTGCTACCGCGACGAGGATTTCCGGGCCGACCGGCAGCCGGAGTTCACTCAGCTCGACATGGAGATGAGCTTCGTCGACGCCGACGACGTGATCGCGATCTCCGAACAGGTGCTCAAGGCGTTATGGGCGTTGATCGGTTACGACGTACCGCTGCCGTTGCCGCGGATCAGCTACGCGGATGCGATGCGACGGTTCGGCTCGGACAGGCCCGACCTGCGCTTCGCGCTTGAGCTGGTCGAGTGCACAGAGTTCTTCAAGGACACCACTTTCCGGGTGTTCCAGGCGCCGTATGTGGGTGCGGTGGTGATGTCCGGTGGGGCATCGCAGCCGCGCCGCACACTGGACGGCTGGCAGGAATGGGCCAAGCAACGCGGCCACAAGGGCCTGGCGTACGTCCTGGTCGGTGACGACGGCACGCTCAGCGGGCCGGTCGCCAAGAATCTGTCCGACACTGAACGCGACGGACTAGCTGCGCACGTCGGCGCCCAGCCAGGCGACTGCATCTTCTTCTCGGCGGGGCCGGCCAAGGCGTCGCGCGCGCTGTTGGGTGCCGCCCGCGTGGAGATCGCGCACCGGCTGGAGTTGATCGACCCAGACGTGTGGGCGTTCACCTGGGTGGTGGACTTCCCGTTGTTCGAGCCGGCCGATGAGGCGACCGCCGCCGGTGATGTCGCGGTGGGTAGCGGCGCCTGGACCGCGGTGCACCACGCGTTCACCTCGCCCAAGCCCGAGTCGGAGGCTACCTTCGACACCGACCCGGGCAGCGCGCTGGCGGATGCCTACGACATCGTCTGCAACGGCAACGAGATCGGTGGCGGCTCAATTCGTATCCACCGCCGCGACATTCAGGAACGGGTGTTCGCGATGATGGGCATCGGCGCGTCCGAGGCGCAGGAGAAGTTCGGATTTCTGCTGGACGCGTTCACCTTTGGTGCGCCGCCGCACGGCGGGATCGCGTTCGGATGGGATCGGATCGTCCAGCTGCTGACCGGGACGGACTCCATCCGCGAGGTCATCGCGTTCCCGAAGTCCGGCGGCGGTGTCGACCCGCTGACCGACGCTCCGGCGCCGATCACTGCCCAGCAGCGCAAGGAGTCCGGTATCGACGTCGTGCCCGAGTCGGGGCACCCGCGCCCCCAAAGGCCGGGCGCTGAGCAGTTCACAGCGGGGGCGCTGATTTCCTAGGCGCGTAGGTCCCCAGCAGGGTGGAATCGGTGACGAGCCACTGGCGCCCTGACTCCAAACCTCGGACAAGAAATCGCGTCCCGATCCGGCCGCTCACGCATTTGAGGATCTCGACGGCGCCCTCATGGTTGCCCTTGCGCCTATCCCAGATGGCTCCATCGGCGAGGGCGTCAGAGAGCTCCGGGTCAAACCGGCGGTCCGTCATGGTCCGCGTGTCCCAAATGGATAGTTAAGATAGTTAAATTCTACCACGTAGGCAATCGCCGGGCCCTTAACGTCTACTACCGTTCACACCCCTATCACGGTTCACACCGGCGATAGAACCGGCCGAAGTAGGCCATTGAGTGCGAGCATCCGGAGCCAGGTCGGAGGGAGCTGCTGGCCGGCCTGCCGCGAAGACTGGTACGGCATCGATCTCGAGACGGAATAGACGATGGAGGCCGCTAGGTTGACGAGGCAGGGCGAAGCGATCAGGAGGAGCGACGCAGGTGGCCAGCGTCGGCGACGATGCGGGGCGAAGCGATGAGGAGGAGCGACGCAGATGACCCAAGAGATCCCGGATGCCGAGACGATCAAAGCGTTCAACAAGACTGTTGCCGACGAATTCCGGTCAAACGACGGCAAGGTCGGCGGCCAATTCGAGGGCGCCGACCTGCTGCTGCTCACCACGACGGGCGCCAAGTCCGGTCAGCCTCGACTGTCCCCGTTGGCCTTTTTCCGTGTCGACGGCAAGCTGCTCATCCTCGGGTCTTATGCGGGCGCCGACGTCAACCCGGCGTGGGTGCATAATCTGCGCGCAAATCCTTCGGCTCGGGTCGAGATCGGCAACGAATCCTCCGACGTGACTGCCCGTGAATTGCCGCCTGCGGAGCGGGACGAGCTTTTCCCCAAGATCACCGTGGTGGCCCCGGGTTTCGCTGAGTATCAGGCGAGGACGACCCGGATCATCCCGGTTTTCGAGCTGCAGCCGGTCGCTTAGCCAGCGAGATTTCCAAGCTGGCGATCCGAGCGACCGGCCCAGCCGATCACGGACCGATTACTTCGGTCCCGCGAATTCCCTACTGCGGGACCGATAGCGACCACAGCTTGTGCAGCGTGCTGCGTATCGGATGTCCGGACCGCAGGATGTTGACGATTTCAATCGGGAAGAGGTCCTGGTTGCCGCCGCACTTGGGCCAGGCCTCAGGTCCTTGGGTGGCCAGCACCCGATTGGCCACCGCGATCTGCTGATCGCGGGAGGCAGTCGCCGGGTTGCCGATGCCGCCGTTTTCGTCCCAGGTGGACTGCTTGAATTGCAGGCCGCCGTAGAACCCATTGCCGGTGTCGGCCCGCCAGTTGCCGCCCGATTCGCATTGCGCTACGGCATCCCAGTCCATGCCTTCCGCGTAGGCCACCCCGGTAGTCGGATCAATGAACAGCGATATACCCAGGACGACCAACGCGGAAATCACCAGCGACTTGCACACCGATTGCATGCTCAGTGTTCCGCGTAAATAACTCATTTAACACGTGTAACAAACCTGCGTGAAAACTGTCAACGGGTGGGACTTTAGCAATTTAATGAGATCTTTGATGCGCCGGCGTTTCTAGTTGCTGGAGTTAATTTGAGTTAATTAGCGTGATTATTGGTGCAACTGATACTTATGAGCTCTAACGTTGTTAGAGTTATCTAGTCGTGATTGAGTTATCTAGAGTGGCTAAAGTTGCTGATGTTATCAGAGTGACATCTGATACTTCTGAGGCGACGCCGCTCCGCGTGTCGGCGTTTAGGTGACCTCGCCGAGAAACTCCTGCACCAGCCGCTTCGGGGCCTGCGTCAGCCACGCCTCGACGATCAACTCACGCAGCCCCAGCTCGTCGATCTCGGCGAGTTTGACCAGCACTGCCGGATAGCCGTCGAAATGCGGGGTGGTGAAATACACGTCCGGTTCGTCGGCGATCAACGCGAACTTGACGCCCTCGTCGGCCACCCGTACGCCGAGGATGTCGCCCTCCGGCGGTTCAATCCCCAACGCGGCTAACGCTTCCCGATCGGACTTACGCAGCGGGCGCTCCCAGGCGATCAGCTTCTTGCCGACCCGCCATTCGCGCGGTGACCGCTCGTCGGTGAGCTGGCAGCTCACCGACGATGCTGGCGACGTCGTCCCACGTGGCCATGACTCATTGTGCTCCCATATCGCGTGGCCAGCGCGCCGAACGCTGCGCAGCGCTTGTTCAGCCGTCCCTGCGGGCCGTGGCTGGCTAGTGTTACAGCTGTGGCCGATCTCGTGCTTCCCGACGAGCCGCTCGCACCCGATCAGCACCCGCCGGGCCCGGGGGCCCGCTACCGGATCACCCACCGCACCGAGTACCGCTACTCCGACGTGGTGACCAGCTCCTACGGGCGGGGCTTCCTGACCCCGCGTGACCTGGCCCGGCAGCGCTGCCTGTTCCACGAGCTGCGGATCTCACCGGCGCCCGCCGACAGCTCAACCAGCCGCGACACCTACGGCAACATCAGCTCGTATTTCCATGTCACCGAGCCGCACCAGACCCTGACCATCACCAGCGAGTCGATCGTCGAGGTGTATCCGTCGCCGCCCGAGCGTTGGGGCAGCGGGCCGGCGCAGGCTCCGTGGGAGCAGGCCCGACCGGTCGGGGTGCAGGGCGCGTTGGCCACCGAGTTCGCTCTGGATCTGGACCCGCCCGAGATCACCGACGAGATACGCGAGTACGCCGCTCCCAGCTTCGCGCCCGGACGACCGCTGATCGAGGTACTGCGCGATCTCACGTCACGGATCCACACCGACTTCACCTACCGAACCGGCTCGACGACGATCTCCACCGGAGTCAATGAGGTTCTGACGGCCCGGGAAGGGGTATGCCAAGACTTCGCGCGGCTGGCAATCGCCTGCCTGCGAGCCAACGGTTTGGCGGCCGGCTACGTCTCCGGGTATCTGGCCACCAACCCACCGCCCGGAAAGGATCGAATGATCGGTATCGACGCGACCCACGCCTGGGCCGCGGTGTGGACGCCGCAACCGCCCGGGCAGTTCGAGTGGCTGGGGATCGACCCCACCAATGACCAGATGGTCGACGAGCGCTACATCGTCGTCGGGCGCGGCCGTGACTACGCCGACGTGCCTCCGCTGCGCGGGATCATCTACACCAATTCCAAGACCAGCGTGATCGACGTCGCCGTCGACGTGGCGCCCTACGAAGGTGACGAGCCGTATGCGTGATTTCCACTGTCCGAACTGCGGCCAGCGTCTGACGTTCGAGAACTCGGCGTGCCTGGCGTGCGGGAGCCCTCTGGGTTTCTCCCTCGACGAGATGGCCCTGCTGGTGATCACCACCGGCGACGACGCCGACCAGACCGGCTTCGTCAGCGCCGGCGAATACGAACTGTGCGCCAATCGTCATGTCGCCGAATGCAACTGGCTGGTCCCGATCAATCAACCTCGCCTGCTTTGCGCGTCGTGTGTGCTGACCATCGAACGGCCCAATGACGCCGACACCGCCGGCCTCGCGGAGTTCGCCCGAGCCGAAGCAGCCAAGCGTCGGCTGGTCGCCGAGCTGCACGAGCTGAAGCTGCCGATCGTCGGACGCGATCAGGACCCCGACTACGGCTTGGCTTTCCGGCTGCTGTCCAGTGCACACGAGACGGTGCTGACCGGCCACGAAAACGGCGTCATCACAATAGATTTGGCCGAGGGCGACGACGTGCACCGCGAGCAGCTGCGAGTCGAGATGGACGAGCCGTACCGCACCCTGCTGGGGCACTTCCGCCACGAGGTCGGGCACTACTACTTCTATCGGCTGATCTCGCCGTCCAGCGACCACGACGCGCGGTTCCGCGAGTTGTTCGGCGATCCGGACGCCGACTACCAGGAGGCGCTGGACCGCCACTACAGCGACGGGCCGCCCGAGGGTTGGAAGAAGCAGTTCGTGTCGTCGTATGCGACCATGCACGCCGCCGAGGACTGGGCCGAGACGTTCGCCCACTACCTGCACATCCGCGACACCCTGGACACCTCGCGCCTGGTGCGGTCTGGCACCGGCCACGCGACCTTCGACCGGCCGGCGTTGGGCCCCAGCGCTTTTCCCAACATCATCGAGATGTGGCTGCCGTTGTCGTGGTCGCTGAACATGGTGAACCGATCGATGGGCCACGACGACCTGTACCCGTTCGTGCTGCCGGCCGCCGTTCTGGACAAGATGCAGTTCATCCACACCGTTATCGACGAGGTGACCTCGGAGTCGAGCGCCAGCGGCCGTCAGCGGTGCAGCGCGGCTACCGGCGCGGCATCACCCGTCGTTCGTCGGGGCCCCACAGCGGCTGCATGCCGCCAGGCAACGCCAACTGCGTTTCGGTGATGACTTCGGCCAGATCGCGCAGCTCGGCATGTATCGCGGCGAGCAGGTCCGCCAACTCGGCACGACGTCCGTCGGCGGTGACCGCTTCCCCAGCTCGGCGGGATGCGACCGGCGCAGCCGCGTACTGATCTCGTCGACGATCCGTTCCGGACGCGACGACCCCGACGAGCCGGGCAGGTCCTTGAGGTCGGCCCGCAGCCGCTCCAGCTGATACAGCAACGACCGCGGGTTGTCTGCGTCGAACAGCATCAGCTCGGTCACTGCGGCAACGCTGACCTTGCCGACGGTGCGGCGCCGGTAGATGACCGACGATTCACACGCCACCAGCGTCGACTCGATGACGGTTTGCTCAGCGGCCGCGCTGCGGACCGCGGTCAGCGTGGCCCCCAGCAACGCGGTCAGCCAGAGGCCGCGTTCGATACGTTTGCCGATGTCCATCATCGTCCAGCCCACGTCGCGCACCATCGACTCGCTGGCCACCCCCGACAGCGTCAGCATCCCGGCCAAGGTGCGCGCGTGAGCCGACGCGAGCAGGGCGTCGGCCTCGGCGAGCGATTGCGGCGGGTCGGACCGTTGTGCGCAGCGCGCGCTCCACGCTCGGCCAGCACCATCCAGGTGTCGTTGGACAACTGGTCGCGCACCGCCCTGGCGGCCAGCGCCAGCCCCTCCACCGACTGAACCAGGGATCCCGGCCGGTGCTGGTCCACGGTCAGTGACCACAGCGTCGAGGGGGCGATGGCGATCATCTCGGCGTGGTCGTTATCCGCTCCGGTGTCGGTCCCGGTGATGCGGCCGAGCGCGGCCATCAGCACCGGCACGCACTCGCTTTCCTCGGTGTCCTGGCGGTGCCGGTAGACGTGGAAGCGGTCGCGGGCGACGATCAGCAACCGGGCCATATTCTCGGCGCGCTCGCCGTAGCGTCCCATCCAGAACAGGTCGGACAGCACACGCGGCGAGCTGACCCCCCAGGTGCCCGCAGCGGTCTTCGCCGGCTGGCGTCGACCGTCGGCAGGGTGATCGCCTCGGCTCGCGCACGCTCGGTCGGACGCACCCAGACATCTTTTGCCGCAACGGTTTTCAGCGTGTACGCGGCGGGCCCGGGCGCCAGCACGTAGCCGACGCCGCCGATCATCGGCGCGATAGCCGCCGCGTTGGGCGACCGTGAACAACCGCATGCCGATGCCGGCCGACGACAACACTCCGGCATGGTCGGTTGGCGCCGAGGAGAACTGCGGCAGCTCCTGGCCGACCCACTGCCACGGCGTGCTCTCGATCCGCGCAGCCAATTCAGCCAGCTGTGCAGACGAAAGTGTCGGTCCGACAAGGGTTTCCCCGCCGACAGTGGACTTGATCAACAGCGACGAGAGATTCGCCAGCAGGTGCGAGCGTTCGCCGGCGATACCGCCCCAGTAGACCGGCGCGGTATCCAGCAGCGGGGCTTCGTCCGAGCAGCCGCTCGGCCAGCTCGGGCAGAAAACGCAACAGCCCTGGGCTTTCCAGGATGCCGCTGCCCAGCGTGTTGACGACGGTCACCGTCCCGCGGTGTTGCGCCTCCACCAAACCGACCACACCGAGCCTGGAATCGGCCCGCAGGTCCAGCGGGTCCACGTAGACCGCGTCGACGCGGCGAAGAACGACGTCAACGCGTTTCAGCGTGCCCAGCGAGCGCATCCACAGCTTGCCGTCGCGCACCACCAGATCCGCGCTTTCCACCAGCGGAAAACCCAGCAGCGTAGCGAGATACGCCTGATCGAACGCCGTCTCCGAGTAGATGCCCGGGCTGAGCACCACCACCACCGGGTCTTGAGCGACATCGGGTGCAGCGTCTATCGAGTGCCAGCCGCAGCGCCTGCGCGAACGGTGTCGTCGGCCGGGGCGCGATCCGCTCGTACAGTTCGGGAATCGCGTGTGCGACGACACGCCGGTCGGCCAGCGCATAACCGGCGCCCGACGGCGCCTGCGTCCAGTCGGCGTTGACGGCAAAGCTGCCGTCCGGCAGCCGGCTGACGTCACAGGCGTGCATGAAAAGCTGGTGGTGCCCGGGCACCTCGACTCCGTTGGCGGCTCGCACGTAGCCGGGATGGGCGAACACCAGTTCCGGTGGAATGACGCCCTCGGTAACCAAGCTGCGGGGCCCGTACAGATCCGCGAGCACCGCATCGAGCAGGCGCGACCGCTGCACCAGCCCGGCCTCTAACACTTCCCAATCGGCCGCGGATACTACGAGCGGCAGCGTGTCGAGCCTCCAGGGCCTCGGCTCCACGCCCTGGAGCTTGGACGCCCCGGTGGCCCCGTCCCGGTGGGGATCGACTTCGGTGTAGGTGATGCCGTCGTTGTCGATCAGGCTGTGCACCACCGAGCGGAGTTGATTCAGCCCGACCCGGCCGCGGTCGGCGACCGTGTCGGCCAGCTCGGTCCACGCCGGGCGCACGTTCCCGTCTTGGTCGACGAATTCGTCGTAGCCGGCGCCGTGGGCCTTGGCGCAGGTCGAACAGTGCTTCCTGTGCGCGCGCGGCGCGATACCCGGCCAGCAGCCGGTCGGCGTCGTAGTGGTCGGGAGGAACCGCCGACGGCTCGCTGGAGTGCAACGTCATTTCAGCCATATCGCCCAATGCCATTACCGCAGAACGGTACGCACGCGCCGCAGATCGAGGATGCCCGGCGCGCCGATGTCGGTGGAAATTCGGGCCTGCTTTTCCCGGATGTCGGACAGGTCGAGCTTGCCCGGGGTGAAGCCGGTGGCCTCGAAGCGGCGGGCGCGGCGGGACTCGGCCTCGACGGCGTTGACGGGAGGCTCGTCGTAGGCGCGCCCGCCGGGATGGGCGATGTGGTAGGTGCAGCCGCCGCGCGACGTTCCGGTGGCCAGGTCGACGAGCTCGAACTGCAGCGGACCGTCGACCGTGATACTCGGGTGCAGCGCGCTGGGCGGCTGCCAGGCCCGGAACCGCACCCCGCCGACGTGAATGTCGGGGTTGTCGGTGGCCAGCAACGGAATCGGGTAGCCGTTGCAGGTCACCAGGTAGCGGTGGCGGTCGGCGCCGATGATGCGGACCTGGATGCGCTCGACCGACGAGTCGACGTAACGGGCGGTGCCGGTCGCGGTGGCCTCCTCGCCGAGGGTGTTCCACGGCTCGATCGCCCCGCGCAGCTCGATCTCGACGCTGTCGAACACCGCGGTGCCGATGCGCGGGAAGCGGAACTCGGTGAACGGGTCCAGCCAGCTGGTCTCGAACGGGATGCCGTGCGCGCGCAGGTCGGCGGCGACGTCGGCGATGTCGTGAATGAGGAAGTGCGGCAACAGGTATCGCCCGTGCAAGTTCGAGCCGTGTCGGATCAGCGGGGCGCGCAGCGGCTCGTCCCAGAACCACGCCACCAGTGAACGCACCAGCAGCGACTGCACCATCGCCATCCGCAGATGCGGCGGCATCTCGAAGCCGCGCAGCTCCAACAGGCCCAGCCGACCACGCGGGCTGTCCGGGCTGTAGAGCTTGTCGATGCAGAACTCGGCGCGATGAGTGTTGCCGGTGATGTCGGTGAGCAGATGCCGCAGCGCTCGGTCGGTCACCCAGGGTTGCGGGCGGTCGTCCTTGGCAGACGAAGTAAGCCGGGCGATTTCGGCGAACGCGATCTCGAGTTCGTAGAGGGCCTCGGCGCGGCCCTCGTCCACCCGCGGCGCCTGCGAGGTGGTGCCGACGAACCGTCCGGCGAACAAGTAGGACAGCGACGGGTGGCGTTGCCAATAGGTCAGCAGCGAGACCAGCAGGTCGGGGCGGCGCAGCAGCGGTGAGTCCGCGGGCGTCATGCCGCCCAGCGTGATGTGGTTACCGCCGCCGGTGCCGCCGTGGGTGCCGTCGACGTCGAACGATTCCGTGGACAACCGGGCCAGCCGGGCCTGCTCGTAGAGAGTCTCCAGCTGCTGGACCTGTCCGGCGAAACTGGCGGTGGGCGCGATGTTCACCTCGATCACCCCGGGGTCGGGGGTGATCGTCGTCGACGTGCAGCCGGGGGTCCGGCGGCGGTTCGTAGCCTTCGATCACCACCGGGCAGCCGATCTTCGCGGCCGCGGCCTCCAGCCGGGCAATCAGGTCGACGAAGTGCTCAAGCGCCTCGGTGGGCGGCATGAAGACGTAGAGCAGCCCGTCGCGAACCTCGGCGACCATCGCGGTGATCGGCGCATCGTCGGCGTCCTCTACCACCGACTCGCCCTCAGGCAGGCTCAATGCGTCGCCGACAGCGGTCGGGTCGGCGACGAACGACGTCCGCGGCGGTTTCCAGCTGATCGAATCCAGCGGCAGCCGCAGACCCGCCGGCGAATCCCCGTCCAGCAGCACGATCCGGCCGCGGCGCAGCCGCCAGTTGGCGCTGGCCCAGCCGAGGTCGTCGTCGCGGCGGTGCAGCGGCAGCACGAACGCCGCCGCAGACGTGGTGGAGTCGTCGAGGCGTGCCAGCAGCGCGGCCCGGCTGGAGGCGGTGTCGCCAACCTGAGGGTCGAGGTCGTCGTCGGATGCCACCGGATCGCCGTCGGGCAGCCGGACTTTGGCCGCTAACCGCGACAGCGGATCCTCGAAGGCCGGCCGCACCTGTGACAGCGGCAATCCCAGGCCGTCGGCGATGCCGGCAAGCAGCTTGTAGGCCGTCTCGTTATCCGCGGGCGGGCTGCTCGAGTCGGGACTCCACGGGTCGGCCAGCAGCGCGTTGTCGGTCCACAACGGCTGCCCGTCGGCGCGCCAGTACAGCGCAATCTGCCAGCGCGGCAACGGTTCACCCGGGATACCACCTGCCTTGGCCGCGCTGAATCAACCCTTGCGGAGCCCACGTCGCCTTGAGCCGGGCGGCCAGATCGGATGCGCGCCGCCGCTTGTGCGGGCCGTCGGCCGCGGTGGTCCACTCCTCGTCGACCTGGTTGTCCACCGACACGAAGGTGGGCTCGCCGCCGACGGTGAGCCGAACATCGCCGGCGGCAAGCCGCTCGTCGACTAGGCGGCCGACTTCGCAGATCGTCTGCCAGGCCTCGTCGGTGTAGGGCAGCGTGACGCGCGGGTCTTCGTGGACGCGGGTGACGGTGTTGGAGAACTCCAGCACCGATTCGCACGGCTCGATGCCGCCGGTGATCGGAGCCGCGCTCGACGGGTGTGGCGTGGCCGCCAGCGGGATGTGGCCCTCGCCGGCGAACAGTCCCGACGTCGGGTCCAGCCCGATCCACCCCGCGCCGGGGATGTACACCTCGGCCCATGCGTGCAGGTCGGTGAAGTCGGCGGCCGGCCCCGACGGCCCATCGATCGCTTCGACGTCGGATGCCAGCTGGACCAGGTAGCCGGACACGAACCGGGCGGCCAACCCGAACTGGCGCAGGATCGACACCAGCAGCCACGCGGAGTCGCGGCACGAGCCGATGCCGGTCCGCAGCGTGACATCCGGCGTCTGCACGCCGGGTTCCATCCGCAGGCTGTAGCCGACGTCGGCGTTGATCGCCTGGTTGAGCGCGACCAGGAAGTCGATGGTCCGGGTGCCGTCCGGACCGAGAAGTCACGCACCCACTCGGTCACCAGTTCACCGGGCCCGGAGCCGTCGCCGTCTTCGTCGACCGGCCGCAGGTACGGTTCGAGGTCGTCGGCGAGCGCCTTGGGATAGGTCAGGCCACCGGCAGGCCAGGTCTCGGCCCAGTCCTCGATGAAGAAGTCGAACGGGTTGATCACCTTGAGGTCGGCGATCAGCCCGACGGTGATGGTCAGCCGGCTGGTGGGATTCGGAAACACCAGCCGGGCAAGGAAATTGCCCAGCGCGTCCTGCTGCCAGTTGATGAAGTGGTCGGCCGGCTCGATCCGCAGCGAGTAGGCCTCGATGGGCGTGCGTGAATGGGGTGCCGGGCGAAGCCGCACGACGTGCGGATACACCCGGACCGGCCGGTCAAAGGTGTAGCTGGTGCGATGCTCCAGCGCAACTTTGATGGTCATAATCGCTGATCCCATCACAACAGCCACACGGCCGCAGCGCAGCCCGATTCAACGTCGGCCGAGTGGCGTAACCGGGTTTCGGACGTTGTCGTTCCTAGGATCGCTCGAGTGGATGATCGTTACGGTTCGGACGTGCTGGCCCGCGACCCGCACAGCTCGCGAAGGGTCCGGTCGGTTGAATTGCCAATAGAGCTCGGCATGGTCGTTGAGGACGCGCAGACCGGCTATGTCGGGGCGGTGGTGCGTATCGAATACGGCCGGATGGAGCTCGAGGACCGAAACGGTCGCACGAAGCCGTTCCCGATAGGTCCGGGCTACCTCGTCGACGGCAAACCGGTGATCCTGACCGCGCCCCGACGTCCGTCGCCGGACGCCGTCGCGCGCACGGCGTCGGGCTCGGTGGCGGTGACCGGAGCCCGCGCCCGGGTAGCCGGGTCCGGGCGGATCTACGTGGAGGGCCGCCACGACGCCGAGCTTGTCGAGCAGGTGTGGGGCGACGATCTGCGGATCGAGGGTGTGGTGGTCGAATATCTCGGTGGCGTCGACGATCTCGTCGGCATTGTCGAGCAATTCCGGCCCGGCCCGACGCGACGGCTCGGTGTGCTTGTCGACCACCTGGTGCCCGGTTCGAAGGAAGCGCGGCTGGCCGAAGCGGTACGCCGGGGCCCGGTTGGCGCGCACACGCTGGTGGTCGGACATCCGTTCGTCGACATCTGGCAAGCCGTTAAGCCCGACCGGTTGGGTCTTTCAGAGTGGCCGGTGATACCGCGGGGAATCGACTGGAAGCACGGGATATGTCAGGCGTTGGGCTGGCCGCACGCCGGCCCGGCTGACATCGCCGCGGCGTGGCGGCGCATCCGTAGCCGAGTCCGCGATTGGACCGATCTCGACGCGGCGCTGATCGGCAGGGTGGAGGAGCTGATCGACTTCGTCACCCAGCCGTGAAGCTCATGGGGTCGGCGGCGCGATCGGCCCTCCGGAGAGCCGACGGTAGGTGTAGACCTGGACCAGCAACGCCAGCGGCCAGCCCACCAGGGCGCCGACGCCGCAGGCCACAAATCCGGCCAGCACCAAAAGGGCTTGCACCACGAAGGACAGCAGCGTGCTGCCCACATGGGACCGGACAGTGGCGAAGCTGGCCTTGAGCGCATCGATTGGCGGCAACCCACGATCTGTCGCGAAGGCGATCGTGAACAGCGCGAAGAACGTGAAGACAAGGATCGCCAGAAATGACAACAGGGCGAAGATGGCGCTGGGAAGTAGCGACAGCAGATCCAAGGCTGCGCTGATCACGCTGAGCAGTGCGCCGGCCAGGACGACATTGCCGAAGTTGCGCGGACTGAAGAACGAACCGACGCTCACCGGCCTGCCATCGGCGAGGTCGAGCGCCCCGGACAGGAACGCAGCCTGCACGAAGATGCCGAACACGAACGACACGATCGACAGCACGATCGTGCCGGCAGGGCCCAAACTCGTCGCGAACGATGCGCCGTAACCGCTCTCGATGTCGGCGGTGTTGGCAGTGGCGCCACCCATCAACACGAACACCAGCCCGTGCACGACCAACCCGATCAGTCCGAACAACAACGTCGCAACGACCAGCGGCACCCAGTTCTTTTTGAACTTGTTCCACGCCCACGAGACCGCATCAATGACGTCGAACGACTGCCCGGGAGGCGGCGGATAACCCGGTTGCGGCGGGTAGCCGGGTTGCGGAGGCCCGTACCCGGGAGGCGGAGGCCCGTAGCCGGGAGGCGGAGGCCCGTAGCCGGGAGGCGGAGGCCCGTAGCCGGGAGGCGGCGGGGGCGCGCCATATCCAGGTTGGGGCGGGCCGTACCCCGGTGGTGGTCCCGGAGGTGGCCCATAGCCGGGCGGTGGTCCCGGAGGTGGTCCGTAGCCGGGCGGTGGCCCCGGAGGTGGTCCTGGTGGTGGGCCGTAGCCGGGCGGCGGCGGGTAGTCGCCGGGATTGGGGTTAGCGCCCCAAGGATCGCTCGGGCCGCCGGGGTGCTCTGGGGGTCGGCTCATCTGCGCTCCTGCCTCGTGGTGGAGTTGTGGAGGCTGATACCGCTGTGCCGCTAGCCTCCTTGCCTCGCGAACTTAGCAAGTATTCGGCGGCCCTGCTGGGACCCGAACATAGCGATGGCATGTCGCGGTGGCGTGGTATGCCTGAAACCGTGCCCGACGGTCTGTTCGACGTCCCCGACGCGACCGGCTTGGCCGAACGCGCGCAGGGCGGTTCGGCCGCGGCGCCGTTGGCTGTGCGAATGCGTCCGGCCAGTCTCGACGAGGTGGTCGGACAGGACCACCTGTTGCAGCCCGGTTCGCCGCTGCGGCGATTGGTCGAGGGCTCCGGCGTGGCGTCGGTCATCCTCTACGGCCCACCCGGCAGCGGCAAAACCACGCTGGCCGCCCTGATCTCGCAAGCCACCGGCCGGCGGTTCGAGGCGCTGTCGGCACTCTCGGCAGGGGTCAAAGAAGTCCGTGCGGTGATCGACGTGGCCCGTCGCGCCGCGGCCCACGGCGAACAGACCGTGCTGTTCATCGACGAAGTCCACCGGTTCTCCAAAACCCAGCAGGACGCGCTGTTGTCCGCAGTCGAGAACCGGGTGGTGCTGCTGGTGGCGGCCACCACCGAGAACCCGTCGTTCTCCGTCGTCGCCCCGCTGCTCTCCCGGTCGTTGATCCTGCAGCTGCGGCCACTGAGCGCCGACGACATCCGCACGGTGGTCCAGCGCGCGATCGACGACCCGCGCGGGCTGAACGGGCAAGACGTCGAGCCCGATGCCGTCGACCTGCTGGTGCAGCTCGGGGCCGGCGATGCCCGACGTGCGCTGACCGCGTTGGAGGTCGCGGCCGAGGCGGGGGAGCAGGTCACCGTCGAGGCCATCGAGCAGTCCCTGGACCAGGCCGCGGTCCGCTACGACCGCGACGGCGACCAGCACTATGACGTCATCAGCGCGTTCATCAAGTCGGTGCGCGGCTCCGACGTCGACGCCGCCTTGCATTACCTGGCCAGGATGCTGGTCGCCGGCGAGGATCCGAGATTTATCGCTCGCCGACTGATGATCTTGGCCAGCGAGGACATCGGGATGGCCGACCCGACCGCGCTGCAGACCGCCGTCGCCGCGGCGCAGACCGTGCAACTGATCGGCATGCCCGAAGCCCAGTTGACCCTGGCGCACGCCACGGTGCATCTGGCCACGGCGCCCAAGTCGAACGCCGTCACCACCGCGCTGGGTGCGGCGATGGCCGATATCAAAGCGGGCAAGGCCGGGTTGGTGCCGCCGCATCTGCGCGACGGTCACTATTCCGGCGCGGCGGCGCTGGGCAACGCGCAGGGCTACAAATACGCCCACGATGACCCGGATGGTGTTGTGCCGCAACAGTATCCACCGGACGAGCTGGTCGGCATGGATTACTACCGTCCCACCGCGCACGGCGCTGAGCGCGAGATTGCCGGTCGGCTTGAACGGCTGCGCGCGATCATCCGGCGCAAGCGCGGCTAGCGCCGCCTTCTTTATCTGCGCCACACCAGCCCCAGCTGCACCGGCGAAGGGGGTGGGGTCAACTTTCGAAATGAAGACGCATGCGATATCAAGCGCGGACGAGTTGGTCACTGATATCGCCCGCGCCCACAAGATCGCAGAAGGCCTAGACCCTGCTTTCAGAGGCTGAAGAGGCCGCTGAGATTGGTGGGACTCAGCCGGACTCCAGCCGGCCGGCCAGCGAATGCCCCGCGTCGAGCACATGGCGCTCGGCGATTCCGCGTGCCTTCTCGGCGTCGCCGTCGGCGAGCGCCGACACCAGCGCCTGGTGATCGTCCAACGAGTGATGCTCGTGCTCAGGGAACATCGCCAAGAAGTTCGACGGCACGACGCGGACGGCTTGCCGGATCTGCGCCATCAACCGCCGCGAATGGGCGGCCCGGTGGATCTCACGGTGAAAATCCCAATTCGCGTCGATGTCGGTTGCCAGGTCGCGCAAGCGCTGAACGCCTTCGCTGGTGACCCGCTGGGCGGCCCATGCGGCGGCCTGGCCGGTCAACACGCCCAGGATCGTGAAGCTATCCAACAAGTCGTCGGGGCTGAGGCCGATCACCGTGATACCGCTGCGCGGCGCGACCTTCACCAGTCCGTCGTAGGACAGCTCCAGCAAGGCCTCCCGCACCGGGGTCCGGCTGGTGGCGAATTCCTTCGTGATGGCGTCGAGGTCGAGCCGGGTACCGGCGGGCAGGACGCCGGTGAGAATGCGGTCGCGCAGCTCGCGGGCCGCGCGCTCGCGCACCGTGCCGGCGATGTCGACGTCGTTGGGCATAGCAATGACCTTCGGCCAATCGTGGATCTAATACTTGAAATCTAATATATCAGATGTTAGACACAAGGAATGACTACACGACAAATGGCGCTGGTCGCCTTCATGCAAGCCGGCAGCACCTCGGTCTACGCGGGGTCGTGGCGTCATCCCGCCACCGAGCACGGCTACCTGGACGCCTCGTACTACGCCAAGATCGGGCGGCAACTCGAAGAGGGTTGCTTCGACCTGATGTTCTTCGACGACCGGCTCGCGATGCCCGGCATTTACGGCGGATCGGTCGCCGACGCCGTGAAGTACGGCGCGCGGCCGGTGAAGCTGGACCTGTCCATCGTGCTCGGTGTGCTCGCGCAGGCGACCTCGCACATCGGTCTGGGCGCGACCTGCTCGACCACCTACTACACCCCATTTCACGTGGCCCGCACGTTCTCCACCCTGGACCACCTGTCCGGCGGCCGGGCGGCGTGGAATGTCGTCACCTCGGTCAACGACAGCGAAGCCCAGAACTTCGGCCTGGAAACACATTTGGGCCACGACGCCCGTTATGACCGCGCGGAGGAGTTCATGGACGCCGTCGTCGGCCTGTGGGACACCTGGGACGACGACGCGATCCTGCACGACCGGGTCAACGGCGTCTACGCCGACCCGGACAAGGTCCACGAGCTCAATCACGAGGGCGAATTCTTCTCGGTGCGCGGGCCATTGACCGTGCCGCGCAGCCCCCAGGGCCAACCGGTGATCATCCAGGCCGGCTCGTCCGGCCGCGGGCGTGAATTCGCCTCGCGCTGGGCCGAATTGATCTTCACCGGCGACCCGGGTATCGAAGTGGCCCGCAGCCACTACGCCGACCAAAAGGAGCGCATCGACGCCGCCGGACGCGACCCGCAGTCGGTCAAGGTATGTCCGATGGCCTACGCGGTGGTGGGGGAGTCGGAGGATCATGCCAAAGAACGCGAGCAGGTCTTCCTCAACAATCTGGTGCACCCGATGGCGTCGCTGACCCTACTCTCGGAGTTGATGAACTACGACTTCTCCCGGCACGATCTGGACGACGCGATCACCGACGAGCTCATCGACTCGGTGTCCGGTATCCGTGGCCTGGTGCAGAACTTGCGGGCCCACATCGGCGACACCATCACGCTGCGCGACCTGGCCGGCCACCGCGCCACCCTGCTGCAGGGCCCGCGCTTCGTCGGCACCGGCACGCAGGTCGCCGATCAAATGGAGGAGTGGTTCCACAGCGGTGCCTGCGACGGGTTTGTCCTGGCGGCAACGCATCTGCCCGGCGCCTTCGAAGACGTGGTGCGAATGGTGGTGCCGGAGTTGCAGCGGCGCGGGCTGTTCCGCACCGGCTACGACGGCGTGACCCTGCGCCAGCACCTCGGCCTGCAGCGGCCGGCCTGCGCGCCCGTCGGAACATGATGCTCGAAGGTATCCGGGTCCTCGACGCCGCTACCTTGGCCGCGGCACCGTTGGCGGCCACCTATCTCGGCGAGTTCGGCGCCGACGTCATCAAGATCGAGCAGCCCGGAGGCGGCGACCCGATCCGCACCTGGGGTAACCAGATTGACGGCGTCGGGCTGATGTGGAAGTCGTTGTCACGCAACAAGCGTTCGATCACCCTGAACCTGCGCGTCGCCGAAGGCCAGGCGCTGCTGCGTCGTCTCGCCGCACACGCCGACGTGGTGATCGTCAACACCCGGCCGGCCACGTTGCGCAAGTGGGGACTGGATTACCCGGCGCTGCGCGCCGTCAACGACCGCATCGTCATGCTGCACATCACCGGCTACGGGCTGACCGGCCCGAAGAGCGAGCGGCCCGGCTTCGGCACGCTCGGCGAGGCGATGAGCGGCTTCGCCAACATCACCGGCCAGGCCGACGGACCGCCCACGCTGCCGCCGTTCATGCTGGCCGACGGGGTGGCGTCGCTGAACGCCGCCTACGCGGTGATGCTGGCGCTCTACCACCGCGACGTGCACGGGGCGCCCGGTCAGTTGATCGACATCAACCTGATCGATCCGCTGGCGCGGCTGCTGGAACAGACTCTGCTGGGCTACGACCAACTCGGGCTGGTGCCGACCCGGGCGGGCAACCGCTGGGATATCTCCGCGCCGCGCAACACTTATCGCACCGCCGACGACCGCTGGCTGGCGATGTCGGGCAGCTCACCGCAGTTGGCGCTGCGGGTGTTCCGCGCCATCGGACGCGCCGACCTGGTCGACGACGCCGACTTCTCCGACCCGCAGCGGCGGCTGGCGCGGGCCCGAGAGGTGGACCAGGTGGTCGCCGACTGGGTGGCCACCAAGACGCTGGCCGAGGCGATGGAGATCCTCGACGCCGCCGAGGTGGCCGCCGCACCGGTGTACGACATCACCGATCTGGTCGCCGACGAGCAGCTGGCGCATCGCGAGGTCTTCGTCAAGGTCGGCGATGACGAACTCGGTGCCATGACCGTGCAGGCGCCGGTGCCGCGGTTTTCGGCGGCGACGGGTCGCGTCGAGCACCTCGGCCCGCGGATCGGTGCGCACAACGCCGAGGTGTACAGCGAACTGCTCGGCCTCAGCGGCGGCGACGTCGACGAGCTGCACGCCCGCGGTGTGCTGTGAAAGGAAAATGGGCATGACGTCGAAGACATCACTGCTGCGCCGCTCGGAACTCGCCGTTCCCGCAAGCAACGACCACATGTTCGCGCACGCCGCCGCCTCCGACGCCGATCTGGTGTTCCTCGACTTGGAAGACGCCGTCGCACCGGCCCACAAAGAGACGGCACGCGCCAAAGCCATTACCGCGCTGACCGATCTCGACTGGGGACGGACCGTGCGGGCGATCCGCATCAATGGTCTCGACACGCCGTGGTGCCACGACGACATCGTCGAGGTCGTCACCCACGCCCGGGAGAACCTCGAGACGATCATCGTCCCGAAAGCGTTGCGCGGCCGCGACGTCTGGTGGGTCGACGTGCTGCTCACCCAGCTGGAGGCCAAGCTCGGCCTATCGCGGCCAATCCGCCTGGAAGTGCTCATCGAAGAGGTCGAGGGACTGGCCAACGCCGAGGAGATCGCAACGGCCAGCCCGCGGCTGGACGCGCTGATCTTCGGCGTCGGGGACTTCTCGTTGTCGCAGGGTGCGCGGGTGGACACCAACTTCGACCCGCTTGGCGAATATCCCGGCGACTTCTGGGCTTACGCCCGCAACAAGGTGATCGTCGCGGCGCGGATCGCCGGCATCGACGCGATCGACGCGCCGTATCCCGACTACGGAAACCTCGAGGGCTACGAGCGTGACGCGCGACGGGCCGCGCTGATGGGATACACCGGCAAGTGGGCGATCCACCCGACCCAGATCCCGGTGGCCAACAAGGTGTACTCGCCGACCGACGAGGACATCGCGCTCGCCGAGCGCAACGTCGCCGCCTACCGCGACGGCGAGCAGAAGGGGTTGGGCGCGGTCGGCGTCAACGGCGTCCTCGTCGACGCCGCGCATGTGAAGATGGCCCAGGCGACGCTGGCGCGCGCCGCCTTGATCGAGAGGCGAGGAGGCCGCGGGTGAAAACCTTCACCGACGAGGAGATGTTTGCCCTGTTGCCGACCGCCAACGCGTACAGCGTTGTCATCCTCAAACAGGGTCCCAGCTTCACAGAGGACACGGCACCGGCGATCATCTGGGAGCACGGTCGGCGCAACTTCGGGCTACGCCACGACGGTGTGCTGGCGGTGGTGTTGCCGGTCACCGATGGCTCCGAGGTCTGCGGCCTCGGGGTGTTCAACGGAACCGTCGATGAGACCGTTGCGCTCATGAACGACGATCCGGGCGTGCAAGCCGGGGTCTTCACCTTCGAGGTGCACCCGTGTCGCGGTTTCCCCGGCGATTCGCTGCCGTGACAGCGCCGCGCTAATCGGCAAAGCCCTTTAGACCAGCTCGGGCACCCGCAGGTGGGCGATCGCCAATTCGAACTCGCCGACGTCGAACTGGTCGGCGCCGAGATCGCGAAGCCGAGCGGTGCGCAGCGAGCGAGCGCGCTCTTCGTTGCGCTGCATGGCTTCCAGGCTGTCGAACGTCGACGACGACACCGCCCGCCAGGATGTGCGGTCGATCATCAGGCTCGCGCTGCAGAAACCTTCGAGCTCCTCAATCGCGGGCAACACCGACTCACGGTAGAAGGCGATGGCCCGGTCGAACTGGTCGGGCCGCACTGTGAGCCAGGTGGCGCGCACGCCGGCACCCGGACCGGAGGGGTGGTCGCGGTGCAGGACAGCGATCTCCCATTCGTCGACCGTCGGGCTGCCACCGAAGGTCTGGGCCGCCTGATCGCGAACCGCCCGTACCCCACGGGCGCTCGCGTGCATCGCCTGTTCGTTCTCCCACGAGCTGGTCGCGATGCAGCGACCGGAGCCACGGTCGACCAACAGCGACACACCAAGACAGCCGTCGACTTTTTGGAGTGCGGGCATAACTACATCGCGAACATGCGCGATCCCGGCGTCGATGGACGACGGCTGCGCCTCGATAGTGGTAGAGCGCGCGTACACAACAGCCCCTTTCATTCGGGTCGAGCCTGCTTAGGGGCAGCGCCCCGGTGGCGCCACCGGTTCCACCAACCACCTTCCTCTGGCGGATTGCCGATGGCAATGGGGTAGTACCGGCCGACAGCCAGTCGCGTGGTCGGCCGGTCTACCGCCGCTTGGATCGCTCAGACCAGCTCGGGCGCCCGCAGATGAGCGAGCCGCAGCTCGAACTCGCCGTCGTCGAGTTCCTCGGCGCCCACTTCCAATATCTTCGTGTTCTTCAACGCCGTTGCCTGCGCCCGGCTGCGTTCCATCGCTTCGAGGCTGTCGAAGGACGTACAGGTCACTGCGCGCCCGGATGTGCGATCGACCAGCAGGCTTGCGCTGCAGAACCCGTCGAGTGCCTCGAGGTCGGGCAGAACGGACATCTTGTAAAAGTTGATGCCCGCGTCAAGTTGTTCTGGCGGCAGCTTGACCCAGATCACTCGCGCGCAGGCGCCTTCGCCCGAGCGGTGATCGCGGTGCATTGCCGCGATTTCCCACTCTTCGGTCATGGGGCTGCCGACGACGTCGATCTGTTGCATCGCTCGGTCGCGAACCGGTCGCGTCGCCTCCTCGCTGGCGCGCATCGCGTCCTCGGTGTCCCACGCGGTGGTCGCTATGCACCGGCCGGTCTGCTTGTCGGCCAACACCGACAAGCCGACGCATCCGTCGACCTCCTGAAGTCTCGGCAGCACGGCATCGCGCATGTGCGCGACTCCGGCGTCGATGGACGATGGTTGCGCTTGGATAGTGGTAGAGCGCGCGTACACGGCCCACCCCTTCCCTCTCGGGGTAGCGCCCCGGTGGCGCCACCGGTTCAACCAACACCTTCCTCCGCCGGATCGGCGGTGGCAATAGTTAGACACGGGTTTAGTTGCGCGGAGCTCACGGCTTGAGATGGCAGGTCACCGACCATCGCCCGTAGGCTTGTGCGATGCATACCGATGTGCTGGAGGTGGACACCGCGCGTCGTCGCATCGTGGATTTGACCGAGTCGGTGCGCGCGTTTTGCTTCCCGCGCGGCGACGGGCTGTGCAACGTCTTCGTCCCGCACGCGACGGCGGGGGTGGCGATCATCGAGACCGGCGCCGGTTCCGACGACGACCTCATCGACACCTTGGAACGCCTGTTGCCGCGCGACGACCGCTACCGGCACGCACACGGTTCACACGGCCACGGCGCCGACCATGTGCTGCCGGCCATCGTTGCGCCGTCGATCACGTTGCCGGTGGAGGGTGGCGAACCACAGTTGGGCACCTGGCAAAGCGTGGTGCTGGTCGACCTCAACCGGGACAATCCGCGGCGCTCGGTGCGGCTGAGTTTTCTCAACGGGTGAACCGGCGCGGCGCCGCGGTCCGGTTCGTCGAGAGTTCAGGCGCGGGCAACCGGACCGGTACTGTAATGCGGTCGAATAAGCCCCCTAATAGGGTGGAAATTGGCTGGGCAGGCCAGCGCAACAGGAAGCGGAGAAGTGCAGACACACGAGATCAGGAAGCGGTTCCTCGATCATTTCGTGAAAGCGGGTCACACCGAGGTGCCGAGTGCCTCGGTAATCCTCGACGACCCCAATCTGCTGTTCGTCAACGCGGGCATGGTCCAGTTCGTGCCGTTCTTTCTCGGCCAGCGCACGCCGTCTTATGCGACGGCCACCAGCATCCAGAAATGCATCCGCACGCCGGATATCGACGAAGTCGGGATCACCACCCGGCACAACACGTTTTTTCAGATGGCGGGCAATTTCTCGTTCGGCGACTACTTCAAGCGCGGTGCGATCGAATTGGCCTGGACCCTGCTGACCAACTCCGTTGCCGACGGTGGTTATCAATTCGACCCTGAAAAGCTCTGGGCCACAGTATATTTGGATGATGACGAAGCGGCGGAACTGTGGGAGGACATCGCGGGTCTGCCTCCCGAGCGGATCCAGCGCCGCGGCATGGCCGACAACTATTGGTCGATGGGCATTCCCGGGCCGTGCGGCCCGTCGTCGGAGATCTACTACGACCGCGGCCCGGAGTACGGCCCCGAGGGCGGCCCGGCCGCCAACGAAGAGCGTTACATCGAGATCTGGAATCTCGTGTTCATGCAGAACGAGCGGGGCGAAGGCACCACCAAAGACGACTATCAGATCCTCGGGCCGTTGCCGCGCAAGAACATCGACACCGGCATGGGCGTCGAGCGGGTCGCCGTGCTGCTGCAGGGTGTGCACAACGTGTACGAAACCGATCTGCTGCGCCCCGTCATCGACATGGTGGCCGCGAGCGCACCCCGTGGATACGACGTCGGCAATCACGACGACGATGTGCGCTACCGGATCATCGCCGACCACAGCCGCACCGCGGCGATTCTGATCGGCGATGGTGTCAGTCCCGGCAACGACGGGCGCGGCTACGTGTTGCGTCGGCTGCTGCGGCGGGTGATCCGCTCGGCCAAGCTGCTGGGCATCGAGGACCCGATCGTCGGCGACCTGATGGCCACCGTGCGTGACGCTATGGGCCCGTCGTATCCCGAACTCGTCGCCGATTTCGATCGGATCAGGCGTATCGCGGTGGCGGAGGAGACCGCGTTCAACCGGACGCTGCAATCCGGTTCACGGCTGTTCGACGAGGTGGCCGGCGCCACCAAGGCGTCCGGCGCCGGCGTGCTGTCCGGGTCGGATGCCTTCACGCTGCACGACACCTACGGATTCCCGATCGAGCTCACCCTCGAGATGGCCGCCGAGGCCGGCCTGCAGGTCGATAAGACCGGCTTCCACGAACTGATGTTGCAGCAGCGCCAGCGCGCGAAAGCCGATGCCGCCGCGCGCAAACACGCGCACGCCGACCTGTCGGCCTACCGCGAGCTGGTCGACGCCGGGCCCACCGAGTTCACCGGCTTCAACGAGTTGACCTCGGAGGCCCGAATTTTGGGCATCTTCGTCGACGGCAAACGGGTACCGGTGGTGGAGCACGGCTTAGAAGGCGGGGCGGGTGCCGATCGAGTCGAACTCGTGCTGGACCGCACGCCGCTCTATGCCGAGTCGGGCGGTCAGGTCGCCGACGCCGGCAACATCAGCGGCACCGGCGCCAGTGAAAGCGCCCGGGCCGCGGTGACCGACGTGCAAAAGATCGCCAAAACCCTGTGGGTACACCGGGTCAACGTGGAGTCCGGAGAATTCGTCGAGGGCGACACCGTCACCGCGGCGGTCGACCCCGGCTGGCGGAAAGGCGCCACCCAGGGCCACTCGGGCACCCACATGGTGCACGCGGCGCTACGACAAGTGCTGGGGCCCAACGCTGTTCAGGCCGGTTCGCTGAACCGACCGGGCTATCTGCGGTTCGACTTCAACTGGCAGGGTCCGCTGAACGACGAACAACGCTCCCAAATCGAAGAAGTGACCAACCAGGCCGTGCAAGCCGACTTCGAGGTGCACACCTTCACCGAGCAGCTCGACAAGGCCAAGGCCATGGGAGCGTTGGCACTGTTCGGGGAGAGCTACCCCGACGAGGTGCGGGTAGTGGAGATCGGCGGCCCGTTCTCGCTGGAGCTGTGCGGTGGCACGCACGTGCACAATTCGGCGCAGATCGGCCCGGTGACCATCCTGGGCGAATCGTCGGTGGGCTCCGGCGTGCGCCGGGTGGAGGCCTATGTCGGGCTGGAATCGTTTAGGCACCTGGCCAAGGAGCGTGCGCTGATGGCCGGGCTGGCCTCGTCGCTGAAGGTGCCCTCCGAAGAAGTGCCCGCCCGGGTGGCGAACCTCGTGGAGCGGCTCAAGGCCGCGGAAAAGGAACTCGAACGCACCCGGCTGGCGACCGCGCGATCCGCCGCGGTCAATGCCGCGGCCGGGGCGCAGCGCATCGGTAACGTCCGTTTGGTCGCGCAGCGGATGTCGAGCGGGATGACCGCCGCCGACCTGCGCTCGCTGGTCGGCGACATCCGCGGCAAGCTAGGCAGCGACCCGGCGGTGGTCGCGCTGATCGCCGAGGGTGAAGGCGGCAGCGTCCCCTACGCGATCGCCGCCAACCCGGCCGCGCAGGACCTGGGGCTGCGGGCGAACGACTTGGTCAAGCGGCTCGCGGGCGCAGTGGACGGCCGGGGCGGCGGCAAGGCCGACCTCGCACAGGGCTCAGGAAAGGATCCATCGGGCATAGAAGCCGCACTCGCTGCGCTGCGATCAGAGATAGCGCGGGTCGGCTGAGTGGACGTTGCACACCGCCAGCCGGATCGGCCCGGCCGGGACGATCCCGGACCCGGACGCCGGCTCGGCATCGATGTGGGCAGCGTGCGCATCGGTGTTTCCTGCAGCGACCCGGACGGCATCCTCGCGACACCGGTGGAGACAGTCCGCCGCGACCGCTCCGGCAGGCATGTCCGACGGTTGGCCGAGCTGGTCGCCGAGCTGCGGGCGGTCGAGGTTGTCGTGGGGCTGCCGCGAACCCTGGCCGACCGCACCGGTCCGTCGGCTCTCGACGCGATCGAGCAGGCCGAGCTGCTGGCCGGCCGGATCGCACCGATTCCGGTGCGGCTGGCCGACGAACGGCTGACGACCGTCAGCGCGCAGCGATCGCTGCGCCAGGCGGGGGTGCGGGCCAAGGGTCAGCGTAGGGTCATCGACCAGGCGGCGGCGGTGGCAATCCTGCAGGGGTGGCTCGACGAACGCCGCGCCATGTCGCCCGGGGAGGTCAACGGTGTCTGACACCGAAGGGCGCGCCCGCGCCCAACCCGTGGCGGTCGGGCCGCCGCGTCGCGGTCGGTCGCGCGCCGAGCGGCTTCGCGCCGAGCGCGGCCGCCGCCGTCGGCGCATCGCGCTCGGGTTCGCCGTCGGCCTGCTCGTCGTCGTGATTGTCGCGGCCGTGTTCGTCGGCTCCAGACTGTGGCACAGCTTCGGCCCGCAGAATGACTACGCCGGCAGCGGCAAAAAGGATTTGGTGATCCAGGTCCACGCCGGCGACTCGACCACGGCGATCGGCGAGACGCTGCAGAAGCACGACGTTGTCCGCACCGTCAAGACCTTCCTCGAGGCCGCTGAGGGCAACGACGCGATCTCGTCAATCCAGCCCGGCTATTACCGGATGCGCACCGAGCTTCCGGCGGCCTCGGCGGTGAAGCGGCTCGTCGACCCGGGGAGCCGGGTAGGCAAGCTGGTCATCCCCGAGGGGCAACAACTCGACGACACCACCGACGTCAAGACCAACGACGTGACGCCCGGCATCTTCACGATGATCGCGAAGGCAACCTGCGTGGAGCTGGATGGGGACAAGCACTGCGTCTCGGCGGACGACCTGCGGGCCGCGGCCGACAAAACCCCACTCGGCTCACTGTCGGTGCCGGCGTGGGCCATCGATCCGGTCACCCGAATGGGCGCCGACCACCGCCGGATCGAAGGCCTGATCGCGCCGGGAACGTTCAACGTCAACCCGTCGGGCTCGCCGCAGACGATTCTGGAGACGCTGATCAGCGCCAGCACCGAGCAGTACGTCAAATCCGGCCTGCTGGACACCGCCACCGCGATGAACATGTCGCCGTACAACGTTCTGGTGGTGGCCTCGCTGGTCCAGCGTGAGGCCAAACCACAAGACTTCGCGAAGGTCGCCCAGGTCATCTACAACCGGCTGGCCGAGCACCGCACGCTGGAGTTCGACTCGACGGTCAACTATCCGCTGGACCGCCGGGAGGTGGCCACCACCGACGCCGACCGCGCGCAGCAAACGCCTTGGAACACTTACGTTTCCGAGGGACTGCCGGCCACGCCGATCTGCTCGCCGGGGACCGATGCGCTCAAAGCCGCCGAGCATCCCGAACCAGGTGACTGGCTGTACTTCGTCACCATCGACTCGCAGGGCACCACGTTGTTCACCCGCGACTACCAACAGCATCTGGCGAACATCGAGCTGGCCAAGCGCAACGGTGTCCTCGACAGCGCGCGGTAGGAAAGCCGGCGTCCTCGGTTCGCCGATCGCGCATTCGCGTTCTCCGCAGCTGCACCTGGCCGCCTACCGCGCACTCGGCTTGGCCGAGTGGACCTACGAGCGCATCGAATGCGGGGCCGACGAACTGCCCGGCGTGGTCGGCGGGTTCGGGCCGGAGTGGATCGGCGTCTCGGTGACGATGCCCGGGAAGTTCGCCGCGCTGCGGTTCGCCGACGAGCGCACCGATCGGGCCGAGCTGGTCGGATCGGCCAACACCCTGCTGCGGACGCCGCGCGGCTGGCGCGCCGACAACACCGACATCGACGGTGTGATGGGCGCGCTGGGGACGGCGACGGGCCGGGCGGTGGTGTCGGGGTCTGGCGGGACCGCCCCGGCGGCGGTTGTGGCCCTGGCCGAGTTGGGCGTCGGCGACATCACCGTGGTGGCACGCAACCCGGACAAGGCCGCCCGGTTGGTGGAATTGGCGGCTCGGGTCGGCGCCGCGGCCCGATTCTGTGAGCTGGACGACAGCGCGGTTGCCGACGCGGTGAGCGGTGCGAGCGTATTGGTCAGCACGCTGCCCGCCGATGTAGCGGGCCGGTATGCCGAGGTATTCGCCGCCGCACCGGTGCTGCTGGACGCGATCTACGACCCGTGGCCGACGCCGCTGGCCGCGGCGGTGACCGCCGCGGGCGGGCGGGCGATCAGCGGCCTGCAGATGCTGCTGCATCAGGCGTTCGCGCAAGTCGAACAATTCACAGGGCTGCCCGCGCCGCGAGAGGCGATGGCGGCCGCCTTGCACTAGCTTTCCGCGCATGCGGATTGCGGTTGCGCTGCTGTGGATGGCCGCACTCACTGTCTACGACGTCCGCCAACGCCGACTGCCCAACTGGCTTACGCTCCCGGGATTCGCGGTGATCATGCTCGCCGCGGCCAGGTCGGGGCACGGCGCAGCCGCAGCGCTGGGCGCCGCGACGCTGAGTGCCGTCTACCTGCTGGTGCACCTGACATCGCCGACGGCGATGGGCGCCGGAGACGTCAAGCTCGCGCTCGGCCTCGGCGCGCTGACCGGCTGCTTCGGCGGCGACGTGTGGTTGCTGGCGGCGCTCGGCGCTCCGCTGCTGACGGCCGCGACGGCGGTGGTCGCCGTGCGTCGCCGCTCGGGGCCATTAGTGCCGCACGGCCCGTCGATGTGCCTGGCCAGCGTCGTGGCGGTGAGCCTGGTGCTGCTGCGATGACCCGATTGGCAGCGTCTGGCAGCGCCGTTACTGGAGTCGGCAGCGCGTCTGGCCGGACCATCTGGGGATGACAAGCACATCGATTTCAGCCAACCCTCGCCACACCGACTCCGCACGCCGGCGATCCCTTCGCGCCGACCTAGCCTTCTGGACCGCCGCCGGCGCGGTCGTCGCCGTGCTCAGCGGACCGCTGGCTGACTGGTGGCAGGTGACCCGCACGGTGCTCCTTGTCGGCGGGCTGTCCTTCGCGATCCTCGGTCCCATCCTGCTATTCGGCCTGAATAGGATTCGCCGGGTGCCACGCGCGCTGGTGGCCGGATTTGTGCTGAGCAATTTCCTGTTGGCAGCGATCACCGCGGCGGCCGCATGGTTCGACTGGTTGGGGTTGAGCGCCGCGGGCAACTGGGCCCTGGCCGATGCCGCAGCGGCCATGCTGGTGCTCGGTGTCTGGCAGCTCACCGCGTGGCGGCGAAGCTGAGATGCGCTAGGCCGCCGCGGGGCTGCGGCCTTTCAGCGCGCTGCGCAATCCGTAACGCTTGCCCTGGACTTCACGCTGCTCGCGTTCAGGGAACTTCTTTTCGGAATGGGTCTCCGGTGCATCGTCGGGCGTCCCACGCAGCCATTGATTCGGCACAGCGAGTTTGAGGATGGTCCAGAACGATTGCCAATATTGGCGCAACAGCGGCCCGGTGGTGTAGGGCAGGTCGTATTTCTCGCAGATCGCGCGCACCCGAACGCCGATCTCGGCGTACCGGTTACTGGGCAGGTCGGGGAACAGGTGGTGTTCGATCTGGTAGCACAGGTTGCCGCTCATGAATGCCATGATCGGGCCGGCATTGAAGTTCGCCGAGCCCAGCATCTGGCGCAGGTACCACTCGCCGCGGGTCTCCTCCTCGAAACTTTCCCGGGTGAATTTCTCGGCGCCGTCGGGAAAGTGCCCGCAGAAGATGACCATGTAGGCCCAGTAATTTCGGATGAGGTTGGCGATAGCGTTCGCCTTGAGCGTGTGCTTCCAGTTACTGCCGGACAGAGCCGGGTAGATGATGTAATCCTTGCCCGCCTGTTTTCCCATCTTCGTGCCCATGATGCGGAGGTCTTTTCGCGCCTCAGCCCAGGATTTTTCTTTCTTCCGGATCTTCGCGGACTCAAGGTGGTGCAGCGCGACGCCCCACTGAAACAGCGTGCCCAACAGCAGGTTGTAGACAGGGTTGCCGATCATCCACGGTGCCCACGGCTCGTCGCGTGTCACGCGCATGATGCCGTAGCCGACATCGCTGTCCAGACCGACGACGTTGGTGTACTTGTGGTGCACGAAATTGTGCGAGTGCTTCCACTGCGACGACGGGCAGGCGGTGTCCCACTCCCACTCCGTGGAGTGGACTTCGGGATCGTTCATCCAATCCCACTGGCCGTGAATGATGTTGTGCCCCAACTCCATGTTCTCGATGATTTTGGCCGACGCCAGGCTAGTGATACCGGCCAGGCGCGCGATCCTGCTGCTGCTGGCGAACAACGCGAGGCGCCCGAAGGCGGCGAGCCCGCGCTGCAGCTGAATTGCACGGCGGATATACCGTGCATCGCGCTCGCCTCGTGATTCTTCAATGTCGGCACGGATCGCGTCCAGTTCCGCGGCCAAGTCCTCCACGTCTTGTGGACTGAGATGCGCGTATGCCTTGATGTCAGTGATAGCCATGAAACCGGTTTCCTCTCAAACCTTGATGGTGCAGTTGCCGGATGCGGTTGAAATGCACGTCTGTATGCGATCGCCGGCCCCGTGCTCCTGGCCCGAGCGAACATCGCGAACGTGGCCGTCTTCCAACGGCAGCACGCACGTCTGACAGATACCCATTCGGCAGCCGAAGGGCATCTGGATGCCCAGTTCCTCGCCGGCCTCGAGAATCGATGTCGCACCATCGATTTCGACCGACTTGTCTGAGATGGCGAATGTCACGGTGCCACCTTCACCGCCTTTGTCGGTGGCGGCGATACTGAATCGCTCCATGTGCAGTGCGTCATCGACCTCGTTGTCCCGCCACACTTTTTCGACCGTGTCGAGCATGGCCGCGGGTCCGCATGCCCACGCCGAACGGTCCCGCCAGTCGGCGACGATGTTGTCGAGTTCGTCGAAGTCGACTTTCCCGTCGGTCTCGGTGAGCTGGAGGTGCAGGCGGTAGCCGCGTTGCTCCTGTTCGATCTCGCGCAGTTCGTCGTGAAAGATCACCGCGTCCTGCGATCCGGCCGAATGCACGTGGACGATGTCTGGGAACTGACCCCGGGTCCGCAACGATCGCAGCATTGCCATGACGGGCGTGATGCCACTGCCGGCGGTGATGAACAGAAGTGCTTGCGGGGGAGGGTTCGGCAGCGCGAATTCGCCTTTGGGCGATGCCAGCCGAATGATGGTGCCCGGTTCGACGCCGTTGACCAGATGGGCGGACAAGAAACCCTCGGGCGTGGCCTTCACGGTGATCGAGATGTCGCCCTCGCCGCGTTCGGGAACCGAGGTCAGCGAATAGGACCGCCAGTGCCAGCGACCGTCGACGCGCAAACCGATGCCGACGTACTGTCCCGGGCTGTAGTCGCCGGAGAATCCCCAACCTGGCCGGATCACGACGGTCGCCGAGTCTTCGGTCTCCGGCTTGACCGCAACAATCTCGCCGCGCAGTTCACGGGCCGACCAGAGCGGATTGAGCAACGAGAGGTAGTCGTCCGGCAGCAATGGCGTCGTCGCCCGCGCCGCCACGCCGCGAACCATGTTCACCCACGACCCCGAGGCGGAGTCCACATCTTTCGCGGGCGATCTGGCCCAGCGCACCAGAGTTTTCAAGCTCGAAGCCATCAACCGCCTCCCGTTTCGCGCCTGCGCGCTGCTGTGACCGTGATCACGAGGTGGCTACCCTACTCAGGGGTAAGTAAACCTCGGGTGAGGTCCCAATCGGTTGAACAGCCGAAGGCCGGCGTCAGGTTTTTCCTCGTCGATGCCGGTCATGGGAAGATGGGACACGTGTTGCGATGGACCACTGCCGGTGAATCCCACGGCCGCGCGTTGGTGGCCATGCTGGAAGGCATGGTCGCCGGCGTCAGCCTGACCTCCGAGGACATCGCCGACCAGCTGGCCCGCCGCCGACTCGGCTACGGCCGCGGCGCCCGGATGAAGTTCGAACGCGACCAAGTCACCATGCTCGGCGGAGTGCGGCACGGCGTCACTCTCGGCGGCCCGATCGCCATCGAGATCGGCAACACCGAATGGCCCAAGTGGGAGACGGTGATGGCCGCCGACCCGGTCGACCCGGCCGAACTTGAGGTTGCCCGCAACGCGCCGCTGACCCGGCCGCGGCCCGGCCACGCCGACTACGCCGGCATGCTCAAGTACGGCTTCGACGACGCCCGCCCGGTGCTCGAGCGGGCCAGCGCCCGCGAGACCGCCGCCCGCGTCGCGGCCGGCACCGTCGCCCGGCAGTTCCTGCGGCAGGCCCTCGGCGTCGAAGTGCTCTCCCACGTCATCTCGATCGGTGAGTCACAGCCCTACGACGGCCCGCCGCCGCAGGCCGGCGACCTGGATGCGATCGACGACAGCCCGGTGCGCGCCTTCGACAAGGCGGCCGAGCAGGCCATGATCGCCGAGATCGAAGCCGCCAAGAAGGACGGCGACACCCTCGGCGGCGTGGTGGAGGCCGTCGCGGTGGGCCTGCCGGTCGGACTCGGATCGTTCACCAGCGGCGACAACCGGCTCGACAGCCAGCTCGCCGCCGCGGTGATGGGCATCCAGGCGATCAAGGGCGTCGAGATCGGCGACGGATTCACCACCGCGCGCCGCCGCGGCAGCCGCGCCCACGACGAGATGTATCCCGGCCCGGACGGCGTCGTCCGCTCGACCAACCGGGCCGGTGGCCTGGAAGGCGGCATGACCAACGGCCAGCCGCTGCGGGTACGGGCGGCGATGAAGCCGATCTCCACCGTGCCGCGGGCGCTGGCCACCGTCGACATGGCGACCGGCGACGAGGCCGTCGCGATCAACCAGCGCTCCGACGTGTGCGCGGTACCGGCCGCCGGCGTGGTGGTCGAAACCATGGTCGCGCTGGTTTTGGCCCGCGCGGCGCTGGAGAAATTCGGCGGCGACTCGCTGGCCGAGACCCGCCGCAACGTCGAGGCGTACCTGCGCTCGGTCGCCGAGCGGGAACCGGCCGCTGAAGTCCGGGCTGTTTCGATAGGGGGATGAAAGCGATTGGCGCCCAAGGCTGTACTGGTTGGACTCCCGGGGTCGGGTAAGTCCACGATCGGGCGACGGCTGGCCAAGGCGCTCGACGTCACGATGCTCGACACCGACGTGGCGATCGAAGAGCAGACCGGACGCCGCATCGCAGACATTTTCGCCACCGACGGGGAGAAGGAGTTCCGTCGTATCGAGGAAGAGGTGGTGAAAGCGGCGCTGGCCGCGCATGACGGCGTCCTGTCGCTCGGCGGCGGCGCGGTCACCACTCCCGGGGTGCGCGACGCGCTGGCCGGTCACACCGTCGTCTTCTTGGAGATCAACGCCGCCGAAGGAGTGCGGCGCACCGGCGGCAACACCGTACGGCCGCTGCTGGCCGGGCCGGACCGCGCCGAGAAGTTCCGCGCGCTGATGTCGCAGCGCGTCCCGCTGTACCGCCAGGTCGCCACCATTCGGGTGAACACCAACCGGCGTAATCCCGGCGCCGTCGTCCGCTACATCGTGTCGCGGCTGCAGGACCCGCAAGGCTGTGGCCCTGGGCGCGGCCGTCGCCGTCCACCGTGGCGTCGCGCGCCGTCCTCGCTGACCCCGAGTGAACCCGAGTCCCCAGCCGGGCCGCCGCCAACCCCCGCCACGCCGGCGGCGCTGGCCGCGGCCCGCAGACACGGCAGTGCCGAGGCCGGCAAATGACCGACCCGCACAACCCGGTCACCGTGCAGGTGGCCGTCGACCCGCCCTACCCGGTAGTGATCGGCACCGGCCTGCTGGGCGAACTCGAGCGGCTGCTCGCCGGTCGGAACCGGGTCGCGATCCTGCATCAGCCGGTGCTGGCGCAGACCGCGGAGGAGATCCGGACCCGGCTGGCGGACACGGGTATCGACGCGCATCGCATCGAAATCCCCGACGCCGAAGCCGGTAAGGACTTGCCCGTCGTCGGGTTCATCTGGGAAGTGCTGGGCCGCATCGGCGTTGGGCGCAAGGATGCTTTGGTCAGCCTTGGCGGCGGGGCCGCCACCGACGTCGCCGGTTTCGCCGCGGCGACCTGGCTGCGGGGCGTGTCGATCGTGCACGTGCCCACCACGTTGCTGGGCATGGTCGACGCGGCGGTCGGCGGCAAGACCGGTATCAACACCCAGGCCGGCAAGAACCTGGTCGGCGCGTTTCACCAGCCGATCGCCGTGCTGGTCGACCTGGCGACGTTGCAGACGTTGCCGCGCAACGAAATCGCGGCCGGGATGGCCGAGGTCGTCAAGGCGGGTTTCATCGCCGACCCGGTGATCCTGGATCGGATCGAGGCGGATCCGCAGGCGGCTTTGGACCCGTCGGGTGACGTGCTGCCGGAGCTGATCCGCCGCGCGATCACCGTCAAGGCCGAGGTCGTCGCCGCCGACGAGAAGGAATCGCAGCTGCGCGAAATCCTCAACTACGGCCACACCTTGGGCCACGCGATCGAGCGCCGGGAACGTTACCAATGGCGGCACGGCGCCGCGGTTTCGGTGGGTTTGGTGTTCGCCGCCGAGCTGGGCCGGCTGGCCGGGCGGCTCGACGACGCGACCGCCGAACGCCACCGCAGCATCCTGGCGTCGCTGGGCCTGCCGGTCGGCTACGACGCCGACGCGTTTCCCGAACTGCTGGAGTACATGGCCGGCGACAAGAAAACCCGGGCCGGGGTGCTGCGGTTCGTGGTTCTCGACGGGCTGGCCAAGCCGGGCCGGTTGGAGGGGCCGGACCCGGCGCTGCTGGCGGCGGCCTACGCCGAGGTGGCGAAGATGACCATCAACGTGATCAACGGGCCCAACCTCGGCCGGCTGGGCCGTCGCGAGCCCGAGGTCTACGGTGACACCACCCACGACGATCTGGTCGCGATGATCGAACGCGAGGCTGCCGAGCTGGGATTGAAAGCCGTGGTGCGGCAAAGCGACAGCGAAGCTGAGCTGCTGGACTGGATTCATCTGGCCGCCGACGCGGGAGAACCGGTGATCCTCAACGCCGGCGGGTTGACTCACACGTCAGTGGCGTTGCGGGACGCCTGCACGGAGCTGAGCGCGCCTTTGATCGAAGTGCATATCTCCAATGTGTATGCGCGCGAAGAGTTTCGGCATCACTCGTACTTGAGCCCGATCGCAACCGGGGTGATCGCCGGGCTCGGCGTCCAGGGCTATCTGCTGGCCCTGCGCTATTTGGCCAGCGCCTGCCGCTAGTCTTCGTCCCGCTCGGCCTTGTGCTCCGTGGTCGGGACTTCCTCGGTGGACTCCGCCGTCTCGTGAGTCGGGATGGCCTGGGTGGTTTCCGCCTTCGGCGGCCAGGGAATCTTTTCGGTCTTGCCCTCGGTGTGGGCCGGGCTGACGGCCTCGGGGGTCTCTTCGGCTTCTTCGCTGTAGGCCTCCGGGGAGCCGTACTCCTCGCGCTCGGCCGTCGCCACAGCCATCGGATGCTCCTGGGTCCAGGTGCCACCCTCAGCGGCGGCGGCCTCGTCGGAGCGGACGGCGGCGAACACGTCGGTGTCGACGCGCTCGTCCTCGCCGCTGCCGCCGCGTTGCGGCGTGTAGGCGCCCGCGCGGTCGATCAAGTAGCGGCCAACCGACGCCCCGGCGATCCCACCCAAAAACACCAGCAGCGCGGTGAAGGCGGCGAACACGGTGAGCTCGTTGATCAGCCCACCGACATACAGCGACTTGTAGAACAGCCCGATCAGCCACGTCACCGCGCCGCTGACCACCCCGGCCACCAGGCCGGCCAACAGCCACGTCATCGCGAGGTCAGCGCGGCGGTCGGGGTCGGGGTTCGCGGCGGCGTCGGCGCGGCCGTCGCGCACCCCCCAAAAGACCACACCGGCCAGGAACAGAATCAGCAGCACAATGCTGATCAGCCCGGCGTGCGTCTGCCACACGTCGATCAGCGTTCCTTGGAACAGACGGACGACGACCATCGCAGCGCCGAAGACCAGGCCGCGCAGCATCCAGTTAGTCATGGGGCCACAGCGTAGCGAGTACCGTCAGCGGGCGTGACACATTCCCAGCGGCGAGCCGCGCTCAGTGCGCGACTCCGCGCGACCGAACTGGACGCGATGCTGGTCACCGACCTGATCAACGTGCGCTACCTGTCCGGTTTCACCGGGTCAAACGCCGCGCTGCTGGTGTTCGCCGACGAGGTGCCGCCGGTGCTGGCCACCGATGGTCGCTATCGCACCCAGGCCGCCCAGCAGGCACCCGACTTGGAGGTGGCCATCCAGCGGGCCTGCGGGCGTTACCTGGCCGGGCGGGCCGCGTCGGCCGGCGTGCGGCGGCTGGGCTTCGAGAGCCATGTGGTCACCGTGGACGGGTTCGACGCGCTGGCTAAAGAAGTCGAGCAGGTCGGGACCACCGAACTGGTCCGCGCCTCGCAGACGGTGGAAGCCCTGCGGGAGATCAAAGACGCCGGTGAGGTGGCGCTGCTGCGGCTGGCCTGCGAGGCCGCCGACGCCGCGCTGACCGACCTGGTGGCCCGCGGGGGACTGCGGCCCGGCCGGACCGAGCGCGAGGTGGGCCGCGAACTGGAGGCCTTGATGCTCGACCACGGTGCGGACGGCGTCTCGTTCGAAACGATCGTGGCCAGCGGGGCGAATTCGGCGATCCCGCATCACCGGCCCACCGATGCAGTGCTGGCCGCCGGCGACTTCGTCAAGATCGACTTCGGTGCCCTGGTCGGCGGCTATCACTCCGACATGACCCGGACGTTCGTGCTGGGCAAGGCCGCCGATTGGCAGCGCGAGATCTACCAGCTGGTCAACGCCGCGCAGCAAGCCGGCCGTGCCGCGCTGCGGGCCGGCGTAGAGCCTGGCCGACGTAGACGCAGCGGCGCGCTGCGTCGATCATCGACGCCGGGCACGGCGAGCACTTCGGCCACGGCCTGGGCCACGGGGTGGGCCTGCAGATCCATGAAGCGCCAGGGATCAACGCCACCGCCGCCGGTACACTACTGGCGGGCTCCGTGGTGACCGTGGAGCCCGGTGTCTATTTGCCCGACCGCGGCGGCGTCCGCATCGAGGACACGCTGGTTGTGGCCGACGAAACCTCCGGGCACGCACCGGAATTACTCACCCGGTTCCCCAAGGAGCTGGCGATTCTGTAGGAGATTTACCGACTGTGGCAAGCACTGCCGATTTCAAGAATGGACTCGTGCTGGTGATCGATGGCCAGCTGTGGCAGATCGTCGAGTTCCAGCACGTCAAACCCGGCAAGGGCCCGGCGTTCGTACGCACCAAGCTCAAGAACGTGCTGTCGGGCAAGGTGGTCGATAAGACCTACAACGCGGGCGTGAAGGTGGAAACCGCCACGGTGGACCGCCGAGACCACACCTACCTCTACCGCGACGGCAGTGACTTCGTGTTCATGGACAGCCAGGACTACGAGCAGCACCCGTTGCCGGAGTCGCTGGTGGGCGACGCCGCCCGGTTCCTGCTCGAGGGCCTGCCGGTGCAGGTGGCATTCCACGACGGGTCACCGCTGTACCTGGAGCTGCCGGTGACCGTCGAGCTCGTGGTCACGCACACCGAGCCGGGACTGCAGGGCGACCGGTCCAACGCGGGCACCAAGCCGGCGACCGTGGAGACCGGTGCGGAGCTCCAGGTGCCGTTGTTCATCAACACCGGCGACAAGCTGAAGGTCGACTCCCGCGACGGCAGCTACCTGGGACGCGTCAACGCGTGAGCAAGCCCGCGCGTTCTGTCAAAGGACGCCACCAAGCCCGTAAGCGTGCGGTCGACTTGCTGTTTGAAGCCGAGGCCCGCGGGGTGACACCCGGCCGAGGCGGCCGACGCCCGTACCGCGCTGGCGGAGGCGAAGCCCGATGTGGCGCCGCTGCATGCCTACACGGCGACGGTGGCCCGCGGCGTCACCGAGCACGCGGCACATATCGACGATTTGATCGCGTCGCATCTGCAGGGCTGGACATTGGACCGACTGCCCGCCGTGGACCGGGCAATCCTGCGGGTCGCGGTGTGGGAACTGCTGCACGCCGACGACGTGCCGGCGCCGGTCGCTGTCGACGAGGCGGTGGAGCTGGCCAAGGAGCTGTCCACCGACGAATCGCCGGGCTTCGTCAACGGGGTGCTTGGCCAGGTGATGTTGGTGACGCCGCAAATCCGGGCGGCCGCTCAAGCGGTCCGAGGGGCTGGACAATCAGGGCCCAACAACTCCGCGGATTCATGACCCGGTTGGAACTGCGGGTCATCATTGCCGCCGTGCTGGCGGCAACAGTGATCTTCGGCGCGGTCTTCTGCGCGGCCTACGGGCAGGCGGCGATCGCGGCGGCGCTGGCGATCTACGCGCTCGGCGTCGGCGCCTGGCTCTATCACTCGATCGAGCGCTACCTGCTGGCCCGGCGGATTGAAACGGTTCGGTCGGCGGCGCAGCCATTCCGGCCGTTGCTTCCGGTGATGGCCGCGATCATGGCATTGACGCAGGCCGTGGTCAGGTCGCTGTCCGACGTCACCGACTCGGCATCCACCACATCAAGGCGGTGGGACCTTCCGGTTCGGCGGTGGATGGAGATCACCCGCGGCGATCGGCGCGGCCACGACGCCGACGACGAGTTCGAGGGCTAGGGGACCCGTCACATCCGCCTCATCCGCCGCTAGCAGCGGCGGCATGTGTTTTGCCCGTCTCTGAGCGAAACGGCGGAGGTATTCGCTCGGAAGCGGGCACATAGCCGTTCCCTCCTCTCAGAGTCTGATGTGGCAGATGTGGCATTGACAAAATGGCCTCGCGCAGGTCGCATGGGGGAGAACACTGGCGAGATGGACCGAGACGGTAGGCGCCCGAGGCGGCTTCACGTTTCCGCGTTGGCGGCGGTCGCGAACCCGTCGTACTCGCGCATCGACACCTGGAATCTGCTCGACGACGCGTGCCATCAGCTCGCCGTGGTCGACCGCGCCGGGCTGGACACCAGCCACGAAGCGGCCAGGGCGAAGCGCCTGATCAATCGTCTGAGTGCCTACGAGCGCTACTGGATATATCCCGGCGCGGAGAATCTGGCGGTATTCCGCGAGTATCTCGACAACCTGGCCACGGTGAGCCTCGAGGAGAAGGTGTCGCTCGCGGTGCGGCTACTGTCCGAATACGGCGACCGTGCAGCGCTGTTCGACACATCGGCGTCGCTGGCCGATCAGGAGCTGGTGGCGCGGGCCAAAGAACAGCAGTTCTACACGGTTCTGCTCGCCGACGATTCCCCGCCCACGGCTCCCGAGGGCTTGGCGGAAAGCTTGCGCGCGCTACGCGACCCCAGCGACGACGTGCAAATCGAATTTTTGATCGTTACCAGCGTCGAAGACGCGATCACCGCGGTCGCGTTGAACGGGGAGATTCAGGCGGCGATCATCCGGCACGACATTCGGCTGCGGTCGCGTGACCGGGTCCCGCTGATGAACACGTTGCTCGGGGCCAACGACGACGTGATTGCCACCGACCGCACCCACGACTGCGTGGAATGCGGCGAGTGGATCCGCGAGCTGCGGCCAAGCATCGACCTCTACCTGCTCACCGACGAATCGATCGCCGCCGAGACCGAGGATGAGCCCGACGTCTACGACCGGACCTTTTACCGACTCAACGACGTCACCGATCTGTACAGCACCGTGCTCGCCGGCATTCGGAACCGTTACACCACACCGTTTTTCGACGCGCTACGCGCCTATGCGGCACGGCCGGCCGGTCAATTCCACGCCCTTCCGATCGCACGTGGCGCCAGCATCTTCAACTCGAAGTCGCTGCATGACATGGGCGAGTTCTATGGCCGCAACATCTTCATGGCCGAGACGTCGACCACATCTGGCGGCCTGGACTCGCTGCTGGACCCGCACGGCAACATCAGGAAGGCGATGGACAAGGCCGCCAAAACCTGGAATGCCAACCAGACCTACTTCGTCACCAACGGGACGTCCACCGCGAACAAGATCGTCGTGCAGGCTCTCACCAGGCCAGGCGACATCGTGCTGATCGACCGCAATTGCCACAAGTCGCACCACTACGGACTGGTGCTGGCCGGAGCCTATCCGCTGTACCTCGACGCCTACGAGCTACAGCCGTACGCGATCTACGGGGCCGTGTCGCTGCAGACCATCAAAAAGGCGCTGCTCGACTTGGAGGCGGCCGGGCAGCTGGGCCGGGTGCGCATGCTGCTGCTCACCAACTGCACGTTCGACGGTGTGGTCTACAACCCGCGGCGGGTGATGGAAGAGGTGCTGGCGATCAAGCCGGACATCTGCTTCCTGTGGGACGAGGCGTGGTACGCGTTCGCCACCGCGGTGCCGTGGGCGCGGCAGCGCACAGCGATGGTTGCCGCCGAGCAACTCGAGTCGATGTTGTCGTCTCCGGCCTACGTGCGGGAGTACCAAACGTGGCGCGCGGAGATGCAAGGGGTCGATCGTGCGGAGTGGATCGAGCACCGGCTGCTGCCCGACCCGAGCCGGGCACGCGTGCGGGTCTACGCGACACACTCCACCCACAAGTCGCTGTCCGCGCTGCGGCAGGCGTCGATGGTCCATATCCGCGACCAGGACTTCAAGGCGCTCACCCGCGATGCGTTCGGTGAGGCGTTTTTGACGCACACCTCGACCTCGCCGAACCAGCAGCTGCTGGCATCGCTGGATTTGGCGCGACGGCAAGTCGATATCGAAGGGTTCCAACTGGTCCGAAACGTCTACGACATGGCGCTGGTTTTCCGTCACCGCGTCCGCAAAGACCGGTTGATCAGCAAGTGGTTTCGCATCCTCGACGAGTCCGACCTGGTGCCCGATCAGTTCCGGCTCTCAGCGGTCAGCTCTTACCGGCAGGTGCGTCAGGGTGCGCTGGCGGAGTGGAACGAGGCGTGGCGCTCCGACCAATTCGTACTCGACGCGACGCGGGTCACCCTGTACGTGGGTCAGACCGGTATGAACGGATACGACTTCCGCGAGAAGATCCTGATGGACCGGTTTGGCATCCAGATCAACAAGACCTCGATCAACAGTGTGCTGTTGATCTTCACCATCGGTGTGACCTGGTCGAGCGTGCACTACCTGCTCGACGTATTGCGCCGGGTGGCCACCGATTTCGATCGCAGCGAGTGCGCGGCCAGCAAGGATGACCGCGCGCTGCAACAGCGCCGGGTTGAGGAGATCACCGAGGACCTGCCGCCGCTGCCGGACTTCAGCGAATTCGACGTCGCGTTCCGACCCGGCGGCGCCAGCGCGTTCGGCGACATGCGCGCGGCGTTCTACGCCGGATATGAGGAGTCCGACCGCGAGCACGTCCTGGCTGGTGAGGCCGCGCGACGCCTCGCCGACGGAAAAACGTTGGTGTCCACCACTTTCGTCGTGCCGTATCCGCCTGGCTTCCCGGTGCTGGTTCCGGGTCAGGTGGTCTCCAAGGAAATCCTGTATTTCCTTGCCCAACTCGACGTCAAGGAAATCCACGGATACGACCACGACCTGGGGTTGTCGGTGTTCACCGAGGCGGCACTGAAACGGATTACCGCGGCGCGGCACGCGGTCGCCGCGGCGAACGGAAATGGCGCCGCGTCGCAGGTGGCCGCGGCATCGACGCAGGCCGTTCTCGGCTAGCGGAAGTCACGGCGGGCCAGGGTCCGTCGTGCGGGGTTTTGCTCACAGGGATCGCAAACGGGGTGCCCCGCGACAGGTGGCGCAATGACCGCGGCGCTGCCGGTTTCGGCTGGTAGCCGTGTGCTGGGCAGCGGCGCAATGCGCTACATTCCGGTGCCGTCGTATTCAGCCCGACCAGGGGAGATGCGCGAACGTCGATAGCGTGACGGCGTGGCCGCAGCCGTACCATTGCCGATTCGCCAACCGCGCGCCGATCGCGCGCGCCAAGTTGCCGACGTGCTGCGCCACCAGATCCTCTCCGGCGCGTACGACGACGGGCTGCCCGGTGAGCTCGAATTGTGCGCAAAGCCGCCGTGCTGAGTTTGAGCCGTTGGGCGGATTCAGAAGGCGCGGCGCGTGACGCTCTGAGCGTGGCGCTGAAAGACGACGACGCCGATGTGCGTGCCTACGCCCGCCGGGCGTTGGAGCACCAGCCAGCGTAGTCTGGCAGGTCGACGGCAGCGGCCGTAGTGAACGCGGCCGCGATCTGGCTGCTACCGGCGGCGACCACTATGTGGCGTTCGACGCCTTCGACTTTGGTGCCGTCCAACCGACCGTGAGGTGTTTCGGGACGGCGAATATGACGAGGCGCCGTGCCAGTATTGGAATGATCGGATCGATACCGTTGCTCTGTTAGTCGGTCGGCGTCCGCCAGACTATCGCAGTGATGGCGGAATCTGACGGGGTTCGTGCACGTCGGGGTGTTGTCAGTGGGTCGTGAGATATTGGCCACTGAGATGAGCCGGCACACCACGTTCCGTTTTTGCCTCGACCCCACGGTCGAACAGTTCCAGGTGCTGTCCCGGCACGCGGGGGCAGCCCGGTTTGCGTTCAATCAGTGCCTGCAAATGGTGAAAACCGCGCTAACCCAACGCGAGTTCGACCCGCATACGGAAGTGCCGTGGACCGGGTTTGATCTGGTCAATGCTTTTAACGCATGGAAGAAAACCGCAGACGCAGGCCGCGTATTGGTTGTCGACGCCGATGGTGTCGCCGATGTAGTCGTGACTGGGCTGGCGTGGCGGGCCGAGGTGTGCCAGCAGGTGTTCGAGGAAGCTGCCGTGGACTGCGGGCGCGCGTTGACCGCGTGGTCGGACTCGCGCGCGGGCAAGCGCAAAGGCAAGCGGATCGGATTCCCCCGTTTCAAGCAGAAAAACGGTGCTATGGGGTCGTTTCGGGTGCGCAACAAGCACTCCAAACATCGGCTGCCGGCGATCCGAGTCGGCGATCACAGCCGTCCCCGCTCGGTCACCTTGCCCGGAATCGGGCAGCTCAGGGTGCATGATGACACCCGCCGCTTGCGACGCATGATCGCGAAGGACCGAGCCACGATCCTATTCGCTACTGTCTCGCATCGCGCGGGACGCTGGTGGGTTTCGCTGAATGTCCAGGCGGCCAATTTGCACGCCACCCAGCAGCACACCCGGCGCGATCCGACTGATGATGGGGGGTGGGTTGGCCTCGACCGCGGTTTGTCGGCGTTTGCGGTCGCCGCCATCGCCGATGGGACTGAGGTTGCCAGCATCACCAATGCCCCCAAGGCGCTGGCCTCCGGGATAAAACGCCAGCAAAGGCTAGCGAAATCCTTGTCGCGCAAACAGAAAGGATCTCGGAACCGCCGCGACGCCGCAGCCAGACTCGCGCGCCATCATTATCACGTCGTCCCTGCCACGTTCAGATTCTCGCAGGACGAGCCGGTCGCTGGGTCTTGACCAGCGCCTTGGACACCTGATGCAGAAAATTTCGACGCGGCATTCACGCTGGCCAACCATCGCCTGGCCCGCGCCATCTCGGATGAGGGCTGGGCCGAATTCGCCCGGCTACTTAGCTACAAACTGGCCTGGCGGGGCGGCCAAATCCTCACTGCTGATCGGTGGTACCCGTCGAGCAGGCTTTGCCCGCAATGTGGTGCCATCGATAGTGAGATGACGCTGGCCGATCGGGTGTTCACCTGCAGTTGCGGACACTCCGCTGACCGCGACACCAACGCAGCGGTAAACCTGGCCCGCTGGGGCCAGACCTATCATGAGCATCAACTAGATCCCCGGACCCCCAAGCAGCGAGGCCGGGCCACCAACGCTCGCCGACGGGACGGCGCTGACCAGCACGCGTTGTGTGTTGGTGAAACCAGCCCGAAAGACGCGGGAACCGAAGTTCACACCGGACCAGCGGCCTGAACCGACGACGCCCGAGAAGGGCGGTGCCGAACACTCACCAGAGATGTCCGACACGCTTTAGGCTTACCGCCCATGGCAACTTCGGGCGGCACGGCCAATTCCCGGCTCTCCGTGGATGACTGGGTGCAGGACGGCTTTCGGGTGCTCGCCGAGGACGGGGTGAAGGGCCTGACGCTTGGACGGCTATGCAGTCGCCTCGGCGTGACCAAGGGCAGCTTCTATTGGCATTTCAGCGACATGAAGGCCTACCGTGAGGCTCTGATCGCCACCTGGGCTGCCGTTCGCGACGAGGACCGCGGCTATTTCGACGACCTGGCGAGCGAGCCTCCCCGGCAGCGGCTGTCACGCATGATGACCGCACTGGTCGGACCGCGGCACTGGATGCTGGAGCGGGCAATGCGGGAATGGGCGCGATCAGAGTCCGCGGTCGCCGCCGCGGTGCGGTCATCCGACCTAAGGGTGATCGCGGCGGTCCGGAAAGCCTTTCTCGACGACGGCTTCGACCCTGATGAAGCGGACATGCGTGCCAACGCCACATTTGCCGCCGGCATCGGCTTCTTGCACCTATCGGGGTCGCGGCCCAATCCGCAGGCCGCCGGACGCCGCGAGGAGTTTCTCGAGGTGATGTTGCGGCACTGAGTCTCGCTACCATACCAAAAGGTATGGTACCGTCCTCGGCATGATGACGGCGGACGTCGCCGAGGTCAGCGCCGATTTCGTTGCGCGGCTGGCGGATCGCGCTGGTGAGGCGGAGAAGCTGCGTCGACTGCCGGAGGCCACCATCGATGACTACCGGGAATCCGGGCTGGCACGGCTGCTGCTCCCGACGCGTTACGGCGGACGGCAGGCGGAGTTTCCCGAAATCCTTGACGTGGTACGCCGTATGGCGCATGGCTGCGCGTCGAGCGCCTGGACGCTCGGGTTCTACACCCTGCACAACTGGATGCTCGCGCTATTCGGAGAGCAGGCCCAAGACGAGGTGTTCGCCAACGGGCCGGTGCTGTGCCCGGCTCCGCTCGCGCCGACCGGGCGTGGCATACCGATCGACGGCGGCATCCGATTGACCGGACGATGGTCGTGGGCGACCGGCGTGATGGACGCCGACTGGGTGCTCGTCGGCGCCGTTTGCGGGCCCGACGACGCTCCCTATCCGGCCCTGGTGTTGCTGCCGGCAGCGGAGATCCGCGTCGAGGACGTGTGGCACACCGCGGGCATGTGCGCCACCGGCTCCAACGACGTCGTCGTCGACGACGTGTGGGTGCCCGGGCATCGGCTGGTCGCCGTGGCCGATATCTACGGCGGCACAACACCGGGCGCGGCGTTGCACGACGCTGCGGTGTACCGGTGGCCGATGGTGCCTGCGCTGGCGCTGACCGCGGCGATGCCCGCGCTGGGCTCCGCCGAGCTGGTCGCCGATCTGTTTGCCCAACGACTCGGCGAGCGCGTGCTCGCGTATTCGGGTGTGGCGCAGAAGGATCAGCCCACCGCACAGGTGCGTCTCGGCGGCGCGCGGGTGCGGCTGCGCGCGTTGCGCGCGTTGATCGATGCCGCCGCCGAGGACATCGAGGCCAGGATCGGCAGCGGGCAGCACATCGGCCGCACGGTCCGCGCCGGCGTCCGCGCGGCCGCCGCGCATGTCGTGCACGAATCCCGTGCAGTGATCGCCGATGTGCTGGAAGTGGCCGGCGCCAGTGCGCAATTCCTGGACAACCCGTTGCAGCGTGCCAAGCGAGATGTCGACGTCATCGCGGGGCACGTGGTGTTCGACTACGACGTCAGCCGCGAGCTCGCCGGCGCGTTGGAGATCGGCGCGAAAGTTTCGCCGTTCGCGATGATCTGAAATTCGCCGAACATGCAGTCATGGCGAAAAATTCGGCCGGTGGATTCATACGGTCATTGCAACGTCCGTGGATTTGGGAGTTGTTATGCCGAGTGGTTATCCGCATTCGAGAGATGTGCGTCGGAGGTTGTTCGACCGGATTTGCTTGGGTGTCCCGGTATGGCGGGCGGCGCAGGACATGGGCGTGTCGACGACAGTCGCGTCGATCTGGTGGCGCAACGCTGGAGCGATGAAATTGGTTGGGGGTCGAGGCGGCGGGGTCGCTGATCCTGGGAACATGTCGTTGCCGGGCGGTCGGGGACATCGTCTGAGTCTGGATGAGCGCATCGCCATCATGCGGGGTCTTGACGCCGGGCTCAGCCACGCCGAGATCGGTCACCGGATTGGGCGCGACCGGATCACCATCTGGCGTGAAGTGCGGCGTAATCGCAATCCCGACGGGGATTATCACGCCCGGATGGCCCACGCCCGTGCCGCCCGGAACGCCCACCGGCCCAAGGCGTTCAAGCTGATCGACAATCCGGTGTGCGCCAGCATCGAGGCGTGGATGGATGACGGGTGGAGCCCGAGGCTGATCGCGCAGATGTTGGCACGTGATCATCCCGATGACAGGCTGGCACGGGTGAGTCACGAGACGATCTATCGGTGTCTGTATGTGCAGACCCGTGGCAGTCTGCGCGCTGACCTACACAAATGCCTATCCGCCAAAGAACGAAGGATTCGATTGACCGCCCACCCGAGGTCGGCCAGCCGTCACTGGGCAAGGCAGCGGTGATCGTGGCCGCCGGCCCAGGCCAACACTGAATCTCGACACACCCGCTCAGCGACTCGCCGCCCTACTCGACCAAGCCGCCTGACCCGATGTTGCCCTAACCGCTTGACATCACCGGCCGAGAATTCGCCGCAGTTTCACGTTCGGCGTAGAGGCACCAGTCAGCGCAAGCGCCTTGGCGTAGAGCAGGCTGTCGCGTGGTTCGGGCCCGAGGTTGGGGTAGATGGCGTGACGGGCCAGGCGACCTTCAAGTGTGAAGTCGGCTCGCTCCAACAGGCGCGCGGAACGCTCGTTGTCCACATGACAGGTAGCCCACACGCGGTAAACGTCGGGGTCAGCGCGCAGGGTCGCCATCAGCATGTCGAGCGCTTCGGACATCAAACCCTTGCCCCACCAACGCCGACCGACGCAGTAACCGATTTCTGCGGCGTACGGCAGCGGACGCGCGCAACTGAGCATCCCGACGATCTCGTCGCTGTGCTGCAGCACGATCACCCAGGTTCGCAGGTGTGCATCGACATTCATTCGTTCGGTGATCACCCGCCGCGTTACCGCCACGTCGGGGTGCGGTGTCCACAGCAGATACTTGGTGACCTGGGGATCGCGGGCAATCCTTTGGAACAGCGCGCCGGCGTCGTCGAGTACCGGCAGGCGCAGCAGCAGCCGCGGCCCGGCGATGCGCTCAGGTGTGAATTCGGCCATCAAAGGCCCAGCGCGCGATAGGTGCGGTGCACGAATTTCGGTTGCACCGCTTGCAGTTTCGCGCGTGATGTGTTCCCGGCGACCGCGGCGGCGGCGTCGCCCGACATTGCCGGCATGTTCTGAATCAGGTACAGCAGGATGAGGTCCGCGGCCGGATCGGCTTGCCACCACGTCCCGTATGCACCGGGCCAGCTGAAGGTCCCGACGCCACCCGGCCCGAACAACGGCGCCGACTTCGCCGGATCGGTCACCACCGACAGGTTCAGCCCGAACCCGCGGCCGATCCAGAACGGCGCGCCGAGAAATGGGTGCTGCTTCTGCTCATCGGTGAGCCGATCGGTGCGCATCAGCCGCGCCGACTCCGGCGACAGCACCCGCACACCATCTAATGCCCCTTCGCCCATGAGCATTTCGACGAACCGCAGATAGTCGTCGGCGGTCGACCACAACCCGCCGCCCGCGTTGCAGAACGCCGGCGGTGAGATATGCGGTTGCCCCATCACGTCGTGTTGCAGCCGGTCGTGGTCATCGAGCCGGTACATGGTCGCCGCACGGCGGCGGCCCTCCACCGAGACGAAGAATCCGGTGTCAATCATGCCCAGCGGCTGCAGGATTCGCTCGTCGAGCACCTGATGAAACGGCTTGCCCTCGATCCGTGACACCAGCACGCCGATGACATCGATGGCGTGGCTGTAGGTCAGCCGCTCGCCCGGCTGGTGGACCAGCGGCAGCTCGGCAAGCGCGGCCAGCCACGCGTCGGGTCCACGCCCGAACGGCAGGCGGACGTAGGCCCGGGATATCGGTCCGCCCACCGAGAACCCGTATGCGAGGCCGCTGGTATGGGTGAGCAGGTCCTCGACCAGGATCGCGCGCTGCACCGGATGCGTTCGATCCAGCGGCCCGGTCGGGTCGTCCAGCACCCGCACGTCGGCGAACTCCGGCAACCAACGCACGATCGGGTCACGCAACGCCAGCTTGCCCTCGTCGACCAGGCTCATCGCCGCGGCGACGGTGACCGGTTTGGTCATCGACGCGATGCGAAACAGCGTGTCGCGTTGCATCGGCAGCTTGGCGTCGACGTCGCGGTAGCCGATCTCGTTGACCTGCAACACGCGTCCGTGCTGCCACACCACGGTCACCGCACCGGCGAGCAGACCGGCATCGAAGGCCTCGCGGATGGAGGCCTGATTGCCCTCGAGATTCACCGGTTCAGGTTAGTGCGCGCCGTTGCGGACGGACGAGCCACAACATCATCGGTGACAGCGATTCGCTGCGGCTATTCGAGCCCGGCCAGGTCCAACCCTTGCCGCTTCTCAGGTTCAGGCTGAACAAATGAACGAAGACGGCGGCGAGTCTGGTGATCCGGTGTCCCGGCCTCGCCGTCGGTGTGTCTGCCTCGCGTGTAGTCGCCTTGCCACTCCACTTGCTCTCCCGCGGCGACCCTGGCTACCTGCTCGATTTGCTTTGCCGCGTCACGTGAGCGAAGAAAGGACTCATGCTTGCGCTGCAGATCTTCATCAGACTCGATGCGCCTGAGTTCAGGAGCGAACTCTTCAAGCTCGGCTCGGCGCTGCGGGACGATCATGCAGATCGGCTCGTCGACCTCGAATCGCACCGGCATCAGTTTGCGGGTGAGTTTCCAGCTCATGCTGAAACTCGCGCTTGCCCAATCGGTTTCGACTAGGCCCTCTAACGGAGACACGGCGTCCTTCGGATAGTTCGCCGGTCCGCGGACCAACAGGTTGTAACCGGCCGGGGTGCGAAACACTATCGGCAGATGCCAGGTCAGGATGCCGTTACCGAAATGGCCGAGGGGCAGGAACTGCTCTGTGTCGCGCTTGTCCGGTCTGATCTGCACGTCCACGCCGTTTTCGTCACCGACCCACGTAGCGGTGAACCCGCACCGATTGCGCAGCTCCCAGCCGCTTTGGTTGGCGATGAGCATCGGCAAACACCGATTGGGCCAACCTTTACGGGACTCCGACATCTCTGACATCCACGTCCGGCTCACCGGTGCCGGGGTAATCTGCGGCGCGTCATCACGGGTGGTGAACCCGATCAGTGGACGGATCGGGCTGTTGGACTTGTCGCTCATCCGATCCTCGATTAGCTGGGGGCGCGCGTTGCCACAGACATTGAAATGCCTTTCCCAGAAATTTGGGGCAGGTCATGCTTCGACGGCTGCGGCCCGTTAGCAATTGAACGCACAGCATACTTAAAGCTGGTCGGGTTGGCGCTGGTAACCGACTTTCTCGGCCGTTGCGATGCCACCCCGACGCAGCGAGAGGACAATCCCCGCGTTGTGATCGGGCTGACCGAAACGCTGTTCGACGGCTGGTGACGGCCGGTCCGGGACGCTAGCGCCGCTGCGCCCTGACGTACCAGAACGCCATCTCGACCTGCGAGCCGTCGACCTCGCGCTGCCAGGAAGCGGGCTCCAACGATTCGATGTTCCAGCCCGCGCCGCCGAGGACATCCCGCAGTGTCTGCTCGGACACCGCCGGCCGTGGCCATTCCTCGTCGGACGGGTTGGCGTCGGAGAAACAGCTGAGCAGCAGGGTGGCGCCCGGCCTGGTCGCGCGATGGGCCGCGGCTGCATAGCTGCGTTTTGCGTCGTCGTCCAGGCAGTGGAACATGCCGCTGTCGACGACGGTGTCGAATGCGTCGGTGTAGCCCTCGAGCTTCGTGGAGTCGGTCACCGCGAACGTCACGTTGACCCCGGCGTCCTTGGCCCGCCGGTCGGCGGTGATCAGCGCGGTCGGCGAGATGTCGAGTCCGGTGACGTTAAAGCCCTGCCGGGCCAGGTAGATGGCGTTGTCGCCCAGTCCGCACCCGATGTCGAGCACGTCACCGTGGACCCAGCCACCCTCGTGCCACGCGACGACGTTCTCCTTGGGGGCCTTGGTGTCCCACGGCGGCGTCGCCATCGCCGGGACGCCTTCACCCGGGCTTTCGCCTCGATAGAGGGCGTCGAAATCGAACCGAACACCGCCAGAAGGTTGGGCAGAGGAACTCGAGCCTGTCATGCCCGCCAGGTTAGTCCCCGATTGCTTGCATCGGCAGGTGACTTCGACGGTGCGGCAGCCGATCTCGTTGACCTGCAACACCTCTCGACGAACGCAACGCCGTATCGGTTCATTTCCGCCGTTTTGGAGGATCACGTTTTTATAACGGAACGGCCGCGAGCTTAGAAATATCCTGAGACATTGCTGAAGAATGTGTATGTCCGGGTTCGTTGTCTCGTCGGCGGCATCCAGGTAATTGATGGAGGGCGCAATGAGTCACGATCGTAAGAACCGCACGCGTCGAGTGGGCGGTCTCGCCGTCATCGGCGCCGCTGCCGGCGGCATGCTTATCGCCGCGATGGGTCAACTCGCAACCGCAGCGACAGCTCGCGCCGATGATTTCACCGACATCCTCAACGACGAGGTTGCGGCCATCGATGCGGGTTACGCCGATCTAGCCAACGCCGCGACCGACTTCGCCGGCGCCGACTATCCTGCCGGCCTTGAAATGAGCTTCTGGGGCCTGGACGACTTTCTGGTGTCGCCCGAGGAACTCGCCGTGATCGGCGGTATCGACGCTCTCACCGGGAGTCCGGTGATCCCCGCAGTGGATTTCGAGTTCGGCGCCAACGGGAGTCCTCCGACCGATCTAGCGGATGCCCTCCCGACATAGCGGGCACCACCCAGCAGGCATCTGATCAGTTCGCAACAGCGGCAACCGATTTCGGCTCCAGTGATCCCGCCGACGGTATTGCTGCAGACATCGCGGGCACCGACATGCTGCTGATTTTCAACCCGGAGTTTCTGCTGATGGGCCTGGCGGGTTCCGCGCTCGGCCTGTGACCGCGGCCGCATTCCAGCGGCGTTCAGTTTCATGCCACGGCACGCGGCTTGGATTGTCTTCGCCGAGCCCCGGGGTGCTAGGCTGCCCGGCAGTCGACATCCTTTAACGATCCGTCCAGAGAGGCGGAGAAGGAGGTCAAGATCTCGCATGGGTGCCGCGGGTGACGCCGCTTTCCACACGGACCGCGAATTGATGTCGGCGGCCGACGTGGGCCGCACCATTTCCCGTATTGCGCATCAGATCATCGAAAAGACCGCACTGGATGGTGCCGAGTCACCACGCGTCGTGCTGCTGGGTATCCCGACCCGCGGCGTGACCCTGGCCAACCGACTGGCCGCCAACATCGCCGAATACAGCGGTGTCGAGGTCGGCCACGGTGCTCTGGACATCACCCTGTACCGCGACGACCTGATGCAAAAGCCGCCCCGGCCACTGGAGGCCACCTCGATTCCGGCCGGCGGTATCGACGACGCCCTGGTGATCCTCGTCGACGACGTGCTCTACTCCGGGCGCTCGGTGCGCTCGGCGCTGGACGCGCTGCGCGACCAGGGCCGGCCGCGGGTCGTGCAGCTGGCCGTGCTGGTCGACCGCGGCCACCGCGAACTGCCGCTGCGCGCCGACTATGTCGGCAAGAATGTGCCCACCTCGCGCAGCGAGAGCGTGCACGTGCTGCTCGCCGAACACGACGGCCGCGACGGCGTGGTCATCTCCCGGGAGGATGCGCCATGAGCAGGCACCTGCTGGCCGCCGGAGACCTCAGCCGCGCCGAAGCCACCGCGCATCCTCGACGACGCCGACCGGTTCGCGCAGGCGCTGATGGGCCGCGAGGTCCGCAAGCTGCCGACGCTGCGCGGCCGAACCGTGATCACGATGTTCTACGAGAACTCCACCCGCACCCGGGTGTCGTTCGAGGTCGCCGGCAAGTGGATGAGCGCCGACGTGATCAACGTCAGCGCGGCCGGATCCTCGGTGGGCAAAGGCGAATCGCTGCGCGACACCGCGCTGACGCTGCGGGCGGCCGGCGCCGACGCGCTGATCATCCGGCACCCGGCATCGGGGGCGGCGCACCGGCTTGCCGACTGGACAGCCAGCGCGGACGGCGGCCCGTCGGTGATCAACGCCGGCGACGGCACCCACGAGCACCCGACCCAGGCGTTGCTGGACGCGCTGACCATCCGGCAGCGGCTCGGCGACATCGACGGCCGACGCGTCGTCATCGTCGGCGACATCCTGCACAGCCGGGTCGCCCGGTCCAACGTCATGCTGCTGGCCACCCTGGGTGCCGAGGTGGTGCTGGTGGCGCCGCCGACCCTGCTGCCGGTCGGGGTATCCGACTGGCCGGTCACCGTCTCCTACGATCTCGACGCCGAGCTGCCCGCCGCCGACGCGATGCTGATGTTGCGGGTGCAGGCCGAGCGGATGAACGGCGGCTTCTTCCCGTCCGCGCGCGAGTATTCGGTGCGCTACGGGCTATCCGAGCGGCGCCAGGCGATGCTTCCCGGCCACGCGGTGGTGCTGCATCCCGGTCCGATGCTGCGCGGCATGGAGATTTCCTCATCGGTGGCCGACTCGACGCAATCGGCTGTGCTGCAACAGGTTTCCAACGGTGTTCACGTGCGGATGGCGGTGCTGTTCCATCTGCTGGTAGGCACAGAGTCCGCCGGCAAAGGGCTCGCCGGAAAAGAGGTCCTGGCATGAGCGTGCTGCTCCGCGGGGTTCGCCTGTACGGCGAGGGCGACCGGGTCGACGTGCTGGTCGACGACGGTCAGATCGCCGATATCGGCGCGGGGCTGCGCGATTCCGGACGATGCAGATGTCATCGACGCCACCGGACAGATCCTGCTGCCCGGCTTCGTCGATCTGCACACCCATCTGCGCGAGCCCGGTCGCGAATACGCCGAGGACATCGAAACCGGTTCGGCCGCTGCGGCTCTCGGCGGATTTACCGCGGTGTTCGCGATGGCCAACACCAACCCGGTCGCCGACAGCCCGGTGGTCACCGACCATGTCTGGCACCGCGGCCAGCAGGTCGGCCTGGTCGACGTGCACCCGGTCGGCGCGGTCACCGTCGGGCTGGCCGGAACCGAGCTCACCGAAATGGGCATGATGGCGGCCGGTGCCGCGCAGGTGCGGATGTTCTCCGACGACGGCAAGTGCGTGTACGACCCGCTGGTGATGCGCCGCGCGCTGGAATACGCCACCGGCCTGGGCGTCCTGATCGCCCAGCACGCCGAAGAACCCAGGCTGACCGTCGGGGCCGTCGCGCACGAAGGGCCCAACGCCGCCAGACTGGGGCTGTCGGGCTGGCCGAGGGCCGCCGAAGAGTCGATCGTCGCCCGCGACGCCTTGCTGGCCCGCGACGCCGGCGCCCGGGTGCACATCTGCCACGCGTCCACCGCGGGCACCGTCGAGATCGTGAGATGGGCTAAGTCCCAAGGTATTTCGATCACCGCCGAGGTCACGCCGCATCACCTGCTGCTCGACGACAGCCGGCTGGCCAGCTACGACGGCATCAACCGGGTCAACCCGCCGCTACGGGAAGCTGCCGACGCGCAGGCGCTGCGTCAAGCGTTGGCCGACGGGGTAATCGACTGTGTGGCCACCGATCACGCCCCGCACGCCGAACACGAGAAATGCGTCGAGTTCGCGGCGGCCCTGCCGGGGATGCTGGGGCTGCAGACCGCGCTGTCGGCGGTGGTGCAGGCGATGGTCGTCCCCGGCCTGCTGACGTGGCGTGATGTGGCGCGGGTGATGAGCGAGAACCCGGCCCGCATCGCCGGGCTGCCCGACCACGGTCGACCCCTGGAAATCGGCGAACCGGCCAACCTGACCGTGGTGGACCCCGACGCCACCTGGACGGTCGCCGGTCCCGAACTGGCCAGCCGTTCGGCCAACACTCCGTACGAAGCGATGACGCTGCCCGCCGACCGTGACCACAACGCTGCTGCGCGGCAAGATCACCGCCCGCGACGGGAAGAGCCCGGCATGAATTCCGGAACACTGGTCGCATCGCTGATCATGGCCGCGCTGCTGGCGCTGCTGATCGCGTTCGTCATCCAGATGATGATGCGCGGCTGGCGAGCGCGCGCCCGACGGCAGGCCGAGCTGATCGGCACGCTGCCGCCGATGCCGGAAACGGTCGGGGCGCCGATCGTCGACGCCGACTCGCGGTGTGTATGTCGGCTGCACGCTTGCGCCCAGCTGGCACGACCGGATCGCGGTCGGCGATCTGGGCTACCGCAGCAAGGCGGTGCTGACCCGCTACCCGGAGGGAATCATGGTGCAGCGCAGCGGCGCCAGCCCGATCTGGATTCCGCAGGAGTCGATCACGGCCATCCGCACCGAGCGCGGCATGGTCGGCAAAGTGGTTCCCCCCGGCTTGAATTCACGCCGGGCGGCTCGGGACGGCGACGGAGCATGCGCCCTGCACGAGGGCATCCTCGCCATCCGCTGGCGGCTGCCGTCGGGCACCGAGATCGACCTCGGGTTTCGCGGTAACGATCGCGCCGACTACGACCGCTGGCTGCCGGAGAACACCCGATGAGCCGCGCCAGCGACGATGCAGTGGGGCACCCCCAGCCGCGCAGCGGCGAGGGGGACGAAGCGATGAGGAGGAGTGGCGCTAATGAGCGCGCAGAACACCGCAAGGGCAAAGCGCTGCTGGTCCTCGAGGACGGCCGGACGTTCACCGGAACGGAGTTCGGCGCGATCGGCGAGACGCTGGGCGAAGCGGTCTTTTCCACCGGCATGTCCGGCTATCAGGAGACGTTGACCGACCCCAGCTATCACCGCCAGATCGTGGTGGCCACCGCCCCGCAGATCGGCAACACCGGATGGAACGGCGAAGACGCCGAAAGCCGCGGCGACAAGATCTGGGTGGCGGGCTACGCGGTGCGTGATCCCTCGCCACGAGCCTCGAACTGGCGGGCCACCGGAACGCTGGAGGACGAATTGGTCCGCCAGCGCATCGTCGGGATCGCCGGCATCGACACCCGCGCGGTGGTGCGACACCTGCGCAGCCGCGGCTCGATGAAGGCGGGCGTGTTCTCCGGAGCCGCGCTCGCCGACGCGTCAGAGCTGATGGCGCGGGTGCGCGGCCAAGAGCCGATGCTGGGCGCCGACCTGGCCGGCCAGGTCAGCACCGCCGGCGAATACGTCGTCGAACCCGAAGGGCCGCAGCGGTTCACCGTCGCCGCAATCGACCTCGGCATCAAGACCAACACCCCGCGCAATTTCGCCCGGCGCGGAGTCCGCAGCCTGGTGCTGCCGTCGTCGGTGACCTTCGAGCAGATCGCCGACCTCAAACCGGACGGCGTGTTCCTGTCCAACGGGCCCGGCGATCCGGCCACCGCCGACCACATCGTCGACGTGACCCGTGAGGTGCTAGGTGCCGGAATCCCGTTGTTCGGCATCTGTTTCGGCAACCAGATCCTGGGCCGCGCGCTGGGCCTGTCCACCTACAAGATGGTGTTCGGTCACCGCGGTATCAACATTCCGGTGATGGATCACGCCACCGGGCGGGTCGCGGTGACGGCGCAGAATCACGGCTTCGCGTTGGAGGGGGAGGCCGGCCAGCGGTTCGACACGCCATTCGGCGCGGCGGTGGTCAGTCACACCTGCGCCAACGACGGTGTCGTCGAGGGTGTCAAACTTGTTGACGGAAAAGCATTTTCGGTGCAGTACCACCCGGAGGCCGCGGCGGGGCCGCACGACGCGGAATACCTGTTCGACCAGTTCGTCGACCTGATGGCAGGGGAGGGCCGCTAGTGCCACGTCGCACCGACCTGCGTCATGTCCTGGTGATCGGCTCCGGGCCGATCGTCATCGGGCAGGCCTGCGAATTCGACTACTCGGGCACCCAGGCCTGCCGGGTGCTGCGCGCCGAAGGACTCCAGGTCAGCCTGGTCAACTCCAACCCGGCCACCATCATGACCGACCCCGAATACGCCGACCACACCTACGTCGAACCGATCACCCCCGGCTTCGTCGAACGGGTCATCGCCCAGCAGGCCGAGCGGGGCAACAAGATCGATGCGCTGCTGGCCACCCTGGGCGGGCAGACCGCGCTCAACACCGCGGTCGCGCTGTACGAGAGCGGAGTGCTGGAGCGTTACGGCGTCGAGCTGATCGGTGCCGACTTCGAGGCCATCCAGCGCGGTGAGGACCGGCAGCGGTTCAAAGACATCGTCGCCAAGGTCGGCGGCGAATCAGCCCGCAGCCGTGTCTGTTTCACCATGGACGAGGTTCGCGAGACCGTCGCCGAGCTCGGCCTTCCCGTGGTGGTCCGGCCGTCGTTCACGATGGGCGGCCTGGGCTCGGGCCTGGCGCACAGCGCCGAGGAGGTCGACCGGATGGCCGGCGCGGGTCTGGCCGCGTCGCCGAGCGCCAACGTGCTGATCGAGGAATCGATCTACGGCTGGAAGGAATTCGAGCTCGAGCTGATGCGCGACGGCAAAGACAACGTCGTCGTGGTGTGCTCGATCGAGAATCTCGACCCGATGGGCGTGCACACCGGCGACTCGGTGACCGTGGCGCCGGCGATGACGCTGACCGACCGGGAATACCAGCGGATGCGGGATCTGGGCATCGCGATCCTGCGTGAGGTCGGCGTCGACACCGGCGGCTGCAACATCCAGTTCGCGGTCGACCCGACTGATGGTCGGCTGATCGTCATCGAGATGAACCCGCGGGTATCGCGGTCAAGCGCGCTGGCGTCCAAGGCCACCGGGTTCCCGATCGCCAAGATCGCCGCCAAACTCGCCGTCGGCTACACGCTCGACGAGATCCTCAACGACATCACCAAGGAAACCCCGGCCTGCTTCGAGCCGACGCTGGACTATGTGGTCGTCAAGGCACCGCGGTTCGCATTCGAGAAATTCCCCGGCGCCGACCCAACGCTGACCACCACCATGAAATCCGTCGGCGAAGCAATGTCCTTGGGCCGCAACTTCATCGAAGCACTCGGCAAGGTGATGAGATCGCTGGAGACCAGCCGGGCCGGGTTCTGGACCAAGCCGGATCCCGAAGGGGATGTCGACGAGGTGCTGGAGCGGCTGCGCACGCCCACCGAGGGACGGCTCTACGACATCGAACTGGCATTGCGACTGGGCGCTTCGGTGGAAAAGGTCGGCGAGGCCTCCGGCGTCGACCCGTGGTTCGTCGCGCAGATCGCCGAGCTTGTAACGTTACGCCGTGAGGTGGTCGACGCCGCGGTGCTCGATGCGGATCTGCTGCGGCGGTGTAAGCACAGCGGATTGTCCGACCGCCAGATCGCCGCGCTGCGACCGGAACTGGCCGGCGAGGACGGTGTGCGGTCGTTGCGGCGGCGGCTCGACATCCACCCGGTGTTCAAGACCGTCGACACCTGCGCTGCGGAGTTCGAGGCCAAGACGCCGTATCACTACAGCAGCTACGAGCTCGACCCGTCCGCCGAGACCGAGGTGGCGCCGCAGACCGAGCGGCCCAAGGTGCTGATCCTCGGCTCGGGGCCCAACCGGATCGGGCAGGGCATCGAATTCGACTACAGCTGCGTGCATGCCGCAACGACGTTGTCGCAGGCCGGTTTTGAAACCGTGATGGTCAACTGCAACCCGGAGACAGTGTCCACCGATTACGACACCGCCGACCGGCTGTACTTCGAGCCGCTGACGTTCGAGGACGTTCTGGAGGTGTTCCACGCCGAATCGCAGTCGGCCGCCGGTGGGCCGGAGGGTACCGGGGTCGTGGGAGTGATCGTGCAACTCGGCGGCCAGACACCACTGGGGCTCGCACAGCGGCTCGCCGACGCGGGGGTGCCGATTGTCGGCACGCCGCCGGAGGCCATCGATCTGGCCGAAGACCGCGGCGCGTTTGGCGACCTGTTGTCGGCTGCCGGGCTGCCGGCCCCGCGATACGGCATGGCGACGACCTTCGCGCAGGCCCGCCGGATCGCCGCCGAGATCGGCTATCCGGTGCTGGTGCGGCCGTCGTACGTGCTGGGTGGCCGCGGCATGGAAATCGTCTACGACGACGACACGCTGCAGGGCTACATCGCCCGCGCCACCGAACTCTCACCCGAACACCCGGTGTTGGTCGACCGCTTCCTGGAGGACGCGATCGAGATCGACGTCGACGCGCTCTGCGACGGCGACGAGGTCTACATCGGCGGGATCATGGAACACATCGAAGAGGCCGGCATCCACTCCGGCGACTCGGCGTGTGCGTTGCCGCCGGTAACCCTGGGCCGCAGCGACATTGAAAAGGTGCGCCGCGCAACCGAGGCGATCGCGCACGGCATCGGAGTGGTGGGCCTGCTCAACGTGCAGTACGCGCTCAAAGACGACGTGCTCTACGTGCTGGAGGCCAACCCGCGTGCCAGCCGCACGGTGCCGTTCGTGTCCAAGGCCACAGCGATCCCGCTGGCCAAGGCATGTGCTCGTATCATGCTGGGCGCCAAGATATCCCAGCTTCGCGGCGAAGGAATGCTGGCGGCATCGGGGGACGGTGCCCACGCCGCCCAGAACGCCCCGATCGCCGTCAAGGAGGCCGTGCTGCCATTCCACCGCTTCCGCCGCGCGGACGGGGCCGCCATCGATTCACTGCTGGGTCCGGAGATGAAATCCACCGGCGAGGTGATGGGAATCGACCGCGACTTCGGCAGCGCCTTCGCCAAGAGCCAAACCGCCGCCTACGGGTCGTTGCCGGCCGAGGGCACCATCTTCGTGTCGGTGGCCAACCGCGACAAGCGGTCGCTGGTGTTCCCGGTCAAGCGATTGGCAGATCTGGGCTTTCGGGTGCTCGCCACCGAAGGAACCGCGGAAATGCTGCGCCGCAACGGGATTCCGTGCGATGAGGTTCGCAAGCATTTCGAGCCGCCGCAGCCGGGCCGGCCCGCGGTGTCTGCGGTCGACGCCATCCGCGCCGGTGACGTCGACATGGTGATCAACACGCCCTACGGCAACTCGGGCCCACGCATCGACGGCTACGAGATCCGTTCGGCGGCAGTGGGAGTGAACATCCCCTGCGTGACGACGGTGCAGGGCGCCTCGGCGGCCGTCCAGGGCATCGAAGCCGGGATCCGCGGCGTCATCGGTGTGCGCTCGCTGCAGGAACTGCACAGCACGCTGAACAACGGTGGCCACTGATGCCCGGGTTCGGCGCCCGGCTGGCCGACGCGGTATCGCGTCGAGGTCCGCTGTGTCTGGGCATCGACCCGCATCCCGAACTGCTGCGGGCATGGGATCTGCCCGTTAGCCCCGACGGCCTGGCGGCGTTCTGCGACACCTGCGTGCAGGCCTACGCCGACTTCGCCGTCGTCAAACCTCAGGTCGCGTTTTTCGAGGCCTACGGCGCCGCGGGATACGCGGTGCTGGAGCGCACCATCGCCGCGCTGCGCGATGTCGGCGTGCTGGTGTTGGCCGATGCCAAACGAGGCGACATCGGATCGACGATGGCCGCCTACGCCGTTGCCTGGGCCGGTGACTCGCCGCTGGCCGCCGACGCCGTAACAGCCTCGCCCTATTTGGGTTTCGGCTCGCTGCGGCCCCTGCTGGAGACCGCGGCAGCTCACGACCGAGGGGTGTTCGTGCTGGCGGCAACCTCCAACCCGGAGGGTGCGACCGTGCAGCACGCCCGCTTCGATGACCGCACGGTGGCTCAGCAGATCGTCGACCAGGCAGCTGTCATCAACCGGAGCGGTCAGACGATACATCCGGGAGAGCCCGGCTCGGTCGGCGTGGTCGTCGGGGCGACGGTCTTTCAGCCGCCCGATGTCGGCGCGTCTGGGCGGACCGGTGCTGGTGCCCGGTGTCGGGGCGCAGGGCGGGCGACCTGAAGCGCTTGGCGCGCTATTCGGAGCTGCTCCCGGCCAGCTACTGCCCGCCGTGTCGCGCGATGTGCTGCGGGCCGGTCCCGACCTGGCGGAGCTGCGCGCGGCGGCCGAAAAGATGCGCGACGCCGTCGCCTACCTCGCCGGCTGACGCCGCCTTTTAGGGCGGCGGTTGGGATGCGCCCTGCGGCGGCAGTGTGCCTGCGCGAGCGCCTCGGTACACCTAGGAGCGCGCCTCGTATGCCCAGCCGCACGATGCGGAGCGGTGATCCGAGCCCGGGCATCCGGCCGGACCTACCTGTCGGAGCCGATGCGCCGTTGCCTGCATGGCCACCTCCATGCCCCCGCGCGTGCCGCCGCCGGTGCGGCGTTGGCCGATGCGATTCCGGAAGTCAGCCCCCGCCCAGTCCGACCGCGAGCGCGAGCAAGGCCGTAGACACCGTGCGTTTGACGCTCATCACAACCACCCCCGGTCACCCGCCGCAATGCCGAAAGCGTATCGAGCGGCGCAGTGGACGTCTAGAAACTACGCAGTGTAGTTCTCGCGCGCGATGAGCTGGAACGGGCGGAAATCGGCGTTCGTCGAGCCGTTAACAATCCCGAAACGTTGCCGAACGCGCCCGCCGACCAGTGCCAAGCATGTCGGGCGACACGCGCGACACGCCGCGACATGTGCAATCGGCGGAGTTTCGTGCCTTCCGAGGCTGCGGGTGACGGGCAAGGCGACCGGCGCCAGGCTGGCCGGCCGGTCGTGATGAGTCGCCAAAGTCGCTGGTAGACGCCATTTCTTTGCTTCGAAGCCGTCCTGCCGCGAGAGTGGCCGCGCTCGGCATGACTTCGGCTTGAGGCGGCCTGATCGACCCCGCACGCTGGAACTTTGTGGCCTCAACCAGGGGGGCGGGTTAGATTTCGTCAGGCAGCGTGGGTACGGTCGTCTGCGCTGGCTGGACTACCCAGCCGAGACAAACAAAGATCGATAGCTGTCGATAAGTGATTGAGACGGAGGAATCGTGGCTCTTCCCCAGTTGACCGACGAGCAGCGCGCGGCCGCGTTGGAGAAGGCTGCCGCCGCACGTCGAGCGCGAGCCGAGCTCAAGGATCGGCTGAAGCGCGGCGGCACCAATCTCAAGCAGGTGCTGAAGGACGCTGAGACCGACGAGGTCTTGGGCAAGATGAAGGTTTCCGCGCTGCTGGAGGCGTTGCCGAAGGTTGGCAAGGTCAAGGCGCAGGAGATCATGACCGAGCTCGAAATCGCCCCGACCCGCCGCCTGCGTGGGCTCGGCGATCGTCAGCGCAAGGCATTGCTGGAAAAGTTCGACTTCTCTTAGCCCAGCGACAATGCAGGCCGACAGGCCTGAGGTGGGGGTCCCCCCAGCCGCGCAGCGGCGAGGGGGCGAGCTGGGCAATCAGCCCAGCACCTTCCAGGAGAGTCGGTGAGCGCCGACGGGGGACCGGACGGTGACCGCGACGCACGTCTTGGGGCTAAGGCTGCAGGACGCGTGGTGGTGCTGTCCGGTCCATCCGCGGTAGGCAAGTCGACGCTCGTCCGCTGCCTGCGCGACCGGATCCCCGATCTGGTCTTCAGCGTTTCGGCCACCACTCGGGCGCCCCGCCCGGGCGAGGTCGACGGCGTCGACTATCACTTCGTCACACCCGCCCGCTTTCAGCAGCTGATCGACGACGGTGCCCTGCTGGAATGGGCCGAGATCCACAGCGGCCTGCACCGCTCGGGCACTCTGGCCGGGCCGGTCCGGGACGCCACCGCCGCCGGGCACCCGGTGCTCATCGAGGTCGACCTGGCCGGCGCCCGCGCGGTCAAACAGGCGATGCCGGAAGCGATCAGCGTGTTCCTGGCACCGCCGAGCTGGGAGGCCTTGGAGGCCCGACTGGTCGGCCGGGGGACCGAGACAGCCGAGGTGATCGAACGTCGGCTCGCCACCGCCCGTACCGAACTCGCGGCTCAGGACGACTTCGACGAGGTAGTGGTGAACAGTCAATTGGAGTCTGCGTGCGCAGAATTGGTATCCTTGCTGGTGGGACAAGCGCCGGGTACGGCGTGATCCGTCATCAGACTCGTTTCACCATTAGTCGCAACGTTCTTCCCACGTTCACGCCACCAGGAGAAAGTCTTAAGTGAGTACCTCGCAGACCGACGCGTCATTAGCCGCCGTCCCCGATCAGTTCGATCCGGCATCGGGTGGGATCGGCGCCTATGACACGCCGTTGGGCATCACCAACCCGCCTATCGACGAGTTGCTCGAGCGGGTTTCCAGCAAGTACGCCCTGGTGATCTACGCGGCGAAGCGGGCTCGTCAGATCAACGACTACTACAACCAGCTCGGTGAAGGCATCCTCGAATACGTCGGCCCGCTGGTCGAGCCGGGGCTTCAGGAGAAGCCGCTGTCGATCGCCATGCGCGAGATCCACGCCGACCTGCTCGAGCACACCGAAGGCGAGTAGCGGGATCGAGGCGGGCTTGCTGTGAGCGGCTCGGGGAGCCAGGCGGGTGAAAAGCGGACGGACCGCAAGCGGATCATCGTCGGCGTCTCCGGGGGTATCGCCGCGTACAAGGCCTGCACCGTTGTTCGCCAACTCGCCGAGGCGGGTCACCAAGTCCGCGTCATCCCCACCGAATCCGCGTTGCGCTTCGTCGGCGCCGCCACCTTCGAGGCGCTGTCCGGTGAGCCGGTCCAGACCGGTGTCTTCGAAGACGTTCCGCAGGTGCCGCACGTCGCCATCGGCCAGGGGGCCGATCTCGTCGTCGTCGCTCCTGCCACTGCCGACCTGCTGGCCCGGGCGGTACACGGTCGCGCTGACGATCTGCTGACCGCGACGCTGCTCACGGCGCGATGTCCGGTGCTGTTCGCACCGGCGATGCACACCGAGATGTGGCAGCATCCGGCGACCGTCGACAACGTGGCCACGCTGCGTCGCCGCGGCGCTGTGGTGCTGGAACCCGCATCTGGGCGGCTGACCGGTGCGGACAGCGGCGCGGGCCGGCTACCCGAGGCGGAGGAGATCGTCACGTTCGCCCAGCTGCTGCTGGAGCGGCATGACGCGATGCCCTACGACCTGGCCGGCGTCAAGCTACTGGTGACCGCCGGTGGCACCCGCGAGCCGATCGACCCGGTCCGCTTCATCGGCAACCGCAGTTCAGGCAAGCAGGGCTACGCCGTGGCACGGGTCGCCGCGCAGCGCGGCGCCGAGGTCACGCTGATCGCGGGGCATACCGCCGGGCTCATCGATCCGGCCGGTGTCGACGTGGTGCGGATCAGCTCGGCCCAGCAGCTCGCCGACGCGGTGTCCAAGCATGCGCCCGACACCCATGTGCTGGTCATGGCCGCCGCAGTCGCGGACTTCCGGCCGGCACAGGTGGCAACCGCCAAAATCAAGAAAGGCGCCACTGAAGACACTGCACCGCCGACGATCGAGCTGGTCCGCAACGACGACGTGCTGGCCGAGGCGGTGCAGGCCCGGGCCGCCGGGCAGCTGCCCAACATGCGGGCCATCGTCGGGTTCGCCGCCGAGACCGGCGACGCCAATGGTGACGTGCTGTTCCATGCTCGGGCCAAGCTGCGCCGCAAGGGCTGCGACCTGCTGGTGGTCAACGCCGTCGGTGAGGGCAAGGCCTTCGAGGTGGACAACAACGACGGCTGGTTGCTGGCATCGGACGGTACCGAGTCAGCGCTGCAGCACGGGTCGAAGACGCAGATGGCCAGTCGTATTGTGGATGCAATCGTTGCGTTCCTGCACGGGGGCGGTGGCTCCGCCACCTAGCACCCGTAACATCCAGGGCTGGCCGAGAGGGGCGGGCGGCCTAAAGATATAATTTGCCTAACTAACAATCCAGCTGTGATTTGGAAGGACGAGGGCGTGAGCGAAAACGGTCGTTTGTTCACCAGCGAATCGGTGACCGAGGGGCATCCCGACAAGATCTGTGACGCGATCAGCGACTCGGTCCTCGACGCGCTGCTGGCGGATGACCCGCGCTCACGTGTCGCGGTCGAGACGCTGGTGACCACCGGGCAGGTGCACGTGGTGGGCGAGGTGACGACGACCGCGAAAGAGGCGTTCGCCGACATCACCAACACCGTTCGCGCTCGCATCCTCGACATCGGCTACGACTCGTCGGACAAGGGCTTCGACGGCGCATCGTGCGGGGTGAACATCGGCATCGGCGCACAGTCGCCCGACATCGCTCAGGGCGTCGACACCGCCCACGAGACGCGGGTCGAGGGTGCCGCCGATCCCCTCGACTCGCAGGGCGCCGGCGACCAGGGCCTGATGTTCGGCTACGCGATCGCTGACACCCCTGAGCTGATGCCGCTGCCGATCGCACTGGCGCACCGGCTGTCGCGACGGCTGACCGAGGTCCGCAAGAACGGGACGCTGCCCTACCTGCGTCCGGACGGCAAGACGCAGGTCACCATCGAATACGAGGACAACGTCCCGGTGCGGCTGGACACCGTCGTCGTCTCCACCCAGCACGCCGACGGGATCGACCTGGAGAAGACGCTGGATCCCGACATCCGCCAGCACGTGCTCAAGACCGTGCTCGCGGACCTGTCCCACGAGACGCTGGACTCCTCGTCGACGCGGGTGCTGGTCAACCCGACCGGCAAGTTCGTCGTCGGTGGGCCGATGGGTGACGCGGGGCTGACCGGCCGCAAGATCATCGTCGACACCTACGGCGGCTGGGCCCGCCACGGCGGCGGCGCCTTCTCCGGCAAGGATCCGTCCAAGGTGGACCGTTCCGCCGCGTACGCGATGCGCTGGGTGGCAAAGAACATCGTCGCGGCCGGCCTGGCCGAGCGGGTCGAGGTGCAGGTGGCCTACGCGATCGGCAAGGCCGCCCCGGTCGGTCTGTTCATCGAGACCTTCGGCACCGCGACGGTCGACCCGGTCAAGATCGAGAAGATCGTGCCCGAGGTGTTCGACCTGCGGCCCGGCGCGATCATCCGCGACCTGGACCTGCTGCGGCCGATCTACGCGCAGACGGCGGCCTACGGGCACTTCGGACGCACCGACATCGACTCTGCCGTGGGAGCAGATCGACAAGGTCGACGACCTCAAACGCGCCATCTAGATTCTCCGGCGACGCAAAAGCATTTGCGCTGCGATTGGGGCTTTGCGACTGCTGGCACTGTCGGCAGGCGATAAATTGACAGACATGTCAGTCACGGGCCCAATTGGCACCTTGGCGGATGTGCGGGCGGCTCGGCGGGCGCTATATGCCAAATTTGAGCCTTCGTTGCTGTCCTACGCGGCGTGGGGGGCCGTCTTCGCCCTGTTCTACGGGTCGAAGTCTCGTTCTGTTGACGTTGGTCGCCGCGGCCACCCTTCCGACCGCATCGGTGGCGGCGACGTGGTGGCAAGCCCGGCGGATGCGACTTATCTACCCGCGCCGGATTCGCCTGTTCTCGCGTCGTGTTTTCCTTCTGACGAGCCTGCTCGGCCTGCTCAGCCTGGTCATCGTGTCTGCGATCGTCGGCGTGGCGATCGCTGCATCATTGCATTGGTGGAGTTGGGCGGCCGCGAGCGCGCACCGCGGGACCCCGATGTCCTACCTGCTGCCGTTCGTCGTCTTTATGGCGCCGGTGATCGCCGCCGCATCGCTGCCCTGGCTCATCGATCCGTACGGCATTGACGCGCGACCAAGCGGAAAACGCCCGATCGACCGGCGGTGGGGGACCCGGTGATCGAGCCCCGGCAGCAGACCACCGTGTGTGCGATGCTGGCCGGTGTCGACTGGATTGATGCCGGATTCCTCGCCAAGACGTTGGGCGTAGGCGACGAGGAACTCCGCCGGCAAACGGCTGAACTTGTTGCGGGACAATACATTAACGTACATCCCCATAACGGCCGTTGGTGGTTCGGCCTTACCGCGTTCGGTCGCGCGGCCTATCGCCGTCATTTGCGGACCCTGCAGCTGGCGGGCTCCGACTCAGACGCGCGGTCGGATGTCGGTGCCGATCTCATTCTTTGACCGGTGAAGCGGTAGCGCTACGTTCGTTCTCGTCGAGTAATACCAGCGGTCCGCGATAAGTTGATTCGTATGCCAAATTTGATCCGCCGCTGGTGTACTACGTGGCGTGGGCGGCCGTCTTCGCCGTGTTCTGTGGGGCGAAGTCGTTTGTGGTTGAGATGGTCGGCGCGGCGGCCCTAGCGTCCGCGACGGTGGTGGCGGCGTGGTGGCAAGCCAGGCAGGCCCGGCTCATCGTCACCTGCGAGCCCTTCAGCGCGCGTCGGGTGGGCAGCCGACCGAAGCGGCCGACGGCATTCTCTAGCCGGTGAACCGGTAGTCGTCGAGGTCGAAACGCCGGCTCCGCCAGTACACCTCAAACGTGGTTGCGGGCCGCAGCCCCACGTCGCCGTTCTTGTCGAAGTAGTAGCTGTTGGCCCGCTGGCAGCTGTCCTGCCAGAACACCTGGCGGTGCCGGCGTTGCATAACCTCGGCGAAGTAGCGAGCGTTGGCCTCCTCGGTGACCTCGACGCGAGTGGAGTTGCGCTGACGGGCCCGCTTCAGGCAGCGCAGCATGTGGTGCGTCTGTGCCTCGATCAGCGCGAAGTACGACGACCCGACGTAGCCGTACGGGCCCATCACGCTGAACAGGTTGGGAAAGCCGGGAACGCTGACGCCCTCGTAGGCCTGCATCCGGTGCTCGTCCCAGAACTTGGTCAGCAGCAGGCCGCCGCTGCCGGTGACCGCAAAGGTCGGCATGCTGTCGGAGTCCAACACGTGGAAACCGGTGGCCAGCACCAGCACGTCGACCTCGTGGCTGGCGCCGTCGGTGGTGGCCACCGCCGACGCCGTGATCTTGTCGATCGGCTCGGTCACCAGCTGCACGTTGTCGCGATTGAACGTCGACAGATACGTGTTGTGGAAGCCCGGCCGCTTGCAGCCGATCGCGTACTGCGGGGTCAATTGCTTGCGCACCACGGATCCCGGACCTTGCGGCGCAGAAAGGCGCGGCCCGACCGACTCCATCCACCTGGCCAGCGGGTACACCGTGAAGTATTGCGCCGGAAGGGGAAAGGTCACCTCGACGTAGGTCTGGCTGATCAGCCGCTGAACTGCCCTCGATGCCGGGCAGGCGCATCGCCCAGTGCACCAGTTTGGGCAGCGGCACGTCGAACTTCGGGAAGCACCAGATCGGTGTGCGCTGAAATACCTTGAGCTCTTTGACAATCGGCGCGATCTCGGGGATCAGCTGCACGGCCGAGGCGCCGGTGCCGATCACGGCGACCCGCTTGCCGGTCAGATCCTGGTTGTGATCCCAGCGGGCGGTGTGCATGACGACGCCGCCGAAGGAGTCGACGCCGTCGATGTCGGGCAGCTTGGGCACGGTGAGCACACCGCTGGCGTTGATCAGGAATCGCGCGGTGACCTCTCCTCCCGGATCGGTGTGCACCCGCCACAGCGCCCGCTCGTCGTCGAACTCCACGGCGAGAACCTTGGTGTTGAACCGGATCTTCGGCCGGATCCCGTACTTGTCGGCGCAGTGTTCGGCGTAGGCCTTCAACTCTTTGCCCCGCGCATAGGTCCGCGACCAGTCCGGCCGCTGCTCGAAGGAGAACTGGTAGGAAAACGACGGAATGTCCACGGCGATACCGGGATAGGTGTTCCAGTGCCAGGTGCCGCCGACGTCGTCGCCGGCCTCGACGATCAGGTAGTCGTCGAACCCTGCCTGATCGAGCTTGATGGCGGCGCCGATGCCCGAGAACCCGGCGCCGACGATGAGGCATGTGGTAGTCGGGAGAATCGCCGTTCACGTTACCGACGGTACCGTGCCCGGGGCGTGGACTTACTTGTGCAGGGCCGCTTTCAGCGCCGCGAGTCCGCGGTTGGTCGCCTCGGCGGCGGCCGGTATGAGCAACGCGAAGCTGACGATAGCCGTGCACCAGCGTGGGCTCGTTGCTCAGTTCGGCCGGCACGCCCGCGGCGTTGAGCAGCTCGGCGTAGTGGGCCCCGTCGTCGCGCAGCGGATCGTGTTCGGCGGTGCCGATGTAGGCCGGCGCCAGGCCGCGGAAATCGGCGGCGTTGGCCGGGGCGATGGTGACCGGCAGCGCGGTGTGGTCGCTGATGTCGACGCCCGGCAGGTACCACGTCGAGGAAGGCGTCGATGACGTCGCGGTCCAGGATCGGCGCGTCGGCGTTCTCGATGAACGACGGCAGCGACTGGTCAGCGGTGACTGCCGGATACCACAGCAGCTGGAACGCCAGCTTGGGTCCGCCGTGATCAGCATGGTCGCGCGCCAGATGCGCCATCACCGCCGCCAGGTTGGCGCCGGCCGAATCACCGGCGACGGCAATCCGATTCGGGTCGCCGCCGAGCGCGGCGGCGTGCTCGGCGGCCCATTGCAGGGCCGCCCAGCAGTCGTCGACGCCGGCCGGGAACGGGTGTTCGGGGGCGAGCCGGTAGTCGACGGATACCACGATCGCCTCGGCGCCGACGGCGTGCGCGCGGGCGACCGGGTCGTGGGTGTCCAGGTCGCCGAGCGCCCAGCCGCCGCCGTGGTAGAAGACGACGATCGGCAGCGTCGCTGTCCTCGGCGACCGGCGGCCAGTAGATGCGGACGGGGATGTCGGTGTGGTCGCCGTGGCTGATGATGAGGTTCTCGATGCGCAGGTCCGGCAGCATTTCCGGGGGCGCCTGCAGCTGGCGCAGTCTCGCTCGCGCGACCTCGACGCCGTCGGCGGCGGTGAACGTCAGCGGGAACGCGTCGAGGATTACCTTGAGCGTCGGGTCGATCTGCGGTCGGGCGGTGGTCGGCTCCGTCATGGGCCTACCTTACGTATCGTTAATGCAGGGCGGCACGCAGTGCGGCCAGCCCGCGGTCGAGCGCGGCCGTCGCGGCGGGCACCACCCCGGCGTAGCCGACGTAGCCGTGCACCAGCGTCTCGGCGTTGTCCACCTCGACGGGAACGCCAGCGGCGGCGAGCAGTTCGCCGTAGCGAATCCCGTCGTCGCGCAGCGGGTCGTGTCCGGCGACGGCGATATAGGCAGCCGGCAGCCCGGCCAGGTTCTCGGCCCGCCCCGGCGCCATCCCGGGCGGGGGATCGGACAGGTCGATTTCGCCTGCGTACCAACGGGAGAACGCGGCGATGGCCGCGCTGTCGAGGACGGGTGCGTCGGCGTTCTCGGTGAACGACGGCAGCGACGGGTCCCACACCGTGGAGGGATACCACAACAGCTGGAACAGGATTGGCGGCCCGCCATTGTCGCGGGCCCGTTGCGCGATCACCGCGGAGATGGTGCCGCCCGCCGAGTCTCCGGCGACCGCCAGCCGGCCGGCGTCGGCGTCGATCTCGCTACCGTGCTCGGCGACCCATTGCGTTGCGGCCCAGGCATCGTCGACGGCAGCGGGGTAGGGGTGCTCGGGCGCCAACCGGTAGTCGACGGACACCACCACGGCATCGGCGCCGACGGCGTGCTGGCGGCAGGTTCCGTCGTGAGTGTCGAGGTCGCCGGCGACGAAGCCGCCGCCGTGGAAGAACAGCACCACCGGCGGCGTGACATGATCGGTTGGCGGCCAGTAGATCCGGATGTTGATCGGACCGGCCGGCCCGTCGATGGTGCGGTTCTGCACTCGCAGCTCCGGGATGGAAGGCGCGCCGCGGCAGATCCCGCAGCTGCTGGCGAGCCGCTTCGACGCCGCCCTCGGCGGACAACCGGAACGGGACCGCGTCCAGTACCTTCTGCAGAATGGGATCGATGGCGCGTCCGGAGTCGTCGACGGTGGGCATGGAGACACCGTACGCACCCCGGGTCGTGGTCGGTGCCTGGGTCGCCGCGGGTTGGGCCGGTCTCGCCTACGTGGTGTTTCTGACCGTGACCGCCTTGCGTTCACCGCCCGGTGTGGAGCTGACCGGACAATGGACGCGCCCAGCCTGCGTTCAAGGCCTCGATGGCCCTGCTGCTGGCGTTCGCGGCGGCGGCGCATCCGATTGTCCGCGAACGGCGCTGGCTGATGCCGGCATTGGTTTTCTCCGCAGCCGGCGACGCACTGCTGGCCATCCCGTGGTGGACGGCGTCCTTCGTGCTCGGGCTGGGGGCTTTTCTGCTGGCGCACCTGTGCTTTCTCGGTGCGCTGGTCCCACTGGCGAGGTCGTCGTCCAGGTCGCGTCCGCGCCTGGTCGCCGTTGCCGCGATATGCGTGGCGTGCACGGCGCTGCTGGTGTGGTTCTGGCCGCGGCTGGGACGCGACGGGTTGACGGTTCCGGTCACCGTGTACATCGTCGTGCTGGATGCCATGGTGTGTGCGGCGCTGCTGGCGCGGCTGCCCACGATCTGGACCGCGGTCGGCGCGGTGTGCTTCGCAGGGTCGGACGCGATGATCGGGATCGGCCGCTTCGTGCTGGGCAACGAGGTGCTGGCGGTGCCGATCTGGTGGGCCTACGCGGCCGCGCAGATCTTGATCACCGCCGGCTTCTTCTTCGGTCGGGTGTCGGCGAACTCTGCTACACCTGGCGAGTGACCACCCGGACCAGGCAGGCCGCCGCATTCGAACCGATCGCGCGGGTGCTGCCGATGTTGTCGGTGCCGCATCTGGATCGCGAATTCGACTATCTGGTGTCCGCCGAGCAATCCGACGACGCCCACCCCGGTGTGCGGGTGCGGCTCCGATTCCACGGCCGTCTGGTGGACGGTTTCATCCTGGAGCGCCGCACCGACACCGATCACGTCGGCAAGCTGGCCTGGCTGGACCGCGTCGTGTCCGCCGAGGCGGTGCTCACCCCGGAGATCCGTCGGCTGGTCGATGCCGTCGCGGCTCGCTACGCCGGCACCCGCGCCGACGTGCTGCGGCTGGCGGTGCCGCCGCGGCACGCCAAGGTGGAGCGCGAAACCTCAACGCCGCCAGCGCTTTCCGTCGTCGCCGATGTCGACCGGGCGGGCTGGGATACATACGGCCGCGGCGGTCAATTCCTGACCGCGCTGGGCGAGTCGCGGGCTGCCCGCGCGGTCTGGCAGGTGCTGCCAGGTGACGCTATGGGCGGACCGATTCGCTGAGGCCGCCGCGCAGACGGTGCGGACCGGCCGCGGGGTGTTGGCGATCGTGCCGGATCAGCGGGACGTGGACGCGATGTGGCGCGCGGCGACGACGCTGCTCGACGAATCCGCCGTGGTGGCGTTGTCGGCAGGGTTGGGTCCGTCCGCCCGTTACCGGCGCTGGCTGGCCGCGCTTCGGGGCAGCGCACGGCTGGTGATCGGCACCCGCAGCGCGGTGTTCGCGCCGGTGAGCGATCTGGGGCTGGTCATGGTGTGGGACGACGGCGACGACACGCTGGCCGAGCCGCGGGCGCCGTATCCGCACGCCCGGGAGGTGGCGATGCTGCGCGCGCATCAGATGCGGTGTGCGGCGCTGATTGGCGGCTACGCCCGCACCGCCGAAGCCCACGCGCTGGTGCGCAGCGGATGGGCGCACGACATCGTCGCCGCGCGGCCGGTGGTGCGTGCCCGCAGCCCACGGGTGGTGGCGCTCGACGACGGTGGATACGCCCAGGAACGCGATCCGGCGGCCCGCTCCGCGCGGCTGCCGTCCGTCGCGCTGCGCGCCGCCCGCTCGGCGTTGGAGGCCGGAGCGCCGGTGCTGGTGCAGGTGCCGCGGCGCGGTTATGTCCCGTCGCTGGCCTGCGGGCGCTGCCGAGCGATCGCCCGCTGCCGGCACTGCACCGGCCCGCTGTCCCTGAACGACCGCGACGGGACGGGTCCGGTATGCCGGTGGTGCGGCCGTTCGGATGCCGCGCTGCGCTGTGCGCGCTGCGGGTCGGATGCGGTGCGAGCTGTCGTCGTGGGGGCGCGGCGCACCGCCGAGGAGCTCGGCCGGGCGTTCCCGGGGACGACGGTGATCACCTCGGCCGGGGAAGCGGTGGTGTCCGAGGTCGACGATCGGCCGGCGCTGGTGGTCGCGACACCCGGCGCGGAACCCCGCGCATCGGGCGGCTATGGGGCGGCGCTGCTGCTGGACAGTTGGGCGCTGCTGGGCCGTCAGGATCTGCGTGCGGCCGAAGACACGTTGCGGCGGTGGATGGCCGCGGCGGCGTTGGTCCGGGCCCGCGACGACGGCGGGACGGTGACGGTGGTCGCCGAATCATCTATTCCCACAGTGCAATCGCTCATCCGCTGGGATCCGGTCGGCCACGCGGACGCGGAGCTGGCGGCCCGCACCGAGGTCGCCTTGCCGCCGAGTGTCCACATGGCCGCTCTCGACGGCGCCGCCGAGGCGGTGGCGGCGCTGCTCGACGAAGTCCACCTGCCGGAAAGCGCCGAGCTCTTGGGCCCGGTGGAGCTGCCGTCGGGCGCGCGCCGACCGGCGGGGACTCCTGCTGACGTCCCGGTAATCCGCATGCTGGTGCGGGTCCGCCGCGACGAGGGCCTGGCGCTGGCCGGTGAGCTGCGGCGCGGCGTCGCCGTAACCAGTGCCCGGCAAACCGACGACCCGGTCCGGGTGCAGATCGACCCGCTGCACATCGGTTAGACAGCCGTCCGCGTTATTTGGCTGCGCGCCGTGTGTCGGTGAGCGCGGTCCACGTTTTCTATGCGACGATGCGATTGCTTGCCGAGCGCCAATGACGCCAACCGGTCTTTCTTTCCCGCGTCGAGAGAGGTCAGCGATGGCAACGACAATCACGGATACCACCCGAATCGAGCGCTGCTTGATGTTCGTGCGCGAGCACCTTGAGCAAGCCCGCGCCGCCGACGACGAGATCCGGGCCATGCAATGGGGCGTCGTCATGGACCGGTTCATCGACGCTTGGCCACGGCCCCAGCCGCAATGATCATCCAAGCCGTTCACTGCACCGAGCTCGGCTGTGATTGTCCCGGCAACCGCTGGTGGACGGGCTGGATCGGACCCCGTGAAATCCACATCGTCCCAATCGACGATCTGGCGCCACATCACGTCGAGGAATGCGGCTGCGACCCACACCTCACGCTGCATGTCGCGGCCGATGGATACGCGTCGTGGCGGGTGTCCCACAACAGCTTCGACCGCCGCGAACTTACGGAGAAGGCAGGCTAATCCTGCTGAGCCGTGTTACGCGTGGCGGGCCACTTCCTGGGCGAGTTGCACGCGGGAGCTCAGGCCGAGCTTGGTGTAGACGTGGGTGAGGTGCGTTTGCACGGTGCGGGGTGAGACGAAAAGCCTTGCGGCGATGTCGTTGTTGGCCAGTCCTTCGCTGACCAGTCGCACGACGTCGCGCTCGGTAGGGGTCAGCGACGGCGAACGTTGTCGGTGCCCCGCCGTACTGACTCACCACATCGTTTACATGTTCGCGCCGGACCATCCCTTTCCGCGCCTCAGTGGCATACCGCTAGTTTTGAGGACGGTAGCTGTACTGCAATGGGCGATGACGTGTCGGGGATTCAACATTTTCGAACGTGAGCGCGTCGTCTTCTATGGCTCGATGGTTCGTTCGTAATGGTAAGGGAGACACGATGCCAAGAGATGTCAAGATTCCACCCGCCAAAGTGGCCCGTATCGTCGAACGTTTTCGCCACCATCTCTATCGACTTCATCAACGGTCGACCCTCGCGCCGGCGGCGATGTTCGTCGCTGACCAGACGCACGACGTCGCGCTCGGTAGGGGCCAGCGACGACGAACGTTGCCGGTGCCCCGCCGTACTGACTCACCACATCGTTTACATGTTCGCGCCGCACGATCCCTTTCCGCGCCTCAGTGGGATACCGCTGGTTTTGCGGACGGTAGATGTACTGCGATGGGCGATGACGTGCGGGATTCAACATTTCCGAACGTGAACGCGTCGTCTTCGATGGCTCGGTCGTTCGTGTGTAAAGGTGAGGAAGACGCGATGCCAAGAGATGTCAAGATTCCACCCGCCAAAGTGGCCCGTATCGTCGAGCGCTTCCGCCACCATCTCTATCGACTTCATCAACGGTCGACCCTCGCGGCGGCGGCGATGTTCGAGATGATTACCGGGGCATGGGTAGCGCAGGCCATCCAAGTGGCCGCCGAACTAGGCATCGCCGACGTCGTCGCGGACGATCCACTGTCCTTGGATGATTTGGCAGACCGCGTCGGCGCAGACCCCGATGCCCTCAGGCGACTGATGCGGGCGTTGATCAGCCATGGCATATTCCGCCAGCACCGCGACGGCCGCTATGACCTGACCGCCCTCGCTGAAACCCTGCGCGCGGACGCACAATTCTCGATGCGCGCGTATGCGCGCTTAATCGGTTCGCCTCAACACCGGGAACATTGGAGTCTGCTGGTTGAGTCGGTCAAGTCCGGCAAGGCGATCTTTCCGCTGCTGCGCGGCAAGGACGCATTCGACTTTCTCAGGGATGAACCCGAGCTCGCGAAGCTCTTCAACGACGCCATGACCGGCGCCGACGCCTTGCCGGCGATCGCTATCGTTGCCGGTTACAGCTTCAGTCCGTACCGCACGATCGTCGATGTCGGCGGCGGGCGCGGGGGGCTGCTGTCCACCATCTTGGCGGCAACACCGACCGCGCGGGGCGTGCTCTACGACCTACCTGAAGTCGTCGCGGAGGCGTCCGCGCTGCTGCGGCAGCGGGGAGTTGAAGACCGGGTCCGCGTCGAGGGTGGGTCGTTCTTTGACAGCGTTCCGTCCGGCGGTGACGCCTATGTCCTCAAAACCGTCATCCACGACTGGCCCGATCAGCAGGCCGTGGCGATCCTCCGTAACGTTCGCGCAGCCGCCGGCGCCGATGCGACGCTGCTGCTGGTGGAGGCGGTACTCCCCGAGCACGACCGCGACTTCGCGGGTAAGTGGGTGGACCTGGAGATGCTGCTGGAGGCAAATGGCCGCGAACGCGACGCCGAGGAATACCGAGACCTGCTGAGACAAGCCGGATTTCGGATGACCCGGATAGTGCAAACCGCCGCACCGTACAGCGTCATCGAAGCGACACCTGTTTGAGGACACGAACCAAACTTGAGTGGCCAGGCCCATTGGCGGCAAATCATGGCAGCGATCTACAACAGCTTCAACTCCACGACACCTTGTCATGGGAGGCTCCCGCGGGGCCGACGGATGTGGCGCGTCATCTCATCAGTGGCGGTGGCGTCTAGTTAGACTGGCGCAACCACGCCCGGACCCGAAGGGGGTCGTTTGCTGCAGGGCATCGCTCGGCTCGCTATCGGTGCACCGCGGCGCGTCATCGCCGGCGCGTTTGTCCTCATGGTCGGAACCGCGATCTTCGGTATCCCGGTTGCCAAGAGTCTGTCGGCCGGCGGCATGCTTGACCCGACGTCGGAGTCGTCGCGGGCCGCGAAGCTACTGTCGGACAAGTTCGGTCAGGGCGACATGGCGATGATCATCAGCATCACATCGGACGGCGGCGTCGAGAGCCCCGCGGCCCGCACGGTCGGCACCGACATCGTTCAGCGGCTGCAGACCTCCCCGCACGTCGGCCAGGTGACGTCCGCGTGGACCACCCCATCGGCACCGTCGCTAATCGGCAAAGACCACCGGACCGGGCTGATCGTTGCCGGCATTTCCGGCAGCGACAACGAGGCGCAGAAGTACGCCAAACAACTGGCCGACCGACTCGTCCATGACCGCGACGGCGTCACCGTGCGCGCCGGCGGCGAGGCGACAATCTACTGGCAGATCGAAGCCCAGACGAAAAAGGACCTGCTTCTCATGGAATCGATCGCGATGCCATTGAGCTTCGTGGTGCTGGTCTGGGTGTTCGGTGGTCTGGTCGCGGCGGCGGTGCCGATGGCAGTCGGCGGCTTCGCGATCCTAGGGTCCATGGCCGTGCTGCACGCGGTCTCGCTCTTCACCGATGTGTCGATCTTCGCGCTGAACCTGACCGTCGCGCTGGGGCTGGCGCTGGCGATTGACTACACACTGCTGATCCTCAGCCGCTACCGAGACGAGCTAGCAGCGGGCGCCACCGGGGATCCGGCGTTGATCCGCACCACGGTGACGGCGGGCCGCACCGTGTTGTTCTCGGCGATGACGGTCGCGTCGTCGATGGTCACGATGTTGCTGTTCCCGCAGTACTTTCTGAAGTCGTTCGCGTACGCGGGGGTGGCCGTGGTCACGTTCGCGGCATGCGCGGCAATCGTCGTGACGCCCGCTGCGATCGCGCTGCTCGGCGGCCGTCTCGACTCGCTCGACGTGCGCAGGCTCCTGCGCCGGGTGCTAGGTCGCCGGACCCGCAGCCCAAGCCGGTCGAGCGGACGTTTTGGTATCGCTGGACGACGTTTGTCATGCGCCACGCGGTGCTGATCGGCGCCGCGATCATCGCCCTGCTGCTCCTGCTCGGAGCGCCGTTCCTCGGCGTCAAGTGGGGCTTTCCCGACGACCGGATGCTGCCCTCCTCGTCGTCCGCCCGCCAGGTCGGCGATGAGCTGCGCGACGACTTCGCCGTCGACCCGTTGACCAACGTCAACGTGGTGCTGCCGCACGCGGACGGGGTAAGCGTCGCCGACCTCAGCCGCTATTCCGCCGAGCTCTCGAAGGTGCCTGGCGTGACGTCGGCGTGCTTACCCGGCGGCACCTTCGTCGACGGTAGCCTTGCCGGGCCGCCGTCAGCACCGACCGGCATAAAGGACGGCAGCGCCTTCCTGACCGTCACCGCTCCGCGCCGCTGTTCTCGGACGCGTCGGCGAACCAGCTCGATGTGCTGCACGCCGTCACCACCCCGGCCCACAAAACCGTGCAGCTGGCGGGAGTCGCACAGA
>CAWBSW010000008.1:0-166743 GCA_963791535.1 uncultured Actinomycetota bacterium | reverse complement strand
ATGCGACTCATGGCGAGACGGCACGCTTCCGGCTGCTCGATCCCGAACCCCCAAATGCTTCCGCGACGCGCCCGTCGAGCCGCTGCGTTATCGGCCTTTATGGTCACCTTGATCGACAAATGGCACCCCTTCTTCGCAACCTTAATGTTAGATATACGTCAAATTCTATTCAATTTCTAGCCATGTATGAAATACCGCGCTCACGGGTCGAACGGAGCCCTGCTCATCGCATCGTCAATTACGACTCTGGAGGTTTCTTAGACCGAAACCTACTGCATAGCAACGTAACCCGGGATGATCTGGCGACGAGCCGGGTTGGTGCCCTGCGCTGTTGTTAGGCCATTCGACCCCAATTTTTCCCCTGAATGCAGCCTAACCGGTCACTAATAGACACTCAGACCCGTGCAGAATTTACATACATAACCAGCGTCTTCTGATATAGGCTCGGGCGGTCGGCGAACCGTCGGGGGGTGGGCATTAAAAGCCCGTATGGAGACGCTGACGGTGGGACCGCCACCCCATGCATGTCCATATCGACCATATCGACACATACCGGATTGGAGAGCTCGCACATGAGTCGGAACGCTCGTACCCCAGCGCCGCGCAGCCGCCGGATAGCGTTAGGTTTTGGCACGGCAGCCGGCGCCGCCGTTGTTGCCGCGTCGCTCAGCATGGGCACCGCACCCGTGGCCGGCGCGGACGTCTCCGACGCGGATACGGTCGGTTCGTTGGCCGGGGCACTCGACCTGGACGCGTTGAGCGCCGCGAGTGTCACCGATCCGGCCGCGGGTGTCGCCGATCCGGCCGCGGTTTCCGAGACGGATGCGATCAGCTACTTGATCTACGCGTTCGCGCCGGACCAGTTTACCTCCTCGGGCTTACCGGCGGGCCTGTTTGGGGTTGTGGGCTGGTACCTTGACGACTACCTGTTCGGGCCTACCGCCCCTTTTTATGAGGTTGATGCCTTTCTCGAGCCGTACGTTTTAGATTTGGTGAAGTCGTTGCCAGCCGACGCCGCAAGTGCCGCGACTGTGGGCGGTGCGGATCCGGTCAGCGACGTGATCGGGGCGCTCGACCCCAGCGCGTTCAACCCGCTCGACTCGGTCATTGACGGCTTGGTGGGTTCGAGCACGCTCTTCTGATCTCGGTCGCTCTGGTTGGCGAGGACCGACCGGTCCACGCCAACCAGATGGCCACTAGCAATAGAAAGCAATCGCGTCCATCCGTTTCGCCTTAGTCTCACCGCGAAGCGGTACGCGCGGAATCGCTGGGAATTGGCCTAGGAATCCGCTTCGTCGCTTCTCTGCCAGTCGCCGACAGTCGCCGTGGGTCGTCACCCCAGTCAGGTTGCACGACGATCCGTTGCGCGATCCGGTCGAGCGCGGCTTCGACCTGAGCGCGGTCGGGACTGCCTTCGAAGTCGGGCGAGCGGGTGAGTTTGTCGACGATCCATTCCCGGATCAGCGTGGTGACGAAGTCGACCTGGCGTAGTCCGGGCGGGGTCAGCCATAGCCGGTCGACGTTGCGTTGCGCGTAGCCCCGGCGGACCAGGCGATCGAAGGTGGGTTCGAGAACTTCGTAAGGTATCCCCAACTGTTCACCGATGTCGGTGATCCGGGCTATCCCGAACGCGCGCTGATGACGGTTGATTCGCAGCAGCGCCCACAACTCCGCGACGTCGAGTTGACAGTCGGGTCGCATGGCGATGCTGCGCAGCCGCATCCCCGGTTCACCGCGCAGCAGGCGTCCGATCGCCGTCTCCAACATCTCTTCCGGCGACTGCGTGGTGGGCATCGCGAACCCGTCACCGAGGTCGGCGGCGGGCTTGCCGATCTCCCGCAACGGGACTTCACGAAGAAACAGCGCCAGGACGAAACCGACCAGCGCGACCGGAACCGCCCAGAAGAACACCTGGGTGAGCGACGTCGCATAGGCGTTCACGATCGGTGCGGCCATGGCACGAGGCAGGCGGTGCAAGGCCTCCGGCGAATTCGCCGCTGCCGGGGATGCGCCGCTGGCCACGATCGCCGGACCGATGCGCGCTCGCAGGAAATTGGTGAACAGTGAGCCGAATATCGCAGCGCCGAAAGAACTTCCGATTGTACGGAAAAACGTGACGCCCGAGGTGGCGACGCCGAGGTCTTCGAAGCGCGACGTGTTCTGCACGATGAGGATCAGCACCTGCATGCACATGCCGATGCCGGCGCCGAGGATGAACAGGTAAAGCGATTGCAGCAGCGCCGATGTGGACGGGTTCATCCGGGACATCAGCAGAAACGCGATCGCCATCACCGCCGTCCCCGCGACCGGGAAGATCTTGTATCGCCCGGTTCGGCCGACCAGCACGCCGCTACCCATCGACGTCAAGAGCATCCCGGCCACCATGGGCAGCGTGCGCAGTCCCGATGTCGTTGCCGACACACCGTCGACAAACTGCATGTAGGTCGGCAGAAAGGTGAGCGCCCCCAACATGGAGAACCCGACCACGAAGGACAGCACACAGCACACCGTGAACACCGGACTACCGAAGAGCCGGGTCGGCAGGATCGGCGCCGCGACACGGCTCTCGATCCAGACGAATCGTCGCGGATTTCCACGGGTAGGTGGTGCCACCCCAGCTGGTGGCCAAGGTCAGACCGGTCGCGCCCAGGCCGACGAACAGGATGCCGGTGTAGTCGATGACCGGTTTCGTGCGCGCGGCCAGCGACGGGATCGCCGCTGCGGCAACGAATAAGACCACGATCGACAGCGGCACGTTGACGTAGAACGCCCATCGCCAGCTCAGATGGTCGGTGAAATAGCCGCCCAGCAGCGGGCCGATCACCGTCGTCACACCGAACACGGCACCCAATGCACCCTGGTAGCGGCCGCGATCCCGCAGCGGAATGATTTCGCCGATCAGCGCGGTGGCCGTGACGGTGATGGCACCGCCACCAAGGCCCTGCAGTGCCCGGGCTCCGACCAGCATCGCCATGGACTGCGACACCCCGCACAGCGCCGACCCGACGACAAAGAACGTCACGGCCGCCTGGAACACCCGCTTGCGGCCGAACAGGTCACCGAGTCTGCCGGCCAGCGCGGTGATGATGGTCGAGGCCAGCAGGTAGCTGGTGACCACCCAGGACTGGTGGCCGGCGTCGCCCAGGTCGGCGACGATCGTCGGCAGCGCGGTGGCGACGATGGTTTGGTCGAGCGCCGCCATCAGCATTCCCAGCATGATCGCCAGGAAGACGAAATTGCGTCGTCGCGGACTGAGCAGGGTGCTGCCGGATTCGGTGTCCGCGGCGACGGCCTTTTGCGCTGTCGGGCTCGTCATCCCTGCCTTCCCCCGTCAGCGTGAGTCAAGCTCAGTGCCCGGCTTGTCCTGTCGTCGGCGGCCGCGCGACACACTGGGCCAAGTACAGCTCTTCGCCAAGCTTTTCCATCAACTGCAGCTGCGTCTCGAGGTAGTCGACATGGTTTTCCTCGTCGGCCACAATCCCCTCGAGCAGGTTGGCGCTGGTGGTGTCTTGCTTCTCGCGGCACATGATGATGCCCGGTTTGAGCCGGTCCAACACCTCGTGTTCGATCGCCAGATCGGCCTCGAACTGCTCGCGCAGCGTCTGCCCGATCCGCAACGAAAAGAGGCGTTGGTAGTTGGGCAGGCCGTCCAGCAACAAGATGCGATCGGTGATCGCTTCGGCGTGCTTCATTTCGTCGAACGACTCGGCGCGGGTGTGCTCCGCCACCTCGGTGAAGCCCCAATTTTCTTGCATTTTGGAATGCAAAAAATATTGATTTATCGCGGTGAGTTCACTGGTCAATTGCTCATTGAGCAAGCGCAAAACTTCCGGATCGCCTTCCATTATCACTCCTGTCTAGGTTGCCACCACGGTCGTTGCGGCTACGCTACCGCAGGTCAAAAGCCGTTGTCACCCAAGGTGATACTCACTCAGGACAGCTTTCCCTAAGTAACCGAAGCCTATGTTTAGTGAACCAACTCATTGTCGGCGTTTATCGGCTGAGCGAGCATCGTACTAAGCGGGTTTGTGCATAGGCCGTCAATGCGGTGTGCGGTGAGAGCGATCAGAGGCAAATCGCCCCGAGCGAGGCGCCGGCTGGAAATTTTCTCATCGGCAAGGGTGTGGCGCTGACAGTGTCGGCGTGGCTGCCCGCACGCGACCAAGCAGTTCGGTGCTTCAAGAGCCCCGTACGTTGAAGAGGTTGAAGAGCTGGTCATCGGCCAGTCGACGGGTTTGAAGTGAGCTGGCAGACTTAGGTTAGACTGCACTAACTGACTTAGGTTAGACTCCACTAACATGCGGGCTGTTCACTCGCCGATCGAGCAGATGTTGGGGGTTCGCTGATGTACGTATGCCTGTGCGTCGGAGCGACAAGTCAGACCGTGTCTGACGCCGTCGCAGGCGGGGCATCGACATCCAAAGAGGTTGCGGCGGCGTGCGGGGCCGGCACCGACTGCGGACGTTGCCGACGCACACTGCGGGCGATCATCGCGGCGGCCGCGCAGCTGGAAACCAGCGGGTCGCGCTAGCCTCGCCGACGGGTGAAATCGGCAAGCGCCTGCGCGTTCGCCTGACCGCCGAGCAACTGGGCGAACTGGTCGTTTTCGCGAGCGGTTGCCGCCGCGATTTCCGGACGAGTCGGTTCGACGATGGTCTGCTTGACCGCGATCAGACTCGAAATCGGCCGAGAGGCAAGGATTTCGGCGTGCCGGCGGGCATCGGCGATCAGCTCGGACGGCTCGCACACCTTCCAGACCAGCCCCATTCGTAGCGCCTCGTCAGCGCTGACCCATTCCGACGACATCAACAGCCAGGCGGCGTTTTGCCGGCCCACCAACTGCGGCAGCAGGTACGACGATGCCGCCTCCGGCGCGACGCCCAGGCTGGTGAACGGGCATTTCAGCCGAGCCGTCGACGACATGAATGCCAGGTCCGCATAGCCCAGGATGGTGGTGCCGATGCCGACGCCGACGCCGTTCACCGCGCAGACCAGTGGTTTGGGAAACCGGGTCAGCGCATCGATCATCGTGGTGAAGTGCGATCCCTGACGGGCCATTTCCGGGTCGGTGATGCGTGCTTGCATCTCTTTGAGGTCGTTGCCGGCGCTGAAGGCTCGTCCGGCCCCGGTCAACAGCACCACGGCGATTTCGGGGTCGTCGGCTGCTGACCTCAGTGCTTCGGCGGTGGCTTCGTAGAGCGCCTCGTTGAACGCATTGAGCGCCTCGGGCCGGTTCAGGGTGAGGGTGCGCACCCGGTTTTGGTCCTCGCTCTGCAGTATCACCGGTGTCTCCTCATGTCTCGAACGGTGTTTTCAGCACGTAGCGGCTGGTCGGCACGGTGTCGATGTTCTCGTTGGCGCCGAACGCCGATGTGCTGGCGACCATCCGGCTCAGCCGCTGCTGCAGGTCGGCGTCATCAGCGGCGCCGAAAAAGGCCTTCAGATCGGTGATCGCCTCCGCCGGGAACAGCTCTTCGACGATGCCCGACAGTTCCGGCGCGTCCGGCGTGAGCGCGCGCACGACGGCGTTCTGGGTGTAGCCGAAGGTGGACTGGGTCTCGATCGCCACCGGCGTGTGGTCGTGCTGCCAGCGGCGCAGCCAGCTCGCCTGGTCCAGCTCCGCTGGCCGCCGCAGTAAGGCAATGTTGGCCAAACCCGTTGTGCGGCTTCCTAGTTGAAGCGGTGCCTGCAACGGAACCGACTCGGTGACCAGATAAGCCGCGAGCTGATCGCACTGCGCCTCCAGCAGGCGCAGCGCCGCCGCGATCTGATCGCCATAGCACTGCTGGGTCCACATACTCACCACGGCGGCCACCGGCGGGTCGAGCGTCGTCAGCGTCATCAGTGAATGACGCACCGCCGTCGTCGCGGACGTTGACGGCCAAACCGGGGACACCGAGCCGAAGAATGGCATCGGCGACCGGTCCCCGCTGCCGTTGGCACCAGTCGTCATCGCGGTCGGCCGCCATCAGCACCGCAACTACCTTCTCCATGAGGCGAAACTAGAACACGTTCATGTTGGCGGCGCTACCGGGCCGGGCGTACCTGCTGGTCGCCGCCGACCAGCTCGCCGATCAGCGCGGCAAGCTGCCGGTAGGGCTCTTCCCGGCCGCTGGATGACCGAAATACCAACCCGATCCGCCGGCCCGGACGAGGTGTCGTGAAGTAGGCCAGTTCGAGCCGGCTGCGCGCGGTCTCGACGGGCACCGCGCTCTGCGGAATCAACGTCACACCCAGCCCGCCGGTGACACATTGCACCGCCGTCGCCAGCGACGCCGCCCGGGTGTTGGCCAACTCGGCGCGTACGCCCGCCTTACGGCAGACGTCGAGGGCCTGGTCGCGCAGGCAGTGCCCCTCGTCGAGCAACAGCAACGGCAGCTGCGCCAGCGCGGTCGGCGGCACTCGTCGCTTGCCCGCCAGCGGATGCCCGGGCGGCAGCGCGAGCACGAAATCTTCGTCGTAAATTGGGATTTCGGTGATGCCGCTGGCCTCGGCCGGCAAGGCGATCAGCGCCGCATCCAGGGATCCCTCGCGCAGCCCGGTGAGCAGCCGCTCGGTCTGGTCTTCGATCACTCGCAAGGTCAGCGACGGCAGCCGATCGGCCAGCCCGGCGAGCAGGGTCGGCAGCACATACGGTGCCACCGTCGGGATCAGTCCCAGCCGGATGCTGCCCTGCAGCGGGTCCGAGGCGCCCGCGGCCGCGGCCGCGAACGCCGTCGCCGCCTCGATCACCGCTTGCGCCTGCGGCAGCAGCTGCCTGCCTTCCGCGGTCAGGAAAACTCGACGAGTCGAACGCTCCACCAGGTGGACCCCGAGACCGGCCTCCAGCGCCGACAGGGCCTGCGACAACGTCGACTGGCTGACGCCGAGAGTTGTTGCAGCGCTGCCGAAATGCTGCTTTTCCGCGACGGCGACAAACGCCCGGAGCCCGGCGATGGTCGGCTGATAACTCTTATCGGTCATACCTATCAGTATAGTGGGACATATCACCTTTAATTCTAAGTCGGTTGCGGCAGTATGGGCCTAGAAAACTTGACTGGATCCAATCTTCTCGAAAAGGAGTGACATGGCACTGCTGACCATTGGTGACCAGTTCCCCGCCTACCGGCTGACCGCGTTGATTGGTGGCGACCTGTCCAAGGTCGACGCTCAGCAGCCCGGCGACTACTTCACGACCATCTCCAGCGACGACCACGAGGGCAAGTGGCGGGTGGTGTTCTTCTGGCCGAAGGACTTCACCTTCGTGTGCCCGACCGAGATCGCCGCGTTCGGCAAGCTCAACGACGAGTTCGAGGACCGCGACACGCAGGTGCTCGGCGTCTCGGTGGACAGCGAGTTCGTGCACTTCCAGTGGCGTGCCCAGCACGAGGACCTCAAGAAGCTACCGTTCCCGATGCTTTCGGACATCAAGCGGGAACTGGTCGAAGCCACCGGGGCGCTCAACGACGAGGGTGTCGCCGATCGGGTCACGTTCATCGTCGATCCCAACAACGAAATCCAATTCGTCTCGGTGACTGCCGGTTCGGTCGGGCGCAACGTCGACGAGGTGCTGCGGGTGCTCGATGCCCTGCAGTCCGACGAACTGTGCGCCTGCAACTGGCGCAAGGGTGACCCCACGATCGACGCCGGCGAAGAGTTGAGGAAGTCAGCCTGATGAGTGTCGAGAACCTGAAGGACGCACTGCCCGAATACGCCAAGGACCTCAAGCTGAACCTGGGCTCGATCAGCCGCAGCACCGTGCTCAACGAAGAGCAGCTGTGGGGCACCCTGCTGGCCAGTGCCGCGGCGACGCGGAATACCCAGGTGCTGGCCGAGATTGGGGCCGAGGCGGCCGACTACCTGTCGTCAGAGGCCTATCAGGCGGCGCTGGGTGCGGCGTCGATCATGGGCATGAACAACGTGTTCTACCGTGGCCGCGGCTTCCTCGACGGCAAGTACGACGACCTGCGCCCGGGCCTGCGGATGAACATCATCGGGAACCCGGGCGTGGACAAAGCGAGTTTCGAGCTGTGGTCGTTTGCGGTGTCGTCGATCAACGGGTGTTCGCACTGCATGGTGGCCCACGAGCACACCCTGCGTGAGGCGGGCGTCGATCGGGAAGCCATCCTCGAGGCATTGAAGGTGGCCGCCATCGTGTCCGGTGTCGCGCAGGCCATCACCACTGCCCAAACGCTGGCCGCCGCCGGCTAGACGCCGCCCGTAGACTTCGGGTCTGTGGGCCTGAGCCAAGTCGATCTGCAACGTCTGCATCGCTGTGTCGAACTTGCCCAAACCGCACTCGACAACGGGCACGCGCCGTTCGGCGCGATCCTGGTCGACGCCAAAGGCCAGACCCTCTACGAGGACCACAACCGGATCACCGACGACGACCAGACTCTGCATGCCGAGATGGGTATCGTCCGGTGGGCGGTGGCGAATTTGGCTCCGGTCCTTCGCATTCGAGCGACCGTCTACACGTCGTGTGAGCAGTGCCCGATGTGCGCGGCCGCGCACGCGTGGGCGGGGCTCGGATGCATCGTGTACGCCACGTCGTGTGCTCAGCTGACCGAATGGCTGGCCGAGTGGCAGGTGCCTACAGCCGGTGGCCATGCTGCCGATCAGCACGGTGGCGCCCAGAGCGGTGGCCGATGGCCCGGCGCCCGAACTCGAGGCCGAGATGAAATCCCTCTACGAAGCCAGGTATCGGCGGTGACGGTGCCGCCCTGGGTACGGCATGTGATCTGGTGGCATGTCTACCCGCTGGGGTTCGTCGGCGCTTTCCCGGCCGCGACACCCCCGGATCCGGGTGAACACCGGCTGCGACGGGTCGCCGATTGGTTCGATCACGCCATCCAGCTCGGTGCGTCGGGGATCGCGCTGGGGCCGATTTTCGCCTCGCGCACACACGGTTACGACACCACCGACCATTACCGGATCGATCCTCGGCTCGGCGACGACGACGATTTCGACTACCTCGTCGCCGAGGCCCATCGGCGGGGCCTGCGGGTGCTCCTCGACGGCGTGTTCAACCACGTCGGTGTCGACTTCCCCCGCTACCGCGAAGCGACGCAGGACGATGCGGCGGCACGCTGGTTTCGCGGGCGCCCGCGGCACTTTCACACCTTCGAAGGACATGGCGGTCTGCCCACGCTCAACCACGACAACCCCGAGGTTGCCGACTACACCGCCGCCGTCATGGCGCACTGGTTACGACGAGGTGCTGACGGCTGGCGTTTGGATGCTGCATACGCTGTGCCGCCACAATTTTGGGCGGAGGTCTTGCCGAGAGTTCGCCAGCTCCAACCGGATGCGTGGTTCGTCGGAGAGCTGATACACGGCGACTACGCCGCGGTGGTTCGCGAGGCCGGTTTCGACTCGGTCACCCAATACGAACTGTGGAAGGCGATCTGGAGCAGCCTCAACGACGGGAACTTCTACGAGCTGGACTGGGCCATGCGGCGCCACAACGATTTCGTCGAAAGCTTTCCCCCGCTGACCTTCATCGGCAATCACGACGTCACGCGGATCGCCAGCCAACTCCAGCGTCCCGAACACCTCGCGCACGCGCTGGTGATCCTGCTGACCGTGGGTGGCATTCCGAGCATCTACGCCGGCGACGAGCTCGGCTACCACGGAATCAAGGAGGAGCGAGTCGGCGGCGACGACGCGGTGCGCCCGAATTCGGCGCTCCCCCAGCCCAACTGGATAGCGCGTCAGGCCGAAGTATGGTCGCTTCATCAATACCTGATTGGGCTGCGCCGACGTCATTCCTGGCTGCATGCCGCGTCGACGACCACGTTGCGACTGGACAATCGGCATTACGTGTACCAGTCCCGACACGGCGACCAGGCGCTGATCGTCGCGCTCAACATCGACGACGTCGCACTGCACGTTCGTGTTGGGCGAATTGGGCGTGCGGAAAGGCACACGTCATCGCCGGGCAGTGGCATGCCGCCGGAGACGTCGTCGACGCGGGTGCAGATCGAGCCGCATGGCTGGCGAATCCTGCGGCCGAGCTTAAGTCAGCCGCTCCGACCGTCAGCGGATCCTCCTCGCCGTCGTAATACCGCTCGAGCAACTGCACGAAATCCCGGTTGTCCTGGGTCGCGCGGGCAAACAACGTCATCGACGAGCGAACTTTCAGGTCGTCGGGAGATCCGAAGATCTCCCCGATCGAACGGCCTTGCACGGCGTTGACCAACTGTGCGCATTCGTGCAACCGCGCTCCGAGCAGCTGGTGCCGAAGATACGCGCGGGCCTCGTCGAGCGAGGAGATCGCGTACCTGGCCGCCGTCGGACTGCTGCCCAGCCCGTCGACCTGCGGGAAGATGAACCAGATCCAATGGCTGCGCTTGCGGCCGACGCGCAACTCGTCGAGGACGGTGTGGTAGACCCGAGCCTGCGCATCGACAAAACGCTGCAGATCAAAGGGATCGCTTGCGGATTGCATATGTCCTACCGTGGCACAGTCCCGACGTGTTGAGGAGGATATCGATGGCGGCCAAACGACGGATGCCGAAGGTCGAGACCTTGCACCGCTGATCCGATTCCGCAAGCCCCGGTTCGACCGTGTCCAACGCCGGCTTGATGACGCGCAGACCATTCATGATCTGCGGCGCATCGCCAAGCGGCGGACACCGAAGGCGGCCTTCGATTACACCGACGGCGCGGCCGAGGAAGAGATCTCGCTGGGGCGTGCGCGACAAGCCTTTCGCGACATCGAGTTTCACCCCACGATCCTGCGTGACGTCAGCAATGTGCAGACCGGATGGGACGTTCTCGGCCAACCGGTGGCGCTGCCGTTCGCGATCGCGCCGACGGGCTTTACCCGGTTGATGCAGACCGAGGGTGAGATCGCCGGTGCCCGGGTGGCCGCGGCGGCTGGTATCCCGTTCTCGCTGTCCACTCTCGGCACCGCGTCCATCGAAGAAGTGGCGGCTGCTGCGCCGCAGGGCCGCAGGTGGTTTCAGTTGTACATGTGGCGTGATCGGGACCGGTCGATGGCATTGGTGCGACGGGCCGCCGACGCCGGGTTCGACACCCTGCTGGCCACCGTCGACGTCCCGGTTGCCGGTGCGCGGCTGCGCGACGTCCGCAACGGGATGTCGATTCCGCCGGCGCTGACGCTGCGTACCGTGCTCAACGCCGTGCCGCGCCCGCGCTGGTGGTTCGACCTGTTGACCACCGAGCCGCTGGCGTTCGCGTCGCTGGATCGGTGGTCGGGCACCGTCGGCGAATACCTCGACACGATGTTCGACCCCAGCCTGACCTTCGACGATCTGGCCTGGATCAAAGCGCAATGGCCGGGCAAGCTCGTCGTCAAGGGCATCCAGACCCTCGACGACGCGCGGGCCGTGGTCGACCGCGGCGTCGACGGCGTCGTGTTGTCCAATCATGGTGGCCGCCAACTCGACCGGGCTCCGGTGCCGTTTCATCTGCTGCCCGCGGTGGTCGCGTGACCTCGGCAAGGACACCGAGATCCTGCTGGACACCGGCATCATGTCCGGCGCCGACATCGTCGCCGCAATCGCCCTCGGCGCACGCTGCACGCTTATCGGCCGGGCCTACCTGTATGGGCTGATGGCCGGCGGCGAATCGGGCGTTCATCGCGCCGTCGAGATCCTGTCCGGACAGTTGACTCGCACCATGCGGCTGCTCGGTGTCACCTGCCTCGAGGAGCTCTCGCCCAAGCATGTGACGCAGCTGCGGCGGCTGGCATTCCGCCGTCCGTGGACCACGCCCTCCTCGTCGAGGTTGAGCAGGAAAATGACGCCCTTGAGATGGTCGCAGAGGTAATTCCTGCACATCGCCGGACGAATGTCATACACGGTGCACGCACCTGTCGTCTTGTCGTAGAAGCGGCACGGGATCCACTCCACGTCCGGTAGCACGCGCAATGCCGGGTAGTTGGCGGGTTCTTGCCACGTCGGGCGCTCCGGGAAGAGGGCCCGTCCCTCCTCGAAGTCGATGAACACCTCGTCGCGAGACACCTCGCGGCCGAGTCGACGGCCAAGGTCGGCCAGGAAGGTGTCGGCGTCGCGGACGGGCCCCGGGATGAAGTCGCGATCGTCGAGCGTGCAACATCCGCCGGAGTTTCCGCGGAAGCCCATGCAGTTGTGGCTGCAGGTGTAGGAGACGACCTGCACTCGCAGCGCTTCTCGGGCATTCGCCATGGCCGCAGACTACGCCGCGCCCGGGTCAGCCGTAGGCAGGCAAGCGGGCGGGCCAAGAACCGGCACTGGTGCGGAATGGGCACGTGTGGCAACAAGGCGAAAGTCCAAGCTTTCCGGGCCCGCCAGCGCGCCTCCGGGTCTTGACGCGTCGGGAACAAACTGGACCCGATCCAGGTTGAGCGCATCAGACTTAACTTTGGAGGAATGATGGCTGAAGCCAAATCAGTGCCGGTGTTGTTCGTCAGCGACCCGGTCGTGTTGCCCGGAATGGTGGTGCCGATCGCCCTGGACGACGCGGCTCGCGCCGCCGTCGACGCTGCTCGGGCCACCGAATCGGGCAAGTTGCTGATCGCCCCGCGGCTCGACGACCGATACCCGTCCTACGGCGTACTGGCGACAATTTTGCAGGTCGGCCGGATCCCTGGCGGCGGCACCGCCGCCGTCGTGCGTGGCGAGCGGCGGGCCCAAATCGGCGCGGGAGCCAGCGGGCCGGGCGCTGCGTTGTGGGTCGAGGTGACCGAGGTCACCGACCCCGAACCCAGCGACGAGACCCGGGCGCTGGCCGCCGAATACAAGAAGCTGCTGCTGGCGATGCTGCAACGCCGGGAGGCCTGGGAGCTCGTCGACGTGGTCAACAAGCTCACTGACCCGTCGGCGCTGGCCGATATGGCGGGTTATGCGTCGTATCTGACCGGCGTGCAGAAGCGCGAGCTGCTGGAGACCGAGAATGTCGCCGAGCGGCTGCGGGTGTTGATCGACTGGACCGGCGACCATCTGGCCGAGGTCGAGGTCAACGACAAGATCGCCGAGGACGTTCGCGAGGGCATGGAGAAGCAGCAGAAGGAATTCCTGCTGCGCCAACAGCTGGCCGCGATCCGCAAGGAGCTCGGCGAGGGCGAACCGGACGGACCCGATGACTATCGGGCTCGTGTGGAGGCCGCCGATCTGCCCGAGAAGGTTCGCGAGGCTGCGCTGCGCGAAGTCGGCAAGCTGGAACGCTCCAGCGAGCAAAGTCCCGAAGGCGGCTGGATCCGCACCTGGCTGGACACGGTGCTCGACCTGCCCTGGAACGTCAGGACTGAGGACTCGACGGACTTGGCGGCGGCGCGGGAGGTCCTGGACGCCGACCACCACGGGCTGGACGACGTCAAGGACCGCATCGTCGAGTACTTGGCCGTGCGCACCCGGCGCGCCCAGCGTGGGCTGCAGGTCGTGGGTGGCCGCGGCTCCGGGGCGGTGATGGTGCTGGCCGGCCCGCCCGGCGTCGGCAAGACGTCGCTGGGCGAGAGCGTGGCCAGGGCACTGGGCCGCAAGTTCGTGCGCGTCGCTCTGGGCGGTGTGCGCGACGAGGCCGAGATCCGCGGGCACCGTCGCACCTACGTGGGCGCGCTGCCGGGCCGGATCGTGCGAGCGATCGGTGAGGCGGGATCGATGAATCCCGTTGTGCTGCTTGACGAGATCGACAAGGTCGGTTCCGACTACCGCGGCGACCCGAGCGCGGCGCTGCTCGAGGTGCTCGACCCGGCGCAGAACCACACGTTCCGCGACCACTACCTGGATCTGGATCTGGACCTGTCGGACGTGGTGTTCCTGGCCACCGCCAACGTGATCGAGAGCATCCCGTCGGCGCTGTTGGACCGCATGGAACTGGTGCAGATCGACGGTTACACCGAAGACGACAAGGTCGCCATCGCCCGCGACTACCTGCTGCCCCGGCAGCGGGAACGGGCCGCGCTGAGCGATGACGAGGTCACCGTGACCGATGCCGCGCTGCGCAAGATCGCCGCCGACTACACCCGTGAGCCGGGCGTGCGGCAATTCGAGCGGCTGCTGGCCAAGGCACTGCGCAAGGTGACGACGAAGATCGCCGAGGAGCCGGTGACCATCGACGAGCCGGATCTGGTGGGCTACCTTGGCCGGCCGCGGTTTACGCCCGAGTCGGCTGAGCGTACCGCTGTGCCCGGCGTGGCCACCGGCTTGGCGGTGACCGGCCTGGGCGGCGATGTGCTCTACATCGAGGCCGGCGCCAACGAGGGTGAGCCGGGCCTGCAGCTCACCGGTCAACTCGGTGACGTGATGAAGGAGTCCGCGCAGATCGCGCTGTCCTACGTCCGGTCGCACGCAGCGGAATTGGGTGTCGATCCGTCGACACTTGATCGGCGGATCCATGTGCACGTGCCCGCCGGCGCCGTCCCGAAGGACGGGCCGTCCGCGGGTGTCACGATGGTGACCGCGCTGGTGTCGATGGCTACCGGTCGTCAGGTTCGCGCCGACGTCGGGATGACCGGCGAGGTGACGTTGAACGGTCGCGTGCTACCGATCGGCGGCGTCAAGCAGAAGCTGCTCGCCGCCCAACGGGCCGGTCTGTCGACGGTGTTCATCCCGCAGCGCAACGAGCCGGATCTGGACGATGTGCCCGCCGAGGTTCTCGAGGCGTTGGACGTCAAGCCGATGGCCGACGTGGCCGAAATCGTCGCACAGGCACTGGAACCGGCGTCGCAGACGGTCACCGCCGCGGCGTGATGTCGGATGGGTCGGATAGCCTGCGGTCATGACTGATTTGCAGCAGCTCAAACGGCGTATCGTCCACACCGCTCAACGGCTGGTGGTCAACCCCGTGGGTCGGCGATTACCGTTTCCCATGCTGGAGACCATCGGCCGAAAGTCGGGGCAGCCGCGGCGGACCGCGATCGGCGGCCGGGTGATCGGCAACCAGTTCTGGATGGTTTCCGAGCACGGCGAGCATTCGCACTATGTGCGAAACATCAAGGCCAATCCCGCCGTGCGGCTGCGCATCCATGGTCGGTGGCGCACCGGTACGGCTCACCTGCTGCCCGAGGACGACGCGAAGGAGCGGCTGCGCAGCCTGCGCGGATTCAACAGCGCCCTGGTGCGGCTCGCGGGCAGCGACTTGCTCACCATCCGGGTGGATCTGGACTGAGCCGGACGAAGCATGGCCTACGACACCGACCTCGCCGACCGCATTCGCGAGCTGCTGGGCCCGCTGCGCGGCGTTGACGAGAAGCGAATGTTCGGCGGCCTGGCGTTCCTGATCAACGGCAACATGTCCGTGGCCGTGAGCAGCCAGGGCGGTCTGATGGTCCGGGTGCCGCCCAACGACACGGAAAAGCTGTTGGGACGAGCCCATGTCAGCCCGATGGTGATGGCCGGGCGGGAAGTGCGGGGCTGGGTCCGCGTCGAGGCCGACGGGGTGGAAACCAAAAGGCAATTGACCGACTGGGTGACCCGCGGCGCCGACTATGCGCGAAGTCTTCCGCGCAAATGACCTCCGCGTTTGCGAACCCCAACTACGGGTACGCGGAGCGTTATGGACGAGCGTAAGCAAGTGGTGCAACGACTGCTAAAAGTCGCGGGCACCACCTATGCAGCCGAGGCGGGAGTCACGATCAGCGACAAGCCAATGCCGCTATTTCAGTTGCTGGTGCTGTGCATGCTGGCCAGCAAGCCGATCGACGCGGCGATCGCCATGCGCGCCGGGCATGAATTGTTCAGCGACGGCCTGCGGACGCCGAAGGCGGTCCTGGATTCCGATCGGCGCTCGATGATCGACGCTTTCGGTCGAGCGCACTACGTGCGTTACGACGAAAGTTCTGCTACCCGGCTCACCGAGATCGCTCAGCGGGTCGTGGACGAGTACTCGGGCGACCTCCGCGAAATCGCTCGCCGCAGTGCCGACGACATCGGCGCCGCGAAGCGAATGCTCAAGAGATTCAAGGGAATCGGTGACACCGGTGCCGACATCTACCTGCGCGAAGTCCAAGACGTTTGGACCTGGGTGCGACCGTACTTCGACAAACGCGCCGTCCGCGCCGCCAAGGCGCTGGGGTTACCCGCCGACCCGACGAAGCTAGGTAAGCTCGCCCCGCGCGCCAATGCCCGTCTGGCCGCCGCGTTGGTGCGGGCATCGCTCGATGACGATCTGCGCCACCAGATTGAGCACAGCTGAGCAGAAGGGAGCAGTGATCATGGCCAACTCGTCCACATTCGTCATCATCGGTGGCGGACTTGGCGGTGCCAAGGCCGCGGAAGCATTGCGCGAGAAAGGCTTCGACGGGAACGTCACTTTGTGTGCCGAGGAGGAGCAGCTTCCCTACGAGCGGCCTCCGCTGTCGAAAGAATTTCTTGCGGGCAAGAAATCGCTCAGTGATTTCACCGTGCATGACTCAGCGTGGTATCGCGAGAACGAGATCGACCTCCGCCTGAGCACTCGGGCGGCGTCGGTGGATCGGGCGGCACACACCGTCGAGCTTGCCGACAAAACCACCGTCAGATACGACAAGCTGCTGCTGGCCACCGGATCGCGCTCACGGCGGCTGCCGATTGCGGGATCCGATGCTGCCGGAGTTCATTATCTGCGGACATTCGACGACGCGTCGGCGCTGAATTCTGCCCTGGCGGAAGGGTCTTCGCTGGCGGTGGTCGGTGCCGGCTGGATCGGGCTGGAAGTCGCCGCCAGTGCGCGTCAGCGCGACGTCAACGTCACCGTCGTGGAGACAGCCAAGCTGCCGCTGATCGGTGCGCTCGGCGAAGAGGTCGGCACCGTATTCGCCGCGCTGCACCGCGATCACGGCGTCGACCTGCGTCTGCAGTCCCAGGTCAAGGAGATCACGACCGCCGACGGCAAGGCCACCGGTCTGCGGCTCGGTGACGGATCGAAGGTCGCCGCCGACGCCGTGCTGGTCGCTGTCGGTGCGCAGCCCAACGTCGAACTCGCCGACCAGGCCGGGCTGTCGACGGGCGACGGCGGGGTGCTGGTCGACGCATCGCTGCGCACGAGTGACCCCGACATCTACGCGGTAGGCGATATCGCTGCCGCCGAGCATCCGTTGTTCGGCGGCCGGATCCGCACCGAACACTGGGCCAACGCGCTCAAGCAGCCCGCGGTGGCGGCGGCCGGCATGCTGGGTGAACACGCCGAATACACCGAGCTGCCTTACTTCTTCACCGACCAGTACGACCTCGGGATGGAGTATGCCGGGCACGCGCCCGACATACGACCGGGTGGTGTTCCGCGGCGACGTCGACGGTCGCGAGTTCGTCGCCTTCTGGCTCGATGCCGGCAATCGGGTGCTGGCGGGAATGAACGTCAACATCTGGGATGTGCTCGACGACGTCAAGAGCCTGATCCGGTCGAAGAGCGCGGTCGATCCCGACAAGCTGGCCGACCCGAAGGCGCCGCTGGGAGAACTGGTCAGCTGAGCCCGATGACGTCGGGTAGGCGCTGGCCCTGCAACCGCTCCCGCTCGGCGCGCCGGCGTTTGATCCGCAGCCGGGCATCGGCGGGCATGCTGACCGCTTCGTCGCAGGTGAGGTAGAAGACTTCGCCTGGCAACGTCGATGACGTCCGCCGCGGCGAACCGGGATCCCAGTTCTCGCAGAGTCATTCGCAGCTCATGGGTGAACCGCATGGTCGCGTCGTAGGCCAGCTCCCGAGAAGCTCGAGCGCTGGCCGCCATCCGCTCGGCCAGCTTCGCCTGCCGACCCGTCGGGCGGCATCGGCCGGGGCACCGCGGACGCGGCCCGTCCGGCGGCAACCAGCAGCATCGCCGGATCATCACCGAACACCAAGTTGGCTAATTCGATTTCACCCGGACCGCGGTGGGCGATCCGGGCGACCGCAGCAGTGAAGGCGGCGGCGGTCGTGCGCGACAGGTCGCTGATGCCGTTCAGGTCTGCCGTCGAGAGCCAGCGCACACAACTTCGGATCGTTTCGGATCAGCGCCGCCAGCGAGGAAGTCTTGGCCGTCGACGACATCGCTATCCACCAGCACGGCTACCCCCGAGACGGTGCCGACGTGTCGGGCCGGTGCGCTCGACCGTCGCTGCGGTGACACCGGTGTCGATCAGCCACAGCCCGGTCAGACCCCAGCCCTGGTGGATCCGGTCCCGCAGTAACCGAGTCCGCACCTGCAGTTCGGCGTCCGACAGCGAATTCAGTTGCGCGGCATCGAGGTGCTCGGCCGTCGCGGCCTCGAGCGTAAGCTCTGGGTGTCGGCCCTCAGATGCCGCAACAACGGCCAACGCCCGCTTGACGACAACAGCCTTTGCGGCCGATCCGAGCAGCCCGCCGGTCAGCGGCGGGCGCCCCTGCGGCAACAGCGCATCGGCGGGTGCGTCGCCCAGCGACTGCTGCACGACCTCGCGCGCGATCCCAGCCGGGCAACTGGCCCGCGGCGATCACGCTGGCCGAAACGCCAACGTAGGGGCGGTGACCGAAGACCGCGATAGCCCGGCTCCCCCATTCGCCGGCAACCACGTCGCCCAGAGCCATCACCTGGCTCATCGCTCGGTTGGCGGCGCGCAAACCGGCGAGTTGGACGTCGAGCGTCATCGGCGTCAACGGGCCGGGCAGCTTCTCGGCCAGGGGGGCCGCGCTGAATACCGGGAATCGGGGGTCGATCCGGTCGTCGAATTCGCCCTCAATGCCGTCCGGCGCGGCGGGCCGCAATTCGGTGCCGTCAGCGGCTCGGTCCGCGGCGTCGACCTCCAGCGGCACCGGCAGATGACCCGACAGGTCCACAGCGCCCCTGACGTCGAGTCGGCGGCCGGCCAATCCGCGCGCGGTGTCGGCGACCGCATCGCTCGCGCGCCAGCCGAACTCGAATTGCCAATCCTCCTGCACCGCTGAGACATCCAGCTCGGGTGTCAGCTGGGGCCAGGTCGGGAGGCGGGTGAGCCGCGGTGCGCTGCTCGACCGAGCGCAGCAACCCGCGCGCGGTGATCAGATCGGTGGTGTCTCCAGGCGCGAGGTCAACCAGCCCGGTGCGGTTGGTTGCCACTGCGAGCACCAGGAATCGAAGCAAGTCATCGAAATGCAGTAGCCGCACCGGCGCTGGTCGAGATCCTTGCTGTGCAGCAGGCTGCCGACGGTGCGGCAGATCATCCAATCAAGCTGGCGGCCCACCGGCGGCGCCGCCCGGACGATCAAGCTCGGCGCCCAGCCGGTCGACACCAGCGCCTCGGCCTGCCGGTACAACTTGGGCTGCCCGGCCGACTGCGACACGTAAATCAGCCGAGCACCCGCGCGGGCCGCCGCATGAGCGACCTTCACCAGTCCGTTGATCCCGGCGCTGCCGGGCGCGGCGGCCTCGATCGGGGCGAGATGAAGGACCACATCGGAGTCGTCGGCCAGTTCCTGCAGAATCGGGCCGCCGAGCGGCCCGCAAACAAGGTCGACGTCGGGATCCAGGTTTTCATGGGGGCGATCTGCGATGCCGCTGACCGCGTATCCGGCGGCCAGCAGCTGCCGGGCGACGGCGCGCCCCACCACTCCGGTGACCCCGGTGAGCAGGATCCGCACGCCCGACCACCTCCAACGGCGTCTTGCTACAAAACGACAATAAGCGTGCGAAGCCGGTTCACAGGCAACTTTCAGCTAACCCGAGAAGGTTACTTCAGGGTGGCGGTGCCGTCCGGGTGGATCGCAACCTTGGCGCCGGCTAAGTCATCGCCGTCGTCACGCACCGTCGCCGCGGCCGCCGCCGGATCGGACATCAACGCCAGGGTGCGGCGGTCGTCGGGGGTGCGCACCGCAAGAAACGCCTTCTCCGGCTGACCGTCGCGGTCGAACGGCGTCGTCCAGGACTCGACGGTACCGACACCCTCCCATTCCACCGCCGCAGTCCCGGGTGGGCTCTCGGTCGACCGCGGATTGCGTGTCCTCCCAACCGAACTCGGTCGATGGCGGTTCGGTGCCGTAGACGCCGAAGCTGTGCTTGGTCAGGTAACCGCCGTTGGCGGTGATCAAGCCGCGCCGCCCCGGGTTGGCGGTCAGTAGTTCGGCCATCGTTGCGATCGAGTGTGACACGTAGTTGCTCCACGGACCGCCGGCGAACGTCAGCCCCCCGGTCACGGTCAGCGGCCGATCCGGATCGTCAACCGGCAGCCCGAGTTCGGCCGCCGCGACCTGCACAGCGGACGGAAAACAGGAGTACAGGTCGACGTAGTCCACGTCGTCGATGCCCAGACCGGCCAGCGCCAGCGCGCGCGCACCGGCGATCCGGATGGCCGGCGACCGGTGCAGTTCGGCGCGCTCACTGATCGCGTAGGTGTCGTGCGCATCGGTGCCCGCGTACGGGTAGACCCAGCGTTCGGTGGGGATACGCAGGCGGGTCGCGGTTTCGATCGATGTCAGGATCAGGGCGGCGGACTGGTCGACCATGTTGTTGGAGTTCATCAACTTGGTGTACGGCCAGCTGATCATCCGATTCGTCGGGCCGTCCTGGCAAATCTCTTCGGCGGTAACGGGTTTGCGGATCCAGGCATGCGGATTGTGCACCGCCACGTCGTTGAACCGGGCCCATAGCTCGCCGACGCGTTTGCGGTGGTCGCCGATCGACTCCCCCGTGCTGATCCGCAGCGCCTGCTCGAACATCGGGTAGATGTAGGCGGGCCGGTCCAGCCCGATGCGGTCTTCGGCCGGCCCGGCCATCGGCACGTTTTCGTCACTGCCCTGGGCAAGCGGAACCGACTCATCCTGATCGGTCCAGGTGAGTCGTTTGCCCTTGGCGCGCAACTGCATTCGGGTGCGCCACATCTCCGCGCCGGCCACCAGCACCACGTCGGCGCGTCCGTGCTGGATGTCCAGGCAGGCCCGGTTGACCAGCGACTGCGGCACGTTGCCGCCGACGCCGCTGTAGCGGGTGGCCGGGCGGTCGGCGCCGATGCGTTCGCCGAGCAGCAGCCCGGGGTCGCGGTAGCGTGCCGACAACAGGTTGACGACGCTGATGGAGTCGACGGCCGCGAGCACCCGAGGATCGGCGGCTTGGCGCGCGGCCTCGGCCATCAGGTCCACGGGTTCTTTTGCGTTTACCTCAGCGGCCGGGTCCTCATGATGGTTGAGCTGGCCGTAGCCGACCAGCACCGGTGTCCTGGGGTTGACGGGCATTGGTGAAGACCTTCCGCGATGTGTGCCGAGGGGAATGCTAGGCGGTGTCGGTGGCGGCCAACAGCACGCCGTCGTTGATCAACCGCTCGGTTTCGGCGCTGCTCATCCCGAGAATCTTGTGACAGATCTCGCGGGTGTCCTGGCCGGCCAGCGGCGCCGGCCGTTGCGGCGCCGGCGGGATGTGGCGAAACGGCGCCGGGCCGGTTTCGGCCGGCATCGGATGATCGAACAGCGGATGCACCATGTCGCTGAACAATTTTCGCGCGCGCAGCTGCGGGTCTTCGAGGATATCGGGCGGACGGTTCATCGGGCCCGCGGGAACACCTGCCGACTGCAAGGCCTCGGTGACCTGCAACGGTGTTCGGGTGCGAGTCCACGCCGACACCTGCGCCAGCAACTCGTGTCGGTGAGCGACTCTCGCCTCGCCGGTCGCGAACCGCTCGTCATCAGCCAGCTCGGGCAACTCGAAAACAGCTGTCGCCGAACGCCAATCAGCGTCAGTGCGGATCGAGATGACACACCACTCGTCGTCGCCCGCGCACGGGTAGACGTCGTGCACGCTGGTGTCGTCCCGCAAATCGGCGTGGCCTGCCGCCCGTATCGAATCGGTGACGTACCGGACGTCGAGTTGGTTGACGACCGCCTCGGTTTGGGAGACATGGACGCGGCTTCCCGCACCGGTTCGGTCGCGATGGATCAGCGCCGCCAACGCACCGATCGCGGTGAGCCGCCCGACCACATGATCGGGGAAGATCGTGATCGCGTCGTAGAACCGGTGCCGTGAGCCATCGGCCGGCTGATCCGGTTGAGCGCCTTGATCGTCGTGGTCTGTCCAGAGCTTGCTGACGCCCGCGGTGGCGCGCACCAGCGGTCCGTACCCCATCCGTTGGCTCCAGGGCCCGGTGTCGCCGAAGGCGCTGCTTTCCGCGAGCACCACCCGGCGGTTCAGGGCATGCAGCGTCTCGTACGGAAAGTCAAGCGCAGCAAGGGTGCCCGGTTTGAAGTTGGCGAACACCGCGTCGGCTTCGGCGACCAGACGGCTGAAGATCTGTTTGCCCTCGGCGCTGCGCAGGTCGACTCCGAAGGCCAGGTTGTTGCGATGCGTCCAGGCGAATGACTCGCTCATGGGCTCGCCAACCCGTGACTGCCGCAATCCGTCGGGATAGGCCGCACTTTCGATTTTGATGACCTCTGCGCCCAGATCGCCGTAGAGGCGACTGAGTTCGCCACCGGCGACGATGACACCGAGATCGAGGATTCGCAGCCCGTCGAAGGGACGGGTGACCGTGCGCGGCGTCGGGGTGGCTGCCGGGCCGGCGAGCCACCGGGCTTCGTCGTGGCCGGCCGGCGGAGCGGGTGTGCGGAAACCGATGTGCTTGCCGTCGACCGCGAAATACCCGGTCGGGACGCATGCCTGTAACCCGGGGACGAGTTCGGCGTCGGCAATGGCGCCCACCGATTGGAAATGATCCGACGCCAAGCTTTGCGCCGGCGACAGCACGGCAGCGATCGGGACGCCGTGCGCCTGCCCGGCGGGTACCAACGCTTTCATGGTCTGGCCGGCGAACAACTGCTGGACCAGCTCGCCGATCTGCGGCCAGGCGGCGAAGCGCGCCGCGAGCATGTCGTACTTGGGGTCCTGGAATTCCTCGGGCTCCCCCAGCCAGCGGCGCAATCCCCGCCATTGTCGCGGCGACAACACACAGAGCCGCACGTAGCCGTCCTGACACGGGTAGATCGGGTAGGCGTCCTGGTTTTTCGGGCGTCCGCGCCACCGATCTGGGTCCGCGGAGGCCGGCAGCGGCCTGCCCGTGCGCCCCGAACGCCGGATCGAGCGCCATCACAACCGCATCGAACCGGGCAAAGTCGATGTAATCCCCTGTACCGCAACGTAACCTGTGGTAGTACGCAACCAGCGCGGCCCATGCGGCTTGGACAGCGGCGGTGGCCGATGCGATGCCGTCCGGCGGTAACACGGGTGCTCCGGTGGTGGGGCCCGACCGCGACAGCGAACCCGAAAGGGCATAGAGCACCGGATCGGTAGCCTGCCACGACGACCGCGGCCCGCATTCGCCGAAGTCGGTGATCGACAATGCCACCAGCTGCTGATACCGGTCGGCCAAGTCGGCGCACGACGTTCCGTACGCGGCGGCCTGGCCGGGGTTTCCGCTGTCGACGACGATGTCGGCGCTACCGGCAAGCTCGACCAGGCGGGTTCGGTCGTCCGGGTCGGCCGGGTCCAGCACCGTGCTGCGCTTGTTGGCGTTGTGCAGCGCGAACCGCACGCCGGTGCCGCGCAGGGTCGGCCGCAGGGTGCGCGCCGGGCTGCCGCCCGGGGGCTCCACCTTCAGCACATCGGCGCCCAAGTCCGCCAGCAGCCGGGTCACCGCGTCGCCGTCGTCACCGGACAGGTCGAGCACCCGCAGCGACGCCAGTAGCCTTTGCGGCGATCGCAAACTCGGCGTAGCCGAGTGCAGCGGGTCGCCGCCATGGAGCCCGCTATCGACCGGGTTGGGCACGGCGCCAGCGTAGTGCCCGGGTTTGCCGCCCGATGCGCGTGGGCGGCACTGGTCCTGGGTGAAACTGCAACCGGTCTCGGTTCGTAACTCGACAGACTGCGTCCAATGACGACTGGCCCAATCCGCTTAAAAGGACGGGAGCGGTTCGCTACGGTCAGCCCACGGCGTCCCTGTTCAATCCGGCCGGCCTCGTCGCCCTCGCGGAGCAGACGGTGCGCGCCTACATCAATGCCGCGAGTTGGGGCCATCCTCCGACCCGTCTTCAAAGACGACGAGGTGCTGATGATCACGGTCGGCGCCGTACTCGGCTTCCTGGTCGGCGAACTACAAGTGGTGCTTGTCGAGCAATTCGCACGCTACCTCTGCCCACCTCGGCGTCGTGCGCTGTTCACCGAGCTTGCGGACAATCGGGCGGATGAGCTCACAAACCGTCACGCCTGCGAAGCTTTCCGATGACGAACTTGCCGGTATTCACGCCTACTGGCGCGCGGCCAACTATCTGTCGGTCGGCCAGATCTATCTGCTGGACAATCCGCTGCTGCGTGAGCCGCTGGCACCCGAGCACATCAAACCGCGGCTGCTGGGACACTGGGGAACCACCCCGGGGCTGAATCTCGTCTACGCACACCTGAACCGGATCATCCGTGACCGCGATGCCAACGTCATCTTCATCACCGGACCCGGTCACGGCGGCCCCGGGCTGGTCGCCAACGCCTACCTGGAGGGCACCTACAGCCAGGTGTACACCGGCATCGAAGAAGACACCGACGGAATGCGAAAACTGTTCCGGCAGTTCTCCTTTCCCGGAGGCATCCCCAGCCACGTGGCCGCCCAGACGCCGGGCTCCATCCACGAGGGCGGTGAGCTCGGATACGCCCTGGTGCATGCCTACGGCGCGGCGTTCGACAATCCCGACCTGGTGGTCGCCTGTGTCGTCGGCGACGGTGAGGCCGAAACCGGACCGCTGGCCACCAGCTGGCACTCCAACAAGTTCCTCAACCCGGCCAGCGACGGCGCGGTGCTGCCCATCCTGCATCTCAACGGCTACAAGATCGCCAACCCGACTGTGCTGGCCCGCATCCCGTCCGACGAGCTCGAGTCGCTGCTGCGTGGCTACGGCTATCGGCCCATCACCGTCGCCGGGGACGACCCCCCCGACGTGCATCAGCAGCTCGCCACGGCTCTCGACGAGGCCTTCGATGACATCGCCGCGATTCAGCGGGATGCCCGCAGTGGCGGGAAAACCGAACGGCCGGTGTGGCCGATGATCGTGCTGCGCACCCCCAAGGGTTGGACCGGTCCCAAAGTGGTGGACGGCAAGCAGGTGGAGGGCACCTGGCGCTCACATCAGGTCCCCCTCGCCGAGACCCGGAATAACCCCGCCCACCGCGCACAGCTCCAAGAGTGGCTGCGCAGTTACGAGCCCGAGGAGTTGTTCGACGACAACGGCAGCCTGCGCGCGGAGCTGCGGGCACTGGCGCCCGGCGGCGATCGCCGGATGAGCGCCAACCCGCACGCCAACGGCGGCTTGCTGCTACATGACCTGGACATGCCCGACTTTCGCGACTACGCGGTCACGGTCTCGCAGCCGGCCGACGGAGACCCACGAGGCCACCCGGGTGCTGGGCACGTTCCTGCGCGACGTGATCGCGCGCAACCGCGACCGATTCCGATTGATGGGCCCCGACGAGACCGCCTCCAACCGCTTGGACGCGGTCTACGAGTCGACCGGCAAGGTGTGGCTTTCGCAAACCATGCCCGATGACGACCACCTCTCGCCGACCGGCCGGGTGATGGAAGTGCTCTCCGAGCACCTGTGCCAAGGCTGGTTGGAGGGATATCTGCTGACCGGCCGGCACGGATTGTTCAACTGCTACGAGGCGTTCGTGCACATCGTCGACTCGATGCTCAACCAGCACGCGAAATGGCTGTCCACCAGCCGTGAACTTCCGTGGCGGCAGCCGATCGCGTCGCTGAACTACCTGCTGAGCTCGCATGTGTGGCGTCAGGACCACAACGGCGCCTCCCATCAGGATCCCGGGTTCATCGACCTGGTCGCCAACAAACGCCCTGAGGTCGTGCGGGTCTACCTGCCGCCGGACGGCAACACGCTGCTGTCGGTGGCCGACCACTGCCTGCGCAGCCGCGACTATGTCAACGTCGTCGTCGCCGGGAAGCAGCCCGCGCTGGCCTATCTCGACATGGATTCTGCGATCGACGCATTGCACCCGCGGCCTGGGCATCTGGCAGTGGGCGAGCACGGCGACCGCCGAACCCGACGTGGTGCTGGCCTGCGCCGGCGACGTCCCGACGCTGGAGACGTTGGCCGCCGCCGACATCCTGCGTCGCGAACTGCCCGACCTGGCGGTGCGGGTGGTCAACGTTGTCGACCTGATGCGGCTGCTGCCGGACTCCGAGCACCCGCATGGCTTGCCCGACAACGAATTCGACGCTCTGTTCACCCGCGACAAGCCGATCATTTTCGCCTACCACGGCTATCCGTGGCTGATCCACCGGCTCACCTATAGCCGCGCCAATCACCATCACATGCATGTGCGCGGATTCAAGGAGCGCGGTACCACGACGACGCCGTTCGACATGGTGATGCTCAACGACCTGGACCGCTTCCACCTGGTGATGGACGTCATCGACCGGGTGGACGGGCTGGCCGGCCGAGCGGCGATGCTGCGTCAGCGGATGGCCGATGCGCGGCTGGCCGCGCGCCGCTACACCCGCGAGCACGGCGAGGACGACCCGCAGATCAGCGGCTGGACCTGGGGAGGCCAATGAGCGGCGTCCACCGAAACCCGGCGGTTAGCTGGCGCTACGCTGGCGCAGGTGGCGACTGTTTTGTCGGTCAACGTGGCTCGTGCGCGAACGAATCCCGATCCGCACGCGATGTCGAGCGTGACAGGCATCGACAAAGTGGCGGTCACCGAGCCGGTCATGGTGCGGGCACCGGGGCCAATGCACGGTGGTGTCGGCAGCGGACTGGTCGGCGACACCATCGGCAACCAGAAATTCCACGGCGGTGACGACCAGGCCGTCTACGCCTACGCGCGAGAAGACCTCGACGCCTGGGAGCTCCAACTCCAACGCACACTCGTCAACGGAAACTTCGGCGAGAACCTGACCACCTCGGGCGTCGATGTGACCGCGCTGCGGATCGGCGAACGCTGGCGCGTCGGCACCGACGGCTTGGTGCTGGAAGTCTCCGCGCCGCGCACGCCGTGCCGGACGTTTCAGGCGTTCCTGAATTTGAGCCACTGGATGAAGACCTTCATTCAGGCGGGGAAGCCCGGCGCGTACTTACGGGTGATCTCGCCCGGAAGGGTGCGCGCGGGCGACGCGATCGCGATCGACTACCGTCCCGATCACGACGTGACCATCGGGTTGGTTTTTCGCGCCCGAATGTCTGAACCAGAACTGCTTCCTCAGCTGTTGGTGGCAGACGCGCTTCCGGCGGAGCTGAAGGACTATGTGCGCCGCCGGGTCGCGTCGAACGCAGTTAGTAAGCGGGGCACCAGCGGCCGCCGGTAAACTTGCCGAATGCTTGACGCGACCGTATGCCGCCGACACCCATCCGGTGGTGTCGCAGCTTTCGGCGCTGCACCAGTTCCGCATCTACGTCGACGTCGCGCTGGTCGTGGTGGTGCTGGTGCTGACGAACCTGATCGCACACTTCACCACGCCGTGGGCGAGCGTCGCGACCGTCCCGGCGGCGGCGGTCGGGCTGGTCGTGTTGTTGCGGTTCAACGGTCTGGGCTGGGCCGAGCTCGGCCTGGGTCGCGACCACTGGAAATCGGGCGCGGCGTATGCGCTCGGCGCGATCGCGCTGGTGGTGACGGTGATCGCGGTCGGCGTGCTGCTTCCGCTGACCAGGCCGATGTTCATGAACAACCACTACGCGACGATCTCGGGCGCACTGGTCTCCTCGATGATCATCATTCCGTTGCAAACGGTGATCCCCGAGGAGCTGGCTTTCCGTGGTGTGCTGCACGGCGCATTGAACCGCGCCTGGGGCTTTCGCGGTGTGGCACTGGCGGGTTCGCTGCTGTTCGGTCTCTGGCATATCGCCACCTCGCTGGGGCTGACGAGCAGCAACGTCGGTTTCACTCGGCTGTTCGGCAGTGGAGTCGTGGGCATGCTGGCCGGCGTGACGTTGGCGGTGATCGCGACGGCGGTAGCCGGGTTCGTGTTCAGCTGGCTGCGCCGACGCAGCGGCAGCCTGATCGCGCCGATCGCCCTGCATTGGTCGCTGAACGGGCTGGGCGCCTTGGCCGCGGCGCTGGTCTGGCACCTGTCCAGCTGACGGCGTTACACCAGCAGCACCGCGGCGCCGGCGATGCGGCCGGCGCTCAGGTCGGATAGTGCCCGATCAGCTTGACCCAGTGGGTATTCCGGCGTGGTCACGTTGATGTGATGCTCGGCTGCGAAGTCGAGGAAGGCCCGCGCGTCGGCCCGGGTGTTCGACGTTACCGAGCGCAGCTGGCGTTCCTGGAAAAGGTGGCGCTGGTAGTTGAGGACGGGGATGTCGCTCAGGTGGATGCCGGCGATCGCCAAGGTGCCGCCGCGGTCGAGGGCCTCCAGCGCGGGCAGCACCAGATCACCGACCGGCGCGAACAGGATCGCGGCGTCGAGGCGCACCGGCGGCGGGTCGGCGGCGCCCTGGGCCGACGCGGCGCCCAGCTCGAGCGCCAGCTGTCGGGCGGCGGCGCCGCGCGTCATCACGTGCACTTCGGCGCCTTGGGCCAGCGCGACCTGCGCGGTGATGTGCGCGCTGCCGCCGAAGCCGTACAGTCCGAGCCGGCCGCCCGGCGGCAGCGCGGCGCGCAGCAGCGAACGGTAGCCGATGATTCCGGCGCACAGCAGCGGCGCAAGCTCGCTGTCGGTGTAGCCGCTCGGCAGATGGTGGGCGAAAGCTGCAGGGACCGTGGCGAATTCGGCGTACCCGCCGTCGGCGTCCCAACCCGTGTAGCGGGACTCCGGACACAGGTTCTCGTCGCCGCGCCGACAGTACTTGCAGACTCCGCAGGTATGCCGCAGCCAGGCGATCCCGATCCGGTCCCCGACGCTGAACTCGTCGCCGGCGTCGGCGCCGACCTCGACAACTTCGCCGACCACCTCGTGCCCAGGCGTCACCTTCTCCCGGTGCACCGGAAGGTCCCCCTCGGTGACATGAAGGTCGGTGCGGCACACCCCGCATGCACGCACGGCGACGAGCAACTCCGGCGGCTCGGGGCGGGGCACTGGCGTGCTGACCCGTTCCAGCGGATCGGTGCTCATCGGACCGGGCCGACGCACCCGCCACGCGCTCATCGTCGCTGCGGTCATCACTACAGCATGCCGTTAATCGCCACGGCCGCAGCGGGTTAGCGCCTGGCAGCGCCTCGCACCAGCCGCACAACAAACAGTAGAATGATCGCCCCGAGCAACGCGGTGAAGAACGTAAACCACCGATGGCCATGCTCGACATCGACGCCGAGCCAGCCCAGAAGCGCTCCGCCGAGATATCCGCCGATGACGCCGACGACTACGTCGAGCACGATGCCTGACCCGCCACCGCGAACGATTTTGCTCGCGACCCAGCCAGCGATGCCGCCGATGATGATGAAGGCGAGCCAGCTGACCGCGGTCGGTGTGTTGAGTGTTGCGAGGAATTGAGTAGCTGTCATGACATCCATTCGGAACTCCTTGCTGTCGCTGGCCAAGCCCACTGCTGGACGGTCATTTCGTATACCCCATCAGCGTAACGAGTCACGGTTATCAGCCGGGCACGTTCGGCTTAACCGTGCGGTTAGGTCGACACCGCGCCCGGAGCCGGCGCCGCGCCGTTACCACCGGTCGGCTGTCCAGGCGCCGGTGGAGCGGGTGCCGGAGCAGGAGCTGCCGGCGCGTTCGGGGCGGGTGGCGGAGCCGGGGCTCCCGGGCGCGGGTGCCGGAGCGCGGGTGCCGGAGCGGGGGCTCCGGGGGCGGGTGCCGGTGCCGGAGCTGCCGGCGCGGGTGTCGGAGCCGGTGCCAGCGGGCGGACCGACTCGGCCAGCGCCTTCGCCCCGTTGACGTCCACCGGGTCGTTCGACGTGCCCAGCCACACCACGAACCAGCGCTGGTTCGCCGAGCCCTGCGGTGCATTCGGTCCCGACGGACCGATCACTCCCGCCCAGATCTGGCCGTTCGGCTTGGTGGCGTCGCTGAATTTCACTTCGTAGTACGACGCGCCTCCCGCCATGCCGGGCGCGTTCAGCGGCGCGGTCGCCTGATTGATCCGCGTCCCGGGATACGGCATGAAGAACTCACCCATGTCAGACGCCAGGCGGGTCGCGGCCTTGGTGTTGTCGGCTTCGGCGCTGGCGTAAAGCTTCTGGTCCAATTTGCCGAGTACGACGCGGGTGTCATTGGCCACCGGCGGCGGCTGGCCCGGGGCGGGCGGCCCGGTCTCCTTGCTGAGCAATGCCGAGCCGTAGTCGAGATGGGTGGCGTCCGATTCCACCCAGCCGGCCGGAATGACGTAACTGAATCCACCGACCGGGTTGTCGATGCGCGCGGGCTGCGGGGCATTCGGATCGGGTGGCGGCGGCACCGGTGCATTCGGGCCGGCGCCGGGTGGCGCGCCGACCGGGTCGGCGGGCGGAGGTGCCGCAGGAGGACCGGCCGGACCGGGCGCCGCATCGGCCGGACCGTTGGGCGCGGGGGGCGCCGGTGGCGCTGGTGGCGCCGCCGTGGTGGTTCCCGGCGGTGGCACTGGGTCGGCGTTTGCTGTGGCGGCGGAGCAACGCGAGCGCAATGGCTCCGGCGCCGCTTATCGCCGCGACCGCCAACGTCGCCCAGCGGCTTTTGGGCTGTGTCGAGTGTGCGTACACCTCGTCCATAAGCAAAAACCTACCGTGTTACACCCGTGGGACAAGTTCCTGGTGCTGACTATGTTACTGATTTGCCGGCGGTCGTGAGCCCGCAATCGGACGCATCAACGCAGATCAGCGGGTCAGTTTGGCGAACGCTCGCGGTTCGGGTGAACGGGCGGCATCCCGATCGCCGCCGGGCGCGTCTTCAGGGCCCGGCGAAGCCGGCTTGGTTGAGCACCTTTTGGCCGGTTTCTCCGGTCACCAAGTCGATGAACTTCTGCGCCAGCGCGGGCTCGGACGCATGTTTGAGGACGGCGATGGGATACACGATGGCCGCGCCGGCCGACTCCGCGAACTTCACCGTGCTCACCTTGTTGCCGGCGCCGCGCGCGTCGGTGACATAGACCAGCCCGGCGTCAGCCTCGCCGCCGGTGACCTTGGTCAGGACGTCGGACACGGTCGGTTCTTCGCTGACCGGGTTGAGGTGCACGCCGGTGGTGTCCTCGATGCGCTGAGTCGCCGCTGCGCAGGGCACCGGCTGTCGGCACACCACGACATTGAGGCCGGGTTTGGCGAGGTCGGCGAACGACTGGATCCGCTTGGGGTCGCCGGGCGCCGTCACGATCACCAATGTGTTGGACGCGAAATTGACCGGCTCGGTCTGTGTCAAGCCCGCCTTGGCCACCGTGTCCATCTGCGCGCTGTCGGCCGAGGCGAAGATGTCGGCGCCGACGCCCGAGGTCAATCGAGTCGCCAGTTCCGAGGAGCCCGCGAAGTCGAAATCCACTGTGGTGCCGGGGTTATCGGCCTGGAACTTCCCGGCGAGCAGGGTGAACGTCGGTTTCAGCGCTGCGGCGGCGAACACCATGAGCGACTGAGCCGACGATTGACCCTGGGAGAGAGTGGGTGGCCGGCGGTGGCTTCGCGACACACGCGGACAAACTCGTCACCAGCACGAGCGACATGAAGCCGGACACGACGCAGATCCGGACCGGGTGCTTGAGCAGGCCCTGCCGCCGTGGGAGCACCCGTTCAGTTTCCCAGCCCGTGCGGCACGGTGCCAAGCGTTGTCCAAACAGTGACCACGCCGTGCCGGGAACAGAGTTTCATCTATAGCTACCGTCCAGTAACATGTACGCAGATTGACGCCATACACGTCCTGAAATCCAAAGGAAGGGTGTTGGCCGTCACCTACGTTCAGCGTTGAATACGAGGAGGTCATGGCCGTGGAGGTGCTGGTCACCGGGGGCGATACCGAATTAGGTCGCACCGTTGCTGAAGGGTTCCGCGACGCCGGCCACACGATCACCCTGGCCGGGGCACGTCGAGACGATCTCGAGGTGGCTGCCAAGGAGCTCGAGGCGGATGCGATCGTCTGCGACAACAGCGACCCCGCCAGCCTGATCGCGGTCCGCGGGCTGTTCCCGGATCACATTGACACCATCGTCAACATTCCGGCACCGCGCTGGAACCCCGGCGACCCACGCGCGTACTCGCTGTCGGATCTGGCCGCCGCATGGCGTAACTCGCTGGACACGACCGTGCTGTCGGCGGTACTCACCGTCCAGACCGTCGGTGATCACCTGCGTTCCGGTGGGTCGATCATCAGCGTCGTCCCGGAGAACCCGCGCGCAGGCAGCGCCGAGGCCGCGATCAAGGCCGCGCTGACGAACTGGGTCGCGGGCCAGGCCACGGTCTTCGGCACCCGCGGTATCACGGTCAACGCCGTCGCTGCCGGACGTGGCGTTCAGCCGGGCTACGAAGGACTGTCCAGCACGCCGCCGCCGGTTGCCGCCGAGGTCGCGCGGTTGGCGCTGTTCCTCACGAGTTCTGCTGCCCGCCACATCACCGGGCAGCTGCTGCACGTCAGCCATGGCGCGCTGACGCAGTTCGCTTAGCCCGGCAATTCGCCCAGCGCGAACTTTTCATTTGGGGACCTCCGCCGCCGGCGGACGGTTATTAGGGTAGAGCGCGTGACTATCCGACTTGGCTTTCAAATTCCCAACTTTTCTTACGGCACCGGCGTCGAACAGCTCTTCCCCACCGTCATCGCGCAAGCTCGTGAGGCCGAATCCGCCGGATTTGACTCGGTTTTCGTGATGGACCACTTCTACCAACTGCCGATGCTGGGCTCCCCCGACCAGCCGATGCTCGAGGCCTACACCGCCCTCGGCGCGCTGGCCACCGCAACCGAGCGGGTGCAGCTCGGCACGCTGGTTACTGGCAACACCTACCGCAACCCAACCCTGCTGGCCAAGGTCATCACCACCCTCGACGTGGTCAGCGCGGGCCGGGCGATCCTGGGCATCGGCACGGGCTGGTTCGAGCTCGAACATGACCAGCTGGGTTACGAATTCGGCACCTTCACCGATCGGTTCAACCGGCTTGACGAGGCACTGGAGATCATCCTGCCGATGATCAAAGGTGAGCGACCGACCTTTTCCGGCAAGTGGTACCGCACCGAAGAAGCGCTGGCCAACCCGCGCTACCGCGATCACATTCCGCTGATGATCGGCGGCAGCGGCGAGAAGAAGACAATCCCGCTGGCCGCTCGGCATTTCGACCACCTCAACGTGATCGCCGGATTCGACCAGCTGCCCGGCAAGGTCAAAGTGGTGCGGGAGCGCTGCGAGGAGATCGGCCGCGACCCCGCAACGCTGGAGACCAGCATCCTGCTGACCGTGCTGCTGGACGAAAACGCCAAGCAGGAACAGATTCCGGAGGAGATGAGCCAGCGCATGCTGGCCGGCGGCGCCGACTTCGTCGCCCAACAGGTCCAGGCCAGGGTGCTGGACGCCGGCATCGACGGCGTGATCATCAACATGCCGTTCTACACACCCGGTGCCATCACCGCGGCCGCCGAGGCGCTGCGCCCGCTCGTCGGCCTCTGACCGGGCCGGCGAGGCGCGTCACGTTCGCCCTCGCGGGTGGGGGTGATCACAAGGGTTGGACTCGATAATTGCAGGTCCCGGCGACTACGGTGTTAGTTGAGCCTTAGCAAACCGTCGAGGAGCAATCCACACCATGAGCGCCCAACCCGAAGCCACCGCACCCGATCGTCGGCACCGGGTCGTGGTGATCGGCTCGGGCTTCGGCGGGCTGAACGCGGCGAAAAAGCTCAAAAGGGCCGACGTCGACATCAAGCTGATCGCCCGCACCACCCATCACCTCTTCCAGCCGCTGCTGTACCAGGTTGCGACCGGCATCATCTCGGAGGGCGAGATCGCCCCGACCACCCGCGTCATCCTGCGCAAGCAGCGCAACGTCCAGGTGCTGCTCGGCGATGTCACGCACATCGACCTGTCCCGCAAGGTCGTGGTGTCGGACCTGCTGGGTCATTCCTACGAGACCCCCTACGACAGCCTGATCGTGGCCGCCGGGGCCGGGCAGTCCTACTTCGGCAACGACCAATTCGCCGAGTTCGCCCCCGGCATGAAATCCATCGACGACGCGCTGGAGCTCCGCGGCCGGATCTTGAGTGCGTTCGAGGCGGCCGAGCGGTCCAACGACCCGGAGCGGCGCAGGAAGCTGCTCACGTTCACCGTCGTCGGCGCCGGGCCCACCGGCGTGGAGATGGCCGGGCAGATCGCCGAACTGGCCGACTACACGCTGAAAGGTGCCTTCCGGCACATCGACTCGACCAAGGCCCGGGTGGTCCTCCTCGACGCCGCGCCCGCCGTCCTGCCGCCGTTTGGTGAAAAGCTCGGTAAGCGCGCGGCCGCCCGGCTGGAAAAGATGGGTGTGGACATCCAACTGGATGCGATGGTCATCGACGTCGACCGCGACGGGATCACGGTCAAGGACCCCGACGACAGCATCCGGCGCATCGAATCCGCGTGCAAGGTGTGGTCGGCCGGAGTCTCGGCGAGCTCGCTGGGGCGGGATCTGGCTCGGCAGTCGGACGTCGAACTCGACAGCGCGGGCCGCGTCAAGGTGTTGCCCGATCTGTCGTTGCCCGGCCACCCGAATGTCTTCGTCATCGGCGACATGGCCGCTGTCGACGGTGTGCCCGGGGTGGCGCAGGGCGCGATTCAGGGCGCCAAGTACGTCGCCACCACGCTCAAAGCCGAGCTCGCCGGGGCCGACCCGGCGGAGCGGGAGCCGTTCCAGTACTTCGACAAGGGCTCGATGGCGACGGTGTCGCGGTTTTCCGCGGTCGCCCAGATCGGTCCGCTGGAATTCAGCGGTTTCATCGCCTGGTTGGCGTGGCTGGTCCTGCACCTGGTCTACCTGGTCGGCTTCAAGACCAAGGTCAGCACGTTGCTGTCGTGGACAGTGACGTTCCTGAGCACGCGCCGGGGTCAGCTGACCATCACCGAGCAGCAGGCGTTCGCCCGCACCCGGCTCGAACAGTTGGCGGTCCTGGCTGCCGAAGCGCACGCGGGCGAAGCGGCGAAAGCAGCCAGCTAAGGCCCGGCCGGCGCTTCTTCCAGGTTCTGTAGCCGCACCTGCCCGCGGGCCACCACCCGATCGTCGGCATCGGTGATGGTGACCAGCCACAGTTGCTGACGACGGCCGCGATGCAGCGGCGTCGCAGTGCCGTACACGGTGCCGCTGCCGATCGCGCGCAGGAAGTCGGTGTTGTTGTTGACGCCGACGACGCCACCGCCGCCGTTCGCGTTGATCCAGCTCCACGCGGCGAGGCTGGCCATGCTCTCGATCATCGAGCAGTAGACACCGCCGTGCACGATGCCCATCGGCTGCAGCAGCTTGGGCTGCACCTCCAGTTGTGCCCGTGCGACATCCGGGGTGAGTTCGGTGAACACCAGCCCGAGCTCGTTGTCGAACGGCGCTTCGAAAGCCGGTGGGATCGCTGAGTCTGGCGATGGCTGCATAGCCCTTGTGTGTACACGGCCTGGGGGGACATGAGTGGTTCCGGGGTGCAACAATGCCACGGGGTACCACTTCATCAAAAACTGACGCCGAGTCTTCGCCGAACCGGCGGCATCCCCAGATACAGGCGAGCCCCGTGCCTGTAGGCACGGGGCTCGCCGATCGAGTAGACCGGGGGTCACTGCAGCCCTCAGGACGCCGTCACGGTCATCTATCGCTCGATGCAAGCAGCATAGGCAAGGCTGTCCTAATTTCGCAAGAGGTCCGTGTCCCGGGGCGTAGCGCCGACGGGCCGCGTACCGGCAGGCCAAAGCCCACCAGCGCGTCAAGCACGGCTTGACCACGACGCATCGCGGTCAGCTCGTCGGTGCCGGCCAACTGCGGCACCTGAGTCGCCGCGGCCACCACCATCGATCCGACGATGTGCCACATCGTCGCAACCGAAATAGCCCCGCCGCTGACCGCGTGCAGTTTCGCGAACAGCGGCTCCAGGGTCCGGTGACAGCGGTGTGCGACCCAGGTGGTCAACGCCGCCTCGCTCGGCAGCTGCACCACCCCGTCGCGAAGGCAATCGCGGTCGTCGTCTGCGAAGTAGGGGTCGTTGGGCAGCATGCGCACCGTCGGATCGACCACCCCGGCCCAGTCGATGACGCCATCGGAGTCGACGTGCACCCACAGGTTCTCCAGGCCGGTGTCCCACGCCCGTGCCTCCAGCACCACCAGTGCGACGACCCGCCCGATCACGGTGTGGACCAATGTCGCCGCCAACTGGCGAGCGGCGCTGCGCTGGTCCATGTCCAAAGCGGCCGCGTCGAACATCGCGCTGCAGACGATCGGTGCGCAGCGCCGACTCCAGTGGCCACCACCGGCGGACGGACACGTCGGCCAGCACCGCGACACCGTAGACCCGCGGGCATTGCGGATACAGCTCGCGAAGCCGTCGGCTGGACTCATGCAGCGGCAGCATGCGGTCAATGGCCATTGCCGCGATGAGCGGGTCGTCGATCAGAATCGTCACGGGTACCTCCCTTTGTGAGGTAAGCCTAACCATAGAATGGAGGGAGGCACTGTGAGGGCCATCACACCGGCGGGACCCGTGCTGCGGGACTTACCACCGCACGAGACCGTTACTCGGTCGTAGGCGTACGACCGTCGGTAGTAAGCCGGAGTACGCTTGCTTCATTGCACAGGAGATGGAACGAACATGCCTAAGCTGACGCGTCTGGGGGATCTCGAACGTGCAGTAATGGACCATCTCTGGTCCGCACCCCAACCTCAAACCGTCCGTCAGGTGCACGAAGCACTGTCCCAGCGACGCGATCTCGCCTATACGACGGTGATGACCGTGCTGCAACGACTGGCCAAGAAGAACCTGGTCTCGCAAATCCGCGACGACCGCGCGCACCGGTACGTACCCGTGCACGGCCGCGACGAGCTGGTCGCCGGCCTGATGGTCGACGCGCTGGATCAGGCCGCAGACTCCGGAAGCCGGCAAGCGGCCCTGGTGCATTTTGTCGAACGGGTTGGTGCCGACGAAGCCGAGGCGCTTCGGCGGGCACTCGATGAACTGGAGTCCGGTCATCGCGACGCGCCGTCGGCTGGCGCTCTACCCAGGAGCTGAGGGAGACTGGCACCATGTCCGGGCTGGCCTTCACCGTCCTTGCGGTGATGCTGGTCGGCCCGGTACCGGCCCTGCTGTCGCGAGCGAAGTGGCCGTTGCGTGCCCCGCGCGCAGCAATGGTGCTCTGGCAGGCCGTCGCCGTGGCCGCGGTGCTCTCAGCGTTCAGCGCCGGGATAGCGATCGCCAGCCGGCTGTTTCTCCCCGGCCAGGACGGGCGGCCAACCGCCACCCCGTTCGCTGACATCGGCCGACTCGGCTGGCCGCTGTGGACCCTGGATGTCGCGGTTTTCGCGCTCACGCTGCTGATCGGTGCCCGGCTGGCCATGGCCGTGATCCGGGTGGCCATCATCACGCGCCGGCGGCGGGCCCATCACCGCATGCTCGTCGACCTGCTCGGTGTGGCGCCCGACGCGGTCTCCGCGACGCGGCCTGCGCCCGGGAGCGTGACCTGCGCGTCCTCGAAGTAGCGCAGCCACTGGCCTACTGTCTGCCCGGCGTCCGCAGCCGAGTGGTGGTCAGCGAGGGCACGCTGGACTCTCTCACCGAGACCGAGATTGCCGCGATCCTGAGCCACGAGCGTGCCCATCTGCGCGCCCGTCACGATCTCGTCCTCGAGGCGTTCACCGCTGCACACGCCGCATTTCCCCGATTCGTCCGCAGCGCAAGCGCTTTGGACGCGGTGCAGCTGCTCGTCGAACTGCTGGCCGACGACGCCGCGGTCCGGGTGGCCGGCCGCGCTCCCCTGGCCCGCGCCCTGGTGACCTGTGCGTCGGGTCGCACGCCGCGTGGGTGCGTTGGGGGCCGGCGGTGCCCACACGCTGCTGCGGGTGCGCCGGCTTTCCGGCAGTGGCAACAGCCTGATGTTGTCGACGGCCGCCTACCTTGCCGCGGCGGCGATACTGGTGGTGCCGACCGTCGCGCTGGCCATTCCGTGGCTTACTGAACTGCAACGGTCTGTTCACCGCCGCCTAACCTACGGCTGCGGAAACCACCGTGCTTTGGCGATACTTTGCAGATGGCCGAAACTCCTGTGCCACAGTGTTCGGTGCAAGGCTTTGCAGAAGTCCCGACCCTGAGAGGCGAATACGATGAGCTCGTCGGAATCGAAGACCGGCACCGCGCAAATCGGAGTCACCGGGCTGGCTGTGATGGGGTCGAACCTCGCCCGCAATTTCGCCCACCACGGCTACACCGTGGCGCTGCACAACCGGTCCGTCGCCAAGACCGATGCCCTGCTCAAAGAGCACGGCGACGAGGGCAAGTTCGTCCGGTCGGAGACCATCGAAGAATTCCTCGACGCGCTGGAGAAGCCGCGTCGGGTGCTGATCATGGTCAAGGCCGGTGATCCGACCGACGCGGTCATCAACGCAGCTGGCCGACGCCATGGAACAAGGCGACATCATCATCGACGGCGGCAACGCGCTCTACACCGACACCATCCGCCGCGAGAAGGCGATGCGCGAGCGTGGTCTGCACTTCGTCGGCGCCGGCATCTCCGGCGGCGAGGAGGGTGCGCTGAACGGACCGTCGATCATGCCGGGCGGCCCCGCCGAGTCGTACAAATCGCTGGGCCCGCTGCTCGAGGAGATCTCCGCGCACGTCGACGGCGTGCCGTGCTGCACCCACATCGGTCCCGACGGCGCCGGGCACTTCGTCAAGATGGTGCACAACGGCATCGAGTACTCCGACATGCAGTTGATCGGCGAGGCCTACCAGCTGCTGCGCGACGGGCTCGGCAAGACCGCACCCGAGATCGCCGACGTCTTCGCCGAATGGAACAAGGGCGACCTGGACAGCTTTCTCATCGAGATCACCGCGGAGGTGCTGCGCCAGACCGACGCCAAGACCGGCAAGCCGCTGGTCGACGTCATCCTCGACGAGGCCGAGCAGAAGGGCACCGGCCGTTGGACGGTGAAGTCGGCCCTGGACCTCGGCGTGCCCGTCACCGGTATCGCCGAGGCGGTGTTCGCCCGCGCACTGTCGGGCTCGGTGGCCCAGCGCAAGGCCACGACCGGCCTGGCGTCCGGCCATCTGGGCGAAAAGCCAAGCGATGCAAAGCAATTCATCGACGATGTCAGCAGGGCGCTCTACGCGTCGAAGATCATCGCCTACGCCCAGGGCTTCAACCAGATCCAGGCCGGCAGCGCCGAATACAACTGGGGCATCAAGCCGGGCGACATGGCCACCATCTGGCGGGGTGGCTGCATCATCCGGGCGAAGTTCCTCAACCGGATCAAGGAGGCGTTCGACGACGACCCCGACCTGCCGACCCTGATCGTCGCGCCGTATTTCCGCAGCGCAATCGAGGCGGCCATCGACAGCTGGCGTCGCGTCGTGGTGACCGCCACCCAACTCGGCATCCCGATCCCGGGCTTCTCCTCGGCGCTGTCCTACTACGACGCGCTGCGCACCGAGCGGCTACCGGCCGCGCTGACCCAGGGCCTGCGGGACTTTTTCGGCGCGCACACCTACGGGCGCATCGACGAGGACCCGAGCAAGAAGTTCCACACGTTATGGAGCGGGGACCGCACCGAAGTGCCGGCCTAGCAGGGCCACATAAGGGGCGTACACCGAAGCACCGATGAGGTTTCTGGACGGGCACCGTCCCGCATACGACCTGACCTACGACGACGTCTTCATCGTGCCGAACCGTTCGGACGTGGCGTCGCGTTTCGACGTCGACTTGGCCACCGACGACGGCTCCGGGCACCACCATCCCGGTGGTGGTGGCCAACATGACCGCCGTCGCGGGGCGGCGGATGGCCGAGACAGTGGCCCGCCGCGGCGGACTTGTGGTGTTGCCGCAAGACCTTCCGATCACCGCGGTGCAGCGCACGGTGGACTTCGTCAAAAGCCGTGACCTGATTGTCGACACCCCGGTGATACTGGCGCCCGACGATTCGGTGTCAGACGCGCTCGCGCTGATTCACAAGCGCGCACATGGCGCCGCGGTGGTGGCCTTTCGAGGGCCGCCCGATCGGGCTGGTCACCGAATCGTGCTGCGACGGTGTGGACCGTTTCGCGCGAGTGCGCGATATCGCGATCACCGACTTCGTCAACGCGCCGGTGGGCACCGACCCGCGAGAGGTGTTCGATCTTCTCGAGCAGGCCCCCGTCGACGTCGCGGTGCTGACCGGCCCGGACGGCACGCTGGCCGGCGTGCTGACCCGCACCGGGGCGATCCGCGCGGGTATCTACACCCCGGCCACCGACTCCGCGGGCCGGCTGCGCATCGGCGCCGCGGTCGGCATCAACGGTGACGTGGCCGCCAAAGCCGCAGGCGTTGACCGAGGCCGGCGTCGACCTGGTTGTCGTCGACACCGCGCATGGCCATCAGGTGAAGGCGCTGGACGCCATCAAGTCGATTTCGTCGCTGGACCTGGGCGTGCCGCTGGCCGCAGGCAACGTGGTGTCGGCGGAAGGCACCCGCGACCTGATCGGCGCCGGAGCGTCCATCGTCAAGGTCGGTGTGGGCCCGGGCGCGATGTGCACCACCCGGATGATGACCGGTGTCGGCCGGCCCCAGTTCTCCGCCGTGCTCGAATGTGCCTCGGCGGCAAGGCAACTCGGTGCACATGTGTGGGCCGACGGCGGGGTGCGCCACCCGCGGGACGTGGCATTGGCGTTGGCGGCCGGCGCGTCCAACGTGATGATCGGATCGTGGTTCGCCGGCACCTACGAATCCCCCGGCGACATGATGCGTGACCGCGAGGACCAGCCGTACAAAGAGAGCTACGGGATGGCGTCCAAACGGGCCGTGGTTGCCCGCACCGGCGCCGACAGCGCCTTCGATCGTGCCCGCAAAGCGTTGTTCGAGGAAGGCATCTCGACCTCGCGGATGGGGCTTGGACCCGAACCGCGGCGGTGTCGAGGACCTGCTCGACCACATCACGTCCGGCGTGCGCAGCACCTGCACCTACGTCGGTGCGTCGACGCTGGCCGAGCTGCATCAGCGGGCGGTGGTCGGTGTGCAATCCGCAGCGGGCTTCGCTGAAGGCCATCCGCTGCCGTTCGGCTGGTAGCTCCAGACCGGTTGGAGGCGTGTCGTCGCTGGAACCAGGGCTAGGCGGGGTTAGGCCTTCGTTACCATAGGAATCTCACGTAGTCATTGGACAAATCGAGGGAAAGGGTCTCCGTGCCGCAGGCACCCGGCGAGGCCGTTGGCTTCCGGGCCGAGCGGTCAGCGCGGCCCGCACGGTCGCATTGCCGGCAACAGCGGCGGCATCGATGAATCTCGTCGTCATCCTGCTCAGCCTGCTGGCGATCGTGCTGCTCACCGCGGGCAACGCGCTGTTCACCGCCGCCGAATTCTCATTGACCACCCTCGAGCGCAGCACCGTCGAGGCCAACGCGCGCGATGGTGGTCGTCGTGACCGCTACGTGCGCCGCGCCCACCACACCCTGTCTTTCCAGCTGTCCGGCGCGCAGCTGGGCATCTCGATCACCACGCTGGTCACCGGCTACCTCACCGAGCCGTTGGTGGCGAAGCTGCCGCACCCGGCCATGGACGCGCTCGGGGTGCCCGACCGGATCGCCGACGCGGTCGTCGCATTCGTGACCTTGGTGGTCGTCACGTCGGTGTCGATGGTCTTCGGTGAACTGGTGCCCAAGAATCTCGCCGTGGCCCGGCCGCTGCCGACGGCCCGCGTCGTCGCCGGCCCGCAGCTGCTGTTCTCGTTCGTGATGACCTTTGCGATCCGGCTGACAAATGGTGCGGCGAACTGGATCCTGCGCAAACTGGGCATCGAGCCGGCCCAGGAGCTGCGGTCGGCCCGCTCGCCCCAGGAACTGGTTTCGCTGGTCCGCACGTCTGCCCGCAGCGGCTCGCTGGACCCCACCACCGCGGCGTTACTGCACCGATCACTGCAGTTCGGCACGCTGACAGCCGAGGAGCTGATGACGCCGCGATCGAAAATCGTTGCGCTGCAGACGGATAACACTGTCGCCGACCTGGTCGCCACCGCCACCGACAGCGGATTCTCCCGGTTCCCGATCGTCGAGGGCGACCTCGACGAGACCGTCGGCATCGTGCACGTCAAGCAGGTCTTCCAAGTCCCGCCCGCCGACCGGGAGCACACCCTGGTGACCGCCGTCGCGCAGCCGGTCGCGGTAGTGCCCTCCACGCTGGACGGCGACGCGCTGATGGGAGAGATCCGCGCCAACGGCTTGCAGACCGCCATGGTCGTCGACGAGTACGGCGGTATCGCGGGCATGGTGACCGTCGAGGATCTGATCGAAGAAATCGTCGGCGACGTCCGCGACGAACACGACGACGCCACACCGGATGTGATCGGCATCCGGCGATGGTTGGCAGGTATCAGGTCTGCTGCGCATCGACGAGGTGGCGACCGCCACCGGCTATCACGCGCCGGAGGGTGAATACGAGACGATCGGCGGGCTGGTGCTCCAAGAGCTCGGTCGCATTCCGGTGAGCGGGGACACCGTGCAGCTGAGCGGATATGAACCCGACGGCATACCGGAAGGCCCGGCCCGCTGGCAGGCCAGAGGTGATCCGGATGGATGGCCGCCGGATCGACCTGCTCGAGCTGACCCAGCTCGATGGTCGCGGTGATTCCGGCGCGGGACGGGTGCCCTGATGGGCGACCTGCTGGGAGTGTTGGCGACCATTCTGCTGATAGCCACCAACGCGTTTTTCGTTGGCGCGGAATTCTCGCTGATCTCGGCGCGTCGTGACCGGCTGGAAGCACTTGGCCGAGCAGGGCAGATCCAGCGCGGTCACCGCGATTCGGGCGGGCGAACAGCTGCCGCTGATGTTCGCCGGCGCCCAGCTGGGTATCACGGTGTCGTCGATCCTGCTCGGCCGGATCGGTGAGCCCGCGGTCGCCGACCTGCTGCAACGGCCGTTCGATTTCGTCGGCGGCATCTCCCCCGCCTTGCTGCACACCGTGTCATTCGCGGTTGCGCTGGCCATTGTGGTGACGCTGCATGTGCTGCTCGGTGAGATGGTCCCCAAGAACATCGCCATCGCCGGCCCGGAAAGGGCGGCGATGCTGCTGATCCCCACCTACCTGATGTATGTGCGGACCGTCCGGCCGATCATCGCGTTCTACAACCGCTGCACCAACGCCACCCTGCGGGTACTGCGGGTGCGGCCCCGCGACGAACTCGACGTCACGGTCTCCACCGTCGAGCTCAGCGAGATGATCGCCGAATCGGTGTCGGAGGGCCTGCTGGATCCCGAGGAGCACACCAGGCTCACCCGGGCGCTGCAGATCCGTAACCGGATGGTCGCCGACGTGGCCGTGCCGGTCAGCCGAGATCCGTGCGGTGCCGGTGGCCGGGCCGGGCTCCGGCCCGACGGTCGAGGCGGTGGAAAAGGCGCTGGCCACCACCGGCTACTCCCGGTTCCCGGTCGCCGATGTGAACCGCCGGTTTATCGGATACCTGCACATCAAAGATGTGCTGCCGCTTGGTGATAACCCGCATGCCGTGGTCGACCTGGCGAGGGTTCGGCCGCTGCCGCAAATTGCCGAATCGCTGTCGGTTCCCGAAGCGTTGTCGCGGATGCGTCGCAGCAAGAGCCATCTGGCGCTGGTCACCGGGCAGGACGGCACAGTGGTCGCGATGGTGGCGCTGGAAGACCTGGTCCGGGACTTGGTCGGCGTCGTACGGGATGGGATGCAGCGTGTCTGAACTGCCCGACGGCCGGCTGAGGACACCTGAGCAGTGGATCGCGCGCGCCGACGAGTACGCCGAACGCGCCGAGACGTTCGTCGCCCCGCACCTCAAGCGGGCCCGGGTCGGCGAGGCGCATCCGGTGTGGGACTTCCTGTTCAGCTACTACAGCCTGCGGCCGGGGCAGCTGCGCTGCTGGCATCCGGGTTACGGGGTGCTGCTCGCCGGCGGCGAAGCGATCCGTCGCTACGGCAGCCGCCGCGGTTACACCGCTGATGAAGCCGGTGTCACGGTCAGCGAGACCTATCTGCGCAGCCGGCTGGACACCATTTCGTTCGTGGCGCGTCTGCTGCGGGCGACCGCGCAGCGCCCGGCTCGGCTGAACTGCTTCGGGCTGCACGAATGGGCGATGGTGTACCGCGACGAGCGCCGTGCGCCACGAGCAGCGTCCCGCTGCGGTTGGGCGCCGCCGGCACCGACGCCGTAGTCGAGAGCGAGGTCGCCGGGCCGCTGCGGTGCAGCCACTTCGACGCGTTCCGCTTTTTCAGCGACGACGCGGCGCCACGAAACGCCGGCTCGCCCAGCCGCGCCACCCAACAGGACTGGGAGCAGCCCGGTTGCCTGCATGCCAACATGGACCTGTACAAATGGTCGTACAAGTTGAGCCCGCTGATCGAATCCGAGCTGCTGCTGGACTGCCTGGAGCTGGCCGCGGCGGCGCGTGAAATCGACATGCGAGCCAGCCCGTACGACCTGCGGGGCTACGGGTACACACCGATCGCCGTTGAGCAGGCTGCCGGCCGCGCCGAGTACGTGCGTTGCCAGAAGGCCATCGCGGCACGTGCGGCGCCGCTACGAGCAGCGCTGCTCGCCCGGTGTGACCTGCTCTGCAGCGCGCCGGGGCGGGTAGTCGGGCTACTGGCCGGTAGGCTGGACGCAACTTTGTTCCGGTCAAAGCGGAGGAGAATGATGACAGACCGCGTGTCGGTGGGGAACCTGCGCGTCGCCCAGGTGCTGTATGACTTCATCAACACCGAGGCTTTGCCTGGCACCGACATCGACCCCGACAGCTTCTGGGCGGGCGTCGACAAGGTCGTCACCGATCTGGCGCCGCAAAACCAGGATCTGCTTGCTCGCCGCGACCAGTTGCAGGCGCAGATCGACAAGTGGCACCGGCATCACGTCATCGAGCCGATAGACCCGGAAACCTACCGCCAGTTCCTCACCGAGATCGGCTACCTCATACCGGAACCCGACGATTTCACCATCACCACCGCGGGCGTCGACCCCGAGATCACCACGACGGCCGGCCCGCAGCTGGTGGTCCCGGTGACCAATGCCCGATTCGCCCTGAACGCGGCCAACGCCCGGTGGGGTTCCCTGTACGACGCGCTGTACGGCACCGACGTGATCCCGGAAACCGACGGCGCCGAGCAGGGCACGAGCTACAACAAGGTCCGCGGCGACAAGGTGATCGCCTATGCCCGCAAGTTCCTCGATGACGCGGTGCCACTGTCGTCGGGCTCGTGGGCCGACGCGACGGGACTCAGCGTCGATGACGGTCGCCTGCTGGTCAGCCTGCGAGGGCGAAGAACTGTCCCGAGGGCTGGCCAACCCCGGCCAGTTCGCCGGCTACACCGGAGAGCTCGGCCGCCCCGACTGGTCCGTGTTGCTGGTCAACCACGGGCTGCACATCGAGATCCTGATCGACCCCGAATCGCCGATCGGTAAGACCGACGCCGCCGGCATCAAGGACGTGATCCTGGAGTCGGCCGTCACCACGATCATCGACTTCGAGGACTCGGTGGCCGCCGTCGATGCCGACGACAAGGTCCTCGGCTACCGCAACTGGCTCGGGCTGAACAAGGGCGACCTGGCCGAAGAGGTCGACAAGGGCGGCAAGACGCTTCACCCGCGTGCTCAACGAGGACCGCACCTACACCACCCCGGACGGGGGCGAACTGACGCTGCCCGGCCGCAGCCTGCTGTTTGTCCGCAACGTTGGCCATCTGATGACCAACGACGCCGTGGTTGTGAGCGAACGGCAACGGTGAAGAAAAGGAAGCGCCCGAGGGCATCCTCGACGCGCTGTTCACCGGCGTGACCGCCATTCACGGGCTCAAAACCGGCGAGGCCAACGGCCCCTTGGCGAATAGCCGTACCGGTTCGATCTACATCGTCAAGCCCAAGATGCACGGCCCCGACGAAGTCGCATTCACCTGCGAGCTTTTCAGCCGTGTCGAAGACGTTCTGGGATTGCCGCAAGGCACCTTGAAGGTCGGCATCATGGACGAAGAGCGCCGCACCACCGTCAACCTCAAGGCGTGCATCAAAGCCGCGGCCGACCGGGTGGTGTTCATCAACACCGGTTTCCTGGACCGCACCGGCGACGAAATCCACACCTCGATGGAGGCCGGTCCGATGATCCGCAAGGGTGCGATGAAGAGCACCACATGGATCAAGGCCTACGAAGACGCCAACGTCGACACCGGCCTTGCCGCCGGCTTTTCGGGTAAGGCTCAGATCGGCAAGGGCATGTGGGCGATGACGGAACTCATGGCCGACATGGTGGAGCAGAAGATCGGCCAACCGAAGGCGGGAGCGACCACCGCGTGGGTGCCTTCGCCGACGGCGGCCACCCTGCACGCGATGCACTACCACTACGTCGACGTATTCGCTGTGCAGAAGGAACTCGAGGGCAAGACCCGTACCACCATCGACGAGTTGCTGACGATTCCGCTGGCCAAGGAACTGGCCTGGGCTCCCGAGGAGATCAAAGAAGAGGTCGACAACAACTGCCAGTCGATTCTGGGCTACGTCGTCCGCTGGATCGACGCAGGGTGTCGGCTGCTCGAAGGTGCCCGACATCCACGACGTCGCCTTGATGGAAGACCGTGCCACACTACGGATTTCGAGCCAGCTGCTGGCAAACTGGCTGCGCCACGGCGTGATCACCGAGGAGGACGTGCGGGCCAGCCTGGAGCGGATGGCTCCGATGGTGGACCAGCAGAACGCCGGCGACTCGGCCTACCTGCCGATGGCGCCCAACTTCGACGACAGCATCGCCTTCCTCGCGGCACAGGAGCTGATTCTGAGCGGAACCCAACAGCCCAACGGCTACACCGAGCCGATCCTGCATCGGCGCCGTCGCGAATTTAAAGCCCGCGTCGATGACTGATTTCGGCTCGGGCGCGCATTACCATCCCAATGACTAGACACTGCTGGGGGCACGCCCCCACAAGTGGGAGGTACCCCCACCCGCTTGCGGGGAAGTACTTCTGGCCCGCGGGAAAGCATCGGCATGGGTAGGCACAGAGCTCCAGATCCGGACGAGCCCACCGAGCGAACCGTCGGACGACTATTCCGAACCGCAGAATCTTTCGCGACGTCGGTGGCTATCGGGAATCCGACGACTTCCCGCCCGCTGCACCCCCGGAGACCGGTGGCTTCCCCGGTCCGCGCTATCGCGGATCACCCAGGCGACGACTATCCGGACGAGTTTCACAGCGATCCAGGGTATTTCGACTACACCGATCCCTCCGATCACGACGAGCTTCTCGAGCAGGAGCCGCACCCCGCCGACGTCGACACGCCGGACGACTTCCCCGACTTCCCGCGACGCGGGCCGGAGCCGCCCGCTCCGCCGCCATCGCCGCCGACCGGCGGCCACCGCGGCCTCGGCGACTGGCGGGGTGGTCACCGCAGCGACGGCGGACGACGCGGTGTCAGCATCGGTGTGATCGCGGCGTTGGTCACGGTCGTCGTGGTGGTGGCCGGAGTCATCCTGTGGCGGTTCTTCGGCGACGCGTTGTCCAACCGATCGCACAGCGCTGCCGCGTGCTCCGGCAGCAAGGAAACGGTCGCGGTCATCGCCGATCCGTCGATCGCCGACCGCGTCCAGCAGTTCGCGGAGCGTTACAACGGGTTCGCCGCCCCGGTCGGCGACCACTGCGTCGCTGTCAGCGTCAAACCCGCCGGTTCCGACGCCGTGGTCGACGGTTTCATCGGGAACTGGCCCGCGGACCTGGGCCAGCGACCCGCGCTGTGGATCCCGGGCAGCTCGGTGTCGGCGGCGCGGCTGACGGCCGCTGCGGGCAAGGAGACCATCACCGATAGCCGGTCGCTGGTCACCTCGCCGGTTGTGCTCGCGGTGCGACCCGAACTGCAACGTGAGCTCGGTGACCAGAAATGGTCGACGCTGCCGGGGCTGCAGACCAAACCCGATGCGTTGGCCGGGTTGAAGCTGCCGAAGTGGGGGTCGCTGCGGCTGGCGCTGCCGCTCAGCGGCAACAGCGACGCCGCCTATCTGGCCGGCGAGGCGGTGGCGGCGGACTCCGCGCCGCCCGGCGCACCGCCGACCGACGGCAGCGGCGCGGTGCGCAGCCTGATCGCCGGTCAGCCCAAGCTGGCCGACAACTCCTTGGCCGAGGCGATGAATGTCGCTGCTGCGGCCCGGTGATCCGGCGACCGCGCCGGTGCACGCGGTGGTCACCACCGAGCAGCAACTGTTCGCGCGTGGCGAATCGTTGCCCGACGCCGCCAGCACGCTGAGTTCGTGGCTGCCGCCGGGCCCGGCGGCGGTCGCCGACTATCCCACCCTGCAGCTGCGCGGGTCGTGGCTGTCGCAGGACCAGGTGACGGCGGCCAACGGGTTTGCCCAGTTCATGCACAAGCCCGATCAACTCGCCGAGCTGGCCAAAGCCGGTTTCCGCGTCGAAGGGGTCAAGCCGCCCAGCAGCGATGTCACCAGTTTCGCGGCGCTGCCGTCAACGCTGTCGGTGGGTGACGACACGATGCGCGCCACGCTGGCGAATACCGTGACCACACCATCGAGCGGCCCGGCGGCCATCATCATGCTCGAGCAGTCGATGACCACCGACGAAGGCGGCAAGACCCGGCTGGGCAATGTGGTTGCGGCGCTCGACAACCGGATCAAGGCGCTGCCGCCCAACTCCGTGATCGGGCTGTGGACGTTCGACGGCAAAGAAGGCCGAGCGGAGGTGCGGGCGGGCCCGCTGGCCGACGATGTCGACGGTCAAACCCCGGTCGGACGCGCTGACCGCCGCACTGGACAAGCAGCACGCGTCGTCCGGTGGCGCGGTGTCGTTCACCACGCTGCGGCTGATCTACAAGGACGCACTGGCCAATTACCATCCCGGGCAAGACGAATTCGGTGTTGGTGATCACCGCCGGACCGCACACCGACCAGAGCCTCGGAGGCCAGGGCCTGCAGGACTTCATCAAGGAGAGCAACGACCCGGCCAAGCCGGTGGCCGTCAACGTCATCGACTTCGGCTCCGATTCCGATCGGGAGACCTGGGAAGCCGTCGCCAAGCTGTCCGGTGGTAGCTACCAGAACCTGGCGACGTCGGCGTCGCCAGAACTGGCCACCGCGGTGACCAACTTCCTGAGCTGAGCGGCGTCGACGCCTGCCGTATGTGTCGGTTGCCGCCGGCCGTCGGTATCTGGCGGCCGCCGTCGCGCCACTCGCGCACACTCGGCAGTTCATGTTCCGCCATGCCAGTCACCGCACGTCGACGGAGTGCAATTCGGCGCCTCGCTCAGACGTCGGGTTGATCCGCAACCCCGCCTAATCCGCTTTCGCCCCTATGCCTCCGCTGGAGTGGCCCTCTTAGGCGCCAGCATGATCGCTGTCACTCCGGTGGTAACACTGCCGTCACTACCGGACATTCAGACGTCCGCGGTCCAACTCACCGCTACCGAGGCCGACGCTTTCGCGGTTTTGGTCAATGTTCTCGACCCTGGCGCGTTTACCAACGGCATCACCGCAGCGCCTACCGACTCCATCGGTGACCTCGCCGTGTCCTTGGTCAGATCATTGATCTAGGCGGGACGCCTTATATCACCACCGCCGACACCCTCGCTGCCGACCTTCTTCCGTTGCTGGACATAACCAGCCTGTTCAGCGGCGTAACTACTGCCCTCGACGGCCTGTTGTCCGACCTGGCCAACCTGCCCGACCTGAGCACCATCGTGACCGACCTGGGCAACTTGCTGACCGACCTGAGCTAGCGTGCCCACAGCGACCGATGTCGCAAATGACGTGGTCAGCGCCCTGAGCGGCACGTTTACCACCATCGAGACCGACCTGACCAACCTGCCCTCAACGCTCACAACTGACCTGCTCAGCGCCCTGACCGGCCCGGATGATCCGCTCACCGTTATCACCACCGACCTAACGAATATTGCGGGCGACCTGAGCGGCCTGTCGACGACCGAGACCCTTATCGCGACCGAACTACCGGAGATTCTCAGCGATTTGACCGACGTCCTTAAGCTCATCTGAGGCCGGTTATCGCCGTTGTCTGGCTGGTGAGGCCGATTGGCCCCATCGGCCAGCGGTTGACTGTTCTCAGCTCAGATCGCCGGTAATCGCCGGGCGCCGGTTAGGCAGGGCTCAGGCTGGCTTAGCTGTAGGCCTCCACCGGCGGGCAGGAGCAGACCAGGTTGCGGTCGCCGTAGGCGCCGTCGATGCGGCGCACCGGCGGCCACACCTTGGGCCGAAACGCCTTCCCGAGCGGGTAGGCGGCGACTTCGCGGGTGTACGGGTGCTCCCACTTGTCCACCATCAGGCACTCGGCGGTGTGCGGTGCGCCGCGCAGCGGGTTGTCGTCGACCGGCCACTCCCCCGCTCCGACCCGGTCGATCTCGGCGCGGATAGCGATCATCGCCTCGCAGAACGCGTCGATCTCGGCCAGGCTCTCGCTCTCGGTCGGCTCCACCATCAGCGTGCCGGCCACCGGGAAGCTCATCGTCGGCGCGTGGAAACCGTAGTCCGCCAAGCGTTTTGCGACATCGTCGACGGTCACGCCGGTCGACTTGGTGATCGGCCGCAGATCCAGGATGCACTCGTGGGCGACCATGCCGTTCTCGCCGGTGTAGAGCACCGGGTAGTACTCGTCGAGCCGGCGGGCGATGTAGTTGGCCGACGCGATCGCCGTCAGCGACGCGGCCCGCAAGCCGTCCGCGCCCATCATCCTGATGTAGGCCCAGGTGATCGGCAGGATCGACGCCGACCCGTACGGCGCCGACGACACCGGCGGACCGTGCGGCAGCTCGGCGGCCAGCGGATGCCCGGGCAGGAACGGCGCCAGATGCGAGCGCGCCGCCACCGGGCCCGACGCCCGGGCCGCCGCCACCGTGCGGGATGCAGAACGTCTTGTGCAGGTTCAGGTGGCTGACGTCGCCGCCGAACTTGCCCGGCCGGGCCAGGCCCGACCAGCGCATTGAGGTTGGCGCCGTCGACGTACACCTGGCCGCCGGCGTCGTGCACGGCGGCGCAGATCTCGGCGATGTCCTGCTCGTACACGCCGTGCGTGGACGGATAGGTGATCATCAGCGTCGACAGCCGCTCGGCGTGCTCGCTGACCTTGGCGCGCAGGTCGTCGAGGTCGACATCGCCGTTGTCGCGGCAGGCCACCACGACCACCCGCATGCCGGCCAACGCGGCGGACGCGGCGTTGGTGCCGTGTGCGCTGGACGGGATCAGGCAGACGTCGCGCTGCGGTTCGCCGCGGCTGGCGTGGTAGGCGTGAATCGCCAGCAGGCCGGCGTACTCGCCCTGCGACCCGGCGTTGGGCTGCAGCGAGACCGCGTCGTAGCCGGTCATCTGCACCAGCCAGGTCTCCAGATCGGCGATCAGGCGCCGCAGACCCGGGGTGTCGGATGCCGGGGCGAACGGATGCTGGCGGGCGAACTCCGGCCAGGTGATCGATTCCATCTCGGCGGCGGCGTTGAGCTTCATCGTGCACGAGCCGAGCGGAATCATGCTGCGGTCCAAGGCAAGATCCTTGTCGGCCAGCGCGCGCAGGTATCGCATCATCGACGTCTCGGTGCGGTACCGGGTGAACGCCGGATGGGTCAGGAACTCCGACGTGCGCGTCGCGATGTCGACGGTGGCCGGCTCGGCCGGCCGACACGCCGAAGGCCTCCAGGACCGCCGCCACGTGCTCGTCGGTCGTGGCCTCGTCGCACGCCACCGACACGTGGTCGTCGTCGACGCGCCACACGTTGATGCCGTTGGTCCTTGGCCGCGGCGATCACCTCGTCGGCGCGCCCGGGCACCCGGGCCAGCACGGTGTCGAAGTACTTGTCGTGCACCGCACGCGTCACCGAGTGCGGCGGCGATCGTCTCGGCGTGAGCGTGCACCCGCCGGGCGATGCCGGCCAGCCCGTCGGCGCCGTGGTAGCTGGCGTACATCGCGGCCATCACCGCCAACAGCACCTGGGCGGTGCAGATGTTGCTGGTCGCCTTGTCCCGACGGATGTGCTGTTCGCGGGTCTGCAGCGCCAACCGGTAGGCGGGTGAGCCGTCGGCGTCGACCGAAACACCGACCAGCCGGCCGGGCAGTTGACGGGCGTGCTTGGTGTGCACCACCAGGTATCCGGCATGCGGACCGCCGAATCCCATTGGCACACCGAAGCGTTGGGTGTTGCCGAACGCCACGTCGGCGCCGATCTCCCCCGGCGGGGTGAGCAACGTCAGCGCCAACAGGTCGGCGCCGATCGGCCACCAACGCGCCGCGGTCGTGCGCCTCCGACACCAGCGCAGACCAGTCGGTGATCCGGCCGCTGGCGCCGGGCAGCTGCGCGATGACGCCGAAGAACTCGCCTCGTCCGGCAGATCCGGAAGACCACAGCGCAGGTCGGCGGTGACGATCTCGATGCCCAGCGGCTCGGCGCGGGTGGCCAGCACCGCGGCGGTCTGGGCGAACACGTCGACGTCGACGGCCAGCCGATTGGCGCCGCCCTTGGACCGCGCGGTGCATCAGCGTCATCGCCTCGGCGGCCGCGGTGCCCTCGTCGAGCATCGACGCGTTGGCCACTTCCAGGCCGGTCAGGTCGGCCACCATGGTCTGGAAGTTCAGCAGGGCTTCCAGCCGGCCCTGGCTGATCTCCGGCTGGTAGGGCGTGTAGGCGGTGTACCAGGCCGGGTTCTCCATGATGTTGCGCAGCAGCACCGGCGGCGTGAGCGTGTCGTAGTAACCCTGCCCGATCATCGACACCGCGACGGTGTTGGCGTCGGCCAGTGCCCGCAACTCGGCCAGCGCCTGCGCCTCACTGGCCGGCGGGGGCAGCTGATCCAGGCCGGGCGCGGCGCCGGTGTCGGTGAGCTTGTCGAGAATCCCGGCGGGCACGGCGCGACGAGCCAACTCTTCCAGCGAGTCGACCCCGATGACCTCGAGCATGGCCGCGATGGCGTCGCTGTCCGGGCCGATGTGCCGGTCGGCGAAAAGCGGGTTGGTGTAGTCGGACACTCTGGACTCCTGACGTGGGGCGGAACCGCAACGTAGTTGTGCGTTCCTCTCCCTCTGTCGTCTACCCGAACCGGGCGCCTGAGAGATTCGACATCCGCGGCGGCGCGATGTCTTTCCCCATGGGCGGGCGACCCGAACTCACGGGCCACCGCTTTCCAGAGGCATCGGGGTCTGGCGCGGTCCGGGTGCCTGAGAGGTTGACGGAGAGGTGTTGCTCCTTCGGCGTCCGTGGCTGGCAGCCACGGAACTCTCCCGCGCAAGGGCGATGCGGTGTCGAGTTTACCTACTCGTCGCCGCGCGCACGCAGCGGCCGACGGTACGCGGGTCAGCCGATCTTGCGGTCGCGGTGCTTCCGGCGCGAGGCCAGCTCGTCTTCCGGGCGTGGCGATCGACTCGCCGTCGTCGGCGCGTTCGCCCGGGAAGTCCGCGATAGCGCCGGTCAACTCGCGCATCGCCCCGGAGACGGCGATGCCGAACACGCCCTGCCCGCCCTGCAGCAGGTCGACGACCTCTTCGGCCGAGGTGCACTCATAGACCGTGGTGCCGTCGGAGAACAGCGTGATGTTGGCCAGGTCCTGCACACCGCGCTGGCGCAGATGGTCGACCGCGACGCGGATGTTGTGCAACGAGATGCCGGTGTCGAGCAACCGCTTGACGATCTTGAGAACCAGGATGTCCTTGAACGAATACAGCCGCTGGCTGCCGGATCCCGCCGCGCTGCGAATCGACGGCACCACCAGCGACGTGCGTGCCCAGTAGTCCAGTTGGCGGTAGGTGATGCCGGCGATTTGGCACGCACTCGGGCCCCGATAGCCGACCAGTTCGTCGGGCACCGAGTCGTCGGGGAACAAACCGGCTTGCACAGGTTCGCTTGGCGTGCGGACGGCCTGATCGGGGCGGGTTGCTGCGGTGTCGTCGATCGCGGTGACGGACTCGAGGTCCAATTGGTCGTGACGTGGTTGGTCTCCCACGGTGCTTCCTCTCGCCGATCACGCTCGTTACGGGCTGCCGGTAGCCGCGATTGCTCAGCCGAGTGCTTGTGAGCATACGCTTTTCGACACGCTGTGGTGTTGCTAGAACTAATCAGTACTAATCAGGTCGAGATCAAAGTATGGCGGTCTCAGCGATGACTCCACGCTATCCAACGGGCGTGTCGAGGTCGAACTCGCAGATGAGACGCATCCGTGATGTTGCCGCCGTCGGCGCGGCGTGCGCCCGACGCGCGTCGACCAGGTTGCTGACGTGCGATGCGTCGACGCGCCGTCGCGGCGCGCATCGTCCGCGTCAGGTGGCTTTGAAATCGTCGGGCGAAACGCTGTCCAAAAATTCTTTGAACTTCTCCACCTCGTCCTCTCGGACGGCGGTGGAGGGCTCGTCGTCGCTCTCGTCGGGAATCAGTAGGCCCGCCTCCGCGAGAACCGCCTCCTCGACGTAGATCGGCACGCCGACCCGCAAAGCGATGGCAACCGAGTCCGACGGCCGCGCCGAGACGGTGATGTTGCGGTCGAAGATCAGATCGGCGTAGAACGTGCCTTCCTGCAAGTCGACGATCCGCACCTCTTTCAGCGAATGGCCAAGCGCGGCAATGAGATCCCGGATCAGGTCGTGCGTCAGTGGGCGCGGCGGCTCGACTCCCTGCTGTTCAAGAGCGATCGCCGCAGCCTCGGATTGGCCGATCCAGATCGGCAGGTACCGGTCACCGTTGGCCTCGCGCAGCAACAGGACCGGCTGGTTCTGCGGCTGCTCGACGCGAATGCCGACGACGCGAACTTCACCCATCTGTGTCTGCCCTCCGCACGTGCTGCCCTGTCCGTTTCAGACCTGGCCCGACGTCGCGGTGGAAGACCAAGCCGCCGAACACAAGCTGTCGAACGAAGTCTAGTCCTTCAGCGGTGCAGAACGTCGCGCACTGCCGACTTGATCAACGACGTGTGCAAGGTGATTGCCAGCGCGGCGACCTCCCGCGCCAGGTCGTCGGCGCGGTCACGGGCGCCGGTCTTGCCGGCCTTGACAAGCGGGCCGGCGATTTGCGCGATCAGGTCGGACTGCCGATCAGCCGCCGAGCGGAATGCTCTCAGGTGACGGGGTTCGACGCCGTACTCGGCGAGCGCCCGGGCGCACTGCAGGATCACCACCGCATGCTCGTCGAAGAAACCCCCCGGGCCGGTGGTGATCACCCCCGCCTTGAGCAGCGCCGTCAACAGCTCGGCGTCCACCCCCGAGCGCTCGAGCAGATCTTCACGGCTCAGCCGGATGCGGGTGGGCGCCACCGCTGCCGGATCGGAGCCGGAGTGACCCGGCTCCCCGTTTCCGACGGACACCAATCGCGGTACACCATAAGGCGATCCGGCGAGCGGCAACTCGCCATCTGGCTGGGCGTCTAGCTGCGCTTTGATCACCTTCAGCGGCAGGTACTGGTCCCGCTGGGCGGTCAGGATGAAGCGCAGGCGTGCGCAGTCGTAAGCAGTGAACCGGCGATAGCCCGATGCCGCGCGCTGCGGCGTGACGAGACCCTCGGCCTCCAAGAAGCGGATCTTGGAAATCGTCACGTCCGGGAAGTCTGGCCGTAGCAGGTCGAGGACCGCTCCGATCGACATCCCGGCCAGCCCGGGGGTCTCGGGCGCGGTCACTAGCTTCCGGGCCCTCCGTTGTCGTCGCCGCCCTTGGGGCCGGTCAGGAACACCAGGCGGAATTTTCCGATCTGAACCTCGTCGCCGTTTGCCAGGACCGCCGAATCGACCGGCTCCCGGTTGACGTAGGTGCCGTTGAGGCTGCCGACGTCCACGACCTGAAACTCGTCGGATTCCAACCGGAATTCCGCGTGCCGGCGGCTGACGGTGACGTCGTCGAGGAAGATGTCGCTGTCGGGATGGCGACCGGCCGAGGTGGTCGGCTGGTCGAGTAGGAAGCGGGACCCGGCGTTGGGTCCCCGTTTGACGACCAGCAACGCCGAACCGACCGGCAGTCCCTCGACGCCCGAAACCGAGGTCTCGGTACCCGCTTGCGCGGGAGCGTCCAGTTCATTGAGGAAGTCGGCGCGGAAGACCGATGTGGTCTCCGCGGTGACTTCGTCAGAGGTCTGGTCGTTGTCCTTCTCCGTCACCCGCTGCTCCTCACTGGCCGCTGCTGCGTTGTCTGGTTGGGCCCGCTCGACCGGCTTCCCACCCGCCTTGACCGTCGATGTGTCGACCGTACCGTGCAAGGGACCCCAATGTGCCCTCCCCCGCCGGATCGATGGATGCATCTGCCCACCGCAACGGACCGTCGCCGGCGGGTCCAACGGCCCGGCTCGCCCCCTCGCCGCTGCGCGGCTGGGGGTGCCCCCACCTCACGCCTGCTCCACGGCGCGCATCGTCGCCGCGCGGGGAACGATAACAAGGGTCATTCGGCCAGTGTGGCGCGGTAGGTCTCGGCGTCCAGCAGCGCCGCGAGGTCCTGCTCGTAGGACTCCGTGTCGACTTCGAGGTCGACCAGCCAACCGGCACCGTAGGGATCGGAATTGACCAACTGCGAGTTGCCGTCCAGATCGCTGTTCACGGCAACGACTTTCGCCGAAACGGGTGCGAACAAATCCGACACCGACTTGGTCGACTCCACCTCGCCGAAGGACTCGCCCGCGGTGACCTCGGTACCCACGTCGGGCAGCTGGACAAACACGACGTCGCCAAGCGCCGACTGGGCGAAGTCCGTGATCCCTACCCGAACGGTGTTGTCCCCGGTACGGCGAATCCACTCGTGCTCGGCGGTGTAGTGCAAATCAGGCGGAATTTCGCTCACGGTGTTCCTGTTCTGCTCGATCAATCAGGGGTAAATCACTTGCCTGGCTGAGCGTATTGGCGCGGTTTTGGTTGCCGCAAGGCGGTGATGTCCACTTTGTCGCCCTGCTGGACCGACATGGTGCCACCGACGCGTTTGACGCTGTCCACCGCGCCGCCGGGAATGTTCATCGCGGCCGCGAGCGTCGGTGGATCACCAATGGCGAGAACCGAATACGGTGGCATCAGCGTTTTGCCGTCGACGGTCAGCGCGCCGGGAGCCCCGACGATCCAGGTGTCGACACCTACTCGCACCACCTGGTGGTCGTCGCCGATCTGGATCGCCTCAGCTCCGGCCGCCCGTAACTCGTTGATCACGTCGAGCATCGCCTCGGGTGCCACGCCTGGTCCGGGGTCCTCGATCCGCACGGTGACGCCCTTGCCGGTGGCCCCGACGGTGCCGATCAGGATCGACAACGCGGCCAGCCGAGCCTGGGCATTCTGGATGGCGGCCTGGTCGCTGCTGCCCGACGCCTGCAGCGCCGACAACGTCCGCTGCAGTTCAGCGACTTCGGTGCTCAGCGTCGCCTCACGCTGATGCAGCGAGTCGAGCAGCACGAGCAGATCCGCAGGACGGGCGGTATCCAACGAGTCACCGGAATTGTTCTGCCTGACCTGGGTTGCGATCGCGACACCAAGCAACAGGCACAGCGATACCGCCAGCGTGCCGAAGACCGTGCGGCCGCGCCGCAGCATGCCGAGAAATCCACGTGGCTGCAGGTCACCGATCGCGGGACGCGGCTGGTGCGGAGGCAATTCATGGCGGCCTTGCTGCGCAGCGTCGTCGGCGCCATCTTCCTGCTGCTGCGCCGGGGTCTCCTCGGCCTTGGGCTCAGGCTCGTTGCCCTGCGGTGTGCCTTCGGGATTGGCGTCGCTCATGTCGGTCTCATGCTTGTCAAGCCCCGAATAGCCGGCGCCGCAGGGCCGCGGCGTTACCGAAGATGCGGATGCCGAGCACGACGATGATCGCCGTCGACAATTGTGTCCCGACGCCCAACTGGTCGCCGACGTAGACGATCAGCGCGGCGACCAAAACATTGAAGACGAACGACACCACGAAAACTTTCGGGTCGAAAATCCGCTCCAGGTAGGCCCGCAGCCCGCCGAACACCGCGTCGAGCGCGGCGACGACGGCGATCGGCAAGTACGGCTGGATTACCTCCGGCACGCTGGGATGAACCACCAAGCCCAGCACGATTCCGACGACCAGCGCCGCAATACCGATCATCGGTGCTCTGCTCCTCTCACCGACGCTTTCGACGTCGCGCGTCGTGCCAGCAGGAATTTCAACACTAAGGCCCAATCTTTTTGGCGGACTTGACATCTCGGACCGCGCCCGCGGGCAGCATGAGCCCGTCGCGAGCGCTGACGTCGACACCGACGCCGTAGGACGCCTCCAAAAGCCGTAGTCGGCGCAGGCCGGGGCTGGTGTCGAAAACATCCTGCATGGAATGCGGCGGCCCGACCGCGAGGACCGTGTATGGGCTGCTGATCGGGTTATTGTCAACCAGAATCGCGCCGCCAGCCTGGCGGATGGTCACGTTCGGCCCGATCCGGACCCCGCCGACGGCGATCGCCTCGGCGCCGCTGGCCCACAACGAATTGACCACCAGCTGCAGATCCCGGTCGAGAATGATCTGCCGACTGCCGGCCACCCGCTGCTTGGACACGTCGGAAAGATTCGGGCCCAGGCCGGGATCGGTCACCGTCACGCTCAGACCCGGGCCGGTGACGGGGGTGCTCCCGGCGGCCAGGCTGAGCCTGTCGAGGTTGGCGAGCAGCCGCCGGCCTTCGGCGTCCTCGGCCAACGCCCGCCGCTGTACGTCATCACGCTGCGCCGTAAGCGCATTCCGGCGCGCGGTCAAGTCGCTTGTTGTCGCCTCCTCCGAGCGCACGCTGCCGGCCAGCACACGTTGGGCGGCGCTGACCCCCGGCGCGACCAGCCGAGCCTGGGCAACGGCGGCGGCGAACACCGTGGCCACCAGCAGTGCGGCCAACGCTTGCCAGACCCAGTTCGCAGCGCGGGCCTGGCCGGTCTGCGGCGCGCCGGAGCGGTCCCGCTTGGCGGCCGCGGCAGCGTAACCGGGATCCAGGTGCTCGGAAAGCAGAGCACGTAGCAACGACGGCACCGGAATCAGCTGCGGTCGACCCGTTTCGTGCGCGCTGAGGCCCGCGTACGGGTAGTAGCCGCCGAGCGCTTGGTTACCCATCGGCCTCTGTCCTACTCGCCAGCGGCTTTCGGCTGCGAACGCGCACCGGCGGCAGCCGGCGCATCACCAACACCACCTGCACCGCGTACAACAAGAACGACCACAGGTAGAAGTACGTGCCCCAGATCAAAAAGGCCCAGCCGCAGGCCAGGACGACACGACTCCAGGTGGCGTCGTACTGGCCAAGCAAGATAAGCGGAAAGGCCGACATCAAAGCGAAAGTCGCGGCCTTGCCGATATAGATCACGGGCAGTGCGGTGAACCCGCGGGTGCGCAGCAGCGGCAGCTCCGCGGCCAGCAGCACGTCGCGGGCCAGCAACACGCCGATGATCCACCACGGCACGATGCCCCGCAGTCCGAGAGCGATCGGAACGGTCACCATGTAGAGCCGGTCGACGGCCGGATCCAGATACTCACCAAGTTTCGATGACTGGTTCAGCAGTCGGGCGATCTTGCCGTCGGCCCAGTCCGATGCGCCGCTGAACATCAGGACGGCCACCGCCCAACCGTCGGAATGCGCAGCCAGCAGCAGGTAGATGAAGACCGGGATCAGCACCAGACGGAGCCCGCTCAGCAGGTTGGGCACCGTCAGGAGTCGGTTGCGTGCGGGCTCCGGACCGTCCATGAGGCGTGACCTTAGCTCGCTTCGGCCTTACCGGAAGATGCCGGGCAGGCTCAGCGCGGAAAGCGAATCGTCGGCCAACGGGTTGTCGTGCACCATGTACGTCCACGTCGACGTCGGGCGGGCCAGCTTGGACAGGTCCACACCCGGCTCCTCCTCGATCGCCGGAGAGGTTTCGAAGGTCTGCTGGGACGCCTCGATCGCGTCGGCCGCCAGTGACGCGAACGCGTCCACCGCCATCCGGTGGAACTCGTCCAGCGGGTTCTGCCGACCAAGGGCGCGCAGGTGAATGCTTTCCCGGATGTCAGCCAGGTAGGCCAGGTGATCGGCCCAGCCGCGGTCGAGGTGATACAGCATGATCAGCCGGCAGATCGTCTCCAAGTCGTCTTCCGACAGATCCACTGGATCTTCAGCCAGCTGCGCGTACCTGTCGGGGGCCAGCTCGGCCAGCTCCTCACGGGCGGCGGCGGTGCTCAGCAGCGTGTTGCGCCGCTCGACGATGATGGCGCGCTGCTGAGCGATCAGCTGGTTGTAGCGCCAGGTGTTCGCGTGCACGTCGAGCAGCCGGCCCTCAGCGACCCGCTGAGCGTGCTCCAGCAATCCGGCCACCTTGTTGCTGACGATGCGGCCGTCCTCGTCGGTCTGCATGGGCAGCTTGTTGGGTTCGAGGTTGGCCGCGGCGACATCGTCTTCCCAGCTGGAGAAGAACACCGACGACCCCGGATCGCCCTGGCGGCCGGCGCGCCCACGCAGCTGGTTGTCGAGCCGCTCAGTGTTGTGCCTGCCGGTCCCGATCACGTGCAACCCACCCAGCTCGACCACCTTCTCGTGATCGGCTTCGTCGGAGCCGCCGAGCCGGATGTCGGTGCCGCGACCGGCCATCTGGGTTGACACGGTGACCGCCCCGAGCTTGCCGGCCTCGGCGATCACCGCGGCCTCTTCGGCGTCGTTCTTGGCGTTGAGCACCACCGCCGGCACGCCGCGACGCTGCAGTCTTTCATGCAACTCCTCGGACTCGGCCACGTCGTGGGTGCCGACCAGCACCGGCTGTCCGGTTTCGTGCATCTCGATGATGTGGGCGATGATCGCGTCGGTTTTTGCCGCAGCGGTGATGTAGACCCGGTCGGTCTCGTCCTCGCGGATGTTCGGCGTGTTCGGCGGTATCGGCGAAACGCCGAGTTTGTAGAACTGGCGCAGCTGTTCGCCGGCGGCCAGCGCTGTGCCGGTCATGCCGCAGACCGTCGGATACCGGTTGATCAGTGCCTGCACCGTGATGGTGTCGAGCACCTCGCCGGTTTCGGTGGTCTCGATGCCTTCCTTGGCCTCGACCGCCGCCTGCAGACCGTCCGGCCAGCGTTGCAGTTGGGCGATGCGGCCGCGGGAGGCGTTGATCAGGTGGACCGCGTCGTCGCGCACGATGTAGTGCACGTCGCGGTGCAGCAGGACATGCGCGTGCAGCGCGACGTTGACCTCGGTGAGCGTGGTGCCGACATGCTCCTCGGAGTACAAATCGATTCCCCCGAGCTGCTTTTCGACTTTGTGCGCCCCCTCCTCGGTCAGGTGGACGTTGCGGCCGTCGGCGTCGGTGTCGTAATCCTCGCCGGCCTGCAGCTTCCCGACCAGCCGGATGATCTCCAACCGCGGCTTCTCGCGGTGGGTGGTTCCGGCCAGCACCAACGGCACCAACGCCTCGTCGACCAGCACCGAGTCGGCCTCGTCGATCAGGGCTACGTCCGGATTCGGCGACACCAGGTCGGCGACGTCGGTGACCAGCTGATCGCGCAGCACGTCGAAGCCGATCTCGTTGACCGAGCCGTAGGTGACATTGCACTTGTAGGCCTTACGACGTTCGTCGGCCGTCGACTCGGCGGTAACCCAGCCGACCGTCAGGCCCAGCGCCTCCAGCAGCGGACCCATCCACTCGGCGTCACGACGGGCCAGGTAGTCGTTGATGGTGACGACGTGAACGTGCCGGCCGCCTAGCGCGTACCCGGCGGCGGCGATGGCTCCGGCCAGGGTTTTACCCTCGCCAGTTGCCATTTCGATCACGTCCCCGGCCAGCATGCGCAGCGCGGCGAGAAGTTGCACATCGAATGGCCTTAGCTCGGTGGAGCGTTCGGACGCTTCCCGCGCGATGGCCAGGAACTGTGGGATGTCGTCGGATTCGGCGAGGTCGTCGAGGTCGAGCAGGCCGGCGGCTTTGCGTAATTGCTCGTCGTCGAGGTCCGCGGCTTTCTCGTCATACTCCGACGAAGCGGTCACCTGGGCCAATGAGCGGCTTTGATTGATCTCCGTGCTGGCGCCGAGCAGTCGCCAGAATCGGCTACTCAGGCGGCCCGACAGGGCGCTGGTGGTCTTAGGCACAGCTCAACGGTACCGGCCGGCGACGATGCAGGGCGGGACGCCCTGAGGTGGGGGCACCTCCCGCTTGCGGGGGCGAGTCGGCCATTGGAACCGAGGCCGCGTCACGCCAGATTGGATCGGCGTGGATAAGCGACCGTGGGGTCGGTGAGCACGTTGACGACCGCGGGAAGGCCGCTGCCGAAGGCTCGTTTCAGCGCGGGCCGAAGCTCGGCGGGCGTGGACACCAGTTCGCCGTGCCCACCCAGCGCGCGGACCACCTCGTCGTAGCGGGTCTCGGGGCGCAGCTCGGCCACCACCGAATAGCCGTACAGCGCTTCCATGGGGTGCTTTTCCAGCGCCCAGATTCCGTTGTTGCCGATCACCGACACCACCGGCACGTTGTGCCGGGCCAGCGTGTCCCATTCCATGCCGCTGAATCCGAAGGCGCCGTCACCTTGCAGCAAGACGACCTGACGGTCGGGCCGGGCCAGTTTGGCGGCCAGCGCGTAGCCAGGACCCGATCCGAGGCAACCGAACGGGCCGCTGTCGAGCCACGCGCCCGGCACGTAGCTGTCGATGACCCGGCCCGCGTAGGAGCCGAAATCGCCTGCGTCGATAACGATGATCGCGTCGCGGTCCAGCAGCGGGGCCAGTTCGGCGTAGACCCGCATCGGATGCAGCGGGCTGCGGTCGTCGGCCAGTTCGGCATGTTCGCGGTCTCGAGCCGTGGTCTCGGCTGTACGCAAATCAGCGACCCAGTCGTCATGACCGGCCGCCGTCGGTTGGCCCAGCGCAGTCAGCGTCGCCGACAGGTCACCGTAGAGTCCGGCGGCAATCGGCCGCGGATGGTCACGGTCGGGTTGGGCGCGATCGGCAACAATCAGCTGAGTTTCTGGGCCGAACACCCCGCCGAAGCCCAGCCGGAAGTCCATCGGAACTCCCACGACGACCGCAACATCGGCTTCTGCCAACGCTTTTGAGCGTGCCCGTCGAGAAAGCCAGCGGATGATCGGCGGGCACGGTGCCGCGGGCCATGCCGTTCATCAACACCGGTATCCGACACCGCTCGGCCAAGGTCAGCAGCGCCGCCTCCGCGTGACCCCACCACACGTTGGTGCCCGCCATGATCACCGGACGCTGCGCGGCGGCCAACAGAGCGGCCGCCCGGTCGAGTGCGTCGCCGTCCGCCGGTGGTGATGCCGCCAGGTCGGTCAGCGCGCCGGGGCGTCCGGCGTCGTCGGCGACGGAAAAGATGTGGTCCATCGGGAAGTCGATGAACGCGACACCCGACGGCGCCCCGACCGTGGCCCGCAGCGCCTCGTCGACGAGCCCGCTGACGGCCTCGGCCGACGGCGCGGTGGCCGCGAATCGGGTCAGCGGTGCCACGAACGGAACGTGGTCGATCTCCTGCAGCGATCCCATGCCCCAGCGCTGCGCCGGCGCCCGACCACCGAGAACCAGCAGCGGCGAGGAGTTCTGCTGCGCGGCGGCCATCGCGCTCATCCCGTTGGTCACCCCCGGGCCGGCGGTCAGTGCGGCGACGCCCGGCTGGCGCGTCACCTTCGACCAGCCCTCGGCTGCGAAGGCGGCTGTCTGCTCGTGGCGGGTGTCGATCAGCCGGATGCCCTCGCTGCGGCACCCGTCGTAGATGGAGAACAAGTGCCCGCCGGACAGCGTGAAGACGGTGTCGATCCCGCTGGCCTTGAGCCGACGGGCGACAAGGCGGCCGGCATGTACCGCCTGGCTGGGTGGAGCGTCGGTGCTCATGACGGCAGCCTATCCGCCGGCCTCGGGTAACTTCGCCAGGGAAGTGTCCACCGCGAGCCTCCTCCGGGATGGCTCGGTAGCAAGGAGACGTCGACCTTGGGTCCCAAGCCATTTCAGCCGTCCATCGACTGGGCGGCCGCACCCACGGATTCTTTGCGCTGGCTCGCCGAAGCCTGGGCAATCAGCGCGGTCTCCCTGCTGATCGTGCTGACGCTGCTCAGGTTTGTCACGCCGTGGGGCCGGCAGTACTGGCGCATCACCGGCGCCTACTTCACCGGAGCACATTCCGCCCGGGTGTGGGTGATGCTTGGGGTGCTGTTGCTGTCGATCCTTTTCTCGGTGCGACTCAACGTGCTGTTCAGCTATCAGACCAACGACCTGTTCACCTCGCTGCAGACGGCGTTCGAGGGCATCGCGTCACATCACGACGAAGTCAAATCCTCTGGGGTTCATGGCTTTTGGATGTCAATGGCTATTTTTGCGTTGCTAGCCGCCATTTTCATCGCCCGCATATTGCTGGACATTTACCTGACGCAGCGATTCATCATCGCCTGGCGCGTGTGGTTGACCGGTTACCTCACCGATGACTGGCTGGCCGATAAGGCCTACTACCGGGACTTGTTCATCGACGACACCATCGACAACCCGGACCAGCGCATCCAACAAGACGTCGACGCCTTCACCGCCGGCGTCGACGGCACGCCGAACGTTCCACAACACGGCACGCAGAACACCCTGCTGTTCGGGGCCGTCCACGCCGTGGCCTCGGTGATTTCCTTCGCCGCCATTCTGTGGAAGCTGTCCGGCGGACTCAACATCTCGGCTTCGAGCTGCCGCGTGCGATGTTCTGGATCGTGGTCGCCTACGTCTTGATGGCGACGGTGGTCACGTTCTGGATGGGCCGTCCCCTGATCGAGCTCAGCTTCATGAACGAAAAGCTCAACGCCGCCTTTCGTTACGCGCTGGTGCGGCTGCGCGACGCCGCAGAGGCGGTCGGGTTCTACCACGGTGAGCGAAGCCGAACGGGTCGCGACTATGGCACCGTTTCATGCCGATCATCGACAACTATCGCCGCTATCGTTCGCCGGACCATCGGCTACACCGGGTGGAACGTGTCGATGACCCAGCGATGGTGCCGCTGCCCTGGATCATTCAGGCGCCGCGACTGTTCGCCGGGCAAGATCGGCTTGGGCGGCGTCGCACAAACGGCGCCGCATTCGGCACCATCCAGGACTCGCTGTCGTTCTTCCGCAATCACTACAACCAATTTGCCGCCTTTCGCGCGTCGATCATCCGGTTGCATGGCTTGGTCGACGCCAACGCCCGCGGCCGCGAACTGCCGGAGGTGACGGTGGAGCCGAGCGAAGCAGCGGATCCGTTGAAATCGCCGCCGTCGAGGTGCGCACGCCGAGCGGCGAGCAATTGATCGACTCGCTCGACCTGCAGCTCGGCCACCGGTGACGCGCTGGTGGTTACCGGGCGATCCGGGGGCCGGCAAGACCACGTCTGTTGCGCAGTCTGGCGCAACTGTGGCCCTACGCCTCCGGCATCCTGTGCTGCCCGGACCGGCGATAACGCCACGATGTTCTTGTCGCAGTTGCCGTATGTGCCGCTGGGAACTCTGCGTGGCGTGGTGTGCTATCCGAAGTTCGCCGGCCGACATCCCGAAGACGACGTGCGCGACGCGTTGACCAAGGTGGCGTTGGCGCCGCTGGCTGACCGGCTCGATGAAGAGCGTGACTGGGCCAAGGTGCTGTCGCCCGGCGAGCAGCAGCGGATCGCCTTTGCCCGCGTGCTGCTCACCAAGCCGCAGGCGGTCTTCCTCGATGAGGCCACTTCGGCGCTCGACGAGGGGCTGGAATTCGCGCTCTACCAGCTGCTGCGCACCGAATTGCCGGATTGTGTCGTGGTCAGCGTCAGTCATCGGCCCACCGTCGAACAGCACCATGATCAGTTGCTCGAGCTGCTCGGCGAAGGCAGATGGGAACTGCGCCGGATCGAGCGGGAGCCGGCCAGGGTCTGACCTTGCACAGGTTGCTGGCGTGACCATCTAAACTGCGCCGAGATCTGCGCTGGCCGGACGGTCACTCGAACTTTTGCGCGCTGCCGTCGATTTCGATGGATTTGTCGTCGCGCATTTGTGCATCCTGGCGGCGTCAGCGTGCAGCCCCATCATCGCGCTGCTGCGGTGCCAGGTAGCTTCGCGGGAAAGTCTTGTCAGGTGGGCGTTCGACCGACGCCGTGGACGAACCAAGGAGGTAGGCGCACCGTGGAGTTGTTCAAGCCGTCCATCGACTGGGGTCACGCGCTGGCCGATTCCCTGTCCTGGATAGCCCTGACGTGGGTGATCAGCGCGGTGTGCGTGGTCGTCGTGCTCGCGTTGCTGCGATTGCTCACCCCGTGGGGCCGCCAGTTCTGGCGGATCACCGGCGGCTACTTCACCGGTCCGCACAGCGCCCGGGTCTGGCTGATGCTCGGGGTGCTGCTGTTGTCCGTCGTGATCACGGTGCGTCTCACTGTGCTGTTCAGCTTACCAAGCCAACGATCTGAACTCGTCCATCCAGACCGCCGTGCAGGGCATGGCCACCGGCAATCAAGCCGTGAAACAGTCTGGTGTACATGGCTTTTGGATGTCAATTCTTGATCTTTTCGCATCATGGCGGCGCTGTTCATCGCCCGCGCACATACTCGACATCTATCTGACGCAGCGCTTCATCGTGGCGTGGCGGGTCTGGCTCACCGACCGACTCACCGGTGACTGGCTGGAAGGTCGCGCCTACTATCGCGGCCGATTCATCGACAGCACCATCGACAACCCCGACCAGCGTATTCAGCAAGACATCGACGTCTTGACCGCCGGGGTGGGATCGACACCCAACCTGCCGTCCAACGGCACCGGCAGCGTGCTGCTATTCGGTGCCGTGCAATCGGTGCTGTCGGTGGTTTCGTTTACCGCCATTCTGTGGAACTCTGTCGGGCACCCTGACGCTGTTCGGAGTGAGCATGCCCAGGGCGATGTTCTGGGTCCTGATCGTCTATGTGTTGATGGCGACGATCGTCGGGTTTTGGATCGGGCGGCCGCTGATCCGGCTGAGCTTCCGCAACGAGCTGACCAACGCCGCCTTCCGCTATGCGCTGGTGCGGGTGCGCGACGCCGCCGAGGCGGTCGGCTTCTATCGGGGCGAGAGTGCCGAACGTGTGCAGCTGAGCGCGCGGTTCCGTCCGATCATCGACAACTATTTGCGGTACGTGAACCGGACCGTCGGCTGGTTCGGATTCAACATCTCGATGAGTCAGTTGATCGTCCCGTTGCCGTGGGTGCTCCAGGCGCCGCGGCTATTCGCCGGTCAGATCAAGTTCGGTGGCGTCACGCAGACCGCGACGAGCGTTCAGCAACATCTCTCGACGGCCTGTCCTTCTTCCGCAACGCCTACGACCAATTCGCCAGCTATCGCGCGGCGATCATCCGGCTGCACGGCTCTGGTGGTCGCCGACGAGAAGGCCCGCGAGCTGCCCGAGCTACTGGTCAGGCCGAGCGTCGACGGCGCCGTCGACGATCGAGGGCGTCGAGGTCCGCACCCCGGACGGCGACCAGCTCATCGACTCACTCGACCTGCAGCTGTCCGAAGGTGACGCGCTGGTGATCACCGGTCCGTCGGGCAGCGGCAAAACGACGCTGCTGCGCAGCCTCGCCCAGTTGTGGCCGTACGGATCGGGGACGTTGCGGTGCCCCGATGGGCCGAACGAAACCATGTTCCTGTCCCAGTTGCCCTATGTGCCGCTTGGCGATCTGCGGGCGGTGGTGTGCTATCCGTCGGCGGAAGGTGACATCCCCGACACCACTCTCCGCGAGGTGTTGGTCAAAGTGATGCTGCCGCATCTGGTTGATCTGCTCGACGAGGAACGGGATTGGGTCAAAGTGCTCTCGCCCGGCGAGCAGCAACGGGTCGCATTCGCCCGGGTGCTGTTGACCAAACCCAAAGCGGTCTTTGTCGACGAGGCCACGTCGGCGATGGACGAAGGGCTGGAATTGACGATGTATCAGTTGCTGCGCAACGAGCTACCGGACACCATCTTGGTCAGCGTCAGTCATCGCAGCACCGTCGAGCAGTATCACCAACAACGCCTGCGACTGCTTCGGGCAAGGTCGATGGGAGCTCGGCCGCATCGAGAAGGCACCTGTCAGCGTCTGACTTGCCTACGCGCCCTCGGCCTTCCGGCCGCATGCGCTCCGGCGCGGCGGCCGAAAAACGATCCCTCACCGAGCTGCGTGCCGCTGGCGTATCCCTTGCCGTCCTGGGCGATGTTGGATGCGCACGCACCCACCGCGTACAGGCCGGCGATGGTCGTGCCGTCCTCGCGCAGCACCTGGCCGTCGGCCGAGGTGGCCAGCCCGCCGACGGTGAACCCGGCGTACATCGCCTTACCCAATGACAGGTCGTAGGCCCCCCACGGTCCTTTGTCTTGCGGCGCAAGGTAATCCGGTTGCTTATGGAAATCGGGATCCTCGCCGCGGGCGGCGTGGGCGTTGTAACGGTCCAGCGTCGCAACGAGATTGCCCTGCGGGATGCCCAGCGCGGCCTCCATCTCGGCAACGGTCTCCCAGCCGTCGATCAGCGGGATCAGCGGTACCTCCGGCGGCTTCAGGTGTGCCTCGTCGACGATCAAAAACGCGGCGCTGTCGGGCTGGTCCATCACGAAACCCGAAGTGCGCGAGTGGTAGGAGTCCTCGGCGACGAACCGCTGACCGAGCTTGTTGACGATGATCCCGGTCAGCAGAATCGACGGCGGATACGCCGGCGCCGTGATGAAGATCTGGTCCATGTGCTGGGTCGCGCCGCCGGCCGAGACGCCCATCCGGATGCCCAACCCGTCGTCGTAGCTGTTGCCCAGTACGAACGGCTTCTCGGCCAGCTTCGGGGTGTAGGCGGCCACCATGTCCGGATTCATCACGAACCCGCCGGCGGCGATGATCACCGACTTCGCTCGTATCGCACCGGTGTCGGAGAACTGCTTCCACATCACGCCGGTGACAGCTCCCGACTTGTCGGTGATCAACGCGGTGGCGCCGGTCTCGTAACGGATCTGCACGCCGAGGCTGGTCGCGCGTTTGAGCAGCAGGTCGACGACCATGCTCGCGCCGCCGGTGTCGCCCGGCACCGGCACCTTGTGCCCGCGCGGGGCCGGCACCGCCTGCTCGAGGAACGGCCAGACCTTCTCGTTGCCGGTGTACATCAGCCCCTCGGTGTTGGGCTGGATCACCGCCTTTCCCGGAAAGTAGCTGCGTTCGAACTGAAAGCCCAAGTCCTCCAACCAGTTGAAATGCTCGACGCTGCCGTCGCAGTAGGCGCGGATCTTCGCGTGGTCGGGTTGGCGTGACACCGCGACCAGATACTTGTACATCTCCTCGGGTGAGTCGGGATGCCCGGTGGCCTGCTGGACCGCGGTGCCGCCGCCGAGGTAGAAGTGCCCGCCGGCGAGCGCGGTGGTGCCACCGGCGGCAGCAGCGCGCTCCAGCACCAGGACCCGTGCGCCGGCGGCGGCCGCGCTGACGGCTGCGCAGCCACCCCCGATACCGAAGCCGATGACCACGACGTCGACGTCGTCCGACCACGACGACACGTCGTCAGCGCTGAAAGTTGCTGGTATTTCAGTGCTCACCGCTGCTCCTGCTTGATGTAGTCGAAGAACTGCCGCATCTCGGCAGAGAAATGCGCGACCTCCACGAACGGCACCCCGGCCTGCGGGGCAGACAGATACGCGAAGCTCAAGCCGCCGGGCATCACGCCCTGCTGCACCACCGATGCACCGTGCTCGCCGGCGGCGGCCAGGATTTCCGCGAACTGCTCGAGGCTGTCCGCCTCGACGCAGATGTGGTGCAGACCCGGCCCGCTGTCGCGCAGAAAGTCACTATAGATATTAGGGCCGCGGACCGGGGCGATCAGCTCCAGCTGCATGTCGCCGAGATAGCTCAGCGAAATGCTGGCGACGAAGTCGGCCGGTCTGCCGAGGTAGCTGCAGGTGTCCGGCGCAAAGTGCACGTCGGGCAGCCTTACCCATTTTTTGACGCCTAACAGGCCGGTGAGGGCCGTTTCGGTGGCGTCCAAGTCGTGCGTCACCCAGGCGATCTGCACCGGTGATCCGACGGAGAGGCTCATCGCCTCGCAGGATAGCCCAGCCTCTCCCCCGGCAAAAAGACGTTGCCACCACGTGGCATTTCACCCACCGCAACCAACGGTCGAACACGTTCTAATTTGGCGACGGCGCCCGGTATTGCATCGGATCCACGTCGGGCTGGGTCAGCACACCGACCAGCAGTCGAACCTGGGTATCGAACACCGCTTCGGGGTCGCTCAGGGTGTCAGTGCCGTATTGCCCGAACACCTCCAGGCTGATCGCTCCCACCACCCCGGCCCAGACCGCGAAACACTTCGTGACGACCTGATCGTCGCCGGGGAAACCGAACTCCTGGCGCAGCCGTTCGAAATCCGACGATATTGGTTGTGGCGCAGGGGAATTGGTCAACATGATGTCGCCGGTCGCGATGCCGGCGGCGACGGCGTCGAACAACGCGATGACCACCCGCGTTCCCGGCCCGACCGTCCGCTCGGCCGGTGCGTGGTAGCCGGGCACCGGGCTGCCGTACAACAGCGCCCAGCTGGCCGGGTGGGCGATGGCCCAAGTGCGGGCGGCGTGTGCGATCGCGATGACGTCGTCGCTCCAGAGGTCGGGCACCGCGTCGCGGGCGCGATCCACCGCGTCGGCAAGGTCGGAATAGGCGTCGACGAGCAACAACGTCAGCAATTCGTCGCGGCTGGACACATACCGATAGACGGCGGACGACACCATGCCCGAGGTCGCGGGCGATGGCACGCAGCGACAGCCCGGCCGCGCCGTGCTCGACCAAGTGCCGCCGGCCGAGCTCGACGATCTGCGCTTCGATGCGCTCGCGCGAGTCGCGCCGCTTGCCCATCAGCCCATTCTGACACAAAAGAGATCGGTGCTCTTGCATTTCCGCTCGGCGTGTGGCACGGTCACACCTACTGAGAGCACCGCTCTCTGTTGGTTCACTCAAGGAAGGATGTGTCATGTCGGTGCGATACGACGAACCCAATCGAGCGGCCCGGGCCGCCAACGTGCTGATCCGCTGGCTGGCTGAGCTGGGCGTCAGCATCGCCGGCACCAGGTCGCTTCGCGTGCGTGGCCGCAAAACGGGCAAATTCCGCGGGGTGGTGATCAACGTGCTGACCGTGGACGGTGTCGACTATCTGGTATCTCCGCGCGGCACCACCCAGTGGGTCCGCAATGTTCGAGCCGCCGGCGTCGTCGAGGTGGGGCCGCGTTGGCATCGCCGCCGAGTCCGCACCACCGAGGTTGCCGACCCGGCGAAGGACGACCTGCTGAGGCGATACCTGGACAGGTGGTATTGGGAGGTCAAAGGCCACATCGCGGGGCTGACTCCCGATTCCGGCGATGACGAGTTACGCGCTGCGGCGCCGTCTATCCCCGTTTTCGCGCTGGCAAGTTCCAGCTGATTTGCTACGCGGTCGGAGGGCCAGGGCTGTTGGACACTCCCACATCCTCGCGGATCTGCTGCGAGGTGGCCTGCCACGACACCGCCGCCGGGGAATTGCCCCAGACGCTGTTGAGTATCCCCACGATCACGGCCTGTCCGACGGGGTTGACGATGTACACCGGTCCGCCGGAATCGCCCTTCTGGCTGATGGCGCCATTGCCCATCGTGAACCAGCCGTTGTTGACCGCCTGGACCGTTCCGCAGGTTTCGCCGGTGACGACGCCGAAATGACAGACGGGTTCGCCCGGCGTCACGACAAGTCCGGGGTCCGATTGCAGCGCGCGTCCGCCGGGCAAGATGTTGTTCGCCGTGACGCCGTCCGCCAGCACGATCGACTCGTAGTCGTTGATCTGCTGCTCGGTGCCTACGATCGCGCCGTTAGGGGTGTTGTCGCGGAACGTCGCCAGGTTGCCGATGACGTGGTTGTCCTTGTCGGTAACCGGTCCATCGCCATGGCAATGCCCAGCGGCGAACGCCACCCGCAGTCCCGGATCGACGTAGCCCAAGGTGCACAAATGGCCGCCCTGGTGGATCTCCATGCCGGGGAAAACGAGTACGGGGTCGGCGGCGGCCGCTACCGGAAAACCGGCGGCCACCACCCCCGCGGTAACCGTCGCGGCGAATGCGCGGAATGCCGAACGCCCCACCGTCGACTCCGATCCGTCAGGAGCCGGCGCGGCGCCGGCCGACTTTCAGGTTACCGACCAAGGCTGCTTCGGTAATTCGGGAGAGCCGATCGGTTGGGAGCGCGCCGGCCCGGCCCGGGTTCGGCGCCTGGGCCGACGCGCTCGCGCTCGCGATCAGGGAATTGTCAGCACCTGTCCCGGCTGGATCAGATCAGGGTTGGAGATGCCGCTGGCATCCGCGATGACCTGGTACTTGCTGCCGTCGCCGTAGAACCGCTCGGAGATGTCCCACAAGGTGTCGCCGGACTCGACGGTGTAGGTACGCGCGGCGGGTTCCGGTTCGGGTTCGGGCGTCGCGACGGCCTCCTCGGCGTGCGCCTCCTCGGCTGCCGGGGCGGCTTCGGCCTCCGGCTCCGGCGGCGGCGGAGCATCGGTCTCGGTCTTCGTCGACCATGCCGCTCCGTCGCCGGCGTACAGCACCAGGTTGCGGTCGTCCTGCAGGACGAGCCGGACATTCTTCTTGCCCTTGGTATCGGTGTGCCACACCGCCTTGTCGGCGGTGTAGACGACGAAGTTGCCGTCGTGCTGGACCTCGGCGCGGACCACGTCCTGGCCGTCGGTTCCGGACGCCCAGATCGCGTGGCCGCGCGATGCCAGCACCAGGTTCCCGTCGTCTTGCAACGTCAGGGTGTAGGCCCCGTTGCTTGAGGTAAGCGAGTCACCCTTGACAAGTTTTTGTCCTTCGGTGAGCGTGTCTCCCACTGCATTCCCTCCTCATCATCGCGGCCCGGGCCGATGCCGAGCGTCGCGTCTACAACTGTACGACCACGCGGAGCTTACTGATCTTGGCTCTGCCATGGGTGCTTTCGGCTCGCCGTAATAAAAACGCTTGATGAACGACTGTCTAACCGCCGATCGCGGCGACCGCTGACGGCGCTACCGCGGATCGGGCGGCCGCGGGAGGCTGCCAGCCCGGGGGACCGAAGACGTAGCCCAACCGGTCGCGCAGGCGTCCCGCTGAGCGGAAATCGCGCGCGATAGCAAGATATTCGTGGGTCTGCAGCTTCCAGACATTGAACGTATCGACCTGTTTGGTCAATCCGTAGTGCGGACGGAACGTCTCTTGCCGGAAGGTGCCGAACAGCCGGTCCCAGAGGATGAAAATCCCGCCGTAGTTCTTGTCGAGATACTCGGGATCCATTCCGTGGTGCACCCGGTGATGTGACGGCGTGTTGAAGACGAACTCGAACGGTGCCCACATTCTGCCGATCCGCTCGGTGTGCACCCAGAACTGGTAGATCAGGTTGACCGAGAAACTGACGAAAACCATCCAGGGCGGAATTCCCAACAGCGGCAACGGGATCCACATCAGAATCTCGCCGCTGTTGTTCCATTTCTGGCGCAACGCGGTGGCGAAATTGAAGTACTGGCTCGAGTGGTGGGCCTGGTGGGTCGCCCAGATCAGCCGAACCCGGTGCGCGATGCGGTGATAGCAGTAATACAGCAGATCGACGCCGAGGATCGCGATCACCCAGGTGTACCAACGCGTCGCGGGTAAGTGCCACGGAGCCAGGTACGCGTAGATCGCGGCATAGCCGAGCAGGGCAATGAACTTCCAGCCAGCGGTGGTGGCCACCGAAACCAGCCCCATCCAGATGCTCGCCCAGGAGTCGGCGGTCAGGTAAGCGCCCGAACCCGGGCGGGCCGAGCGCTCAGCGCCGATAGCGGCTTCCCGCTCAATGCGTTCCAGTTTGCTGGCGGCTGTCCACTCCATGATCAGCAGCAAGAGGAAAAACGGAATCGCGAACAGCACCGGGTCCCGCATCTGGTCGGGCAGCACGGATAAGAAATCCGCGATCGCGTTCACACCCCATACCCTACGACGGCAGTGACCTGTGCTTGGAGACCGACCGTGGGCTAGCCCGCGTGTGGGGCGCGGGGCATTGGGTCGTCCTGGTCGCCGGCATACCAGTGCACGGCCTGAACGCCCTCCTGCAGAGACAGATCTGCGACGAGCTGCTCCAGTCGGGCCGGCGCGTGGCGACCGCTGAGCAGATACGCGGTCAACGCGACGCTGTCCTCCCCCGCGCGCCCGGTGTGGATGCCGCGCAGGACGAAGTCGCCGCCGCTGGTGTGCTGGACGATCTGTGCGCGCGCGTACTTTTCTGACTTGGGTCGACAGATCAGCTGCAGTTGGTACGGCTGGTCATCCTCGTCCTCCTCCACCACGTTGTCGCGGTCGATCAGGCGGCCCAGTGGTCGCCCCAGCAGGTGAATTCCGAGGATGGTGCCGGTGGCGATCAGGGCGAACAGGAAATGCCCACCTGCCGCAAGCACGCCGACCGCGGCCGAGCACCACAGGGTGGCGGCGGTGTTGAGTCCGTGCACGTTGAACCCTTCGCGCAGGATCACCCCACCGCCGAGGAAGCCGACCCCGGACACCACGTAGGACGCCACCCTGGTGGGGCTGCTGTCGTTGGTGACGACCGCGTAGAGCACGAACAACGTCGCGCCGGTGGCCACCAGCGCGTTGGTGCGTAGTCCGGCCCGCCGCGCCTGCCACTGCCGCTCAATCCCGATGAGGGCACCGCAGCCGACCCCGACGCCCAGACGCAGCAGGAACTCAGCGATGCTCAGCGTCTGCATGACGGGTTCTCCTTTCTTCTGCGCAGGGCTGAGTATCAGTTTGGCCGAGTTCGGCGAGATTGGTGCGGTCCCGACGACAGCAACCTTCGGCGTGTCTCAGCGTGCCACCGACAGCATGGATGGCCGGACGGCGACGTCCTTGACCCGGTGCGTCACCATCTCCCAAGCCGACGGCGAGTAGTGCGTCGTGACTTCCTCGAATCCATCAACCCGAGAAACCGTGATCACGCCGGTGTCGTGGTTGATCGACAGGTGGTCACCCTGCGGTTTCGTGGACTTCCCGTCCGTTAGGAGCCGAATTACGAACATGATAATTTCTCCTCTCACTCTCTCATTGCATCCGATCGACTCAGCGGTCCGAACGACGTCAGGCGCTACCGAGTTGAATGGCCTTGACCACCAATAGGATCGCCCCGAGAACGAGATAGCCGCGCAAAGCCAGCATGCCCAGTCGAGTTCCGACCGACCAGGTGACCGGCTCCAGCAAGGTCAACGGCGGCATCCGCCACGTGTCCCGGTCGGCCTGGCCAATGCATCCGAGAGCTGTTCGAGCACTGGTGATTTCGACCGCCGATCGGCCGGTCCACCGCAGTACGCCGAAAGTGACTACGCCGCATAGGACGAAGCCGACGCAAGGTCAGGTGACGATCGAGACGATGTCGAGGTCGGGGAACACCGTTGTCGCCATCAATATCCCGGACAACAGCAACAGCACGCCGACGATGACGCTGGCCACCACGTTGAGCCACGGCCGATTCACCCACGGGCCCAGGACTTGCCGGTCGTTGCACAACAGCAGCAGAAAGACGGTCGCGCTGGGCAGCAGCAATCCGGCCAACGCTTGCACGCCGGTGGTGATCAACCCCAACGGCGCGTCGGGGATAAGCACGATCGCCGCCGCGATCACGACCATCCCGGTGTAGGACAGGTAGAACGGTTTCGCGTCAGCGAATCCGCGATGCAGCGAATGCTTGAGCCCGAATACATCTCCGAACGCGTAGCTGCTGGCCAGCGTCACCGCCGCCGCCCCGATGATCGAGGCGTCGAGCAACACGATCGCGAACACCGACCCGAGGGGTCATTGCTGTATTGGCCGAGCAGGTGTGCGAGCACGCCGGCGTCGACGAAATTCCCCGCGGCTGTGGGTGGCGCGAGCGGCCCAATCGCCGGTCATCATCAACGCGGCCGCGCCGACACCGACGACGAAGGCACCTATTGTGGTGTCGGCTCGCTCGTAGCCGATAAAGCGCGGTGTGATGCGCTTGTCGACGACGTTGGACTGCTGGAAGAACAACTGCCACGGTGCGACCGTGGTGCCGACGATGGCAATGATCAACAGCACCGCGTCCGGAGGTGACTCCCACCTGTTACGCCTGGCACGACGAAGGATTTCGCCGCGTGTCCCCAGTGCGGATGTGACATCAACAGCATCGGAATCTGCAGCAGCGTGATCGCAATGAACACGAACATCGCGCGTTCCCAGCGCCGGAAGCTGCCGGTGGCCATGATGGCGATCAGCGCGATCGCGGCGAACGGGACGACCACATATCTGGGGATGCCGATGTAGTCGGCCGCCAGGGTGACGCCGATGAATTCGGTGACGAGAGTAAGGAAGTTCAGCAGGAACAGGTCACCGACCGAGAACCAGCCCCAGCCGCGGCCGAACCGTTCGTTGATCAATCGCGCGTGCCCGACCCCGGTGACGGCACCGAGCCGGACCACCATCTCCTGATTGACAATGAGCACCGGGATCAACAGCAGCAGCACCCACAGCAGGCTGTAGCCGTAGTTTTGTCCGGCCTGCATGTAGGTCGCGACACCGCCGGCGTCGTTGTCGCCGACCATCACGATCAAGCCGGGTCCGATGATCGCCAGCAGGGTTGCCAGGCGGACCTTAAGGGTGCGCGGACGATCGGTGTCGCTCGAGGCTGATCCGGCCCAGCGCGCCTTCGATGTCACCGACGTGGGCGCTGTCCAGCACGGCGGTGCGGGGCGCGCACACCGCCGGTGGTGCGATGTCGACGACGTCGCGGTCCAGAGTGGTCATGGCCAGTTACCTCCGTCGTTGCTGCCCATCGGAGTCGTCGCTCACCGGAATCGGTTCCCGCACAGGACGTGGCCCGGTTCTCGTCGACGCCAGTCGTCGGGAATGGTGGCCTTGAGCACGTCGTCGACGGTGACGACACCCAGCACCGATCCCCATCGTCGACGACCGGGATGGTGTGCAGGTTGTAGTCGGCCATCAGTACCGCGATATCGGCCAGTTCGGCGTCGGGGGCTAACCTGGATCGGATTCGAATCCATCAGTGTTGCAACCACATCCGCTGGATGTGTCTGCAACAACGCGATCACTGGCACCACGCCCGCGAGCTGTCCGTTCGTCGTTGAGCACGTGCATCTGCAGGAGCGCCTCCGGCTGTACGGCCTGGGCGATGCCGATGAGCGCGAGCGCCTCTCCCGCTGTGGCCCATGTCCCGCAGAAGACGATATCGACATTCATCAATCCGCCTGCGCTGTCAGGGTTGAAGCTCAACAGGGTCATCACCTTGGTGCGCTGCGGCGCAGGCATGGAACTCCAGAACCCGTCGTCGGCGGGACTGCCGGAGGTCCATGATCGCGTCAGCGGCGTCGTCGGCGCGCATCCGGCTGAGCAAGGCCGCGACCTCGCCGTCTGGCATGTCGTCGAGCAGCCGACTGGCCTTGTCCGGGTCGAGTTCCTCGAAAACGTCTGCTTCCAAGTCGGGGAAGCTGCGCACGCGGTCGAGGATTTCGCCGCCCTCCGTCTTGTCGGCCTCTTCGAGAAGGTCGGCGATTTGCGCGGGCTTGAGCGCCGCCACTCGACCGGAAACGCGACGCACGGCAATCGACGGCCATGTCCGATCAATGGTTCAAAGGCCTTCCAATCGCGGGCAGCCTGGCCGCCGGGTGTCTTCAGCAGTCCGAACAGACGAGGCGGCCGCCGGGTGTCCAGTCGGGCCAGCACCAAACCGTCTTCGCTGTCTTCGAGTTCGACGTCGTAGGCGCGCACCAACTCACCCGCGGTCACGTCGATCAGGCGATACCCGAGTACGTCGGATCGCAACAGCACTTCACCGTGCCGGCGCTCGAACCGTCGCAGGTCAATCTCGTTGTGTACCATGGTTACCCGGTCTGGATCGAATCGCTGAATCGATCCGCTGCCGACGAACACCCGCCGGCCGCCGACCGCGGCCACGATGCCGGTCACCAGTGGGTAGGTATCCGCACCACGTAGTCGCACAATGATGTCGTCAACGCGGCCGACAGCTTCGCCGGATGGCGTCACCACGGGGGCGTGCAATAACTGGGATAGGTGAATCAACGGCGTACTGGTACCGACGTCCTGGGGCCTGGTGGCTGGCTGGCTCATGGCTATCCCTTCTCAGATGCGCATTGCGCGTCAGTGGCTGGCGGACTTGGTCTAGGCCCAGCTGGAGCCGACGGCGGAGTCGGTGGAGTTCATGTTGTTGCCGGCGTTTTGCACCTTTTGGCCGTGGGGTTGGCCTGTTGGTAGATGACCTGGAAGTTGCGACCCAACTGGGTGATGAACTCCTGGCAGGCCACCGAACCCGAACCACCCCAGAAGTCACCGGCGGCCAGCACATCGCGCACGATGGACTGGTGCTCGGCCTCCAACGAGGCGGCCTGGGCCCGGATCATCGCGCCGTGGGCATCCACGTCGCCGAACTGGTAACTAATCGACATAGTGTTCTCCTAAAACCTAAAGATGGTGTGCGGGTGGGGGTTAGCTGGACAGGATCTGCTGGGAGGCCTGCTCTTGGGTTTCGTAGTTGTTGGCGTCGCGGATCAGTCCGTCGCGCACACCGTGCAGCATGTTGACGATGTTGCGGAAGGCCTGGTTCATCTGGCCCATGGTGTCGTAGGACGTCATCTGGGCCGTCCCGCTCCAGCCGGCACCGGCGATGTTTTGGCTCGATGCCCACATCTTGCGGGCCTCGTCCTCCACGGTCTGGGCGTGCACGTCAAAACGGCCCGCCATCGACCGCATCTCGTGCGGATCAGTCATAAAACGCGTAGGCATATCCCTATCTCCTTCTCTCTCGAAACTATCGGGTGTAACGGATTATGTTGTAGTGCAATGGCATTCCTGGCTGCTAACCGGCGGCGGGCGAGCGCTGCATCACGACGGGGCGGAACCCGTACATCGGTTCGTCGAACTCGTGGTCGGCCATGGCCCCGATCCCTCCCAGCGGCATACCGGGCATGCCGACCGGCCCGCCAGGTGCCACCAGCGGGGTGGCGCCCAGGGCGGGGTTTAGGGCGCTGGCGCCCGGCAACTCGGTAGCAATCCTGCTGAGTCCCGGTGCGGCCGAGGCCCAGGCTCCCGGCACCGACAAGGCGCCTAGCGGCGTGGCCTGTCCGATGCCCGCCGACACCGCCGCGCCCAGGCCGCGCAGGCCCGCTGCCCCCAGTCCTGCTGTCCCCGAGCCGAGCCCGGCGGCCAGACCCGATACATTGGCCGCCACCCCATTGCCCGCCATTGATGGGAACAGGTAGCTGAAACAGGTCACCGAATCAATCATCGCCGTCGGGTTCATCAGGCCGCTGGTGGTGAATGCGTTGCTGAAGTTGGCGACCGAGGCGTTGTTCAGGAAGCTCCCCAACAACGAACCGTTCGACCCGTCCAGGTAATTCAGCAGGCCGGCCAGCCCCGTGGTGGAGGTGTTCGAGTTGTCCGCGAGGATGCTGTCCAGCCATGACGACGACCCGCTTGTCGCCGACGCGCTGGCGGCGGTGCTGGCCGAGCTGCCGGCGGTGCCCGCCGAGGTGCCGGAGGCTTGCGCTGTTGCGGCGGCTTGCGCGGCCAGGCCGGTCGCATTGGTCGTCTGGGCCGGTTGGCTGAACGGGGTCAGCTGCGTGGCCGCCGCCGAAGAGCCGGTGTAGCCGTACATCGCGGCGGCGTCCTGAGCCCACATTTCTCCGTATTGCGCCTCGGTGGCCGCAATCGCCGGCGCGTTCTGTCCCAAGACGTTGTCCGCCATCAGCGATGCCAGTTGCGTGCGGTTTGCCGCGATCTCCGCAGGCGGTACGGTCATCGAGAACGCCGACTCGTATGCACTCGCCGCGGCTTGCGCCTGGGCGGCCGTCTGCTCAGCTTGCGCGGCAGTAGTGCTCATCCACGCCGCATACGGTGCGGCGGCGTCCGCCATCGACGTGGATGCCGGGCCCCGCCAGCTGCCGCTGGTCAGATTCGTGATTACCGAGCTGTAAGAGGCTGCTGCCGAACGCATTTCAGTTGCGAGCTGGCTCCAAGCAGCGCCAGCGGCGAGCATCGGCGATGAGCCCGCGCCCGAATACATTCGGGCCGAATTGATTTCCGGTGGTAGCACCGCGTAGTCGATCATGACAGTTTCTCCTTGGTCTGTTATCCGGCGGCGGGTGACCGCGCCATCACTGGCGGGAGGCGCATGCCGTATTTCGGAATCGGACGCCGCATGCGCCCGGTCATGTTCGACATCGGCGAGGCAATACCTCCGGGCCCGCCCGTCGCGGTCTTCGGCACGGTAAGCGGGGTGTCGGGCAGCGCCGGGGCGAGCGGGCTTCTCGGGGCGACCGCGGGCCGGCTGGGCGGCACGGACAACGCCCCGACGTGGCCGGCTCCGCCGGCCGCAGCTGACACCCCTGATCCCAGGCCGCCCAGACCTGACCCGCCTGTCGACCCCAGCGCACCCGGATTGAACAGGTCCAACAACCCCGATCCAGCCACGGCGCCCTTGGCATCTTGCAGATAGCTGAAACCCGCCAACGACTGCAGCAGGAATTGCGGATTGAACGGCCCACCCGCGAGTGCACCGTTGGTTACCGCGGTGCTGAAGAAATTGCCGTTCACGAAGGTGCCCAGCGCCGAATTGTTCGAGTTACTGAACAAATCCGTCAGCTCCGTCACCAATGATGATGATGATGACGACGAAGATCCGGTGGATGACGTGAGGTCCCCAAGCAACGACGACAGCCCGGTGCTGGTCGATGCGCTGGTGGCGTTGCTGGCCGAGCTGGTGCCCGTCGAGGTCGCGGAGGCTTGGGCGACCGCGGCGGACTGGCCGGCCAGGCCGGTCGCATTGGTGGTCTGGGCCGGTTGGCTGAATGGGGTCAGCTGCGACGCCGCCGCCGAGGACCCGGCATAGCCGTACATCGCCGTGGCGTCCTGAGCCCACATTTCTGCGTACAGCGCCTCGGTGGCGGCGATCGCCGGGGTGTTTTGCCCCAGGATGTTGGTCGCTACCAGCGACGCGAGCTGAGTCCGATTGGCCGCGACCTCCGCAGGCGGCACGGTCATCGAGAACGCCGACTCGTAGGCGGTTACCGCCGCTTGCGCCTGCGCAGCTGTCTGCTCGGCTTGCGCGGCGGTGGTGTTCATCCACGTCGCGTAGGGTGCGGCCGCAGCCGCCATCGACGTGGATGCCGGACCCTGCCAGCTGCCGCTGGTCAGACTCGAGACGATAGAGCTGTAAGAGGCTGCCGCCGAACGCATCTCATCTGCCAGCTGGCTCCAAGCAGCGCCGGCGGCCAGCATCGGCGCCGAGCCGGCGCCCGAATACATTCTGGCCGAATTGATTTCCGGCGGCAGTGCAGCGAAGTCCAGCACGGTACACCTCCCCTGGTCTCTCGGTGGGCTGCGACGTCTCTCAGAGGGCTGCGGCCGCGTTGGCTGCCTCGGTGGTCGCATACGAGCCGGCGCTTGCGTTCAAGACGCGCACGAACATCTCGTGCATCGCCGCGGCTTGCGCGCTTATCGTCTGGTACATCTGAGCGTGGCTGGCGAATTGCGCCGCCGTCAGCGCTGAAACCTCATCCGCAGCGGCGGGAATCACCCCGGTCGTCGGGGCTGCGATGGCCGCGTTCTGGGCAGCAATAGCCGTGCCGACACCTTGCAGCTGGCTGGCTGCTGCCGACAGCATTTCTGGCTGTGTGGTCACGAAAGACATCGGACTTCTCCTTTGGCAAAGTAGGGTGAACCCGCGGGGTCGTCGCGTCAGAGCACGACAGAATCGCGCACGCGCGTAAGAAAGCGAAGCGTGCGTGTGTTAAGTGAAGCGGCGCAAGCCGATTCAGGTGATGGAGACGGCGCCGGGGCCGGATCTGAACGAAATGATCACCGGTCTCGGATATGGACTGTCACTTGGACTCACTTCGCCTCACCTCCTCGCGGCCAGGGCACACAGGGGTGCCAATACGTTGCACTGCGGGGGTGTTTGGGAGCCGGTACATCAACCGACTCGCACCCCTCTCGTCAGAGCTTTGGCACTGCACGGCGTATCCGGCTGAGCCGGAAGCCACTTGGGCTCAACCCTTAGCCCGGGAAGAGCTGTCCTGACCCTGGGCGTCTTTCGACGTTCGAGGTCAGTGGCCTATATCCATACAGACGCCTCACCTAGCGAGGTGCTTGCATCCGCAATAGTGGCATCAAGAGTGACAGGAGTCAACCCAACGCGCTGAAACGGTGGTCGATATTGCGTCAGTGCCGGCGCACCACGTCCCTTGGCTGGACCCGCACCGGCGATCGAAATCTTTTGCGGCTGTTCATAGATCATGCAGGCGTGCAGCGACGGTGAATCCGCTCGCTGCGTGGATTGTGACGGTCGAAATGTCGTCGACGGGAGACATTGGCGCGGACTAGGTTCGGGACAAGGTGGACGTCCACGTTGCGTACGGCGCCAAATTCGGCGTCTCATGCCTGTCGTCGTGGGCTTGACGCTCACGGCGTTGACTCCCATCTGCTATCCGGCAGCCGGCGGATGCGCGACCACGGTGGGCCGGAACCCGTAGCGGGGAGCAGCAAAGCCGAAGCTGCGACCACCGGAGCCCGCCATCGGCATCCCAGGCATGCCGGGTACCCCCGCCATCCCAGCCTCCGCGCTCGGGGCGTATGCCAAGCCGGCCGATGCTGCCCCGACCGGGGAACCGGTCCCAGGCGTGGCCGCGGCCCAACTTTGCGGCACCGACATCGCCCCGACCAGGGTGGCGCGGCCCACCCCGGCCGATACCGCCGATCCGCCCAGTCCCGGTGACCCGAGCGCACCCACCGCCGAACCGACGTGGCTCACTGTGCTCATCGCCGCCGACGGCGCGGCAGCCGCCCCCGTCAACAGGGCCGGATTCATGCCGCCGACACTCTGACCGGCCACCGCCAAGAACCCGATGTCACCGAACGCGGTCGTCACAGCCGGGCTGATGCTGGCCGGGTTCGAACCAGTTACCCGAGAGGACTCCGTTCGACAGCGCGGAGGTTCATAAAGCTCCCGAAGGCCGACCCGGTCTGCCCGCTGAGCATGTTCAAGAACCCGGCGATCCCCGTGGTGGCCGTATTCGAGCCTGGCGCAAACGGATTCGTGCCGGCCGCCGACATCGGTGATGCCATGCTCTGTAGTGCGTTGGGCATCGTCGAGACCACCTGCGACAGCGTCGACTGCACACCCGCGCTCGACGACGTGCCGGTGGCCTGGGCAACCGTGCCGGCCTGGCTGGCCGCCCCGGCCGCGTTGGTGGTTTCCGGCGGCGAACCGAACGGTGTCACCGTCGCCGCGGCCGCCGACGACCCGGCGTAGCCGTACATCGCCGCGGCATCCTGCGCCCACATTTCGCCGTACAGCGCCTCGGTGGCCGCGATCGCCGGAGTGTTCTGACCCAGCACGTTGGTCGCGACCAACGCCGCCAGCTGAGTACGGTTGGCCGCGACTTCCGCGGGTGGCACCGTCATCGCGAACGCTGATTCGTACGCCGCCGCCGCAGCCCTAGCCTGGTAACCGGTTTCCTCGGCCTGGGTGGCAGTCGTGCTCATCCACTCCACATACCGCGTGGCCGCCGCCGCCATCGATGCCGACGCCGGTCCCAGCCAGGGCCCTTCGGCAAGGCTGGAGACCGTTGAGTCATAGGACGAAGCGGCCGAATCCAGCTCGGCGGCCAGCACATCCCACGCCGACGCGGCCGCCAGCATCGGCCCCGAACCGGGACCGGCATACATGCGCGCGGAGTTGATCTCTGGTGGTAATGCCCCGAAATCCATTGCAGCAGCCCCCCTTAACCCGCAGCGACCGCGTTGGCGGCTTCGGTGGCCGCGTAGGACCCGGCGCTGGTGCTCAGGGTGGACACGAACATCTCGTGAATCGCCGCGGCTTGAGCACTGACCGCTTGATACAGCTGGGCGTGCGCGGTGAACTGGGCCGCCGTCAGCGCCGACACCTCGTCGGCCGCGGCGGGCGTCACCGCCGTCGTCGGGCTGGCTGCGGCCGCATTGTGGGCGGCCAGATCCGCACCAACCCCCTGCAGGTCGCCGGCCGCTGCGGACAGCATTTCCGGCTGCGTAGTAACGAATGACATGGACTTCTCCTTCGTGAAAAGTCCGAGCCGGAGGCGGGTCTCGGCCGCTGTGCTGCTTGCGGGCTGCGCATGGCCGTGTGCCCGCGCAACGCGGAAACAGGGTTTGGCGCAAACCGATTCAGTTGGCGAAGTCGCTGCCGTGACCGGATCGGAACGAAACGGTCATCGATATCTGATGGTTCTGCGCAGAACTATCAGCGGAACTCGGTCTCGGCCCCACCTCCTCCTGGCCAGGACACCCCAAGCCGCCAAGAGAGGTAGGTCGCCCGACGCGGATCGTCGGGTGGCACCCCTCTCGCCGGAGCTTTGGCACCACACGGCGTATCCGGCTGAGCCGGAAGCCACTTGGGCTCAACCCTTAACCCGGGAAGAGCTGTCCTGACCCTGGGCGTCTTTCGACGTTCGAGGTCAGTGGCCTATGTCCGTGCAGACGCCTCACCTAGCGAGGTGCATGTAACGTGTTTGTAACTTCATCGTGGCAGTCGCGCTGACGCCCGTCAATGCAACTCGCGGCGGATTATCGGTAAATTGCTGGCAATCGTTACAGACCGCGCCGAACCACGCCATTCTCGGACCGCAGGTGTTAACTGACGAAACCGTCAGGGGCCGCGCCGACGGCTCGGAGGGCTAGTCGGACTTCTTCTCCGCGACGGCGGCGCTGAGGCCCTCGGCGAGATCGTCGCGCGTCAATTCCTTGAACCGGCGCAGTTGGTCCTCGCTGAACTCGTCCATCTCACTCGACAACACCGCGTCGAGGTCCTCGTCGTCGAGGCGGAAGCTTCGATGATCACGGGCCTTTCTCCACCACGTTGCGCACGAATCCCGCATTTCCCAGCACGTCGATGCCGCGGATCAGGTCGCCATCGTTGCGAGATGTTCTCGTCGTCGTAGAACCTGGTGTAGGCCGGCAGCAGCACGTCGACCGCCTCATCGGTGATCACGTCTTCGTTTTCCCGGCCCATCAACTGCGTCAGCGCGATCAGTTCCTTCGGGTTATAGCTGTAGAACTCGATCACCGTCGAAAAACGGCGCCGCAGACCCTGGTTCACCTCCAGCATCTTGTCCATCGCCTTGGCGTAGCCGGCTCCGAAGACCACCAGCTCGTCGCGGTGATTCTCCATGTAGAGCAGCAAGGTGTTGATGATCGCGTTGCCGTAGGCGTCGCCGGTGGAGTAGCCACTCTCGTGCAAGTTGTGCATCTCGTCGAAGAAGACGGCCCCGCCCAGCGCCTCCTCGAGCATCTCCTCGGTGTTCTTTTCCGCATCGGCCATGTAGCGGCCGAGCAGCTTCGAGCGGCTGGTCTCGACAACCAGCGGCTTGCGTAGCACGGTCAAACCGCACAGCTGCTTGCTGAACGCGCGCGCCACCGATGTCTTCCCGGTGCCGGGCGGTCCCAACAACAAGGTGTGCCGCGACGTCACCGGTACCGGCAGGCCCATTTTGGCGCGGGCCAGATTCACCTTGGTGGTCGACTTGATCAGCTTGATTTCCCGCTTGGCATGTTCCATGCCGAGCATCGCATTGAGCTCGGCATCGCCTTCGTCCAAGTACTTCTTGGCCATCTCGGCATGGCGGGCGGCCTCGGCCTGTTCGCGGGTCGGTGCGCTGTCTGGGTCCCACGGATCCGTCCTGGCCTCAATGGTTTCCGGGTCGGTCAGCACCAGCCGGTAGTTGGGATTGTCGAGCGCTTCACGTGCCGGCGTGAACTTTGCATCGCGTGAATACACTTGGCGTAGACACTCGGTGGCCTCTTCTTCGCGGCCCAGGTGCCGCAAACACAATCCCTTGGTGTACATCGCGACGTTTGTCGCGCCGGGCACCCGGTCGACTTCGATCGCCTCCTGCGCGCGACGGGTCGCTTCCTCGAACACCCCCAATGAGGCCAGCGCTGTGGTCGCCATCGCCGCACCGGCTGACTTCAGCTCGGGGTGGCGCCAGGTGGTCCCGGGCGGGAACTGGGTGAGGACGTCCGGCCAGCGGCCGGTGCGGAAATAGAGCAGCCCCCGAACGTACTTGAGCAACTCCTCGTCGAACGGGTGGCGTGGCTCGGTGGAATCCAGCAGCGCCGCCGCGTCCGCGTACCGTTTCGCCTCGGTGAGGGCAGCCGCGTAGGCGGCAGCCAATGACTCCACGCTGGTGACCGCCAGCTTCAGGAATATCCCGTCGGAGACCTCGGGGCGAAAGTCCAACTCGGATAGGCTCAGTCGGCGCATCTCCCAGCCGAACGTCTTGACGGCGTCCCACGCGCCGGTGAGCACCTCGATGGTCTGGTCGCCGGCGAGTACCCGTGCCAGCCAGGCGTCGCACATGTCCGGGTCGAGCCGGGTGGCCGTCGTGAACATCTGCAACGCCACTTGCGGATTGTGGCTCGGCTGTAGCCCGTTGACCGAAATGCCGGACGCCAGAAGCCCAGCAACCATCGCGTTGCGGGCATCTGCCGCGCCGTCCTGCGGCCGGGTCATCGCAATGCTTCGGCGTGACCCTGTTGATGGTCTACCGCACCGACCGGAACCAAGATGCCCTCGCCGTCGTCGAGTATGCGACTCGGCATCGGCAACGGACGACGCGATGACGGCGCCGGAAGGCTCGCGGCTACCGCGCCCAGCTGGCGCCCGGTCAGCCGGTTCAGCCCGCTGAACGTCGATTTCTGCAGTCGCTGGTGACTGTGGTAGCGCACCCAGGCAGCCACGTCGGCTTCCCGACCGTCCGCGATGAGCCGGATCGTCATCACGGTGGTGTCGGCATCGGCGAGCCACAGCTCCTCGAGCGTCTCGCTGGTGATGTCCGAAGGTGAGACCCAGAAGCTGGTCACGTATCCGTCGGGAGTCTTCAGGTAGCGCCAGAACGGCCGAATGTGAGCCGGTTGGAGCCCAGCCAGCACGGCATCGTCCACCTCGACGATCTCGTCGGCGGTCAATGGACGCGCGGCGCAGCTTCGTCCGTCGAGATGTTGAGCCAGCCGCTCGGTAGCCGCCGCCAACGTGCAGGCGACGGAATCGCGGGCGGCCACTGCCGCGACGTTGTGCAGCGGGTCCATCCGCAGTACCAGCCAGGTGTGGCGCTCCTCGAGCGGGCGTCGACCGCCGGCGGCGCCGAAATCGTCTTGAACCGCCGATTTGACGCCCTTGTTGCCCAGGCGCGTTCCGACCGAAACGATGTCGACGCTGTCGAGCCGGACATCGAACTGACGTAGCGCCTCGATGACCGCTTCCAGCGGCATGGATGCCGGTAACGCATCCCGATGGCGATGCCGTCCCGCTGATGCTGCGTCGCCGGCACCGTCGACTGCGATCACCCCGATCAGCTGGCCGTCGTACTCACGCACTCCGACCGTTTCCTTGCTGAAGCGACGGCGGTGATCCATCGCAGGCGTGCAGCCGACGGTCAGCGCCTCGGGATCGGCATACCAATTTCGCACCCGCGCAATCGGTGCCGAGGCAATGGGAACTCCCCCATTGGTGACCAGCGCGACAAACGTCACAATGACCGCCAGACCGACCGCCACCCAAAAGGCCGCGTGATGGGCCTGCACGGACTCCGGCAAATGACCTGCAATCACCAGTAGCGCAACATCGATGAGAAACACCACGGTGACCCGCGGCCACGACAGGGCCAACCCGTATTCGCGTTGTGCCTTCATTCCTGTCTCCCTGTCTTTCGCATCAGCCTCGCCGCACCGAACACCAAGCCGGCTAGTAGTAGCGCGCCACCCAGACCAGCAGCGGCAACCCACACCGGCACCATGTCGCGCGGAGTAGGCGCCGGCGGCATCTCCAGCGCTGCACCTGAGTCTTTTGGCAAAACCGACCCTTCGGGTACGTCCCAGGTCAGCGCGGCGACCGGGTCGACGACCCCGTAGCCGATCTGGTTGTCCACGCCGCGAGCGGGTGCCCTGGCGGTGCGCTGCAACCGGTTGATGACCTGGTGCGCCGACAGTTGCGGATATTTCGCCCGCACCAGAGCCGCCACACCGGAGACGATCGCGGTGGAGAAACTGGTGCCGGACGGCACCAGCAACGTGTTGTCCGGACCGTCAATCGCGTTGACGAGGCTGTCATCTCGCGGTGAGAACCCGACGACGTCGGTACCGGGTGCCCCGATTCCCACCCATGGCCCGGCTACGCTCAGCTTGTCCATCGGCGCGCCAGAGGCATCCACGGCGCCGACAGTGAGCACGTAGTCGCTGTACCACGACGGGGTTACCACCGTGGTCGCGCCACCCCAGTCCCGAGAATCCTTGGGGTGCAAAGGATCTACCATCGGGTTTTCTTTGCAGTCCCGCTGACTGGTGTCGCCGGCGGCGGCGACGATCACGGCATCTTTATCGACCGCGGCGTAACGCACCGCCGCACCCAGGTCAGGCGCGTCGATGATGCTGCGTGCGCTCATGCACATGACCATGGAAATGTTGATGACCCGCGCGCCCATGTTGGCGGCATGCACGATCGCCCGCGCCATGGTGAAAATGTTGTCCCGCTTCTGCCGCGTCTGCGGATCCTCGTCGCCGGTGTACGCGTCCTTGAGGCTAAACGCCTGGCTGGACTGGCGGATCGAGATCAACTCCGCGTCGGGCGCAATCCCTACGAACGCGTCGGACGGCCCCGCCGGAGGAGGATCCAGCGGCGGCGGTGCGGCCGGTCGCGGGTAATCGACCGAAATCACATGCCCGCCACGGGAATAGCCGGGCAGCACGGTTGTGCCATGACCGCCGTAGGCCGCACCCGGCGACTTGGGCTCGCCGCGCCTGGCGACTTGGGCTCTGGCGATGCCGGCGGACCGCCGAATAGCGGGGGTGGTCCCTGCTCCTCCGATGACGGCGGCGGCGCCGGAACCATCGTGATGGTCTGGGGAGGCGGCGGCGCCACGCTGATGGTCTGGGGAGGCGGCGCCGGCGGCGGTGGTTCCCTGGTCGGAACCGGCACCGGTCGCCGCGGCCCCGGTCCGCCGGGGGCCTCGCCACTGGCCGGGGCTCCGCCGATCATCGACGCCACCAGCGTGCCGTGCGCGTCGCAGTCGGACAGGCCGTCCCGCCGCCCATCACATAGTCGCCGCCGGGAACCAGATGCGGCAGTCTCGGGTGCGGGGTCACCCCGGTGTCGATGACGGCGATCTCGCACCCCGCCGCCCCGCCCGAAGCGCCACGCTTCGGGCAGGTTGAGCATGTCCATGTATTTCGGCTGCACCCGAAAGTCGCTGCCCGGCAACACGCCAACCTCGGTGCAGTACGCACTCTGCTTCATGGGCTGGGGCGGACCGGGCGGGCCGTCCGGCGGTACCGCCGCCGGGTCGATCCCCGGAGGGTCGATCGCGTACGCGGGCGACCCGGACAGCGCTACCGAAGCAACGATGAGCGTGGTGACAGCCACTGCGGCCGCGCGAAGCGGCCGCAGGTGGCGGCTACCGGTAGCGGATCGCTGCATAGACATTCATCAACCACAATGCCAGCGGGAAGATCGGCATCAGGCAGAGGTATTCGACCCATTCCACCAGCTTGCGGAACAGCGGGCTGTAGATGGTGTTGGGCACCGTCGCCGCGGCGACCAGTCCAGCCGCGGGCAGCAGCACCACTATGCCCACTCCCGCCGACACCGACGCCGCCGAGGACAACACCAGCACGTAGCGGACGACAATCGCGGCGACGATCAGGACCGAAGTCACGGCCAGGATGATCGCCTGCAAACGGTCGACATACGAGCGACCACGCAGCATCAGGAAGCCGGCGGTGCAGGCGGCCAGCAGCAGCGGCAACCACCGGTCGGAGGTGCGCGGATCGGACAAGCCCGCCAAGGACACGATCGTCAGAACACCCAGACCGACCAGCAAGCCGGTCAGGAACGACCGGGCCCGCTCGGCCCGCAGCACGACCTCTTGGATGGACGCCGGGCCTTCCAAGGTCGGACGGCCGCCGCCAGCCGGGTGCACCACGGTGGTCGGCAGATCAGGCCGGGCCTCGAACACCCAGCGGCTGGTGGCAGACGGGAACACCGGCAGCCGGATACCGGACAACCAGCGGGACAGTGCCGGCGCGCTCTGGATAGCCGAACACACAGGCCAGCAGGATGCAGGTCAACAGCGTCACCGTACCGGTACCAAATGCCATCCGCGGCCAGGCTCGCGATCGTCGCCGCCAGGCAGATGGTGACGATGGCAGTGCCGGTACCCAGCCGACGGCCGGTGAACCGCATCGCCAGCATCGCGCCGACGCCGGCGACCGCGAAACCCATCACCGCGTGCGGTGCGCCGACCGGACCGGGCGGCGCCGCAGCCGCCGCCACCGCAAGTGGCGCCAGTCCGCTCCACATCAAGATGTCGCCCGCGCGGCGGTCCTGCACCGTCTTGGCGCGCCCCAGGATCATCAGCGCCGCCGTGATCACCAGCACCGCGATGATCACGGCGTAGGGCGCCGGGACCCACGATTCGTGCTGCGAGCGGAACCAGCCCAGCAGCCCCGAACCCAACAGCACCCCGGCCGCGACCATTGCGGCACCGACCTGGATGGCCACCGTCGGGTTGATCGGAGCGAACCGCTTGCTCAGGCTCACCGACACGGCCGTCGAAATGTGCTCGATGACCTGGGACCGGTGCTCGGTATCTTCGACGAACCGCAGCCACAGCCGGTCGCCGTCGAAGATGTCCTGCTCGCTCAACGACTGGGCGGCCCGCAGCGGGGTGCCGTCAACCAGACATAGCGCCCACCTGCCGCGCTGCTTGGCTTCGAGTTCCGGCAGACCCAGCTCCCGCAGTCGGACGTTGATGACCTTGAGCAACGGGTCGACCATCACCGAGACTGGGGCGTTGGCGTCCAGCAGCACGCCGATTTGGGCGCCCTCGCCGGCGATGATGCCAACAACCGCGGACTGAGGCGAAGAGATTGCCTCTGAACCAGGCTGTTGCGCCTCGGCTACTGCGGTCATCGTGCCACCCCTCTGTCGACGAATTCTGGGTCCATGTGCATTGCCTCGCTATTTGTAATTGTGACGTCGCGTCCCAACTGTTGAGCCGATTCTAGAATATTTTGCTGCATCCGCACCTTGAGTGAACGCTGCTCCGAAAATCCTTGGTATGCGGGGTACTTCCGTAACGATTAGTTAAACTCTGCTATGAGTTTTCCACTCGCCGTAGGGAAGGGTCTCTAAAACCGTCTTCACCCCGACCTGGACCAACTGCGGAGTGGCCGGGCAGATGGCCAACCAGGCCTCGTTAGACCCGGCGGTACGCGCTTGCTGGTACATCGCGATGCGCCCACCCGATCCGTCTTTCAGCGACAGCACCGAGGCGCTGGGCGCCTTGGCGTCGTCCTTGTACTGCCTGGCGTAGACCGCGGCCTCAGCAGCCGGATCTGACAGCGCCTGTCCGAGCGCGGCCACCGTCGCCGCGCTGATGCCGAGTCGCCGGAGATCGCCGCCGGAGAAGACGTTGAACCCGGAGCTCTGCCAGGCTTTCGTGATCTCCAGCATTTCCTCTAGCGGCACGTTGACCGCGTTGATCGCCGCGGGATCGGCGTGGTGGATCGACTCCAGTGCGTCGAAGAGCAGCGCCGCGATCGAGGCAGTATCCGCGACCGAGACGTCGTCGACGGTGATCTCGTCGCCTACCCGCACCGCCGAGACCCAGTGCTGGCCACGGCGGGCCAGCAGAACCCGGAACTCGTTGTCCGGGATATCGCGGGATCCCACCGGCTCGTCTTCGGCGCCTTCTTCCTTCTCCTTGACGCCGTAGAGCAGCTTGCCCCGGGACAGCAGCGCGACGACTTCCAGATCCGGTGCGGCCAGCACCCGCATCCGGGCAGCGATCGACTCGTCGACCGTCTCGCCCGTCACGATGCCCTGTTCCCGCATGATCGCCATGCCGGGATGCTCGTTCAGCCAGTCCATCGAATCGGTGGAAACGAAAGGCCGGCACCGCAACTCGGGCGCGACGTGGCGGATATCCAGTAACGCCTGCAACATCCAGAGACCCTCGACGTTGACTGTGATATCGGTCCGGGTGCTTTGATCCATTAACTTCTCTCGCGTTTCGTCTTGCTCGGTTACCGCACGACGCGGCAGCACACCTGGATCGGTGTGCTGCCGCGCCAGTTGGTGACTGTTAGGCCCAGCTGGAGCCGACGGCGCTGTCGGTGGAGTTCATGTTGTTCCCCGCCGTCTGCACCTTCTGGCCGTGCTGGTTGGCTTGTTCGTAGATGACCTGGAAGTTGCGACCCAACTGGGTGATGAACTCCTGGCAGGCCACCGAACCCGAGCCACCCCAGAAGTCACCGGCGGCCAGCACATCGCGCACGATGGACTGGTGCTCGGCCTCCAAGGATGCGGCCTGGGAACGGATCAACGCGCCGTGGGCGTCGACATCACCGAACTGGTAGCTGATCGACATTTATCTCTCCTCCTGATTGTGAAAGCTTACGCTTGCAGCGGGCTAGCTGGACAGGATGTGCTGCGAGGCCTGCTCTTGCTGTTCGTAGTTGTTGGCGTCGCGGATCAGTCCGTCGCGCACACCGTGGAGCATATTGACGATGTTGCGGAAGGCCTGGTTCATCTGGCCCATGGTGTCGTAGGACGTCATCTGGGCGGTACCGCTCCAGCCGGCACCGGCGATGTTTTGGCTCGACGCCCACATCTTGCGGGCCTCGTCCTCCACGGTCTGGGCGTGCATGTCAAAACGGCCGGCCATTGACCGCATCTCGTGCGGGTCAGTCATAAAACGCGTAGGCACTTACTTTTCTCCTTGATTGAGTAGTGATTGGAGTGCAATGGACCCCTGGGTTATGCGTGAAAGCCGGATCGGTTACCCGAGGTAACCGCCGACCTGAAGCACACGGCTGATCCCCCCTTTCCCGTTACCCGGCTGCCACCGTGCGACGGACATCATCGACGGCGCTTAGACCGCAGCGGCTGCGTTGGCGACCTCGGTGGCCGCATACGAACCGGCGCTGGTGCGCAGCGTGTTCACGAACATCTCGTGGATTGCCGCGGCCTGAGCGCTGACCGCCTGGTACAGCTGGGCGTGCGCGACGAACTGGGCGGCCGTCAGCGCCGAAACCTCGTCGGCGGCAGCGGGAACCACCCCAGTCGTGGGGCCGCCGGGCGGCGGCATTCTGGGAGCTCACGGCGGAGCCGATCCCGTGCAGACTGCCGGCCGCCGCCGACAACGCCTCCGGCTGTGTGGTCACAAACGACATTCCGGTTCCTCCTCGGTCAGTTTCGGCAAGCTGTCCGTGGATGAGAATAGACTCACGCAGGGCTCCCTGCTGCGGCTAGAGCTGGCTGTCTGCAACTGTTCACCAGTCGGCAACAACTGTTCATCTGCGGTAACGGCTGAGTAACGGGGAGCGCCCCGAGAAGGCAGGTCAGCGCCCTTAGGCTGCCCATGACCTGCGTAAATTCAATGATCGCAGCTCGGCAATGGTCTCGAGTCGGAAGGCGACGCGGCGGCCGGTCAGCTGACGCGGGACGACGCCGGGACGTGCAACGCATAAAAATCTAGCGCATAAAAATCTAGCTACTAGGACCTGAGAAAGGCTCTGCGGGGATAGTGGCGGTCAGCGGCGAGCTCATGTCAGGATGGCTGGTCGGCTGTGGTTTCGATTCATCCGGCCAGGGTGCTGATCTTGACGAGGTTGTGGGCGAAAACGCTGTGCCCGCACCAGGTTCGGGCGCCGGTGATACCGGTCAGTTCGGTGCGGTTCCAACCGTAGCTTCGTTTGAGGTGGTTGATCCGTCCCTCGGATCCGGTTCGCCATTTGACCTTGTCGCGGAAGGATCGTCGATGCTCGAACTCGCGACGCGCCGGACCGGGGTTGCTCATCCGAGGGATGGCCATACTGCGTACGCCGAGCTGGTGCAGGTCGCGGTCGACGGACGCGAGGCCATCGCCACGGTCGGCGGTGACTGCCCGTGGTGGGCGCCCGGTTCGGCGGATGATCCGTTCAATTGCCGGCGCCAATTGTGCTGCATCATGGGGATTTCTGAGCTCGACGCTATGCTCCGACGGAAGGTCAGTGCCCAGCGCGCCGCCGATCGCCTCAACCTGCGCCCGCTACGACGAGGCCGACCCGCTGATTGCCGGCTCGGTGCTGCTGGTCAGCCGAATTTCAGCGGCAAACTCTTTAGCGCGAAAGTCTTGCTGGGAAAACGGATTTCGGGCTCATAGCCGGGAACCAGCTCGAACTCGGGAATTTTCTTGAGCCACTCGTCGACGAGCACCGTCAGCTCCATACGCCCCAGATGAGAACCGAGACAGCGGTGGGGGCCGCCGCCGAATCCCCAGTGCCGGTGCACCTTACCGTCCATGACCAGCTCGTCGGTGGAGATCGCGTCGCTGCCGTCGCGGTTGACCGCTGCCATGCATAAGTGCACCGACGAGCCCTTAGGCAACATCATCCCGCCGACTTCGACGGTCTCGGTCAGTACCCGCGGCGCGACCGGCGCCGACGGCTCCAGCCGGACGATCTCTTCGATGAAAACCCGGATCTGCCTCGGATTATGGCGGAGCATAGTGCGCAGTTCCGGCCTGCGCGCCAGTTCCAGCAGCGAGAAACCGATTGCCGCGGTCACGGTGTCCAGCCCCGCCAGGATCAGTAGGTGGCTCATTCCCAGCAGCTCGAGATCGGTGAAATCGCCGTCGCTGGCCATTACCCGAGACAACATGTCCGAACCCGGGCTTTGCCTGCGCTGCTTGATCACGTTTGTGAGGTATTCGTACAGGTCGTGGGCGGGCGACGCGATGTCGGCCTCGCTGACATAGGGCTTATCGGCGATGACGGCGTCTTTCCAGGCGATCAGGCGGTCGCGGTCCTCCAACGGCAGACCGTAGAGGTCCAGGAACACCTGGAACGGATACAGGCGCGCCAGATCTTTCATCACCTCGCACTCGCCTCGGTCGGCGAGGGCGCCGATCATGTCAACGGCGTGCCGCTGAAGCACCGGTCGCGACTTACTCAATCCGTGCGGGCTGAAAAACGGCTGCAGAATTTTGCGGTACCGGGTGTGTTCTGGCGGGTCGAAGGCCAGCGGAACCACAGGTATCGGACTGCCCGGGGGTTGAAGCGCCAGTCGTGATGAGAAGACCTTGGGATTGCGCAACGCTGCCAGCACGTCCTCGCGGCGGGTGATGTAGTAATACCCGTTCATGTACACGACCGGCCCGGCGTCCCGCAAAACCTTCCACCCGACACCGCGGTCGGCGGTCATCGGCAAGCTGTAGTAGTCGAGCCGCGGCAGATGAAAGCCCCCGAACAGGCTTTCGTTAAGGGTGCTCATACACGCGTTCTTCCCGTTGTTCGTTGTCTCGTTTGCATCGTAGGCGCTCGCGGGTCCTCAGTCGGGCGGTGGGCCGACGGGCATAGTGTCTTCTAGAATCGGCAGGTGTCCGATCGAGGGAGGACAGCCCGTTGAAGGTTCGTGTCGAGCAGTCGAAATGCGTTGGGCACGCGCAGTGCTACGCGGTCGACCCGGAACTATTTCCCATCGACGAGTCCGGCTACTCCATCCTTGAAGAACACGAGGTTCGGCCCGAGGACGAGCAGGCCACTCGTGACGGCGTCGCAGCCTGCCCGGAGATGGCGTTGATCCTGGAAGAGGACTAGACGGCAATCAGGTTTGGCGACAGGCTAATTCGCGCCGATTACCGGTCCGATTCCGGGAGCGGAGGCGGGAAGCGGCCCCGCAACGCCTGAAGCAGACACTGGACTTCGTCGATGCGCGCGCGTATCTGCATCAGATCCCACGACGGCGCTGAGCTGTCCAGGTCGGATAGTTGATCCACCGCCCCCGCCATGCGGTGCGCTAATTCCTGTAACTCGGCAGACTCGGCCTGTAGCAGCCCCTCGAACACCCGCGCCTGAGCTACCTCAGCAGGGTTCACCGGGCGCCGCACCACGCTGGCGGCTCCGATCGTCCGGCGACCGCTGACGGTTTTCGGGAGCACACGGGCGTCGCTAACTGTCGAGTATTCCGCAGGTGCAGCCCAGCGCCCCCGGCTACTTCGGGGCCTCCGTGACAACGCCAGAGAAACGGCTGAGTTAGGGGGTTGCACCATATGTCACTCCTGCCCCCGTCCGCAATTGTTCACCCAGCCGCAACCTACTGCCTCACTTCCATATGTGTCGTGGTCTTCGGGAGATATCCCAACTGTTCATGTTAGGGCCACGCATGCGAAACCCTCGACGCCGGGGATTTACCTCGGCCCGGCTGGAAGGTGAAGGGAGCGTGAACGCAGTCCGCGCTCGGGCCTATCAAGCGCCCGAGCGCGAACACACCTCAACAACGAACCGCAGCGCCGATCACGATGCATCGCGCGTCGCTGTCCGGCCTGATGTCTACCCGGCAAACGGTGGGCGGGTCATCACTGTCGGTTTAAACCCATACTTGGGACCGGCGCCGCCAGCGTTCCCGGCGCCCGCACCGGCTAGTGGCATACCGCCCATCAGGTTTCCGCCGCCGCCGCCTTCCTGGATAGCGCTGACGGTGCTGACGGGAATCGGGTTACCAGGAGTAGGAGTGGCCACCTGCGGGCCGCCACCGATCCACGACGCGGGCACAGCCAACTTGCCGATCGCGCCGGCGTTGCCCAGTTCGGCGGCCACTCCCATGGGGTGCGCGGCACCCCCGGCAGCGCCCCCCAGTCCCGCGCCAAGCCCACCTAAGCCGGGCAGCGCGGGGGCGGCAGCCGCCGGCGCGGCGCCGCCGACTAAGGCTCCCGTGGTCTTCGCCATCTGAATGCCGAAGTTGCCCATACCAACACTGAAGTAAGGCAGACCCTCGGTGTTGTAGAAGAAGCTCGCGTACGGCGCGTAGAGGTTGACGAACCCCGACAGCGACGTCGGGATCACCGTCGTGCCGAAGATGAAGCCGAACAGCGACTGCAGCAGCGTTTCCCCGGCAGCGGGCGACGCAGCGGGCGACGCGGCGGCCTGCAGCGACGCCGGCAACGACGAGGTCAGCTGTGACAAGATGCTCTGGGCGCTCGTGGCGGCCGAGTTGCCGGTTGCCGAACTGACTGCGGCGGCTTGTGCGGCCGTCCCGGCCGGGTTGGTTGACGCCGCCGGCGAGGCGAACGGCGTCACTTGGGTGGCACTCGCCGACTGACCTGCGTAGGCGTACATCGCCGAGGAGTCCTGGGCCCACATCTGGCCGTATTGCGCCTCGAGCTGCGCGATCAGCGGGGTGTACTGACCGAAAACATTGGCCTGCACCGCCGCGGCGGTTTGGGCACGGTTGGCCGCGACCATCGGTGGTGGCACCGTCGCCGCGAACGCCTGCTCGTAGGCGGCGGCCGCGGACCTGGCCTTGATGGCCGCTTGCTCGGCCTGAGTCGCGGTGTTGCTCAACCACGACACATACGACTGCGCGGCGCTCGCCATCGACGTTGACGCCGGCCCCATCCACTCGTCGCTGACGAGCTGATTGACGACCTGTTCGTAGCTGGTCGCCGCCGAACTCAACTCGGCGGCAATCCCGTTCCAGGACGCCGCGGCGGCCTGCAGCGACGACGAACCCGGTCCGGCGTACATGCGGGCCGAGTTGACCTCGGGCGGTAACGCCCCAAAATCCACCACTAGTGTCTTCTCCCCTAGAGAGCCGCAGCCGCGTTGGCGACTTCGGTGGCGGCGTACGAACCGGCGCTGGTGCGCAGCGTGTTCACGAACATCTCGTGAATCGCCGCGGCCTGAGCGCTGACCGCGTGGTACAGCTGGGCGTGCGCGACGAACTGGGCGGCCGTCAGCGCCGAAACCTCATCGGCGGCAGCGGGAACCACCCCCGTCGTTGGGCCTTGGGCGGCGGCGTTCTGGGCGTTCACCCCTGAGCCGATCCCCTGCAGGCTGCCGGCAGCCGCCGACAATGCTTCCGGGTGTGTGGTCACGAACGACATTCGGTTTCCTCCTCATATAACCGTGAGCCTCTAGGACCTTCGTGCATCAGAAAGCCCGTCTGATCAGAGGCTAGTTGGTCTCAGTTGGACAACGCCCTGACGAAGCCAACTGTTCACGCCTATATGACCACTGTTCATCCGCCGGAATCAGATGTTCATCATGAGTTTGGTTGCCATCCGGGCTGCAGCGATCTGGATGGACGCATCCGATCCCGCCGAAGGTCACTGAGGCACAGGCGATCCGCAGGTTGACACGGTTTGTTCGTCCGTCTCTGGCAGAAAGTCTCGTCTTCGATTTCACATGACAATTGGGCTTGCACCCGAACTGTGCACTCATCTCGCAGAAATGACGCCGCAAAATGCAACGTTTAAGGGGCTCTTCGTAATTCAGCAGTACGGCGCCGGCTACTGCGGCGCACCATGGTAGGGGAAGATTGAGCGCTGGTTGCTGTTGTTGGTGGCGCTTGCCGAGATGGAGACTGGCCACGTTCATTGTGGTCGATCCCGACGCACTCAGCGGTGTCTGCGAGCCTTCAGCATGGCGACGGAGGGCGTCCACGGGAACCGTGGATTGGTGCCATCGAGCCCGAGCGTCTGACTTTTTGAATCTCCCCTGCCCTCCCCACAACGGACACGGCAGGCGTGCGCGCGAGATGGGAGAAAAGCGTGGAAGTGGTTCACGCCCGTTGTGCCGGGCTGGATCTCGAAGAAGGACGCCAAGGTGTGCGTGCGGGTCGCCGGTGCTGGGCGGCGCAAGACCGTTGAGACGGTAACGACGTGGAGCTCGATGACGAACCAGAGCCTGGCATTGCGTGAGCATCTGATCGCCGAGCGGATCACGTGTGCGGTAATGAAGGCCACCGGGGCCTGCTGGAAGCCTTTCTACTACCTGCTGAAGGACGCGGATTTGAAGTGTTGCTAGTCAATTCGCGGCACGTAAAGAATCTCCCCGGTCGCAAAACCGATGTCGCCGACGCAACCTGGCTGGCCCAACTCGGCGCGCACGGTCTGGTACGGGGCTCGTTTGGACCACCCGAGCCGATCCGTCAGCTTCGTGATGTCACTCGGATACGCACGGCAAGCGCCCGGGAACGCTCACGCGAAGCACAGCGGCTGCAAAAGCTGCTCGAAGACGCCGGGATCAAGCTGTCCGCGGTGGCCTCCGACATCCTCGGCGGACGCGGCTATCCGGCGGATGGCGGCCGGGGCATAACGGCGTGGCGGAATCCGTAGCGGACAGCGTAGCCGCCGCCGCGCCGGCCTAAAGCACCACCATTCGCCATTGGTACACCGTTGAGCAGAGCATTCGAGCCGGGGCGGACGCTGCTGACCAACTGGACCTCTTCCATCTCAGCAGGTGTCGCCCCGGGCCAATTCGCGGGTACCGACAGCCGGCCGAGCGTGCCGGCCTGGCCCATACCTGCCGACACCGGTGCACCACCGTTGCCCAGCCCCCCCAGACCGGCAAATTGCGCCGCAAAGTGTGCTGTCGGCGCCGTAAAGTATGTTGTCGGCGCCGTCAACGTTGCGACCTGGCCCGGAGGGAACGTCAGCTGCTGGGCATAGCTCATGCTGAAGCTTGCGATACCCACTCCGAAGTACGCCTGCAGGGTCTGTTTGAGGATCGTCGTGATATTGGCGTTCGTCATGCCGGTACCCAGCCATCCGCCGCTGCCGATCCATTCGCTGAACGTTTTGCCGGTGCCCAAGAAGCCACCGGCGGCGGTTGTGGCTCCCGAGTCGCTCCGAGCTGGTCGACGCTGGTGGTCGTCGTGGTGGTCGACGACCGTGGTCGTCGACGCGGCGGTCTGGGCGGTGGTCTGCGCAGCGTTGCCGGCGGCCTGCCCGCCGGCCTGAGCAACCGCGGCGGCTTGCCCGCTGGTGTCGCCGTTCTGGCTGGTGGTCTGTGGTGGGGTGGCGAACGGTGTCACCTGTGCGGCGACCGCCGAGGCGGCGGAGTAGCCGTACATGGCGGCGGCGTCTTGGGCCCACATCTCGGCGTATAGGAGTTCGGTGGCCGCGATGGCGGGGGTGTTCTGACCGAAGAAGTTGGTGGCGATCAATGCCATCAACAGCGCGCGGTTGGCCGCGATCGCCGGTGGGGGCACCGTCATCGCGAACGCCGCCTCGTAGGCGGCGACGGCGGCGCGGGCCTGGTTGGCGGTTTCCTCGGCTTGTGCGGCGGTGGTGCTCAGCCAGTCCACATACGGCATGGCCGCGGCCGTCATTGCCGCCGACGAGGGGCCGGTCCACGGATTGCCCGTCAGTTCGGTGATCGTCGACCCGTAACCGGTGGACGCGACACCTAATTCGGCTGCCAGCCCGTCCCAGGCCTCCGCAGCAGCCAACAACGGCCCCGGTCCAGGACCCGAATACATCCGACCCGAGTTGATCTCCGGTGGTAACAGCCCGAAATCCAGCACTAAACCCCTCCGTCAGGAAGCCAGGGCGGCAACGGTCGGCAGCAACCGATATCGGCCCCACAGCGTTGTCGTGGACTGCTCAGCGATCGGCAAGCCCCAGCCGTTACTCGCTCGGTGTCGACGTGTAAACCGCGGTATATGGCCACAGACGAAATGCGCTTTCTTTCCTCGGTAACCCTCAGCGTCAACAACTTTGAGCATGGATGCTTGTCACTAAAGCAGTCGCTCACCTGCGACAGTAGATGGCCGGAAAGGCCCCCGCCGCTGCCTACGCCGACTATTCATTCCCAGACGACCATTGTTCATCCTCGGATAACTGCCGTTCACCTGCGGTTGGGCTGGCCGCGGCCCGGCGGATGCGCCTCGTCAACCGACCACCGCCGATAACGGGATCACGGTGGACCGCAGATCGAACCGGCTTGGAGCGGCCGGGCCGTCGCGTCCAGCCAAGTTGGTCACCGGCACCTTCGGCGGCATTCCCGTCGACGCACCCGCATGCGCTGCCGGAAGCGCGCCGGTGCCGGTGAACGGCGTCGCCGCCGCCGGGCCTGCCGCAGGCGCTGCACCGGCCCAGGTCGACGGCACCGACAGCGCGCCGACGGAGGGTGGCGTTACCCCATGCCGCCGAAGCTGGTCGAGGTCAGCGTGGCGGTACCCGAATCGAGCCCAACCCGTTGGGCCGTCCCCAACTCATTGACCGCGGTGCTGACGGCGCGGGCGGCGTTAGCCGTTGTCGCGAATCGCCGCCTTCTGATGCGTCTGGGCATGCTGCGTCGGCCGTCAGCGCAGTCGCCGCGACTTGCACGTACACGCCGGTGTCCTCGGCCATCAGCAGACCACGACCGCGTGGCAGCGGGCCGCCCTTCATCTTGCCGCGGATGAAGCCCTCGTCGGGGTCGGCGTCCATCACCAGCAGCGGGGCGTTGGCCTGTGCCAGTGCCCGCAGCATCGGGTCGCTGCCCGCCGACGACCATCCGCCGAAGGTACGGGTGACGATCACGTGCAGGCCGACATCGGCTGCCCTGGTCACCCACGGCGCGGCCTTGTGCAGTGGCGAATCGAAGCCAGGCGGCAGCTGCTGCACATCGTCGATGATCAGGAAGATCTCCGGGCCGCTCCACCAAGCCCGCGACAGCAGCTCTTCGGCCGACAGCCCCGGTGGTGGCTCGCGCCGAGCCAACACCGCGCCCAGCTCGTCCATCATCGCCGAGACGCCGTCGAGATTGTAGGCGAACTTCTCGACGTAATCGGTGCCCAGCGTGGTCAGCAGCTGACGACGCGGGTCGACCAGCCACACCTGCGCCGAGGGTCGCGATGTCGGTGGCGCGATGCTGGCTCCGGGCTCGTACACCCGACCAATCTCAGACATGATCGTGGCCAGCGTCGTGGTGCGGCCACACTCGCGCCGGCCCGTCACCATCAGGTGCGCGTTCTCGGCGAAGTTGAGGTACACCGGCTGCAGGTCCAATTCGTTGATGGCCCAAGCGATTCCGCCAGCGCCGACGTTCGGGCGCCGATCGGCCGCCGCCAGCGCGTGCACCTGCTCGAGCCCGAACCGGGCGGGCAGCCTGCGCACCGCCGGCGCATGGCCGACCGCCACCCGGCTGACCGCCGCGGCGATACCGTCAGACTCGAAAACGTTGTCCTGCGTGCTGGCCAGCGCCGGCCTGGCCACCAGCGTGTGCAGACCCGATTGCGGGTCGCTGTCCAGCCGCGTGTAGTTGAGCGCGACCATGCCGCGGCCCGGTTTGACCGGAACCTCCTTGGCGAACCGGGAGCGAACCAGCTTCGCGTCCTCGACCGCAGCCAGCCGCAGCTCGATCCGGGATCCGAAACCGCTGCGCACCGGCGGCCGCAGCTCAGATTCGCGGTCGGCCGTGACCACCACATGGACCCCGAACGACGGCCCCTGGTTGATGATCTGGTTCACCTGCTCGATCAGCACCTCGTTCTCTTCGGCGAGCGCCCGGTAGTTGTCGATCACCAGGAAGACATCGCCGAAGCCGTCGTTGGGCACGTCGCCGGCCTCGCCGAACCTGCGCCGTCGGAACACTTCCATCGAGGGCACGTAGTACTCGAGGAAAGTGCGCTTGCGCTCGCGAAGTAGCGCCAGCAACTCAGCCACGGTGCGGCGAACACCGTAGGGGTCGGTGGGGCCGACGACTTCACCGACGTGCGGCAGCCCCGCCACCGTCGTCAGCGCGGTGCTGCTGTAGGCCAGCACGTAGAACTGGACCTGCTCGGGCGTGTGGGTCAGCGCGGCCGAGCAGATCAGCGTCTGCAGCGCGGTGGTCTTACCCGCGCCGCCGGCACCGAGGATCAGCACGTTGGACCCCGAACCCGAGGTGTCGACCGTCCACGGCGGCTGGTCGTGCTTGAACGGCCGGTCGATGATTCCGATCGGGAACACCAGGTTCCTGGCCGTGCCGTATTCCTCCTGCCACGGCCGACCGAGGGTGCGGTTCACCAAGTCTTCGATCGACACCGGCACGTCGAGTGGCGGTTGCCACAGCCGGTACGGCTCGAAGTCGATCCGGCGCAGCTGATCGATGATCACCGTGCCGACTCTTGGCGTTCTGATCGCCTCGTCTTCCTCTTCCTCGTCCTCGTCGTCGAGATCGAGGGCTCCGTTGCCGGTCACCTCGCCGTTGCTCAACGTGTCGAAGTCGTCCGGTCCACTGACGCTGACCTCGATCGGCGTGAAGCCGGTCGTAAACAGTTGCGGGCTAATGTAATCCAGCGAATGCGTCAGCGCGCTCGGACCATCGTCGTCGAGCGAAACGCCGCGGCGGTAATCGCGCCACAGGAATTCCGCTTGGAACCGAATGATCTCGTCAAGGCTCTTACGGAAGTAGCCCAAACCGGCCTGAGCGGGCAGGTTCACCGCGTTCGGCACACCGGCCGCCTGTGCCGCACCGGCGGTGCGCGCCTTCAGCACCAACCGGTAACCCATGTTCTCCATGAGCTTTTCGGCCCGGCTTTCGATGGTCTGCGAGGCCATCATGAGGTGGATCCAGTAAGCGCGGCCCTGCCGGCCGATCGAGTCGAGGACGTCGACCGCTGTCGGCATGATGCGGAACCACTCGTAGAACTCGTCGATGACCACGACCAGCATCGGGAGCGGCGGCATGTCCTGACCGCGTGCGCGCATCCTGCCGCGCATCTCGTTGTACTCCTTGGCGTCGTCGACGCCGGCGTTGTCGCAAACCGCCTTGCGGCGGGCGATTTCGCCCCACAGGGAATCCAGGAAGCGCTCCATCAGCGCCTGGTCTTCTTCCAGGTCGGTGATGATCCGCGACACGTGCGGCACTCCGGAGAACGGCTTAACCGCCGATCCACCCTTGAGGTCGGCCAGCACGAACTGCAGCTCGTCCGGCGGATGCCCCAGCATCAGCGATTCGAGCACGGTACGCACCAGCGTCGACTTACCAGAACCGGTGGTACCCGACATGACCCCGTGCGGGCCGTCGCCGCCCTCGTCGAGGGATTTCATGTCCAAGAACAGCAGCTCGCCGTTGTCGGAACGGTTGCCGAACGGGATCCGCAGCCGGGACCGGCTGCCGAGTCCGTCGCGCCGATTACCCCACAGCGACTCGAAGTCGATCTCGGCGGGGTCCTCAATGCCGTAGTAGGACAGGATGTCTCGAGCGCGGATCTGGGTGACCCGCTGGCCGATCTCCTCGTAGGCCTCAGCCAGTCGCCAATGCGCCATGCGCTGCGAGAACTGCTCGGCCTCCACCTCGCTGACATAGTCGGCAAGAGCGAAGAACCACCTGTTGTCGTCGATCACCATCCAGGTGTCGCGGTCACGGGGCAGCGCCTCGATCACCCCGACATCGTTGGTGAATCGCAGCACCCGCTCCGGGTTACCGGTCCACAGCGCCGAGCCGGTCAGGTCGAAGAACGTGACGCCGTCGACACCGTCGACGCTGATGACGTATTCCCATTGCGGGTCGTCGACATCGGCGATGATCACGTGGTGAGGTGTCGGTGTCTCCGCCGACGAGCTCGCGTGCCGCGGAGTGAAAGATCCACGGCCGGCGAACAATTCGGCCTGGTCTGCGGCGAACTCACGTACCGAGCGCGTACACCATCCGGGCGTTGCCGGCCGCGTCGCGGCGGCGCGGGTCACCAAAGTGCGGCAGCCACTTGACCCAGTCCCATTTGCTCATGTCGGACGTGACCACGATCATCTGCAGGTGGTCGGGGCCGTGCGAGAACGCCAGCTGGCAGATGATGGCCCGCATCAGTCCCAGTGCCTGATCGCGGGTGCCGTCCAGCGCGTACCACGGCTCGACGAGCAGCGACACCATCTTCGGCAGGTTGTAGACGACGCTCTGGTAGCGACCGAACTCTTGCAACGCCTTACCGGTCACCGGCTCCAGCTCGATGTCGGTCGGCATGTTCTGCGGCTCACCCCAGGTCACCTCGGGGCGGGTCATGCCGACACCGACGCGGGCAACGCCGAAGTTGAGGTCCTTGCCGTCCGGCTTGCGCTCCCACATCCGCTGCGTTCCGACCGCGGCGGATAACGTCGTCGGCTCCGGGTGGAACCAGCGGTAGTTGGCGTCCATGCTGTCGGCCGACTCGTTGGCGGTCTCGCGCAGCATGTCGAGCATCAGCATGAACTGGGCACGCATCGCGTCCAGTTTCGGCCGGCTCATCTGCTGCTGGCCACCGAAACGACCGCCGAACATCATCATCGCGACGCCGCCGATCATGAAGATCGGGAAGATCGAGCCGGCGCCCAGGAACATCCGCGAGCCGTTGGCGACCGTCATACCGACCATGCCGACCAGCAAGCCGACCACCAGCACGCCGACCACGATCAGCCACCACGGCTTGCCTTCGGGCGGCGGAACGCTCAGCGGCGTCGGTAGGACAATGTTCTCCGGCCGAACCGCGGGGGCGCGCTCGGGCGTCGGGCGTGCAAATCCTTGTTTCACTTCGGTACCACCAACTCTGCAGGGTTCATATCGGTCGGGAGGGTGTCATGGCGCACCAGTGCATCGGCGCGCGAGAGCATGGGGCCCGGGGCTAGCAGCCGCAACGCCACCCAGGGCGCCGGGCTTGGCTGCGAAGTCAACCCCAGCGCCGCGCGAGCGTCGCGAGAGTTTTCCACGCCGAAACGGACACCGGAACTCGAGAGCCACCACAGTGATTCCGATGTGGCCGACTCCGGGTCGTTGCCGGTGACTTCAACCCAGTTGCCGTATTCGGGGCCGAAGAAGACCTTGTCGGCTTCGCGGCCGGAACTGTCGGCCTTCACCAGCGATACCACTTTGTCGGTGTCGCCGGACGCCACCGGAATCGTCGGCCCGGAGATCACCTGGACCCGGGCACGCTCCTCACCGCCGGTCTTCTCCCACCACCAGCAGGTCGCCGGATTGTCGCGGATGTCCTCCACGCTCAGCGGCCCGTTGGGATAGGCGGACAAGTCGAGCCCGTTGACCACCGGCATCTTCGCCAACGACGCCGGCGCCACCACCACCGGTGCGTTGCCCGCCGGCGTGCCGGCGTTCTGCAGGATCTGGGCGACCACCGGGGTCACGGTTTGTACCCCGTCGGCCAGGACCACCGAATACTGTTGCGGGCCGCTGATTTGCGGTGTCACGATCACGGTTCCCACCGGACCCGGTGCACCGGGGAACCCGGCGGGCTTACCCGCGTCCGGCACCTTCGGCACCGCCAGCTCGGGGCCCACCGGCAAGGCGTCGTACAGTGCCCGGCTCATCGGACGCGCCTGGTTGACGTTTTCGGGGGTCAATCCCAACGGCAACAACACCGCCCGGTTCGACGCATCGATGCGCGACCGGCGTCCCTGCCGGACCACCCAGGTGTCGTTTTCGTAGCGGAGCACCACCGCGTCCGACCCGTTCAACACGTGCCGGCGATTCGACAGGTCGGGCTTTCCGTCGATCACGGTGACGGTCACCGGTGACGGTGCCCCGACGCCCGCCGTCGGCGTCACCGAGTCGCACACCAGCCACGACGACGATGCGGGGGTGGTCGGGGAGAAATCCGACGGCGCGCCGGGGATACCCACCAGCGGTCCGTGCGGCTGCTCGGCGATCTGGCTCGCACCGCACCTTGTGCGGGTTGTCCGGCCGGCCGGCGATCAGCCGGGCCGATGCCAGGTTCAGCGCCGGGTACAGCTTGTCCCCGACCCGGACGTACAGTGCGCCGGAATCGCGGTCGGCGATGATCGGTGACTCGTTCAGCTGCCCGGAGGGGCTGATGAATGAGTACAGCAGTGCGCCCAGGCAAATCACCGCCGCCGCGGACACTGACGCCAACACGGCCAGCGTTTGACGCCGGCCGGGTTCGATTTCCATCCGGACGCGCCAGCGGGTCAGCGCCATGGCGGTGCGGCGTGCCAAGAACTGGTAACCGGTTACCTGGGTCCGGGTGGAGAGTCCGAGGCCGTAGCCCGACCCCTTGCCGCTATTCGAATCAGCCACGGTTGATCACGCTCCAAGCCGACGGAACGGCTGAATGCTGAGTAGTCCCACGATTCACAGGGATAACCGTAGGGCACCGTAGGCCACCTCGCCACGCGAGCGTATGGGGGCCGGGCGCATTAGCGGCCGCGGCGTGAGTGGTCTGCACCACAGTGCTGTCACCTGCCATCAGTAGTGGGGAGATCGATGAAAACTCCCCTGCGCATCGTACGGCGAAGAGCAAACTCGAGTCCCCCAAAGAATGAAAACTTCACTGCGCATCGTACGGCGAAGAGCAAACTCGGGTCCCCGAAAAAATTGCCGTGAGATGAACACTCGGGTCGTATTTCTGCCATCTGATTAAGCAAGATGGCGGCATGGCGCACCGGCGAGGATGTACAGCGGAAGCGATGAAGCGATGAGGAGGAGCGGCGCGCATGCCTGAGCTGGTTCCGTCATTGGTCGAACTCGCCGGTCGGTTCGGAATCGCGACTGACTATGAGGACTGGGCCGGCCGGCGGGTGAGTGTCCCGGAAACCACGCTGGTAGCAGTCCTCGCCGCGTTCGGAGTGGCCGCCGAAACCGAGCTGGAGCGCCGCGCGGCGCTGACCGCTCACGATCGCGCGTACTGGTCGCGTTCACTGCCGGCCACGATCCTTGGCCGTGCCGGTGCCCAAACCCAGTTCTGGGTGCATGTGACCCACGGTCATCCCGCCGAGGTGTGGGTGCAGCTCGAGGACGGGACGATCCGCGCCGGAATACGCCAGGTCGACAACTTCACCGCGCCATTCGACCTGGACGGGCGCTGGGTCGGCGAGGCCAGCTTCGTGTTGCCCGACGACCTGCCACTCGGTTACCACCGGGTGCATCTGCGGTCCGGGCGACGACGAGGCCAGCGCGGCGCTGATCGTCACACCGGGCTGGCTGGGCCTGCCGGAGCGGCTGGGCGGTCGCCGGATCTGGGGGCTGGCCACCCAGTTATATAGTGTCCGGTCCCGACAGTCCTGGGGCGTCGGCGACCTCACCGACCTCACTGACCTGGCGGTCTGGTCGGCTTCCGCGCACGGCGCCGGTTATCTGCTGGTCAATCCCCTGCACGCGGCCGCACCGACCAAGCCGATGGAGCCGTCGCCGTACCTGCCGACATCGCGGCGCTTCGTCAACCCGCTCTACCTGCGCGTCGAGGCCATCCCGGAATTCGCCTACCTGCGTAAACGTCGCCGGGTGTGGCGGTTGCGCGACGACGTGCAGCGGCACGCAGCCTCGCTCGACGCCATCGACCGCGACACCGCCTGGGCAGCCAAGCGGGCGGCCCTGGAACAGGTCTATCGGGTCGCCCGCACGGCGGGTCGTGAACTGGCGTATGCCGCGTTCTGCGCCCGGGAAGGTTCTGCCCTCGACGACTTCGCCACCTGGTGCGCGCTGGCCGAGGAATACGGCGGCGACTGGCATCAGTGGCCCGAATCGCTGCAGCATCCCGGCGCCGACGGTGTCGCCGAGTTCGTCGCCGAGCATTCGGAGGCGGTGGATTTCCACCGCTGGCTGCAATGGCAACTCGACGAGCAACTCGCCGCCGCGCAATCGCACGCGGTGGCGGCCGGGATGCCGCTGGGCATCGTGCACGACCTCGCCGTCGGCGTGCACCCCGACGGTGCCGACTCCTGGGCGTTGCAGGATGTGTTGGCAGCTCGGGGTCGCCGCGGGTGCACCGCCGGATGAGTTCAACCAATTAGGCCAGGACTGGTCGCAGCCACCATGGCGCCCGGACCGGCTCGCAGAGCAGGAGTACGAGCCGTTCCGCGCACTGATCCGCGCCGTGCTGCGGCACGCCGGCGGGGTGCGCATCGACCACATCATCGGGTTGTTTCGGCTGTGGTGGATTCCCCAGGGCGAAGCGCCCACTCAAGGCACATATGTGCGTTACGACCACGAGGCGATGATCGGCATCGTTGAGCTGGAGGCATACCGCGCCGCGGCGCTGGTCGTGGGCGAGGATCTCGGCACCGTCGAGCCGTGGGTCCGTGACTACCTGCGGGACCGCGGTGTACTGGGCACGTCGATTCTGTGGTTCGAGCTCGACCGCGACGGCCCGGCTGCCAGTGGCGGCCCGCTGCCGGCTGAGCGCTGGCGGGAGTACTGCCTGTCGTCGGTGACCACCCACGACCTGCCACCGACCGCCGGTTACCTGGCCGACGAGCATGTGCGCCTGCGGGATTCGCTGGGGCTGTTGACGCGACCCGTCGAGGAGGAGCTGGCAGCTGCGGAAACCGAGCGGGCGGCCTGGATCGCCGAGCTGCGCCGCGTCGGCCTGCTGTCCAAGCACGCCGACGTCGAGCACACCATTCTTGCCCTCTACCAGTACCTGGGCCGAACGCCGTCGCGGCTGCTGGGCGTCGCATTGACCGACGCGGTCGGAGATCGGCGGACCCAGAACCAGCCGGGCACGACCGACGAGTATCCCAATTGGCGGATTCCGTTGAGCGGCCCCGATGGTCAGCCGATCATGCTCGAGGACGTGTTCAACGATCCTCGGGCGATCACGCTGGCCGATGCCATGCGCGCCGAGACGGCGGTCACCCCCACCGAGACCAGCTGTTAGTTTCTTCTCTGCGATGAACGTCTTGAAGTTCGGCGTGGTCGCCCCGGTCGCCGCCGGGGTCACCGCAGATCCGCGTTGGATGGCGGCTTTCGCGCGCCATCTCGAGGCGTGCGGCTTCGAATCGATCGTCGTCGTCGAGCACACCGTTTTGGCCACCCAGTACGACAGCGTCTACCCCTATGACCGCTCGGGGCGCGTCGAATTGGCGGCCGACTGCCCGGTCCCTGATCCCGCTGGACCTGCTGTCGTTCTTGGCCGGCCATACCGATCGGCTCGGCCTGGCCACCGGAGTACTGGTGCTGCCCAACCATCATCCGGTTGTGCTGGCCAAACGAGCGGCGACCGTCGATGTGCTGTCGAGCGGGAGGCTTCGACTGTGTGTTGGTGTCGGCTGGCTGCGCGAAGAGATCGAGGCATGCGGCACCGACTTTCAAAGTCGGGGCCGGCGCGCCGACGAGCAGTTGGCGGTGCTGCGGGCGCTCTGGGACGACCGGGCAGCGGGCGTCACCCATCATGGCGAGTTCTTTCAGTTCGAGAATGTGATCTGCAGCCCGAAACCCGTTGCTGGTAAACATCTTCCGGTACATATCGGCGGGCACAGCAAAGCGGCAGCTCGACGGGCCGGGCGCTTCGGTGACGGCTTCCAACCGTTGGGGGTGGCCGGTGCGCAGTTGGACGGCCTGCTGGCGCTGATGCGTGACGAGGCAGCGGCGGCTGACCGCGATCCGGCCGATATCGAAGTGTCGCTGGGGCATTCGGTCACCAAGATCGACGCCGAACGCGCCGAGAGGCTCGCAGCCCAGGGCGCCGACCGGCTGGTGCTGGCGATGCCGCCGATCACCGATCTCGAGCAGGCCAAGGACGAGTTGTCGGCCTGCGCGCAACGTCTTTCACTACCGGCGTGATGCTCAGCGCAACGGACCGGGCCGCTCTCACCGACTTGGTGCATCGGTACGCCGCCGGCGTCGACGACCGCCAATTCGACAGCTGTCACAGAACTTTTCACGGAGACGGCCGAGCTGATGGTGCCTGAACCGCCGGCCACGCTGGACCCTGTCCACCGGCATAGCGGTCATGCTGCGATCCGCGCCGCGGTCGAAGCCGTCGCCGCGACCATCCGCACCGAACACGCGATCGTCGGCGAGGTCTTCGACGCCGGCCCGCAACCCGACAGTGCCCGCGGGCGCATCGCCTGCGTGGCGCATCACTGGAGCCGACACGGGGATCAGCTGACCGACGTGGTCTGGCATCTGCGCTACGACGACGAGTATCGACGGACCGACGCCGGATGGCGGATCACCCACCGCACGTTGACCATCAACGCCATCGAAATCCGGTCGGTGCGCCGGGTGCGGTCCGCCGGGCGACCCGAATAGGCTCACCGTCCCCGGCGGGCGGTGTTCTCCAGGAGATCGGCGGCCCTGGCGAGGCTTTCGGCGGGTTTGGTCATATAGGTGGCGACCTCGCGGGCTCGGGTGGCGAAGCGCGGAGTCAGGATTACCCGCAGACCCGCGACCAGTGATTCCTGGGTGGTTTCCGAAAAGCGCTGTCCGAAGCCGGCTTCCAGCCGCTGCACGCCGGCTGCCCAGATCGGCTGATCGAGCCATAGCCACAGGATCAAGGTAGGAATTCCGGCGCGCAGGGCCGCGGCCGTGGTGCCGGCGCCGCCGTGGTGAACGACCGCCCGGCAGGCCGGAAAGATCGCCGAGTGGTTCACTGCGGGCACAACCTTGACGTGGTCGAAATGCTCGACGTTGGTGAAGTCATTAGGCCCCGAGCAGATCAACACCCGCTCGCCTAACTGCGCGCAGGCCGCGCTGATCATGGCGATCGTGTCAGCGGGAGCGTTGATCGGCGTACTGCCGAGGCCGAAGTAGATCGGCGGCGTTCCCGCGGCAATCCACGACAGCACTTCCTGGTCGGCATCCGTCGGCAATTCCAGTGTGAGCGCGCCGACGAAGGCCCGTCGCCCAGTCGGTTCCATCAATTCGGCCGCCGGTACGGGCAAGCAGAGCTCGTCGTAGGCCTCGATGTCCAGCGATGGCGCCGCCGGTGCGGTTGCCTCCGGCAAGCCCAGTGTCTGGCGCTGAGCGTCTTCCGCGATCTTCGTCATCCGGGAGAACAGCCAGTCCGATGACCAAAACCGCTCCGGGAACGGGTGCAGCGCAACCGCCGGAATGCGGTAATGCTCTGCGACATTGGCGGCCAGGCCCTGCTCGTTGAAGCCTGCCAATACCAGGTCGGCCCCATCTGCCAGCGCCCTCAGTGTCGCGCTCTTCTCCAGCTTGACCTGGGTAACATGCTCGATGACGTCGGGCACGACGCTGAGCGGGTTCTTGATCTTCGGCATGATTGTGCGGACCAAATCCGAGCCGGGGTTCATCTCCTCGCGGGAGTCCGGCCCGAAGGCGACACCGGCAAGCCCCGCCGACTCGATGAAGCCAAGCATGTTCGGTGGCACTGCCATCTGCACGTCGTGTCCTCGGCGCAACAGCTCCCGTCCAGCGGCGACGCAGGGCTCGACGTCGCCGCGGCCGCCATAGCCTGCTACCACAAATTTCATCGCCGGAGCCTAACCCGTGGTGATGTCCACACGCCCACACGCGCAAAGCGGCCATGCCGGTACCGCACGACGCACAACCGTACGGTAACGGTCGTCTCGGCTGCGCGGGGCAACCGTTCGCCGGTCAGCCAAAACTCGCGTGCCGCGCGGTGGCTTCCAGGAGATCAACTGCAGCGCACGGCTCGACATCGCCGCGACTTCCGTAGGCTGCCATCACAAATTTCATGGGCGGAACCTAACAGGGCGCCGCGGGCGAGGGCAGGCCGCCGCTTTGACCTTTGCACTCGTCGTGATCAGAATTGATCGCAAATCCCGGAGGAGGTCTCATGTTGCGACCACGCCGGTTCGCGCACGAATACGACCCGGGGCCGGTGCAGATCCAGGCGCGCAGGGTGCACTTCGATGTGTCCGGCGTTCCGCTGCAGTGGATTCCCGGCCATCCGGTGGCCTCGAATTTCGCCAGCCTGCTCAACATCGTGCTCCCGCCGATCGAGCGCTGGTTTGTGGCCGTTTTCAACGAAGCGTTGCCGCTCGTCAAAGACCCGAAACTCGCCGAGGACATGCGCGGATTCATCGGCCAGGAGGCAACGCACGCCGACGTCCACGACCAGGTTCTGCACGACCTGATGGTGGCCCGTGGAATCGACCCCACGCCGCTGCTTGACCAGGTGGATTTCATCTTTTCGCGCACGCTGGCACCGAGCACGGCCCTGGACCCGAAACGCCGGCTCAGCCATCTGTGCGACCGGCTTTGGCTGATCGCCGCGATAGAGCACTACACCGCGGTGCTCGGTGACTTCGTCCTCAATTGCCGGTGGGAGGACTACGGGGCAGATCCCACCATCGCCGACCTGTTCCGTTGGCACGGCAGCGAGGAAGTCGAACACCGCAACGTCGCTCATGACGTCGCCGCCTATTTCCACAACAGCTACCCCGACCGGATCCGGTCGATGCTGATGGCGGTCACGATGGTCTTCGTGTTCTTCCAGCGGGGCACCTGGTACCTGATGAAAGCCGACCCGGACGTCGACATCGGCTGGTGGAAAATGCAATGGCTGCGGGCGATGGATTCGAAGCATGGGCTGCTTCCGACGTTTCGAAAACTCTTCGGCTCCAACACGTTGAAGTACTTCCGGCCCGGATTTTCACCGGAGGAGATGGGGTCGACGGCGCAGGCGCTCGCCTACCTGGCAAGTTCTCCGGCGGCGCGCGCAGCACATCTTTGATGGGCGTCTTTGGCCGGTTTCGGCAGGCGCCGCCGAGCGCATCGGGTCGCTCGTCGCATGATGTGCTGCTCGGTCTGGCCGACGCCGCGGTTACTGGCCTGTGGGCGGTGTCGGGAGCCATCAGGCGGGTCACCGCGCCGGCCCAGCGCGACAGCAGCATCACGCTGACCGTGGTGGGACGCACGGTGGTTGCCCACGATCAGGACGTGGTCACGCTGACATTCGCGGGCGCCGACGGTGCTCCCCTGCCGCGCTGGCGGCCCGGCGCGCACATCGACATCCACCTGCCCAGTGGGCGGGTGCGGCAATACTCGCTCTGCGGCGATCCCAGCCGCCGGCACAACTATCGGATCGCGGTGCGGCGCATACCCGACGGTGGCGGCGGCTCGGCTGAAGTGCACGACGTCTTGGGTGTTGGCAATCGGGTCACCACGAACGGGCCGCGTAACGCCTTCCCGTTGACCATCCCCGGCTACGGATCGCCCACGCAGCGTTTGCGTTTCGTCGCCGCCGGCATCGGCATCACACCGATCCTGCCGATGATGCGCCACGTCGACCGTCTCGGCGTCGAGTGGTCGATGGTCTATGCCGGCCGCAGCCGCGACAGCCTGCCGTTCCTCGACGAAGTGGCGGAGTTCGGCGACCGCATCGAAATCCGCACCGACGACCAGTGCGGCGTTCCGACGGCGGCTCAGCTGCTCGGCGATTGCCCCGACGGCACCGCGGTCTACGCCTGTGGACCCGCACCGATGTTGACGGCAATCCGCGCTGAGCTCGCGGGCCGCGACAACGTCGAATTGCATTTCGAGCGGTTCGCCGCGCCTCCGGTCATCGACGGCGAGGAGTTCGCCGTGTGCGTCGCCTCGACGGGCGCCACGGTGCGGGTCGGCGCCGACGAGACACTGCTTGCGGCGTTGCAGCGGGCCGATGTCTGGCCGCCGTATTCGTGTCGACAGGGCTTCTGCGGAACCTGCCGTACCCGGGTGCTCGGCGGCCGCGTCGACCACCGCGACACGTTGCTCACCGAACCCGAGCGCGCCGACGGAGCGATGCTGATATGCATTTCGCGCGCCGCAAAAGGACAGCCGCTCACCCTCGATCTGTAGGCGATCGCCGCAGCGCCGCTACGGGCTGGCCAGCAGCGTGCCGAATTTGGCGGCCAGCCACGGCTTGCGCCCACCCGCCCGCAGCCTGCCGCGGAGAATTTGCGGCAACTGCGGCACCCGACCCATCCCGAGGAGCAGGAATGTGACCGGATCGGCGGTAACCACACAATCGGCCTTCTCCCCTGCCGCCGTGACGACCCCCTTCCCGTTGGCGATCGCCAACCGATAGCGAGGCCCGCCGTGCATACGCAACTCGAAGCTGATGTTGAGATTTTTGGTCCGGGAGGGCCGCAGGTATTGAGGTGCGAGTCCGAGCACGGCCGGAATGACCAGCAGCGCGTCGTCGCGGCCAATGCTCCACGGCCGATGCGCAGCACGTGCGATATCCAGGCCGTGAACCAACTGCTCCCCTAACAGCAAGCAGGTCATCACCGCCGGCTCGAGCACCAAGCCGTCTGCCGTGAGGATCGAAGCGCGTTCGGATGGGTCGACGGCAGCGGCGACGGCAAGGTAGCGCGCCGCGGTTTCCTCGAGCATGTCGGCGAGTCTGCGCATCTCTCGCTCGGAGATGTCGGTCAAGTGCCGGTCGTTGACCGCAGTTCTGGCGCGTGCCGGCGAACCGTCTGGAATGTCTATTTCGGCGTGGTCGCCGTTCACATGTCTGGTCAGTGCTTCGGTGTATTCACCCATGTCACCGACCACATGTGCCGCCGTCTGCGCGGCCGTCCACGCGAGTCCGGGTACCGGCGCCCTCGGGTCGGCGATGCTGCGCCACAGTTGCGCGCTGCGGGCAACTGCGTCGGCCAGTGCGGCCCTGGCGTGTGCGTCGGCACGCCGGACATCGTCGATGGCTCCGGCGGACGCGGCGGGGACAGTTTTCATCGGGAACACCCTTTCGTCTTCCTGGCTTGAGATAGCGTCACTATGTTACATAGTATCATTATGTCAATAGGCTGGAGCGATCCGCGCACGGGAGTGAGAGACATGTCCGAGTCGACACCGCAGTCGTCGTCTCTGCGCGCCCAGCAAGTCGCGCAGACCCGGGAGTCGCTGATCCGAGCTGGCCGGGAGTTGTTCGGCCAGAAAGGATTTCGACAGACTTCTGTGGAGGATTTAGCACGCGCCGCCCGAGTCACGACTGGCGCGCTCTATCACCACTTCCCCACCAAGACCGCCCTTTTCGAGGCGGTTTTCGAGCGTGCGCACACCGAACTGATGGCCGCGTCGATGGCAGCTGCGCAGGATGCAACCGATGACCTCGATCTGCTGGCGCGCGGGTTCGAGGCGTTCCTGGACGCCGTGCTGCAATCGGACTTGCAACGCATCCTGATTCTGGATGCCCCCGCGGTGCTGGGGCCGGCACGCTTCACCGAACTGGATGAGCGCTACGCATTCGCCGTGATCGTTGCGGCGCTGCGGGCCGCGACCGAAGCCGGCGCCCTGCGAGTCGATGATCCGGAAACCGTCACCCGACTGCTGCTGGGTGCTCTGACTCGCGGCGCGATGCTGATCGCCAACTCAGAAGATCCCGTCGGGACCAGACATGCGGTCGCGCAGTCCATGCGCGCCCTGTTGGCCGGTTTCACCGTGAGAGCCTGAACACCGTTCCAGGGCAGTTTTTTCGCCTCATGATTCGGGTAATCGGTCCGCATGGGAGATACCTCGCGGGACCCTGTTGACCACGACCGGACCACACAGCCGCACGCCGGCGAATCGATGAAGAACGGCGCGAAGACGCCCGCGCTGCTTCTGTTGGCCGTCGGCGTGGTCGCATTCGTGGTGTGCCTGGCCAGCTTTGCCGAACGCCAGGTCGGTATCGGCGTGGGCGCCGTCGTTGTCGCTTTGCTTGCGACGGGCGCGGGTTTCGCCTGGCTGGGCATGGAATCGAGACGAATTCGCCAAGTCCAACGCGAATGGAAGACCAGCCACCGCCCTGGGGCAGAATGATCTGCGAATCGATCAACCCGGCATCCGCTTGACGAAAGTCATTGCAAAGCAGCGAGATTGCAAACCGACTCATGCACGTCGGACTTGATGATCCGCGCGACCAGCCGCCCGATCGGACCGTTCAGCAGGCCCCCGTTCAGATCGGCGGTCATATGAAAAGTTGACCCGGGATGGTTGTCGGTGACTGTCATCGTAACCGTGATACGAATCCCGCCACGGCCGCGTCCTTTGAGCTCGATCGCTTTCGGCTCTTCGTACCGGGTGACCGTCCAATGAATGACGTTGCGAAAACCCTTGACCTTGATGCACGACGACACCAGGGTGCCTTTGTCGATTTTGGCGGGAACCGGACCGCGCCAGCCCGCGAATATCGTCATCCAGTCGCCGAACCGATTCAAGTCGCACGCCAGCTTCCAGGCCGACTCCGGCGCCAGGTCCGACGACGTCGAAACATCAACTCGTGCCACCCGGCGTCACTCTCCCTCTGGTTGGAACGCGGCCGGGTCTGAATACCCGGGCGCGGCCGCGCGATAAACCGGCGGTCAGATGCCCGTCCAGGTCTGATCGAGTTGCTCGGCCACGTCGATGACTTGCGCCTTTTGCGATTGCGGCGAATCAATTTCCTCGCTGACGTATTGCGCGATGAAGCGCCGGATCTCCCCGTCAACGCCGGCGATGATGCGCAACAGCTCGCCGCGAATGCTTGTCGACGACACGTGGACGGTGATGTCCGACGACCGCGGCTTGGCGACGTCAACGATCAGCAGCAGCGGTTCGGCAGCGCGCGCTGTCGCGCTCAACGCGATGTCGCCGTCGACCCGGAACCGCTGCTTATCCAGTCGCAGGTCAAGGAGTAGATCGATCAGAAGAGGGATATGGATGTCAAAAGTGATGCTGTCGCCGACGTTACGGCTGACTTGGGGCTCCTTGATCTTCACCTTGGCGCTGACTTTGGCAATCTTGCCGGGCCCCTGCGCCATCGGCTCCATGTCGAACTCGTTCCCCGCGATCGAAGCGAATGCGGCGCCGACACGTTCTTCCGTCACGGCCACTTCGAAGAATCGCCGCCCGAAAGCCTCGTAGCTCACATAGTCGTAGCCCTGCATAAGCAGATACCGTCTCACGTCACCTTCCGACACCGCGGCTGATCCGATCGTGTCGGCCGAAGCTGCCTGTGCCAGTGGCTTCGGGCAAATACCGCCGCGGCTATGAGAGAATTCGGCTGTCGCACCGGTGCGAACCGGGCTGGGCGATTCTGGTCGCGCTGTTAACCGCGCCACACATCCACCCGCTGATTGGGTATCCCCGGCCTTGGCCTGTCAGGCTGGCACAACCTGGAGGTGTTTTGAGTCCGATGCTCACCTGGTTAGGTGACAAAGAGTCCCGCGAGTCCCGACGAGTCCCGCGAGTCCCGCGAACGCCGCGAACTCGACGAAGGTCACGAGCGGTCGGCACATGCGGTCGCCGGCGTGGTCGTGATCCTCAACGCCGCGCTGGCGTGGCTGGTGACGACCCTCGCCGTGCTGGAAGCGTCCCGCTGGCCGGTGCTGGCCATCATGCCGTTCACGCTGGTGTTCGGGTTGCTGGTCGGCGCGATCACCCGGGGGATTGCCAGCGGGCCGATGCGCGGGCTGCGCGGAATCGTGGGACGTGGACTGGTGGCAGTTGCCGTCGGCGTGATCGTCGGCGAGTTCGCCGCCCTGGCGGTGTTCTCCGGCTCGATCGATCGTCATCTGGAGTTGCAGGCGGCACGCGATGCCGACTCGGCACCGGCGGTCGTGCAGGCGTCGACGACCCTGACGCAGCTGCGCAACGCCCGGGTCGCGCTCGACAAGGCCGTCGACACCGCACGTGTCCACCGGGACGAGGCGTTGGTCGTCGCGCGCTGCGAATACCATCCCACGCCGGCCTGCCCGCAGACCCGCATCACCGGGGTGCCCGGTTCCGGGCCCGAAACCCGAACTGCCAATGAGCTTCTCGCAGATTCCGAGCGCGAGCTGGACACCGCCATCGCCGCCCGCGACCGCGACGGCGCTGAACTGGACACGAAGATCACCGACGGCGAACGGGCCTTCTCCCAAGCGCGTCAATCGGCGACTGCTGAGCACGGCTTGGCTGCGCGCTGGCTCGCCATGCAGGACCTGACGTTGGCCGGCACCGGCGCACTGATGCTGCGCCTCGTCACACTCGCGTTCTTCACATTGCTCAGTCTGCTGCCCTTGATCCTGCGGCTGTGGCGCGGTGAAACGACCCACGATCGCCACGCAAAAGCCCGTGCCGAACGCGAACGCGCCGAGCTCGAGGCGGAGACCGCGATCGCGGTCAAACGAGCCGAGGTGCGTGCGGCCGCCGAGACGATGTGGGCCGAGCAGCAACTCGTCCAAGCCCGGCTGGCCGTCGAGGCACAGACCGAGATCGACCGCGCGCAGCTTCAGCAGCGAGTAAGCGCCGCGGTCGAGGCCGCGACACCGGTCGTGCAGCCGGTTGCGGAAGACATCTATCTGCCGATCGCCGCTGAGGCGGAGGCTGCGAGCCTCGCTGCCACCGGATTGCCCGACGCCGCGGCGGGAGTCGATGCGAGTGAGACACCGAACCTGCCCGCAACGGTTGAACCACGCGACGTGCCGGCCACGTCGCCGATTCCGGCCATTCCAGACGTCACCAAAGCCGCTGCCCGCTGGATTCGTCCGCTGGTTCCCGGCTTTGTGGCCCGCGCGATCGACACCTCGACTCATCCGTTGCGTACCGCGCGCCAGGTGTTCGAGGAGGTCGAGGAGATCACCTTCGCGCTTAGGCGCACTCGCAAGATCGTCGTCAATACCGAGGAGAGTGTCGACCAGGGGCCCTCATGCGGATCGGCTGCCATCAGCGGCAGTGACGACGATCACGTCGGTGCGCAACATGTTGCAGCCCAACCCGTGACGTCACAGCGTCTATCCGCAAAGCATGTGGATGACCTGTCATTGGCGCAGCCCGAGCCGCAGCGTGGTCTGACTGAACGCGAGGGACCACCTGAGGTGCGTGCGGCTGATGGCCCACGGCAATTGCCGCCTGCGGAATAGTGGCGTACGACCCGTGTCGTGATCGCACGTTCGAAACGCGCTGTACAAAGGCATTGCAACGTAATATCGCTCACCAGCGAGAATAACTCTTTCGCTGAAACCGTTTGTTCCGTATGGTTTGCAGAACTGAGACCAAAATCAATAAAAGCAAAGAACTGCTTAATGTTTGACGCGTGTCAAATTAACTTATTCTAAGCCCCGTCTACTAGGGCTTTTAGCCCAGAAATGTCGCGCAGATCATTTAGCAATGCGAAAGTGATGGCTGCCACAATTTTTGGCCGTTTTTGATCTTGTTGTTAACGTCCCGGCCCATGTTTGTTTTAGCAACGCTGATGGGCCTGATTGACCAGATGTCAGGCACGCCGTATAGCCATGGCTATTCCCCCGCCGGAACGGACTGTTCGGGTCTGGCCTCGTTGGTATCGAATGTCGCTACCGACCGGCCGGCTTGGGCTGGCAGGTTCAACACCGGGAATGAAGAATCGGCCTTGTTGGCACGCGGCTTCAAATACGGAACCGCTCCGGGCGCTTTGGTGATCGGCTGGAATGGCGGTCACACCGCGGTGACACTGCCGGATGGAACGCCGGTTTCCAGCGGTGAAGGCGGCGGCGTGCGCATTGGTGGTGGCGGGGCCTACCAGCCCCAGTTCACCCACCACATGTATCTCCCCGTGGATGGTGACGGACCGGCAGAGGATGCTCCTCCGCCGCCGTTCGGTCCGATCCTGGTGAACGCGGTGGCTCCGGCTCCCGAGCCACCCCCGCCCGCGCCCGGCCCCGATCCAGTCGAGCCGGTGCAGAACGAACTGCCTCCGCCGCCGGATCCCGCGCCGGCCCCTGATGCGCCGGCGCCGGCTCCTGATCAGCCAGCCGCGGCCACCTAGGCCGACCGGCCGTCACGCCAGAAACCGCTCCACGTAGCCGGTGAAGCGGGCGCGCAGGTCATGCTCGTCGAGTCCGAACATTTCGGCCGACGTCGCAATCTGTCCCAACCGGCCACGCTGGTGGCCCGAGAGGTAATCGGTCGTCGCCGTGCGGGCCGCGTTCGTCAGCGGCTCGCCGGCGAGGTCGTATACCCGTTCGGCGACGCCGAGCTCATCGGCCATGAAGTCGTCGAAGCGGATGTCGATGGAGCGCTCGGGCGGGATCACATCACGATCGCGCACCAGCGCGTCCAACATCGTCTGCAAGCGGTCGATCCACGACGATGCGATCTCCTGCACCGGGACCGGAGAGCAATGCATCCGCGCGGTATAGGTGATCATCGCGATCATCGACAGTGCCACCGGCACGGGGTCACGGTGGGTGCACACCACGATCGCCCCGGGGAAGACGGCGTCGAGCACCGGCAGCTGCTCGAGATGCTGGGGTGTCTTCAGCAGCCAGCGGTGGCCGCCGCGCAGAAACTGCAACGCCCTTCAACTGGACGGCCAGGTGCTCGTAGGACGACGTCTGGTCGTGTGCCAAGTAGTAGTCGCGCCACCGTGGCACGTGTGCGAGGGTCTCGAACAGCATCGAGGAGAAGTCGTTGGCCAGCAGCTGGATTTCTTCGTGGACATGCTCGGTGGTCATGTCATGCATGAGCGGGAAGTGCGGCATCGCGGCGTTCATGAACTCGACCGCGGCATCCATCCGGGTTTTCCGCGGATCAGGCTCGACCCCTAGCTCTGCGGGCAGCGGGAACGGCTCGTTGCTCTCCCAATAAGGGATGGTGCGAAACGTCGGGGCCGCCGCCAGCAGGTTGTGCAGATGAGTGGTCCCGGTGCGAGGCAGCCCCGCGATGACGACCGGCGGCAGCAGCTCGATGTCGTAGATCTCGGGGTGTCGCGCCAGCAGATCGTTGAGCAGTAGCCGGTTCTTGAGCCACTGCAACAGCTGCACGTGGAAGTTGACGATTCCCGGCCCGTGCAGGCTGCCGATTTCTCGCAGCGCGGCGAGGTAGACGTCGAGGCGTTCCCGGTAATCGTCGGCCCCGAAGTCGGTCAGCCCGGTATCGGCGGTGGCTTTGGCGTGCAGCGCTGCGGCATCCAGCGGGCACTCTGCCGCCATCGCCGCCATGAGCTCTCGGATCGGCTCGATTTGCGGGCTGAAGCGAGGCTCGGCCAGGTCGTCCAGGTGCACGAGGGCTGGAGCGGCATCGGTCACGGCGACTTATGTTACTCTGAGTTTCGTAATGACGACAGAGCTTGGCCGACCCCGCGATAAGCGCATCGACAGCGCGGTGCTGCGTGCCACCGTCGAACTGCTCGCCGAGACGGGCTACGCCGACCTCTCCGTCGACGCAATTGCCCGGCGGGCCGGCACCAGCAAACCGGCGATCTACCGGCGTTGGCCCGGCAAAGCGCATCTTGTCCACGAGGCGGTGTTCCCGATCAGCGACGCGACCGCGCTGCCCGAAACGGGGTCGCTGGCCGGCGACGTGCGCGAGATGGTTCGTCGCACCGCGGAGGTGCTGACCACTCCGGCCGCGCGTGCCGCGCTGCCCGGCCTGGTCGGTGAGATGGCGGCCGATCTCACGCTGCACTCGGCGCTGCTGGAGCGCTTCGGCGACATCCTGTCGCGCGGCCTATCGGATCGCCTGAGCGGACGCCGTCGCCCGCGGCGAGGTACGGCCCGACGTCACCGCGGCCGAGCTCGTCGAGGTCGTCGCGGGCACCACGTTCCTGGCGCTGCTCACCCGCGGGGACGCACTCGACGATTCCTGGGTAAACCGCACAGCCGCTTTCATCACGAGAGGAATCAGCGCTTGACCAACCAGACGCACGAGTCCACCGCCGCATGGCACGAGTTGCTGCAGACCCTGGGCGGCCTCGACAGCTCTTTCCTTGACGGCGATCGCGCCGTCACCGACGACCGACACGTCGCCGACGGCTACCGCATGATCGCGACCACGCTGGGCGTCGCCTTCGACACCTATCTCTTCGCCGAGCCCGATCGACCGGTGTTCGTCGCAGTCAATACGCCGTTCCGCCGCGATCGTCGATGGGGCGGCGACAACACCGACGCCTACTACTACATGTGCCCGGTCGATCCCAACCGCCGCTATCGCATCAGCGGCAACCGCGGCGACAGCGTCTACTTCTCGCTGACCGCCTACAACGAACCGTCGCCGGGCGCCTGGTCGGACCGCATCGTGGCGATCGTGCGAGACGACGACCTCGAGATCGACGCCGCCGGCAACTTCTCGTTCGAACTCGGACCCACACCGGACGCGGCGGTTCTGATGACCCGCGACTATCAAGCCGACCCGCTGACCGGTCGCCCGATCAACTGGCGTATCGAGGCGCTCGACGAACCGGAACCGATCCGGCACGGCGACGCCGAGACCGCTGCGCGGCTACGGGCCAGTGCCGCCTGGCTGCGCACGATGTTCGCGATCCTCCCGCTGGCCGTGGGAGCGCGGGTCGACGAGACGCATGCGTTGGGTCACGAGATCGCCCACGCGGCCAATCAGTTCGCCGACCCCTATCAAATCCCGGACGCCAACTTCGGCTGGTCGGCCCGTGACGCCTGCTACTCCTACGGCAGTTACGTCCTCGAAGAGGACGAAGCGCTTGTCATCACCCACCGGCCGCCGCAGTGCAGGTTCTGGAACCTGGTGGTGTGGAACCAATTCATGGCTACCCACGGCGTCACCGATGCGCGCAGCTCGGTCAACGGCCATAGCGCGGTGCTCAACGCAGACGGCTCGGTGACGATCGTCATCTCTCGCGACATGACGGCGCACCCGAATTCCCTGACCACGCTTGACTATCCCGCGTGGCAACCTCGCCTTCCGGTGGTTCCTTGCCGACGAGGTTCCGGCGCGGCCTGAAGTGCGGCTGGTGAAGCTGTCCGAGGCGCCGACGAGCGTTGACGTAACACCGCGCTGAATCGCTCGGCTTAACCCGGCGTTAACCGCTCGCTCGTGAGTGCCTCGGCGACCCGTATGTAATGTGGAAATTCGTAGTTTATGTAGCCAATCTCGAGGGAATCTTCTGCGGCATGATTTCGCATCACATAACTCGCCTCTTTGGTGCGGCGGTAGCAACCACATCAGGGCTGCTTGCCACTGTCCTGCCTACCGCCGCAGTTCCTTCCGCGTCCGCCCAGGGCTGCCCGGACACCGAGGTGGTGTTCGCCCGCGGCACCGGTGAAGACCCGGGTGTCGGCCCGACGGGACAGGCATTCGTCGACTCCCTGCGCGCGCGCCTGGGCGGAAAGTCGATGGACGTATATCCGGTCAACTACCCGGCCAGCGACCAGTGGTCGACCGGACTCGACGGTATTAGAGACGCCGGCACTCATGTCGTGTAACGAAGCCTCAGCCTGCCCGAACACCCAGATGGTGCTCGGCGGTTACTCGCAAGGCGCCGCCGTGATGGGCTTCGTCACCTCGCCTGCCGTCCCGGATTCGATACCAGCCGACGTCGATCCGGCGACCCTCCCTAAACCGCTGGACCCTGCCGTGGCCAACCACGTCGCCGCGGTCGTGCTATTCGGAACGCCCAACGTGCGGGCGATGAACGTCCTCGGCCAGCCGCAGATTGTCATCGGCCCGCTGTATCAGGCCAAGACCATCAGGTGTGCGCCGCCGAGGACCCGGTCTGCTCGGACGGGATGAATTTCGCCGCGCACGATGCGTACGCAGACGACGGCGGCGTCATTTCCGAGGGAGCTGGACTTCGCCGCCAGCCACCTCGGCGCAGGTGGCACTCCACGTGGCAGCAACGACTCCACATCAAGGCTTTGGCGACTGACGTCCACGCGTAGCCGGCGGCGCCACGGCGCCGTGGTCGGATTCCCTGCCCTGGACTAGCGTCTAGAAAAGTCTGTGCGCTCGCATCCAGGGACGGAGGACAGCCATGGCGATCCGCGTCGCACATGTCGGCACCGGAAACGTCGGTCGTCTGGCGTTGACCGAGCTGGTCACCAATCCGCAATTCGAACTGACCGGGCTGTGCGTCTCGTCGCCGGAGAAAGTCGGCAAGGACGCCGGAACACTCGCCGGGGTGGACGTGTCCACCGGCATCGCCGCCGTCGACGACCTCGACGCCGTGCTCGCCACCGGACCCGAATGCGTCGTCTACTGCGCGATGGGTGACACCCGCCTGCCCGAACGCGATGAAGGACGTCATGCGCATCCTCGCCGCGGGCATCAACGTCGTCGGGTCGTCGCCGGGGATGTTGCAGTATCCGTGGGGCGTCATGCCCGACAAGTACATCGACCGCGTCGAAGATGCTGCACGGCAAGGTAACTCAAGCATCTTCATCAACGGCGTCGACCCTGGATTCATCAACGACCTCGATCCCGTTCGCGCTCGCGAGCACCTGCCAGCAGATCGAGCAGGTGCGCTGCATGGAGATCGCCGACTACGCGACCTACGACGGCGCCGAGGTCATGCACTACATGGGGTTCGGCCGACCCCTGGACGACGTGCCGATGCTGCTGCTACCGGGCGTGCTCAGCATCGCCTGGGGCGCGGCGATCCGTCAGCTGGCCGTGGGTCTGGGTATCGAACTCGACGAGATCACCGAGTCCTACCAGCGCGAGCCGGCGCCGGAAGACTTCGACATCGCGGTGGGACGCGTCGCCAAGGGGACGATGGCCGCGCTGCAGTTCGAAATCAAGGGCATGTCCAACGGGCGTCCGGCCATCGTCGTCGAACACATCACCCGGCTGCGGGAGGACCTGCGACCCGACTGGCCGCAGCCCGCCCAGTCCGGCGGCTCGTATCGCGTGGAGATCGTCGGCGAGCCGTCCTACGCCGTGGACATCTGTCCGACCAGCCGCAAGGGCGATCACAACCACGCGGCGATCGTCGGCGCGGCGGGGCGCATCGTCAACGCGATCCCGGCCGTGGTCGCCGCGCCGCCCGGAATCAGGACCACGCTCGACCTTGCCGTTCGTCACCGGAAGCGGGCTATACGCGCCAGCGGGAGTCGTAGCGGTCTAACCGATCGCCCAACGCCATCAATCGAAGAGGCCCGTCGTGAGCCCGCAGACATCCTCGCCCACGGTGGTACTGGTCCACGGGGCCTGGGCCGACGGCTCCAGCTGGAGTCGAGTCATCACCGGTCTGGATCACGCCGGGATTACGGTCATAGCGGCCCCTATTCCGCTCACCACACTGTCCGACGACGTGAACGCGCTCGATCGCACCATTGACCGAACCGAAGGTCCGGTCGTCGTGGCGGGACACGCCTACGCCGGCGGTGTCATCGGGGCCACCAAGCATCCGCGCGTGCGTGCGCTGGTCTACGTCGCGGCCTTGGCGCCCGACGAGGGTGAGACCGTCGCCGATGTCTTCTACCGCGATCCCTCGCACCCCGATGCGCCGGAACTGAAACCGGATGACCAGGGCTGGATATGGCTGCCGGTCAACGCTTTTGCCCAGGCATTCGCCCAGCAGGGCACTGCCGAAGAACATGCCGTGCTGGCGGCGGTCCAGCGGCCGATCGCCGTGCCATGCATCCAGCAACCCGTGCCGAGGCCGGGGTGGAAAGACCGCCCGTCCTGGTTTCTCGTCGCCGAGGAAGACCGGATGATCAACCCGATCACCCAGAAGTTCATGGCCGAACGCATGCGCGCGAATGTTCAAACCCACGACGCGGACCACGCTCCCCTGATCACCAGGCCGCAAGCGGTGGTCGACATCATCTCCGAGGCCGTACGCAGCGATCTTTCGTAGACAACGCCGTCGCGCGGGTTGAATCGTATTCGTACGGTGGCTGTTCCGCTGACCTGAGCAGCTGCGGCATCCCGAGTACTTCCGCCGGCCGGTCATGGATTGCGGTCAGGCATACTGGGCCCGACCCGTTCCGGGTGTGCTGACACCACCGAGGATGGCGTCCTCCGACCAGATAAATCCCCCTTGGGTTACGGTTTCCCGGTTAGCTAGGTGGAAGGGAGTGCGGCCCGATGAGGATTTCTCACCCGGTGATCGCCGGAGTAATCGTGGCGTCAGCGCTGACGGGAGCGTCGGTAACCGGCTGTAGTAGCCATTCGAAGTCTTCGACGCCGGCATCGGGATCACCCACTGCCTCCACCACACATGTGCAGGCAGGCAACTACATCTCGCTGCTGATCAAGGCCAGTGATATCGGCGCACCTGAACCCTTTACCGCCGGTCCAGCGGTCAACAACCCGAATGGCCAACAGGGCGCATCGATAACGTTCAGCGACCAAGACAAGAGCCACACGATTATCGACACCATCCAAGTCCTGCCCGATCCTGCGGCTGCAGCGAACGAGCTGGATTCGGCGAAGGCGCTTCACCGGGAAGCCTTGCTCGCAAAGCCGTTATCGGCTGAGGTCGGGGTGGATGGCGCGACGATCTCGGGAACTTCACCGGATCACTCCAAGGGAGAGACGGTGTTGGTGTTCACCGAGGGCAAGGCGTTCGTGACGCTGGAATTCGATGGTCCAACGTTTGCGCTGGCACCGCCCGAGTTCGTCCTCGACGTCGGCCACAAACAAGACGACGCGATCAAGAAGGGCCTTGGGAGCTGACCCGCACCAGCCGGTACGGCGGGTTCAGTGTCCGGGGTCGAATTCCAGGGGCAGCGCGATCGGGCCGGTGATACCGGTGAGTTGCTTCCAACGTGCCGGTTCGCGCACGCGCGCGTTGGGCATGCGGCGGGTGATGATGGTCAAAGCTTCGCTGAGTTCGAGTCGGGCGAGGTGCGAGCCAAGGCAGTAGTGCGCGCCGCCGCCAAACGACAGGATCGGTGCCGACGGCTCGCGAGCGATGTCTAGGCGGTTGGGATTGTCGTAGACGGCGGGATCACGGTTGGCGGCGGCGATGTTGGGCACCACCATCGAGCCGGCCGGGATGATCACGTCTCCTAGCTGGACCTCTTCGATTGCCAGCCGAGCCCCCGCGAAAACGATTGGGTAATAACGCATCAGCTCGTTGACCGCGATGCCGGCGAACTCGGGATGGTTGCCGAGCAGTGCCCATTGGTCGGGGTGCTCGCACAGAGCTTGCACCGCCGCGGCCAATTGGTTGCGGGTGGTGTCGGTACCGGCCGCGAGCAAGGTGCCGGCCAGCATCAGTAGCTCGTCGTGGCCAAGACGGTCGCCATCGTCCTGGGCGCGGATCAGGTCCGAGATCAGGTCGTCGGTCAGATTGCGCCGTCGCTGTGCCAGCATCTCTTCGAGGTAGGCGTCGAGTTCGTCCCATGCCGCCGTGATGGCCGGCCCGTCGGCGACGACATTCCAGTCGAAGATCTTCTTGATGTCATCGGTCCAGGCCGAGAACAGCTCCCAGTCTTGGCGGGGCACACCCAGTAGGGCACAGATGATCGGGGTTGGATAGCGCCGCGCGATGTCGGTCACCACATCGCACTGCCCGACCATAGTCAGCGGATCGACGAGTTCGGTGATCACGTCGACGATGACCGCCCGTAGTCGTTCGGCGCCGCGGGGTGTGAAAGCTTTTGAGACGAGTCGGCGCAGGCGGTGGTGCTGCTCGCCGTCGAGCGCCAGGATGTTCTGGGTGGCGCGTTCCCACAGCGGACCCGATGTGACGCCCTGGGAGGCGATGACCGGGCCCACGGCCGGAACGAACCGGGGGTCGCGCAGCGCCGTGCGCACCAACTCGTAGGTCAAGAGCTCTGGCCCATGCGGGCCCATCGCGACCGGCCCCTGCCGACACGCATCGGCGATGGCGCGGTGCGCCGCATCGGGATCGTCAAGATGGTCGTACGCGATCGGTGGCAGGCCCGCCTCAGAAACGGTCGGGCAGATGCTGGTCGTCATGGTTCGACGATCGCGCTTCGGGAGGTCTGGACCATCCGCCGTAAGTCGTAGATTTCGGCGAACGGGGTCGTAGATTGCGCCGCCGACGGCCGCGATCTACGCGTTTGTGCTGATGTTTTGCGGTTCGTGGTGGCCGCATGCTGGCTAGCATGAGCGAGATCGACCGACGTGCGGATGCGCCGCTGGTGGACTGGAGCGAGCTAGACGTGAGCGGTCTGTTGCCGACGGGCACCGTGACGTTGCTGTTGGCTGACGTCGAGGGCTCGACGCGGCTGTGGGAAACCCAGCCCGAGGAGATGACGGCCGCCATCGCGCGTCTGAATCAAACGGTGTCGGAGACCATCGCCGAGCACGACGGCGTGCGCCCGATCGAGCAGGGCGAGGGCGATAGCTTCGTGGCGGCGTTCGCCCGCGCTTCGGATGCGGTGGCGGCGGCTTTGGAGATGCAGCGCGCTCCGCTGGCGCCGATCCGATTGCGGATCGGTGTGCATACCGGTGAGATCCAGTTGCGCGACGAAGGCAATTACGCCGGTCCGACGATCAACCGGACCGCTCGGCTGCGCGATCTGGGCCATGGGGGTCAGACGCTGCTGTCGGGTACCACCGAGGATTTGGTGGCCGATCGGCTGCCCGCCGATACGTGGTTGACCGATCTGGGCACCCATGCGTTGCGTGATCTGCCACGTCCGGAGCGGGTCGTGCAGCTGTGCCATCCCGATTTGGTGAACGAGTTCCCGCCGCTGCGCGTCTCCAAAATTACCGTTTCTCAGCGGCTTCCGGTGCAGTTGACAAGTTTCGTGGGTCGTGACGCCGAGCTGGCTCAGCTGCGCGAGCTGCTGAGCCAGAACCGGTTGGTGACCCTGACCGGCGCCGGTGGAGCGGGTAAGACCAGGCTGGCAATACAGCTGGCGGGCCAGCTTTCCGGCGAGTTCGGCGATGGGGTTTGGTATGTGGATCTGGCGCCGATCACCGACCCTGAGCTGGTGCCGTTGACCGTGGCGCGCGCCTTCGGGCTGTCTGACCAGCCGGGCCGTTCCACCATGGACACGCTCACCCGGTTTATCGCCGAACGTCAGATGCTAGTGGTGTTGGACAACTGTGAGCACCTGCTGGATGCGAGCGCCACGGTGGTGGCCGAACTGCTAGCAGCGTGCCCGGGACTAACGCTGTTGGGGACGAGCCGGGAGCCGATCGGGGCGGCCGGTGAGGTGAGTTGGCGGGTGCCGTCGCTGTCGCTGGCCGATGAAGCCATCGAGCTCTTCACCGACCGCGCCCGCCGAGCGCGTCCCGATTTCGCCGTCAGCGACGACAACGCTGCCGCAGTGGGCGAAATCTGCCGGCGCCTCGACGGATTGCCGTTGGCGATCGAGCTCGCGGCGGCGCGGGTGCGCGCCCTGTCGCTGAGCGAGATCCTCGACAGCCTGCATGACCGGTTCCGGCTGTTGACCGGTGGCGCGCGTACCGCGGTACGCCGCCAACAGACCCTGCGCGCCTCGGTGGACTGGTCACACGCCCTGTTGACCGAGCCCGAGCGGGTCCTGTTTCGCCGGCTGGCGGTGTTTGTGGGTGGCTTCGACCTCGATGCCGCCCAAGCAGTCGCCGGCTCCGGTGAGGTGGAGCGTTATCAGGTGTTGGATCAGCTCACCCTGCTCGTCGACAAATCCTTAGTCGTGCCCGACAACAGCGCGGGCCGAACGCGCTACCGGCTGCTGGAAACGGTGCGCCAGTACGCGGCCGAAAAACTCGGCGAGTCCGGCGAGGCCGACATGCTGCGCGGGCGTCACCGGGATTACTACACGGCGATGGCCGCCGTGCTCGACGCCCCGGGCCGCACCGACTATCAGCGGCGCATCGGGCAGGCCGAAACCGAGATCGACAACCTGCGCGCCGCGTTCGCTTGGAGCCACGAAAACTCCGATGTCGGCTATGGGTTGGCGCTTGCGTCCTCGCTGCAGCCGCTCTGGCACGCACGGGGTCGCCTGAAGGAAGGGCTGGCCTGGTTTGACACCGCCCTGGCCGACCTCAACGCCCTCGAAGGGGTGGCGCCCGCGGTGCGCGCCCGGGCCCTGGCCGACAAAGCCACGCTCGATACATGGGTGGGCGGCATCGACAGCGCGGACCAGGCCGAACAGGCGCTGGTGATCGCGCGCGAGATCGACGAGCGGGCCCTCCTAATGAGGGCATTGACCGCCTGTGGCCTTTGCGCAGGCCAGAGGTATAACACTGAGGCCGCTCGGGCGTGCTTCGCCGAGGCGATCGGCCTCGCTCGTGCGTTGGACGATTGGTGGCGGCTAAGCCAGATCCTCGCTTGGCAGTCGTACAGCGCGGTCGTGGCGGGTGATCCGATCGCGGTGCGCGCGGCCGCAGACGAAGGACGTGATCTCGCCGATGCAATCGGCGACGAGTACATCTCTCGTCAGTGCCGCTGGTGCCTCGGTTGGGCGCATATGATGCAGGGCAATTTGGCCGAAGCCGTGACACTATTCGGCGAGGTGACGGCCGAAGCCGAGGTCGCTCAGGACGTGAACTGCAGGGTGCTCAGCGTCGGGGATCAGGGCATGGCACTCGCCCGCCGGGGTGAGGCGGCCGCGGCCCGAGCGGCGGCTGAAGTGACCGTGCGGGGCGGAGCGGAGCTTGGCGGGAGATTCGCGGTATGGGGGCACGTAGTGTCGGGATACGCGGGCCTGGCCGTCGGGGACTGCAAAGCGGTGCACGAGGCACGCGGGGCCGCCTGGCAGGACATGAGTCTGGCGGGTGGCGTGGTGGCGGCAGTGCGGCGCGTCTTTAATGCGGAGGCCGCGTTGACAGACGGGGACCTCGCGAGCGCTCGGGACCTGGCCGATGAGGCGGTCTCCACCACAACGGGGTGGTACTCGGCACTTGCGTTGATGGCGCGCGCCCGCGTCGCGATCGCGGCTGGTCAGCCAAATCAGGCCGAGCGTGACACTCACGATGCGCTCACGTATGTCGCCAACCTCAGGGCGTACCTGCTTGTCCCCGACATCCTGGAGTGCCTCGGTGTGCTGGCTGGCGAGGCCGGTAGTCACCGCGAAGCGGCCCGCCATCTCGGCGCGGCAGAGGCCACCCGGCTGCGCATCGGCGTGGTGCGCTTCAAAGTGTGGGACGCCGGCTATGAGGCGTCCGTGGCGGCGCTGCGAAATATGATGGGCCAGAAAGACTTTGAATCCGGCTGGGCCGAAGGCGCTGCCCTGTCCACCGAGGAGGCGATCGCCCATGCGCAGCGCGGCCGCGGCCAACGCAAACGCCCCGCTAGCGGGTGGGCCTCACTGACCCCGACCGAACTCGACGTCGTGCGGCTCGTCAGCGAAGGGCTGGCCAACAACGACATCGCCACCCGGCTGTTCGTTTCACCGCGCACCGTGCAAACCCACCTCACCCACGTCTACACCAAACTGGGCCTGAGCTCGCGCGTGCAACTCGTCCAAGAAGCGGCGCGCCACAACTGAATCAACGGATTTCGTCCGCTTGTGTCAGCAGCGCGCGTGCGCTCTCGACGCACGGGAGTATCCGATCGTAGGCGCTGACACCGGCCTCGGCGCGAGACCGCATCGGCACCTCCAACCCGACGACGCGATCATGCGGCAGGGCCGCGAGCATCTCGGCCAGCGGCAACTCGCCTTCACCGGGCGGCAGTCGGTGATACATGGCCTCCTCGGCGTAGTGGTGCTCCTTGGTGGACCGCAACGGGACGTCACACAACTGCACATGACCGATCCGCTCGGCCGGCAGCGATCGAAGGTCGTCCGGCCCGGCGCCCGAGCGGGCCACATGCATGGTGTCGATCAGCAGGCTGATCTCTTCCCGGCCGACATGCTCGACCGCGGCCATCGCGCTGGGAAGGTCTGCGATAGCGAGACCGGGAACGGGTTCGACGCTCGTCACAATGCCTCGCTCGGCGGCCAAATCGGTGAGCACGGCAAGTTCGTCGAAGGTGCGGGCCCGGTCCGGCTCCAAGCTGACCGTGTTGATCCGCGGAATCCGCAACTCGCTCATGATGTCTAGATCGCCCGCATACGAACGAACGTCGACCCCCGGCGCGATGAGCAGGCCCTCCCCCAATGAGATCGACACACCACGGTCGTCCATCGCCGCAACAAGATCGCGGCGCAGTCGGGCATCATCGCGCAGCGAAAACGGTTGGTAGCCAAGCGTCTTCAGTGGTGCGAATCCGACCATCCCGGTGGTGATGTAGCGACATCCCAGATCGGCGACAAGGTGGACGTATTCGACAGGTGGCATGCCGAAGACGCAGAGCATCTCGACGCCGAGGCGATCCATCGGAGTCGTTCCGCTCACCCGCCGACCATGGCGAGGCCGCCGTCCACGGGAATCAACTGCCCGGTGATGAATCCGGCGCCCTCGCTGGCCAGAAAGACCAACACCGGCCCCAGGTCATCGGCCGGGTCGCCGAGCTTGCCGCCGAGCGGAATTGACAACTTCATCTGCTGATCGATGAATGCCGCGGCATCCGGACCCAGGAAATCCCGGAACCGATCTGCGCCCGGAGTTTGCACGGCCGGCGCCAGCGCATTGACGGTCACCCGGTCCGCGCCCCACGCTTTGGCCGCCGACCGGGTCCAGGCTTGCACAGCACCTTTAGTGGCGGAGTACACCGCTGCGATCGGGCTGCCCATCACCGCTTCGGCGGAACCGAAATTGATGATCCGTCCACCGTTGCCGCGCATCACCGCGTGTGCGGCCTGATTGGTGAGAATCGTTCCTTTGACGTTGGTTGCCAGCAGGAAGTCGATTTCGTCGCTGGTGATGTGCCCGGGCACTCCTGCCTGCCACAAGCCGGCGGCGTTCACCAGCACATCCAGGCCGCCGAGTTCCGCTACCGCGGCACGGAACGTGGCGTCGACCGCCTCGGCATCCCGGACATCGCACTGTAGCCATTTCACCGGCACGACGTCGTCGGCCCGAGCGGTGCGATGGTAGGTCGCGACCACGTCCGCCCCCGCCTCGTGCAGCACCCGCACCGCGGCGGCACCGATACCGGTGGCGCCGCCGGTGATCAGAATGCGCCGACCCGTCAGCGGTGAATGAGCTACGGTCATGGCCGCGGAGTCTATCCGTCCGTAGAAAGCCAATGTCAGGTAACGGCCGATGTATTCGATGCGGTTCGACATGCGCGCTCCCGATTTCGGCGCGCCGGCGACCGAGCTGTACGAGGCCGCCGTCGACATGTGCGCGTGGGCTGAAACACGGGGCTGCCTGGCGGCAGTGATCTGCGAGCACTGTGCGGTGGCATCCCGCCCGATATCGCCTGGAAGTATCTGCGCTACGTCGACGAAGCGGTCATGCCGGCGCTACGGGATGCCGGCGACGGATAGCCCTTACGCATCTGTGTCGCGCGGATGCGTGCTGACGAAAACGATCATGCCCACCGCCGGCAAGGTGCCGGCGGCGAACATCGCGAACTGCCATGCCCAGCCGGTTGCTTTGCTGCGGAGATCTTCACTGTGCACGACCTCGTCACCGCCGGACGTTCGGGCTACGCAGCCGTGGGCTTTGCCCACCAATCGTTCTGCACGACCTGATAGCCGTTGCCGTTGACCCAGGCGTGACAATCCTGGCTGACACCCCAGAATCCGCGGATGAGCGCTCCGCCGACGCCGATCAAAAAGGCAACGAATGCAATCCCCCACAGCAACGTGCGCCCTCGGGCTTGCCACCTCAAAACGCCTCGGGATCCCGCTGTATCTCGAGCGGCACCGGATGGCGATACAGGCGCGAAGCGTTCTCCCAGGTGAATTTGCGGATCAGATCCGGTGGAAGATCGCCGATTTCTTCATGGATCGTTTCCTGGGTGTGCGGCCAGGTGGAGTCGCAGTGCGGGTAATCGGCTTCCAACATGATGTTGTCCACGCCGATGCGGTCGTGCTGTACGAACGACGACTTGTCCTCCACCGCGCAGAACCAGAAGTTGCGGGTGAAAACCTCTGCCGGAGTTAACGTCTCACCGAACGATGCCCAGGTTCCGTACATCGCGTGATAGCTCAGCATGTGGTCGAGGCGATCCAGCAAGCCCGCGACCCAGCCGATTCCGCCTTCGGACAAGCAGATCTTCAGATCGGGGAACCTACTGGGCAGCCCGGAGTACAACCAGTCGACCGCCGCCGAAATCGCATAGGCGAAGAACAGCACCCCCTGCACATCCGGCGGCGCGTCTTCGGTGGTGGACGGCGACGAACCCGAAGATCCGATGTGCAGGTTCACGACGGTGCCGGTTTCGGCGCACGCCGCCATCATCGGATCCCAGTGTCCGGAGTGAATACTCGGCAGCCCGAGCATCGCCGGGTTCTCGCTGAACGTGACGGCGTGAAAGCCGCGCTCGGCGTTCTCGTAGATCATCTTGGCGCCGAGCTCGGGGTCCAGCAGCCAGGGCAACTGACACGGAATGATCCGGCCGGGATATGAACCCGCCCAAACCTCGTGGTGCCAGTCGTTCCATGCGCGCACGGAGGCCAACGCCAGATCGCGATCGTCGGTCACCTGCTGCAGCCGCTGTCCGGCGAACCCCGGCAGAAACGACGGAAAGTTGAGCGACGCATAAATGCCGTTCAGGTCCATGTCTTTGACGCGGTCGTGGATATCCCATGCGCCGCGGCGCATTTCGTCGAATCGAACCGGCTCGAACCCGTACTCCGACACCGGCCGTCCGACCACCGCGTTGAACCCGACATTCGGCAGTTCCCGACCGTCATAGACCCAGGTCTGGCCGCCCGCTTCGGTATCGACGACTTTGGGTGCCCGGTCGGCGAATTTCCGCGGCAGACGTCCGGTGAACGTGTCCGGGGGTTCGACGATGTGATCGTCGACCGAGATCACCGTGTAGCGGCGTTGCGCCCGCGGCGGATCGGGCAGGAACGTGACGGAGCGATCGTCGCCCGGTCTTGGCGGTGGTGAAGTTCAGGTTGGCGGCCAGCTCGTCGATCGATTTCATTTCTTCGATCTCCTTGCGGTCCTGCGCGGTTGAGTGTGCGGCGACGGCTTTGAGTGTGCGTTCAGGGGGAGAATCGAAGGCAAATTGCGCCGTCAGCGCACACTCGAAGCCCCCATCGCACAGTCATTGTGCATGCTCGGCGACCTCCGCCACCTATTCGAGTACATGAGGATCGGCTTTGATCGTCATCCGGGCCGCCCCGGCCCAATAGACGTCGGCGGCCCGCTCGATCAGCGACCGCTTGCATGCCTGCCATGTCCGACCAGTTCATCGTCACCGGTTCCTTTCCGGTGAGCATCACGTCGTAGGCCAGCTTGCATACCCGTTCGATCGACGCCGCGCGGTAGACGGCCTCGGGCAGGTTGCGTCCGGTTGCGATGACCCCGTGGTTGGCCAGAATCGTCAGGTTGGCGCCGCCGATGCGGGCCGCGAGATCGGCTGCGCGGTCCGGGCTGTCGATCTCACCGTCGTAGGTGTCGACCAGGCAGAGGTCGTCCAGGAACAGCGAACCGGTCTGGTGAACCAGATCGGGCAGCCTGCCCAGTGCCGCGAGCACGCACACGTAGTACGGGTGATTGTGAATGACCACCCGCGCGTCTTCGCGGACGCGGTGCAGTTCGGTGTGGATGTGGATCGCCGGCGTGACATCCCAGCGGCCGTGGACCACCCGCGCTTCGCTATCCACCACGCAGATATCGGACGCAGTCAGTTCCTGCCACCACAATCCCCACGGGTTGACGAACATGTCGGTGTGTCCGTCGGGCTGCCAGGTGATGTGTCCGGCCATGTTCTCGGCGAAACCGATGGCGGCGAGGTGGCGAAAGGCCACCGCGAGCGCCTGCTCGTCGGACAGCTCGACGCCGATCGGGGGCACCACCGAGGGTGCCCACACCTCCAGCCCACCTCGGCGTGCGTTACGCGCGTTCATGGTTGGCCTCCATCCTGGCCCGAATATCTTCACGGAGCCGGCCTTTGGCGATCTTTCCGCCGGACGATCGAGGTAATTCGTCGACCGCAACGAGTCGTTCGGGTAGCAGCTCCTTGGAAACGCCAAGTGCTAACAGGTGTTCGACGAGTTCGGGCAGATCGATGGTCGCGGAGTCGATGAGTTCGACGTAGAGGCAGACCTTTTCACCGAACACCGGGTCGGGCATGGCGACCGCTGCCGCTATCGCGATCGCAGGGTGCGTCATCGCGGCGTCCTCGACCTGCGCCGCGCTGATGTTCTTGCCGCCGCGCAGGATGAAATCGGAGGTTCGGCCGGTGACGGTCAGATAGCCCTCCGCGTCGATCTCGCAGAGGTCGCCCATTCGCATCCACCCGTCGCGGGTGAACAACTGGTCGTGGTCGGTACCGTCGAGATAGCCCAGGCTGGTCGCCGGACCTCGGCACGCGGGCTGGCCTCGGCCCGTCGCGGTGACATCCTGATCGCCGTCGAAGAGCCGGACCGACATCTCAGGCACGATTCGCCCGCTGGTGCGGAGTCTGCGTTCCAGCGAGTCTGCCAAGGTGGTTCCGCTGAGCAGACCGGTTTCGTTGGAGCCGTAGAACTGCAGAATCTTTGCGCCAGTGAGCTCTTCGAACTCGGCAGCCGGCCGGTACGGCAGCGCCTCCCCGCCGGTGAAGACGACGCGCAACGAACTCAGGTCGTAATCACGGCTAGCCCGGTCGGCCATCAGCATCGTCAGTTGTGTACTGACACAGCATAATACGGTGATCTTGTGTCGGGCTATCGCCTCGCACGTCGCCTTCGGCGTGAAACGCTTCAGGATCACCGCGGTGGCACCCAGGAAGATCGGGGTGGTGTGGCTGGTCCACAGTCCGAAGCCGAAGGGCGTGGGGATGACCGGCAAGAAGATGTCGTCCGACGTCAGTTGCCCGTTGGCGACCGCCTTCTGGTGAAAGTAGTGCCAACGGTTCTCGGTGTGCACGACGCACTTCGGCAGCCCCGTGGTGCCGGACGTCGAGTTGATCAGGAAGACGTCGTCGGGACCGAGTTGCGCCCCGACGTCTAAGGCCCGGGCCTTCGCGTCGGTGTTGAGCCGCGGAACGTCGGCGTCGTCGGTCAAGACCAGCGACGGGACCGGGAATTCAGCGGCCACGCGCGTCGCGGCGTCGCTGCGCTGCTGATCGCTGATCAGCAGCATCGGTCGCGAACTGCGGAGTATCGCGGCGACCTCACGGGTGCCGGCGCGTGCGCCGATGCCGACGACGACGGCGCCGCAGCGCTCGATCGCAACGAACAACACGTGGATGGCGGTGGAGTCGCCGTGCCACACCGCAACCCGATCGCCACGTTCCACGCCGACGCCGGCTAGCTGCTGCGCCAGAGCGTCGGCCGAATGGTCGAATTCACGCCAAGTGAGGGCTGTGCCGGGATCGTCGGCGTAAGCGCAGCGGTCCGGTGAGTGTTCGGCGTTGAGACGCACCGCGTCGGACAACGTCGACTCGGACCACCAGCCGGCGGCGCGATACCGCGCCGACTCCTCGTCGGTAAATGCCGGCGAGCCCACGGTATCCAGGCCACCGGCGCTCATCACCCGATGATATGGCGAAGCACCCTACTTGCCAGCGGCATTACCGACTCGCAGCCACGTTCGCGCCGTGAGGTGCAGAAACAGGTAGTGCGCTACTCGTGTTCGCGGGTACCTGGCGACCATACGTTCCTTTGCATAGCTCGCCGGTTGAACCGGTCAACGACACATCGCAAGGGAGATGACTGAAATGGTCAAGTCACGAACAGCGTCCGCCGGCACGGCAGATGCCCAACAGGTGCCCATACCTCGACCAACCTCGCCCGCGCCCGCGGATGACGCGGCATCGGCCGAGGTGCTGATCACCGAGCAAGAGGTGCTTTTCAGCACCGCGGCCGCAGTGCCGGCGCGTCGTCAGAGCCTCAGCCGGCGATTCGTCGCACTGATGCGGCGGACGTTCGCGGTTGTGGCGGAGGCATCGCGTCCACCTCGACCGAGCGTCCCGAAGCGTTACGAGTTCCTCGAACGTGCCCTGATGGCACGCGAAATGGACAGACTGTGAACGCTATGACCGTCGTCGGCACCGCTGTATTTCTGGTGATGACCGCGGCGGGAATCTACGACCTGCAGCCCCGGCTCGAGCGTTGGGACTATCAGCGCCATTACGAAGACTGAAGCCCGTCCGACGCCAGCGTGTCAGGCTATCCTGACAGTATGAACCTTGCAGACGGCTGGGAGCAGGCCCGACAAGCGTGGCGGCGGCTTGCGGCGGACAGCGAACACCCACGTGACGATGACGACGGGCTTGCCTTCCTATCGGATATCGGTGTGGTGCGCCGGATGCTCGACCAAGCGGAATTGGCGGCGGTTCGAGCTGCTCGCCTGCACGGCAAGTCCTGGGCCGAGGTCGCTACCTATCTGGGCGTCACGCGGCAGTCCGCGTGGGAGCGATGGCGTGACCTCGACGACTCCCCCGGCGGCGGCGAGTCCGAGCGCAGTGTCCTTCGCCGACGCCGCCTCGCACCTGGTGAAGATCCGCTCTCGAGAGCAGCGTCGGGCCGTCGAAGGTGCGAGTGCCCAACGTAGTCGGGCTCGAATGGATCGAGGCCCGTGACGCGCTTGCCGCGCGAGGGACTGACGGCGATCAACGCCCAACCGGACACCCCGACCGACCCGGGAAGCCGAGGCTGGGTTGTCACCGACCAGAGCCCGGAGTCCGGCGCACGGGTCAGCGCCGGATCGGTCGTCCGATTGTGGCTGCGAGGAGACGGCGACGCCGGAGTCCGCGAGCCGCGGCGCCCGCGACCCACGCCTCGATCGGCTCGCGAGATGCTGCCCGAACCGCACGACCAGGCCATCGGCTAAGGCTCGATCGCCGACTCAGATGATGCCCATGCCCTGAGCCACCAACGCGAGCCCAACGAATGTCAACATGACGACCAGGATCTGCCGGCGATGGGACCGCGCCCAGTCGTGCACCCGTCGAAGTAACGCTTCAGTCTTGGTTGGCGCGACCAGATTGCTGAGCAGAACGATCTCGACGACCGTGAGCGTCTCGACGACGAACACGATGGCGGCGCCGATCTGCGTGCCAATCGCTGCTCCCGACGGCACGATGGTGGCGAGTCCGAAAACCACCAAAGATGGGTTGGGCGCCGCGAAGAGACCGATCGCCAGCGCGACCCACAGGGACCCGCTTTCCCACGCGTTGCTGGCGCGGCCGAGCAGCCGCGAGATCGGGTTCGATGCATCGGAGTCCGCTACCAAGGTGGACTGCGTTGGCGCCCGGTGCTCGGCAGTTCCGCGCGCTGACGCGCGAAAAAGCGCACCGCCATGAGGGCGGCGACAAATAGCACGAGCGCACCCATCAGGATTTCGATGTGCCGGACGGTGGAATTGGCGGGCTTGGCAGGGTTGGCCAAGTCGTGCACAAAAGACGAAAACACCGGTGTGAAATGCAACGCCAAAATCGGGACCAGCAATAAGACAACGCCGCCGAGCGCGCAACCGACCCAGTAGACAAGCAGGTTTTGCGCGGGCCGTGGCCTGGAAATGAGAAGAACGTTGAAGCCGAGGCGCACCGGGTCGAGTGCTATCGGAAGCGCCAGCAGCGCCAGCGAGCTCCACATGTCCGAAAACCTACCCTGCCGTGCCGCGCGGCACGAGAGCCGAGGGTTGGCCGTGAAATTGGCTATCGGACTTGCGCTTTCAACAATTGCTGATAGATACCGCCGAGAAAGCCGAAGATATGAGGATGGACGATGCAACGGTTGCCGGCGCATTGCTTGCCGACCGGGTGGCGGTCGTAACCGGCGGCGGTGGCGGTATCGGCGCGGCGACTGCGCGGCTGTTCGCGCAACATGGCGCCCACGTGGTCATCGCCGATGTCGACGCAGAACGCGCTGAGCAGACTGCCGACGAAATCAGCAAGTCTGGCGGGTCAGCGGTCGCGTTCGTCGTCGACGTCCGCGACGCCGACCAGGTCGCCGGCTTGGCGCGGTCAGTACTCGAGCGCCACGGCCGGGTGGATGTCCTGGTGAACAACGTGGGCCACTGGTTGCGTCACCCGGGCGACTTCGTCGACACCGACCCCCAACTGTGGGACGAGCTCTACCGGATCAACCTGCACCACGTCTTTCTGGTCACCCACGCCTTCCTGCCGGCCATGATCGAGCGACGCGCCGGCGCAATCGTCAACGTCTCGTCCGTCGAGGGGTTGCGCGGCTACCCCGAGGACCCGGTCTACGCCGCCTTCAAAGCCGCCGTCATCCACTTCACCCGCAGCCTCGCCGTGCAGGTCGGCCGCGACGGCGTACGCGTCAACGCGATCGGCCCCGATGTCACCGAATCGCTGCAGGTGCCCTACTCGCAGTGGCTTTCCGCCGAAGAGCAGCGGCAATGGCCGCAATGGGTTCCGCTCGGACGGATGGGACTGCCCGAGGACCAGGCCCGCGTGATCCTGTTCCTGGCCTCCGACCTGTCGGCGTTCGTCACCGGCCACACCATCCCGACCGACGGCGGCACCGGCGCAGCGGGCGGATGGTTTCGCTCGTCGCGCCGACCCGACCGGGAATGGACGAATCGCCCCGTCGCGCCGTGACCGGTCAGCTGGGCTCGCGCAGCGGCAGGCCGGCAGCGCGGTAGATCGCATCGATAACGGTCATGTTCTCGATCGCGTCTTCCGGCGTGGTCTTGACCGGTTCGCCGCGTAGCACTGCCGCGGCGAAGGCATCCAGCTGATAGGCGTAGGAGGCGCTGCGCGGAAACCGCTCGACACGTTTGCCGGCAGCCGATCGAACCGAGAGCCGATGGAACATCTGCGGCAACACCGGATTGAGCGCACGCAGCTCACCCTGGTCACCAACCACGTGAGCGCTGATGTCCAGCAGACGCGACGACCACATCGAGCAACGGATCCGGCCGGTGTGCCCCTCGGCAAACCGCACCTCGGCCGTCATGGCCCGGTCGATCTCGTGGATCGCGCAATTTCGGCTGCGCTGAAACAACTTCCGGCGTTGAACCGCCGAACGTGCGGACCATGTGGACGGCATAACACCCAGCGTCCATGGTCGCGCCGCCGGCGAGCGCGTAGTTGTAGCGGATGTCGGAGGACTTCGGCAGCGGGAAGCACAGGGCCGCCTCCACCCGCTGCGAGCTTGCCCAGTTCGCCCGAGGCGATGATCTCCTCGATTCGCAAAGCCAGCGGATGGTAGCGGTAGTGGAACGCCTCCATCACCACCCGATCCGACTGTGCGGCCAACTCGGCGATCTCCCGGGCTTCGGCGGCGTTGGCGGTGAACGGCTTTTCGCACAGCACATGCTTACCGGCCGCCAATGCGGCCCGAGTCCACTTGCCATGCAAGCCATTCGGCAGCGGGTTGTAGATGGCGTCGATATCCGGGTCGGCGAGCAGCGCCTCATAGCTGTCGTGCACGCGGGCGATGTCGTGTTTGGCGGCGAATGCCCGAGCGCGCGAGACATCGCGCGCAGCCACGGCGGCTACCACGACGTCGTTGTTTGTTTTGGCTGGTTTGATGAGCGCCGGCGGCGCGATACGCGCTGCACCCAGTACCCCGATTTGCACGGGATCAGGCTACTTGGCGACGCGAAATTTTGGCGGAAGAAAAACGTCGAACGTTAAGCCTGGTGATCGTGAATTACATCGAATTGAACAAACCCCGTCATCCGAGTGGGCGGCGGGCCGAAATGCGTCCTTTCTCAGCAAGCTCACTTGAATTCTTAATGTCGCACGCAGGCTAGACGCCTACCGTCGCCACATGACCGCGGTCGGTGAGCTGGTCCGGTTCCCGTCGAGTCAGTGGTCGGGGCCGCCACCGTTGCGCTGCCCCCGCGGTCATCTGATGCGGCCGGAACGGATGTTGACCGGCAGCACTGCCTGCTCATGTGGACGCCACCTGACGTGGCGATGTCACTGTGGCGCCGTGACGTATAGACCCGAGTTGGGTGAAAAATGCATTCTGCCTCGCCGGGTCGCGGTGCCTGCGGGTGGAACGCGGGTCGCCAAGCTCGACCAACGACGGCCAAATCGTAGCGAGGATTGCAGTTCACAAGTGGCGCGAGACACCCGGGGCCGTAAACGGCATGTCAAAGTCCCGTAAAAAGCCCTCACCGTCTCTCGCAGTCAAGCCACTGGACTGGGTACATTTTTTAAGTCGGATTGTCGGGCTTTTGGCCCGCCCTAACCTGAGGAAGAAGGTCATGCCTCCCCTTGAAGCGCGGCTCCGTGAAGAATTGCGCAACTGCTCCGTCGAGTTACGACAACTTGCGTACACGCTGCAGAACGGAATAGGCGAGCACGACCTGCTTCGATTGTCCGAGCGAATGCGGGCCACCGCCGACGAGGTGGTCCGCCGCCGCGCGTGACCCGTTAGGCCTGACCGCTTAGTTGCCCTGAGGACCCGGGCGGTTTGTTGCCCTCAGGACCCGGGCGGTTTGTTGCCCTCAGTACCCGGCGGTTGGTTGCCCTCAGCACCCGGCGGTTTCGTGGTCCAACCCTGACCGGTCAGGTATTTCGATAGGTATTTCGGGCAGTACTCGCCGGCCGCCAGTGCCATGAACACGTCGGCACCGTGCGCCGTCAAGCCCGGATTGAGCGACACAAGGTTGCTCTCGATTTCCGTGTCGGGCGTGCCGTTGTCGACCAAGGAGCACATGCCCTTGGCAACCGTGATCGCCTTGGCCGGGTCCTGATGGGTGAGGCCGGCGGCTTTGAGTTGGGCAATGAAGTCGGCGTCGCCAGCGGACGGGGGGTCGTCGGCGTACGCGGGCGCGGCCATCCCGATCATGGCGGCGGCACTTGTCAGGATCAGCAGACGTCTCATAGTTCCCGAGTGTTCCAAAATCCCGTCCGGGACGCATCCCGCATCCAGCACCAGGGCGATATGCGACAAGTGTTCAGACGGCAAACCCGGGGACGTAAGCGGAATGTCAAAGTCCCGTAAGGCTTCACGGTCTCTCGCATTGACGTGACTGGACTGTGTACAGCCCGCCCTGCATGAGGAAGAAGGTCATGCCTCCCCTTGAAGCGCGGCTCCGCTCGACCTAGCCCCTAGTTCCCTACGGTGCCCGGCGGCTTCGGCGGCTGGCCCTGACCGGTCAGGTATTTCGAGCAGTACTTGCCTTTCGCCAGTGTCATGAACTCGGTGGCGTCGTGCGCCGTCAAGCCCGGATTGCGCGACAGAAGGTTGCTCTGGATTACCGTGTCGGGCGTGCCGTTGTCCATCAACGAGCACATGTCCTTGGCAGCCGCGATCGCCTTGCCCGGGTCCTGATCGGTAAGCCCGGCGGCATTGAGTTGGGCAATGAAGTCAGCGTCGGCACCGGACGGGGGGTCGGCGTATGCGGGCGCGGCCATCCCGATCATGGCGGCGACACTCGTCAGTATCAGCAGATGTTTCATAGTGCCCGGGTACCCACGGACGCATCCCCCCATCCAACATCAGGGCGACGTGTGACAAGTGTTCAGACGGCGTTAACGCTGATGTTCCGCTTTTTCCTCGCGCTCGGCGTCGGCGACCGTCAACGGCAACGCCAGCTCCTCCAGCGGGCGTTGCTCGGCCGCGACACCCAGCCACAATTCGACGATCCCCGACACCGCCATCACCGCCGCTCCGATCAGGAACGACCAGACCACCAGGCCGCGCTCTCCCGAATTGATCAGCTGACCGAACAGCAGCGGCCCGCTGATACCGCCGATCGCCGTGCCGACGGCGTAAAAGAACGCGATCGCCAACGCCCTGGTCTCCATCGGGAAAGATCTCGCTGACCGTCAAGTACGCCGCGCTCGCACCCGCTGACGCCAAAAAGAACGTCAGCGCGAGCACGACGATGAACATCCAGACGCCGCCGGCCTCGGTCACGAACAGCCCCGCGAGGACGACGGCCACCACTGCGGAACCGATATAGGACAAGGTGATCATCGGTTTGCGGCCGACGGTGTCGAACAGCGACCCGAGTGCCAGGGGGCCGATGAAGTTGCTCAGCGCCCAGAGGATGTAGAACAGCGGCACTTTTCCGGATGGGACGCCGTAGAACCCGCTCAATAACGTGCCGAGATTGAAAGTCACGCCGTTGTAGAGGAACGCCTGCCCGATGAACAGTGCCAACCCGAGGACGGCGCGCCGCGGGTAAAGCTTAAATGCCACACTGGCGATCTCGCGGAACGAAATCGTCTCGCGCTGACGAACTTTCAGCGGGCGCCCCTGCGGCTCGGGCAGCGGTTGTCCGGTGTCCCGCTCGATTTCCTCTTCGATCGAAGCGACGACATGCTCGGCCTCCTGCTCGCGTCCGTGAATGAACAACCAGCGTGGACTTTCCGGAACGTTGCGCCGGACAAGAAGGACGAAAATGCCGAAGATGGCTCCGATTCCGAAGGCGAGCCGCCACCCGATGTTGGCCGGAAAATTCGACGTGTTCAGCAGGACCAGCGCGCCGGCCGCTCCCGCCGCCGAACCCAGCCAGTATGTCCCGTTGATCACCAGGTCCACGCGGCCGCGCACACGCGCGGGGATCAACTCGTCGATCGCCGAGTTGATCGCGGCGTATTCGCCCCCGATCCCGGAGCCGGTGAAAAAGCGCGTGATGAAGAAATACCAAGGGGCGAAGGCGAATGCGGTCGCAACGGTGGCGATCAAATACACCGCAAGGGTCAGCATGAACAGATTGCGCCGTCCGAAGCGGTCCGTCAGATGACCGAAGAACAACGCGCCTAAGCAGGCGCCTGCGATGTAGATCGCCGCTGCCACCCCGATCTGCGCGGGGTCGAGTTCGATGCCGCTGCCCTTCTCGGTGAGTCGGGACGACACGTTGCCGACCATCGTGACCTCGAGTCCGTCAAGGATCCACACTCCACCGAGACCGACAACGACGCGCCAGTGAAACCGCGCCCAGGGCAGTCGGTCCAGCCGTGCCGGCACATGGGTGGTGATGGTTCCGGTCTGGACGCTCTCGCTCATGCTGCTCCGTTCTGTCTCGACTCCGACGTTTACCCGCTATCGCGTATCGCAAGCCCTAACGAAACTACTTCTTCGATCGACGAACGAACCTCGGACTACCCCGTCAGCGCATCGATGTGGTAGCGGCTGGCAGTCCACGGCGGCGTGCCAGGGGTCGGTGTCAGGCTGACCGTGACGAGGTTTTTGCCCGCGGTGAGACGGTCCGGGACGAGGTAGGTGTCGTCGAGCCAGCGGTGTGCGGTGTTGCTGCGCGGCTGTAACCAGATCCCGGCGGGTGTGCCGTCGATGGCAACGTCCGCTGATTGGTAGCCGGTCGCTTGGTCGGATGTGCGGCGCAGCAGGATGCCCTTGTTGTCCGGATTGATGAGGACACGGAACGTGATCGCAGCGTTGGTGGCACGGACTAACCCGGGAATGGGGCGGGCGTCATTGGTGCCCTCGTATTCGCTGACAAGTAGTTGATCGCTGGCTTCGCCGTCGGAGTAGCCGTGCAGGAGTCGACTCACCGGGTCGCCTGCGTTGACTTCGTCGCCGGGTGCGGCGGTGTCGTCCGGTTGTGTGTAGAGGAATGCCGTTGAGCTGTAGTCGGGTTGGACCATGTTGCGCTTACCGTGTTCGATGCCGAATCGGATCGCGGAATCGTAGTCGATCGCTTCGGCGAGCATGACCCGATAGACGGCGACACAGTAGTCCGCGCATCCACCGGTGGCTGTGCGCTGATCGGGTTGACCGGTGAGCGGGTCGCTGTAGATGGTGCCGTTGTGGAAGTACCAGCCGCCCTCGTACAAGTCCTCGGTGCCGGTGCCGTACCACTGCGGCGACTCAGAACCGTCCGTGTAGACCCGTTCGGCTCCTTCGAGGAAGTAGGGGGCGTCGTCGCCGAAATCCGTTTTGATCCGCGAGCCGCGGATGGTGTGGCTGACGCCGACGAATTTTCCGTGCCCGTGTTCGTCGGCGAATATCCAGTCCTGACCGAGCGTCGTTGGTCCGGCGTGCGAACGTGCGGTGAAGTAGCCGGCGCGGCCGCTGGCCAGCGCGGGTGCCCACTGCGGGTCCGGGGTGAACGCGACGTCGCTGTCGATCCCGGTTACCGGGCCGCCGGTGGTGTTGACGAGGGTGACGATGGCGGTGTGAGCGAAAGGCATTGGCCACCACGCCGATAACGACAACGACCCGTCGGGCTGTGGGGACGTGGCGAACATCAGCGATCGCACGTTGTCGGTGCCCAGTCCTGCGCCGAAGAATTCGCCAAGTGGCGAGTCAACCATTGTTCGGCCATCGAATTCGATCTGCAGCCGCAACCCGGCCAGCAGTTGATCCGCCCGTGGTGGAAGCTGCAGGCGCAGCGCCGAGATGCTGCCTGAGCCAGTCGATTCCGCAATCGTCAGGCCAGTGTTGGCGAGAATCTGGTCGACGCGATGGTTGTGCGTTGCTTTCGGTGTTGCGGGTTTCGGGTCGACGGTGCCGGCGGCCCGGAGGGTGGCGAGCACGTCGAGTGCGGGGTCAGAGGGTGAGAACGTAGTGATGCCGTCCGCTGTCGGGAACCGGCGATAGTCAACGTGGTAGTACTCCAGATGCGATGCGACGCTGATCCGCATCGATTGGCGGTAGGGCATCGGCACCTTGATGTAGACGCCTCCCGGCGACTGCGTGGCGTTGGCTACCAGCGGCCAGACGAAGGGCGCACCGAGCGCGCCATTGACCAGCGCTTGCAAGGGTGCGTCGATCACCGGGTGTCCATCCAGCTCGATGCGGATCGTTCCGAGCGCGGTCACATTGCCGCCGTCGCGGGTGAACCAGATCGAGTCAATCTCGCCGGCACCGCGATCTTCCGCGACGACGCAGCCGGCGCCACCCGATGCCAGACAGCCACCGCTGCCGTTCTTGTTACCGGTGGAGATGTCGTAGTTGCCGCCGCTTCGATCGAAGCTCGACAGCTGCAGGCTCTGTGTGTCGGCGCTCAGATACGGCACCCGATCCAATCGACGGTAGGTGTCCCAGCCCACTGTCTTCTCGCCGAGTGCTCCGATAACCGGCTCGGCCGGCGCTGCGGCTGTCGGAGCAGCGGCGGCAATCCCCAGCAGCAGGAATGCGAATATCGCCGACAACGCGCGAACAGCGACCGGCATAGGCGCGACGGAATTACTCACCACACGCCAGTCCATCACTGCCGCTCCCTGTTCGGCGAGCGAAACGCGAATTATGTCGAGCTTTGAGCACTCAACCGACACGCCGATCGGGCAACCGCCGTACCGGTCGCGGGCCTGTCAGAATTGCTCACGGCACGAAAGTGCCGCCGTCAGTACAGCTTCGAGGTGTTCGCGTCCAGGACAACTGCTCGTAACCGGTTGGAGGAACGGACTCGGTATGTGGTACTCGCACACCGATACTGGTTTGAGGGCCTACATCAGAATGGTCGCCTCGCGTAGTGCTAGTACGACCATCGTTTTGTGGATTCAAAGGGTGATGCTGGCGACGATGCAGGCGGAGCTGGTGTCGTGGCGAATTGTATCGGGGCACAGGGGTGCTCGCCGCTTTCGTCTTCGGTAGCGGCACCTAGTGGACGTTGTAGAACGATTCGACGTGCTCGTGCAGCTTCTTATACATCGGCGGGGCCTCGTAGGGGCCAGTGATCACCTCGATGTAGGCGGCGCCATCGGCTTGCTCGGCCGTCTTTAGCGCGTCATCCAGCACGCCGCAGCTGCTCACTCGCGCGGTGAACCACCCCTGGCAGCCCAGGGCATGGGGTAGCTCGACATAGCTCCACGCCGCGATGTCGTTGTAACCCAGGGCCATGTCCTTGCACAGCATGCGTTCGCTGAGATAGCCAGAGTTGTTGAGCACGAAAACGATCGGGCGCAGCCCGTGGCGACCCAGCTGGCTGATCTCCTGAGCGGTCATCTGGTGTGAACCTTCCCCTGTGATCAGGATCAGCCGCCGATCCGGGGCCCCCTTCGCGGCGCCGAAAGCCGCCGGAGTCGCCCATCCGATCGATGCCCACAGCGTCTGGTTGTGAAACTCCGCTCCTCGAGGGAGTTGCGCCAACGCCAAACCCAGCGACGACGTCCCGGTGTCGGTGATGATCACGTCATCGGGACGGAAGAAGTCCGCCCACCGCGGGTACAGGGCGTCAGCGGTGATCGGATCCTCGCCACCTCCCGCGATCGGCCCCAGCGTCTCCGGTGCGATGGCCGGTCGCTCGGCACGTTTGGTGATACGCGCCGACAGCTGCGCGAGGACGTCGCCGATCTCCACGTTGCGGTAGACCGTCGTGCCCACGGTGGTGCGGTGATGGTCGATGGTGATGACCTTGGCCGGGTCCAGCCGCACGGTGCCGCCGGCGGCGTTGCCGTCGGTCAGCCTGGCGCCGAGCATCATCACCACGTCACAGGACTCGACGAAGGTGCGGACCTGCTCGCTCATCAGCCGCCCGACGTACATGCCGATGTAGTTGGGGTGGTCTTCGCCCAGCACCGACTTGTCGGCGAACATCGTCGCAAATGGCAAGCCCGCGCCGTCGACGAACGCCGTGGCGGCAGCCTCCAGGCTGAGCCGTCTCAGCAGGATCCCTGGCAGCACACATGCCTGCCCGGCGTTGTTCAGTGCTGCGGCGACCGCGTCGGTGGCCGCGGCCAGCGCCTCGGGATCACTGGTCGGCGGACTCACCGATGGCGCCGCCGCAAGGACGGGCGTGTCCGCGACGTCGCTGGGAATCGCCAGGTAGACCGGCCGTCGGTGGTAGAGCGCCGCCGCGATCAGCCGCTCGGTCTCCGCCGCTGCGTTCTGCGGCGTCAGCGCGGCGCTGGCGGACACAATCGGCTCGGCCATCTTGTGGAACAGGTCGAATTCGCCGTTGCCCAGCGTGTGGTGCGCCAGCGCGCGACCCTCCTGCGTTGCCGAGTTGGGCGTGCCGACCAGATGAAACACCGGGAGGTGCTCGGCGTAGGCACCCGCAATACCGCTCATCGCGGCCAGTTCGCCCACCCCGAAGGTGGTGCACACCGCGGCGACGCCGCGCGTGCGCGCATACCCATCCGCGGCGTAGGCGGCATTGAGCTCGTTGCAGCAGGTGATCCAATTCAGCGCCGGATCTTCGACGATCGCGTCATTGACCGGAAACGCGTAATCGCCCGCGACTCCGAAGACGTCGTCGATACCAATCTCTTTGAGCCGCCGCAAGACATATTGAATGACGGTTTCAGCCATGATGCCACCGGAATTCGGGATCGCAGGAGCCGAGCGCGACAGGGTCTATAGTATCTCCGTTTTCCGGCCTGGAGTTGGTCGGTTTCTTAAGCCTGTGTGCCGAGCCTGAACAGGTTGAATCGGTAGCCGTCGACGATGGCGGGAAGCATCCGGGCCAGCAGCGGCATGCCGTACCGGTAACGCGCGGGCCAGCTCGTGGCGACTTCGGCTGCGGAGTGGCGAATGTGCGGGTCTGCAGCAGCTTCGGTCCCCACTGCTCGATCTGGCGCGGGTCCTCGCAAACCCACTGCATCCGAGCGGCCACCGCGTGCACTGATCCGTTGCGATGCTGATTGCGCAACATCACCTCGCCGGCGGTGTCGAACGCGATCAGCGACCCCGCAAATCGCTTGCCTTTTCATCGCAGCTCCGCGTGCCGGTTCGGCGGCCGCGACAGGTTTGGGCGGCTTATCCGGGGTGGACCAAGCGTGTGCCTATCGGTGCGTAACTAGAATCTCTTTTCGAGCCGAGTTAGGTACTTCGCAAACTTCGATTTGGAGGACTCTGATGACCTCGCCGCACTGCGTGGGAAGCGGTACGGATTGTGAGTAGCCCTCGGCTGCACGTCGCGTTTGTATGCAGTTTCAACCGCGCCCGATCGGTGATGGCTGCAGTGTTGTTCGCTGAGCAGCTGCGGGAGCGTGGTCTAAGCGATGTGGTGCGGGTGTCCAGTGCGGGCACCGCCGCTTCTGTGGGTGATGACGCCGATGAGCAAGCGTTCTCGGTGCTGCGTGAGCACGGGTATCCGGTGCCGGCGGATCATCGGGCTGCGCTGGTCGGTGATGAGCACCTTGGAGCTGATCTGGTGGTCGCGTTGGGTCGCGAACATGTTCAGGTGTTGCGGGTGTGTGGCGTTGATGGCGACCGGCTCAAGTGCGTCGACGTCCGGAATCCGTTATTTGGTGCTGATTTCGAGCGCGCCTTCATAGCCATCGAAGCCGCGATGCCCGGGCTGCATGAGTGGCTAGATGAGCGCCTGATCGCACCTGATTTCGGCCTTTTGAAAACTGCTGTGGGCTTTCGCTTTTGGACGGGGATCTCCGGGGATGTGTTGAGGTCTCCCTACAATTCGGCCATCTCGTGGCCGACGAAATCGTCCTCCGCCGGATGCGCCATCCCGGAGCACGTGCCGCCGGCGCCGGGGTGCGATTGCGGCTGGTATGCCGATATCGAGGTCGAGGACCTGATCGCGCGGGCACGGGGGTTCCCGAGAGTGTCGCGAGACGTGGCGCGGCTGGGGGTGGTGGATCCGCCGTGGTCGTATCTGGTTGTCGGCAAGGTCCTCTTGTGCGACGTGCTGCCATACCGGCCACCAAAGTCGATGACCGTCAGCCCCCGTGCCGAATACCGGGCACGCTCGGGCACCATTGTCGAGCTGGGCCTCTTAGACACAGACGGGGGCCCGGAGGCCGCGGCGTTCGGCCAGGAGTTGCGGGACAGGTACGACGTGGAAGTCTTCGACATCAGCGTTCGCGGGCAGCTTGGCGACTTAGCCTCGGGCACCGGCGGGTGAGCACACCACCGACGTAACCGTCCGCCCTGGACCGTCCGGTATCCACTCCGAAGCCGACTTCCAACCTGCCCTCGCAATGGTGATGAATCGAGGCAGCGGCTCGCAGTCCAGCCCATGACGGGTCGGGATGGCCGTATCGGAATAAGTCTGCGTTTTCATCAGATGAATCAATCAGACGAGCAGCCCCCAGGGCTAGTGGCGATGCTGTCGGGCGCCAGCGATGTTCGAGTTCGATGCAAATGCAAAGGAGAAGCGCGTGACGGTGTGCCTCGTTCACGGTAATCCCGAGACCGCTGCCGTGTGGAACAGATTGGCTCCGCTGCTCGATCACGGACCCGTCGTGCGCCTGTCCCCACCGGGTTTCGGCGCCCCGGTGCCCCCGCGGTTCACAGCCACGGTGGAGGAGTACCGCCGTTGGCTGGTCACCGAGTTAGAGCGCTTCGAGCAGCCGGTCCACCTGGTGGGCCACGACTGGGGCGGCGCCCACGTGGTGAACATCGCGATGACACGGCCCGAACTGCTGCGCAGTTGGGTGTGCGACGTCATCGGCCTCTTCGACCTGGACTACCGTTGGCACGATCGGGCGCAGGTGTGGGCCACCCTGGGAGCCGGCGAGGACGCGATAGCGGCGATGATCGACCCGCCGGTCACCGAACGTGCTGCGGCACTGGTGAAGAGGGGGATGCACCAAGACGTTGCCTTACCTGTCGCCGAGGGGCAGAACGCCGCCATGGGCGAGTGCATCCTTCGCCTGTACCGCGACGCCGCCCAGCCGGCCATGGCCGAGCTAGGCCGCGATCTCGAGCGAGCCGCCGCGCGGCCAGGCCTGTCGATCATCGCCACCGAGGACCACCTGGTCGGCACCGACGAGCAGCGGCGCCGCGCAAGCGCGCGCGCAGGCGCTGCGATCGCAGAGCTCGACGGACTGGGCCACTGGTGGTTCACGCAAGACCCACGACGGGGCGCCGCGACCATCAACGACTTCTGGGCAGGACTGTGACGATCCGAGCCCACGGGCGAGTCCATCAATCAGTAGTGCTCATCGCTTGCACAACACTATGTAAGGGCACGGTCGGTTGATCCGAGCGCCGGGAACGGTCGCATCGTCCTAGCCTCAAAAACGCCACCACGAATTCCAGTGGTCGGTGTTCGGACGCCCATTACACGGGCTCGTGGGTCCATTCAGCAGATGTCCCCCGCGGCGAAAAATGCTGCCCGGGAACGGAATTAGCTAGCGAAAAGCATGAAACGCGACGCCTCCGAACAATGACTCTTTGTCAGGCGATGCAGTCGATGGTCGCAAGCTCGCCTGCTATATGTTCGCGTGCGACTTCGGCGTCGTAATGGGCCTGCATGTTGATGAAGAACATGTCGCTCAGACCGAGGGCCCGCGACAGACGCAGCGCGGTGTCGGCGCTGATGCCCCGTTTGCCGTGCACGATCTCGTTGATGCGCCGCGGTGGCACATCGATTACCTTCGCGACGCGGTATTGCGAGATCCCCATCGGCTCAAGGAACTCCGTTAGGAGAATCTCGCCAGGATGGGTGGGTGCGAAGTCGGCCATACTGTTTGTCCCTTTCTAGTGGTAGTCGACCAGTTCGACGTTGCCCGCTCCGCTGGCGCTCCAGCTGAAGCAGATGCGCCACTGGTCGTTGACGCGGATGCTGTACTGACCGGTGCGGCCGCCGGCCAGCTTTTCTAGTCGGTTGCCTGGGGGTACCCGGAGGTCGTTGATGCTCTCGGCGGCGTTGATGAGAACAAGCTTGTTGTATGCGAGCCTGCTGAGCTCCGGGCTGAGTTTCTTGACGTAGCGGCGATGCCAGATCGCCTCGGTGTCCTTGCCCCGGAACGAGCGGATCACTCGTCAATAATAACGCTCTACGTTATTAACGTAAAGCGTTATTAGCCATGCAGGTCGGAAAGATTATGCGCGAACTAGTCACCGGGGCGAATTTGTTCGACCAAACTCGGTCCGGTTGATGTGACAACGTTGGGGCAGCGAGCGAGGGTAGGTCAATGACGACGAGCGAAGACCCGCAGTCCACAACCGTCGACCCTGGGGCCACCGGCGGAGACGCAACGGCCACGAGCGGGGCGCCAAAGGCCCAGCCCGAACAGCAAAAGCCATCAGGCGAAGAACGCAAACCCAAACGCCGCGGCGTCATGCAATCCATCACCGAGCTGTGTGTCCGGTATGTCGAACGGCTGATGCCCGACCCGTATCTGTTCGCCGTCATCCTCACCCTCATCGTCGCCGCGCTGGTTGCCCTCTTGGTGAACGGCGCCTCGCCCAGCGGCATGCTCAAGGCGTGGTATAGCGGTGTGTGGGGATCGCAGAACATCTTCACGTTCGCCTTCCAGATGGTCCTGATACTGGTGACGGGCTACACGCTCGCCGAGGCGCCGGTCCTGAAGCGGGCCATCGTCTACGTCGCCAGCAAGCCGAGTAACCAGGTCCAGGGAGCCCTCCTCTGTTTCGGCGTGAGCGCTGTTCTCTCCCTGCTGAACTGGGGACTCGGGCTGGTAGCCGGTGCGCTGGTCGCCCGGCAGGTCGCGAAGCGCTTTACCGAGGCGCATTTCGGCTACCTCATCGCGGCGGCGTTCATGGGTTTCATCGTCTGGACGCAAGGACTCTCGTCGTCGATTGCGCTGGCGAACACGGACAACGGCAGCCCAATCAACGTGATCCACAAAATAACTGGCATCACGGTGCCGCTGAAGCTGACGATCTTCCAGCCCTACAGCTGGCTGTCGGTGATCGTCGTGATGGCGCTGCTCGCGCTCGCGATCTGGCGCATGGAGCCGGCGCAGAGCCTTGCGCCCGATTCCGCGGTGTTCGAAGACGAGGGCCAGCCGGAGGTTAAGGCCGAGGGCAAGAAAACGTTTGCTGAATGGCTGGAAAACCTGTGGATCCTGAATGTCCTCATGTTCGCCGCGGGCATTGCCTATTTCTGCATCAGCGGTTTCGCGCTGAACATCTCATCGATGATCATGTTGTTCACGATCACCAGTGCGTTGCTGCACCGCACGCCGATCCGGTTCATCGGGGCATTCACCGGCGCCGCGAAGGTGTCTGGTCCGCTGCTCCTGCAGTATCCGCTGTACGGCGGCCTGGTTGGCTTGCTGGGTTATCTGCCCTCGCACGCGGCCCACGAGGCGAAGCCGCTGCAGACGCTGCTGGCCCAGGCGGTCGTGAGCGGCGCGACGCAGTACACGCTCCCGTTCCTGACCTTTGTCGGCTCATTGGTCATCAGCCTGTTCGTGCCGTCCGGCGGTGGGCACTGGGCGGTGCAGGGCCCGATCGCGGTCGACGCGGCGCTGGCGGTCGGTCAGCGCTCGCCGGCCTATCTCGGGTTGATCTCCATGGCGGTCGCCGTCGGCGAGGGGGTCGCGAACATGATCCAACCGTTCTGGTTGCTGCCCCTGCTTGCGATCGCGAAGCTCAATGTCCGTCAGGTGATGGGCTTTACGATCGTCGCATTCGTGATCGGGTTGTTCGTGTTGGGTGCCACCGTTCTGATCGCGCCCTACGTAATTTGACGGTGGCGAGCCGTCAAGTCGCCAGGTTGACGAGCTGCTCGATGAACACGAAACGAACTGAATCGGAAGTTGACACGACAGTAGCAACACCTAAATACCCTTGGCCGCATGTTCTTCGGTTGCATGGGAAGGCTCGCCGCATTGCTAATGTTGCCAGTCGCAGTGTTCCTCGCATCGTGCGACTTGTTTCAAACCACCTCCAAACCGGCTGGGATGGGGCAAGAAGCCCTTGACGGAAATTTCGCGTTCATCGTCAGCCAAGTCGACACCTCCCCCACGTTCGGCCACACACGTGCCCAAGGTGTCTATGCGATCGTGTCGATGGCAGTCAGGAACGTCGGCACAGAGCCACAGATGTTCGAGTGGGAGGCTCAGAGGTTGAAGGACCGCACTGGGCGTGAGTATTCGGCGAGCCTCATGGTCCCTCCGCTATTCGGAAACCTCGTCAATAGCATCGACCCAGGTCTTCAGGTGAGCGTCAAGGTGGGATTCGACGTGCCGCCCGGTACGAAACCGACCCGGATCGTGCTGCACGATTCGCTATCCTCACAGGGAGCACCGGTCAACCTGACGCAGCCGCCATCCCCACCTACCCCGCGCGGCTAACCGAGGCTGACCGCGCTAGTCGGAGTGATCTTCGACCGTGGCACCAGGGGCGCATGCGTCTTTCCCGCCACCGACGCCTCGGTGTACTTGTTTGCCGTTGCGCTACGTACCCGCTAGGGGTATCGGATTCGAGCAGATCCCACACCGTCTACAAGCGTTCTAACTGCGGAGACTCTGGTCGGGCTGACAGGCGTGAAAAGCAAGTATGGCGTCGGGACGTTCCAACGCTTTCGGAGAGAAACCAAAACCGCCCTCGACTCCGCAGAGCACCCTCCATCCCGAGATCTTGATACCCCCTCGCCAGGTTCGCTGGCTACGTTTGTAGCGGCGGTATTCCCGTGCGCCGCAGTGTATTTCAGTGTTTAGCCACACCAGTCGCGCACATCGCGCGGGTACTGATCGAGCGGTCCAGCACAGCGCTGCCCCGGCGGGTAGTTGGCGCCGGCGTTGAGCAGATCGCAGGGAATGTAGACCTGCTTGCCTTTGGGGGTGTTGGTCAAACACTGCGTCGGCGGCTGCGCATGGGCATTGGTGGGGACGATGGTCGCCACCGCCAAAGCGCCGAGCACCCACACAACACGGCGATAGATCATGAGCACTCCTCTTGGGTGGGCTGTAGGAATGGCCAATCTTTGGCCCCTCTAAGCGGGAGATGCTTGAAGGCTGCTTGAAGACCTGTGGGCAGTCAGCCGTTGCGCTACAGGCCCCCAATGTTGACATAACCGACAGGCAGGAGTACCTGTGACCTGCATGTTCTTCGTCGGGCTGACAGTGTGGTGTTTCAGGACGTGCGAATAGGGTGTCTCAAGACATCGGAATAGGTCTATCGGCCAGTTTCAGCTGGTGTCGAAAGCGGTTGATTACCTTCATCATCGGCCCTAGCGGTGGCTTCACGGCTTTTCTCAAGCTGTCTGCCGGGTTACGGTCGTTTCGTTGGGGTTTGTTGCAGCAGTGGTCGTGAGGCGTGTTCTTGGGTTAGCTGGCGTAGCGCACACAGCAGGCTGTCGCCGATGATGGTGCCGACGATGACCTTTTCGATCGTTTCGCCGATGTTGGTGTGGTCTGTGATGAGACTCATGTCGACGTCCACAATTGGTTGGATTGCCTCTGCGTAGTCGTCGAGGGCAGCGATGATGTCGTCGTGGCCGAGGCGGTGCAAGGCGGCGCAGATCTGGGTGAGGGTGCGGCGGGCGGGGCTGTCCGGGCGAATGTGCCAGCCACGGCGGGCGATCAGCTCGTCGACGGTGCGGCCAGCGGCTTCATCGAGTGCCTGGCTGGGATCAGGGGCGTGTCGCTGGCCCAGGGCGTAGTGGACCTTGCCCACCGATTCCCACACGTCTAGATCGGCGGTGTCCAGGACGGCAAGCAGTTCTGAGGCTGTGCTGATCGACAGCCCGCCGACATCGATCAACGCCCTGATCAGCCGCAGCCGTGTGAGGTGGCCGTCGTGGTAGTCGGCCTGGTTGGGATGGGTGTGTACGCCGGGGGGTAACAGCCCCTCACGCAGGTAGTACTTGATCGTTGCGACCGGAACGCCGCTGAGGCGGCTGAGTTCGCCGATTCGCACCAAGTCCTCCGATCGTGGTGACGGCAGTCTAACTATTGACAGCGGGTAGTTCCGCTATCCAGAATAGATACTTCAACTATCCGTAGTTCTACTATTCGATCTGTCCACGCGCTTGGCGGACCGACGACGGCGGAGGCGTGCAATGAGCGGCAACGAGATGCGACGTGTGGTCGTCACCGGTGTGACGGGGTTGCTAGGGCGCAGCGTCGTCGCGCAACTTCTCGCCGGTGGTGTGCAGGTGGTGGCGATCGCGCGCAGCAAGGAGCGCGCGTACCGAGCGCTGGGTGAGCACCACGCCCTTCACGTCATCGCGGGAGACGTTCTTGACACAACGGCCTGGGCACCGGCGCTCCGTGATGCCGACGCGATCATCCACACGGCCGCCTTTTTCCGTGAGTACTACCAGCCCGGGTTCGATCCGGTGCTTCTGGAGCGCACCAACGTCGACGCAGTTGCGAGGCTGGTCGCGGCCGCCGACGACGCCGACGTGCCAGTCTTGGTCCACATCAGCAGTTCTGGCACCATCGGTCCGGCGCCGCACGGGGAACTCGCCGACGAGGACACCCCGCCAGGCAAATGGTCGCGGCGCAACCACTACTACGCCAGCAAGGTCCGCGCCGAGCGGCGCATCGACGCGCTGCGCGACACACACGGCGTGCGGATACCGGTGGTGGTGCCCGGGTGGATGTGGGGCCCCGGGGATGGGGCGCCCACCGCGTCGGGTCAGATGTTTCTGTCGATCGCCAACGGAACGGCTGCCGGTGTCCCGCGGGTGAGCGTTCACCTCGTCGACGCGCGTGACGTCGCGTACGCCTGCGTGCGGGCCGCCCAGGTTGGGATCAACCGCCGCTACGTCGTCGCCGGACCACGCCACGACCTGCCAGCCGTCGGCGTGCAGATCGCCCGACTCTGCACCGCGCCCGCGCCCCGCCCGGTGCCGCCGCGTCTTGCGCTGGCAGCATCAGGACTGCTGCAGGTGGCGGATCGACTGCGGGGCCGACCACCGCTGATCACCCCGCGGGCTACCCGCGTGCTGATCGATTCCGGCGCACAGCGGATCAGCTCGGCGCGGGCGCAAACCGAACTGGGCGTAAAATTCCGCCCGATCGCCGAGACCCTCGCCGATGAAGCGCAGTGGTTCCGGCGGCAAGGCCGGATCGGGCCGCAACCGGGCGACACCGCAACGCCCCAGTCCCGCAACACTGTTGAGGCACGACAATGAGCAGCAAGCTGCTCAACCGGCGGATGGGGCCGCTGGTGGGACTGCTGTGGGACGCGGGCATCCCGGTGATCGGCTTTTACTTTTTGCGTCTGCAGGGCGCATCCGACTGGTCCGCGTTGTTGGCCGCAACCCTGCTGGCTGCCGGGCGAGTGTTCTGGGTTGCGCTGCGGACCCGGCGCATCACCTGGTTTGCCGCCGTCATGATGCTGGTCTTTGGGGTTGGGCTGGGGCTGGCATTCCTCATCGGTGACCCGCGACTAATGCTGGCGAAAAACTCCGTGGTCACCGCGCTCATCGGTAGCCTGTTTCTCGCGAGTCTGGCCACGCGACGTCCTCTGACACTCATCGCCTTTCAAACCTGGCGTCCCAGCAACGCGGAAACGCTTAGACAAGCATACGAAACAGACCCTGTCATTCGGCGGGCATTCCAGCGTGCCGTGTGGGCTTGGGGAATCGGCATGATTGCCGAAGCAGTAATGCGCATCCCGCTGGTCTATCTCATGCCACTTGACGCGGCTGTGGCCGCCTCAAGCGCACTGATGCTGACCGTGGTCGGCACTCTGGCCGCGTGGACCGTTGTTTCGACAGCCCGACTAACCACCTAAAGCACCCGCAACGAAACCCGGCCCATGGTGCGGACTTTTGGGGGCGCTACCGATTTGCTGGCAGATAATCGCAGGTCAGTGGGCCTAACCGTGCTATGATGAACATCTACTAGAAGTAGGAAAAAATGAATAGTCGCATCGACAATTTTTGGTATTCACTACAGCACCCGCTGGGGCCGTCGCGGGAACTTGGCTCATACGCAAACCATCAGGAGAGCGTGGAGCAACTTATTCGGGACATGAACGCAAGAGCCCTTCCGATTGAACCGGGGCTGGAAACTCGGCGACCGGACAACCGATCCGCTCCTGCCCGCTAACGATCTTCAGGAGCTATCTTCGAGGCCCGTCCTACGAGACAGAATCGAGCGATGAAGCCAGTCGGTGTGCACCATGTCGCCATCTGCGTCGCGGACGCGCAGAAGGGTCTCGCGTTCTATCGCGACGTGCTCGGCATGACGCAGCTGCCGCGCCCCGATCTCGGCCCGGGGTGCTGGCTCGACGCCGGCGGCCAGCAGGTCCATCTGATGGAGTCCGATACCCGGCCGCTCGGTGCGAACCACTTCGCGATCCGAGTCGACGACATCGATGCCGCCTTCACCGACCTGCAGGAGCAGGGCGTCGAGGTGCACCGGATTCCGTTCATCCCCGGCGCCGGGCACCAGGCCTTCCTGCACGATCCGTTCGGCAACTTGCTCGAGCTAAACCAGCCGGAATAGCTTGAAGCCCCGGCCGGGGCGGAGAGCATAGCGGCTGCGTCGTCCCGGCTCCCGGGTGTTGCTCGTTCCAAAAACCGGAGCAGTCCGACGGGCAAGGGAAGCACCAGGGTAGTGATGATCCAGCTGAGTGACAGGGCGTTCTTGACGCATAGCTGCCAGCCCCGGCAGAAGGCTGACTGACCGACAGGGGCGAAGTCCGCCAACTCCCCCGCCACGGCAAAGGTCGCAAAATCGCAGATATGAAGCGCAGCCCACGGCGGCTGGGCGGTCCTCGGATTGCATGTATCGGTTTGTACCCCCTGCAGGGGAAGGGAACTCTTAAATGAACGCCCGGAGCCGGGGGCCGGCCGCGCCCTCTCGCCGGACGCTCCGCATCGTCGCGTCAGCGACCGCGAAACCGAAGCTCCCTCTTCTCCACGAACGCCTGCGCCGCTTCCCAGTGGTCTTCTGTCAGGCCCGTATGGATGTGGTGTGTGACCTCGAGGTCCATGCATTCCTCGAGGTTGCCGTGGACCGCCCGGTTGAGGTTCTCTTTCATGTAGCGGTAGGCGATCGACGGACCCTCGGCCAACCTCCGGGCCCGGTCCATCACCTCTTTCTCGAGCTCGCCGGCCGGGAAGACGGCGTTGACCAAACCCAGCTTCTCGGCCTGATCGGCCGTGAGCCGCTCCGAGAAGTAGTACAGCTCCTTGGCCTTCGCCGGGCCGACCAGTCTGGTCAAGAACCAAGTTCCGCCGTAGTCGCCGGCGAAGGCAACGCGAGCGAATGCGGTAGTGAAGATGGCGGTTTCGGCCGCGTACCTGAGATCGCAGGCCAAGGCGAGCGACAGGCCGGCGCCGGCAGCCGGGCCGGGAATGTGAGCGATGGTCGGTTTCGGCATCCGCCACAGCTTCCCGCTGGTCGCCTGCTGGTTCAGACGCTGCCGGTGGATCGCCACGTCGACCGGCACCGACGGCCCGCCTGAAGATCCCCGGTCGGCCATGGCCTTCACGTCGCCCCCGGCCGAGAAGGCGTCGCCCGCTCCAGTCAGCACCACGCACCCAACCTCATCGCTGAGTTCGACCTGGGCCAGGACGCGTCCCAACGCCTCGACCATGTCGTTCGAGAAGGCGTTGCGCCTAGACGGCCGATTCATGGTGATCACAGCTACGCCGTCGTCCACCTCCGCCAAGAGATCTTCGGTGCCGGTGTCGAGGGCCGTCATGGGGCACGCACTACGAACCGCACTCCGCCGATCTCGGCGACCGGCCCGTCACCTTTTGGCAGGCCCGGCAAGCCGGGTGTCAACCAGAGTTCGGTAATGCCTTCGGCCCGGCCGTCGACCGCCGAGACGAACCTCAACGATTGGCCGGCCGGGTCTAGCCGGACCAGGGCTAGCCCACCGTCCAACTCGGCGTCGAGACCAAGAACCCGAGCCCACCGCTGGGCCGCCACGGCCGGTTCTTCCGCCTCGACCGTTATGCCGGCGATGCCGCCCGCCGGGTGATCGGGCGCCGTTCCGGTCCATGCCGGTCCCGCCCATCGCCACGAGTTGGTCGGCGACGCCCAGTCGAGGGACACGATCGCCCCCGGGATGTCCTTGGGGTGCAAGTGGGTGCCTGCGATGTCGTCGAGGTCGACCTTCCACACCACGCGCACTCCCAGATCGGTCACCCGCCGGCGGGCCTCTTCGAGCGAAGGCATCTGGAATATGGCCATGTAGCCGCTGTCGGCTCCGCGACGGGCGAGATAGCGCCCGGCGGTGGTGTCGGGTTGTACGGGAGAGACCACCTCCACGAAGGTGTCGCCCACAGGGAATACGGCGTTGATCAGCCCGAACTCTCCGACCCCCGGATCGTGGAACGGATCCGGCCAGCCAAACGTCTCCTGGAGAGCGGTGGCGGTCTTCTCGCAGTCGTGGGCGACCAGCGCCACCTGGCGTAGACGAGGACCGGGCAATGGGTCTGGCATAAGCACCCTCCCATGGCAGCGATATACGACCACCGTACCTGGGCCGCGCCGTTCGCCTTCATGGCTCTGGTGGGCACCGATGCGTGCACCTGCGGACCTGCGACCTCTTGGTATGAGCTACGCACCAGGCGATTTCCCTTGTCCGCTGGGTCTCAAAAGCGCAGGTCAGAAGGGGAAGCATGTCTCACCGGTCGCGCTGCGTCGCACCTATTTGAGCCGGTTTCAGTGTTTTGTTCCCAAATCTTGCCGTCAGCGGGCCGCTCATTAGCCGGAAGGCTCGACTCCTCAAGACGCATGACTCGCCCTACCCACCGGCCTCCGAATGCGCTCGTCCATACTCAAGACAGCTTCATGCCCGAGCGCGCATGATGAGCATGGCGGTCGCGTCTTAAACCACGGAGGGGCGGGGCGATGTCAGGCGCAATTTTCAATAATTTTCTCGACCAGAAAATGATCATCCTGCGGACACCAGCCGTCCGCGCGACGCGCGGCTCGTTCGATGGGCCAGGCGCCTCTCCATTCGAGGCACTCGAGGCGGCCGCCAACGTAAGCGTCGAGATCGACGATAAAATGGATCGCAACACGCTTCGCGCGGCACTCAACGATCGCACCGTGGCGGCGATGGCCCCCGCCATGCCGATGAAACTCATTGAACCACTGGCTCAGTCAGCAGACTTCCACGGCGACGCAGGTCCGACCACTTGGGGAGTTTCGGCGGTAGGGGCGCATACCTCACCATTCACCGGTGCCGGCGTGACCGTCGCAGTGCTGGACACCGGCATCGACGCGAAGCATCCCGCGTTCACGGGCGTCGACTTGGTCGAGCGTGACTTCACGGGTGGCGGGAGCACCAATGACACCAACGGCCACGGGACCCACTGCGCGGGAACGATCTTCGGCCGCGACCTGAATGGTTTGCGCATCGGCGTCGCGACGGGTGTGACCAAAGCGTTGATCGGGAAAGTAATCGGTGGACCGGCCGGCGGCGGCAGCGACATCCTCTCCGAGGCGATCGTGTGGGCTGCGGACAACGGCGCCAATGTCGTTTCGATGTCGCTGGGTATCGACTTCCCCGGCTTGGTCGATTGGTTGGTTCGCCAAAATGGCTTCACCATTCAAGTGGCCACCTCGATTGCGCTCGAGCAGTACCGGGCTAACATCGGGCTGTTCGAGCACCTGTCAAGTTATCTTGCCGCGCGGGCGGCCGTGTCACACGCCGTCGTCATCGCCGCCGCTTCGGGCAACGAAAGCGGTCGAAACGCAACACCGCCGTTCTCAATCAATGTCGCACCGCCTGCCGCCTCGGCCGGAGTCATCGCCGTCGGTGCAGTCGGGCAGGGACCGGACGGATTACGCATCGCGCCCTTCTCGAACACGGGCGCAACCGTTGCCGCACCGGGCGTGGATATCACTAGCGCCAAAGTCGGCGGCGGCACCACCGCCTTGAGCGGCACGAGTATGGCAACACCACATGTGGCAGGTGTCGCTGCGCTATGGGCGGAGAAGCTGAGTCAGCAGGGTCCCCTCAATCCCGTACTGCTGCAGGGGAAGCTCATCGGATCGGGCACGTCGACCGGGCTCGCACCCGGCACCGACTCGCTCGATGTCGGGGCGGGACTGATACAGGCACCATCCGCGTGACTGGCACCCATCTCCGCGATGACAACGTTTTCCCGAGCTCTTAAGCGCTAATCGCAACGCTGATCACCCTCGACACGGGAGAATTGCATCGTCTAAGGAGTCCGGAATGCCCGATGAGTGGCGGCCAACAGGTTGGTGGATGCTGCGGTTTCGCAAAGCGCTGTTTGAGGCCTTCGACGAACCGTCGATGGAGCTCCTAATTATCGATTACTTCACGCCGCTAAGCTTCGTCAAGCTCGCGCCGTCGGGTGTTGGCCTGACATTCGAGTACCGCCTGCAACAACTGATCAACCAAGCCCGGATGGACGATTGGTTGCTTGATCTTGTGGCCGCGGCCACGGAGCGGCGTCCGCGCGGCACCGCTATCGCGAACATGGCTAACGAATTGGGCTGACTGCAGCCGGCCCTCGCATCGACAACCCGACCGCTCAACCGCTCGAGGCGCTGATTCGGGCCAATGCCAAGCTCATCGATCTGGCCACGTTCCACGAACGGCTGTTGCAATTGGAAGGCCAGGTCTGCTGGGTCGGCATCCCGGGCGGCGGTGACAGGATCGAGCCCAGTGCCGGCTTCCTCGAGGTAGGTCACGTCCGAATGCCCGGGACCCCATCCGACATACTGTTGGCGGCGACCATCCAGCATGCCGAAGTCACCGCCGACCAAGGGCGCCCAATGTCGTGCCGGCCGTCAGCGCCGATCTCGGCGACCAGGCCGGCTGTCGCTATGTCGAATTCTTCACCGCCAATATCCGTAACTCGGGCCGACCTTATATGCCCTAGTACGCCAATCACACCTTTCCGTTTAGCGCGCTCTGGTCACTGGTGGCAGCGGTCCAGGATCGCCCAGGCAGATAAAGGCGCCCCACCAGAAAGGAGAGGGTTCGCGCTCCCTGATCGCCATTTGAGCCTGCCTTAGTGCGTCAGCTCGAGGGGTGCCATCCATCAGCCGGCGATAGACCTCTATCATTAGGTCCTTCGTCTGCTGATCCGGCACTTTCCAAAGGCTAACGATCAGAGTTCTCGCTCCCGCGAGAAAAAAGGCACGACGCAGACCAAAGACACCCTCGCCAGTGCGAACAGTCCCCAAACCCGTCTCACATGCGGACAGGACCACCAATTCGGTCCCCAGCAGATCGAGTCCGGTAACATCCTCCGCCGTCAGAATGCCGTCCTCCGCCTCAGGCGGCAAGGGGTCTCCGCGACACCAGGTGTTCGCTCCTGCCAGCGCAAGTCCCGATCGCAGGAGAGGGTTCTCCAATCTGGGGCTGGATGGACGCGTAAGGATCCCCGCGGGCTCCAGTGGGACTGCGCTGAAGCCACGACCAAGTGATTCCTCATCCCACGCGTGGTCGGGCAAGAAAAAGCCGTGGCTGGCGATATGTAAGATATAAGGCGATCGGCGTGCTTTCAGCCGGCCTTCCAAGGCCCGCGTAGACAGCCAGGGCGAGACACCGAGTAGCGTCGCAATCTGTTCACCTTCCTCACGCGTCCCCAACAGTCGCGAGAAATACACCGGCAGGCGAGCCTGTTTGACGCTTACCTCCGTCTGCCCCATTGAGGGCGCCGCGGCCATAATCGGCGAGAAGGTTTCCGCCAAATCAAAGTCTGGATCGGCTAGAACAACAGACTCCATAGTACTTTCGTTATAACTCGCGTTGAATCGCAGAACGTCGCGTCCTGTGCCAACGTAGCTGATTCGATGAAAGTCAAGTAGGCGCCCGTCCGTGAAAGGTAAAATCTCAAACGGTAGTCGCGTCAGGTCGCCATCCGGTGCCAGAAAAAGCCGCGCGCCGGGGGTGAGGACGTCGGCCAAGGGACCCAATAGAGCATTGGCGAGTTTCGTCCCTTCTACGAATTCGACATCACCCGTGGAATGTCCCGCGTGTCCCCCAAGGACGTGCGCTCTATCATTGGTCTCGCCCGTAATTTTTGCGCGAAAGGCCTCAATTAGTAAGTCAAGCGAAGACGCGTCGCCCAGATCGACAAGCCGAACATCATCGGGAGCGTCCGCCGGAAGAACGAAGGCGAGATATCGCGCCGGCTTGGACACCAATACTCCTGCTCCCGGCCTGACGACGAAGTCGAAGTAAATAGAACAGCGCACGAACTCGACTAACATACTTCCTGAAGGCAGCGCAGCAGCTATTGCTTGGCGGTCCGCGGCGCACAAGCGGCGGGCCAAATTCATTTCAGGGATCAGCCTAGCGAGCCCGGCCTCGAGCTCTTCACGTTGGTGATTCCAGGCGGTTAGCGTTTCCCGACTGGCCACCGCGGCGTCTGAAGCCGCGAGGGTCGCGCGCGCGATTTGCTGCCGCAACGCCGTCAACTCTGCAAGACGCGGCGCCAACTCCGGATAACGATTCCCCAGCACCGCATCGCGTTGCACCGCGAGCGCCTCTCCTCCTACTCCCTTTCGCCTCAAAACTAGGTCCATCGCGCTTCTCACGGCGGCCGGTGAACCGGGCAGGCGACGCGAAACCAGCGAGAGGAAACCGAAATAGCTGACTTGCACCGAATCGAGCAGGGCCATTCGCTCGTTTTCGGATCCGATTGAGAAAACCTGCCCAATTGTACCGTCGGTGACCGTCTCGGCCTTTTCCAACAACGAAAGCGCCTCATTATCCCGACCTGTAGCAGCGCAAATCAACCCTATATGAACCAGCAGCGTTGCGAATTTCGGATGCTCCTCGCCCAACACTCCTCGGCAAATTACCAATGCCTGCCCGTAGAGCCGTTCGGCCTCATGGTGTCGGCCAAGCGTCGAATTCGAGAAGGGCCAGATTGTTGAGCGTGATTAAGATGCTCTCGTCTTGCTCACCCGGTAGCTGTTGAGCGATATCCAGTGCTTGATTGAGCAGCTGTTCAGCCTCGACAAAGTCACCCATGTCCGAGCAGACGCACGCCAGGTTGTTGAGACTGAAAGCTACGTGGGGATGTTGCTTGCCGAAGATCTTGCGCCGCATCTGCAAGGCCAACTTCAAGCACAGCCGAGCCATGGAGAGGTCGCCTGTCCTCCATAGGACCCCCGCCACGCCGTCAAGCCCGCTGGCTAGCTGGGGGTGGCTGTCACCGAACGTCGCCTGAAAAATATGGAGCGCCTGCTCGGCAAACGATCTGGCAGCGGCGTAATTGCCCATGTCGAGGTAGACCTGCGCCTGGTTGCCGAGGGTCGCAGCGTATCTGGGATGCTGCTCGCCATCCGTCTCACGCAAGTTGTTAAGGGCCTGCTCGTTCAGCAGTGTCGCCCTGCATAGTCGCCGGTCAGTATCGCACAGCTTCGCCCAATTGTGCATGATTGACGTAGCGGTGGGATGATGTTCGTCCGGCTAGTCGCATAATCTCATGCGCTTCCTCATAATGTTTTTTTGCACAGGCATATTGGCCGGTTTCGGCGCAGACAACCCCCAGGTTCATCAGGCTTCCTGCGACCTCCGGATGCCCGTCGCCCAACGCGGTGCGCTGGTGCTCCAATGCCTGCTCGAGGAGCGGTTTCGATGCGACATTGCGGCCCATTGCGTGGTAGGCCATTCCAAGATTGTTAAGAACCTTAGCGAAGCGCGTACCGTTTTCTAAGCCGGCCTCCCTCAGGATTTGCAACGCGTAGCTAGAGTCTTGCGCTGCCTCCTCATACTCGCCACGGTCATATCGGAGCGACGACAGATTGAGCAATGCATCGGCGACGTCCGGATGGGCGGCTCCGCAGGCGGCGCGCGTTGCAGCGAGGAAGCATGCCCTCGGCAAGTATCTCGGCTTCCGAATACTTGCCCATATGGGTATATATCGTGGCTTGATTGCGCAGAAGGGCGGCGAATCTCGGGATCATTCACACCGAAGGTCGCGCGCGCCACTTCAATGGCCCGCTGCATAACCGGCTCGGCGTCTGCGTTCCGGCCCAAAGCTTGATACATAGTCGCGATTGTGTTCAGATCGGCAACGACCACCGCGTGCGAGTCGCCCCGCGCCAGGGCATCGGTCGCCAGCATTTTGTCGAGCAGGGGCTCGGCATCCGCCGGCCTCCCCGCCTCGTCGTAGAGTTTCACCAGGTGTCGGAGGGCGTCTCTGTAGCGTGGATCTTCTTCGCCGAGCGTGCGGCCGAGGGTGTCCGCGATCTCTCGCAGCATGAGCTCGGCGTCCGCGAAAATATGGTCGCGTCGATCCAACGACGCCAGCCGCCTGCGGAGCGACGACAGATTGAGCAATACATCGGCGACGTCTTGATGGGCGTCTCCGCAGGCACGCGTCGCAGCGAGGGCGCGCTCGGCAAGTATCTCGGCTTCCGAATACTTGCCCATGTCGGTGTATATCGCGGCTTGATTGCACAGGAGGGCGGGGAATATGGGATCTTTCTCACCGAAGGTCGCGCGCGCCGTTTCGATCGCCCGCTGCATAACCGGCTCGGCGGCTGCGGGACGACCCAGAGCTTTAGGTGAATAAGGGCGAGTCTGTTTAGATTGGCAACGGCCGCCGGGCGCGAGTCGCCCAGCGCTAACACA
>CAWBSW010000007.1:0-87789 GCA_963791535.1 uncultured Actinomycetota bacterium | reverse complement strand
AAAAACCGCCCGCCGCGCCAGTGGCGCGAAGTCGACGGCGTGGTGATTCCGTTGCCGTTCGACCTGCGCGGGCTGCTCGACACGGAGCGGGTGCAGGCGACCATGGGAATCCTGCAGCAGCCCGAGGCCGTGTCGCCGGACTTCGCCGAGCAACTCGGCGACATCCTCGCGATGCTGGACGGCACCTACAAGGTCGAGGGTTTCGACGTACACGCGGTGCCGGGGGAGCGGTCCGGACTGACGCCGTGGGTCTTCGGCAGCACCAGGGGCCAAAGCGCCAGGGTGGCCGGCGCCCACGGTCTGCCGTTCGTCGCGAGCTACCACATCACCCCGGCGACCGCCCTGGAAGCCATCGACGCATACCGCGACACCTTCGTCCCATCGGCCACGCTCGAGCGACCCTACGTGGTGGTATCCGCCGACATCGTCGTAGCCGACGACAGCGCCACCGCAAGGAAATTGGCCACCGGCTACGCGCAGTGGGTGTATTCCATCCGGACCGGGGTCGGCGCCGTGCCCTACCCGGCTCCCGAGGATTGCCGTCCGCTCACCGACGAACAGCTGCCCGTCGTCAAAGACAGGCTGGAGACGCAATTCGTCGGTGACCCGGACGAGGTCGCCGAGCGGCTGTCCGCGCTGCAACGACTGACCGGCGCGGACGAGCTGGTCGTCACGTCGGTGACACACCGACACGAAGACCGGCTGCGCTCGCATCAGCTGATCGCACAACGGTGGGGACCCGGCGAATGAATACACGCGAAGGTAAGCACCGCAAGCCAATTCACCTGGCCGCGCATTTCCCGGGCGTCAACAACACCACCGTGTGGACCGATCCCGCCGCGGGCAGCCAGATCGAGTTCGACTCGTTCGTGCACTTGGCCCGCACCGCCGAACGCGGGCTGTTCGACTTCTTCTTCCTGGCCGAGGGGCTGCGGCTGCGCGAGCATCGGGGCCGGATCCATGACCTGGACGTGGTAGGCCGGCCGGACACTTTCACCGTGCTGGCGGCGTTGGCCGCCGTCACCGACCGGCTCGGCTTGACCGGAACCATCAACACCACCTTCAACGAACCCTTCGAAGTGGCACGGCAATTCGCCACGCTCGACCAGCTGTCCGACGGCCGCGCGGGCTGGAACATCGTGACCTCGTCGGACGCGTTCACCGGCGAGAACTTTCGGCGTGGCGGCTTCCTCAGCCACGCCGACCGTTACCGCCGCGCCGAGGAGTTCCTCACCGTGGCACGCGAATTCTGGGACAGCTGGCCCGCCGACGCGGTGCTGGCCGATGTCGACGGCGGAACCTACATCGATCCCACCCGCGTCGGGACCGTCGAACATCACGGCGCCCAATTCGACGTGCGCGGAGTGGCGACGTTGCCGGCCGGGCCGCAGGGCCACCCGGTGTTGTTGCAGGCCGGTGACTCTGACGACGGCCGGGCGTTCGGTGCCCGTTACGCCGACGCGCTGTTCACGCTGCACGGATCGCTAGAGGACGGTCAGCGCTATTACGCCGACGTGAAAGGCCGTGCCGCGTCCTATGGTCGAAACCCCGACCAGCTCAAGGTTTTTCCGGCGGCGACGTTCGTGCTCGGCGACACCGCCGAGGAGGCCGCCGACAAGGCGGTGCACATTCGGCACCAGCAGGTCAGCGGCGCCACGGCGATCGCGATGCTCGAGCAGATCTGGGGCCGTGACCTTTCCGACTACGACCCGGACGGGCCGCTGCCCGACTTCGATCCGACCGGCGACACCAGCATCACCCAGGGCCGCGTCCGGCACGGCGACCCCGTCGCGGTGGCGCGCAAATTCCGCGAGCGCGCCGAAGCCGAGAACCTATCGATCCGCGAACTGATCATCGCCGCCACCAGCCGCGAGCAGTTCGTCGGCACCGCCGCTCACATCGCCGACGAGATCGACCGATACATCCAGGCCGACGCGTGCGACGGGTTCATCCTGGTACCACACCTGACCCCGCACGGTCTGGACGACTTCGTCGACCACGTCGTGCCGCTGCTGCAGGAGCGTGGGGCATACCGCACCGAATACAGCGGCCACACGCTCAAGGAGAATCTTGGGCTGGCCGCCACGGCCTAGTGTCGTGAGTCATTAATCCGCATGCAGTTATGGCCGCGCTGCATCTGGTGCAAGGACGCGTCGACTGTGCGGGTTATGTGCGAGGATGCGCCTCGAGTTCGTTAACAAGCTACACAGTCGGCGCCGAGGGAATCCAAAAAGCTGTCGCTCAATTAACGACTCACAACACTAGCCGGCCATGAATTCGTTGTAGGCCGACTCCAGATCGGGCGACAGCACCGTCGTGTTGCACTGGCGCTGAGTGTCACCGATCGGCGCCAGAATACCTCGCAAGTCGACGTACTCCTGCGGATGCGCGGTGAAGTAGCCACGCAGATCCGACTCCGCCTGCGGGCGCGGCTCGTTCTTGGCCGCCGTCACGACCGCGTTGGCGCCCGGGTGAGCGCTGAGGTACTGGTTGGCCGACCCCGTCACCGAGCTGACCGTGTTGGCCACTCCGGCGGCACTGCAGTCGGGCGCCGCGGATGCCGTCGGCGCGGCGATCACCGTGGCGGCCAGACCGGCGAGTAGACCGCAGCCGGCGGCTTGCCGGCGCATGGTTGTACCACTGAATTTCATCATTGTTTGCTTCCTGTAAGACGTAGATTGATCACAGGTTGCCGAGACCTGACGCCCAAGGTACGCGAAGGTCAAGGAGCGGAACTCGGTGCGGGAGAGGCGTTTGCGCCGCCGGACGTGAACTGAGTCTCAATTGAGGCCGCTTTTGCTAAGTAATCGATCAGAGCGGAGCGAGATTTCTTAGAGAACGCGGTCGAACCTTAAGTAATCGTGATGTCGAGCGTGATCGAATTGTGACCGGGTGATGCGCTCATTGCGCCAATGCGGTCGCCGCGTCGGTGGCCTGGCGGATCGGGCCCCGCCACAAATCGCCGTGACCGGGCACCAGAACTTCGGTGTCCAGCAGCGCCAGCGCCGCGAGGCTGCGGATGCAGCCGTCCTGGTCGTGGCTGAACACCGCCGGCAGGAGTTGGGGCCCGCTGCGCGCCAGCAGCGGATGCCCGGTAACCAGCGCGTCGCCACTGGCCAGTATGCCGTCGACCAAATACGAACAGTGCCCGCCGGTGTGCCCGGGAGTCGGGATCGCCATCGGGTGGCCGGGCAACTCCGCCGCCACCTCGGCGGTCAGCGGCTGCGCGGTCGGGATGCCCTCGCGACTCAGGCCGCCGTCGCGCACGAGGTGGGCGGCCCACAACGCCCATCGGGGTCGCCAGATGCGCAGCGCGACGTCGAGCGGCGAGGCCTGTTCCAGATACTCCCGCTTGGCGTGGCCAACCTCGTCGGCATGGCAATAGACCGGAGTGCCATGTGTTTTGGCGAACCAGATCGCCGATCCCAGGTGGTCGATGTGGGCGTGGGTGAGCAGGATCGCGCGCACGTCGCCGGCCTCGTATCCCAGCTGCCGTAACGACGCGAGCACGTTGTCGCGGTCACCCGGGTATCCGGCGTCGATCAGCATGACCCCGGTGTCGTCGGTGACCAGCAGCCAATTAACCGCCTCGCCCTGGGCGAGGTGCACGGTCTCGGTGACGGCCGTCAGCACCGGTGCCATGCCCGAGAGTCTAAGGGTGGAGTAGAAACAACAGCGTGGCTGAACTCAAACTTGGATATAAGGCGTCGGCGGAACAATTCGCGCCGCGCGAACTCGTCGAGCTGGCTGTCGCCGCCGAAGCGCACGGCATGGACAGCGCGACCGTCAGCGACCACTTCCAGCCGTGGCGGCACGAGGGCGGGCACGCGCCGTTCTCGCTCGCCTGGATGACCGCCGTCGGTGAGCGCACGAAACGGCTCCAGTTGGGCACCTCGGTGCTCACCCCGACTTTCCGGTACAACCCCGCGGTCATCGCGCAGGCGTTTGCCACCATGGGGTGTCTCTACCCGGATCGCATCTTCCTCGGCGTCGGCACCGGGGAGTCGCTCAACGAGATCGCGACCGGATACGAGGGCGACTGGCCGGAATTCAAGGACCGCTACGCGCGACTGCGCGAATCGGTGCGGCTGATGCGCGAGCTGTGGCTGGGCGACCGCGTCGACTTCAACGGCGAGTACTACCACACCAAGGGAGCCTCGATTTACGACGTGCCCGAGGGCGGCATCCCGATCTACATCGCCGCCGGAGGACCCCAGGTTGCCAAGTACGCGGGCCGCGCGGGCGACGGCTTCATCTGCACCTCCGGCAAGGGCGAGGAGCTGTACAAGGACAAGCTCATCCCCGCGATGAAGGAGGGCGCGGAGGCGGCGGGCAAGAATCCCGACGACATCGACCGGATGATCGAAATCAAGATCTCCTACGACACCGATCCGGATCTGGCGCTGGAGAACACCCGGTTCTGGGCGCCGCTGTCGCTGACCGCCGAACAGAAAACCAGCATTCACGACCCGATCGAAATGGAGGCGGCCGCCAACGCGCTGCCGATCGAGCAGGTCGCCAAACGCTGGATTGTGTCCTCGGATCCCGACGAGGCCGTCGAAAAGGTCGGTCAGTACGTCACCTGGGGCCTCAACCACCTGGTGTTCCACGCGCCCGGCCACGACCAGCGCCGATTCCTGGAGCTGTTCCAGAAGGACCTCGAGCCCCGGTTGCGGCGGCTGGGCTGACGACGCATGGCTGAGGTCTCCGCGATCTACATCGCGGCGCCCGAGGGGGACACCGGCAAGTCGACAATCGCGCTGGGAATCATGCACCGACTGGCCGCCACGGTGGCGAAAGTCGGTGTGTTTCGGCCCATCACGCGAGTGGGTGGCGACGACCGCGACTACATCCTGGATCTGCTGCTGGCGCAGACCACCGCCGGCCTGCCCTACGAGCGCTGCATCGGTGTGACCTACAAGCAGCTGCACTCCGATCGTGACGCCGCCATCGACGACATCGTCGAGCGGTATCACGCGATGGCCACCGAGTGCGACGCGGTCGTCATCGTCGGCAGCGACTACACCGATGTCGCCAGCCCCGCTGAGCTGTCGGTCAACGCTCGTATCGCGGTCAACCTCGGCGCGCCGGTGCTGCTGGTGGTGCGGGCCGGCGGCCGCACCGCCGAGGACGTCGCACACGTCGTGAAGCTGTGTCTGGACGAGCTGGCCGCCCAGCATGCCCATACCGCGGCGGTGGTGGCCAACCGCTGCGAGCCGTCGCAGCTGAGCGCCGTCGCCGAGGCGCTGCGCGCATTCGCCCCGCAGACCTATGTGCTGCCAGACGAGCCGCTGCTGGCCGCCCCGACGGTGGCCGAGCTGCAGAAAGCCGTGAACGGAACACTGGTGAGTGGTGACGCCGCCCTGATGGGACGCGAAGTGCTCGGTGTCCTGGTCGCGGGGATGACCGCCGAGCATGTGCTGGAGCGGCTGGGCGACGGGGTCGTGGTGATCACCCCCGGTGACCGTTCCGACGTAGTACTGGCGGTCGCCAGCGCGCATGGCGCCGAAGGCTTTCCGTCGCTGTCGTGCATCATCCTCAACGGCGGGTTTGAGCTGCATCCGTCGATCGCCGCGCTGGTGGCCGGCCTCCGTCTACGGCTGCCGATCATCGCCACCACCACGCTGGGTACCTTCGAGACGGCTAGCGCGGTGGCGTCGGTGCGCGCGCGGGTCACCGCGGGGTCGCTGCGCAAGATCGACACCGCGTTGGAACTGATGGAACGTCACGTCGACATCGCGGATCTGCTTGCTCAGCTTGCCATCCCGATCCCGACCGTGACCACACCGCAGATGTTCACCTACCGGCTGCGTGCGCAGGCTCGAGCGGATCGCAGGCACATCGTGCTTCCTGAAGGCGGCGACGATCGCATCCTCAAGTCGGCCGGGCGGGTGCTGCAGCGCGGGATTGCGGATCTGACCATCCTCGGCGAGGAGCTTCAGATCCGCTTGCGCGCAGCCGAACTCGGTGTCGACCTGAATGACGCGGCGGTGATCGACCCACGCACCACCGAGTTATCCGACCAGTTCGCCGAACAGTACGCGGAGTTGCGCAAGAACAAGGGTGTCACCGTCGAACAGGCGCGTGAGATCATGCACGACTTGGCGTATTTCGGCACCATGCTGGTGTACAACGGCATCGTCGACGGCATGGTGTCCGGTGCCACGCACACCACCGCGCACACGGTCCGGCCGGCGTTCGAAATCATCAGGACCGCGCCGGGAGTATCCACGGTTTCCAGCATCTTCCTGATGTGCCTGCCGGATCAGGTGCTGGCATACGGCGACTGCGCGATAGTCCGCGACCCGACCGTCGACCAGCTAGCCGACATCGCCATCAGCTCGGCGCGTACCGCCGCACAATTCGGTATCGAGCCGCGGGTGGCCATGCTGTCTTACTCCACCGGCGAATCCGGCACTGGAGCCGATGTCGACAAGGTCAGGGCCGCAACGGAGTTGGTGCGCATGCGGGATCCGCAGCTGCCGGTCGAGGGTCCTATCCAGTACGACGCCGCGATAGATCCGTCCGTCGCGGCCACCAAGATGCGTGATTCGGTGGTCGCCGGCCGGGCAACCGTGCTGATCTTCCCCGACCTCAACACCGGCAACAACACGTACAAGGCGGTGCAGCGCAGCGCCGGTGCGATCGCGATCGGTCCGGTGTTGCAAGGTCTGAACATGCCGGTGAACGACCTGTCCCGCGGCGCACTCGTCGAAGACATCGTCAACACCGTCGCCATCACTGCGATCCAGGCCCAGGGTGCCAATGGCTTCTGATCGCACGGTGCTGGTGATCAACTCGGGCTCTTCTTCTTTGAAATACCAACTGATCCAGCCGGGTTCGGGTCGGTCGCTGGCGGACGGCATCGTCGAGCAGATCGGCGAGCCGTCTTCGCCGGTGGCCGACCACGACGGGGCGCTGCGGATGGCGTTCGACCAATTGCGCGAGGCCGGTATCGATTTGAAGGCGTGCGGACTGGTGGCGGTTGGTCACCGAGTAGTGCACGGTGGGGCAACGTTCTACCAACCGACCATCGTTGATGACACGGTCATCGCTAAGCTCAAACAGTTGTCGCCGCTGGCCCCGTTACACAATCCGCCTGCCGTGCAGGGTATCCAGGTGGCCCGCAAGATGCTGCCGGATGTGCCGCATGTTGCGGTGTTCGACACGGCGTTCTTTCACCACCTGCCTGCCGCCGCGGCGACTTACGCGATCGACCGTGAGCTGGCCGAGAAGTGGCGGATCCGCCGATACGGATTCCATGGCACCTCGCACCAGTACGTCAGCGAACGGGCTGCGGTGTTCCTGGACAGGCCGGTGCAGGACCTGAATCAGATTGTGCTGCATCTGGGTAACGGCGCCTCGGCGTCGGCCATCGCGGCGGGCCGGCCGGTCGATACGTCGATGGGACTCACGCCGTTGGAAGGTCTGGTGATGGGAACCCGCAGCGGCGACATCGACCCTGGCGTCTTCGGCTATCTGTGCCGCGCCGCGAAGATGGGCGTCGACGACGTCGAATCGATGCTCAACAAGCAGTCCGGAATGCTGGGTCTGGCCGGCGAGTGCGACTTTCGCCCGCTGCACGAGATGATCGAATCCGGCGACGGTGCAGCGCAATTGGCCTATGACGTGTTCATCCACCGGCTGCGGAAATATGTCGGTGCTTACCTGGCGGTGCTGGGCCGCACCGATGTGGTGAGCTTCACCGCGGGTATCGGCGAGAACGTCGCCGCGGTGCGCCGCGACGCGCTGAGCGGGCTGGCGGCGTTGGGCATCGAGATCGACGAACAGCGAAACTCCCGGTCCGCCAAGGGCGCTCGACGGATTTCGACCGACACGTCACCGATCGCCGTGCTGGTGATCCCCACCAACGAGGAGCTGGCGATCGCGCGCGATTGTGTGCGCGTGATCTAGACGTCCTCCTGCATCAGGCGGTGAACAAGGCGTTCAGGCTCTCCGCCACGAGATTGGTCCAGTCCAGCGGCAGCGTGGCGGTGATTGAGAGCGGGCCACCGTTGAGGATGCCGGCCAGCGTTGAATCAAAAATGCTTCCGAGGTTCATGATCGGGTTATCCGCCAGGAAGTTGCCGATGTCGTCGCTGCTTACCGTCCCGGTTACCGGTGCGGCGATGCTGCTCAGAAATGCCATTTCGTTTTGCGTGATATCCCAGGTGTAAGCGGGGACTCCGTCCTCGGTGATGCCAGGGAGGTTGAAAGGATCGCCCACCAGAGTGGAAACAGTGCTAATAGTGGGAGTATCGGAAAGAGGGATTGTCAGGCAGCCACCCGGCGTTCAGATGCCTGGATGTTTTGGCTGTCGCTTAAAGGAAGCCGAGGCTCCGCCGGCCGGCCCCGACCGACGGTGTCGGGTCGGTCTGAAGCGTCTGTGACAGCAGCTCGTAGTAGACGTCCCGGAAGTCCGTCGTGGGCTTGAGATCGCCGTTGTCGAGGTCGGTGAGGCTGGGTTCGTCGCCGTAGAAGCCGCCCTTGACTGGGGCTCCGGCGACAAAGACGGGGCCGGCGGTGCCGTGGTCGGTACCCTGCGAGGCGTTCGCCTTCACCCTTCGCCCGAACTCCGAATACGCCAGCAGCACAAGGTTCTTGCCGTACCGATCGCCGGCCATCTGCTGCAGGAACGGGGTCACGGCTTCGTCCAGGGTCTGCAGATGACGCTGCTGCGTCGTTTTCTCGTCGGCATGCGTGTCGAATCCACCCAGCTGGACCGCGTAAACCCGGGTGGGCACCGCCGCCTTGACCGCCGCTGCCACCATGCTCAGCTGGCCGGCCAGCGAGTTGTGCTTGTCGCCCTTCTCGCCGGACGGCTTGATCGGGCCGAAGGTCGTGTCGGTGGTGCGGGTGGCGCGATAGGCGTCACAGACCGCCGCCATGGCCGGCGTGTCGTTGGGGTCGTCGGCACCAAGCGCGTCCATCGTCGCGGCGAATTTGTCTGCGGACCCTGGTTTTTCCGACGGCGTAAGTGCTGCGGCCGTGCACTTTTCACCGACCGCGAGCGGCGGCAGGACGGACCCGATGTTGACCGCGCGCAGCGGGTCGTTGCCGGTGGCATCCAGCCAGCGACCGATCCAGCCGGTCGAGACGGGTTCGGCCGGCGACGCGGTCTGCCAGATGTCCATCGACCGGAAGTGGCTGTGGTCGGGCTGCGGGTAGCTCACGCCGCGCACGATCGCCAGCTTCTGGCTCTGCCATTGCTGGGCCAGACCCTTGAGCGCCGGATTCAGTCCAAGCTGGCCATCCAGGTTCAGCACATCGCCCGGGGCATAAGCCAATTCGGGTCGAGCATCGTGATAAGCGTTGTCGGCGTAGGGGATCACGGTGTTGATGCCGTCGTTGCCGCCGTAGAGCGTGACAATCACCAGCACGCCGCTGCCCTCGGCCAGGGGCCGCTGCTTGGCTTCCCGCATCAGGTCGGGCCAGCTGACGGCGCAGGCCCCCGACAGCAGACCGGCAGCGCTTAGGCCGGCGCTGGCGACCAGGAACTTGCGGCGACTCAGATCAGGCATCGGCATACTCGCTAAGACGTCAGGTATTCGGGCGTATTGACGGCGGCGGCGACCAGCTGAACCGGCGTGCGCACCAACGGTTGAAGGGCCGCGACGGTCCGGTCCGACCATGCTCCGACCCCGATCAGGTAACCGACGGCGTCGATCCGGTCGTTAGCAGCGGTGTCTTCGACAGTGGACAGGTCACCGTTGCGCGCCATTTGGGTCGCTGTGCGCATCCGGACGTCGGCGCTGGCGGTCGACATCCAGACCCGGCCGTGCGGCCAGCCGCCGACATCCGGCGGGTAAAACGGGCGCTGCCCGAGCGATTTGAGCGCGGCGTCGACCGTCTTCAGCCGCGCCGGGGTGTCGACGGGGACGTGCAGGGTGCGGATCACGCCGACCAGCCACTCGACCGGCGTGTTGACGATGGCCGCCCGGCTACCGACGAACTCGTCGTCGGTCAGGATCGCCCGGGTCAGCGCCCGCAGGTTGCGGCCGGGGCCGTAGGCGCTAACCAAGCGGTCGAGCGCCTGCCGCGACGGCGGGGTATCAGACGCCAGTTGCTGCCATAGTCGGCCGGCGACGTATTGCGGCGATTTCGGTTGGGCCAGCACGAGTTCGCAGAATCCCTGCGCGTCGAAATTGCGGGTGACCCCGAATATCGTCTTGGCGGTGTGGTCGTGGCGTCTGGGCACCATCGTCGGATCGCCGCCGGGCCGAATGACCCAACCGGTCAGTGCGCGCGCGCCTTCCCGCACATCGTCCTCGGTGTAGCCATCACCGTGCCCGAGCGTGAACAGCTCCATGAATTCGCGGGCCAGGTTCTCGTTGGGTGCCTTGGCGGTGTTGGTCTGAGCGTCCAGCCAGCGCAGCATCGCGGCGTCGGTCAACATGGCGTAGGCGAGGTGGCGGAAATCGCCGAGCGACAGGGTGCGCAGCTTCTGGTTCTGCGCCGCCATGTGTGCCGCGTCCCGCACCTTCTCAGCGGAGGTGGCAAAGTGGTTGTGCCACAACAGCGTCAGCTTTTCGTGGATGGGCTGCTGCACGGCGACCATGCGGCGCAACCACCAATCCGACAGCTCGGTCATCTGGCCGACGATTTGTTGGTTGAACTGTTTGCGGACGTCCACTGACGCCCCCTTGCCGGGACCGCGCAGGATGGGTGGCGTCGGGATCGGTGTCGCCACGGCGCCCGGGTCGGCGTCCGGATCGGCGGCCAGTGCGGCGTCGACGTATTTCGACCAATTCTGGCCGGCCACCGCGTCGACCTGCTGTCCGGTTACTCCGAACCCGACCCGGCGCAGCACGCGAGCAGTCGTGATCCACCCATCCGACTGGCCGGCCATGGCCTAACTGTGCCCGACTATTCTTGCGATTTGCTTGCGGTCCTGCTCACAACTTGATTTCGCTTGGCTGAGGATTTGCTAAACCTTCCGCAGCGCCACGCCTGTGGATAGCGGGAATCGCGTCGCGCGCCGGCGTGCAACTGTTCGCGGTGATGGGGCAACCATTCCGTGGCAGCGAGGCATTGGCCCGTGGGCTACTGAGTCGCCACCAATTGCGGACTCAATACCGAGCCGTCTTGCCGAACGTCTATCTGCCGAAACAGATACAGCCATCCCTGGAGCAGCGCATCGCCGCGGCGTGGCTATGGTCGGACCGGCGGGGGACCATCGCTGGAACCGCGGCCGCCGCGCTGCATGGCACCAAGTGGATCGATGAAAATGTTCCAGTTGAGTTGATACACGTTAACCCGCGTGCGCCGCAGGGTGTGCTGACCCACCGCGACATACTGCTTGAGGGTGAGGTGCAGACTCTCGCCGGTCGTTCAGTCACCACACCCGAGCGCACTGCCTTCGACATCGGTCGGCGTGCGCCGCGCCGCAGCGCCGTGGCCCGACTTGACGCACTTGCTCGCGCAACCGGTTTCAAGGTCGACGACGTGCTGGGCATCGCCGCGTGCCACCCCGGAGCGCGTGGGCTCCGCCAACTGGAGACCGTGCTTGAGCTCGTCGACCCGGGCGCGCAGTCGCCGCGCGAAAGTTATCTGCGGCTGCTCCTCATCGAGGCCGGTTTGCCTCGGCCGCACACTCAGATTCCGGTATTCGGCGTGGACGGTCTTCCGATCGCTTACCTCGATATGGGCTGGCCCGATCTTATGGTCGCCGTCGAATATGACGGCGACCACCATCGAGTTGACCGACAGCAGTACCTCAAAGACATTCGGCGGCTGGAGCTGCTGGAACGGCTGGGATGGCTGATCATCCGGGTGGTCGCCGAAGACCATCCCGCTGAAGTCGTGCGACGAGTGCGGTGTGCACTGGAAGCCCGGCGTTCGAGTGTGCAATGACGGTTTCGAGCGTGCGGTCAGGGCGGGAATTTCACCGAAATCCCACCGCCTGTGCAGCGTCGAAGCCCAGGACGCACACTCGATCAGCGAAGATCCAGAACGCAAACAGATTCAGAACGTGGACGTCGGCCGCACCCTGTTGGCCATGTCGACCAGCGTGTAGCGGTGCGCCTGGGTGGGCGCCGCCCGGGCCAGCCCACGCAGCGACGCCTCGACGCCAAGCCGCAGCCCATGTTCGGTGAACGGAAAGCCAAGAATGTGGTTGGTGCTGGCCTCGTGCTCTCCTAGCCAGTCCAACGCGCTGCCCAGTACCAGCGCGCGGATCTGCAGCACCCGCGGCTCGGTCGGCGGCAGCGCCTCCACCCGCCGCGCGGCGTCGCGGATCTGATCTTCGGTGATTTCGCTCGCCGATCGGCCGGACAGCAGCGTCACTGCACTGGTCAGCCGCGCGGTGGTGAAATGCCTTGACGTGGCCGGCACTTCGTCAAGAGTGCGTACCGCTCCGGCGCGATCTCCTTCCACCGACTGCGCCCTGGCCAGCCCGAAGGCCGCCGAAATCACCCCGTCGTCGGTCTTCCACACCTCTTCGTAGTACATGTGTTCGTCTGAGCTACCGGCCAATTCGGCGGTTGCGGCCAGCGCCATCTTGGGCGCCAACTCGCCGGGGAAGGTGTCCAGCACTTCGCTGAAATGCTTGCTGGCCGACTCGTAATCGCCGGTGAGCAGCTCGGAGACCGCGCGGTACCACACCAGCCGCCATCGCCAGCCGACCCGCTCGGCCAGGTCGTCGAGCTTGCGGGTGGCCTTGGCCACATCGCCGAGGTCCAGTAGCGCCCGCACCTCCATCAACGGCAGCTCGACCGACTCCGACAAGTCGATGTCCTCGGAATCCATTGCGCCATGGCGGAATGCGCGCAACGAGTCCAGCGTCTGCACCGGTTGGGACAGCACGGTCGCTCCCAGTAGTGGTGCGGCGACGTCGGCCGGGTCCACCAGCGGTACTTGCAGCGCGGTGACGATCTCCTTGGCGGTCAGCTTCTCCGAATGCACGTGGCCGTCCAGGTATACGTCGGTATGCGCGACCAGCAGGTCTTCCCCGAACGTGGAGCGGCTGCGGCTGAAGATCGACGACAAGCCCGGCCGCCGCACACCGGTGTCCTGAGCGACCACCTCGCGCAGCACACCGGACAGCTGCCCGAACATCTCCTCAGCGCTGGCGAATCGTCGTCGTGGATCGGGATCGATTGCGCGACGCAGTAACCGGGCGAACGAGTCGTACTTGTTGAGCACCGGGTCGTCTTCGGGTAGCCCGTCGACGTAGCGGCCGCCTCGGGTGCGCAATTTCAACGTCAGAGCCGCGAGTGTGCGCCCGACCGTGTAGATGTCGCTGGCCACCGTCGGACCGGTCCGAACGATCTCCGGAGCCTGGTAACCCGGTGTGCCGTAAAGGTAGCCGAACGAGTTGAGCCGCGACACCGCCCCCAGGTCGATCAGCTTGAGCTGTTCTTCGGTGAGCATGATGTTTTCCGGCTTGAGGTCGTTGTAGACCAAGCCGATGGAATGCAAATAGCTCAGTGCCGGAAGGATTTCCAACACGTAGGCGATGGCTTCGGCGACGGGCAGCCTGTCGCCCTTGCGACGTTTGAGCGATTGCCCGCCGACGTACTCCATGACGATGTAGCCGACGGGTTCCCCGTGCCGGTCGGTGTGCTCGACGAAGTTGAAGATCTGCACGATCGACGGGTGCACCACCTCGGCGAGGAATCGTCGCTCGGCCATCGCGATCGCTTGGGCCTCGGCGTCGCCGGAATGCACCAAACCTTTGAGCACCACCGGACGATCGTTGACGTTGCGGTCCAGCGCAAGGTACACCCAGCCCAGCCCGCCGTGCGCGATGCAGCCCCTGATCTCGTACTGACCGGCAACGACGTCACCCGGATTCAGTTGCGGCAGGAACGAATACGGGCTTCCGCAGTAGGGGCACCAGCCCTCCGACTGTGCCTTGCCTTCTGCGCTGGATCGGCCGACCGGTCGCCCACAGTTCCAGCAGAAGCGTTTGGACTCCGGCACAACCGGATTGGGCATCAATGCTTCGAGCGGGTCGATGTCGGGCACCCGCGGAATCTCGACCAGGCCGCCGCCCAGCCGCCGGACCGGCGCCCGCTTTGTCGGCTTCGCGCGTTCTTGCGGCTCGGTGTCCACGGCGTGCGCCGGCGTGGCTTCGGAGTCGTCGTCGAAATCGGGGCGGAAGACCGCCTGCGTGGTCACCGGCCGCTCCTGCGAGGACGAGTCCACCGTCGCATCGGCCGGCTGGGTGCCCGGGGCGACGTCGCCGTCGTCCACGTCTTGGCGTTCCGGATCCGCCGGTTGCTCGGCCATCAGTCCACGTACCTTGGGCTGGGCGGGGGCGGCGCCGGACCGAGCACCGTTAACCACTTGCGGTACAGGGCGTTCCAGGTGCCGTCGCGGCGGATGCGTTCCAGGGTGCCATTGACGAACCGGACCAGCCCGGTGTCATCCAGCTTGATACCGATCCCGTACGGCTGAGTGCCCATGTTAGGTCCGACGAGGTGCAGGTAAGGGTCCTGGGAAACCAGTCCGGCCAGGATGGAGTCGTCGGTGCTGATCGCGTCGACTTGCCGCTGCTGCAGCGTCACCAGACAGTCGGCCCAGTTCACCACCTCCACCACGATCGGCGGCGGCGCGATCTCCCGGATCCGCTGCAGGGAAGTCGTGCCCCTGGCCACGCAGACCCGCTTGCCGGAAAGATCGGAGGGCTTGGTGATCGGCGAGTCGCGCGACGCCAGGATGCGCTGGTAGGCGTCGAGGTAAACGGTGGAGAAGTTGACCTGCTTGCGCCGCTCGCAGGTGATGGTCATCGTCTTGGTGACGATGTCGACCTCCGACTTCTCCAGCGCGGTGATCCGCTCGTCAGACGACAGGATCCGGTACTCGACTTGCGACGGGTTGCCGAAGATATCGCGTGCCACCTCGCCGGCGATGTCGACGTCGAAGCCGGTGATCTCGCCGGTGATCGGGTCACGGAAGCTGAACAGGTTGCTGCCGATGTCCAGGCCGACGATCAGCCGGCCGCGGGCCCGGATATTCGCCACCGCGGCGTCGGCGTCGGCCGGGTTGTCGAACGGGCGCAGGCTGGCGGTGGGGTTGCAGCTGTCGGCCGACTTGTCCGGCGGCAGCGGCGGCTGGGGCGGCATCTCCTGCATGCCGGCCGGCGTGGGCGGCGGCAGCGTCGGCACCGGCGTCACGACCATGGCGGCCGACTCGCTGCACCCGGCCAGCACCAACGCCGCCGCCAGGGCGCACACGATGCGGAGCGGGCGTCTGGTCATCGGTACTCGCTCAGCCGGGGCCACAACCCAAGAGCGACCGCGACGGCCGCGCCCAGGCTGAGTACCACACCGCCGACCGTCGCGCCGGCCAGCCCGCGGCGCGCGTTGAGGATGTCGTCGCGCAGTTCGTTGCGACTCTGCTCCATCGCCTTACCCAGGGCCCGGTCGAGTTTGTCGAACGCGGGGGTGGAGTCGTCGTCACCGTTGCCCAGCGCGACTTGGGTGGCAGCCCGATAATTGCCCACCGAGATATAGGCGTTGATCCGGTCGTCGGCCTTCCGCCACTGGGTCAAAAGTTTGTCGGCGTCCTGCAAGTCGTTCTTGTCGACGGCGTCGCCGCGAGCGAGATATTCGTCGAGCTGCTTGTGCATGGCGTCGATGCGTTCGTAGAAGGACTGCTTGCGGACCTCTTCGTCCCCGCGCCGGATCAATGACAGCGTCTCGTCGGCACGGGCCTGCTGGGCATTGATGGACATATCGGTGATGGTCTTCAACGACTCTGCCGCAGTGTTTTTGGCACTGCGGCTAGCGCTGGTGGAAATCGCAAGAGCAGTCCCCACCCAGACCACCATAACGAGAATCCCGAGTGCACCCGCGACAAGACCGGGGTTGATTCGTCGTTTGGTGCGTCGGGCCAGCCAGCGGTGGGAGAAGGCGCCGAAGACGGCCGTGGCGGTGACGATCAGGATCACCGGAGCCGGGATCTGCGTCGACGCCGTGGTTTCGGCGTCCACCCGCGCCGACGTCTCGCGATAAAGCTGTTGGGCGTCCGGCAGGATCGTCGACTGCATCAGCGACGACGCCTCGGACAGATACGACGACCCGACCGGGTTACCGGCCCGGTTATTGGTGCGGGCAATCTCGATCAGCCCGGTGTAGACGGCCAATTCGGCGTTGATCCGTCCGAGCAACTGCACCAGCGGCTCGTCGGTCAGCCCGCTCGACGCCCGGGTCACCGCCACCGCAGCGTCGGTGATCGCCTGCTCGTAGCGCTGGCGCACGGCCTGCGGCTCGGCCCGCGCGATAAACGCGGTCGCGGCTGCCGCATCGGCCACCGACAACGTGGTGTACAGCCGTCCGGCCGCGAACGCCAGCGGCTCGGTGTGCTTCAACACCGTGGTCAGCACCTGCTGCCGCTGGTTGATCGTGGTCGAAGTGGCGAACGCGCTGAGCCCGCCGAGCATCGCCAGGATCAGACCGATGGTCAGGATGCGGCCAGGCGTCGTCGCGGCGAACCACCAGCGGGGGTGGGCCGGTTCGGTCGGCGACCGCGAACCCAGGGGCTCGGTCGACGGATGCGCCAACTCAACGGTCACGGTTGTTCGGACCTCATCTCTCGGGCGTACCTGTCATGAACCGTATAAGCAAAGTCTAAGAGTGTTTTCCCCAGATGCGGGGACCTGAGGCCTGATTGCCCGATTCGCCCCCTCGCCGCTGCGCGGCCTGGGGGTACCCCCATCTCGGCCACGCTGCGCTGGCCGCATCGTCGTCGGGCGAGCGCTGGTTATCCTGAACGCGTGCGCGGCGACGGTGACGGATGGGTGATTTCCGACACCGGCATGCATTACTGGGGCCGGCATGGTGCGGCCGGCTTGCTGCTGAGAGCACCGCGGCCCGACGGCACACCGGCGGTGTTGCTGCAGCACCGGGCGCCGTGGAGTCATCAGGGCGGAACGTGGGGTCTGCCGGGTGGCGCCCGCGACAGCCATGAAACGCCCGAGCAGGCCGCCGTCCGGGAAGCGCATGAGGAGGCGGGGCTGCCCGGCGAGCGGCTTTCGGTGCGGGCGACCGTCATCACCGCCACCGCGAGTGGCACAAATTGGACCTACACCACCGTCGTTGCGGACGCGGGCGAACTGCTGCACGCCGTGCCCAACAGGGAAAGCGCCGAACTGCGCTGGGTCAGCGAAGACGCGGTGGACGAGCTGCCGCTGCATCCCGGGTTCGCCGCCAGTTGGCAACGACTGCGCACCGCACCGGCGATCGTGCCGTTGAGCCCCGGTGACGAGCGGCGGCGTCACCTGCCACGCACCCTCGAGATCGAGGCGGGCGTCTTCGTGTGGTGTACCGCGGGCAAGCCCGACCACACGCCGTCCCTGCTGAGTTCCCGGATCAGCTCGCTGCTGCAAGCGCCGAACTGAGCCGCTCGGCCGCGGCCCGCGGATCCTCCGCCGCCGTGATCGCCCGGACCACGACGATGCGGCGGGCGCCGGCCGCCAGCACATCCGCGAGCCGATCGGCGTCGATGCCACCGATGGCGAACCACGGTTTGTCGGCTGCCAGATCGGCGGCGGCGCGCACCAGTCCCAGCCCCGGCGCCGGGCGTCCCGGTTTGGTGGGCGTCGGCCAGCAGGGCCCGACGCAGAAGTAGTCGACGGGCTCGGCGATCGCCGCGGCCACCTGGCGGTGATCGTGCGCCGAGCGGCCGATCAGCGTGTCCGGTGCGACGATGTCGCGCGCCACGGCCAGCGGCAGGTCCTCCTGGCCGAGGTGCAGCACGTCGGCGCCGGCGGCGCGGGCGATGTCGGCGCGGTCGTTCACGGCGACCAGGGCGCCGTGTTGACGTGCGGCGTCGGCGAGGATCTCCAACGCGGCCAGCTCGTCACGCACCTCCAGCGGACCCAGCCGCTGCTCGCCCGTCGAGCCCTTGTCGCGGAGCTGAATGATGTCCACCCCGCCGGCCAGGGCGGCGTCGGCGAACTCGGCCAGATCGCCACGATCGCGGCGCGCGTCGGTACACAGATAGAGTCGTGCGCTCGCGAGCCGGGCCAAAGGCGCCCCGGCGACGATGCGGGCCGGCACGGCCCGAGTAGGAGCGGGGCCATCAGGTGCGTGCACACCGCGACGCTAGCCGCTAGCGTGGGAAGTCGACACGGGAGTCCCGCGAGCGGGGTCTGAGAGTGGGCACGTCGGCCCTTACCGTCACACCTGATCCGGATCATGCCGGCGAAGGGAGCGAAGGATGCCACCGGACTCGGGATCGCTGGCCGTCATCGGCGGCGGCGTCATCGGGCTGTCCGTGGCGCGGCGCGCGGCCCAGGCCGGTTGGTCGGTGCGGGTACATCGCACCGGGCAGCCCGGCGCGTCCTGGGTGGCCGCCGGAATGCTGGCGCCGCACAGCGAAGGCTGGCCCGGTGAGGAGCGGCTGCTGCAACTGGGCCTGGAGTCGCTGCGGCTGTGGCACCAGGGCGGCTTCACCGACGGCCTGCCGGAGCACGTGATCACCGCACGCGAGTCGTTGGCGGTCGCCGTCGACCGCGCTGATGTCGCCGACCTCCATACCGTTGCCGACTGGTTGTCCGAGCAAGGCCACCCGGTGATCTGGGAGTCGGCCGCACGCGACGTGGAACCGATGCTGGCGCAGGGCATTCGGCACGGCTTCCGGGCGCCCACCGAGCTGGCGGTGGACAACCGTGCCCTGCTCGACGGGTTGGCGGCGGCATGCGAGCGGCTCGGCGTCCAATGGGATGGGCCGGTAGCCGACCTGGGTTCGGTGCAGGCCGACGCGGTCGTGCTTGCCAACGGCATCGACGCCCCGACACTATGGCCCGGTCTGCCGATTCGGCCGGTGAAGGGCGAAGTGCTGCGGCTGCGTTGGCGTAAAGGGTGTATGCCGTTGCTGCAAAGGGTAATTCGTGCTCGTGTGCACGGGCGCCAGGTATATCTGGTGCCGCGCGCCGACGGTGTGGTGGTGGGCGCCACTCAATACGAGCATGGTCGCGACACCGCGCCGACCGTATCCGGTGTGCGTGACCTGCTCGACGACGCGTGCACCGTGATGCCGGCGCTCAGCGAATACGAGCTGGCGGAGTGCGTCGCCGGCCTGCGTCCGATGACTCCGGATAACCTGCCGCTGGTGGGACGGCTGGATGCGCGCACGCTGATCGCCGCCGGTCACGGGCGGTCCGGTTTTCTGCTGGCGCCCTGGACGGCCGAACAGATTGTGTCCGAACTTATTCCGGTGGGAGCTAACCCATGATTATTAGCGTCAATACCGAGCGACTCGAGGTCGATGATCAGACCACTGTGGCGGCGCTGCTGCGGTCGCTGGGCTATCCCGACCGTGGTATCGCGGTGGCCGTCGACCAAACGGTGTTACCGCGATCCGCTTGGGCGACAACTCTTTCCGACGGAGCGCAACTCGAGGTGGTGACGGCGGTGCAAGGTGGCTGATTTCGAATGTACCCCCTCTCCCCAGCTGCGCGGGGACCCCACCTCGGGCATTTCTGGCCCGCATCGTCGCGGGGGAGAAGCGAAACTGACGATCGCCGGGCGGAGCTTCGCGTCGCGGTTGATCATGGGTACCGGTGGTGCGGCCAACCTGGCAGTCCTGGAGGAAGCCCTGGTCGCATCCGGCACCGAGCTGACCACCGTCGCGATGCGACGAGTGGACGCCGAGGGCGGCACGGGCATGCTCGACCTGTTGAGCCGCCTGGGCATCACGCCGCTGCCCAACACCGCGGGCTGCCGTGGCGCCGCGGAGGCGGTGCTGACCGCGCAGCTCGCCCGCGAAGCGTTGGGCACCGAATGGGTCAAGCTGGAAGTGATCGCCGACGAACGCACACTGCTGCCCGACGCCATCGAATTGGTCAGAGCCGCAGAGCAATTGGTCGACGACGGGTTTGTGGTGCTGCCATACACCAACGATGACCCGGTGCTGGCCAAACGACTGGAGGACACCGGCTGCGCGGCGGTGATGCCGCTGGGTTCGCCGATCGGCACGGGTCTGGGCATCGCCAACCCGCACAACATCGAGATGATCGTCGCCCAGGCCCGTGTCCCCGTCGTCCTCGACGCCGGCATCGGGACCGCCAGCGACGCAGCGCTCGCGATGGAGTTGGGATGTGACGCGGTGCTGCTGGCGAGTGCGGTGACCCGGGCCGCCGACCCGCCCGCGATGGCCGCGGCGATGGCCGCCGCTGTGACGGCCGGCTATCTGGCCCGTCGCGCCGGGCGGATTCCGAAGCGGTTCTGGGCGCAGGCGTCGAGCCCCAACCTATGAGCGCGCGGTATGTGGCGCTCGGCAGTTCGATGGCGGCCGGTCCCGGTATTCGGCCCCAGGCGCCGGGCGCGCCGTTCGGGTCGGGCCGGTCGGCGCGCAACTACGCCCACCTGGTCGCCGAACAACGGAACCTCAACCTCGTCGACGTCACGTTTTCCGGTGCCACCACCGCGCATGTGCTGTCCGAGCGTCAGCGCGGAGCGCGGCCGCAGATCGACGCGCTGGACGGCTCCGAAGACTTGGTCACCATCACGATCGGCGGCAACGACGTGGGATACGTGCCGCTGCTGATGGCCGCAACGTTGCCCCGGCCGCTTCGGCTACTTCCCGCGATCGGTGCGCTGTTTGACCGCGACGCGCGCGAGCGAGCGCTTGACGGCGTCGGCGACTCGTTGCGCGCGATCGGCACCGCGGTGCGTCGCCGCGCGCCGCGCGCCCGGGTGGTGTTCGTTGACTACCTCACCCTTTTGCCGCCGGATGGTGTGCCCGCCCCGCCGTTGTCGGCCGCGAAAGCCGACCTTGGTCGCCACGTCGCCGCGCGCCTGGAAGAAGCCACCGCGGCTGCCGCGCAGGCCACTGGCTGCGAGCTGGTGTGTGCCGGAGAGGCCAGCAGGCAGCATCACGGCTGGTCGGCGGACCCGTGGGCGGCGGGTGCGGGATGGCCGCTGCCGTGGCGCCCGGCGCCGTTTCACCCCAACGCCGCAGGCATGCGCGCCGTGGCGGATTTGATCGTCTAACCGACAGGATTTGATCGTCTAACCGACAGATAGAAACGGTTAGTTTTCTCCTCCCTGGGTAGATCTACGGGCGACATGCAGGGAAGTACTGGCGAGGATCAATCCGTCGACGACATGACAGCTACAGCACACGCGCGAATTCCAACCTTCGATCATTCCGCGCTGCTCTATAACTCGGAAGACGAGTACGTCGATTGGTTGGTGCGCTTCATCTCCGAGGGTTTGGAGCGCGCAGAGCCGGTGTTGGTCGCGGTGCCGGGAATCAGGCTGGCGCTGCTGCGGCGCGCATTGGGTAACGCAGCGGCGGACGTGACAATGGCGGACATCACCGGGTTTGGGCGCAACCCCGGCCGAATTATCGCGGCGCACCTCGCTTTTGTCGAAAGGCACCCGGACGATCACGTCCGGATCATCGCTGAACCGGTTTGGGCGGGCCGCACCGCGTTCGAAACGTCCGCGTGCATGCAGCACGAGGCGCTGGCCAACATTGCCTTGGACGGTTTGGATGTGACCGGTCTATGTCCCTACGACGCTTCGTGTCTGGACAAAAGCGTCCTAGCCGACGTCCGCCTCACGCATCCGCAGATCTGGCAAGGCGGTTCCCGCAAACACAGTCCGGAGTACGCGCTCGATGCCGCACTCGACCAGTGCAATCAACCCCTGGTGACCAACCCCGCCGCGGTGACGTACACCGTCAAGGAGCCGGCCGATCTGGCCGGCGCCCGCAAGTGCGGTGACCGCTACGGCCGGCTGCTCGGCATGTCCGCGGACGGGGTCGCCGACCTCATGCTGGTCGCCACCGAGCTGGCGACCAACAGCCTCAACCATGCCGGCGGCGCATGCCGACTGGCGTTCTGGTACGAGGCCGGGCACGTGGTCTGCGAGGCGCGCGACATGGGCCACTGGGCGGATCCGCTCGCAGGACGCCGACCACCCGCCGCGCGGGGAGCAGGCCCGTATGGGCTCTTCGTCGTCAACGCGATCACGGATCTGTTGCGCACCCACACGACACCGGCCGGCACCACCATTCATGCTTACCTCGGACTCGAGCATTCCAACGAAGACGTGATCTGATGCGCCGTCTAACCTGAGCGCGATGGTTACAAAATCAAGGTCGTTACACACCGGGATTGCAGCTGCAGCGGCCATTGCGTTGGTGGCAGGCGGGTGTGCGTCGTCGGACATCGTGCAGCCGCTGAAGCCGATATCGGCCCCGGATTTCGCCGCTGCCCTGCGCGGGCGGGTCGGCGCCGACGGGATGATGGCGCACTTGACCAAGCTGCAGGACATCGCCAATGCCAACGGCCACACCCGCGCGGTCGGCACTCCGGGCTACGACGCCAGCGTCGACTACGTGGCGGGCAAGCTGCGGGACAAGGGTTTTGACGTGCAAACCCTTCAGTTCGAAGCGCGCGTGTTCCACTCCGATCCCGGGTCGGTGACCATCGGCGACCGGACGGTCGAAGCGAAGGCTTTGGAATTCAGCCTCCCCACCCCGCCCATCGGGGTGACCGGCCCGTTGGTGACTGTCTCGGATGACAACGCGGCCTGCAATCCCCCCGACTACGGCAGCCTGCCGGTCAACGGCGCGGTCGTGCTGGTGGACCGCGGCACCTGCCCGTTCGCCCAGAAGGAAGCCGCCGCCGCGCAGCGCGGTGCCGTCGCGATGATCGTCGCGGACAACGTCGTCGAGGAGCAGATGGGCGGCACCCTCGGCGAGAACACCGACGTCAAGATCCCGGTGGTCGGCGTGACCAAGCCCGACGGCGCGGCGCTGCGCCTGACCTCGGGGCCGGCGACGGTAAAGCTCTCCGCGGAAACCAAAACCATGCAGGCCCGCAACGTCATCGCGCAGACCAAGACGGGCTTGACCAGCGATGTGGTGATGGCCGGCGCGCACCTCGACAGCGTTCCCGAGGGGCCCGGTATCAACGACAACGGGTCCGGGGTGGCGGCGGTTCTGGAGACCGCGCTGCAGCTCGGCAGCTCGCCGCAGATCCGCAACGCGGTGCGGTTCGGCTTCTGGGGTGCAGAGGAACTCGGGCTGATCGGGTCGAGGAAGTACGTCGCATCACTGGATGTCAACGCGCTCAAGGACATTGCGCTGTATTTGAACTTCGACATGCTCGCGTCGCCGAATCCGGGCTACTTCACTTACGACGGTGACCAGTCGTTGCCGAACGACAAGCGGGGTGATCCGGTGGTGCCGGAGGGCTCGGCCGGGATTGAGCGTTCGTTGGTCGCCTACCTGAATTCGGCCGGCAAGAAGGCGGAGGATACCTCGTTCGACGGCCGGTCCGACTACGACGGCTTCACCTTGTCGGGAATCCCGTCGGGCGGGTTGTTTTCCGGCGCCGAGAACAAGAAGACCGCGGAAGAGGCCAAGCTGTGGGGTGGGGCCGCGGACCAACCGTTCGACCCGAACTACCACAAGAGCACCGACACCCTAGAGCACATCGACCGGACCGAGCTTGGCATCAACGGCGGCGGTGTCGCCTATGTGACCGGTTTGTACGCCCAGGATCTCACCGGCCGCAACGGTGTCCCGATTCGCGAAGACCGCACCCGCCACGAGCTGGGCAAATAGGCGTTTCTGCGCCTTAATTAACGCTTACAACAAACTGTGCGAAACCTAAGTACCGAGACGGTGCGCGGAGTAGGTTCCCCGTCATCCAGTGGGTCTGCGCTGATCCACAACACTGCGTACCCCAGGGGTGCAGTCGGGGAAAGGAAGATCGATGAAACACGCAACTCGTGCCGGTCGGCTCGCAGGACTGGCAGTCGGATTGGGGATCGGGGCGGCGCTGGCCGCCACGCCGGGGGTCGCCTCGGCAGACGATTTTCAGATTTCGATCGACGGGATGGATTTGTTTCCTGTGGCAGGCAATGAAGCAACCGCCACCACGACCGCAGGGGACTGGAGCATCGCCATTGCAATCGGCGATGGCGCCAACGCCTCCGTTACTGGCGGCTCCGGCGACTACGCGCTCGCCGACGGCGCCGGGAGCTCCGCCATTATCGGTCAGTACGGCGCCAGCGATCTGAGCTCGGCCATCGCCAACGGCACCGACAGCTCCGCTCAAGTCTCGGACGGCAACGACGACTTCGCCTCCGCCACTGGCACTCACAGCCTTGCCGGCGCCGGCTACGGCAACTTCGACACCGCCACTGCCAATGGCACCGACAGCGGTGCCCTAGCCAGCGGGGTTATCTTCAACAACACGACTCTTATCCCAGGCAACGACGACTTCGCTTCCGCCTGGGGTCCACACACCATCGCCTCGGCGGGTGTAATCGTCGATCCCTCGTCTCCCACCTCCAGCAGCAACGATGTCGCTACGGTTTTCGACCCGTTTGGCACCGTGGGCAGCGACGCCTTCGCCGGTGGCGGCAATTTCGACCTCGCCGCGATCTTCGGTGACGGTTACAACACCGAGCTGGGCGCTGTCGGCGGCAACTTCCTGACCGACATACTGCCGACGCTGTAAGGCGCTACGCTGCCGCGGCCGTCACTGCGTAACTAGAGGCCGGGCAAGCAGTTAACGAACGGAATGAGCCCGGGGCATTGCTGAGCAATGTTCGGCGGATTCGCGGGCGGCGGAGGTGGCGGGATCGGAGTTGGAAATAGGTTCGGTCCCTCCCAATAGTGGGCGGGTGCCTTAGTCCGCACGTCGTAAGCGAAGTAGTAGGTGTGGCAGACACCCATGTCCCACACCAGATCTGCATCCGACCGTGGTGGATCGTTCGGCATGGGTTGCCCGGGGCACCATTGAAATGGGCCGTAGTTGTAGGCCTGGGCGGTGCCGGCTCCCAGTCCCGCACCGACCGACAACAATACAGTCGTTGCTAACCCGACGAGCAATCGCTTCATAGCCCGCAGAGTATCCCCGCGTGACCTGGAAAAACTGCGAAGCCGCAAAGCTTGGTCCATGGTTGATCCGTTCGCTATAGGCCGGGCAAGCAAATCGGGGCTCCGTAGCACGGGGGCGGACCATGAGGCGGTGGAGTATCGCCATCCCAAACAAACTCGCCGACATTGCCCATACCCCCGACCGGCACCCAGAACCAGGTGTGGCAGATATTGGTGTCCCAATGGACATCCGCCTCCGGCAACGGTTGCCCCGGGCACCACTGATGGGGAACCGAGAAATTGTCAGGGCCTTGAAACGGCGGGGCGAATCCGGGCTGAGCCTGGGCGATCCCTGCGGCCGCTCCGATACCGGCCAGCGCGACGCCGCCCGACAACAGTGCAGCGGCAAAGACCCGCTTCGGGGTGTGGGTGATGGTCATGGTCGTGACGGTAAGCCGGGGACCAGAATGGATTCTTAACGCTTCTGAGCCGCGATCACGCGAGACTATTGGCTAGTCGCCGGTGCGTTCGAACTTGTCTTCGAAATCGCCGCCCGCGCAGGCGCTTCCGGTCGTCACATTTTGGCCGTGCCCGGTGAGCACCGGAATCGGATCCTGCAGCGGATCGGGCAGCGGGTACTCCGCGGTGAGTTTGATATGCACCGTGCCGCCGAGATTGCACGGTACGGTGCCCTCGTCGTCGCGGGTCCACTTTCCACCGCTGAAGACCAGTGGCACAACCCCGTCGGGCGCGTGGAACAGGCTCATGCACCGCTCGCCGGTGCGAAGACACTCCGTACGGACCGTGAGATCGTCTTGTCCCGGTGCAGAATTGCCGTTCGCGTAGGTGATCGTTTCGTGGTAGCGGCCGTGTAGCGCCGTGGACGGGGATGCCGCTCGCGGCGGCAAGGTGGCCGGGTCAGGAACTTTGGCGACGTCGGGATCGCCAGTGCGGGTGAAGGTTACGCTTCGTTTTCCGGCGCTGCAGCTGTTGGTGGTGGACCTGGTGGTTTCGCCGGACAGAGTGCCGTCGGGCTGCGGATGCAGGGTGAACACCACCCACACTTCGGCAGGCGCGTTATTACACGGCGTTGAGCCGAGACCCACGGCTATCCAGCTGCCGCCCACCTCATCGAACACCAAATTCGAGACGAGCACGATTCCGCTGCCACCGATGTAGGACGCCGTCGCCACGCATCCCGCGGAGCCGCACGTCGAGCGCACGTCCCAGGTGCCGGTCATCGCCGGCGCACCGGCGACCGGTTTACCCTCGAGATCGGTTCCCGGGCCATAGTCCGCGCGATAGGTGCCGGTGAAGGAGTTGGGATTGGCTTTCGCGCTGGCCGACGGACTCGCGGTGCCAGCATGACCGCGCTGCCCGAATAGCGTCACGCCCGCGAAGACACCACCGGCGATGATCAGCAACGGGATCACCACAAGCGCCGCAAGCCGAGCCTTCGAATGCGAAACGCGTTGCAGGCCAGTCCCGGTCGCGGAGGGCAGCTCAGCTTGGGTTTGCTGGGTCGGCGGTGGCGTGTGGAACTGGGCGGACCGCTGGCTGAGATGGTGTTGCAATGCGGTGGCGAATTCTCGACAGCTGGCGAATCGGTCGGCGGGCGATTTGGCCATCGCCCTGGCCAGCACCGGATCCAGCCCAGCCAACTCCGGGCGGCGTTCCTCTAACGATGGCGCGGGGGCCATGCAATGCTTGGTGATCACCACCGCGGGATTGGAATCGACATATGGCGGTGCGCCGGTCAATAGGTGAAATGCTGTGCAGGCCAGCGCATACTGATCGGCGCGGCCGTCGAGCGACTCACCCTTCAACTGCTCGGGCGCAGCGTAGGACACCGTGCCCACCGCCATGTTCGTCTCGGTCAGCCCCGATACGTCATCGATGCGCCGAGCGATTCCGAAGTCGGCCAGGAAAATTCGTTGCGACCCCGAGTCCAGCAGAATATTGGCCGGTTTGACATCGCGGTGTAGCAGCCCTCGCTGATGCGCGTAATCCAATGCCGAACCGACTGCACTGATGATTGCCAGCGCGTCAGCGAGGGGCATTCCGTCCGGATGGTGCTCCCGAACGAGCCGACCTGCGTCGGTGCCGGCCACATAGTCCATCGAAATCCAAAACTGCTCTTCGTATTCGCCGCGGTCGTGGATGCCCAAGATGTTGGGATGCGACAAGCTGGCGGCCAAATCGGCCTCACGCAGAAACCGCTCGCGATATTGGGGGTCGGCAGTCAACTCCGCCGACAACACCTTCAGCGCATCCTGGCGCGGTAATCGCGGGTGGGCGGCTAAGTACACCGTGCCCATCGCGCCGGCGCCCAGTACCCGCAGGATGGTGAATCCCGCGAACAGTTCGCCCACCGACACCGGCATGGCCAAATCCTAGGCTCGCCATTTCAGCGGCATGATCAATTCAAACCGATCACCGCCACGGCCCACGCGGGCCAACCAGCTATGCTGCTGCTACTTAGCTGGATTACTCGTTGGATGCAGGAACGTCATGATCGGGGAGTGGTTGGGGGCGCGACGCGCCTTTGCGGGTGCTAACGGGGCGGCGGTGGGCTGATGACCGCGGCCTCGCAACGCGCCGGGCGTGACGATGCGACGGGCGGCGACGACGTCGAATTCGGTGTCTTGGGCCCGTTGCAGATGAGCATCGGGGGCGCGTTGGTGCCGTTGGGCACGCCGAAGCAACGCGCGGTGCTGGCGGTGCTGGTCGTCAACGCCAATCGACCGGTCGACATCGACACGCTGATCGGCGCCGCGTGGAATCAACGGCCGCCGCCCGGAGCGAGAGCCACACTGCACGCCTACATTTCCAATCTGCGTCGCCTGATGAGTACCGCGGGCATCGACCGGGCGCTACTGGCCAGCGCGCCGCCGGGGTACCGGCTGACCCTCGCCCCCGATCAGTCTGACCTCGGGCGTTTTCGCACCAAAAAGGACGCCGGTGTGCACGCCGCTGCCGCCGCGCAATTCGAGCAGGCTAGCCGGCTCGTGTCGGATGCGTTGGCCCAGTGGCGGGGGCCGTTCTTGGCGGACCTGCGGGATTTCCAATTCGTTGAAACCCTTGCCACGGCCTTCGACGAGGAAAAGGTCGTCGCCCATACCGCTCATGTTGAGGCCCAAATCGCCTGCGGCCGACCAGATGCCGTGATCATGGAACTAGAGACGCTGATCACCGAGCATGCCTACCGCGAGCCGCTGTGGGCGCAACTGATCACCGCCTACTATTTGGCAGACCGCCAATCAGATGCCCTCGACGCTTACCTGCGGCTGAAAACCAGACTGGTCGAAGACTTGGGCATTGACCCTGGCCCTAAGCTACGCGAACTCTATGAGCAAGTCCTGCGCCAGGAACCGGTGGATGTGCGCAGCGCTGCTCAGGCCCATGCCGAAGAGACCATGGTGTCTTCTGTCGCCGTGGAGGGCAACGCAACCCCGATCAGCCGGCCCGTCGCGGCCGCGTTGCGCGGCGCCGACGGTCAACGGTATGCGTTGGCCGGCAAGGCCACCCGGATCGGTCGCAGCTCCGATAACGACATCGTGCTGTCCGACGTCAAAGTCAGCCGCCACCACGCCGTCATCACCGACAGCGGCACGGCATTCGTGATCACAGATCTGGGATCAGTCAACGGGGTCCGGGTGCGCGGGCAGCGGATCGATCCCAGCGCCGAACTGCGTGAGGGCGATCGCCTTCGCATCGGCGATCAAGAATTCACGCTTGAAGCCAAGCGCTAATTCGCCTCGAGTATGCACCCGCCGCAACAGAACTCACTAGATATGGCCGCGCCGCTTAGAATCCATTAAGGCCTCCGCCGGACCCTGTAAGCATGACGAACACCAACCACAGCAATACACCACAAGCGGAGCGATTCTTCTACAGCAAGCAGCGATGGCGGCGCCAGGACGAATCGGGTATCCAGCGCTTGGCCGACGAGTTCGACAGCGTCGTGTTCACGCATATCCCGCGGCACGCCAAGGCCGACGATGAGTAACTCGTATCGGCCCGAGCCGCCCCAGCTGCTACCGACCACCATCGCGGACGGGAGCGCCCCGGGTGTGTATTACCGCATCGACGGAGAGCTGGTGCCGGTACTGCATATCTGGCTGGACGGCAGCGTGCCGGTGTTTTTCGAGCACCACGTGGTGCTGTGGAAAGAGCCGTCGCTCGCCATCGGGATCAAAGGTAAGGGGGCGTTCAAGCGGATGATCGCCGGCATGCCGCTGCTTTTGACCGAGGCGCGTGGGCCGGGACAGGTTGCGTTTTCCCGCGATGCCAGTGGCCACGTTTTCCCGCTGCATTTGCGTCCCGGTTCCGCCGTTGCGGTGCGTGAGCACCAATACCTGGCGGCTACAGGCAATCTGGAATACGGATTCACCCGCGCAGAAGGGGATCAAGAACATGCTGTTCGGCTCGACCGGGTTCTTCGTGGACCGGTTCGCCGCAACACAGTCTGAAGGCGTGGTGTGGTTGCACGGCTACGGCAACGTTTTCGAGAAAGTCCTTGGTCCCGGCGAGCAGATCGACGTGGAGCCGGGAAGCTGGATCTACCGCGACGAGAGCGTGCGGATGGACCCGCAGGTGTATGGGCTGCGGACCGGAATACTCGGCGGCAGTGGCAATCTCGTCTTCAACCGCTTCACCGGACCCGGTCGGTTGGGCATTCAGTCGATGTACATGGACGTTCCGACCGGCTCGGAGTGAGCCGTACTGCTGAACAGTCCATTAAGGATCCAGTAAGCCCTGTCCCGCAAAGTGTTTTACGCGTCGCGGTGAGCGACGAAGAACGATCAGCAATGAAGAAAAGGAGCGTAGCTATGAAACGCGAAATCATGATCACGGCCAGCGCGGCGGCAATCCTCGGCGTGGCGTTGGCGGGCTGTTCCCACAGCGGGACCGTCAGATCCGCCAATGGAGCCGTCGCCGCGACAAGCGACGCGAACACCAAGGTGCTCGTCGACGGCCACGACCAAAGCGTCAAGGGCACGGTTGCCTGCACCAATGCCGCCGGCAGCGTCAACATCGCTATCGGTGGGCCCACGGCCGGTGCGGCGGGTGCCCCGACGGCTATCGGCGCTGTGCTAACCGATGCCAATCCGCCGGTCGTCAAATCCGTTGCGCTCGGCAACGTCAACGGCGTGTCGTTGGGAGTTGGCGGGACCTCAGGCAACGCCAGCGCCACCAAGGACGGCAACTCCTACAAGATCACCGGCACCGCGAGCGGCGCGGACATGACCAATCCGATGGCCGGGCCGGTGAGCAAGCCCTTCGAAATCGACGTGACTTGCCCGTAACCAACTGACATATGGCGTATCGGCCCGCGGTGACACCGGGGCCGATACGCACTCACCTCACGCCCCTGCAACCAGGAGCGAACTACCAGAAAGGAATACATCGATGAACAACAACACCAAAGTGGTGCTCGGGGCGGTAGCCGCCCTGTTCGCCATATCGTTCATTGTGCGCTTTGTCGTGCTCAGCCAGGCCGGCCTGGCCGGCGGTTGGATTTTCTACCTCGGGCTGCCGGTCGGCGGTATCGTCGCGATTCTGCTGCTCCTGATGCGACTCGGGCTGCTCAACTTCGGCGAAAGCCCAAGCGCCACGGTTCAGCACTGGCAGCACAACACTGCTGTGCAGGCGCCTCAGCCGGTGGCTGCGCAGTCGGAAGCACCGACATGGCAGCGCCTGCAGGAGCTTGATGCCCTTCGGACGAACGGCGCCATTTCGGACACCGAATACGCCGCCAAGCGCGCCCAGCTCATCTCCGCCATCTGATCCACAACGTTGCTGCGGCTCAACCGATCTCGGACACCCTGGACATCAGCTTGTCCCCGAAACGCCCGACGAAGCCAGCCGGGTCCGGGGTGCCCGCGACCGGACTCCCGGGTGGCGGTAGGTGACCCCGGTAACCAGCAGCGCTAGCTCGAAGCTGGTGGTCTGACCTGCCAGAAAGCCCAGCGACGTGTAGCCCTCCAAGAACGGATCTTCCGCACGCCCGACCTCTTCCATTAGTGCGGCCCGAGGGGACCGACGGCTTGAGCCTCCGGGGGAATCGGGCTAGGTGACCAGTGTGTGATTGGGAGTTTTGTCGGTCCCGTCTCGTAAAATGCGCCGCATGCCAGGTCAGCGGTTTCGTCGGACACCGGCAGGGGTGTGTTCGTTGGGGCTGCATCTGGTGTGGTGCTCGACGTATCGACGTCGGGTTCTGGGCGGCCGCGTCGCGGCCCGCTGCGGCGAGCTGCTAGAGCAGATCGCCGCCGAGCACGGCTGGGAGATCGTGGCCAAGGAAGTGATGCCCGATCACGTGCACCTGTTTGTGCGGGTCGGTCCGACCGACGCGCCAGCGGCGGTAGTTCGGGCGTTCGAGGGTCGCACCGCGCGCGTACTACGCGAGGAGTTTCCCTACCTGCGGCAGTTCGCGAAGGTGTTGTGGTCGCCGTCGTATTTCGCCGCCTGGGTCGGTTATGTCTCGGAGTCGACGGTGCGCCGCTACATCGAGCACCAGTGGGACACAGGTGGCGGCGTGAGACGCGCGTACGTGTTTCGCCTGCGTCCGACTGCACGCCAGCATGTCGCGTTGGCGGCGTGTCTGGATGTGCACCGTGAGTTGTACAACGCGGCGTTGCAGGAACGGCGGGATGCGTGGTCGCACAGTAGAACCCGGGTGTCCTACGGTGATCAGTCTGCGCAGCTGACTGGGATCCGGGCGGTGCGTCCGGATCAGGCGGTGTGGTCGTTCTCCAGTCAGCAGGCCACCCTGCGGCGCCTCAACAAGGCGTTCGCAGGGTTTCTTCCGCCGGGTTAAGCGCTGGCCATACAGCCGGGTTATCCGCGGTTCAGAGGCAAGGCCCGGTTCGACAGTGTGGAGTGGCCCAAAGACGGTGACGGTGCCCGCTGGCTGCCCGATCAACGGCGGGTATATCTGCAAGGGCATCGGCCAGGTGAAGGTGCATCTGCACCGCCAGGTCGAGGGCCGGGTGAAGACGATCCAGGTCAAACGGCAGGGCCGGCGCTGGATGCTGGTGTTGTCCTGTGATGATGTGCCGACGACGCCGTTGCCGGCGACCGGCGCGCCAGGCCGGTATCGATGTCGGGGTGGTGACCTACGCGACGCTCTCTGATGGCAGCGCGGTCGCCAATCCGCGGTGGGCACGTCAGGAGGCCGCCGCGGCTGACGGTGGCGCAGCAGCGGCTGCAGCGCGCTCAACGCGGCTCCAAGAACCGGGCCGCTCGCCGGGAGACGGTGGCGGCGCGGCACCGTAAGATCGCCAACCGGCGCAAGGACTTTCACCACAAACAGCCCGCGAACTCGCGGCCCGCTACGACCTGCTGGTGGTGGAGGACCTCAAGATCGCCAATATGCTGCGCCGCGCAAAGCCGAAGCCCGATCCGGACAACCCGGGGCAGTTCTTCCCCAACGGCGCCCGAGCGAAGTCTGGGCTCAACCGATCAATCAGTGACGCTGGCTGGGGTCAGTTCGTCTCGATACTGCGCGCCAAAGCGGAAGACGCTGGGCGCACCTGGATCGAGGTCGACCCCCGGCACACCTCCAACAGGTGTGAGTGCTGCGGCCACACAGCACCCGAGAATCGCGTCAGCCAAGCGGAATTCTCCTGCCAACGCTGCGGTCACACCGCACCGGCAGATGAACACGCTGCACGTAACATCCTCAGGGCTGGACTGGCCCTACACGCCGCACCCGCGGCGTAGAAGAAGTCGACGGCTTCCAGCCGTCGGAGAAGTCACCTGGAAGAAATGATCGGCCAGGGTGAATATCGACGCACCGATGTCTTCGGCGGCCTTGGCTGTCGCTACCAGCGTCGGCGCAAAATTCGCCGGATCGCCGGGCAGAAAGTCGATGAAGTGTATGCCCAATTCCATTGGTAACTCGCTTCCGTTAATCGGTTAAACGCTGGAGCAGGGAAAACGCGTCGAGGATGACGCGACGTTCCCGCTCGGAGTAGCGCTCCTGCATGGCACGCGCCAGCCATTCCTCGCGGACCTGACGGTCGCTTTCCGCGCGGCGCCGGCCCGCGGCTGTCAATGAGATCACTTGGCGCCGACCATCATCGGGGTCCGGCGCACGCCGGATAAGGCCATGGCCTGCGAGCCCGGCCAGTATCGTCGCCATCGACTGCGGGCGCATCCGCTCGGCGGCAGCCAACGCGCTGGCCGACGATGCCCCCTCTTTCCAGAGGCGGGTGAGCACCGCAGTTTGCGACGGCGTCAGATCGCTACCGGTCGAGACATCCTTGAGCTGGCGTCGTAGCCGGCTGAACGTCACCCGAAGATCTCGGGCAGCCGCTCCCGCCGACTCGCTGATCCCATCCACAGCCGCCAGTCTAAACTCGACAGTCCAAACTGTCCAGTTTGGACTGTTAATTGCGCTATGTGCTGTCCCCGCTCAATTCCCAGAAGCGCGAGCTCTCCTCGGCGGAGGGTTTGGTGTGGGCCCAGATCGCGACGAGGCCGGTGAGTATCACCCATCCCAGGACGACGGCCGGGATCGCCCAGATGCGGCGCAGCAGTAGCGCCGTACCACATTGCGCGACGAGGCCTTGACCGCCGGCGTCGGCGGCCTGCGACAGGTTCGAACTGAACCCTCTGCCGCAGGCGATCTGCACGCCGTAGTGGTCGTACTGGCCCAGATAAACCGGAAACCAGAGTGCCAGCAGCCCGACCACGACCAGTAACCCGCCCACGATGGCGAGGTATAGCTGACGATTGCTCACAGATTTCCTTTCAAATCAGATGGCGGCGGCGGCCACTTATGTGAATCCGAGTATCGACGACGGTCAGGGGCGCTCCGGCGGCTTCAGCGCTCATGTCATGCATACGTTCGCGAACAGCAGCACCGGCAAGGACACGATCGAACCGAGGAACGACACCACGAGGTCGGTGCCGTGCATGTGCTGCAAATGGGCGGTGTGAGTCGTCGACCAAATGGTGCCCACCAGCAGATACGGTGTTCCGACGATCAACCCCGAGGCCGATCAACTCGGCGATGGTGATCTGGTAGCCAAGCACTTGGCGAACTTTGCTCAGCATCGGGGTACCCTTCGATCCAATTTTGCACATCGCCTTAAACGGGTGACGAACAACTCACTATGTTAATGAGCATTCTGACTCTTCGGTATCTTTTTGAGTGCCCGATCTGCGCGCTAGGGTGAGGCGGTGACGAGCGCGCGCACCGAGCCTGCCGTCGTTGTGCGCCGACGGCCGAAAGACCGCAAAGCTCAGATCGCCCGGGTGTCCGCCGAGTCGTTCAGCGCACTGGGCTACCACGCGGTCAGCATGGAAGCCATCGCGGCCCAGGTCGGAATCTCCGCGCCGGCGCTGTACCGGCATTACGCCAGCAAGTACCACCTGTTCCGCGGCGCGGTCCTGGCCCTGGGCCAGCAACTGGTCGACTGCACCGATTTCGCCGACACTGAGATCTCAGCGATCTCAGCGATCTCAGCGATCTCAGCGATCTCAGCGATCTCAGCGATCCCAGCTGCCGACCCGGCTGAGACATTGGACCGACTGGTCGACGCACTGATCGACGTGACGTTGGCGAACCGCGAGTCCGGCGGGCTGTACCGGTGGCAAGCCCGATACCTGCACGGCGAAGACCAATCCGCTTTGATGGACCAATTGCGGGTGGTCAATCGCCGAATCCAGCGGCCACTCATGGCGATTCGGCCGACGTTGACATCGTCGCATCGGTGGATGCTGTCGTCGGGGCTGCTCAGCGTGATCGGCAGCATCGTCGACCACCGGGTTGCGCTGCCGGCCGACGAGATCCGCAGGCTGCTGGCCGAAGCCACGTCGGCGGTGCTCGGCGCCGAGCTGCCGAAGCCGGAGGATGCGCTGTGCCGACCTACCTCCTGGCGGATCTTCGAATCGGATACCGGTGTCTACGAAGCCCTGTTGCAGGCGTCCATGGTGTTGTTCAACGCCAAGGGCTACCCCGAGACCAGCATGGCGGAGATCGCTTCGGCGGTCGGTATCCCGGTGTCCGGCATCTACCGGTATTTCCCCGGCAAGTGCGACATCCTCTCGACGGGGTTGCGGCGGGCGGCCGACCGGGTTTCCGGCCGACTTTCGACGATCCTGACCGGTCTCGCCGAGCCACGCCAGATGCTCACGCTGTTGATCGAGGCCTACGTGGCAACGTCGTTCGCCAATCCGGAACTGGTCGCGATCTACTACACCGAACGGGTCAACCTGACTCGGGTGGACGAGCAGTTGCTGCGCAGTGTGCAGCGCACGACGATCGATTCCTGGATGCGTCTGCTGGCATCGGCCCGCCCGGAACTGACGCCGACGCAGGCGCGCATCTTGGTGCACGCGGCGATGGCCCTGGTGGTCGACGTGGGAAGGCTGGTGCAGTACGAGCACCCGGCCGACAACTCCGCCTACCCGCAAGCCTGCGTGCGAAAACTGATGGAGGTTACGGTGTTTGGGAGTGGCGGATAGCATTCCCACCCAGGTAGGCGAGGTATCCGATCAGCCCGACAATCGCGAGGCCGCGAGTCTGCCGGCTGCTGAAACTCAGTCCCAGCACCGTTTCGATACCGCCGTTGGTATAGACGTGCTGACGGGTGTTACGCGGGAATGCGGCCTTGGTGATCGGCTCGAACAACCGCGGACTGGTGAAGTGGGATAGCCCGGCTCCGGCCAGTGCCAGACCGGAAAAGCGGGCAACGCGGGTGCTTCTGCGAGACATTTTTCCTCCAACGTTTTCCCGGTCCTGCCTACCTGATTGCGTAGTCGCTCAGCGGAAAATTCGACGCTTCCGCGATTGCTGTCGAGGTGGACATCGGACGCAACAGCGAAGGTTCGCCGCTGGGATTGAAATAGTAGGAGCGTGACGTGGCGCAGTTACCGAGTGTCCACAGTGAATCGCCCAGCAGTTCGGTCATCCGGTCGAGGTAGCGCGCGTTGGCGTCTTCGGTCACTTCGAACGTATCCGCGCCCCGACGTTTGAGCTCGGTGAAAAGCCTTTCCATCAACCGCATTTGATACTCCATGGTGTTGAAGAAGTTCAACCCCAAGAAGGCGAACGGGCTGGCCAGGCTCAGGTAGTTCGGGAAGTAGGGCATCGACACACCCTGATACGCCTGGAATCGGGTTTCGCGCCACCACTTTCCGAGGTTGCGCCCGTCGCGGCCGATCACCTCGATGGCCGGGAAGTTAGCCTCCCACAGGTCGAATCCGGTGGCCAGCACCAACGTGTCGATGTTGGTCTTCGAACCGTCGGCGTTGACGATTCCGTCGGCCTCGACGCGCTCGATTCCGTCGGCCTGCAGATGTACATGCGGTTTGGCGAAGCTGCGGAAATAGGTGTTGGAGAACGTCGGCCGCTTACACCCGATGTCGTAGTCGGGGGTGAGCTTGCGGCGCAATTCTTTGTCGCGAATCGCCAGGAACTGGTTGATCTTGCACAAATCCATCGCAGAGATATTGAGCCGCCGGAACAGTGGAACCCGGTATCGCACCACGCCGATGGTGATCATCAACTCGTAGATGGTGTCGGTGATCGTCCGGATCAGCCGCTGTGTCCACGGTAAGCGGGCGAAGAGTCGTTTTGCCCGATCCGAAAACCGCAAGTCGATCTTCGGCGCCACCCAGATCGGGGTGCGCTGGTAGACGGTGAGATCGGCGGCCTTTTCGGCGAGCAGCGGGATGAGCTGAACTGCCGTTGCGCCGGTCCCGATGATGCCGATCCGGTGGCCGGTCGGATCGAAGTCGTCCTCCCACGCGGTGGTGTGGATGACCTTGCCTTCGAACGTGGTGATCCCTGGAATGTCGGGAGTCTTCGGCTGGGACAGGAACCCGGTGGCAGTGATTAGGTAGCGTGCCGACAGCACGTCGCCACCGGACAGCGCCACCTGCCAGCGACTGGTCTCGTCGTCCCAGCGGGCGCTTTCCACGATGGTGTTGAACCGCATGTGCCGGCGAACGTCGTACTTGTCGGCCACCCCCGCGGCGTACTGCTTGATCTCCGGTCCTGGGGTGAACAACCGTGACCAGTTCGGGTTCGGTTCGAAGAAGTACGAGTAAGTGGTGGTGGGGACATCGACGGCCAGGCCCGGGTAGTGGTTTACATGCCAGGTTCCGCCGAGGTCGTCCTCCCGGTCGAGGATGACGAAGTCGTCGATACCCAGGCGTTTGAGCTGGATCGCCGCGCCGATGCCGCCGAAGCCGGCCCCGACGATGAGGGCCTCGAAGTGCTCCGAACTCATGGAACGACAATATACCCGGTACCCCTGGTATCGGTAATCGCGCCTAGCGGCGGCTAGCCGTTGTCGGTCTGGGGCGTGGCTTTTTTCTTCGCCTCGCCGTCGCTGGCTCGGTTGGCCTCAAGCAGCGCTGCGTTGTCGTCTTGGAGGTCGAGGATGCGGGCGATGCCGGCAAGATTGATGCCGGCCGCGACCAGATCGCTGATGCGCCGCAGCCGGGCCAGGTCGTCGGCGCTATAGAGTCGAGTGCCGCCGTCACTGCGGGCGGGGCTAAGCAGACCGTGGCGCTCGTAGAGCCGCAGCGACTGCACCGCGACGCCGGAGAGTTCGGCGGCCACGGTGATGCCGTAGACGCCCTGGCTCGGGGCGGGCATGCCGGGCGTATCAGGTCGATCGATCATGCGAAAGTCATCCTTGGCTGTTCGTACAAGAAACCTTTGTATCACACTTGCGAGATGATCGTCTGAATGCTATATCAAATCTGTGTCACGAGACACAGGTTATAGATGAGATCCTGCAGAGGATAGGAGAGTTGGAGGTGACCACGATGCTGATGCGTACCGACCCGTTCCGTGACCTGGACCGCTTCACCCAGCAGGCGCTGGGCACTGCCGCCCGTCCGGCGGTGATGCCGATGGACGCATGGCGCGAAGGTGATGCGTTCTTCGTCGAGTTCGACCTGCCTGGCATCGACCGCGATTCATTGGACCTCGACATCGAACGCAATGTGGTGACTGTGCGTGCGCAGCGCCCTGCCGTCGACCCGAATCGGGAGATGCTAGCGACCGAGCGGCCACGGGGAATATTCAGCCGGCAACTGGTTCTGGGCGAAAACCTCGACACCGACCGGATCGAAGCCTCCTACGACGAGGGCGTGCTCCGGCTACACATCCCGGTGGCCGAAAAAGCCAAGCCGCGCAAGATCACCATCGGTCGCGGCGACGGGCACGACGCTCTCAACCGCCAAGCCGCCAAGCGCGAGGTGATCGACGCCTGATTGTCCGGTGGCGGCAGCGGGGAACGCCCTGTTTGAACCCGCTGCCGCCCATCGGCGCCGCCATCGTCTTGAAAACTCGGGAGATTGCCATGACGTCTTGCAGCCAGGTCGATCCGGCGAGCGTGTTCACCTCGTTGGCCGACATCGTCCACCACGGTTCCACGCCGAAAGAGATGTATGCCGCCATCTGTGTGGCCGCAACGTTGATGGTTCCCGGCTGCGACCATGCCAGCCTGATGATCTGCCGTGACGGCGCCTGCAGCACAGTGGCCGCTAGCGACCCCGTCGCGCTCAAGGTCGATAAACTCCAGCAGGCGCTCGGCACCGGGCCGTGCCTCGATGCCATCGAGGGGCAAACCGCTGCAATGGCACCGGATCTGACCACTAGTAGTCGGTGGCCGGTATTAGCAGCCCGCGTGGTCGCCGAAACGCCGGTGCGGGGCGCTATGAGTATTCGCCTCCCGGTAGACCGCGCTGAGGTCGGTGCGCTCAACCTGTTTTCCGATTCGGTCAATGCGTTCGACAGCACGTCGCTTGAACGGGCCATCGTGCTGGCGGCGTTCGCCACCGTGGCTACCAATGCCACAGCGCACGGCGAAGACGCGGCTGGGCTGCGACGCGGGCTTGCCAGCAACCGCACAATCGGCAAGGCCATCGGCATGCTGATGGTGCTCAACGACGTCTCCGATGATGACGCGTTCGACATCCTGCGTCGAACCTCGCAAGACAGCAATGTCAAGGTCGCCGACATCGCTGTCGAATTCATTCGACGCCGCTTAGCGCAACAGCCTTAATGCGGCGTCGACCGCTAATGCAGGAACGTCGAGCGTCTTCGAGCCCAGGTCGTGTCGCGCGCCGGTGATCTCGACGATCTCGGCCGGTGCGGGAATCAACGCGGCGGCGGCGCGCACCTCGTCGAGGGTGCCGAAAGGATCGGACGTGCCGTGGGTGAACACCGTCGGCACCGCGATGTCCGGCAGATGCTCGGTGCGGGCGCGTTCCGGCTTACCGGGCGGATGCACCGGGTAGGAGAACAGCGTCAGCACGTCCACCGGTTGCGGATTTTCGGCCACCACCATCGACGTCTGCCGGCCGCCATAGGAATGGCCGCCGGCGATCAGCGGGCCGTCGGCAAGGTCGCGGCATACGGCGATCGCCTCGACGATGCCGGCGCGGTCGGTCGCCGCCGAACCTGACGGCGGGCCCTTGGGCCGTCGCCGCCGGTACGGCAGGTTGTAGCGCACCGCCAGCCAGCCACGCCGGGCCCACTCGTCGCAAAGGCGTTGCAACAGAGGCGATTCCCTGCTGCCGCCGGCGCCATGCGTCAGCACCACCACACCGGACGGGGTATCATCGGGCTGATGCGCGACGCCCGCGATCTGCTCCAGACGCCCGTCCATTAGTGCCGCTCTCCCCCGCAAGCGCGAGGTGCCCCCACCTCATCGCTGCGCTCTGCATCGTCGCGGCACGGCGACAACCTGAACAGTGGGGATACCGGGCCGTGGCCGTGCCCGAGCGGGTAGGCGGCGCGCAGGCATTCGGTCACCCAACCCTTGGCGAACGCCACCGCGTCCGGCACGGTGTAGCCGTGCGCCAGGGCGCAGGCCGTCGCGGCGGCCAGCGTGTCGCCGGCGCCGTGGTCGTGGGTGGTGTCCACCCGCGGTGACTCGAATTTGTGAAAGTCGTTGCCGTCGAACAACAAATCCGTGCTGTTGGGCGAGCCGGTCAGATGGCCGCCCTTCACCAGCGCCCACTGCGGTCCCAGCGCATGCAGGGCGCGAGCCGCGTCGGCTTGCGATTTCGAGTCGACGACCTCGATATTTACCAGTAGCCGCACCTCGTGCAGATTCGGCGTGACCAATGTCGCCAGCGGAAATAGTTCGGTGCGAAGGGAATTCAGATCGGTCGTGTCGAGCAGCGGGTCACCGTGCATCGAGGCGCAGACCGGATCGACCACCAGCGGCACGCCCGCACCGTGTTCGCGCCAACTCTGCGCGACCGCGGTGATGATCTCAGCCGAGGCCAGCATGCCGGTTTTGGCGGCCTGCAGCCCGATGTCGTGGCAGACCACCTCGATCTGGGCGGCGATAACATCGCCCGGCACTTTGTGGAAACCCCGCACGCCCACCGAATTCTGCACCGTCACCGCCGTTATCGCGCACAGCGCGTGCACCCCCAACAGGGTGCAGGTGCGGATGTCGGCCTGAATACCGGCGCCGCCGCCGGAGTCGGATCCGGCGATCGTCAGCACCCGCAGCGGCGTCGTACCGGGCGGCGCCAGCGGGAGGAAGTTCACTGCGTTATCGGCAGATACACCCGGTTGCCGTGTTCGGCGAACTCGGCCGACTTCTCGGCCATGCCGGTGGCGAACATGGCCTCGATGTCCTCTTCGGTCTCCAGCCCGTGCTCGGCGGCGTAATCGCGGACATCTTGGGTGATGCGCATCGAGCAGAACTTCGGGCCACACATCGAGCAGAAGTGTGCGGTCTTGGCCGGTTCGGCCGGCAGCGTCTCGTCGTGGAAGTCCTTTGCGGTGTCAGGGTCCAGGGACAACGCGAACTGGTCGTTCCAGCGGAACTCGAACCGCGCCGTGCTCAGCGCGTCGTCGCGCTGTTGTGCGCGCGGATGGCCCTTGGCCAAATCGGCGGAATGCGCGGCGATCTTGTAGGCGATCACCCCGTCCTTGACGTCCTTGCGGTCGGGCAGCCCCAGGTGTTCCTTCGGCGTCACGTAGCACAGCATCGCGGTGCCGGCCTGGGCGATGATGGCCGCGCCGATCGCCGACGTGATGTGGTCGTAGCCCGGCGCGATGTCGGTGGCCAGCGGCCCCAGGGTGTAGAACGGGGCCTCCTCGCACAACTCCTCTTCCAGCCGCACGTTCTCGACGATCTTGTGCATCGGGACGTGTCCCGGTCCTTCGATCATCACCTGTACGCCATGGGATTTCGCGATTTTGGTGAGCTCGCCCAGGGTCCGCAACTCGGCGAACTGCGCGGCGTCGTTGGCGTCGGCGATCGATCCCGGCCGCAGCCCGTCGCCCAGCGAGAACGTCACGTCGTAGCGGGCGAAGATGTCGCACAGCTCTTCGAAGTTGGTGTAGAGGAACGACTCCTGATGATGCGCCAGGCACCACGCCGCCATGATCGATCCGCCGCGGGAGACGATGCCGGTGACCCGCTTGGCGGTCAGCGGCACATAACGCAGCAGCACGCCGGCGTGCACGGTCATGTAATCCACGCCCTGCTCGCACTGTTCGATCACGGTGTCGCGATAGACCTCCCAGGTCAATTCGGTCGGGTCGCCCTTGACCTTCTCCAACGCCTGGTAGATCGGCACCGTGCCGACCGGCACCGGTGAGTTGCGCAGAATCCACTCGCGGGTGGCATGAATGTCCTTGCCGGTGGACAGATCCATGATGGTGTCCGCACCCCAGCGGGTGGCCCACACCATCTTGTCGACCTCCTCGGCGATCGACGACGTCACCGCCGAGTTGCCGATGTTGGCGTTGACCTTCACCGCGAAGGCCTTGCCGATGATCATCGGCTCGCTCTCGGGATGGTTGTGGTTGGCCGGGATCACCGCGCGGCCGCGGGCAACCTCGTCGCGCACCAGCTCGGCGGGCATGTCTTCGCGGGCGGCGATGAACGCCATCTCCGCGGTGATCTCACCGGCGCGGGCCCGCTGCAGCTGTGTGCCGCGGTCGCGCACCACGCCCGGGCGCGGCGGTAGTCCGGCCGTCACGTCGATCACCGCGTCGGCGTCGGTGTAGGGGCCGGAGGTGTCATAGACGTCGAAGTGCTGTCCGTTCGACAGATTCACCCGCCGAAACGGCACGCGGGCGGCGGGCCCGCCGCCAGGAAAGAGGTCGAGGCTTCGATAGACCTTGCTGCTGCCCACGATGGGTCCAGTGGTCACGGACGGTTCGACTGTAACGGTCATTTTTGTCATCTCCCTACGTCGGCATTACCCGGTCAGGTTCATACGGTCGACGGCCCCAAGCCGTCCTCTCAGCGCATTGGCGTGCGCTCCCGTGTTCTCTTGCGTAGACCACGCTAGCGCAGCGGGACGGCGCTGCCCAGGCCAAGACGGAATGTCCGTTTTTCCCGGCTAACCGGTGGGCAGGCTGTGTAAACGATGGAATGATTCGTAACGTGCACGAGGCCCCCGAAACTCTGGCAACGAGCACCGACGCCGCCGGCTCGCCTGCCCTGCGGCCGGCGAAACTCGACGCCGACGACCTCAGCGTGGGTGCTTTCCGGTTCTGGTTTGTGGGCCAGCGCTGGGAATGGTCCGACGAGGTGGCCCTCATGCACGGCTACCAGCCCGGGTCGGTGGTGCCGACGACGGAACTGCTGCTGTCGCACAAACATCCAGAAGACCGGGACCACGTTCAGGACATACTCGACCGGGCGCTGCATTCCAAGAGCTCGTTCTCCAGCCGTCACCGCTTCATTGACACCGCCGGCAATGAGCACGACGCGATCGTGGTGGCCGACCGGATGGCCGACGAGACGGGCGCAGTGGTGGGAACCGCCGGCTATTACATCGACCTGACTGCCACCTTCGTCGAGACCCGGCAGGTCGCCCTCGACGAGGCGTTGCCGGACCTGTTCGAGGCTCGCGCGGTGATCGAGCAGGTCAAGGGTGTCTTGATGGCCATTTACCGGGTCAGCGCCGAGCAAGCCTTCAGCGTATTGAGGTGGCGGTCGCAAGAGACCAACACCAAACTGCGGGCGCTGGCCAAGCAGCTCCTCGCCGAAATCCCCACGCTGCCACCGCCGTCGGCGGAGGTGCAGAGCGCCTTCGACCATCTTTTGCTTACGGTGCATGAGCATATTCCGGGTGAACCCGACGCATAACGGGGTCGCCGACTAGGCTCGACAAGGCTGTGGACGGTAAGCCGCCACGACATTGCATTGAGCGGTGCATCGAAGCGGGTGAACGCGATGGATTTGTTGGTCGTCGACTATGAGGTACGACCGGAAGCTGTGGTTCTGCAGGCCAAGGGCGAGGTGGATTCCAGCACCGCCGGCGAGCTGAACTCACAGCTGGACGCCGCGCTGCAACAGGCCGGGACCCACGCCTCGCGATTGCTCATCATCGATTTGCAGGGCGTGACCTACTTCGGCAGCGCCGGACTCAACGCCGTCCTCGATTGTCACCGGCGCGGGCTGCCAGCCGGGACCTCTGTCCGGCTGGTTGCCAACAATGGACTGGTGGTTCGCCCGATCGAGGTGACGAACCTGGACAGCGTCCTCGAGCTCTACCCCACGCTGCCCGATGCGCTGCAAGGCCGTGATACCGAGCAGGGGCAGTGAGCGGGCAGCAACGCCGCCACTGGAGAAGCGAGCCGCAGGTCCTGCCACCCGACCTCGCCAAGGCCGTAGTACTCGGCGGTGAGATGGGGCGTCTGTTCGCCGAATTCGACTGGGCCGCACACCCGTTGGGGTCGCCCGATGAGTGGTCGGCCGAGGTGCGGTCGGCCGTCGCGGTGGTGTTGACGTCGCGGTTTCCCATCGTCTTGTGGTTGGGCGTTGAAGACCTGTTCCTGGTGTACAACGACGCCTACATCCAGATCCTGGGCGACAAGCACCCGGCCGCACTCGGCCGGCGTGGCCGATTCGTGTGGTGGGACATCTGGGAGCGGATCAGCCCGATGCTGGCCAGCGTCATCGCCACCGGCGAGGCGACGTGGTCGCACGACTTGATGCTGCCGATGGTGACCGCCGGCCGACGCCAGGAACGCTATTTCACCTTCACCTACAGCCCACTGGTCGGCGCGAACGGCGAAAGCTACGGGATTTTCTGCCCATCCTGGGAGACCACCGAGCGGGTGATCAGCGAGCGACGGCTGCATCTGCTCAATGCGGTCGCCTCGGCGACGATGGAGACACGCACCGTCGACGACGCGGTGAGCGCCGCTGTCTCGGTCTGTGTCGACCAGGCCGACGTACCGCTCGTCGCGGCGTATGTCAGCGGTGCGGACGCGGCCGACACTACCCTGCGCGGAGCAACGCCGTCGGTGCTGCCGCTGCTGCCGCCCACGCTGGAGAAGCTCACGGACTGGGAGCCCACAGCGCGGTCACGGGCCGAGGTGCAGATCATCGACAATGTGGCGTCGGCGATTCGCGGGCTGCACGAGGTGTTGGGTGGCGATTGTCCAGACCAGGCGCTGGTGCTGCCGCTGGGCGAGAACGCGATCGCGGGCGCGCTTGTGGTGGGGACCAACCCACGGTGCCCGCTGGATGAGCAATACCTCGGCTTCTGTCAGTTGCTCGCCGATCAGCTGTCCTCGGCGCTGGCCTCCGTGGGCTCCCACGAGCAGCAGCGGCAGCGCGCGGATGCGCTGGCCGCACTCGACCGCGCCAAGACGGCGTTTTTGACCAACGTCAGCCACGAATTCCGCACTCCGCTGACCCTGCTGCTGGGACCGCTGGAGGACGCGCTGTCCGACGTCGGTTCGCACACGGTTCTCGCCGAGCGGCTGCGAATGGCCAGGCGCAATGCGGGACGGCTACTGCGGCTGGTCGACTCGCTGCTGCAGTTCTCTCGCATCGAAGCGGGCCGCGCCACCACGAGATTGGTGTGTACCGATGTCGGGGCGCTGACGTGGCAGATCGCGTCGTCGTTCACCGAACTGTGCGAGCGGGCCGGACTCGAACTCGTCCTCGACTGCCGTCAAGCGCTGGCCGACGTCGACCCGGACATGTGGGAAACCATCATGCTCAACGTGCTGTCCAATGCGGTCAAGTACACGCTGAGCGGCTCGATCACCGTCACCGTGCACAGCGGCGGTAGCCCGCCTGGCGACGATGCGGGCCGCGCAGGGGCCCGAGAAGGAGCCGGGCGATCCGGCCGGGTGCTGGTCAGCGTCCGCGACACCGGTGTCGGGATCAGCGAGGCCGACCTGAAACGGCTCGGCGAACGCTTCTTTCGGGCCGACACCGCGCGGGGCCGCAGCGTGGAGGGCACCGGCATCGGGCTGTCGCTGGTGCGCGGGCTGGTGGAACTCCAGCAAGGCAGCATGCAGATCACCAGCGAACTCGACCGGGGTACCACGGTCGCGATCACGTTGCCGAAATCGCTTGCCGCCACGCCGATCGACCATGCGTTGGCCGACCTGCTGGACAACTCTTACGTCGTCGAGGCGGATCAGTGGGTGGCTCCGAGTTCTAAGCTGCCGACCGTGACTGCGCCCGGCGACGACGACCGCGAACTGGTGTTGATCGCCGACGACAACGCCGACATGCGGGCTCACATAAATCAGGTGTTGTCGGCGCAGTGGAGAACGGTTCTGGTCGCCGACGGCGAAGCGGCCCTGCGGACCGCCGGCGAGCTCCGCCCAGACGCCATCGTGACCGACGTGATGATGCCCAAGCTTGACGGCTTCGACTTCGTCTCGGCCGTCCGTCGCGATCCCGAACTGGCCGCCACTCCGATCCTGATGCTCTCGGCCCGCGCCGGAGACGAGGCGGTCAGCGAAGGCTACGCCGGAGGCGCGGACGACTACCTGCCCAAACCGTTTCGCTCGCAGGAGCTGGTCGAGAGGGTCGCGGCGCGGTTGTCCGCCGCCAAGCGCGAACGCGCCGGCCGGCTACAGCGTGAAGCCGAGCTTCGGCGTACCTCTGCCGCCGCCCAACTCGATGCCGCGTTGCGGGCCGCCGAGTCTGTCGCGGGAATCGCTGAAGCGCTGCTGGCCTCTCCGCTGGGCGCGGGCGGTGCGACGGTCGTCGTGATCGGTCTGCTCGACGTCGAGGAGAACAACGTCCGATTCGAGTACGCCGGTCCGGTCCCCGTCGAATTCCGCGACCGCTACCACGTCGCCACCCTGGACACGCCGCTGGTGCCGATTGACGTCATCAAGACCGGTCAGTCGATGATCATCACCGATACGTTCGCGCTCGCTCCGCGTTATGGCCACGTGGTGCATGAAACCGCGCACAGCGTCCGGTCGTGCGTCAGTCAACCGTTGCGCGGACCTGACGGAAGCGTGATCGGTTCCCTCGGGCTGCTGTGGCCCACACCGCGGGATTTCGACGCGAGCGAGCTCGAGACGTTCGCCCGGACTGCGGAGATCACCCAACTTGCCGTGGGCCGGGTCCGCAGTGCGCAGCGCGAACATCGGATTGCCGTTGACTTCCAAGAGCATCTGCTCGATCTCGATCGCGGGTCGACGGCCGCGGTCGTGGCGGCCGTGTATCAGCCCGGCGGCGAGGCGATGCGCGTCGGCGGCGACTGGTATCTGGTGACCCCGCTGCAGCAACCGGGCCAGATCGCGATATCCGTCGGGGACGTGGTCGGACACGGTCTCCCCGCGGCGATAGTGATGAGCAGACTCCGTGCCGCGGTGGCCGCCACCGCTCTCACCGGAGCCGACCCGGGCGCGGTGCTCAGCTCGCTGGACCGGTATGCGGCGTCCGTCCCCGGTGCGCGCTGCGCGACGGTTAGTTATGCCGTCATTGACACCGGGCAACCGGGAATGGCCGACGGCACCTCCAGCATCAGTTATAGCTGCGCGGGTCATCCCTACCCTTTGCTGGTAACGCCGGACCAACCGCCGGTTTTTCTGCAGGCCGGGCGGCGTCCCCCTATTGCGGCGTGGGAACACCGTCTCAAGTCGAACACGGCAGAACACCAGTTGCCGGCCGGCAGCCTGCTGTTGCTCTACACCGACGGATTGATCGAGCGGCAGGGCGAGACACTCGATCAAGGATTCGAGCGGCTACAGGCCGCCGCCGCATATCGTGCGGAACTGTCGGTTGGAGAGTTCTGTGACGAGTTGCTGGACCGGATGGCCCCGCCCGGCGGTTATACCGACGACGTCGTCCTGTTGGCGTTGCGTCCCAATCACGCCACGGCGCGCAGTCTTGCCACCGTGCTGCCAGCCACACCGATGACTATCCCGGAAGCGCGGCACCGGCTGCGCCACTGGCTGACCGGTATCACGGTAGATCCGCGCCGGGCAGCCGACATCCTGTTGGCCACCGGCGAGGCCGTGAGTAACGCGATTGAGCATGGTAGCGGCGGCGATTCGCTCACGACGGTGTCCATCGAGGCTTTCGTGCGCGGTGACACCGTCAGCGCGACGATCAGCGATACCGGCCGGTGGTCGGGCGATTCCTCGGCCAGCCAACGCAGTCTGCGGGGCGGACGGGGACTCACCATGATCAACGGACTCGCCGACCACGTGAAGACCGTGCGCACTGCTCACGGCACCCGAATTACCCTAGATTTTCACCACGCAGTTGTCCCGGGGGCCAATCTGGTGGAGGGCGTAACACGATGACCCGGGCGGTTTTCCAGCTACACATCCCCGAAAGCGGCACCGCGGCGGCCACTCCCGCAGAAGTGACGGTCACCGGCGAGGTCGACGTGACCAATGTCGAGGAGTTCACGCAATCGGTGCTGGCCGTGCCGGGCCCGCGGCCCGTCATCCTGGTATTGAGCGGGCTTAAATACTTGGACAGCGCGGGATTTGCGGCACTGGATCGACTGCTCGAACAGAACGCTATTGTCCTGGTTTTATCGCCGGACAGCTTCATGTACAGAGTGGCCGATCTGATGTGTCTGCCGATTCACCACGACGCCGAAAGCGCGCTCCGGGTGCTGCAAGAAAAGGAAGCGGGCGGGCTGGAGCCGGATCGTTCGCCCTAAGCCTCTTCGATGGCCTCGCCGAGCTCTTCGAGGATTTTGTTGTGGTGGTTACTGGCCAAGAGATGGCCCGCCGCGATGACGACCGCGACCGGCCAGTCGATGAGCTCGAATGCGGCCAACGCGGCTAGACCGCTGTAGTAAGCGAGCGCCTCGGGTCGCGGAATTTCCAGCCGACCAAAAATCGGCACGCTCACAAAGAACGTCTCGCCTTCGCGGATGTGCGCGACGGCCTCGGCCTGGGACGTTGCGCGGTGGGGCTTCTTGTCGACCATCATTTGCCTTTCAGTCACGTTAGATTTGCCGTCCAGCAGAGTGCGCCGGTCACCGTCGGGAGTATGACGTCGACGAAGGACTCTCTCGCCGACCCACTAGCTTCAGGGGCCGCTGGTCTGCTGGCGATCCCGCTGATCGAGTTGTACGCCGTTCTGTGGCGGTTTGGTCTTGTGGAGGTCCGGACTGACCGGACGGCCGGTCGGCGGCTTCCAACTCCAATGGACGTTTACTGTCGAGCACGCGGGTTGCGACGGCAACCCCGGCGGTCGCCGCCCCGGCTGAGCCCAGCGCCTGCGCCCACCCGATCGGGCCGAGCGGGGTACAGCCAAGTAGCTGGCTGACGCCCGGGATGCTGATCAGCGTCCCCATCACGGCCAGCGATCCGCCAGCGGTCAACACCACCAACGGCGCACGCGACTCCAGCAGCGTTTGACCCAGCTGGGTGCTCACCAACGCGACCAGTGCCACCGTCGACGCGCGGCGCGGTCGTCCGGTCACGCCGGCCATCATCCAAGCCGCGGTCGCGGCCGCCGCCGTGGTCGTCCCGCGGATCGCGACCGCGCGCCACAGCGCCCGCTGATCCGGGCCGCCACCGCCGGTCTGCACCGGGCCGCTCGGCGGGCTCACCGCAAGAGCGGCGGCGGGGAACGCATCGGTCATCATGTTCACCAGCAGCAGCTGGCGGGTGTTGAGCGGCGACGTTCCGCTGATCGCGCTGCCGATGATCGCGAAAGCCACCTCGCCGGCGTTGCCACCCAACAGCACCGACACCGCGGCGTGCACCCGCTGCCAGAGCTGGTGTCCCTCGTCGATGGCCGCCACCAGCGCTTCGATCCGGGCGTCGACCAGCACTACATCGGCCGCGATGCCGGCCGCGTCGCTGCCGCGCGCCACGACGGCGAGGCCGACGGTGGCGGCCCGGATCGCGGCGGCGTCGTTGGAGCCGTCGCCGACCATCGCGCAGACCTTGCCGGCGCGTTCCAGCGTCTGGACCACCTGCACCTTGTTCTCCGGTGACATCCGGGCGAAAATCACCCGCTCGGTGACGGCGCGTTCCTGGTCTTTGCGCGACAAGGCGTCCCACTCCGCACCGCTGATGACCTGCTCCGCACTCACCGGCAGGCCCATTTCTCGGGCGATCGCGGTCGCGGTGATCGGGTGGTCACCGGTAATCAACCTGATGCCGACCTCGCGTTCGGACAGGGCCTTGAGCAGTGCGGGTGCCTCGGCTCGCGGAGTGTCGGACAGCCCGAGGAACCCCGCCAGTGACAGCTCGCCGTCGACCAGATCAGCGATGGCGTCTTCGTCGTCGGCCACCAGCTTGGCTTGTTGCGGGCCGAGCCGGCGCCGCGCGACGGCGATCACCCGCAGCCCTTCGGCCGCCAGCTGACGCACGGTGCCCTCGATCTCCGGGCCGACGTCCTGGCACGCCGCCAGCACCACTTCGGGTGCGCCTTTGACGGTCAGCTCGTCGTCGGATACCGACGCCGAGAATGACCTGCCGGACCGGAACGGCAGATGCGCTGTGGCTTCAGTGGCTTCTTCGTCGGCGCGGAAGCCGTTGGACGAATCGACCGCCAGCGCCGCCTCGATGATGGCCCGGTCGGTGGCGTGCACCTGCGGGCCGCCATTGGCGTCCGGTGCCGCGTGCGCGGCAAAGCGCACCACGTCGTCGCGGGAGTAGTCGCCCACCGGATGCACCTGCGTCACCCGCAGGCGGTTTTCGGACAGCGTCCCGGTCTTGTCGAAGCAAACGACGTCCACGCGGCCGAGCGCCTCGACGGACCGGGGAATGCGCACCAGGGCGCCGTAGTCGCTTAGGCGCCGGGCCGACGCGGCTTGCGCGAGGGTCGCCACCAGCGGCATCCCTTCCGGGACCGCGGCCACAGTGATCGCGATTCCACTGGCCACGGCTTCGCGCAACCCTCGACCGCGCAACAAGCCCAGCAGGCTGACCAGGCCGCCCCCGGCCGTGCTGACCGGGAATGCCTGATTGGTGAGCTTGCTGAGCTGGTGCTGCAGCCCGACCTCCGGCACGTCACCGGACGCGAGTTCCGCGGCACGACGCGCCTGGGTGTCGGCGCCGACGGCGGTCACCAGCGCCACCGCGGTGCCCGCGACGATCGTGGTGCCGGCGAACAACATGCAGCGACGCTCGGCCAGTTCGGCGCCCGGCGTGGCGTCGATCTGCTTTTCCACGGGCAGCGACTCACCGGTGAGCGTCGACTCGTCGACCTCGAGGTCGTCTTCCTCGATCAGCCGGGCGTCGGCGGGGATCACCTCGTGGGTGCGTATCTCGATCACATCGCCGGGCCGTAGTTCCTCCGCGACCACCTCGGTGTACACCGGCGCGCCGTCCGGACCGGTCGTCACTTTGCGGGCCGGTGGAATCTGTTGGGCCAGCAGTTCGTTCAGTCGGCTTTCGGCACGCAGGCGCTGGCTGGCGGCGAGCACGGAGTTTCCGGTGAGCACCGAACCGACCAGCACCGCGTCGACCGGCGACCCGAGGATCGCGCTGGCTGCCGATCCGAGGGCCAATACCGGGGTCAGCGGGTCGGACAGTTCGGCTTGTACCGCCTTGAGGAACTGCCAGACCGCTCGGCGCGGTCGTCCGGTCAGTTCGGCGCCGCGGTGAGCCGCTTCCATGGCCCGGGTGGCCAGCACACCGTGGGGGGGCTGCGTCGATTCTTCGGCGTCGGGCGGCGGCAACATCTTTCGGACCTTCTCGACCGACATTGCGTGCCATTCGTGCATCGGGGCCGGCAGCGGAGTCGGTGCGCGAACCACTCGGCGCGCTAGCAAGTAGCCGGACAGCAGACCCGCCGCGGCACCCGTGGTCACCGGGCCGGGCCCTTGGCCGCGCACGCCGGGCACCGTCAGCAGCGCACCCAACGCCGTCGCGCCGGTGGATATCTCGATCCCACGGCGGCTTGCTGTCCTGGCCGCGGGGACCGCATGCAGCAGTCGCCAGGCGCCGGCGAGGTCACTCAGGATCAGATCCGCCGTCCAGGGCGGCGGCTCGGCGTCGGAATTGGGCATCACACCCAGCCCGACGTCGGCCGACGAAAGTGCTTGTGCGCCTGCCGAAGACAGTACCGCGACGGTGTGACCCGACTGTTGCAACTCGGTCAGCGCCGCGACAAGCGCATCATCGACGGATCCGTTCTCCGGCGAGCGCAGCTCGTCGAATGCGGGCCGCAGCTCGCCGAGGTCATCGATGTCGACAGAGATCAAATCCAGGCCGGCCCGGCGCGCCTCGGCCAGCACAGCCGAGGCCAGCGGGTCGTGCGTGGGGCCGATCAAGGCTTCGACGTTCGCGTCGGCTGGTCCTCCCGGAACCGGATGCCAGCCGACCCGCAGGCCTCGTTTTTCCAGCAGCAGCTGGGCGCGGTTCCAAGCCGGGGAGAGCTCGTCGTCGTCGGCGCCGCGCACCCGCACCACCCGCAGCACGTCGGTACACAACACCCTGGGGTCGATCAGCAGCGCGTCGACCCGGTCGAGCCGGCGCAGGCTTTGCGGGCGCAACGGCAACACGGCGTGCTGGTCGGCCAACCCTTGGCCAAGCGCCGCGGCGAACGATTCGCGGGTGGTGCGGGTGGCTTTCGGCGTGGTGACCAACGCCGCGGTCGAGGTCATGTTGAGGTTTCGGGTGGTGGCGCCGACGGCTGCGACACTGATCGCCTGGACTAATGCGCTGCGACGTGAATGCCGCTCAATCGGTCCCTCGGGCAGCGGCACCGGGCGCGACGGCGGATGGGCCTCCAGATACTCGGGATGGCGGGCCAGCGCCGGTTCGTGGCGACTCCAGGCCTGCGCTTCGGACCGCATTTCGGCGGCTTTCAGCGTTTCCATCATCAAGTCCACGGCCAGCGACGCGGGCGAGAGCTCGAGGACGTGTGCGGCCGTCATAGCCAAGCTCAGCAGCGTGTCCGTCGCGGATTGGCCGATGCTGTCCTCGAGCAGACGGCGCACCCGCGGCTGGTAGTCGACGGCCACTACCGCGGCCTCGAAACCGTAGGTCAGCCGCGGCCACTGCAGCATCCGGCCCGCGACCGCGGCGCTGACCCCGACGGCGGTGGCGCCGACCCCCACTGCCTTGGTGGCCAGCAGCAGACCGTCACCCGGTAACGGTTCCGGGCGTGGCTGAGCGCGGCGGCTTTTGACGTTACCGATTGATTTGCAATTCTTTTCGGTTTCGTCCACTACTCGGCACAGTTCACGAAGTGAGGTCTGGTAGCCGTCGAGCGCGACGACGACCCGCGATAACGGGCGGTTCAGGCTGGCCGACGTGACGCCGGGACGGGCGAGAACGGCGTCGACGACAGCCCGCCCAATCTCGTCGCCGTCCGGCCCGTCCAGGCCGCGGACCTCGATCCACGCGCGTCCCCTGCCGCGCCAACTATGTCGAGTCAACGTGGGCGCGGGCAGTCCGTCCGACAGCGCTTTGACGCCTTCTCGAACCGGGATCGCGGCCATGGTCAGGCCGGTTGAGGCGACCGTGCCTAAGGATCCGGCGGCGCTCGCCGCGGTGTGTACGGTGGCGCCGACCAGCGCAGACGTTACTTGGAAGCCCAGCGCGACCGCGCGGAGCGGAGATGCTCGCACTGTTCTGACGGTACCCAACCGGGAGAATTAGCGGCGGGTGCGCGACTGTGTGCCGCGCGACCGTGCCGGTGCCCGCTTGGCCGGCGATTTGCGTGGCCCTGACGACCTAGCCGAACTGGTCGACTTGGTCGGCACCGCCCTCACCGGTGTGACCGACGCCTCGTGCGAGCCATCGGAATGCCCATTGTTCAGCTGCCGCAGCAACAAGGCGCCGCCGCCGATGGCCAACACCACCGGCCACTCGAGCAGGCCGGCGACACCGAGCGCGCCAAGCGTCAGTGCTGCTGCCGGCGTGGAATGACTACCGCGGCCAATGCCCCGCTGCACACCGGCGGCAGCGCCGGTCACCGCTCCGACGACACCATTGACCGCGGCGCCGCCGACCGCACCCGCGGCCTCGGTGGTCACCTCCGCGGCACGACCCACCGTTCGAGTTACGCTGCGTACGGCGCCGTTTACGACACCCATGATGACTCCCTGATCAATTGTTGTTGAGGCCGTGATTCGAGTACCCGCTGCGGGCCACACTGGCGGCGGTTGTATACGCGCAAACTAAGTTAATGGAACCGTCACGATATTGCGCAGCATCCGGCAATCCTATGGCCTTGTTTGGAAAATGAACAGCAGATGAATACCCACAGGGGATTTTTATATGCGTCAATCTGTGCGCAGATCCACCAACACGGGCGCGTGGTCGCTGGGCGCCTTGCCTTTACGTTCCTCCCGGACGATCTGCGCGTCGGCGACCCGGCCGGCCAGCGCGGGGGAGGCGAGGATGAAGTCGATGCGCATTCCCTGTCTCTTCGGAAACCGCAGCTGGGTGTAGTCCCAGTAGGTGTAGACCCCGGGACCGGGAGTGAAAGGCCTTACGACATCTGCGAATTGAGCGTTGACGATGGCGTCAAACGCTTTGCGCTCCGGTTCGGAGACATGTGTGGCGCCCTGGAAGAATTCGACGCTCCAGACGTCGTCGTCGGTCGGGGCGATGTTCCAGTCGCCGACTAACGCAATCTGCGCAGCGGGGTCGTCACGTAGCCAGGTCTCGGCCGTATCGCGGAGTGCGGCAAGCCAATTCAGCTTGTATGTGTAATGCGGGTCACCCAGGGCGCGGCCGTTGGGCACGTAGAGGCTCCACACCCGAACCCCCGCGCAGGTGGCGGCCAGGGCGCGGGCTTCGGCCGCGGCCGCCACATCCGGCTTACTGCTCCAGCTCGGCTGGCCGTCGAAGCCGACCTCGACGTTGTCGAGGCCGACTCGCGATGCGATTGCCACGCCGTTCCACTGGTTGAACCCGCAATGCGCCACCTCGTAGCCGAGTTCCAAGAACGGCAACGTCGGAAACTGGTCGTCGGCGCACTTGGTCTCTTGCATCGCAAGCACGTCGACCTCGGCGCGCTCCAGCCAATCGAGTACCCGGTCCAGCCGGGTGCGGATCGAGTTCACATTCCAGGTGGCCAGCCGCAGGAGCGGCAAGCGCGGCGAAGCCGAGCGCAGCGGGTCGCCGCCGTCAATCACGCCGTCGGGCATGGCCCGACCCTACGTGGCCGCCGTCACGTAGCGCGCGCGGTGATGCAGCGCGAAGCCCAACGACTGGGCCAGATCGGCGGCGGCGTGATCGTCGTCGAGAACCCGGACGTAGCCGCGGGTCGCGCCTCGAGCTGCCCCCCACGCCAGCAGGGCTTCGCACAGCGCGCGCCCGGCGCCCTGGTCTGCTGACCGCAGCGCCGACAGCCCCACCCAGCGGGTGCCGTCCGGGGCGTCGGTCACCGAAGCTCGCGCCACGGCCAGGTCCGCATACATCCCGAACGCCAGCTCGCCGTCGACGACGGCGGTCAGCACGTCAATGGGGACCTCGCGGCGGTAGAGCCGCAGCCAGGCGTCGTCCGGGTGGGCCGAGAGTCGGACCGACGGGTCGGGCCCTCCGGCGGAGGACACCTCGCGCACCAGCACGGCGTTGGCCTGCTCGCCCACGCCGGGCACCCGCAGCAGGCGGTCGGCGATCGCCAGCCGTGGGGTGAGCCCTCGCCGGGTGTACCAGTCGACGATCGCCGGTATCGCGGCTGAACTCGCAGAAATATCAAGCGGCACAGCGGAATTCGCGCGCAATGTGACGCCGCGCCCGGCGCGCAGCAGCCAGCCGTCCAGCCAATGCTGCTCCACGCCCGGCCAGGCGAGCGCGGCGGCGTGCTCGAGCGCGCGGATCTGCGAGGTGCGCACCGGCGCATCGCTCAGCACCCGCACCGCGACCGCATCCGCGGGCGCAAACTGCACCACCGCCCCGGTCTTCGTCTGCACCCGCACCAGCGGGTCGATGCCGAGTAGATGACCCACCGCGTCGGTCAGTGGCGGGACCGAGCCGGCGGGCCGACGGTAACGCACTGTCACCCTGGTACCGGGTCGAGGCCACGAAACCATCAGTGACCGAACGGGTCCGGCCCTTCGCCCGGTGTCCACGACAACCCGGGAACGCCCCAGGCGTGAGATTTAACCGCACGTTTCGCCGCGCGGGCATGCCGCCCGACCAAGCGGTCCAGATACAGGAATCCATCCAAATGCCCAGTCTCGTGCTGAAGCATCCGAGCGAACAACCCCTCGCCCTCAAGGGTGACCGGGCTGCCATCGGCGTCGAGTCCGGTGACGCGGGCCCACTTGGCCCGCCCGGTCGGAAACGACTCACCTGGCACCGAAAGGCAACCCTCGTCGTCGTTGTCCGGGTCGGGCATGGTCTCGGGAATTTCGGAGGTCTCCAGCACCGGGTTGACGATCACACCGCGCCGCCGCGCCGATTGCCCGCGCTCGTCGGCGCAGTCGTAGACGAATACCCGCAAGTCGACGCCGATCTGGTTGGCGGCCAGGCCAACCCCGTAGGCGGCGTCCATGGTGTCGTACAGCGTGGTGATCAAATCGGCCAATTCGGTCGGCAGTGAGCCGTCCGCGCCGACCGGTACCGGTTTGGTCGGGGTGTGCAGGACCGGATCTCCCACGATGCGAATGGGTACGACTGCCATGACCGGCAAGCTTAAGCACTGCGGTTGCGGAGTGGGCCTGCGGCAGGCAATCTCACCTAGTCAGCCGACTCGCGGGCTTGGGTGCGGGGTCAACAGTTGTGAGCGTGGTTGAATATTCGCCGGAGCAGCGAGCATTCGAGAATTCGCCGAAAGGGTCGAGGAAGCGATATGGACAGCGCTATGGCGCGGGCTAATCGATCGGGGGACGACTCTGAACTCGCCGATGGGCTAACCCGCCGCGAACACGACATTTTGGCGTTCGAGCGCCAATGGTGGAAATACGCCGGCGCGAAAGAAGAAGCCATCAAAGAGTTGTTTGCTATGTCGGCCACGCGCTACTACCAGGTGCTGAATGCCTTGGTCGACCGGCCCGAAGCATTGGCAGCGGACCCGATGCTGGTCAAACGGCTCCGACGGCTGCGTGCCAGTCGGCAGAAGGCGCGGGCGGCGCGACGGCTGGGCTTCGAAGTCACCTGAGGTATTACCCGCCCGCTGAGCGTCGGTGTGGGTTTTGGCGCACTCCTAGATACAGTGACGTCAATGAATGAGCGCGTTCCCGACTCGACCGGGCTACCCCTGCGGGCCATGGTGATGGTGCTGCTGTTTCTCGGTGTCATTTTTTTGCTGGTGGGTTTCCAAGCGATGGGATCGGGCGCCAACTCCGACGACGACTCGTCGGGATCAACGGTGACGACGAGCACCATGGCGCCGAAAACCTCGGCGAGACCTGCGGCAAAAGCGGATGTACGGGTCTACAACATCTCCAGCCAACAGGGGATCGCCGGGCGCACCGCCGACCAGCTGAAGCAGGGCGGCTACAACGTCACAGAGGTCGACAACCTGTCGTTGCCCAACGTCTCGGCCACCACCGTGTACTTCGGTAGCGGGCCCGGCGAACGCGAAACCGCCGACGCCGTGGGCCAGCTATTGAAAGCGCCTGTCCAACCACGGATTCCCGAAGTCGCCGACCAGCCGCCCGGTGTCATCGTGGTGGTCGCGAGCTGAACGGCATCAGCCCGGCCCCGAGAGTCGGCGCTGACGGTCGGCCTCAAGGGTGTCCTTGGTGTAGTTGTCGCGCTGCGTGTTGACCCACGCACCGAATCTGCAGTCATCGATGGCGTAGGAGATCGGGACTCGGGCGTCACCGTGGCGTTCGACGTAGTCCAGAAGTCGGCGGAACCCTTCCTCCTACCGGTCGGCGCGCGGCGTCGCCGCCTGTAGTCAGCGACCGCCGCGTTGGCGACGATTGGGGCCTGGCTCTTGCTGCGGTGGATCTGAGACGAGTTCGCGGAACTTGGACATCATTTCGTCGAGTAGGGCCAGCGCCAGTGTGCGTGTGTGTGGTGGATCGTCGGACCGCGCGATCTCAAACGACAGCTCGGTGAGCGCTCCGTGCATTGTGGCGGTCAACATGACGGGTGAATGCTTGATCAGGCCCGCAGCGACGAAGCTGCCGATTACTTCGCTGATGACGCCTGCGAAGTTGTCCCGGTAACGTTCGCGCCATCGCTGCCATCCGACTGCGGCGGGGGCTTCCTTCAAGACCACCGCCTGGTATTCCGCATCGGTGTAGACGTCGACGAGCACCACGATGGCCGCCCTTGCCTGCTCCCATGGATCATCGTGATCGGCGAGAGCATCTGCTATGCGGCTGACGCCATCGCCTTGCAGACCGTCGAATACCGCCATGAATAGCCCCAGTTTGCTGCCGAAGTGGTGTTGCAGCGCACCGCGGGTGACTCCGGCCCGCACACAGATCTGCAGACCAGTGATCTCAGAGTAGGGCTGGGTAGCGAACAGCTCCCGGCCAGCTTGCATGATCACCTGCCGGGTCGCTTCTGCGTTCCTGTCGCGTCGCGTGCTGCCCTGTGTCAAAGTGCGCCTCACACATGCTACATTCACCATGAATGATAGATTCGCGGTGATCGGTTGTGAATGGGTCCTGAGTAAATTCTGGCATCCAGCGTGGCGATCGAGCGCTAAGCGCCGGCCGCGCTGAGGTGATGCCGGTGTCAAGGCGCGCCTCACAACATTGCTAACATTCACTATGAATGCTAGATTCGTAGTGATTGTTGATTGTGAATGGTCTTTGGCCTTTGAGGAATTCCGGCATCCAGCGTGGCGCGAGCGCTAAGCGCCGGCCGCGCTGAGGTGATGCCAGCGTGAATCTATTGGTCTGCCCGCTTGCGTGTCGGTGGAGGTGGCGTGCTCGGCCCCGGAGAGCTTGAGCTTGAGCAAAAGCTGCAGATAAAGCACGGCCAAAGCGTGGCGGTGGTCAATGCGCCACCCGAATCGGGGTTGAGGCTGCGAACGACTGGTGGCCCGAACCCGGATCAGGCAGATGTGGTCATTGGCTTTGCAGTCCGGCCCGCGGACCTGGCATTGCTCAGGCCCGTATATGCGGCCGTCCGCGATGGCCGCCTGGCCTGGGTCAGCTACCCCAAACCCGGTCAGCCGGGCACCGATCTTCGCCGGGACTGGCTAGTCCGAGCCCTTCGCCAATGCGGCGTTGAGGCGGTCCAGGACGTGTCGATCAACGGCACCTGGTCAGCACTGCGGCTGCACCCGGCCAAGGCTGACCACCAACCCGACACTTCCACGGCTAACAAGGACAGCAAGTGAGCCACAAGAACAACGACCAGACGTCCCAAGAGGACACCGGGGACACCACCTTCCTTTCCTACGCCGACCTCTTCGGCGAGCTCGGCGCTTCGGCCGCTGACGCCGCCGAGGCGGGGGTGGGGGAAGTCGAAGGGTTGCCGAGCGGCGCGGCCCTGCTTGTCGTCAAGCGCGGCCCCAACGCCGGATCGCGGTTCCTGCTAGATCAGCCCGTCACATCCGCTGGCCGGCATCCCGACAGCGACATCTACCTCGACGACGTCACCGTCAGCCGCCGGCACGCCGAGTTCCGAAGGGACAACGGCGAAGTCCACATCGTTGACATCAGCAGCCTCAACGGCACCTATGTCAACCGTAAACCGGTGGCCTCGGCGATGCTGGCCAACGGCGACGAGATCCAGATCGGCAAGTTCCGTCTGGTGTTCCTAACCAGGTGAGACAAGACAGGATCTGATCGGCCTCGTTTCTCTAGATTCGAGACGCGCTCTGGGCCAGAGCAAGCGGCACTGCCAGCGATCGTCGCCGCAGCCGACCTCGACGGACTCCGCCTCTCAGCAGCAAACGACTTCGCCGTCGCGCCACCCAGTGAAAAGTACCTCGGCGCTGAACGGTTTCGCGTTCATCTCGTTGGGTCCGTTGACCCGGACGGGGCCACACACTTGACACTTAGAACCATCGGAGGTCTTATCTGCGGACCCGACGCATCAGCGCTTATGGTCGCATGCCCGATTCCCGTACGGGCGTGAAACATTTCAGTGATTTGGCGCTGACCAGGGCAAATATGACCGCGCCGCCGCACTCAAGCTCTGGATACCAAATATTCCGTCCAAATTAGCGGAGATATCTTCCGATTTTTGGAGCACGGGCGTAGGGTGCCTGACACCTACCTTTCCTTAACGCACGCTGAGATTTCCTTAGCAGCGGCCTAAGATCCACCGACAAGTAGGGGGCTGACCGATGGCTCATCAGCACAGCAGCAAGCGGAATCGTCGGTCGCGGAGCGCGCACCTAACTGCCGGTGTAGCAATCGTGGGCGCCGGCCTACTCGTCGTCCCCTCAGTCGCACCATCGCCGCGGAACGTTCAAGTCCGCGCGATACAGCTTGTTGACACCGCAGATTCGCCGCTCGGGGACGGTACGGCGTTGGTTTTCGGCGGCAGCGGTATCCCGATACCGCCCCCACAATATGTGGACGCCGCCGACACGCTGTATCTGCAGCCGCTCGGCTTCACCGGCACCGCCCAATCCTCGTTTACACCCGAGGGGGCGTATCCGCTTACCGGCGTCCATAGCCTCGGGTTGGTCACCTCGCTGGGTCAGGACCAGCAGATCATGGTCTCCGATATCGAAAGCCAAATAGCCGCCGGAGGGGTGAGCCCCGAGAATCCCGTCGTGGTTTTCGGCTACTCCCAGAGCTCCGCAGCTTCCTCGCTGATGATGCAGCAGCTCCAAGCCGCAGGTGTGCCCAGTGACGATGTGCACTTCGTGCTGGTCGGCGATCCCCTTAACCCTAATGGCGGCTTTGCGAACACCTTCGATTTTCCGGCCGGTAACACCTCGGCCTTAACCGCTTTGGAGCAAGGCTTCGCACCCGCGACACCATCTGACCTCTACCCGACCGACATCTACACCCTCGAATACGACGGTTTCGCCGACTTCCCGCACTACACGACCAACCTGCTGTCGGACCTCAACGCCTTGCTGGGGATCTTTTTAGTGCACACCGAGTATCTGGATCTCACCCCCGACCAGATCAACAGCGCGATGCTGTTGCCGGGATCTGAGGCGCTCACCGGGGAAGGGCTGACCGACTACTACATGATTCCGAACGACAACCTGCCGATCTTGGAGCCGCTGCTGTTGATCCCGGGAATCGGACAGCCGCTCTATGACCTGCTGGAACCCGATACCCAGATCCTGGTGAACCTGGGCTACGGCAGCATCACCGAGGGCTGGAATCAGGGGCCGGCGAATGTGCCCACCACCTTCGGGCTCTTCCCCGACATCAACCAGACGCAGCTCTCCGACGCACTGAGCAACGGCTGGCAGCAGGGAGTCACCGACGCCCTCCACGATCTGCAGAACCCGGTCAGTTACCCAGACCAGGTCGCGCCGTTGCTGCCGGTAGAGACGCGTTGTACACCGGTTTTGATGTGCCCCAGAATGGGTCGTTTACCGACGTCGTGGATGGGTTCCTCACGATCGCCGGCTTCCCGGTGTCCGACGTGACGCTCAGCTCGTCGCCAACAGACATCATCAACGACATCAGCGCCACGCTCTCGTACGACTATGCCTCGTTGCTCCCCATTGCAGACGCAATCAATGTGGCCCTGACCAGTCTCCCCGCCTACGACGCCAACATTGCCACGGATCAGCTCCAGGCCGGTAACCTCCTGGACGCGCTCCTTGATCCGACGTCCGCCAACACGGCACTGGTTCCATACGATCTCCTAATCGGTGCCGATTCCGCCCTGTTTGCGGCCCTAGGTACCGTGGTCAACCTTGCGGAACTGTTCTCATAACTGCCCACCCTCCGACAGGAAATTTGGGTGCGGCCGCGTCGCTTCGAAAATGGGGCAGCGTGCTGCATCCCGGCATCGTCATCGGGATAGGCTCTCCCCATGGTTAAGCCCATACGCCGCAAAGTCGCCGCCGTCACCGTCTTGGTTCCGCTCGTCGCTTCGGTCGCGCTGCTGAGCGCGTGCAAGCCCAACCAGCCCCCGGCGACCTCCCCCGGGACCACGCCGGCGATCTGGACCGGGTCGCCGTCGCCGTCGGAGACGCAACAGAAGGGTGGGCCGGCCGCGCCGGAGAGCCTGACCACCAACCTGATCGCGCCTGACGGCGCCAAGGTGGCGACGGCCAAATTCGAATTCGCCGACGGCTACGTGACGATCACCGTTGAGACGACCGGGCATGGCTCGCTGACGCCCGGCTTCCATGGCGTGCACATCCACTCGGTGGGCAAGTGTGAGGCCAACTCGGTTGCGCCGAACGGCGGTGCGCCGGGCGACTTCTTATCTGCCGGTGGGCATTACCAGGCGCCGGGGCACACCGGCGAGCCGATGAGCGGTGACCTGACCTCGCTGCAGGTCCGCAAGGACGGCAGCGCCTTATTGGTGACGACGACGGACGCGTTCACCAAGGAGGACCTGCTGGCCGGCCAGGGGACCGCGATCATGATTCACGCCGGGTCCGACAACTTCGCCAACATCCCGGCGGATCGCTACACCCAGGTCAATGGGACACCGGGCCCCGACCAAACCACGATGTCCACCGGAGACGCCGGCAAGCGGGTGGCGTGCGGTGTCATTGGTTCCGGCTAGCGGGCCAACCAGCAGGGCAAGCGCCCATATCGACTTCGACGGCTCACCCCGACCGACGATCGGGGTTGAGTGGGAATTCGCGCTCGTCGACGCGCAGACGCGTGACCTGAGCAACGAGGCCACCGCCGTCATCGCAGAGATCGGCGAAAACCCACGCGTGCACAAGGAATTGCTGCGCAACACCGTGGAGATCGTCAGCGGCGTCTGCGACAACACCGGGCAGGCAATGGAGGATCTGCGCCAAACCCTGGGACCAGCCCGCCGGATTGTCCGGGACCGTGGCATGGAACTTTTCTGCGCCGGCACGCACCCGTTCGCGCAGTGGTCCACCCAAAAGCTCACCGACGCGCCGCGCTACGCCGAGCTGATCAAACGCACCCAATGGTGGGGCCGGCAGATGCTGATCTGGGGCGTGCACGTCCATGTCGGGATCTCGTCGGCGCACAAGGTAATGCCGATCATGACGGCACTGCTCAACTACTATCCGCACCTGCTGGCGCTGTCGGCGTCGTCGCCGTGGTGGGGCGGGGAGGACACCGGGTACGCCAGCAATCGGGCGATGATGTTTCAGCAATTGCCCACCGCCGGGTTGCCTTTCCACTTTCAGTCCTGGGCGCAGTTCGAAGGTTTCGTCTACGACCAGAAGAAGACCGGCATCATCGATCATATGAACGAGATCCGTTGGGACATCAGGCCTTCGCCGCATCTCGGCACTCTCGAGGTGCGGGTCTGCGACGGGGTGTCCAACCTGCGTGAGCTGGGCGCGCTGGTGGCGTTGACGCATTGCCTGATCGTCGACCTCGACCGCCGGCTCGACGCCGGTGAGCCGCTGCCGACCATGCCGCCCTGGCACGTTCAGGAAAACAAGTGGCGCGCCGCACGTTACGGGCTGGATGCGGTGATCATTCTCGACGCCGAAAGCAATGAACGGCTGGTCACCGATGACCTGCCCGACCTGCTGAACCGTTTGGAGCCGGTCGCGAAGTCGCTGCACTGCGCCGACGAGTTGGCCTCGGTGGCCGATATCTGGCGGCTGGGCGCGTCGTATCAGCGGCAGCGACGGGTCGCCGAGGAGCACGACGGAGATCTGCGCGCCGTTGTCGACGCGCTGGTCGGTGAGCTGGATATCTAATGAAGACAGCCCTTCCGATGGCGATGTTCCCACTCCAGTCGGCCCTGCTGCCCGACGAGGATCTGCCGATGCAGATCTTCGAACCTCGCTATATCGCGCTGGTACGGGACTGCATGCGCGACGACGATCCTCGTTTCGGTGTCGTGCTGATCTCCCACGGCCGCGAGGTCGGCGGCGGCGATGTGCGTTGCGACGTCGGGACGGTTGCCAGGATCACCGAATGCGTGGACCTCGCCGGCTCGGGCCGATTCATGCTGCGCTGCCGGACCGGCGAACGGATCCGGGTGTGCGACTGGTTGCCCGACGATCCCTACCCGCGGGCGATGGTGCGGGCCTGGCCGGACGAGCCGGGTGAACCGGTGAGCGCAGACCAACTGGAAGAACTCGAAGACCGGGCGATGGCGTTATTCGAGCGGATCGCGGCGGCCCGCAATTTTTCGTTGCCTGATCGGGATGTCGTGCTCGGCAACACCGCTGACGTCGTCGATCCCGGTGTGCGGCTGTATGCGCTGGCGTCCCGCGTTCCGATCGGCGCGGCGGACCGCTACTCCGTGCTGGCCGCGCCGTCGGCCGCCGAACGACTTGCCGCGCTGAGCGAGGCGGTGGATTCCGTTGCCGCGGTGATCGAATTCCAGCTCTCCGAATGATCTGTTAGAAGGGGCCGCTATTCCTACTTAACCGGCCCTCGATGAACACGCTGCGCGGCGCGAGATTCTCCTGGTCGGCTTCCGGCGGCCGGTCGTAGCGTTCCATCAGCTTCGGCGCCTCGATCGCGGTGACTGTCCAGCCGCGTTCGGTCAGCCACTGCGTCAGGTCGGTGCGCTCCTCGATGAACCACAGCTCCGCGTTGTCCGGCCCGGCTGCATCGCCCTGGATGCGGCGGATGTATTGGCGGCGCCGCTCGAGATATTCCGGGTCGAAGAAGCTCGGGCTCAGGGCCTCGACCGCGATCCGGCTGCCGGTGGCGCTGAGCTTGACGATCCGCTCGAACAACAGATCCTGTCCGGCTGCCGGCAAGTAGGGCAGCAGTCCTTCGGCCGACCACGCCGTCGGCGTCGACGGATCAAAACCGGCTTCGCGCAATGCCGTCGGCCAATCCGACCGCAGATCAATCGGCACCGCCTGATACCCGACAGCAGGTCGAGCGCCCCGCGCGGCCAGTGTGTCCGCCTTGAAGGCCAGCACCTGTGGCTGGTCGATCTCATAAACGACGGTGCCATTGACCCACGGCAGCCGCCAGGCGCGGGCGTCCAGGCCGGCGGCCAGAATCACGGCCTGGTCGATGCCATTGGCGCCGGCGTTGATGAAGTACTCGTCGAACCACTTGGTACGCACCGCGGCGTAGCCCCTGAAGATCGGCAGCCGTTTGGCTAGCACGGACGGATCCCAGCCGCGCGTGGTTGCCGCGTCGATGAAGAATTGCGCGTAGCGGTCGGTGAACAGGGGACAGTCGCAATCGGATTCAGCGGCGCGCACCATGGCCACACCGAGCGCCGTCGCGCCGACGCTCTCGGTGATGTCCCAGCTGTCGTTGTCAGTCCGTGCCATAACGCCAGGCTAGTGAAATTGGAAACCGCGCGCTCAGCCCGAGATGGCGTGGTGTACTTCGACGGGTGGGCTCCGATGTGCTGGTTGACGTCGACGCGGGTGTGGCGGTGCTCACACTCAATCGCCCCGAGCATCTCAACGCCTATACCGCGGACATGGGCACGCTGCTGAGTCGGGCCTACCGGGACTGCGACGAGGACGACGACGTGCGGGCCATCGTGGTCACCGGTGCGGGCCGGGCCTTCTGCGCCGGAGCGGATTTCTCGGGCAGCGCGTCGCCATTCGACGCGCCGGCCGACGACGCCGCGTTCTCCGCGTCGCCGATCGACCCGGCCGCCTTCGAATTGCGCAAGCCGGTGATCGCCGCAGTCAACGGCCATGCGATTGGAATCGGCCTGACCATCGCGCTGCAGGCAGATATCCGCATCGTCGCCGAAGACGCCAAATATGGTGTGGTGCAAGTCCGTCGGGGAGTGATACCCGACTGCATGTCGCACTGGACATTGGCACGCCTGACGAACCTGGGAGTGGCTGCCGAGGTGCTACTCACCGGACGCACGTTCAGTGCGGCCGAGGCCGTCGCGTTCGGCATCGCCAACAAGGCGTTGCCCGCCACGCACGTACTCGACCATGCGGTGGAGATGGCCCGCGACATCGCGACCAATGTGGCGCCGATGTCGGCGGCGTTGTGCAAGCGACTGCTGTGGGACACCGCAATCAACGGGTACACCCCGCGACAGGTCGCGTCGCTGGAAACTCAACTGCACCACCGCGTGATGGGCACCGACGACGCCCGTGAAGGAGTCGCCGCCTTCCTCGATCGGCGGTCGCCGAGGTTCAGCGCGCGGCTTTCGGCCGACTGGACGCCGCTGCCCGAACCCGAACCGGAGCCGTGAGCATGCACATCGACGTAATGGCGGATGGACTCGGCTTCACCGAGGGGCCGGTCTGGCTTCCCGATGACCGCGTGGCCCTGACGTCGATCAGTCATGGTTGCGTCTACATCGTCGACCCGCGCGACGGTGCGCTGGAACGCATCGACACCGGCGGCGGGCCAAACGGCTTGGCGTGCAGCGCTGACGGGACGTTGTATGTGGCGCAAAACGGCGGTGCCTGGGGCGCAAGCGGTCCCGCCGAGCCGGGTGTTCAGGTGATCACCGACGGGCGCGTCGACTATCTCGTCGAGGGGCTGGGAGCGCCGAACGATCTGACGTTCGGTCCGGATGGGCGGCTGTGGATCACCGACACCCGCGCGGAGTTCGACATCAGCACTCCCGACGCCGGGCCGCCCGGCCACGTGTATGCGACCGATGTCGCCTCGGGTGACACCCAACGGGTCATCGACGACGGACCGGTGTTCATCAACGGTCTGGGGTTTGACCGCGACGGCTCGAGATTGCTTGTGACAGCGACGCTGTCGTCGCAATTGCTGTCCTACGACGCCAGCGCATTCGGTCGGCCCGATGTCGTGCACACCTTCGCCGACGGCTGGCCCGACGGGATGGCAGTGAGCGCCGGTGGCGACTACTGGGTTGCGCTGACTGCCGCTGACCGCATCGACGTCGTTGACACCTGGGGGCGGTGCGTCGGACAAGCCGCGTTGCCGGCAGGATCACTTCCCACCAACGTCTGCATCGGCGGGAGGCGGGGCGACGAACTGTTCGTCACCGCAGCGCACATGGAGGCCCTACTGAGAATTCGGTTCGACGGTGACCTTCCACCGCTCGCCTGATCGACGTTGTCAGCTACCCGGCAGCTGCCCACCTCACGCCGTCAGCAGCTCACCCAGCGCGATACCGAGGTTGTGCAGATTGGTCTCCAAGGAGTAGGTCCGGTCGACGGTCCAATTGACGATGCCACCGGACAGCGCGCCAACAATGATGTCTGCCAACGTTTCCGGGTCGTGTCGCGTGCTGACCTCGCCGCGAGCGACGCCCTCTTTGACGAGCTCGACGAAGGTGTCGTGCAGGTTGAATCCGCGCTGAATACCGTAGCCACTGGTGGCCAGCATTTCTCCGATCAGTTCGCGATAGGTGTCGCCCGATTTGCTCAGCGCCGCAGCGATGTCGTCGAACACGCCGACAAGACGCGCCGGGATCGCCTCGTCGCCGCGGTCGAAGAAGACATCGTGCAGGTTGACCAGCCGCCGCTCCGCCAACGCCCGGATCATGTCCTGACGGGTGGCGAAGTGGTTGAAGAACGTTCGGTTGGCGACGTCGGCGCGCTCGCAGATCTCTTCGATCGTGGTGGCCGCAGTGCCTTGAGCGAGAAACAGATCGAAGGCAGCGGTGAGGATCTTCTCACGGACCTCGAGCTTTCGCCGTTCGTGCCTATTCACGATGCCGTGCACATTTTCTCGGAGAGGGTCCACAGCTCCGCCGCGCGCTCGGCGTCGCGTGCGTAGGGCGCGACGGATTCGCTGACGCCGCAGTCCTCGAGATACAGCCCGCCGCGGTCGGTCAGTTCCGGGCTCACCGCGGCCCACACCTGAGTGGCCGCGCCGTGTTCCGGCGTGGTGAAGTCCAGGTAGCCGTCGGTTGATTCGCCGCGTGCGGCGCTATTGGCCACGGCGTATTTGCGTAATTGGGAGAAATCGGCTCGCGACATGTAGCGAGCCAGCGAGGTGGCCACCGCGCCGGGATGGACGGCGTGGGCGCGGATTCCCAACTCGCACAGGCGTCGGTCGGCTTCGACAGCATGCAGGATGTTCGCTGTCTTCGATGCGCCGTATGCGACAAACTTGTCGTAGTCGCGATGTTCCCAGTTGGGATCGTCGAAGTCGACGTCGCCCAACACATGGCCACCGGAGGACAGGATGACAAGTCGGGCGCCCGCGGCGGCGGCGAGCTGCGGAATAAGCAGTCGGGTGAGTTCGAAGTGCCCGAAATGATTTGTGCCCAGCTGGATTTCGAAGCCGTCGCTAGTCCGGCTGAACGGCGTGAACATGACGCCGGCATTGTTCATCAGGATGTGGATCGCCGGTGTGGCCGCGCGGATCTCGGCGGCCGCGGCGCGCACGCTGGCGAGCGAGGTGAGGTCGAGGTGCACCGTCGATGTTCGCGCGTCGGGCACCTCGGCCTGTATCCAGCGGGCCGCCTCGGCCAGGGCGTCGGTGTCGCGCGCGGCCAAAATCACCTGCGCGCCCGCCGCGGCCAGCGCCCGCGCGGACTCGCGGCCCAGCCCCGACGAGGCTCCGGTGATCACACACACCTTGCCCGAGAGATCAATACCCTCAACCACTTGCAGGGCGCTGCGGGATCCGGTCATGCCGGCGTGAGCTTCCACAGCGGGATCACGACGTCGGCGTCGCATTCCTCGTCGACCACCCATTTGCACATCCGCCTGATCGGCTCGATGGCGTCCTGGGGTGCGGCGATCGCGACGCTGCAAGCGTAGCCCAGGCTGGTCAGTCGTTGGGCGCCGAACAGCGGCAACGTGTCTCGCAGTCGGCGCTTGAGGGATTCGGGGTAGATGCCGATGGTTTGGGTGTAGGCGTTCACCGCGGCGGTCACCTTGTCGATGTTGTCCACCGGCACGATATTGGCGACGCGACCCGGAGAGCATCGGTGAGTAGTCGACGGGCTCGTCGAACTGGGAGACGACGATCGCGCCCTCGCGCTGCTCGCCGCCGATCACGCGATAGAAATCTTCGGTCATTCGTGAGGACTCCAGGTGGTCGAGCAGCTCACGGCTGGGGTAGCGCGGCGGCGTGCTGACAACGGCGGGCAGCGAAACCAGCTCGCGGTAGATCAATTCGCCGAGCCGGTTAGCCTTCGCCAGGCCGTCGGCGTCGGTTCCGCTGAGCACGTAGATGACTCGGGCGTTCGCGCACCCCTCCTGGTTCGCGACGCCGATGTCGGTCGCGGCGCGACGCGCCACTTCGCGCATCGTGTCGTCGTCATCGAACGCCTCGTGCCCGATGATCGTGGCGCTGCGTTTGGGGTCCAGCGCGATGAGCTCCAAACCGGGCTGGATGTAACGGGTTACGTGCTTGACCGACGCCAGTCCGCCCCACGCGACAATCTTTTCGATGTGCTGGGGCTGGTAGAGGGCTTCCTCGACGGCCAGATCGCCGCCTTTCCAATATCCGACCGCCAGATGCTTGGTGATCGGGTGGTGTGGTGCGACATCGGCCAATGTGCGGGCGATCGCGACGGCGGTCAGTGGATCATTGGACGGCGCCTTGATGATCACGTCCGATCGGGTGATCACCGAGCGCAGGATGGTGACCGCCGAGACCAATCCGCCGTTGCCGGCCGGGATATGCAGCACACGGGATCCGAAGGCGCGCACCCGCAGTTCACGGCCGTCGTGCAAGGTGTGCGGGACCCATCCGTTGAGGTAGTCCAGGCCGACCTGGGTGTCGGCGATTTCGGTCACGTTGTCCCGGGAAAACAGCGGTCGCAGAACGCGATAGCTGTTCTGCATCATCTCCGGCGGCAGCACATTGGCCACCAGCGAGGCTTCGTAGGCCTCCTGCAGGTGCGTGTTGGTGTCGAAGTCCAGCGCGTCGCCGAGCGCCTCGAGCACATCGAGGATCTCGTCGAAGCTCAACTCGTAGAGGTCGCTCATCTGCGCCGGGCTTTTGAGTGGCAGCTGCTCGACATACTTGCTCATGTCCGGCGCCTGGAACTGAGCGGCACCGACGCGGGTATCGAACGGGACCAGGTCCTCGGTGATGACGTCGCCCCGCAAGAACAGTGGGACGGTGTAGGCGATCACAGATCCAGCCCCTTCATGAAGTTGACGGCCTCGTTGTGCACCTCATGTGTTGCCGCGCAGGTGATCCGGTCGTCTTCGACGCCCTGCTTCTCGCTGTAGCGCATGATGTCGGGCTCGAAGGCGACGCTGGCCTGTCCACACGGACACTGCAGGTCCCAGTTGATGGTGACTTCGTCGCCGGAGATGACGCCACCCCAATGGGCGCGCAGCAGGATGTCGTAGACGGCGGCCCGGCCGGTCTGCACGCCGGTGCGGGGGAGTGGCTCGCTGGTCTCGGGATCGAGCACGAATGGAATGACCCACGGTGCGACGTGGTAGCGGCCCTCGCTGCAGCCCCAGTGGAAGGTGCTGGACTCCGAGAAGCCGTAGCCGACCTGGATGCGGTCGACACCCAGGAATTCTTTGATGACCTCCATGAAATCATTCGGTAGCACAACGCCTTTCATTCCGCCGCCGGTGAGGATCGCCGAGTCCGGGGCGAAAACATTGCGCACGCCTCGGTCCAGACCCGCCCTGGCGATGTCGTACATCTGGTGGAAGGCACTGGTCATGAACACCCGCTTGCCGCGCAGCTGGTCGGTGAGCCGGGTGAAGAAGGCCTCCATGTCCTGGGCCTGACGCGCCTGCATGGCGATGAACTCGTCCTTGCGGGCGGCGAGTACCGGGTCGATCTCGAGCCGATCGAGTTCCCCGCGGGACGCTGCCGCGCGCATCTTGGAGGCCAGGAACATCAGGTCGGTGTCGACCGCGCCCGGGTAGAGCGCGTGGAATTTGCTTTCGTCGCCGCCGGTGAAGCCGCGCTTGATCATGTTGGCAATGCGCAGATGACCGAGTTTGCCGTTGGCGAAGTTGGGCCACACCACATCTACTACGGGATTGAGCTCGGCCTCGGTCGGTTCTTGCCCGAAGGTTTGGAACAGGCAGATCTTCCACAGCGTCATGCCGTCCCGCGCGCCGCGTTTGTCTTTGGGCAGGATCGAGATGGTGCCGGTGGTGCCGCTGGAGGTGATGACCTCCAGCGGAGTCTGCTCGTCGAGGCGGTCGATCCAGTCGTCGATGCCGGTGCAGCCGGCGGTATCGACGTCGGATAAGTCGTAGCTGGTCAGCTTGTCCAGCCACTTGGTCATCAGGTCGAAGCGCTTCTTGTCGACCAGTGCCGCGGGGTAGGACTTGAAGGCGGTGTGCGAGAAGAACAGCGGCACAACGTCATTGAACTCGCTGAAGCGATGTGATCCCGAGCCGGTCGGCCAGCTTGCGCAGCATTTCGATGCTCTCGATAGTGCTGCTCGAAACCGGATGCCCATGGCCTGGCGTTGCAGCCCTTCAAGCTCGGTCCGGGGAATGCTGTGCATCTTCGTATAGGACTGGCCGAAGAACCCGATCGGGTCGTTCATGAATTCGTGCACCGGCGGCGCTGTCTTTTCGGTGACTGTCATCGGGTCATCGTAGAGCCATCTTGCAGTGGCACGCAAGTGTGCAGTTAACTGCAACATAATGAGTGTGCTCCCAGGGCGCAAAGCCGTCGGAGCACACTCGGAGGGGCTTCTGCGCAAAAGGGTTGCGCTCAAACCGTATTCGGAGATGGCGCGCTCGACGCCAACTGCGGCACGGGGGCGGCGACTTCATCGGGAACCGGCTCAGCGTGAACGACCGAGTTTCTGATAGCGAGGCCGCCGATGACGGTGCCGATGAAAAACAGCAGCGCGCTGACCTGGAGCAGCCGGGTGAAGCTGGCATCGGTCAGCCGGTTGGCGGTAATCAATCCCACGCAGGCCACCGCGATCAGCGCAGAAGTCCGCCCCGTCGCGTTCTGGATCGCGGCGGCGATTCCGCTGTGCGCGGACTTGACGGCGGACAGATTGACCGCGGTCAGGGGCGTGACGGCAAGGACCATTCCGATGGCCAGCAAAATCCTGCCTGGCAGCACGTCAGTGAGGATGTGGAATCCGTGCGCGGAGGGACGGATGAGCAGCAGTCCCAACCCGGCCAGCGCCGGACCCGTCACCAGGAAAATCCGAGGTCCGATCCGTGCCGCCAGTCCGCCGACGCGGCGGGCGAACAGCAACGACATGATGGGGCTGGGCAAGGTAATCAGACCCGCGGCGGTGGCCGAGTATCCGGCGACCTCTATGAGGTACAGAGCGATGGCCAACGAGCCCATCGTGATGCCGCCGTAGACGAACGCGGTGACCAGGTTGGCTCCGGTGAAATTGCGGGTCGTGAACAGGCCTGGCGGCACCATCGGGTGGCGCGCGCGGCGCTGCCATGCCACGAACGCCAGCAATGCCGCGACCCCCACCACCAACGCAACCCTGACCCGGGGGTCGTCCCACCCCCGGCGACCCTGTTCGATCAGTCCATACACCGTGGCGGCCAGTCCGACCGCCGATAGTGCGGCGCCTGCGCCATCGACGCGTGGGCGTTCGGAGGGCCCGGGCATCCGGCGAAGCCAAAACGTCAACGCAAAACCTATGGCCACCGGGATCGCCGACAAAACGTAGATCCAGCGCCAGCCCAGGAAGTCCACGGTCAGTCCGCCCAGCAGTGGTCCGAGCGCAAGGGCGGCGCCGGTCCAGGCCGCCCAGGATCCGATTGCGGCAGGACGGTTCGCGCGCTCGAACGACGAGTTGATCAGCGCGAGCGAGCCGGGCACGAGAAACGCCCCGCCCAACCCCTGGACGAGGCGCCCGGCGATCAGCATCGCCGGGGTGCCCGCCGTGGCCGCCAGCACCGAGCCCGCCCCAAAAGCCGCCAGGCCGCAGCGCATCACCGGTACTCGCCCGAACAGATCGGAGATGGCACCACCGGGCAGAACCATGGCCGCAACCGCCAGCAGGTAGCCGTCGACGACCCATTGCTGTGAGCACATGCCCCCGCCAAGGTCACGCTCCGTGGCCGGCAGGGCAAGATTCACGACGGTGCCATCGAGGAAGACGACCATCGACACCATGATGGCCAGCAACATGACCCGTGTCGTCTGCGGGACATCCCGGAATCCCAAGAAACCGATCCCCGGAGGCTGCTGTGCTGTGATCATTCCGGCGGCTCGTTGTTCATGGGATCTTCTCCTCGAAGGTGCGATCCATTCGGACCACGGGTGTTAATAGCCGACCTGGTTACAGATCGTCTCGAGCGAACGCCCGTTACAGATCGTCACGAGCGAACGGGCCGCACGGTTCAAGCGATCAGCCGATGGCGGCGGCCTCGCGCTCGGCCAGCGACTTCAAGGTGATCAGCTGTTTTCGCATCATCACCAGGTCGCCCAACACGAGAAGACGAGCGAGAAGCGTTGGCCCGCCGAACAAGACGCGCACATGAAGCCGTGAGCCGGCCCCGTCGGGCCGGACCGCGTACGTGACGGCCGCGTCCTTGGCCAGCAACGTGATCTGCTCGTCTGCCACGAAAGACTCCAGCGCGAACAACGTCATGAAGCGTTGTCCGATTTCGACGTGCAGCAGTTCAGGGTCGCGCACTCGAGGACTTCGGCGACCGAAGTTATCCAGGATGTCGTAGCTGTAGGGCGCTATGCGTAGCTGACATAGCCAGGCGAACACGATCGGCGGTGACGCGGCGATGCTGATCGCGCGGTCCGCCCGGACGGCGCCGCGTGGACACAGCCCGTCGCAGGGCAGCGCCACCGTCTGCTCCGACGGCCGCACTCCCCACGTCAACCCCGGGATCACCGGACAGCGAGAATGACGCCGCGACGGGCGCTGCGCTGGATCAGCCGCGGCGCCAGGATTCGATGCAGCGGGCCGACGACGAACCAGACTGTGCCTGCGGCGATTTTGTGGTGATAGCGCAGGCGCGTGGTCAGAACTGCGCGCGGGCCATCCTCGCGGTGCAGCCTCAGCTGGCCACACATGAGCGGACCGTCGGCCGCCAGCACGATCTCATCGCGATCCGAGCGAACGATCGTCCAGCCGATGAGGTGCTGGGGCGATGAATACGGGCCTAAGCGAAATTGCAGGAGGTGGCGGTGGATCCACAACACGACATTTTCTCCGGCGCCCGGTTTGTCTGCCAGTGCGTCGCGGAAGGCTTGCTCAGCGGTGCGTATGTCGCCGTCGAAAATTGGGGCTTCGAACGCGTCCACGTAGTCATCGGCATCATCGGTAATCAATGCTGCTGCAATGCGTTTCAGCGTCCTTCGCACCGCAATGCGGTGCCCGCCGGTGCCGATAACGAGCGCGCGATAGACCCTGCCGTGCGGACCGGGAAAGTCTGCCCAGGTCGCAGCGCGCAGGCGGGTGCGCTGCGGTGCCTCGGCATCCAACTCGAACACCCACCGATAGATCGCGAATGGGTGACGGCCTTTCAATGCGAACCGCGCTGGTCGCTGTGCTTCGTCCAGGACGAAGCCGGCGGGCACGGTCGACGGGTCGTGCGGGTCGCGGCACATCACGCGCAACAGCGCCGACCACGTGTCTTCGCGACTCGCCGCGACGGTTATGGCATGCTCATCGATATAGGGTAAACGTTCCATATAGAAGGACTGTACTAGATCGTGGCACCCCCGCGGAAGCATGAAACCGATGTGATCCTCGACGCTGCCCGAACGCTGGTGCTCGACGGCGGACCGCGCTCGGCGAGCGTGGCAGCGATTGCCAAGGCCAGTGGTGCGCCCGCGGGCACGCTGTATCACCGGTTCGGCAACCGCAACGGCATCCTGACCGCTGCGTGGTTGCGAGCGCTGGAGCGCTTTCAGGCGCGGGCGATGGCCGCCGACGCCGATACCGCCCTCGAGTCCGCCGTCACGACGGCCGTCTCCGCCATCGGCTTTGCTCGCGAACTTCCCGAGGATGCTCGGCTGTTGCTGATGATCCGGCCGAGCGACTTGCTTGACGGCGAGCCGGATGCGGCGTTCCGGGAGACCCTTGCCGAAATGAATGCGCCGCTTGTGGAGCGGGTGCGAAATTTCGCACGGGAGCTATACGGCAGCGGCGATGCCCGGTGCGTCGACGCCGTCGCGAGAGCGATTTCCGACCTGCCCTACGCCGTCGTGCGCCGGCACGCTCACGACGACCCGATGCCCTCCTGGTTGGAGGATGACGTCGCCGCGGCGGCACGCGCATTGTTGACCAGCTTCGAGCCGAGCTGGAGCAACAAACCGAGGTCGTCGCGGACAGCGCGATGACCGGTGATCCGGCCTTCGGCGATGGTGAAGATGTGAACCTGTTTGTGGATGATCGGTCTGCCGGTTGGTGCGATGCCGTTGAACGATCCAGTGTGCTGTCCCGTCATGACGGCGACGGCCATCACCGTGTCGCCCTCGGCGAGGGTCTCCTGGAGTTCGAAGCGCAGATTCGAAAACGCCTCACGTAACCACCGGCTGGTCGCGAGAAACCCTGCGGGGCCTTGCTGTTGGCGTTCTACCTCTTCGGGGTCATCCACGGCTTCCTGGTTGACGAAGTCGGGGGCGATGATTTGTCGGGCAAGTTCCAGGTCGCCGGTTTCTATCAGCCGGAATGATGCGCGGGCAAGAGCTTTCGGGTCCGTCATGGTCGAAAGACTAGGACGACTGCCCTTCTGCGGTATTGGACAAAACGGACACGGGAAGTGCTGTGGGAGGCCCGCCCGTCAGTGCCAGGCACTCGTTGATCATGTGCGATTGGTCGGCGTATCCGGCCGCTATCGCCAACTGCGACCAACCCGCCCGGCCATGAGACACGTGAACGAAATCCAGCAGACGCTGAAAACGGAATATCCGGCCAAGTCGCTTGGGGCCGTATCCGACTGCGGCTTCGAACCGACGCCGCAGTTGCCGTTCGCTCAGTCCGATCTCGGTGGCCAGCGCCGACACCGGCCGGTCGGGTTGTCCGTGCAACGCCGCGACAGCCCGTGCGACCGGCCGGTCGACGACCGGATTGGTCTGTGCGAAATAGCCGGCCACCAGGTCCGCCAGCGACGATATTCGCCGACTGGGAGTCATTGCAGCGAGCAGACTCTCGACGATTTGAGAGCCGGCGACGCCGAAAGCCGAATCGAGCGGAACGCGCATGTCCCTGAACTCACTTGCCGGGCAGCCGATCACCGCAGCGGCGGTGCCGGTTCGTAACCGCAGACCTGCCAGCACGTCCTGGTTGCCGGCGGGCAAGTCGTAGAAGGTGCGGGCAGGACCAGCGATCATGACATCGCCTTGCGCGGTCACGAAAACGTCCACGCATCCATCGGGGATCACCCGTATCGAAGGAGTCGTCGACCCCGAGCGCAGCCAGCCGCATTCCACGAAGGGCGCTAGCCGTTGGTCAGGGCGAAACTCCCGGTACACGGGGGATCACCGTTCCGCGGCGAAGGCGCGCAGCGAGGCCAGCTGCGCGGGATCCAATGAGGGCCGGACGGTTTCGCGTGCGGCAGCGACGTCGGCGGCGGTGATTTCGGCGGCGTCGACCGAGTGTCGCATCGCGGTCAGCGCGGCCTCGCGCAGCAGTGCCACACAATCCGCGGCGCTGTAGCCCTCCAGGTCGGCCGCCAGCGCGGCCAGGTCGACGTCGCGCAGCGGCACCGACTTGCCTGCGGTGCGCAAGATGTCCAGACGAGCCTGCGCGTCCGGCGGTTCGACAAACACCAACTTCTCCAGCCGGCCGGGCCGCAGCAGCCCCGGATCGATTAGATCCGGCCGGTTGGTGGCGCCGATCACCACGACGTCGCGCAGCGGCTCGATGCCGTCGAGCTCGGTGAGCAGCGCGGCCACCACCCGGTCGGTGACACCGGAGTCGAAGCTCTGACCGCGCCGCGGCGTCAGCGCATCGATCTCATCGAGAAATACCAATGACGGCGCGGAATCGCGGGCTCGGCCGAACAGTTCCCGCACCGCCTTCTCCGAGGAGCCGACCCACTTGTCCATCAGCTCAGAGCCTTTGACGGCGTGCACCGAGAGCCGTCCGGTGCTGGCCAGCGCGCGCACCACAAAGGTCTTGCCGCATCCCGGCGGCCCGTACAGCAGGACCCCGCGCGGCGGCTCGACACCTAGCCGGGCAAAGGTATCGGGATGCTGCAGCGGCCACAGCACCGCTTCGGTCAGCGCCTGCTTGGTGGCGGTCATGTCGCCGACGTCGTCGAGGGTGATCGAACCCAACGTCACCTCGACCGCGGCCGATCGGGACAGCGGCCTGATCACGGTAAGCGCGCCGAGCAGGTCGTCTTGGGTCAGCTTCGGCGATATGCCGTCGGAGCTGGCCCGAGCGGCCGCGCGCAATGCCGCCTCACGGACCAGTGCGGCGAGATCGGCGACCACGAAACCCGGTGTCCGGTCAGCGATCTCGCTGAAATCGAGATCGCCGGTGGGCACCGGTTTCAGCAGGCCCTGCAGCAGTGCCGTGCGGGTCGCGGCGTCGGGCAGGCCGAGTACCAGCTCACGGTCACACAGGTCCGGGGCGCGCAGCCGCGGGTCGAGATTCTCCGGCACCGCCGACGTGACGATCAGCGCCACCCCGGCGGCGGCCACCGCCTTACGCAGTTCGGCCAGAATCAGCGTCGCCACCGGTTCGGCGGTGGCCGGCAGCAGCGCGTCGATGTCGGCGATCAGCAACACCCCGCCGTCGTCGCGAACTTCCGCCGCCGCCGAGACCACCCGCTTGAGCCGGTCGTCGGCGGTCAGCGCGCCGACCTCCGGGCCGTCGAGCTCAACCAGCCTTCGGCCGACGCAGACGGCGCGAACCAGCGTGGTCTTGCCGACACCGGCCGGACCCGACACAAGCACTCCCAAATTGGTTCCGGCGCCGAGGGTTTGCAGCAGGTGCGGTTCGTCGAGGGCGAGCTTGAGCCACTCGGTCAGCTTGGCCGCCTGCGCGCTGACGCCTTTGAGGTCGTTGACCGTGACCGGTGACGTCGTCTCGGCTGCCTGCGCCGGTGCCGGTGCTCCGAGTTGCGGGCCGGCGCCTTTGGCCGGGATACCGGTTCCCCAGGTGACCAGCGAGTTCGGTTGCACGCTAACGGGTCCGGCGGGATCGACTCCGGAGACGGTCAACAGCTCCGATGTCCAGCTGATACCGACCGCGGACGCCAGCGCGCTGCTGGCGGCCGACGTCGAGGTGCCCGGTCCCAGGTCGCGTGGCAACAGAGACACCGCGTCGCCGACCGTCAACACCTTGCCGAGCAGCGCTTGCCGCAGGGTCGGCGGGGAGACCGATTGACTGGTCAACGCCGAGCCGATCAAGGTCACCGAACGGGCGCCGTACACCGTCGCGGCAGCGACGATGACGGCGGTGTCCTCGCTCAGCCCGGCGTTGGACAGGGTCACGTCGTCGAGCAGGACGGTGCCGACCGGGGTTTGCGGCCCGGCCAGGCCGGCGACCGCCGTCGTGGTCCGCGAACCGGTCAGCGACACTGCGTCCCACTCTCGAATGCCAAGGGCGGCAATGGCGTTGGGATGCAGCCGGACGACGCCGCGGCGAGAGTCAACGGCTGAGGTGTTCAGCCGAGCCGTCAGCTTGAGTTGCGGGGGTGTCATGTCCGGCCGGTGGGCCTGCGCAGGCCCAGCCGCGCCACCGACCGGCGGTTGGGCTGGGCTCGGCGGATCGCGCGTCGGGTGGCGCGCCGCTGCTTCGGTTTCTCGCCCCACGCTTCGGGATGCGCCGCCAGCCAGTGGTAGCTGTGGACGGAGAACGGAATGTGGCCCAGATAGGCGGCGATCAGCACCATGATCAGGATGTAGGGGAACAGGAACGCCGCCGCGGCGACGATCGCCAGCGCTGCCAGGAGCAGGGCGGCCAGGTTCGGTGGCACTGAGACGGCATGCATCTTCCGCATCGGGATCCGGCTCACCACCAGCATCGAGCAGGCCGCCACCCATGTGCAGACGAACCACGGCGACGTCCACCAGCCGTTGCCGAACTGAAGCTTGGCGGCCAGCGGGCCGAGTGCCGAGATCGCGCCGGCCGGCGCCGGTATCCCGACGAAGAACTCCCGCGCGAAGGCCGGCTGGCTGCTGTCGTCAAGCAGCGCGTTAAACCTGGCTAACCGCAACACGATTGACACCGCGTACAGCAACACCACGACCCAGCCCGCTGGCGAGTTCAACATCGACACGTAGATCACCACCGCGGGGGCCACCCCGAAGTTCACCGCATCGGCGAGCGAATCGATCTCCTCGCCCATTCGCGACTCGGCGTCCAGGATGCGGGCCACCCGGCCGTCGAGCCCGTCGAGGATCGCGGCGGCGGCGATCAGCGCCATCGCCACGTGCGGCTGGCCCTCCAGCGCAAACCGTATCGAGGTCAGCCCCGCGCAGATGGCCAGCACGCTCATCGAGCTGGGCAGGATGCGCAGGTTGACCACTCGCCTGCCGCGAGGCTTGGTAATCATCACGGCAGCTCGGCTAGCACCGTTTCGCCGCCGACCGCGCGTTGGCCGACGCTGACCAACACCTGCGACCCGGCGGGCAGGTAGGTGTCGAGGCGCGACCCGAACCGGATCAGGCCGTAGGTGTCGCCGATCGACAGCTTGTCACCGGCGTGCACGTCGCAGACGATGCGCCGTGCCAGCAGGCCGGCGATCTGCACTGCGACGACGTCCGTCCCGTCGGCGGTGCGTAGCTGCATGCTGACGCGCTCGTTGTCGTCACTGGCCGCGGCCAGGTCGGCCGAGCCAAAACGACCCGGCCGGTGCTGCACGGCAATCACTTCGCCGCTGACCGGGGCGCGCTGCACGTGGGCGTCCAGCAGCGACAGGAAGATGCTGATGCGCGGCAGCTCTGCGGTGCCCAGGCCGAGCTCGGCGGGCGGGGCCGCGGTATCGATGACGCAGATCAGGCCATCGGCGGGTGCGACGACGACGCCGGGCCGGTTGGGCGGCACGCGCGGCGGGTGCCGGAAAAACCCGGCGCAGGCACCGGCGGCCAGCAGGCCGACTCGGCGCAGCCACCGGTAGCGGCGTCCGGCCAAGGCGACTCCCAGCCCGGCGGAGATGAACGGCAGCCCCGCCGGGTGGACCGGCGGAACGGTCGTACGCAGCAACGAGAGCAGGCGTTGCGGGCCGAACGTCAGGTTCTCGTCGGCGGAGCGGGGACGTCGTGCCACGCGGTCATCTTACGGAGCCGTGGCTGGTGTCAGACACGGCGAGTGTGGGCTTTTGTCACGCAAAACCGACATTAGCGTGCATTAAGCCCACACTCGGCTATGGCCGGATAAGCCTCAGACCGGATATGTGACACCGGTCAGCTCTTCGGACACCTTCCAGAGCCGGCGCTGTAAGTCCTCGTCGTGCGACTGCGCGCTGGAGGACACCACCTTCGGGTGGCCGCGCTGCTCGCCCAGACCGTCGGGTCCGTAGTACTGGCCGCCTTCGGCGTCCGGGTCCGTGGCGGCCCGCAGGGTGGGTAGCGCGCCCATCGCCGCGTTCTGAAACACCAGCGGGCCCAGCACCGCGACGGCGGGTTTGAAGATGGCGGGCAGGTTGCGCGTCAGCTCGGTGCTCGAGCTGCCCGGATGGGCGGCCAAGGCGGCGGTGGTGGGCTGCTCGCGGGCGGCCAGTCGGCGTTGCAGTTCGTAAGTGAACAACAGATTGGCCAGTTTGGATTGCCCGTACGCGGCGATCCGGTCGTAGCCGTGTTCCCATTGCAGATCGTCGAAATGGATGGCGGCGCGGAGACGGTGACCGATGCTGGAGACGGTCACGACCCGCGAATTCCGGACTGGCAGCAGATTGTCCAGCAGCAATCCGGTCAGCGCGAAGTGCCCGAGATGGTTGGTGCCGAACTGCATTTCGAACCCATCGGCGGTGAGCTGCTTGGGCGTCCACATCACGCCGGCGTTGTTGATCAACAGATCGATCCGCGGGTATGCCTTGCGCAACGCCGAGGCGGCGGCGCGCACCGAGTCCAGCGAGCCGAGGTCGAGTTCCTGCAACGTCACGTCGGCCTGTGGATTGGCAGCGACGATCCGCGCCAGCGCGAGGTTGCCCTTCTCCAGATTGCGAACCGCCAACACGACGTGTGCGCCGCACTCGGCGAGCACCTCGGCGGTGTAGTAGCCGAGACCGGTGTTGGCTCCGGTGACGACGGCGACGCGACCGCTTTGATCCGGCACGTCGGCCGTAGTCCATTTGCCGTTAGAACTCATCGCCAAAAACGATACCGACTCAAGATCGGCGCCGCCGTGTCGGTTCAATCCATCGCGGGTCGGTGGCATTCTCGATGACGTGGAGAACCGCGAGCCGAGCCCGGCGGTGGTGGGCATGGTCGATCCGGCACACCCGCCCAGTCGGCGCGCGCCGCTGCGGTGGGCGATCGGCGGCTTAGTTTCGTGGCTGGTGCTGGCCGCCGGCCAGGCGGTGTGGATTGCCTTTGATCGGCGGCTGTTGTGGCTGCACATTGCGATTGCCGTCGTCACCGTGCTCGGTGCGACGATCTCGGTGGCCGTCGTGCCGTTGTGGCGGTATCGAGTACACCGGTGGGAGCTCGGCCCGCAAGCGGTGTATACCCGCACCGGTTGGCTGGTCCAGGAAAGGCGCATCGCGCCGATCTCGCGGGTGCAGACCGTCGACACCTACCGCGGCCCGTTGGACCGGTTGTTCGGTCTGGCCAATGTCACCGTTACCACCGCCTCATCGGCGGGGGCGGTGCACATCGCCGCGCTCGACGTCGCGGTCGCTGACCATCTTGTCGCGCAATTGACCGACATCGCCGCGATCGGCGCTGAGGACGCCACGTGATGAGCGCGCCCACTCGGCCGGAAACCGGTTGGCAGCGGCTAAGTCCCAGGATGCTGCTGGTCCATCCGGTGCACGAATTGATACGCGAGCTGCCGTTGCTGATCGGGGGACTGGTGCTGGGTTCGACCACCGGCAACCAGTCCTGGACGGTGGCGGTGCTCGTGCTGACCGCCGTGGTGGGCGTGGCGCGCTGGTTCACCACCAGCTACCGCATCGACGCCGACCCGGAATCGGGCCAAGTGCAACTACGGGCCGGCCTGCTGCACCGCAAAGTATTGTCGGTGCCGCGCAACCGGATTCGTTCCGTGCAAACCGATGCGCGACTGCTGCACCGGCTGCTGGGGCTGGCCGTGCTGCGGGTGAGCACCGGTCAAGAAGCCAGGGCCGAACACGGTTTCGAGCTCGACGCGGTCAGGGTCGACCAGGTGCCGCGACTGCGGGCCATCCTGCTGGCCGAATCGCCGCGGCCGGTCGAAGCGGCGACCGCGGAGCCCGCGGTGTCGACGCACGGTGTTGGCGCGCTGGCAGCCTTCGTGGTTGCGATATGCCCCGTTGAGCCTCTCCGGGCTACTGACCCTGGGCGCTGCCGCGGGTCGTGCTCTATCAGACCGGAGCCGTTGGGCCGCTGCAGCATTCGCGGCTGGCCCAGTCGGGGCTGGAAGCCGCTCAACGGCTGGGTGTGCCGGCCACCGTCAGCGGTGATCGCGGGGGTCCTGCTGGTCGTGGCGGTGGTGCTGGCGGTGCTGCGGTCGCTGCTCACCTACGCCAACTTGGTGCTGTCGCGCCGGGCAGACGTCCTGCACCTGCGGCACGGTCTGCTGCGACTGCGCGAGCACACCTACGACATGAGCAGGCTGCGCGGCGGAACGCTGCGGCAACCGCTGCTGGTTCGGGTCTTCGGCGGCGCCGGGCTGGATGCGGTGATGACCGGTGTGCATGGTGCAGGGGAGTCGTCGGTGCTGCTGCCGCCGTGTCCGCGTTCCACCGCCGAAGCGGTGTTGACCGGGCTGGTCGGCGACCCGAATGTCGTCACCGGCCCGCTGCGCGGTCACGGCCGTCGGGCAGCGTCCCGGCGGTGGACGCGCGCGTTGGGGCTGCCGGTGCTGATCGGTGCGGTGCTGGCGGTGGTTGCGCTGACGGGGATAACCGTTGTGCCGCTGTGGTTGTGGACGGCGTGGGTGGCGGTCACCGCGTGGTGCGCGTTGCTGGCCGCCGACCGGATAGGCGCCCTCGGGCACCGGGTCGACAGCCACTGGCTGGTGATGCGTGCCGGCAGCTGGGAGCGACGCCGCGACTGCCTGGCCACGGCGGGCATCATCGGCTGGACCGTGCGACAGTCGCCGTTTCAGCGCCGGGCCGGGGTGGCGACCCTGGTGGCGGCCACCGCCGCAGGCACCAAGCGCTACCCGCTGATCGACGTGCCGGAGGACCAGGCGTGGGCGGTGGCGGCGCAGGCGTCGCCGTGGGTTGCCGAAAGCATCTGGGCGATCCGCTAAGCGGTCAATCCACGTACCGCTTCGATCCGTGCCTTGAGCTGGTCGGAGCTGGCCGCGGCCACCGGCGGGCCGCCGCAGATGCGGCGCAGCTCATTGTGAATCCACCCGTGCGGCTTGCCCGTTCGATGGTGTGCCACCGACACCAGAGCGTTGAGTTCGCGGCGCAGGTCTCGCAGTTGGCCGTGCCGGGTGACCGGTTCGGGCACGGCAGCGCCGTCGCGGCTGCGACGGTCGAGCTGCTCAACCTGGCGGCGCAGCAACAACTCTCGCATCTGGTTGGCGTCCAACAGGCCGGGTAGGCCCAGGTAGTCGGCTTCCTCGTCGCTGCCCGCGGGAGTGGCGGTGCCGAACGACGAGCCGTCGAAGATCACCTGGTCCAGCTCTGCGTCGGCGCCCAACGACATGAACCCGTTGTCGGCCTCGGATGGCTCGGTCTGGCGGCGCTGCGCCGCCTCCAGCTCGTCGCCCTCTTCTCGGTGCGGCTCGCCCAGCACGTGATTGCGTTGTGCCTCAAGCTCGCTGGCCAGTTGCAGCAGTGACGGTACCGACGGCAGAAAGATGCTCGCCGTCTCGCCCGGGCGGCGGGACCGCACGAAGCGGCCGATTGCCTGAGCGAAGTACAGCGGGGTGGACGCGCTGGTGGCATACACGCCAACGGCCAGCCGCGGCACGTCGACACCCTCGGAGACCATTCGCACCGCGACCAGCCAACGGCTGGTGCCTGCGGAGAACTTCGCGATGCGGTCTGACGAGCCGGGGTCGTCGGAAACGACGACGGTTGCCGCCTCGCCGGTAAGTCGTTCCAGCAGAACGGCATAGGCGCGGGCGGCCTTCTGATCCGACGCGATGATCATGCCGCCGGCATCGGGTACTCCGCCGTCGCGCAATTGCCGCAGCCGCGTGTCCGCGGCGGAGATGACCGCGGGCATCCACTCGCCGGCCGGATCCAGCGCGGTGCGCCACGCCCGAGCGGTGTGCTCGATGCTGGCCGGCTCACCCAGCCGCGCGGCGTACTCCTCGCCCGCGCTGTCCCGCCAGCGGGTCTCACCGGAGTAGGCCAGGAACACCACGGGCCGCACCACGCCGTCGGCCAGCGCGTCGGCGTAGCCGTAGGTGTGATCGGCCGCCGAACGCAGTACGCCGTTGCCGTCGGGCTCGTAGCGGACGAACGGGATTGCGGCGTCGTCGCTGCGAAATGGTGTGCCGGTCAACGCAAGTCGTCGGGTGGCCTCGCCGAAGGCCTCGACGATGCTGTCTCCCCAGCTCTTGGCGTCGCCCGCCGTGGTGGATCTCGTCGAAGATCACCAGCGTGCGTCGGCTCTCGGTGCGCACCCGGTGCCGGGTGGGATGGCTGGCCACTTGGGCGTAGGTGACGACGATGCCGTGGTACTCCGCCGAGGTGTGTGCGGCGGAGTTGCGGAACTTGGGATCCAGCGCGATGCCGTCGGCGGCCGCCGCCAGCGCCCACTGCGTCTTGAGGTGTTCGGTGGGCACCACCACGGTGATCGTGTCGACGCTGCGATCGGCCAGCAGCTCGGCGGCGATCCGCAGAGCAAACGCCGTCTTACCCGCACCGGGGGTAGCGACCAGCAAGAAATCACGCGGCTTGGCGGTTAAGTACCGCACCAAGGCTCGCCGCTGCCAGCCCCGCAAAGCCCGGGTGCTGGGCGCTTCACTTGCCCGCACCCGAAAGACTCCTATCTGATCGAGATGCAGTCTAGGACAAGCACATCGGGGCGCGCATCTTCCCAGGACAGCGGCGAGTCGACGGCAGGCCTATCGTCAGATCGTGATTACCGGACTGGCCCATACCGGCGTTTGCGTGCCCGACTGCGAAGCGGCGGTCGCGTTCTACCGAGACGTATTGGGCCTGCGCGTGTTGTCGCCGCCCTACGTGATGGCCGGTGACGCGATTCGCGACGACATGGGCCAGTTGGTGTCCGATCCCACCATGAAAGCGGCCATCGTCGGCTTCGACGACGACGGCGATCGGGTCCTCGAGGTGATCGAGTACCTCGGCGTCGCCGGCGGCGATCAGCGCAGCGCCGCGGCCCTCACCGACCACGGCTTGTCGCACGTGGGGCTTATCTGCGAGGACCTCGACGCCACCCGGGCCCAACTCGAGGCCAAGGGGGTGCGCTTTCTGGTCGATGGCATTGCCGACGTGGCGCGAGTCCGCACGACATGGTTCGTCGACCCGTGGGGTGTGGTCTTCATCCTCGTCGAGAAGAGCAAGCCGGAGCGTCCCTACTTTGCGCAGTGGGGCTGAAGCACGCCGTCTACACGAAGAAGTTGTCGTGGCGGATGAACCACTCCCGGCGCTCGTCGTCGGTCATGTCGGCCAGCGCACCGAAGCCCTCGAAGTAGGCCTCCCGCGGAGCGCCCGGAGCGAACAGCATCAGGACCGACGCGGGTTCGTCGGCCTCGTTGCGGAAACCATGGATGCCGCCGGGCGGGACGTAGAGGAAGTCGTGCGGATGACCGTCGATCCACTCGTTGCCGTCGTAGAGCTTCATGGTTCCCGACAGCACGAAGAACGCCTCGGACATGGCGCGGTGGAAATGCGGACCGGGCCCGCCTCCGGCCGGGTCGATGTCGACCCGATACAGGCCATAGTCGCCGCCGGTGGCCTGCTGATTGGCTAAGTAGTGGTACTTGACGCCGTAGGTCTCGTAGTCCGGCGGCTCGTCAGCACGCTTGAGCCAAGCGCTGACTTCCGGCTCGTCGTTGGTGTAGCGCGGAGGCGGGTAGGGCGGCACCACGAGCGACACGTGCCCAGTCTGCCGGATCAGCCGACGGGATATACCACCCCGGTGAGTTCCTCGGAGACCATCCATAGCCGTTTCTGCGCCTGGGCGTCTCGGGACCGGCGACTAGACGTCACCGCGTTTGCTGGCACTGGACTGGGGTGCCACGAACCACGGCCTGAAGAAGGCTTTCGCGGGTTCGGAAATCAAGATCAAGACCGAGGGCGCCGAAGATGCCTTTCTTGCCATTCTTGGTGAATTGCTGCGGGCGGCCCAAGAGGCGGGGACGGCCCGGACCGACGTGGGTGCCGCGGAAGTCAAGGGGTTGATCATCGGATGCCAGGCGATGCAGACCTACAACAGCGAGTTAGCCGAACGGCTGGTCGACGTCGTCTTCGACGGCCTGCGCGCGGGCCCGCCGAGGCGCGATAGCCCACCGACGGTCGTAGCATCGATGCTGTGCAGAAGCCGATCGCCGACGAAAACGTCCGTGCGGAAAGGCTTCTTGATGCCCAGGACAAGGCGGCGCAACTCTTCGACGAGATCGAGCGACGCGGGATGATCCGCCCCGGTATCGGTGAGCAGGACTTGTCGGACGAGATCCACAAACTGGCCGAAGAGCTGTTCGGCGTGACGCGGCACTGGCATCGGCGGATCGTGCGAGCCGGTGAGAACACCCTGCAGCCGTTCCGTGAGCACCCGCCGGACCGGGTCATCGCCGACGACGACATCGTGTTCCTCGACTTCGGTCCGATCTTCGAGGAGTGGGAGGCCGACTTCGGCCGCACGTTCGTACTGACCGACGATCCGCACAAGATCGCCATCCGTGATGCGCTAGCCGCGGGTGTGGCAGGCCGGACGCGACTACTTCGAACGTCACCCCGACATCACCGGTGCCGAATTGTTCGACTACGTCGTCGAAGTCGGTCGCGACGAGGGCTTCGAGTGGGGCAGCCACATCGCCGGTCACCTGGTCGGCGAGTTCCCGCACAAGAAGATCGCCGGGACGGCCACCGAGTGGTACATCATGCCCGGATCGACCAAGCCGATGCGGCGCAGCGACCCTAGCGGCCGTCGGTGTCACTGGATCCTCGAGATCCATCTGATCGACCCGCGCGCCGCTATTGGCGGTTTCTACGAGCAGTTGCTCGACTTGCCCTGAGCCGGATCAGTCGACGGGATACGTCACCCCGGTGAGTTCCTCGGACACCGTCCACAGCCGGCGCTGCCGATCGACGTCGTGCGACTTGCGGCTCGATCCCACGATCTTGGGGTAGCCGCGGGTTTGGGCGAAGCCGTCAGGCCCGTAGTACTGCCCACCGAGCACTGCCGGGTCGCTGGCAGCACGCAGCGTCGGCAGGGCGCCCATGGTCGCGTCCTGGAATAGCGGTGCGATCACGGGGTAGACGGCCGCAACCGGTCGAGGCAGATGGCGCATCAGCTCCGTGTTCGAGCCGCCCGGGTGGGCGGCCACGGCGATCGTCGTGCCATGGGGAGCGAGCCGTCGTTGCAGTTCGTAGGTGAACAACAGGTTGGCCAGCTTGGCCTGCCCGTAGGCCGACACCCGGTTGTAGCTGTGTTCCCACTGCAGATCGTCGAAGTGGATGTCGGCGCGGATGCGGTGGCCGATGCTGCTGACCGTCACGACCCGGGAACCGGCGACCGGCAAGAGCCGATCCAGCAGCAGACCGGTGAAGGCGAAGTGGCCCAGGTGATTGGTGCCGAACTGCAGCTCGAAGCCGTCCTTGGTGTTCGACTTCGGTGGGTACATCACGCCGGCGTTGTTGATCAGCAGGTCGATGCGGTCGTGATCGGACCGCAGTTGCCGCGCCGCGGCGCGGACGGAGTCCAGCGACGTGAGGTCGAGCTCCTGGAGCGCAACGTCGGCGCGGGGACTCGCGGCGGTGATGCGGGCGGCGGCATCCTTGCCCTTCTCGAGGTTGCGCACGGCCAGCACAACGTGGGCGCCGTGCTCGGCGAGCGCCAGGGCGGTCTCGTAGCCGAGGCCGGTGTTGGCTCCGGTGATGACGGCGACACGACCGGTCTGGTCGGGAATGTCCGCGGTTGTCCACTTGGCCATCAGAAGCTCCTCAGTTGTAAGGTAAACGGGGCGGGCGCTCCGGTTGATGTCACTATACGGAACGCGCGCCCCGTTTTGTCAACCGGTTAGGTGATGTGAGATGGCTCAACCAGCACCGCCGTTGCGTGCCGACGCGGCGCGTAACCGTGCCCGCGTGCTGGAAGTCGCCTACGAAACCTTTGCGGCCGAGGGCTTGTCGGTGCCGATCGACGAGATCGCCCGCCGGGCCGGAGTCGGGGCCGGCACCGTCTACCGTCACTTCCCGACCAAGGAGGCGCTGTTCCAGCGCGGTCATCGCGGACCGAATGCAACGTCTTATCGACGACGGGCACGCGCTGCTGGAATCCGCGGGGCCCGGCGAGGCGATCTTCAGCTTTCTGCGCTCGATGGTGCTGCAGTGGGGCGCGACGGACCGTGGCATGGTCGAGGCGCTGGCCGGTCTGGGCATCGACATCGCGCAGGCCGCGCCCGACGCCGAGGACGCGTTTCTGGCCATGCTCGACGAATTGCTGCGCGCCGCCCAGAAGGCGGGCACCGCGCGGCAAGACATCGGCGTGCGCGAGGTGAAGTCGATCCTGGTCGGATGCCAGGCGATGGAGGCCTACAACTCGGAGTTGGCCGAGCGGGTGACCGACGTCGTCGTCGACGGTCTACGCGCTGGGCGATAGCGTCCTGACCTGATTGCCCGGCTCGCCTCCTCGCCGCTTCGCGGCCGCAACGTCGCCGGGCGCCTTCCTTGCACTCGAAATAGGCGAGTGCTAAAAATGACGTTGGCACTCGCGACCGGTGAGTGCTAGGTCGGGACGGTGAGGCCGGGGCCGCGCCAGCGGAAGACACCCACAGCCGTCCGTCGCGGGCACTGCACCCGGCCACAGTGTCTAATGGGGCGACCCGAC
>CAWBSW010000006.1:0-33815 GCA_963791535.1 uncultured Actinomycetota bacterium | reverse complement strand
CGGCCTCGCGGGCGTCGCGCAAAGGGCGGCGGGAGTCGTCGAGCACGTTTGTCGCGGGGTCGAGGCGTGCCAGCGTGGTCAGCACGCGGTCCATCCGCTTTTCGCTGTTGGCTTCCACCCGCAGCGTGTCGCCGTCGAGGACCAGCGCGGCCCGGATCCGCAGCATGCCCTGGGTGGTGACGTGCTCGAACCACCGCGGCGGCTCGTCGCCGTCGACCCGGTCGTAGGCGTCGTCGAGCGCGGCCTCGATCCCGGCCGGGTCGCCGACATGCACGGTGGCCTCGCAGATCGCGAGCGGATCGCCCTCGGTGTTGGCCAGCGCCGGGGGCGCGAACCGGCGGCTCAGCTGCGCCACCAGCGTCACCGCGTCGGGCCCCGTGTCGAGCAGGTCGATCAGCGGGTCGCGCTCGTGCAGCACGACCGGTTCCAGCCCGCCGAAGAACTGCATGGTGTCCCCGGCGGGCACCACGCGTGCACACACCAGCTGCCCTGGGTTCAGCTGGCGGCTGGCCGCCCGCTCACGCACCTCGTGCGTGTCGCCGGTGCGCACGTCGCGCACGGTGACGCCCTGGCCGCGGTGCACCTGCTCGACCTCGAACACCGACCGGTCCACCAGCAGCCATTGCTCCGCCAGCAGCCGCTCGTCGTCGGGCAGCAGCGACCCGCGCATCTGAAGGAACTCCGCGAACGCACCGCCCTCGAACAGCACCGCGTCCAGCACCAGCGGATCGTCCAGTGCTGCGGCCAGCGCGTCGGGATCATCGACGGCGTAGCGGGAGCGTTCGTAGCCCGCCTCGGCCAGCAGGTCGTTCCATCCGGTCAGCAGCGCGTGCTGGCCGGCCTTCATGTACAACCAGCCGACCCGCTCGGCCAGCGGCAGCTGCTCGCGCCCGAGATGGCATTTCTTGTACTTGCGGCCGGACCCGCACCAGCACAGCTGGTTTCGGCCGAGGTCGCGGCGCGGCTCGGCCCGGTACCGCGTCAGCAGCTCCACAAGCGGGTAGTCCGGCCCGGCGCCGGCGCGGCGCAGCAACGCCAACCCGCGCTCCACGTCGCCGCGATCGGAGGCGATGCGGGCCAGGTCGAGCAGTGGCAGCGGCCAGTCCGGATCCATCGATTCGGCCGCCAGCAGCTCGTGTTCGGCCGCGTCGATGTCGCCGATCCGGTCCAGCGCCACCGCGCGCAGCCAGCGAAACGCCACCCGCGCCGCGCGCGGTACCTTCGGCTCCAGCACCTCGGCGAACATGCCCAGCGCGGACGCACCGTCGCGGCCGCTGCCGACCGTCTCGGCCAACAGCAGCTCAGCCAGCAGCGGATCGGCAAGCTCGGCCCCGAGCTCACCCACAAGATCGGCGAACCGGTCGACCTCGGGCTCTGCTCCGTCGGGCCCCGTCGCGCCCTCGGCAGCTGCTGTCAACGCATCCTCCAGCGGCTCGTCCGCGTCGGCGGCGTCGACCAGCAGCAGCGACATCTGGTCGTACAGCTTGACCAATGTGTACAGCGCGAACGCGTCGTCGGGGTCGAGGTCATGTCGCTCGGCCAGCGCTGCGCACCCGCGCTCGAAACGCCAACGGTCGAAATCGAACCCGTCGGGTGCGAGCCACTCGCCGCGATGTGCCAGACCGTAGTCGTCGACGATCTCGCACAGGGGCGGCAGCGGCTCGGTGAACACCGCCGGGTCTTCGACGCACGCCGTCCATACCGCCGCGGCGAAGTACACCGGCTCGTCGGCGTCGAGCATCGCGGCCAGCAAGGCGCCCACAACGGAATGCGCGAGCGCGGTGACCCGCTCGACCACGAGTCCCCGCGCGGTCAGCCGCACCCCGACCAGGTCGCCCTCGGCCACGCCCAACGTCCCCAGCGTGCCTGGCATCAGGAGCAGCGCCCCGAGCGGGTCGACCACCCCGGCCGGGATGCCCCGCTGCTCGAGCAGCTCATCGTCGAACCCGGCCAGCACGACCCGCGCCGCCGAGCCGTCGGCGAACCGCCCATACTGCTCGTGCTCGCAGAGCGCGGTGATCGGGTCCAGGTTCGGGGTCACAGTGAGTATGTCGTGGGCCGCCTCGTCTGCGCCGAGCCGGTGCGTGAACACACGCCCGGCTAGCACAGTCGGCAGCCACACCCATCGATCGTCAACCAACTGCCTTGCCGGACACTCGGTTTCGTCGAGAACGTCCTCCAGCAAGGCGTCCGGATCGGCCACGCCGCTGTCCTGCAGTCGTCGCGCGATGTCATCCTCGTTCAACGGGCCGTGTTCGGCCAGAATTCTCGCAAGGGTCCGCATCGCGTCGAACGCTTCCGCCACGGCGACTACCCTATGCCGCGGCTAGCCGACTCGCGAAGTCCGCCACCAGCCGCCGAGTTGGATCGAGACTGGGAACGAATCCAGCGGTGCCGTCGAAACGATAGAGCCTTGAGCCGCGCTGCGTGGCATGTCGAGATTTGACCGCCGCCGACATCGCGATGTCGGACCCCGAAGCGACACTTGGCGTCGACGACGCTAGAACAGTCCCGGGGGAGGCGCACGATGCCCTGCAGGCAGAGTGCCTAGTGAGCGAGCAGGGTGCCAAAGAACCACATCGCGGCGGCGTTGACCGTAGTGCTGTCCCGACTGGGCTAAAGCGGCATGAGCTCGACGGCGCGGAGAGGCTCGCCGCTCGTGGACACCGCGTGGTGTTCATTCCCGTCTCCGGCAAAGGAAAGATTGGCGACCTCATGATCGATGACGAGGTGTGGGAGTTGAAGTCAATATCCGGCTCCAGCGATGACGCTGTCGCCCGCAATGTACGACGGGCCGCGAAGCAGGCATCGCGCGTCGTGCTGGATATGACCGACTCGCCGATCACCGACGAGGCGGTGAAACGCCTGGTCGAACACTATGCGCGGCGATATAGACTTCAATCAGTCCGCGTGATCAGGGGATTCAAGGGAATGGATTGGAGATTCGACAATGACGAATAGCGACTACATCGAGGTTAGGGGGCCGAAATCCCTAGCCGAGCTGGTCGCTGTCATCGACCCCTCCGCGCCCCAACCAGAAGACGATCTGGTAACCCTCGAGTTGGGTGGCGATGAGTACGCCGCCGTGCAATATGACGAGGTCGATAAGGCATCTTGGCCGTACATGATCACCATCGAGTCCCGGTCGGAGGACGAAGCACCGGTCCGAGCCCAGGCCATGCAAATACTCGAGAAAGTCGATGCAGCGGGCTGGGGCTACAGGATGACGTCCGACGCGGACGATTCGCTGTTGATCGACACGCAGAAGGTCTAAGAGCGGCAGCAATTAACCCGCGACAATCGAAATCCCGTGGTAGCGAGAGGAATTGCCATCGCGAGGATCTGCTGACTGGTCATTGGTTGGTATAGCTCCGGCACGGAGCAACTCATCGCCGATGCGGTTGACCGGCAGGAGCGGGAACAGGTCGCGTGAAGGCGGTGCGCGTTGCGTTTCACCGTTCCGTGAATCATTGTGCCGTGCTGTCGTTGCGACTGAGGTCTTTCGGCGGCCCGCTTCGTCATACGAGCACGACTGGCTTTGAATAAGCGACGCTGAAACGCGGTCAGCGCATCTGTCGGTCAGCCGATGTAACCTGAACCTGCTTCACGAGATGCCGTCGCCAAGCTCCGACTGGACGGCACGCCAACCCCACGCTCGTGGGTGGCTCGGATGACGAAGCGGCCTGACACCAACCGGTGTCGGCAAGAGCGCCTCCCATGCGGAGGCCCGACCTTTCGGGAGTACTGCAATGCCTCGGAATCGTTCCTGCGGGTCGTATGGCCCCGGCCACCTCATGCACTGGATCCAGGGGAAGAAATCGCACGAGGACGGGCAGCCGATCATCAAAGTGAAGGTCGTTGCCGTTCATGACGATGGACGCGTCGAAATCGAAGGTGGCGACCTGAAACTGACGCTGTGGTATCACGACCCTGACCACCTCCGTTCGGCGCTCTGCTTCGGTGGCCGTGCCGAATGGAAGCCGAAGTATCACGTGTTGTACGTGATCTCGAGCGGCTCGTTCAACCTCGCCACGCTGAACAAGGTGGAGCCCTGCAAACCGCCCATACGCCGGCGACCGACCGAGACCACCAGGCAGTTCATCGAACGGGCGATGCGGGAGAACCACGGCTACACGGTTCCGGGGCGCTGGTTGGCTGACCTGGATGCCATACCAGACGGCGACACCGGTGAACCGGAGTCCGGGTACCTGGTTGGGGTCGAAACTCCCACGGATCCAACGCTGTTGGAGCCATTGCGGCCCATCCTACGGACGCCAGGACACGCCGACGGCGGCACGCGATCCAACGGGAAGGCCAGCAACGACTGAGCGATGGCGTGCGAAGGCGTTGAGCCAAGGCTCGATTGACTAGCAGCATCCGCCTTGGCACCTGGTTGCGACTCCCTGGCCGGGCTGGTGTCTCGAATCTGAGCTTTAGCCGAAGCAGAGCACGCGCAGGCCGAGCGAACCGCCTAATTTTTAGGACGGACGACCGCCACGTTCTCGTTAGTTTAGTTAGGTGCCGGTAAGCCCCAGCAGTCACGATCCAAAAACGGAGATAAGGACGAACAGCTCATGAAAGCAGTGCGATTCGATCGCTACGGCGGCATCGACGTCCTCGATGTACGCGAGGTTCCCCGCCCGCAACCTGGCACCGGTGAAGTGCTGGTCGAGGTGAAGGCAGCTGGCGTCAACCCGGGCGAAGCGATGATTCGCCAGGGTGTGTTCGACGAGATCTTCCCAGCGACATTTCCGTCCGGGCAGGGCAGTGATCTCGCCGGTGTCGTCGCCGAGGTCGGCACCGGCGTCGATGCCTTCTCAGTGGGCGACGAGGTGCTGGGTTTTGCGAACGACCGAGCCAGCCACGCCGAATTCGTGGTGGTGCCCGCCGATCAGCTCGCGCCCAAGCCGCCGGCAGTGTCATGGGAAGCCGCAGGGGGCCTGTTCGTCGCCGGCACCACGGCATACGCCGCGGTCCGCTCGGTCGAACTGACGCCGGGTGACACCGTCGCCATCGCCGGCGCCGCTGGCGGGGTGGGCACGATAGCCGTGCAGCTGGCCAAACGTACCGGCGCGACCGTGCTCGGCATCGCCGGCCCGTCCAACGACGAGTGGCTGGCTGCGCACGGCGTGATCCCCGTCAATTACGGCGATGGTCTCGCGGGCAGGCTGCGGGCGGCGGCACCTGACGGCCGGGTCGACGCGTTGTTGGACTTCTTCGGCGGCGGCTACGTCGAATTAGCCGTGACCGAGCTGGGCATCGCACCGCAGCGCATCGACACGGTCATCGACTTTCCGGCGCTGGAGCGATTTGGGGTCATGTTCGTCGGCAATCAGGACGCCGCCGACGCCGCGGTGCTGGCCGAGCTCGCCGCACTAATCGCCGCCGGCCAATTGGAAGTGCCGATCGCCGAAGCTATTCCGCTCGACGAGGTTCAGCGCGCCTACCGCACCCTGGAACGGCGCCACACCAGGGGCAAAATCGTCCTGCGGCCGTAGTGCTGCCGATCGCGAGCCGGTTCGTGCTCGGTGGTTGATTAGAGGTCGATGCCGTAATCGAGGCCCTGGTCATGGCTGCGGTGGATGTGCTGATCGATCCAGCGCTGCCGTTCGGTGGCCTGATCCTGGGTCTCATCAACCCAGTGCCGGTAGGCGTGTTGCCGGGCCTGTACAGCGTGGGTGTGGCGGTCGATTAGCCGGCAGACGCGGTCCGGTAGCTGGTCGCGGTGTGTGGTGTCGGCGGAGATGTCGGGGCGGTGCGGGCCCGGTCGCCATGCCGCACTTACGCAGCGCACGAGTCCGGACGGTAGCCTTACGCGGCATGACCGACTCCGTGGTCGTCAGGGTCAAGCCCGGCAGTCGCAAGGGACCCCTTGTCGAGGTCGGTCCCAACGGTGAGCTGACAATCTACGTCCGCGAGCCAGCGGTTGACGGCAAGGCCAACGACGCGGTCACCCGGCTACTGGCAGCACACCTTCAATTGCCAAGAAGCCAAGTCGAATTGGTATCCGGAGCGGCGTCGCGCCTCAAACGTTTCCGCGTGAGCCGTTGAGCAGACATCCGCTGTCGAGGACGAGCGGCTAATTACATTGCTGCGGCAGAGCATCTTTGGAAACATTCAACAGGAGGAGCTGCCCGACGCGATCACCTCGCTGTGGAAGCACCGCTATCTGCCCGTCGCGCCAGCGTTTCACGTTGGCGGCGTGTTCGCGGCACACCGAGATCATCGACTCGATCGTGTTGGTCGATCGCAGCGTGCGGGCCAACGTGGGTGGCACGCCGAGGCGCAGCACCGTGAGCGTCTCGGACAGGCCCTCACCCAGGCTGGCCCCGGCCCCGGGGTGGGTGCGGTCGAGTTCCTTCGCCGGGGCGAGCAGGGCGGCCTCGGCTTCCAGTGCGGAGTCCGCATGGTAGGCGTCGGTCATCTTACGGCCTACACTAGCTCGAAGCCGTTGCGGCAGAGGATCTTTCACGTTCTAACCTTGTGAATCTGGCAGCGTTGAATCACCGGATGGTCGAACACGTCGAGCACCGTCTTGCGCAGCGCCTTGGCCCCGTCGATGCCTGCTCCCGCGGCTCCGTCTGCCGTCGTTCGGTCCTATAGTTGAGGACTTCTGACCCTGACCGCAGGCTGCGCAGGGGCGGACAGTGGTGTGAATGGAGCATTTGACAGCCCTGGCTGCCGGTTTCCTGGAGATCGAGGACTCCGAACCACATGTGAGCCTGGCGAACGGCAGTGTGGCGATCATCGAGGGGCCGGCCCCGAGCTACGACGAGTATGTCTCGGCCCTATCCGAACGGGTACCGACCATTCCGCACGGCCGGCAGGTCTTGCGGACTCATCCGCTCGATGTGGGCCCACCCGAATGGGTGGACGATCCGCACTTCGATATTTCACGCCACCTGCACCGCGTCGCGCTGCCCCACCCCGGGGGCGACGCCGAACTGTTCCAGTTGATCGCGACTACGATGGAGCGGCGGCTCGACCGCGAGCGCCCGTTGTGGGAGTCCTGGGTCATCGAAGGCCTGAGCGACAACCGGTGGGCCGTGCTGACCAAGATTCACCACTGCATCGCTGACGGCATCGCGACAGCCCAGATCCTGGCGAAGCTCAGCGACGGCGGCGGCGGCGACACCTTCGCCACGGACATTCGCGCCGCGAAGGAGCCGGCCGGGCCTGGACTGCGTCTGCCGAAGATGAGCCTGAACCCGTTGAGCTGGGTGAGCGGGATGGCGCGCACCGCGCTCGCCACGGCCGCCGCCGCCGAACACGCCGCGGTGGGTGCGGCCGAGCTGACGGCCAATCTGCTCAGCCCGGCGCCAGGGTCGTCGTTGACCGGCCCGGTGACGACGATGCGACGCTACAGTGCGGCCCGGGTCCGGCTGGCTGATATGCAGCAGGTGTGCCAGGCGTTCGGCGTGACGCTCAACGACGTGGCGCTGGCGGCGATCACCGACAGTTATCGCAGGATGCTGCTGAGCCGCGGTGAACGGCCCACCCCCAACTCGCTGCGCACCCTGGTTCCGGTGTCGATCCGCGCGGCGAACCAGTTCAACGTGACCGACAACCAGGTTTCGGCGATGCTGCCATTGCTGCCGGTCGATGAGGCGGACCCGGTTACGCAGTTGCAGCTGGTGCACGATCGGCTCACCCGGGTCAAAGCCAGCGGTCAACGCGAAGGGGGCAGCGCGGTGTTTTCGGCGTTCAAAAACGTCCCGTTCGCGTTCTCGGCGTGGACGATTCGCTTGTTGGCGCGGTTCCCCCAACAGGGGGTGGCCGCGTTGGCGACCAACGTTCCCGGCCCGCGGGGTCGGCAGACGCTGATGGGCCGCCGGGTGCTGGAAGTCCTGCCGGTTCCGCCGATCGCTCTTCAGCTGCGCACCGGCATCGCGATGGTCAGCTACGCCGACAGTTTCATCTTCGGCATCACCGCCGACTACGACACCGCGCCCGACATCGAAGTGCTCGCCGCGGGAATCGAGGACGGGGTGGCGCGGCTGGTGACGGCCGCCCGCGCACGCCGACGCAAGCGCGGACAAGAGCCGCCCGCCGGCAGGCGGGTCGACAGCGCATAGTCGCCACCGGCGCGTTTGGTCATCATAAGGTCGTCAAACCTTCGCTCCCGCAGCCTCGTTGGTTACCGCCGGGTTCCTTGGGCTTCACCTTGAGCCAGGAAGGCGTCATACATCGTGTCGTCGGTCAGCAGCCCGCGGGTGTTGAGCTCCGGGCCGGCAGGATCATGTCCTTGCTGTAGTCGCGCAGCACTGCGGCCATATCGGTCGGGTTGTCGTGTTCGCTCTCCCAGTGAGTTTCCCGGTTTGCAACTCCACGGCGCGTCGCGGACCCGTGGGATGGGAGACATAAGCTCAGCGATGATCTGATCGAAACCGGCGTTCGGCGAGATCGTTTCAGCTGCTCTGTCCTAAGTCCTGATCTCTAGTGGGAGCTGGACTGTACCGGTGATGGGTGACCCATTCGCGCAGTTTCGTATAGATCGTCGGGTGGTTGAGTAGGTCGAAGTGGTGTAGCCCCGTCAGCGTCAGTCCGTGTTCGGGTTGGAACGGGATTCGTCGCGTGTTGCCCCGGCCGCACGCGCTGTGTGAGCGCACGAGGTGGTCGCCGACGAGGCGGCCGACCGCCGGAGGTGCGGCGGTGGTGGCGACGAAGTGGTAGCCGGCCCCGGGAAGGAACGGCACCTCCTGGCAGCGATCCTGCAAGAATTCGTCGGGATCACCGTCTCGCCAGTCGTCCTCGATGCAGGCACCGAAGCGCAGGTCCTTGATTCCGGCGCTGCGCGCGTTGAGGAAGCCGGCCACGGCCCGCGTTTCCGGCAGCCGGGCCAGCGCCCAGGACGCGATGTGCACCCCTTTTTCCAGGTGTGTTCCCAGGTGTGGGGAGCCCAGGCAGACCACGTGGCGCACCGCTTCGGTCCAGCGGTGCTGCTGCTGCTCGCCGTAGTAGCAGGCGCTGCGCGTCACCAGCCCGCCCATCGAGTGGCCCACCAGCACGATCTCATCGATGGGAACCGGCCAGAGCGCCTCGAGCCGGTGCAGCATGTCGGCCAGCGTTTGTCCGTTGTGAGAGATGTGCAGCCCGGTGTTGTAGCGCAGGTAGACGGGGGTGAACCCGTGCTCGTGATGCAGCCGCTGCCCGTAGCTGCGCAGATCCTCGCCGGTGCGCGGCGTGCGCCACCACGAGCGTTCGGTGAGAAACAACCCGTGAACGAATACGGCAAGGCGACCGGTGGCTGTCGGGAACGCCGCCGCCACCCCGTCGGCGGTGAGCGGGACGGCCGTGCCGTGGTGGCGGATCTGCATGCTCAGCGCGAATCCGTTGCGGTGTGCCGTCAGCTGATCCCCGTACAGCCCGTTGATCGCGGCGAGGGCTGCGGCGATGGTGGGTTGGGATTCGAGTGACTCGTCCCCGTCGCGGCCCCACGCCTTCGATGCCAGCGCGCCGGCTACCCGGGCGGCCCCCCGAATCCCGCCGTCCACGCCGCCATAGATAGTGCGGGCCACTGCGTCGTGGATGATTTGGGTGGGCTTGGCCGCCGGTCCGATCGCGCCGAAGACGCGGCTTGCGATACCCGCGTGCATGTCTCGCACCGCCGTCATCAGCACGCCCGCGGCCTCGCCGCCAAGGTCGGCGACCGACCTGATCTCTCGTGTCTGCACCACGCCCCCTTACGAACTCAGAGCGCCTAGACCTGCAAAGCAGCTTCGATTTTCGCACGGACCAGGGGCCACAGCAACGACTTTCGGCCCTTCGAGTGGGCCCAGCCCGACGCGCGGCGACGGCTCCCCGGCGCACGCACCGCCAGGGTGCGGGTCGCCAGAGCGCGGGCAAGCACTGACCGACGAACCGCCCGTGTCGAAGCGGTGCGCGAGCGGCCGGCCGGCAGAGAGCCATCGACGTCCCGCCGGTGACCGCCTAGTGTTGTGAGTCGTTAATTGAGCGACAGCTTTTTGGATTCCCTCGGCGCCGACTGTGTAGCTTTTTAACGAACTCGAGGCGCATCCTCGCACATAACCCGCACACTCGACGCATCCTTGCACCAGATGCAGCGCGGCCATAACTGCATGCGGATTAATGACTCACGACACTAGTCGGCGAGCGCCAGCACCTCGTCGAACCCGTCGACGAAGCAGTCGTGGAACACGTCGAAGTCCGGAATCGCGCCCGCATCGACGCAAATTCCCAGCGCACAGGTGTCGACGTAGCTGAGCAGCGTGACATTCACCGCCGAACCGATCGTCGGGCCGAAACCGTACGCCATCCGCAGCGCGGCTCCACCGAGACGCACAGGAATCGGGATGCCGGGCACGTCGCTGGCCACGAAATCGACGCGGCGCAACACCGCTCCGATGTACCAGCGTGGCAACAGGTTCAACGCACCGGCGATCAATTGCATGTACGGCAGCGAGCGCTCGTCGCGTTGCCTCGTGGCCCGGTGATGGATCTCTTCGATTCGTCGCGCCGGGTCGGCGAGGCCGACCGGCACGTCGAACCGCATCATCGTGACCCGGTTTCCGGCAATCGCGTCGCCTTCGGTACGGAGACTGATCGGCATCCCCACATGAAAGTCCCCGACCGCGACGCTGTGCTTTTCGTGGTAGCGGCGCAACGCGCCGGTCACGCCCGCGAGGAACGCATCGTTCAGCGAACCCCCGCCCGCGTGTCCGGCGTCGCGCAGCCGCAGCCTCGACACCTCATGGATCCCGAGGCGACGGACCATCGTGCGGTCTTTCATGAGCGACGAGCCGGACTCGGTGATCGGCCGCATGATGCGGTAGACCGACGACGCGAGCGCCGCCGCGGAGGTGGCTGTCTGCACCGGCCGCCGCACGGTGCTTCGCACCACGCCGGGAGCGCCCGTAACCGAAGCCGTTGCCGCATTGGCAAGCAGCCCGGCGTCGTAGCGGAGTGTGTCGCGCAGTCCGTCCAGCGGCGACGGCATCCGTGGTGGGGGCACGACGGGCAGTGCGCCGCGCCGCCGGGCGGTGACATCGAATAGCGTCATCGCGATCTGGACGCCGCCGATGCCGTCGGCCAGGGAGTGGTGCATCTTGGTCATCAGCGCGGTGCCGCCGTCTGCAAGTCCGTCGATCAGGGTGATCTCCCACAGCGGTCTGGCCCGGTCGAAGTCCGACATCGCGGCCAGCCGGCCCATCTCCAGTACCGCGTCGAGAGTCCCCGGCTGCGGCGCGGTCACCCGACGCATGTGGAAGCCGAGATCGAATTCCGGGCAGTCCGCCCAGCGGGGCGGGGCCGGCCGAGGCGAGGACACTATCCGCTGGCGGAAGGTCGGCAGTTGTCGGCTGAGCCTGTCGAACCGCTCAACCAATTCGCCCCAATCCGGGGTGCTGTCCAACAGGGAGATCGTGACGATGGTCGACCGCAAAACGGGATCGCTTTCCATCGCCCAGAGGAAAGCGTCGGTGTTCTGCATGAACTCGCTCATTGTCTTCATACTGCGCCGAGATCGAGTCTTTGGCATCGATTCCGACGACAATTTGTAGGCGGGCAAAATCGTGCTCGATGACACTCACCGCCAAGCGTCCGTGCGCACGCCAACGTTCCCGAGCCCAACGAAGGTACCAGCGAAAGTTCGGTCGCTCCCGAACGCTCACCGTGCCGGACAACTTCGACGATCCGCTTCCGAATACTGTTGCGGCTCTGTGCGTTCCGACCGCACGGAGATGACGATGCCGACAAGGGGGCTAGTTCTTCACCGCAGATAAGCCCGAGCGGAACAACCTGATTGGGTAACCTCGTTCAGCTCAGCGACCTCCGCGGGCAGCAGTGACATGGCTCAGGCGCGGGTGGCGCGAAACCTTCACCCGAACAACGCAGCTTCGGTCGCGATCTTCACACGAACGGTGCCGCCCGCGCGCGAACAGGACAGCAATTAGCCGGCTGGGATTGTTGGCTCTGGCCGGAATGCCTTGTCGGTTTCCGTTCGCTGGTTCATTCTGCGGGGGCGGGCTGACTTGGCGTGTGTCCAGGGCGCTCGAGGGCCTCGATTTGGCGGGCGACCTCGACTGCGTGATCGCCGAGTCGCTCCAGCAGCCGGGCGATCGGCCCCATCTCCAGCAGCACCGCAAACCGAACCGACGACCGTTCGACGAGGTCGTGCATCGCGGGCATTGGTGATCTGTGTGGCACATGCTGCTGCGCGTAATATCAACAGCCACTTCGGTTCTCAGCGGCCGGGAGCCGCGGTAGGTAGCCCGGCGGCTCCTGCAGCGGTGAGCAGGCGTTCGTCGTAGCTGACGAATGCGGTTAACAGAGTGCCGAATACGGCATCCCCGGTCGCGAGGTGGATGGCATCCAGTGACCGCAGTGCGGCGTCCGGGTACGCCGCGGCGGCGGCTCGAACCACCTCGTCGATTTCGTAGAGTGCGACTCGCGCCACGATCTTGGGGACGTCGGCGAGCAGCGAAGGCTCAACTCGACGCAGAGCGCGAGGGAGTTCGACCTCGATCAACGTCGACGACACCCACGGTGCCGTCGCCTGGGCGTCAAGCCAGTCAGCGAGGGCATCGCTTTCAGGTTCCCGCCGCATCAGTTTCATCAGGGCCGAGGTGTCGAGGTACAACATCAGTACCGCTCGGCGTCGCGCAGTTCACGCAGCAGTTCGCCAGCCTCATTGTCGGTCTTGACCGGCCCTGACGGGCGCGGTGCCGGCCCGCTGACTGTCGCTGGACGAAGCCTTCCGGCACTGATCATGTCGGTTAACGGATTGCCCTGAGCTGGTACTAACCGGGCCACGACGACGCCGCGTTCGGTGATCTCAATCTGCTCACCGCGCTTGACTCGTGCGAGCACGCCGGAAGTATTTTGGTTCAGCTCACGGACCGGCACCTCAGACATGCCCGCAATTGTAGTACGAATTGGTAGTACATCGCGATTAGCCTCTCGCTGGCCAGACTCGCCTAAGTTCCGCAGCCCGACCTTAAGGCACCGGCCGTCCACGCCGGCCAGGCCGGCGAGCCAATGAGGAAGCCGTCATTCACCTGAGCGACGATGCGGGGGCCTTTGAGCCCGCTGTTGTCGTACACCGTCGCAGAATCGCAACGGATGATTGGCGTCTCGCGCTGAACCCGATGTTGGCTTGTGGTCATCGACCGCTCTGCTCGGTGGCGCGAATATGGTGGTCAGGTTCCTGCTGGGGTCCGGTCGGCGCCCTGTGCGCGGACAGGAAGCATCCGCGGGAATAGCAGGCCGGTGCGGGCCTTGTAGGCAGCGAAGCCGGGATGCCGCGACATCGAGCGATCCTTCTTGATCATGTTGCGGACGAAGAACCCGAAGATCCACGCGAAGTTGACGACGAACGGGATCCAGTTCCACGAGATGATCGCGTAGCCCATGTAGGTCATGATCTCGCCGAGGTAGTTCGGGTTGCGGGTCCGGGCGAACAGGCCGGTCTCGATCAGACCGGGGTGGACCTGCAGGGTGAAGTACTTTTGCGCGTCCGCGACGTAGTGCAGGAAGATGCCGAACGTGAAGATGCACACGCCGAGCGCGACGGCCCAGCCGGGCACGTTCGGGTGAAGCCAGGCCAGCAGGATCGGGGCAGCGTAATACCCGGCCAGCGGTAGGAAGACGAACAGGATCCCGATCCAGATCGCCACCTGCTCGGCGAAGCGGCGGTCCGGGTAGGTACGGCCCTTGATTAGCCACAGGATTGAGTAAGTGCCGTGCATCCCCAGATAGAGCCACATCACGGTCGAGAAGTTGCCGAAAATCAGCATCGCCGCCACCGTCACCGGGATGACCAGCGCCTTGTGGAGGTTGATGAAAAAGCCGGTGGATTTCATCCATTCCTCCCGACGTTCGCGCTGTCTGATCTCGCGTCGACACCGACCAGGATACTGGGATCAGTTCTGGGACTGGGCATTTCGCTCTCCTCCACAGGGTTACTAGCTACGGGCCGCGGTACGACCCCACCCGGGGCGCACCCAAATCGACCGTTATCTATGACGGTAGAAGTCCGGTGGTGGTTGATCCGGAGGCGTTGGTCATCGATCACACGGTCAAAGGGCCTTGATCAGCCGGCGCAGCGGGTGCAGATGGTCATCTCCCCGGTGCACATGCACACCCTCAGCCCGGAAGAATCGGGTGTGCCGTCGGTTCATACTCGGAGCCCACACGGAGCGCGGCCCGTGCTTTGACCGCGGTGTTGGCGAATAGACCGACAAGGGCGAGCTGCAGCGCACGAACCGGCGCGACGCCACGGCCAAACAACCGCCCAGCAACGCCTTTCACGGACGCTGCCTGGCCATGGTCGACGATGCCCGCCTGTTGGGGCGGGACTGGGGTCTTCGGTTGGCCGACGTGAAGGTGCCGGTGCAGTGGTGGCACGGCGACGCGGCAATCGCATAGTGGTCCGGCGGCGTGACGGTGTGCTGGAAGTGCCCAAAGCCGCCGGCTATCCCACGGCAAAAGTCTGCGCGAACCCAGGTCCATCAGTGCCCGCACGTCGATCGGTCGGGGTCTTCAAGACACTGCATGTTTGGACGAGGCCTTGCGAACGGCCTCACTCCGTGCTGCTAGCAGGCCGCTCCGGCCGCGGCTGATCGCGACGTTCAGCCGGTTGCGGGAGAAGAGGAAATCGGTAGCTTGACCGTGACGGTCACCCGGCCGTGATCGTCGCGGGTCGCGACGGCGTGCCCGGTTCGGTCGGTGCCGTTGAGCCGCAGCGTAATCGGGCCGCCGCCGCCCAGGAAGTTTCGCCACCAGGTCTTGGCACCGGGAAGCCCGACACGGATGACAATGTCGTCACCGACCCGCCGGTAATTCACCGGTGTGGTGAACGTCTTGCCTGAGCGACGGCCGACGTAGGAAATCACCACCAGGTTTCGGCGCACAACGTTGCCCAACAGGGGCACATCGATGAGCTTGGCCGTGACAGCGTTGAAGGCGGGCGCTATCGGGGTACCGAATATTCCGCGGCTCATGACAACCTCCTAGGGCCGAGCCATGCTCGCCAGCCTAGCTGGGCCGGGGGTTCATCGAGTTGGGCGCGGTGGCCAGCTCGTGGCGTAAGGCTTTCGTTAAGGATCTGGACTGGACTGTCAAGAGACCGCTAGCGCTCGCGTCCGGACGGCTAAGCAGGCGCACGCTGCGTTGGTGTCCATCGTCCACTCGGTCGTTGCGGGCATGAGGCCGCGCCCCATGGCCCTATCGCGGTACCGCGAACCGCCCTCTACCGCGGTCGGTGCCAGCGTGCCCGATGCGCGGGTGAAATAGCGAGCCCGGAGGTCGTTGTGCAGGCAGCGGAGATCGACGAGCAGTTCCCGGTGGTGGGTATCGACTCGCCTGCCCTGGCAGCCGCCCGGATGCTTGCCGAACACAGCCTGCCCGGAATCGTCGTACTCACTGCGGACGGGCAGCTGTGTGCGGTGCTGCCTGCCTCTCAAGTAGTGCGCTTCATCGTGCCCAATTACGTGCAGGACGATCCCCTGCTGGCCGGTGTGCTCGCGGAGTCCATGGCCGACCGGGCTGCGGAGAAGTTGGGCGGCAAGACGGTTCGCGATCTGCTGCCGCGACACCAGCGAACACTGCCCGCCGCCAGCGCAGATGACACGATCATCGAAGTGGCCGCGATGATGGGGAGGCTGCGAAGTCCCCTGATAGCCGTGATGAAGCAAGGCAAGCTGCACGGCGTGATCACCGCGTCGCGGCTCTTAGCGATGGCACTGAAGTGTGGGCTGACCGAACAGGCACTGTCCGCCGTCGTCACCGGTTTGAAGACGGAGTGGGCATCTCGGTCAACTTGGCAGTTTCTCGAACAGTCCCCCGACCAAACTCGATCTCCGGCTTAGCACTAGGGGCTGGCGGGCTCGAACCCGCGCCCAACGGATTATGAGCCTGTAGGCCAGGGGATCGGTGCGCTCGGCCGAGAGTGAAGCTGCATCGCGGACCGCCATACAGCCCGCGCCGAAGCGCGTTGGTGTTGCGCCGTCGACTGCCTGACCCGCAAGGGCTTGGGAGTCGGCACCGAGATGCCGCTCGACGGCGATGGCACCATGGTCGGAGACAAGAGCATGCCGATGTCGCCGGTTCGCCTGCACGGCAAGGTGTTTGCGGTCGTTGAGGGGAACGCGAGTACAGTAGCTTCGATGGCTGTCGCCTCGTCGAATGAGCGGATGATTGCTGGGGTCGCCGCCGCGTCCGTCTCGCTCGGGTTAGCCCAGCTGGTGGGCATCCCGTTCGGTGCGCCGGCCGATGCGCGTGCTGCGATCGGCTCAGTGGTCGTTGACCTGACACCGGGGCCCATCAAAGAGTGGGCGATTCAGACCCTCGGCTCTTTGGACAAACTCTTCGTGGCCGTCGTCGTGCTCGTTGTGATCGCTACGATCGCTGCAATCGCCGGGACCCTCGAGACTCAGCGGCGCCCGCTCGGCAGCGCCGTTATCGCCGCGGCGGGCGTCCTCGGATGCATCGCAGTGCTGTCGAGGCAGGGTGCGACAGCACTCGACACGATTCCCACCGTCGCGGGCGCCGCCTGCGGCGTGGCGGCCCTACGCTTGCTCACCCGTCGGTTCTGGCCCGGCCTGGGAGGCCCGGAAGACAGAGCCGACCACGACGAGCCGGATGCCGACAGGCGAAGGTTGGTCATGTTCGGATTGCTCGGATTCGGAGTAGTCAGTGGCGTGGTGGGTGCGGTCATCATGCGGTTGGTGCATTCGGTGGCCGCTGACCGGAACAGCTTCATACTTCCCCGACCGCGCAGACCGGCGCCATTAATACCTGCCGATGTGCAACCGAACGGCGTTGCGCTACCGAGCTTTGTCACCGCCAGCGCCGACTTTTACCGGGTGGACACCGCACTCAGCGTTCCCCAACTCAGCCACGGCGACTGGCGGCTGCGCATCCACGGCATGGTGGACCGCAAAGCCACCTACGGCTTCGACGACCTCGCCGATTTCGACGTCGTGGAAATGGTGACGACATTGACCTGCGTATCGAACCCCGTTGGAGGCAGCCTGATTTCGACGGGCGTCTGGACAGGCTACCGGGTGGCTGATCTGCTGGCGGTGGCCGGTGTGCACCCGGACGCCGATATGATGCTCTCGACGTCGATCGACGGGTTCACCGCCGGCACGCCAGTGGAGGCGCTTACCGATGGCCGCGACGCGCTCTTGGCGGTCGGCCTCAACGGTCAGCCGCTGCCGATCGAGCATGGCTACCCGGCCCGGCTGGTAGTACCCGGACTCTACGGGTACGTGTCGGCCACCAAATGGGTCGTCGACATGGAGCTGACCCGCTTCGACCGAGCACAGGCGTACTGGACGCGGCAGGGCTGGGCACCGCGTGCACCGATCAAGACCGAGTCGCGGATCGACGTGCCGAAGGGCGGCCAGAAAGTGCCGATGGGGCCCGTGGTGTTTGGCGGTGTCGCGTGGGCACAGAATCGTGGCGTGCGGGCTGTGCAGGTCCGCGTCGACGATGGCGCGTGGCAGCCCACTGAACTGGGCGCAAGCTATTCCAACGAGACGTGGCGGTTGTGGAGTTTCCCGTGGCAGTCGAAAAGCCCTGGGAAACACACCATCACCGTGCGCGCCACCGACAACACCGGAGCTGTCCAATCCGCAGATCAGGTTGGTACCGTCCCCGACGGCGCCACCGGATGGCACACGGTGGGTTTCACCGTGGCGGAGACATGAAGCACTATTTCGACGAGAGTCTCCGCCAACTCAATACCGCAGTCACGATGCCGATCAGCACCGTGATTGGACCAATGATGGACCAGGTCGTGGTGTTGCTCATCGGGCTACCACCAAGCACTCCGAATCCCTGGAGCGCCCAGATCAGACCGAACACTGCGACGATCAACCCGACCGCGAATGTAACGACGAAAGCCCTTCTCATGTAGGGATCCTACGCGCGTTGGTGTTTCGCCGTCGACTGCCTGACCCGCAAGGGCTTGGAGTCGGCACCGAGATCCAGTTCGACGGCGATGGCAGCATGGTCGGAGACAAGATCACGATCACATTGGCGCCACAGGCGCAGACGGAGGAATGGGATGGAAACTTGGGATGCGATTCGTGCCCGGCGAAATGTGCGGCAGTACAAGCCGGACCCGGTGTCAGAAGACGACCTGGCCCGTATCGCCGAGGCCGGATGGCGGGCACCGTCGGCAAAAAACCGCCAGGCGTGGGACTTTGTCATTGTCACCGATAAGGCTCAGCTGCAAGAACTCTCGACGGTCTGGCAGGGCGCCGGTCATATCGGCGGTGCCGCGGCCGCGATCGCATTCGTCCTGCCGGTACCGCCCAGCGAACGCCGGAAGGTGACCGACCAATACGACGTCGGGCAGGCCACGATGGCGATGATGATCGCGGCCACCGACCTGGGCATCGGCGCCGGCCATTCCTCGGTGGGGGATCAGGACAAAGCCCGCGCCATCCTTGGCGTCCCCGACGATTACGAGGTGGCCTACCTGCTCGGTCTCGGGTATCCCGCTGATCGCCCACTCGCCCCAATCCGCAAACCGAACCGGCGGCCGTTCGACGAGGTCGTCCATCACGGACACTGGTGAGCCGCTAGGCTGAGCCGTCAGCGCGCAAACCCTTGCAGAATCCCGGTCACCCCAACCTTCCAGCGCCGGTTCACCGACGCCTTCGACTTGCCCAGCCAGCGACCACCTTCCTGAACCGCCAAACCCTGTGCCAGAGCGAGCAATACGTGCGCGATATCGACCGGGTCTCCGGTGAGCAGCCCGGCATCGGTGCACCGCTTGATTCTGCCGACGAAGATTTCTCGCACCGACGGCGACGCGAGTTCCTCGGGGCCGGGGTCGAAATCCTGGAAGGGTCGCGAGAACATCACCCGGGCCAGCGCCGGGTAGTCGAGGCAGAACCGGCGGAACACCGGAATGAGCCGCTGGACGTCGGTGACCGCGTCGTCGGTCTCAGGTACGGTGAGCAGCTCGTGGGAAAGCATCCGGAATCCCTCGAAGAACACCGCGCGCAGCAGCCCGGACTTGTCGCCGAACAACTCGTACACCGCGGGCAGCGAGGTGCCGGCCTGCTCGGCCACCCGCCGGGTGGTGAATCCCGAGACACCGTCCTGGTTCAATGTCGAGACCGCGACCTGCAGGACTCGATCGCGAAGCTCTGGGGTGCGCTGCTTGGGCCTGGGCATCCAGTTCTACTGGACGCCCAATTCGGCTGGCACTCCGTCTATTCCGGCGCGAAGCTCCTTGAGTGCATCGGCGCGGGCGCGCAGTTTGCTGGCCGCATGTGCGACCAGATCTAGCTTGGTGAATTCGAGGGCAGCCTCCTCGGCACGACTGAGCACCATCTCCGGTAGGTCGATCTCGTCGATAAATCCCGCAGCCAGGGCGGTCTCGCCGAAAAACACCTTGGACAGCCCGACAGACTGCTGATAAGCCGATGGCGTGAGACGCAGCTTCATGATCGCCGAGGCCGCGTACGGTAGGACTATTCCGATGGCGACCTCATTGGCCTGAATGTTGTATCCCGGTGCGGCGATTCGGTGATCGCCACTGCACAACAGGAATGACCCCATCGCGATGGCCGGGCCGGTGCACGCCATGACCACCGGCTTCGGGTAGGACAGCAGCCTGTACGACAGTTCGAATCCGCCCCTGAACATGTCGATCGCCGGCTGCACCTCGCCAGCGGTCAAGATCTTCAGGTCAAACCCAGCGCTGAATACCCGGTGGTTGCCGGCGATTACCACCGCGCTGACGTCGTCGCGATCGGCGTTGTCGAGCGCCTCGTTGAGGGCCAGCTGCATGGTCGGCCCCAGCGCGTTGACCTTTCCGTCGTCCATCGTGACCACCGCGATGGACTCGTCGCGACGATAGGTGACCGGTCCGCTCATGATGCTCCTTCGGCGGTAGGACGCTATTGATTCGTATCGACGTTACGGAACAAGGTTATGAAACGCAAGAGTCGATCTCAACCGCAGTGATTGGCGCGGTGAGGCGCCGCGCCGCATAACGCTGAAGGGCTGGGCTCAACCCGTGGCTAGCCGTGTCTGTGGGGACCGAGAGCGACAGTAATTCACGGCCAGGCTTCCCAACTGATCATGGTCCGCAGCGGTCCGGCGAATATGGGTCGCACTGCTGCTGATCGCCAGCGTTCTTCGACGATGGGGGCCAGGGCATCGGTGGTGACGAGGGGCTCGTCGTCGAGGTAGATGACGGTGACGTACTGGGGCTCGGTGCGCCATCCCCGCGGTGTGCGGTTCCATGCGGTGGTCGAACCGAATGTCCATACGCCGGCCGTGCCGGGTGTGGCGAGCAGCGCTGGATAGTGTTCGGCGTGCAGCCATTGCAGCCACTGGTTGGGCCGGTCATGGGTGGGTTCCTCGACGATCAGCAGTACGCCGCGGTGCGGCCGAAACCCTACGACCTCGGCGGAAACGAGCGCGTGCGGTGAGGACTGCCATTGCAGCAGTCGCAGGCCGGCCACCTGCAGTGACGGTCGCACGATGGGAAAGCGACCGTTCTCACGCAGCGCGCGGCCCAGCGCAACGAAGTCATCGAAGGTTTCTTCAACGGGGTCACCGACGAGGTAGTGGACGACGTTGCCGACCTGTCCCAGTGGTCCGTAGGAAGCCAAGCGATGGTCGCGGTAGGCGCCGTCGGCGAACCAGCGCAGCGCGTACACGATGCCCGGTAGTTGGTATTGCTCCGGCATGTGATCCAGCAGGTGCCAACGCAGGTAACCGCCGTCATCGTCAGTCGGCGCCGGAGCGGTGAGGCTGAATATGCCTGCCTTGACTCGGATCACGCTGAACCGCCGGAGCTGGCGGGGCGTCGATTTTGCCACAGCGTGACGAGCGCGGTTGCGGCCGGTGACAACCGGCCGTCGGTCCGCCAGGCCACACCGACACAAGCGCGCAACGTCGGACGACCCAGACGTAGCAGGTGCAGGTCGTCGCGCGTGCGTGCATAGGACTCCGGAAGCACCGCGACCCCGAGACCGCGCGCCGCGAGGTCGGCGACGACCTCGGGGTTGCTTGCTTCCAACGCAACCCGGCACTGTAGCCGTGCCGTCGCACACCCTTCGTCGAGGCTGGCCCGGATGCCGGTGCCGCCAGCGCATCTTCGCCGCCGCAGGGCGGCGATGCCAACAACGCCGAGCTTGTTGACGTGTGATTTCTTCACGGGTTGCTGATCTGCCTGTGTCGCAATGGGATTCACTGTATGGTCGAACCGGTGCAGCGACGTGCGCTAACCTCCCGAGTTGCGAGGGTGGGCGCCCCACTGCGGCTTATTGGTGATGTCATTGAAGCACGTTGCCCCCGCGGGCGACGATGACCGGTGTGCGGGTCACCTGTACCACCGCGGCGCTGACCGAGCCCAGCAGCAGTCCGCTGAATTCACCGTGGCCGCGGGTGCCGACCACGACCAACTGGGCGGTTTTGGCCTGCTCGATGAGGTGGTGCGCGGGTCGGTCGAGTACGACCACACGGCGCACACGAACATCGGGGTAACGTTCCTGCCAGCCGGCCAGCTGCTCGGCAAGGGCTTCATAGGCTCTCGGCTCAGCGACGCCCCACTCTAGTTGGTGAATGCCGAAGGGATCGCTGTCGCATGAGGCGTGCAACGCGACCAACTCGACGCCGCGCCACGAGGCTTCGTCGAAGGCGATCGCGGTGGCCAGTTCGGATGGCGGCGATCCATCAATGCCTACCACCACAGGCGCATCCATAGACGCCGCCTTGGTTGGGGATTCGTCGTGGACGACCGCGACGGGGCAGCCTGCGCGGTGGATCATCGCGGTGCTGACCGAGCCGAGCAGCACGCCCGACAGCGACGACCTACCGCGTCGGCCCACCACGACGATCTGGGCATCGTTGGACAGCTCGAGCAACGTGGGTACGGGCGCGGCGGCGATTACCTTGGTCTGAATGTGTAGGCCACGGGCGATGTCGTTGGCCGTCTTGGCGGCGTCGTCGATCAGGCGCCGGGCGTATTCTTCCTGCGCGCGCAGCACTTCTGACGAGGTGGTCCCCGTCCAGACAATGAGCGATGAGCCGGGCACGACCGGTGGGGAGGCGTGAACAATGGTTAACCCGGTGTTGCGCATCGCCGCCCAGCGTGCGGCCCACTGTACCGCCGCGGTCGAGGCGGTGGATCGGTACTTCCACCAGCCAGGGATCTGCTGCGATAGATGCGACGAAGGGGCTGATGCACTACCCCGATCAGATTAAGGGCTTGGCGGCCCGCTGGGCCAAGAGGCTTAGGTCCCGAAACGCGTGGCCACCAAATTAGCCATTCTTTTTCTCGAATTCCTCTTGCACACTTAGGATTTCGCTCGCTATGGCTACCGGTAAGCAGGTGGTAGTCTGGCAGCCGGTGTCCGGGTATGTTCTGGGGTTGCCGCGAGCTCGTCGCGCCGGAAGGCGTTGGCTGTGCGACGTTCGCCGAACCGTTGCGACCCGGCCCGATGCGGGAGTCCTCGATCGACTCGTCCGCTTCATCAGCCGGCAAACGGCCGTTGCCGATTCATTCGCCAATTGGAAAGGTGAATCATGCCTAAGTTAAGCCAATACGCCCAGGGCACGCCGAACTGGGTCGACCTGCAAACCACCGATCAGTCCGCGGCTAAGCAGTTCTACGCATCGCTATTGGGCTGGAGTTACGACGACAACCCGATGCCTCAAGGCGGTGTGTACTCCATGGCCACGGTGAACGGAGAAACGGTGGCGGCGATCGCGCCGATGCCGCCGGGTGCACCAGAGGGCAGGCCACCGATGTGGAACACCTACATCGCGGTGGACGACGTCGATGCGGCGGTCGACAAGGTGGGACCCGCGGGCGGGCAGGTGCTGATGGCACCCGTCGATATCGGCGAAGCCGGCCGGATGGCCTTCGTCGCCGATCCGACCGGCCCGGCCGTGGGGCTGTGGCAGGCCAACCGCCACATCGGCGCGACGCTGGTCGGCGAGTCAGGCGCGCCTATCTGGAACGAATTGATCACGGATAAGCCGGAATCGGCGCTGGCCTTCTATGAGGCCGTGGTCGGCTTGAGGCACTCCGCGGTGGAGATGGCGCCAGGTCAGAAGTACACGCTGCTCAAGGTCGGTGGAAACGATGTCGGCGGTTGCACGGAACCGCCGATGCAAGGTGTGCCTAACCATTGGCATGTCTACTTCGCTGTCGGCGATGCCGACGCCACAGCGACCAAGGCGGCCGAGGGGGGCGGGCACGTCATGGTCGAGCCGTTCGACATCCCGTCGGTGGGGCGGTCGGCTGTCTTGACCGACCCGCAGGGCGCAGTGTTCAGCGTGCTGAAGCCGGCGCAGCAGTCGTAGGGTCAGGTGCTGGCCTACGTTGCGGCGGCGCTGATCGGCGTGTGGGGGATCGCGCATGCCGTACCGACCAAGCGGGTGGTGGCCGGGTTCGCCCCGATCACGGTCAATAACCGCCGTGTTCTCATCCAGGAGTGGCTGGCTGAATCCTGCACCATGTGGGGCATGGCGGCCTTGGTGGTGGCGGTCACCGCGACTGCGGCCGACACGCAGGTCATCGCCACCGTCTACCGGACGGTCGCCGGATTGCTGGTGGCGCTTGCGGTACTGACCGTGCTCACCGGCGCTCGCACCCCGATCGTGTGGTTCAAGGTCTGTCCGGTACTTCTGGCCACTTCTGCGGCACTTTTGCTAGTGGCCAGTATTCTGTGACGGCGCGCGGATCGCGCCGGCTGAGTGTCGTTCGTATAACCATCGGCGGTCAGCCGGCCAACCGCACCCGCAACGCGCTTGGGTCCACGAATCGATGGGGTGTTGAAGTACGACAATGTCTCGGCCGTAACGCGGTATTCCGGAAAACGGGACAGCAGTTCTTCGAATGCAACCCTGGCTTCAAGGCGCGCGAGATTGGCGCCCATGCAGAAGTGGATACCGCTGCCAAACGCGATGTGTTTTCGTGCCACGCGATGGATGTCGAAACGGTCGGCGTCATCGAAGACCCGGGGGTCGCGGTTCGCCGCGGCCAACAGGAGCATCACCTTCTCACCCGCGCTGATGGTGTGTCCACGTATTTCAACATCGGTCGTTGTCGTCCGCGTCAGCGTCGGGACAGGCCCCTCGAATCTCAGCACCTCTTCGATCGCATTGGGCAGCAACGACATGTCGGCGACGATCTCCGCCCGGGCGTCGGGGTGAGCGGCCAGCACGGTGGCGGCATTGCCGAGCAGATTTGTCGTGGTCTCGTTGCCGGCGATCAGCAGAAGAGCACAGAACCCGAGGATGTCGTCGTCGGTGAGCCTGTGCCCGTCGACCTCGGCCCGCACAAGGGCGGTGACCAGGTCGCCGCGCGGGCTGCTGTGCCGAGTGGCGATGACCCCGCGGAAGTAGTCGAAGATGTGGTCATAGTTGCGGACCAGCGATTCGTAGTCGCCGGCCGTGGTTGCCATGATCCCGTTGGACCATTCTTTGAACAGGTCTCGATCGCACGGATCGACGCCCAGCATCTCGGCGATCACCATGATTGGGAACGGCCCCGTGAACGTCGACACCAGGTCGACTTCGTCTTCGCTGGATATCGCGTCGGCCAGGGCTCGGGCAGTATGCCGGATCAGGCTTTCCTGTGCGCCTATTCGCTTGGCAGTGAACGCCTTCTGCAGAACCCTCCGCAACTCGGCCTGGCGGGGCGGATCCATCAGGATGATCATCGGCTTAATCCCAGAGAACCCATCTAAGGTGATGCCGCTCGCGGATGAAAAGACTGGCCATTGGCGCAATGCAGCCTCGACATCCTCAAAACGGCTGATCGCCCAGAATCGTGGCCGGTCGTTGAGGTGAACCGGGCGCTCCTCGCGCAACGCGGCGTAGACCGGGTGGGGATTTCCGAGGTGTGAACGAGAATAGGGATTGAAATTCATGATCTCTTAAGGGTTTCGGTTCAGGCTGCACCGCCGGGGCGGGCCGACACCGCGCCGAAGTCCGTCGACCGAGACGTCCACCTTTAACTACCCTAACATTGTAATCTTAAAAAGAAAGCAGCATATACCGCCAGCGTCGCCACTCGGCGTGTCCGGCGGCGACCGTCGCATACATGCGGCGCTGAAACCGTGAATACGCCACCGAAACTGGTCCAACACATTGATGTTGAGCCAACTCAGCGCGTCCAATTTCGGTGCCGCAATCTACATGCGGCCCGTCTCAGCCGTCCGCGCTGCCGCGTATCGTCCTTTTCCAGGCCGATCGCAGCGCGCGCGTCAGCAGACGGGTGGCCGCGGCCTGCGGGTCGGGCGGTTCCGGCTCCTCGGCGTCGGCACCGTTGGTGTGGCGGGGGTCTGGCTGGCCGTTAAGGGCGTTTTTGGAATCCGCTCGGTCCGGACCCGTGATCGAATTAAGACGTCGAATAGCCGCACCGACAATGGCGCGTGCTCGTACCTTCATTTGTAAGGTGAAGCAAGAGGATCACCTGAAGATTTTCACCAGCGCCTCGGGAAAGGACCACGCGATGAGGACGCTCGAAGGTGTTCTGGCCAAGCATCCGTTTTTCGGTGGGTTGGACCCGCGCTATCTTGAACTGGCAGTCGGGTGCGCTTCGAACATGCGTTTCAACGCCGGTGAGTTCATCTTTCGCGCAGGCGAAGAAGCGAACCACTTCTATCTGATTCGCGAAGGGAAGGTTTCACTCGAAGTCTTCGCTCCTGCTCGCGGCAGCCTGACCATTCAGACGCTGAGAGGCGGCGACATCCTGGGCTGGTCGTGGCTGGTCCCGCCATACACCATGAAGTTCGACGCTCGTGCCGCGGAGATGACCCGAGTAATCGTGCTGGATGGCAAGTGCCTGCGTGACAAATGCGAAGCGGACCACGAGCTCGGGTACGAGCTGCTCAAGCGCGTGGCGCCGATTCTCGGTCAGGGGCTCGATGCGACGAGGCTTCAACTCATGGACGTCTACAGCAGTGCCACCTGAGAGCAAAGCACCGTCCCCCCAACCCGGCCAGCCTGCCGCCGATCATTGCGGCCACGGATCGCAGTTTCAGGCCGAACCGGCGAACGCAAACACCGTAGCCACCTGCTCACCTGTGCCAGGCTGGGACCATGGTCGGCGTCGCGGATGCCCTCGGATGGGCAAGTAAACAGATCGTTGACCGGGTGCCGCAGGCCGATCTGCACCAGCGTGACCCGGACTTCATCCGAGACCAGCTGCCCGGCACGTGGCTGCTGGCGTCGCTGTATTTCCGGGCCGACGTCCGCAGACTCGACCGCATACCGCCTGAAGGACCGGTGCTGCTGGTCGGCAACCACAGCGGGGGCAACGTACCGGCCGACACGTTCGTCTTCACGTTGGCGTTCTGCTCGTATTTTGGGGTGGAGCGCCCGTTCTATCAACTCGCGCACAACCTGGTCACCCTGTATCCGCCGCTGCGCTGGCTTCGCAAGTTCGGCACCGTGGCGGCCAGCCCCGAAAATGCCCGGCTGGCATTGGATTCCGGCGCCGCCGTTTTGGTGTATCCGGGTGGCGATTACGAGGTCTTCCGCCCATCGTGGCAGCGGCACGTCGTCGACTTCGGTGGCCGCAAAGGCTTCGTGCGGCTCGGCCGCGAGACCGGTGTGCCGATCGTGCCGGTGGCCAGCGTCGGCGGCCAGGAAACGGCGTTATTCCTCGGACGCGCCCAGTGGCTATCCAAACTGCTGATGCTCGATAAGGTGCTCCGGCTCAAGAGCGTGCCCATCTCGCTGGCACTGCCATGGGGGCTGAACGTCGGCGATCTGCTGGGCCACATTCCGCTGCCCGCCAAGATCGTCATCGAGGTGCAGGAGCCGATCAAGGTGCACGACGACGACCAGGCGGTGTACGACGAAGTGATCGCCAGCCTGCAGGCCGGCGTCGATCGGCTCGCCGCCGAACGTCGATTCCCGGTGGTCGGCTGATGCGCGTCGAACGCCGGATCATCGTGAACGCCGATCGCGACACCGTGTGGAAGGTGCTCCGCGACCCGAATCGCTATCCCTCTTTCCTGGCTCACCTGGAGCGCTGGGAGACGCTGACCGACGGCCCAGCCCGGGTGGGCGCCCGCTACACCGTGTTGTGGAAGATTGGCTCGATCCCGGTGGGGGGTGTCGCCGAAGTGGTGGAGTTCGACGAGGCGAGCGATCTGGCCTGGATCAACATCACCGGTGTGACCCAGCGCGGCCGGTTCCGGCTGCGCGATGCCAGGCCGGGTCGAACCATCGTGACGTTCCGGCTGGCCTATCACTCCGACGGCGGGCTGCTCGGCCTGATCGCCGACCGTGTTGCGGCGTTCTGGGTCAGCCGATCACTCGACGAGAGCCTGAAAAACCTTCGGCGGCTTGTCGAGTCGTAAGCTCGTGACTGTTGGAGCGGGTTGCTCAGGCAGGGTGGGCCGCGAAGAACTGCCAGATGGTCTGGGTGGCGTTCAGCGCGTGCGATGTCGGGTCCCGTCCCTCGAGGGCGGTGGTACCGCCGGGCCACCCGTGTTGGCCGCCGTCGATGGTGATCAACACGACGCTGCGGTTGTCGGCGCACGCGGCGGTCGATGTGGTGACCGGGGCGTTGGTGGCGAGATCGGTTGGGCCGCAATGGTCGACGTTGCGCCAGAACGCGTTGACGTCAGCTATCGACGGCCCGTTGACGAAGCTCGCACCCTGCCCGCCGTTGTAGGGGACCAGCCGGTCGGCGGTGCCGTGGATGTGGATCACCGACGTCGGGTGCGGCGCGGCGCAGGCGTCGAGCTGGGTGGCCGAGTCCGGACCGATGGCAGCGAAGATGCCGCTGTTGCAGGCCAGCGCGTAGCTCATGATGCCGCCGTTGCTCATCCCGGTGGCATAGACCCGCGACTTGTCGATCGCCAGCGCGGCGCTGATCTGGCCGACCATCGCGGCGATAAAGCCGACGTCGTCGATGTTCTCACGGGCGGGCCGGCCACAGCAGCCGTGCCCATTCCATGCCCGCCCGACGCCGTCGGGGTAGGCGACGACGAACTTGGCCGAATCGGCCAATGGATCCCAGCCATAAGAGTTTTCGGCTTGCTCGCCGTTGCCGGACACCCCGTGCAACATGACAACGAGCGGTGCCGCCGCCGCCAGGCCCGCCGGTTGGTAGACCCGGTAGCTGCGGTTCAGCCCGCCAAAGGCCATGGTGTGCACGCTTGTGCCGTTCGGGAATCCTGTTTCCGTCCGACCCGCACCAGGACACCCCGACAGGGCGAGCAGCACGCCGAGCAGCGCGGTAAGCCGAACGAGCATGCATCAAACGTACGGGTTGCGCGCGTGATGCGACGGAGACTGGTCACCGCGACCAAGCCGGGCTGAATCACACGCAAACGTCGAGCCAACACCCGGGAACCTGCTCGTTGCTACGGCGATGCACGCCATCGACTGGTCACCTGCTCGCCTACACTTTGAGGTCCAATGGAACTCAGCAATCCTTTCCGGCATCCTCCCGGAGTACCGCGCGTCGAAAAGCCGCCCGCGGAAGGCCGTTTTCACCTGTCCGACGGTCGCGGGCTGGGCTACGCCGAATTCGGTGACCCCACCGGTCCGGTGGTGCTGTGGTTCCACGGCACACTGGGCGCCCGGCGCCAATTCCCGGCGCTGGGGCGGCGTGCCGCCGAGGACCTCGGCCTGCGGGTCATCGTCGTGGAGCGGCCGGGTACCGGGCTCTCCGATGCGTACCGCTACTCCGCGGTGACCGACTGGGTCGCCGACATCGCGCAGGCCGCCGACGCGCTTGATGCCGAGCAGCTCGGCGTCGTGGGCATGTCCGGCGGCGGCGCGTATGCGCTGGCCTGCGGCGCGCTGCCCCCGCTGGTGGATCGCGTGGCCACCGTGGCGGTCCTCGACGGCACCGTCCCGTCGGTCGGTCCGGAGGCCGGGTTCGGCGGTGCCACCGAGATTGCCCGCCGGTTCAACCCCGTCCTCACCCAGCTGCGCCGGCCGTTGGCAGTGCTCAGCACCGTGCTGCTGGCACCGCTGATCCCCTTCGCGCATTACGCCTATCGCGGCTACATCCGCATGTGGCCCGAGGACGACCGGCGGGTTCTCAACGACCCCGAGGTCGAGGCAATTTTCGTCGACGACATGGTCAACGCCTTCCGGGGCCGCTGCCTGGCCATGGTCGACGACGTTCGACTGTTGGGGCGGGACTGGGGTTTCCGGTTGGCCGACGTGAAGGTGCCGGTGCGGTGGTGGCACGGCGAATCCGACCACGTCGTCCCGATCGCCGGCGTCCACGCGGCCATCGCGCGCCTGCAGGACGCCGAGCTCACCGTGCGCCCCGAGAGCCATCTCGGTGGCTTCGCCAAAATCGACGAGGTGCTTCAGCACGTTCGCGGATGCCTCTGAGCCGCAACGGCTTTCGGAGTTGGCCCCGAGTTGGCTCACTCGATGAACAGCGCGATCGACGCGGTAAACGCGTGCAACGCGTTGCGTCCCGCGATCGGGCCGATCTCTCCGGCGGCGAAGAAACCGGCGAGCGGAATCCCGCCGAGTAGTTCCTGGATGGCGGCCGCGTCGTGGTCAGCGACCCCGAACATCTGCCGCCCGCGCCCGTTGCAGGTGAACAACAGCGCGCCTATCGGACGTCCGGGCAGCTCGGCTGCCGCCCGCTCCACGGTCAGGCGCAGGTCGTTGTCGGCGCCCACCGCGTCATGGACCTGGAACTGCACGGTCGCGCCGACCTCGAGCTCCTCGCCGATCCGGACCGCCCCGGTTGACGGGTCGGCGCCGAACACGCCGCGGATCAGGAAGTCGCCCTGGCCCGGAGCCGCCAGGTGCTCGTCGACGACGATCCCGATGTGCAGGCCGCGGCTGACCAGTTCCTGGTCGCCGGGCGGCAGCCCCTCGATGATCTCGCGCAGTCGCTGCAGCGGGGGTCGGCCACCCAGCTCGGAGATCGTTGCGCCGTCGGCACCCGTGACGGTATAGGGCTGGCCGATCGGACGGCAGCCCTGCGACACGATCGGGACGGCGTGCATGCGGGGCAGGCGCACGCCGACGAGGCCGGAGGTGAACATGTCGTGGTCGCGGAACAGCCGCGTGCCGCCCGGTCCCCGCCCGCCGCTCGCCAGGCCGCCCACAACGGCGGCCTGTCCCGGCAGCTCGGTGTTGAGGTGCTCAATGAGCAGCTTCGAGGGGAATGTGTACGGGTCTGGCAGCAGCAGGTGCAGATCGTCCGCGACCTGGTCGAACCGGTAACCAGTGAGCAGGCCACCCGAGTCGGTGGGGACATAGTTCAGCCGGAACGTCTCGGCGGCCAGGCCGGACGCCAGCCACACCGCCACCGCGGGCTTGTCCTCCATCTCGTGGCGGCCGGCGACGACCGCTTGGGCGACGCAACCGATCAGCGCGGGCGGCTCGACCATCTCCTGCACCGCGGCGAGGACATCGGCAGCCTTGTCGGCGTGTGATCGCGATCCGAATAGCACCGCCAGCGACGGCGCCGCGCCCGCGAGCTCGTCGCGCGCGTGCGCTGCAGCCTCCACCGCGGCCTGCCGTGCGTCGGGCGCGGTGGAGACCCCGACTCCGACCCGCACCCCTCCATCTTCAGTCACGCTCGTCGCGCACCGCCAGGACCGGCCACGGATCGCGCACCCCCTTGAGCGCGTGGCTGCCGCGGTCGTCGAATGCGATCCTCGATCCGAGGACCAGCGGTGGGATCACGCCCGACACGAGTACCTCTCCGGGCCCCGCGAGCGCCATGATGCGCGCGGCGATATGGACCGCGATCCCGTGCACGTCGCGCTCGACCATCTCCACCTCGCCCGTGTGCAGGCCGGCGCGGATGTCGAGGCCGAGGTCTTGCACCGCGTCTCGGATCGCACACGCGCAGTTGATCGCACGCGCCGGCCCGTCGAAGGTCGCGAGCGCACCGTCGCCGGTGAACTTGATGACTTCGCCCCGCGCGCTGGCGACATGTTTCCCGACAACGTCGTTGTGCACCTCGAGGGCGGCTGTCCAGGCTTCATCGCCGAGAGCCTCGGCGCGTTCGGTCGATCCGACGATGTCGGTGAACAAAACTGTGGAAAGCACTCGGTTCGTCGGCATGGCCGCGCGTGCACCGGTAACGAACGATTGAATCTCGTCAAGCACCCGGTCGGAATCGCCCGCAAACCACACATCGTCGTCCCCGTCGAGCTCTACCAATCGCGCGTGGGGAATGCGTTCGGCTAGATAGCGCGCATGGCCGCCGGTCACATGGCGGTCACCGCGGCGGTGTAGCAGCAGCGTCGGCGCCTGGATGCTCTCGACCACGGGCCGGACGTCGGTGCGCAGGTAGAGGTCGAAGATGGCCTTGAAGTACCCGGGGCCGCCGGCCAGGCGCTCGCCGCGAGCCCACCATTGCCGCTTCCCCGCATCGCCGGCCCAACTCGGGGCCAAGTTATCCGCGACAGCACCGGTCCCGACGGTGTCGCCGAAGCCGTCGACATACCGGGTGAAGATCGGCTCGGGCATCCCGTATGGATAGTCGGGGGCTCGGACAAAGCGCGCGAATGGGCTAAAGAGCACCAGCGAGCGGACACGCTGGGGATGGCTTGCCGCCAGGAGCATGACGGGAAGCGCCGACTCCGCCATCGCGAAGACCGACGCGCACTCGCTCCCAGCGGCGTCGAGCACCGCGACGAGCCCATCCGTCCACGCCTGCATCGCCGGGCGATCCTGAATCGGCACCGCGTCAGAGCTTCCCACCCCAAGCAGGTCGGTCATGATCAGGCGGCTGAACGATCCCAGCCGACGGAGGTGGCCGGCGACAGTGGGTTCGTCCCACAGCAAGTCGATCGGGAACGTGCCGGTAGGGACGAACAGGAGATCTGACCCGTGGTCAGCGACGACCTGATACGCCAGGTGGACATCGCCGTCTCGCGCGTAGACGGTTTGAGGCACGGCCGCCATGACACGAGCATGCCATGGTCCGGCTCGGAATCCCATACGTCACAAGAAGTTCCGGTATCCCGATATGCCCGCCTCACAGCGACAACTTTAGGCCTTCTCGGTGCACCGCCCTAAGTTGTCGCTGTGAGGTGGGCAAAAATTGCTCCACCTCTCCGCTGGGATTCCTGATGCTGATGTGACTTACCGTCAGTTTTCATTCTCATCCACGACATCCACGACCGCGCCCCACGGGGACCTGACGAATACTCCACCAAGGTTGTCCCGGGCAGCGTCTGGATCTGCTTCGATGGGCTCGTTGAGCGTGACGCTGTACACAGCGAAATCGGTGTGCCTAGCGGCGATGCCACGCGCAAGGTCGAGCCGGGTTGTCGCGTAGGTGTATTCCTTGCCGTCCTGGACGTCCAGAGTGCGGGTCGTCGCGTCTCCGGGATTGAGACCCCGCGCATCAGCACGGTAGTAGGCCGCTTCATCAGTCATCTCGTCAGGCCTTTCTCGGATCGATTAGTAACTGTGTCTGGGTTACTCGATCTTTGGACGAGTGCGCGAATCTGTCGATGTTGCCACGGACAACGTGAGACTCGTTTCGCTTGGAGTTCCGTCCCGATAAAGTGAGTCGCTGTGCAGCGATAGAAGGTGAGGCCTTCGATGAGCGACATGACGGCGCGGTTTTCAGAAATCGTCGGCGACCACAACTTGCTGACTGGCGACGCAATCCCCGAGGACTATTTCCACGACGAAGTGTTGACGACGGCACCGCAGAAGCCCGCATACGTCGCCAAACCCGCATGCGCAGAAGAGGTTTCGCAGCTGCTGAAAGCCGCCTCGGAGCATGGCGTGCCGGTGACGGCCCGCGGGTCCGGGACCGGCTTGTCGGGCGCGGCGATTCCGCGGGAAGGCGGGCTGGTGATCTCCTTCGAGCGGATGAACGCGGTCCTGGAGGTCGATACCACCAACCAGGTAGCCGTCGTGCAGCCAGGTGTGACCCTGACCGAGCTGGACGCCGCGACCGTTGATGCCGGGCTGAGCTACATGGTTCAACCGGGCGAGCTGTCCTCCAGCGTCGGTGGCAACGTCGGAACCAACGCCGGCGGGATGCGCGCGGTCAAGTATGGGATAGCCCGCCATAACGTGCTCGGGTTGCAGGCGGTGCTGCCGACCGGTGAGATCATCCGGACCGGCGGCAAGATCGCCAAGGTGTCCACCGGCTACGACCTGACCCAGCTCATCGTCGGCTCCGAAGGCACCCTGGCCTTGGCCACCGAGGTGATCGTCAAGCTGCATCCCCGCCTCGACCACAGCGCCACCGTGCTCGCCCCGTTCGCCGACTTCGACCAAGTCATGGAGGCAGTACCCAAGATCCTCGCCAGCGGGCTGGTGCCCTACATCCTGGAATACATCGACAACATGACGATGGCCGCACTCGTCCACACCCAGAATCTGGAGCTGGGTATTCCCGACAAGATCCGGGACAGCTGCCAGGCGTATCTCGTTGTGGCGCTTGAGAACCGCACTGCCGATCGACTGGACGAGGATGTCGAGCGGGCCGGTGAGCTGGTCGCCGAGCTGGGTGCCGTCGACGCCTATGTGCTCGAAGGAAGCTCAGCACGCAAGCTGATCGAGGCGCGCGAGAAGGCGTTTTGGACGGCAAAGGCGATCGGCGCTGACGACATCATCGACACCGTCGTGCCGCGCTCCGCGATGTCGAAATTCCTTTCCGCCGCACGCGATCTGGCGGCGACCGCGGGCGCTGCCGCGGCCGGCTGCGGACACGCGGGCGACGGCAACGTGCACCTGGCCATCTTCTGCAAGGACCCAGAGAAAAAGAAGAAGCTAATGACCGACATCTTCGCGTTGGCAATGGAATTGGGCGGCGCGATCTCCGGCGAACACGGCCTCGGCCGCGCCAAAACCCCGTACTTCCTCAAGCTCGAAGACCCGGTCAAGGTCGACCTCAT
>CAWBSW010000005.1:0-54802 GCA_963791535.1 uncultured Actinomycetota bacterium | reverse complement strand
CGAGAATCGTGGCCACCACGGTGTTCGGCGAAAAGTACGTGTCGTTCACTGCGCCGGGAAAACCCTCTGCCGCAACGGATCACGCCGGCGAATGTGATCGACGCCAGGTCGGTGACTACGGAGATCAATACGCTGTTCCAAACGATCACGTCGATCGCCGAGAAGGTGGATCCAGTCAAGGTCAATCTGACCCTGAGCGCCGCCGCGGAGGCGTTGAGCGGGCTGGGCGACAAGTTCGGGCAGTCGATCATCAACGGCAGCGCCGCGCTCGACCAAGTCAATCCGCGCATGCCGATAATCCGCCACGACATTCAGCAATTGGCGACTCTGGGTGACACCTACGCCGATGCGTCGCCTGATCTGTTCGACTTCCTCAACAACGCGGCGACGACGGCGCACACGATCCACCAGCAGGAAAAACAACTCGATCAGGCATTGCTCGGCCCGCGGCCGGATTCGGCCACACCGGCGCCGACATCTTCAACCGTGGCGGGCCGTATCTGGCCCGCGGCGCCGCCGATCTGGTGCCGTCGGCTCAGCTGCTCGACACCTACAGTCCCGAGTTGTACTGCGCGATCCGCAACCTGCACGATGGCGAACCGAAGGTCGCCGCGTTTGCCGGTGGCGGCAACGGTTATTCGCTGCGGTCCGAGAGCGAGATCTTCTCCGGGCTGGGGCTGACCCTGAGTCTGCCGGGGCTCGGCCTCACCCTCGCCTCGGGTGGGCTCCGCGGCGGCCGGACTGATCGGTGGAGCGCCGAACCCGTACGTCTACCCGGAGAACCTGCCGCGGATCAACGCGCACGGCGGCCCGGGGTCGGCGCACCGGGTTGCTGGCAGCCCATCACCCGTGATCTGTGGCCCGCACCCACGCTGATCATGGACACCGGCAACAGCCTCGCGCCGTACAACCACATCGATACCGGCTCCCCGTACGCAGCTGAGTACGTCTGGGGCCGCCAAATGGGGGACCAAACGATCAACCCATGAAAATCACCGGTACCCTCGTCAAGCTCGGCATCATCTCGCTGGTGCTGCTGTTCTTCACTGGTCTGATCATCGTGGTGTTCGGCCAGATGCGATTCGACCGGACCAATAGCTATGCCGCCGAGTTCAACAACGTCAGCGGGCTGCGGGCCGGTCAGTTCGTCCGCGCGTCCGGGGTGGAGATCGGCAAGGTCAAAGACATCAAGCTGGTCGAGGGCGGTCATCGGGTACGGGTCGACTTCAACGTTGACCATTCGGTCCCGCTGTACCAGTCCACAACCGCGCAGATCCGCTATCTCAACCTGATCGGTGACCGCTACCTCGAACTCAAGCGCGGCGAGGGCGAAGGTGCCGACCGGGTGCTGCCGGCGGGCGGGTTCATCCCGCTGTCGCGCACGTCTCGCCGGCGCTGGATCTGGACGCGCTGATCGGTGGGTTCAAGCCGCTGTTCCGAGCGCTGGACCCGGAGAAGGTCAACAACTCGCGACGGCGATCATCACCGTCTTCCAAGGGCAAGGCGGCACCATCAACGACATCCTCGATCAGACCGCACAACTGACTTCCCACATCGCCGAGCGTGACCAGGCGATCGGCGAGGTGGTCAAAAATCTCAACATCGTGCTGGACACCACGGTCAGACATCGCCAGCAATTCGACGAGACCGTCGATAATTTCGAGAAGCTGATCAGCGGACTGGACAAACATGCCGACTCACTAGCGGCCGGCACCGCGAACATCAGCAACGCGGCCGGCACGGTGGCCGACCTGCTCGCCGACAACCGGACCCTGCTGCACAAGACGCTGAATTACCTCGAGCCCATCCAGCAATCGATCATCGATCAGAAAGACTTGTACGACGATCAGCTCAAGCGGACGCCGATCGGTATGAACATCGTGGGCAACGCCGTCGGCAACTACGGCGACTGGGTCAACTTCTACCTGTGGCGATCTGACCCTGAAGACCAATGGACTGCAGGGCGGCGGCCCGGTCCGCAAGGTGAGGCTCTGGTCGCAGCCGACGGGTAGGTGCACGCCGCAATGAGAACCCTGGAACCCGCCAACCGGCTGCGGATCGGCCTGATGGGCCTGGTCGTGACGGTGCTGGCCGTCGGTGTGGGCCAAACCTTCACCAGTGTCCCGATGTTGTTCGCTTCGCCCATCTACTTCGGGCAGTTCACCGACACCGGTCAGCTGAACAAAGGTGACCATGTCCGAATCGCCGGCGTGGACGTCGGCCAAGTCGAGGGCATCAAGATCGACGGCGACCACATCGTGATGAAGTTCTCCACGGGAAGCAACACCATCGGTACCGAGAGCCGGCTGGCGATCAAGACCGACACCATTCTGGGTAAAAAGGTTCTCGAGATCGAGCCGCGGGGGACCCAGACGTTGCGGCCCGGCGGCACGCTGCCGTTGGGGCAAGCACAGCCCTACCAGGTGTCGCCAGCACGGCGTTCTTCGACCATCACCAAGCCGCCGCCGGCTGGAACATCGACACCGTCAAACAGTCGCTGAATGTGTTGTCGCAGACCATCGATCAGACCTATCCGCATCTGAGTGCGGCCCTGGACGGGGTGGCGAAGTTCTCCGACACGATCGGCAAGCGCGACGAGCAGATCACCCACCTGCTCGCGCAGGCTAACCAGATCGCCAGCATCTTGGGCGACCGCAGCCAACAGGTCGATCGGCTGTTCGTCAACTCCAACGATTTGTCGGCTGCGTTCAATGAGCGCAGTCGGGCGATCAGCGCGCTGCTGAACAACGTGTCGGCGTTTTCGGTCCAGGTGGAAAACCTGATCAACGACAACCCGAACCTCAATCACGTCTTGGAGCAGCTACGTACGGTCAGCGACCTACTGGACGCTCGCAAGGACGACCTGGCGCAAACCCTCAAGATAATCGGCAAAACCGTCGCGGGGCTGAACGAAACCGTCGCGTCGGGACCGTATTTCAAGGTGCAGCTGACCAACCTGCTGCCGCCTTGGATCCTGCAGCCCTGGGTGGACGCCGCGTTCAAGAAGCGCGGGATCGACCCCGAGGACTTCTGGCGCAGCGCTGGGCTGCCGGCGTTCAGGTTCCCCGACCCCAACGGCACCCGGTTCCCCAACGGTGCGCCGCCGCCGGCGCCGCCGGCGCTGGAAGGCACCCCGGATCACCCGGGTCCGGCCGTGGCGCCCGGATCGCCGTGCGCGTATGCGCCGTCGCCGGAACTGCTGCCGCGGCCGTGGAATCCGATGCCATGCGCGGGTGTCAATCAAGACCAAGGTCCGTTCGGGCCCAACGGGCCCTACCCGGTGTTGCCGGACGTCGCGTCCTCGGCGCCGAATCCCAACGGCCTGCCCCCGACGCCCGGAATTCCGATCGCGGGTCGGCCGGGCCTCGCACCGCCGGACGTGCCGGGCACGCCGGTGCCTCTCGCGCCCGGGCCGCCCGGGGCGCGCACCGAGCCGCTGGGACCGTTACCGGGCCCCGCGCCGGCGAATCCCGCCGCGGCACCACCGCCAGGACCAACGCCACCTGGACCCGCGGCACCGCCGGGACCCGGCAATAACCTGCCGGCGCCGTTCATCCCCAACACCGGTGGAGCCGGCGGTAGCGGAGCGCAGGGAGGTAGCCAAAATTGAGCACCGTCTTTGATGTCCGCAACCTGCGGCTGCCGAAGCTGTCACGGGCGTCGGTGATCGTTGGTGCGTTGGCGGTTGTGCTGGCGCTGGTGCTGGCGTTCCTCGGTTTCCAGCTGTACAAGAAATTGACCAACAACACTGTGGTGGCCTACTTCCCGGCGGCGAACGCCCTGTATTCCGGGGACAGGGTCGAGATCATGGGTGTCAAGGTCGGTGCGGTCGACAAGATCGAGCCGGCCGGCGACAAGATGAAGGTCACCTTCCACTACTCCAACAGCTACAAGGTGCCCGCCGACGCGCAGGCGGTGATCCTCAACCCGACCCTGGTGGCGTCGCGGCTGATCCAGCTGGAGCCGCCCTACAAGGGTGGTCCGGTGCTGGCCGACAACGCGGTGATCCCCGAAGAGCGCACCCAGGTACCCACCGAGTGGGACCAGCTGCGTAACACCATCACCAACGTCATCTCCAAATTGGGACCCACCAAGGAGCAGCCCAAGGGGCCGTTCGGCGACGTCATCGAGGCCTACGCCAACGGGCTGGCCGGCAAGGGCAAGCAGATCAACACCACCTTCAACGACCTGTCGCGGGCGCTGACCGCGCTCAACCAAGGTCGCGGCGACTTTTTCGCGGTGGTGCGTAGTTTGGCGCTGTTCGTGAACGCCCTGCACGCCGACGACCAGAAGTTCGTCGCGCTGAACAAGAACTCGGCCCAGTTCACCAACAGTTTGACCGGCTCCGATCGCGACCTGGCGAACGCAATACAGCAGGTCGACGGCTTGCTGACGACCATTCGGCCATTTCTCGACAAGAACGCCGAGGTGCTGACGCACGACGTCAACAACCTCGCCGACACGACCAACTCGCTGGTCCAACCGAGCAGCTGGCCGGTTTGGAAACCGGCCTGCACACCCTGCCGACGGCGCTGGCGAATGCCACCTGATCTACCACCCGGCGCAGGGCGCCATTGTCGGCCAGCCGGCGGGCACTCCCATCGGCACCATGGGTTTCGCGAACCCGATGGAATTCCTCTGCAGCTCGATCCAGGCCGGCAGCCGGCTGGGCTACCAGGAATCCGCCGAGCTCTGTGCGCAGTACCTCGGGCCGATTCTCGACGCGATCAAATTCAACTATCCGCCGTTCGGCCTGAACTTGTTCAGCACCGCCGCGGCGTTGCCCAAAGAGGTCGGCTACTCCGAGCCACGGCTGCAGCCGCCACCCGGTTACAAGGACACCACGGTGCCCGGGATCTGGGTGCCGGACACACCGACGTCGCACCGCAACACCCAGCATGGCTGGATCACCGCGCCGGGCATGCAGGGCGTCAAGGTGGGGCCGGTCACGGCGAGCTTGTTGACACCGGAATCGCTTGCCGAACTCATGGGCGGGCCGGACATCGCGCCGGTTCAATCGGACCTGCAGACCCCGCCGGGCTACCCGAATGCCTACAACGAGGCGCCTGGTCCGCTGCCGTACATCGGTCAGCCGGGCCACCCGGCGCCGATACCGCCGCCACCGCCGGGACCCGAGGTGATTCCCGGGCCCGTCGCACCGACGCCGGCGCCGCTTTCGGGACCGGCACCGGCCGGACCACCGCTGCCCGCTGAGGCGCCGGCAGGAGGCGGTCAATGAGGCACGGGACAAGCGCGATGCGCGCGAGGAGCAAGCCGAACAGACGGCCTGCGGAGGGGGTAGTGCGCATGATCCGCCATCGTGCCTGGCAGGGACTGGCTCTGCTGGTGGCCGGAATGGTGCTGAGTTCGTGGGCTGGCGCGGTATCTCGAACGTGGAGCTGCCCGGTGGTCCGGGCAGCGGAGCCGGCTCGTACACGGTGTACGTGCAGATGCCGGACACGTCGGCGATCAACGGCAACAGCAAGGTCATGGTGGCCGACGTCTTCGTCGGGACGATCAAAAACATCGAGCTCAAGAACTGGGTAGCGACCCTGACGCTCGGCATGGACAAGAACGTCAAGCTGCCTAAGAACGCCACCGCCAAGATCGGGCAGACCAGCCTGCTGGGCTCCCAGCACATCGAGCTGGCCGCGCCGCCCGACCCGTCCTCGCAACTGCTGCGCAACGGCGACACCATCCCGCTGAAGAACTCGTCGGCCTACCCCAGCACCGAGCAGACGCTGGCCAGCCTCGCGATGATCGTGCGGGGCGGCGGCCTGCCGAACCTGGAGGTCCTGCAGAACGAGATCAACAACATCCTGACCGGGCGCGGCCCGCAGATCCGCGCGTTCCTCGGCAAACTGGATACCTTTACCCGGCAACTCAACGAACAGCGCGACGACATCACCCATGCCATCGACTCCACCACCGGCTGCTGGCCTACGTCGCCACCCGGTCGGATGTGCTGGATCGCGCGCTGACCGATTCCCGCCGCTGATCAAGTATTTCGCGAATAAGGACTATCAACAGCATTTGATCGACGCGGTCGAGTCGGTGGGCCAGCTCAGCCAGGCTGCGAACCTGTATCTGGGCGAGACTCGGGGTCCGCTGCACCAGAACCTGCAGTTGCTCCAGTGCCCGCTGAAGGAACTGGGCCGCGCCTCGCCCGATCTGCTGGGCGCGCTGAAGTTGATCTTCACCGCACCGTTCGACCTCGACAGCGCTCCGAAGCTGATTCGCGGCGACTTCATGAATTCGTCGCTGGAGATCGACACGACGTTGTCGTCGATCGACAACGCGTTCCTCACCGGGACCGGGTTCTCCGGCGCGTTGCGGGCATGGGAGCAGTCGTTTGGTCGGGACCCCGCGACGATGATTCCCGACGTGCGCTACACGCCGAACCCGAACGACACCCCCGGCGGACCACTGGTGGAGAGGGCGGACCGGCAATGCTGACTCGTTTCATCAGGCGCCAGCTGGTCCTGTTCTCGATCCTGACGGTGGCTGCCATCGTCATATTGGGTTGGTACTACCTGCGCATTCCGAGTCTGGTGGGCATCGGCCAGTACCAGCTGAAGGCCGACCTGCCGGCGTCTGGCGGTTTGTATCCGACGGCCAACGTGACCTATCGCGGTATCGCCATCGGCAAGGTGACCGACGTCGAGCCGACCGAGGGTGGCGCGCAGGCGACGATGAGCATCGCCAACCAGTACAAGATCCCGCTCGATGCGTCGGCGAATGTGCATTCGGTGTCGGCGGTCGGTGAGCAGTATCTGGACCTGGTGTCGGAAGGCAAGGCGAGTGGCTTCTTCTCGCCCGGAGCGACCATGACCAAAGGCACGGTGCCGAGCGAGATCGGCCCGGCGCTGGACACGGCTAACCGCGGGTTGGAGGTGCTGCCGAAGGAGAAGATCGGCCAGTTACTGGACGAGACGGCGGAGTCAGTCGGCGGATTGGGTCCGGCGCTGCAGCGGCTGGTCGACTCCACCCAGGCGATCGTCGGTGACTTCAAAACCAACATCGACCAAGTCGACGACATCATTCAGAATTCCGCGCCGATCTTGGACAGCCAGGCCACCTCGGCTAGCGCGATCGACCGTTGGGCACACAACCTGAACATTTTGGGTGCCGAGTCCGCTCAGGAAGACTCGCACCTGAAAAGCGTTCTCAACCAGGTGGCGCCGACCACCGATCAGATCAACACGGTCTTCAGCGGCGTCCGCGATTCTCTGCCGCAGACCCTGGCCAACCTCGAGATCGTGATCGACATGCTCAAGCGCTACCACCCCGGCATCGAGCAGGTGCTGGTGTTCTTGCCGCAGCTCGGGTCGATCGTGCAGGCGATCTCCGCGCCGTACGAGAAGGACCGGATGGCGAATCTGGACCTCTCGTTCGCGATCAACTACCCGCCGCCCTGCTTGACCGGGTTCCGTCCGGCACCGGAGTGGCGCTCGCCCTCGGATACCAGCATCGCGCCGCTGCGAGCAGGAAACTACTGCAGTATCCCGCAGGACTTTCAGGCGAACGCGGTGCGCGGAGTGCGCAACATCCCGTGCATGGATGTTCCGGGCAAACGCGCGCCGACGCCGCAAGATTGCCGCAGCGGCAAGCCCTACGAGCCGCTGGGCACCAACCCGTGGTTCGGCGACCCCAACCAGATCCGGAACTGCCCTGCGCCCGGTGCCCGATGCGATCAGCCGGTAGATCCCGGCCACGTGATACCCGCACCGTCGGTCAACAACGGGTTGAACCCGCTGCCCGCCGACAGGCTGCCACCGGCAGGGCAGACACCGCCGCCGAAAAGCGACCCGCTGCAGCGACCGGGCACCGGTAGCGTCCAGTGCAACGGGCAGCAGCCCGACCCCTGCATCTACACTCCGGGCGGGCCTCCGGCCGCCGTCTATAGTCCGATGAGTGGCGAGGTGACGGGCCCTGACGGTTCTAAATACTCCGTCAACAACTCGAGCAATACAGGAGATGACGGATGGAAGGCGATGCTGGCGCCAGCCGGCTGAATCCGAACGATACCGACGATTCGCCGTCTTCCCAGGTGACGGCCGAGGATTCGGCAGAATCCGAGGTCGGAACCGACCAGAGAACCAACGAGGTGACGGCCGAGGATTCGGCAGAATCCGAGGTCGGAACCGACCAGACCAGCACTGCCGAGGACGTAGCCGACGATGAAATCACGGAGTCGGACGCCGAGGATTGGACGGAATCGGACGCCGAGGATGCTGAGGAGCAGGACGACGCGGGAATCCCGTCGCGTCTGGGTCGCGGCTGGTTCATCGGTCTAGCGGCAGCGCTTCTGGTGCTGGCGGGCGGTGTCGGGGCGGGCGGCTACCTGGCGCTGCGCTCTCACCTGGACAGCCAGGCCCTCGCGCGCCGAGACGCCGCGGCCATGGAAGCCGCGAAGAACTGTGTCGCGGCCACGCAGGCACCTGACACCACCGCGATGGCCGTGAGCGCCGAGAAGATGATCGACTGTGGCACCGGTGCGTACCGTTCTCAAGCGATCTTGTACAGCAGTCTGCTCGTTGAGGCCTATCAGGCTGCCAATGCTCACGTCCAGGTCTCGGATCTGCGTGCGGCCGTTGAACGCAACAACCCAGACGGTTCGGTCGATGTGCTGGTGCCGTTGCGGGTCAAGGTGTCCAACAGCGAATCGCAAAACCAAGAAGCGGGCTACCGCTTGCGGGTGACGATGGTGTCCGACGAGGGTCAGTACCGGATCGCGAAGCTCGACCAGGTGGCCAAGTGACGGTGCTGGTCGACGAGACCGACACTACGCCGGCAGTTGAAGGGGCAGCGCCGAATGAGTTGGCGCCCTGGCACTTCCGCGCGGCCGCTCTGCTCGTCGACGTGTTGCCCGGCGTTGCCGTGGTGGCGACGATGGCGTTGGTCTGGTTGGCGCTACCGCTGGGCAGCCCGTGGTGGTGGTTAAGCGTTGCGGTCCTGGCGGTCGCGACGCTGCTGACCATGGTCAACCGGGTGGTGTTGCCGGCGACAGCCGGTTGGAGCCTGGGACGTGCCCTGGTCGGGATTGTTGTCGTGCGTGCCGATGGCACCTCCGTCGGGGTGGGGCGTCTGCTGTGCAGAGACCTCGCCCACCTGCTCGACACCATCTCGGTATTCGTCGGCTGGCTGTGGCCGCTGTGGGATCCACGCCGGCGCACCTTCGCAGACTTGCTGCTGCACACCGAAGCTCGCCGCGTCGACCCAGATCATCGTCCGGCAGGCATCCAGCACCTCGCCGCGCGCGTCGTGTCGACCGCGGCGCTGCTATGTGTCGGCGGCGCCGCAGTGGGCGTCCTGGCGGTCTACCTGCCTGACCGGGCATCCGACCAAAGCCGTGCCGCCGTTTTGGCGCAGGGACCCAAGATCGTCACCGAGATGCTGACCTATGACCCGAAGTCGCTGCAGAAGGATTTCGCACACGCACAATCGCTGACGACCGAGCGGTACCGGCCACAGTTGGTCGCACAACAGCAGGCAGTGCAAAAAGGTCACCCCGTCGTCAACGAGTACTGGGTGACCGACAGCACGGTAGTGTCCGCGACGCCGAACCAGGCGTCGCTGCTGCTGTTCATGCAGGGGCACCGCGGCGGAGGTAACGAGGAACGCTTCATCACCGCCACCGTCCGGGTTTCGTTCGTCACGGCCAAAGACGGGCGTTGGCTCGTCGACGACCTGAACGTGGTGACAAAACCCAAACCAGCGAAGGGCCAAAAATGAGCCCCCGCCGCCGAATTCAGCCCGGCGAGGACCCACTGCTCACCGAGCGGCTGCCCGAGGACGTTTTGTGGCCAAAGTTGCCTCGGCGCCGGTTGACCTTGCCGCGGCAGTGGTGGAAACCGTCGCGGCGTTGGGCACTGCCCCTGACGGTTGCCACCGCCGCGGTGGTCGCAGCGAGCTCCATCACGATGTCCTCATTCGTTCTGGCCAAGCAGAGATCGCATCACGAGGCCGCGATGAGGGAAGTCGACGTGCTGGGCTTCGTCCGAGCTTTCATGACCGGCTTCACGAGCCTGGATCCGTTTCACGCCAACGCTTATGTGGAACAGATACAAGCCCACGCGACAGGCGATTTCGCCAAGCAGTACCACGACAAGCAGAACGAAATCCTCATCCAGGTCGCTCAGGCCGAGCCGACCAAGGGCACCACCCTTGCTGCCGGGGTGGAGAGGTGGAACGACGACGGCAGCGCGAATGTCATGGTGGCTACGGACGTCACATTCAAATCGCCCGACGGAAAGCAAACGCTCGATAACACAAATCGTTGGGTGGTAATCGCCCAGCGGGAAGGTAACCAGTGGAAGATCAGCAGCCTGCAACAGGTGATCTGACCGACGAGATTTCCGACGGCCAGTCCGGAGATGACGCGGCCGTCGAAACTGAGGTTGCGGAAACCGACGCCGCGGACGCCGAATCGGACGGCCCGGAGGCTGAGTCCACCCGCGACTTCTCCGCGGATGGCGAAACCGACGACGGGACAACGGAAGACGACGACCCGAATGCCGAGGAAGCCGTCGGGGGCCTGCGAGAAAGACGACCGGTCGGCAAGTGGTCGGCTGTTGCCGCGGCTGTTGCGGCCCTGCTGTTTGTCGGCTCCGCGGCATTCGCCGGCGCGACCGTGCAGCCATACCTGACCGATCGCGCTACGGTGGCCATCAAGCTGCGAATCGCGCGTACCGCCGCTAACGCGATCACCACGTTGTGGAGCTATACCCCGCAAAACATGGACAAGCTGGCAGATCGTGCCGCGCAATATCTCAGCGGTGATTTCGAGGCTTCGTACCGCAAATACATCGACGCGATCGCAGCGCCCAATAAACAAGCCCAGGTCACCAACACCACGCAGGTCACCGGGGCGGCGGTGGAGTCACTGAGCGGGCCGGATGCCACCGCCTTGGTCTTTACCAACACCACGTCGACCAGCCCGGCTACCAAGGACATTCCCTCGCTGAAGTACCTGTCGTATCGGCTGGTCATGAAGCGCGATCGTGCGCGATGGCTGGTCACCAAAATGACGACGATCACCTCGCTGGATCTGACGCCCAAGTTCTAAGACCGCGTGCCGCTAGTTGAAGGCGAGCCAGCTGGGCAGTGTGCGCTCGTGCGAGTCGCAAAGAACTTGGTAGGTATCGCAATTGCCCTTCGGTACGCCAGCCCCGGCCCACATGCCACCGGTGTCGCGGCGCAGCACGATCGCCGACGATCCACCACCGTCGAGCAAGACGGCGGTGTCGCTGCCCAAGCCGCGGAACAGGTCCTGGATGTTGTCGGGCGTGTAGCTGCCGCCTTGGAAGACATACATCTCGTCTCGGGGTTTCGAATAGGCGAGCGCCGTGCGCGCCGCGCTGGGTCCGCCGTCGTTGAGCTGGCCGGTGTTGCCTGGAGACAACAGCCCGAGCCCGCTCACCGCGACGAACGAGTCGCCGCGGTCCACCAGGCCGTTGACCACCGGGGTGGCGGCGTCGTAATCGTGACCGTCGCGGCCGCCCCTGGGCCACAACACGGTTGGCGCACCCTGGGTCGGCAGGATCATCGTCGCCAGCGCGCTCCAGTTCTCGTTCCCGCCGGAGAGGCCTTGTTTACCCGCATAGGGAATCGTGCCGGTGACCGCCTGATTGGCCCGGCCCTGGCCGTGCGTGTTGTCGACGTATGCCCCCAGCGGTGAGGAACAGCCCGTGGACCGCCACGAGCCGCCTTGCTGTCCGCGGATGTCGAAAAAGTTGGCGTTGATGGCGATCGTCGGCTGGCCCATCACCTGCCAGGCCTGCACTGGCGCGTAAGTCTCCGAGGCCTGCATCAATCCGTCGCTGGTGCGCGCTCGGGGATCGCGTTCGCAGCGCGCCTGAAAACCGCGATGGCTGTCCACCAGCAGATGCGGCGAAAGCCGTTGCGAGGCGCCTTTGATGATCATCAGGTGGCCACCGCTGCTCCCGTCATACCAGCTGCCGCCGGCGTTGAGCATCGGCGCCGGATGCCCGCCGCCGAAGTTGTACACCAGGTAGGAACCCTGGGTGTTGGCGATGGCAGCGGCCAAAAGTTCGCGGGACTCGGCGCGTGCGACCGGGCGCCCGGTGCTGGTCGCCAGCGCCAGGCACAGCGTCACCCCGGCACAGCAGGCTGCGATGCGCCGGAAGGCGGCGGCGGGAGACGGCACGGTTGCCCTTTCGGCGGGAAAATACGTGCAATCAGCACAGCATTAAACTCAGCAATAGCACAGAAAACTCGCATAACAGTCGCGTGACGGTTTAGGCGCGGTCCAATTACGTTCGGCCGCTAGGAATTTGCGGCTATTCGCCGGCGTCCGTTGACGTCGTCGTCAGCTCGGCTGTCGGAGCCGACTCGGACGATGTCGTCGCCTCAGTGGATTCCGCCGCCTCGAGCCCCGGCGGAATCCGGTGATAACCCCGGCGATCGTAGATGTAGGTGACGACGCCGCCCAGCAGCACACCGATCGCCAGGCCGATGGCGGTCATCGTCAGGGCCTGCGACAGTCCGGCGTCCGCCTGGCCGTCGAGGTACAGCAGCGCCCGCGCGCCCAGGAAGACTTGGTGCATCGGCTCGAACTTCGCCAGCCAGCCGAAGAATTGCGGCGCGGCCTGCAATGGCACGGTGGCGCCCGCCGACGGCAACCCCAGGATCACGAACACGAATAAGCTCACCAGCAGACCGACTGCGCCAAGTATCGCGATCAGCGACGTGGACGTGATACCGACCGCCGCGATCGCGAATGCCCCGTAAAGCCATAGCGGCAAGCTGTGTTGGATTGGCATGCCGAGCTGGGCGGCGATCAGCATGTACACGCCCGATGTCAGCAACGCGAGCACCACGATCAACGCCCACTTGATCAGCAGCGTGCGGAATCGCGAGATCTTCACCTGGCCGGCGATCCGATAGGCCGGACCGAATTCGGCTGGTACGAAGCCGAGCATCGAGTCCACCAGCATGCTGACCACCATGCTGCCGGTGAAGCCGGCCAACAGCAGCAACAGCGCATAGTAGAACGCGGACAGTCCATTTCCGGTCCCGTCCGGCAGCGCATTATGCACGGTGGACTCGACCTGGATGGGATTGGCGAGCATCAGCGTCACGGCAGCGGGCATTGGCGCTCGACCCGACTGTTGCGCTACTTCTTGCACAAGCCGTTCGCCCACACGTCGATCGATCAGCGTGACGGCGCGATCCAGCGTCTGGCCGGCAATGCCGGCCCCAAGCGTGCCTGCTCGCGGATTCGTCGAAACGACGATGATCGGGCGCTCGACGCGGCCCGGCGTGACTGCGCTTTTCGCGTACGCCTGCAGTTTGGAGGAAAAGTTCGGGGGTATCACCGCGACGCCGTAAATCTGCGCGGTGTCGAGTTGGTGCTTGGCGTCGTCGTGGCCCAGCACGCGGACGTCGTAGGCGTCGGTGTCAAAGTTGGACAGCAATCCCTTGACGACCTGCGCGCCGGTGGGCCCGGCATCCTCGTTCACCACCGCGATCGGGAAATGCCGCAGGTTGGTCATCGGGTTCAAGATTCCGCCGAGATAGAAGGCGGCCAGCGCCGCCAGCACGGCCAGCGTGATCACGATCGGGACGGTCCAGAACCGCACCGTCCGCGTTGCTTTCGGGTTGGCCAAACCGGATTGGCCGGCCTCAGCTGGGTGCGAAGGGGTGGCGTCAGGCGCTGCGTGACGTGCTCGCGATTCAGACATACGGGCTCCTGTTCGTCCGCGCCCACCCTATGACGTCGGTCGCGGTGTTGGCGCACACGCCGCGATATTTTTCAAGCCATAGCGCGGCGTTGTTAGCCGCCCAGCGCCGCGTGCATCTCCCAGACCAGAATTTCGGAGGCCTCGCGGGCGGTGAGCCGGATACCGTTCGAGGCCGTCAACCGCACCGCGTCGCCCTCGGCCAGCTCGGCGTCGTTGTCCGGGGCCGCCATGGTCAGCCGGCCGCGCGCGACGAACAAATGCAGGTAGGGCGCCGCCGGTAACTCGAGGCCGTCGTCGCTGCGCAGCCGCGCGCCGTGCAATGCCGCCGACCGGTTGTGAATGGTGATCGCGGCGTCGTGCCCGGGCATGCCCGAGGCGATCGTCACCAGGCGGCCGTCGAGCAGCTCGTCGCCGATCGCGTGCTGTTGGTAGCTCGGGGCGATTCCCGACACATCGGGCAGCACCCACATTTGTACGAAGCGCACCGGATCGGTGGTCGAATCGTTCATCTCGGAGTGCAAGATCCCGGTGCCCGCCGACATCCGTTGGGCAAGACCGGGATAGACAACTCCGCTATTGCCGGCCGAGTCGCGATGCGCCAACGAGCCGTCCAACACCCAGGTCACGATCTCCATGTCGCGGTGTGGGTGGGTGTCGAAACCGCCAGCCGGTTGTACCACGTCGTCGTTGTTGACCAGCAGCACGCCGTGGTGGGTGTTGCCCGGGTCGTAGTGATCGCCGAATGCGAAGGAGTGCCTGGAGTTCAGCCACGACGTCGTGGTGGCCACCCGGTCGGCGGCCCGTCGAATCTCCACGGTGGCAGCCATGCCTACCAGGCTAGTAGCCAACATGTCCTACATGGTCTTGTGCGGCACACCGATCGTCAGCCCACCGTCGACGACGAACTCTCCGCCGGTGGAATAGGACGACTCGTCAGAAGCCAGGTAGACGACGCAGGCGGAAACCTCGCCGGGATCGCCGCCGCGACCCAGCGGGATCTGCAGAAAGTCCTCGGGGATGCCTGCCGTCATCGGGGTGCGAATCAGCCCGGGGTGGATCGAGTTGACTCGGATGTGGTGCGGCGCCAACTCCAGCGCCGCGGCCTTGGCCAGGCCGCGCACCCCGAATTTCGATGCGACGTAACCGTAGAGTCCGGGGCTGCCGCGCAGGCCTTCGACCGAGGAGATGTTGATGATCGAACCACCGCCGGCCGCGATCATCGGTTCGACGGCGGCCTGCATGCCCAGAAACGTGCCGGTGAGGTTGACGTCGATGATCTTCTGCCAGTCGGCCAGCGGGAAGTTCTGCAAGGTATTGCCGTTGATGATGCCGGCGTTGTTCACCAGCACGTTGAGCGTGCCGAATTCGGCCACCGCGAGGTCGACGGCCGCCTTCCACTGATCGGGCTGGGTCACGTCGAGGTGGACGAATCGCGCTGCATCACCCAATTCCGTTGCCAGCGCCTTTCCTTCGTCGTCGAGGATGTCTCCCGCGACGACCTTCGCCCCGGCGGCGACCAGCGCCCGCGCGTGCGATGCGCCCATACCGCGTGCGCCGCCACTGATCAGTGCAACTTTTCCGTCTACGCGTCCCATGGCGGGTCACGCTACCGTTACCTGAAATGTTGAGTGATTGCGTGGGCATTTCAGGCAGCCTTCCCTTTGGGGGAGGCACTCCCACCGTCATCGGCGTTGCCGCCTACTTCGGTTCGGGTTCAGGTTTCAACGCCACCTGCGTCGCCTTCCGGTGACGGCTTGCGGTCGGCTCCACCCGTAACGACCCCGGTACTCGGGTCCGTTTTATGTCGTGCGTTGCGTGCCAGGTTGACCGCTGCGTTGAGGTCTCGGTCGATCTTGAGACCACAGCAGTCGCACTCGTAGATGCGCTCCGACAGGTGCAGTTTGGTTTTCGCGGCACCGCAGCCGGAGCACAACTTCGAACTAGGAAACCATCGGTCCGCCTTGATGACCCGCGAACCATACCAGCCGGTCTTGTAGTCGATCTGCCGGAACAACTCACCGAACCCTGCATCGGCTAGAGACTGGTTCAGGCCACGCTTTCGTGATCCGCCGGCGGTCATCATGGTCTTCACAGCGATCGTCTCGACGCCGATTACGTCGTGGGTCTGGCTGAGTTGGGTTGTCAGTTTGTGCATTCGGTCGGCTCGCAAGTTGGCCACTCGGGTATGCGCGCGGCCGATCTCACGTCGACTGCGTTCCCACGCCTTTGATGGTTCTCGCCTTCGCCGGACACTCGAGTCCCACGGCCCGACCTGGCGGGACGCCTTGCGTTGCAACGCGCGGAGTTTTCGTTGCGCTTGCTTGAGTTCGCGGGGCGCCCGATCGCGACGTAGCTCATTGCCGCTAGGGTCAGCGATCACAACCAGGTCTTTGACACCGACGTCGATCCCGACCACAGCAGCACCGGGTTTCACATGCGCCGGTCGGCCAGTGTTGCGGGCCACGATGCAGGTAAACGACACCAGCCAGCGGCCCCGCTCGAAGCGCACGGTCGCCTTCAGAATCCGCGCCGTTCCCGCCTCGACCCTGCGGGACAGCTTGCGAGTGGTTTCGTGCGTCTTGATCACCCCGAGGCGGGGAAGAGTCACGTGTTTGCAATCCGATTCCAACCGAATCGCGCCGGTGGTGAACGAGAACTTCGCCCTAGCATACGATTTCGACTTGAACTTCGGGAATCCCATCCGCGGTCCCTTACGCGCGCCTTTACGCGAGGCGCCCCAGCTGGACAATGCCTCGGACAGGTTACGACACGCGTTGGCGTACACCTCCTTGGAGTTCTGCGGCCACCATGGCGTGCCATCCGTACACACAGCCACGGAATGCTTACGGCGGTTCCACTCGTTGCGCAGTGACTGAAACGACCACCCCATCCACGGGGTCAGATCGTCGTCGACGATCCCATATGAGCGCTCGGCGGCGCGTTGATCCAGGTCGGCCTTCACTGCCGCCAGCATCACGTTGTAGGCGAAACGCGCACCGCCAGCGTGTGACATCAACGCGTCCGCCTGTGCCGCTGTTGGGCTTAGAGCGAACTGGTAGGCCTGAGCCGCCCCGCCCTCGGGGATCTCGAATCGTGCCATCAGCCTTGACCCCGTGCCGCGGTGACTGATTCGGCCTGCTTGGTCCTTGTCACCGCCCGCAGCGCCCGATTATGTGCATCACCCCTGCCGCACACGAGGGCACACAACGCGGTCAGCACCTCGACCGTCTCGCGCTCTAAAACACAGGTGATTGCGTCGTCATCGAGGACCACGGTCCCGCGGCCCCGACCCGCCAGCATCGCATCGAGATGCTCTGCCCCGAAGCCAGCCAGCCGATCCCGATGCTCCACAACGACATGCTGGCAGAAGGGTCCGACATCAAAAGTGGACAGGCCGGTCAATCGCGACACCTGCAAGATCCAGACCGGCCCGCCAATCATCGCTACAGACTCGGGCATACACAACCGCGCACTACTCACCGGCAGGCTTGGCGACGTCGACTGGGGTGAACGGTCACGCTACCCCGGGCCGCAGCAGCGTCTGGGCGTGCCCGAGGGCGGCGTCGAGGTCGGGGAGGGTCAGCTCGTCACGGTCGCCCAACCGGATCTCGATCTGGTACTCTGGCTGGCCGTCGCGCCCGAAGATCGGCAGTACGACGAATTCCGTTGACGCCAGCTCGGTTTCGAGCACATGCGTGACAGACTGCAGCGTCACCATCGTCATCAGCGTGCTGAGCTCGCGAGTGACCCGGGCGGTCGGCTCCAGGGATGCCAGCGCCGCGGTGAGCCGGTCATGCAGCGAGGTGTGGGCGGCGTCGAACCGCCAGGCCCCGTAGCCCCGCTCGCGTATCTGAGCGAGCACGTGCCGATGTGCGGTGATGTCGGCACGGGTCAGCCGCGGCGTGACCCGCCGCAGCCAGGCATCGACGGCCTCGTCGTCGCGCCAGGCCATCGCCACCAGACCGAACGGCGGCCCGATGGGCAGGCGCTGGCCGACGGCGTGTTCACCATCGGTGCCGTGGCCGACCGCGTCGATGTTGGTTAGGTGAGTCTGCTCGATTTTGGACATCGAGCAGGCCGCACCCAGCGTGGTGTGCAGGAAACTGAGCGTGTCGCGGCCACGGTCCAACAACGGGAATTGGTCTCTCAGGCCGTGCACCAGCCCGAACAATCCGCTGCCTAACGTGTAACGGCGACCGTCGTGCCGGGTCACCCAGGTGCGCCGCTCGAGTTCGGCCAGCACCAGGGCGCACGTCGAGGTGCTGATACCGCAGATTTTGGCCAGTTCGGCGGACGTCCGGCCGCTCGGTGAATCCGACAGTGCCCCAAGCACATCCATCACGCGCCCAGTGGGAGGGGACTTGGCGGGCTCGGTGTCGCGCGGTGCCACTGTTGACGAATCCATCGCCGTCTTCCTACCATCCGTCCGAAATCTAATAAATCCCTTCCTAATATTAGGAGAAGCGATGTACAAGGTCGGCGTGTGGGGTCCGGGCTCGATGGGTCTGATCGCCCTGCGCGGGGTGATCGACCACCCCCGGCTGCAACTCGTCGATCTCGTGGTGCACAGCGATGCCAAGGCCGGTCGCGACGCGGGCCAGTTGTGCGGGATCGCCCCGGTGGGCGTGAGGGCAACCAAAGAGCCGGAGGGGATCCTGGCCGGCGACGCCGACGTGGTGGTCTATGCCGCCGCGGCCAACCTGCGGCCGGCCGAGGCGATCGCGGACATGGTGTCGCTCCTGCGCGCCGGTAAGAACGTGGTGTCGTGCTCGGTGGTGCCGCTGGTTTTTCCCGACGCCGTCGACGCGGTCTTCACCGAGCCGCTGCGGGCGGCCGCGATCGCCGGTGGGGTGTCGTTCTTCACCACCGGGATCGACTCGGGATTTGCCAACGATGTTCTGCCGCTGGTGCTTACCGGGGTCTCACGAGTTATCGAGTCTGTCCGGATGACCGAGATGTTCAACTATGCGACCTATCCGGACAAGGATGCGGTCTATGAGATCCTCGGGTTCGGCAAGCCGCCCGAGGAGACTCCGTTCGCGGCCACACCCGGCGTGTTCACATTCGGCTGGGGCCCGGTACTGCACCAGCTCGCCGCCGGGCTGGGCACGAAGATCGACAACATCGAGGAGAACGTCGAACGGGTCGCGGCCGACGAATCCTTCGACACTCCGACCGGACACATCGCCGCGGGCACGATCGCCGCGATGCGGTCCATGCTGACCGGATATGTCGATGGCGCACCAACATTCGTCGTCGACCACGTCACGCGCATGCGAGACGACATCGCACCGGACTGGCCGCAGCCGCATATCTCCATCGAGCCGAAGGATCTCGGATTCGGGTTGGCGTCCGGTCGCGGCGTCTACCGCGTCGAGATCGAGGGCTCGCCGGCCATGCGCTGCGAGTTCGAGATGGCCGACGACCACGATCACGACCTGGGCGCACGGATGGCCGGCGCATCCCGGATGGTCAACGCCATCCCGGCGGTGTGCGAAGCCCCGCCGGGTCTGCTTTCGGCGCTGGACCTTCCGATGGTCACCGGCGCGGGGCTGGTCCGGTCGGTGCCCGGGCCGCCACCGGACAGTCGACTCTTCTAGCGGCGGCGGGCAAAGCGTCCTCAGCCGATCGGTAACATTATTTCCAGAAAGCGTTCATGGGTGGGGCGTACATGTCGTTGGCAGTGAGCGGGTCCAGAGTTCCTGGCGTAGCACGCAAGGTGTCTTCAATAGTGGCCATCAGGCTGTACTCGTTGTAGTAGGCGTCGGTGGTGAACGGGCCGGATTCCATCCCCCCATTCGTCACGGCGTCCTCGTTCGGGATGACGATCATCGAAACGTTGTTGCCTTCGTTGCCGAAGCCCAGTGACAGGTTGTTGTTGTCCTCGTCCCACGTGACGATGATCGCGTCCTTCTCGTTCGGGTCAGTCCACGTTGGCGAGTTTTCGATGGCGGACACTTCTTGCTGGACGAACTGGTCGCCGGCCGCGACGTTGTACTGCTGGTTCGTGAACTGGCTGATAAGGAACTGGGCAAGGCCAGAAGGCGTGTCGACAGGGCCTTCCATGTTGTTGGCCTCGTCGGCAGCGATCCAGGTGAATGCCGGGAAGGTGCTCGGGTCCTCGAGATTGGTGGCCAAATCCGTCAGCGGGAGCAGGTGTTCCTGCAGGTAGGCGGGGGTGTTGTCGTAGACGTAGCTGAATTCGGCAAAGGGTAATTGGTCGACGGCGTAGTCGCCCGATGACGTGAGGTCACCCGGGTAGGGCATGCCTTGCGCGTAGCCGGCCCACGATATGCCCGCCTGATCCATTTCTTGCATGAGGCTGGGTGCGTCGATGGCGTTGGAGGCGGGGTTGTAGTCGATGCCGAAGTCCGACCCACCCATGATCCGGAAGTAGTTGGGGTCGCTGGGGTGGCCCAGCGCGAAGTAGTTGCTGTCATAATCTTCTGTGTTGATCAGGCTGTTGATGTACGGCGCGTTGGGGCTGCCGACGATGTCGCCGACGCCCTTGTTCTCCATGTAAATCAGGAACACGTGATCCAGTTGGCCGACGTCGGACGTCGGTGGGGTGAGCGGCGCCGCGGTGAGGCTCGGATCGCCGACGGTGAACGACTCGTTGTCGGCGTAGGCGCCGTTGTAGTTGCCGAGGAACGTGTCGTTGTCGGTGAAGGTCGTGGTCACCTGGCGCGGAGGTGGTGCCCTCCGGGACCGTCCCGGAGATGTCGCGTTGCTCAAACCCGGTGAAACCCAGGCGATCCCATACCGTGACCGGGTTGAGCGAGTCGGTGCCCAGAATGTCCCCATGGGCGTCGAGGAAGGTGACCTGCACTGAGGCGTCGGACGGGTCCCAGCCTTGGCCGCCGAGATCTGCACTCAGCGTGAACGGCGTTCCGGCTGCGCCGGTGAGGTCGACGGTTTGGCTGATGGTGGACGTGGCCACGGGTCCGCCGCCGGCGAAATTGTCGCCGCCCCCCGGGGGCGCGTCCTGTGGAAAGTCGAAGAACTTTGGGAACGCAGACGAGAATCCGAACGGATAACCGCCTTGGGTGCCGTATTGGATCACGGTCGGGGTGCCGGTCTCCGTCCAGCCTGGAATGGTCACCCCGCTGTATCCCGACCCGGACGGGTCGGCCGTTTCGAAGCCGGGGTTGACCAGCAAGTTCTGGCTCATCGGCTGCGCATCAGCGCCGGCATCACCGAAGATCAACCCGCCACCTTGACCATCAGCGCCGTCACAGATCAACCCACACGCACCGTCGGTGGGATCGACCAGGTTGAACCAACTATTGATCAGGGTGTCAACCTGCTGACCAAAGCCGCTGTTAATCCAATCCTGTTCTAGCCCTTGCAACCAGGCATCAACCGGGCTGGCCGCCGCCACCGGGCCCACATCAGAAAGCGAACCCAGGCCCACCTCGGGAACCGCCGCCGACTCGGTGACACCCAGGCCCAGACTGCCCAGCTCGGGAACCGCCGCCGAACCGGCAGCCACATCACCCAACGAACCGGTGATCGCATTGAGGACCTGGTCGATGACCACGTCAAACTCATCGGCCGTGGCTTTCGGCGCATTGGCCAGCGGCCCCAGCCCCAGTGTCAAAAACATGCTGATCGCGCCGGTCAACCCGACTGCACGCTGAGGACGGTGGGTCATCGCTTTGCGCGAGTGCGGATTGTGCTTGCTGCCGCGTCGATCAGCCATCGCTGGTACTTCCTAGGCAAGGGGCCCCCGGTCTCAGGTGCGCTTAAGGTAAACCTTGGGTTTTGTTTTCAGCAAGATTTTGAGCAAAATTTTTTCGGCAACTCCGCTTCTTTTCCCTGCCACCCCGCTTTGCAGCATTGATGCTGCTCAACGGCATCTAACTTCCTTGGTCGGGGAAAGCAGGCGGTCGGCGGTTACACGAACACGACCCGCATGTCGATTTCCGGAGTCGCTCAGCATCCGCTAAGGAACCCGCAGGCTCAACAGCCCGACAGGCACTGGCCCGCATGGCGGCCCTCACCATCCATCAGAAGAGACGCCGGCATGATGCCCGCGACCAAAATGTTCTTTCGCAATTCGGTGCCACCGGCTGCACAAGCTACGTGACGGCGAAGAGGCGCCATTCGCCGGGAACGCCTTTCAGCTCGTAAGCGCCGCGCTCCTCGAACTCGATACCTGATCCGATCACGAGGTCGCGCAACGTGCTGGACACCAGCACGTCGTTCGGCCCGGCCAACGCGCTCACGCGCGCCCCGATGTGCACGGCGATCCCGCCAATGTCATCGCCGCGAACCTCGCACTCGCCCGTGTGCAACCCGGCGCGCACCTCGATCCCGAGCGATTGCACCGCATCGCGAATTGCCCTCGCGCAGCGGATCGCTCGCTGAGGACCATCGAACATCGCGAGGAAGCCATCACCCGAGGTGTTCACCTCGCGGCCTCGAAAGCGAGACAGCTGCGCCCGGACGACAGCGTCGTGCGCATCAAGCAGGGCATGCCAGTCCCGGTCGCCCATCTCCGCCGCCCGACGCGTCGAGTCCACGATGTCGGTGAACAGCACCGTGGCGAGAACCCGATCGTCGGCCACTTCTGCCTGGTGGCCGGTGAGGAACTCGGCGATTTCCTGGAAGGACGGGCGCCATGGTTCGACGAAGTGGTACATGTTGCGCCCTGGCAGCTCAACGTATTTCGCGCCCGGTATGTGATCAGCGATGTACTTGCCCATCGCGGGCACGAGTATCGGGTCGTCGGTGTGGTGGACGACGAGGGTTGGCACGCGGACTGTCGGCAGCAGCGCTCGCACATCCACTTCGGACAAGAGCGGCATCATGAGAGCGACGGTGCCTGGGCTCGCGGCCAGGCGTTCCATTCGAGCGAACGTTGCCCGGATCTCCTCGTTCCATGGCATGTCCGGATTCAAGACATGCTGCCACTCCCCCGTGCCCCACATCGCCGCTATCGCAGCGGCGACTTCCTCGATATCGGCGATGCCCGACGTATCCGCGTTGCCCTCAAGCACGACCAGTGCGGCTGTGCGGGATGGATGTGTCGCCGCGAACAGCGCCCCCGTCGCGAACGAGCCGTCGAAGGCGAGGAGGACCGCTTCGCTACTTCCGAGATCGTCGAGCACCGCGGTGATGCTGTCGGCCCATTGCTCCAAGGTCGGCATCGCGCCCGGCGTGACGGCATCGGACGCTCCCGTGCCCGGCTGGTCGAAGAAGATCAGCCGACCGAGCGATGTCGTCGCTTCGACCCACGCTTGAAGGGACGGTAGCTCCGGAATAAGCTCGCAGCACGTGAACCAGTTCGGGACGAACACCAGGTCGCGAGGGCCTTCGCGGCTAGTGCGATAGGCGACGCGCAAGTTCCCGTTCAGCGCATAGCGCGTCTCCGAGAACATTGCCGAAGTGTAAGCCGAGGGGAGCGCGTCGGCCGACGTTTATGCAGCTAAGAGCGTTCCACCAGAATGTACTTCAGCAATTCGATCCCATCATTCGGTCAAAACCTTCTCCCATTTGGCTAGAGCCGACTCGCGGCGAAAGTCGCGGCCTGACGAACCATCCCGGACTGTACATATTGACTGTGCGCCGACCCATTCTCGCCGTGTGAGCAAACCGGATCGGATGGCATACACAAGTCGATCGCCTTAGCCCCATACAGCGGGCTGATCGCGGTTAGCGGCCCGCCCGGACCTCTACTCGATGGATTCCCCAAGACAGCTACCGCGGCGACGTGGTCAGCCACCTCCGGCGGCATCGGCGCGGGGACTAAACCGAAGGGCAATGGCACACCGGCGGAGGTGATGACATCGATCACGGCCGCGCCTAGGGAATATCCGCCGAGCACCATCCTGGTGTTGGGACAGTTCGCCGCCGTGTACTGATATGAGCGCTCGCGTCGTTAGCACCGGCGGAGGCAGAATTAAAGTAATCGTTCCCGGCAGGGTAGTTAACCCCGTAGACGCCGACGGACCTCCCACCAACTTGAGAACGCAGCGAGTCGACGAACACTTGTCCGAGCCCGCCAACACCGGGTGGATCACTGCTGCCGCGGGCGAATACCACCTCGATGTCGGGGCATGGATCAGCCAAGGTGGAAGGAATGCTGACAGCTGCATTCGACAGTGCCAAGGTTGTCACCACCTCGAAGGCGGCAAAAACCGGTCACACAATCGGTAGCGTCATTGGTTGCCGGCTGGGCCGTCGACGGGTATCTGCCATCCCAAGTGCTCGGCAGCGCCCCAGCGGCGATGTGACGGGAGACAACGATGAAGCGCTGCATCGTCGGAGGACTGGCTGCCGTGCTGATGGCCGCGCAGCTGATGGCCGCAGCGCCGCCGGCCAGCGCCGGCTGCCAGTACGGCGGACCCGTTATCAGCAAGTGCGATGGACCCGTCCAGCCTGACGGCACCTGGCAACGTTGCGTGGCAACTCCCCACTTGGTCTATAGCGGCGCCAGTTCCTTCCTAGTGCCCGAGAGGCGCTGCGATTTGATGGGCCCTGATCAGCACCCTGGGGATCTCGGCTTCGCCGACCCACCGACGCACATCAACGACTGAGCCGGCAACGGCCGCGGGGCCGCGCCGGACCGGTCGATTGGGTCTACGCTGCCCCTGATGACAACCACCCGTACCGAACGAGCCTTCGACGGCGTGGGCGGCGTGCGCATCGTCTACGACGTCTGGACCCCCGCGGACATCGGGGCCACGCTGCGCGCGGTGGTCATCCTCTCGCACGGGCTGGGCGAGCACGCCCGCCGCTACGACCACGTCGCGCAGCGGTTCGGCCGCGACGGGCTGGTGACTTACGCGCTCGATCACCGCGGGCATGGCCGCTCGGGCGGCAAGCGGGTGCTGGTCAAAGACATCTCCGAGTACACCGGCGACTTCGACACCCTGGTCGGCATCGCCACCAAAGAACATCCCGGGTCCACGCGGATCGTGCTGGGCCACAGCATGGGCGGCGGCATCGTGTTCGCCTACGGCGTCGAACACCCCGACGACTACGACCTGATGGTGCTCTCCGGACCGGCGGTGGCGGCCCAGTCCGCCGTGTCCCCGCTGCTGGTGCTGGTCGCCAAGACCCTCGGCTCGATCGCGCCGGGCTTGCCGCTGCAGGAACTCGACGCCAGCGCGGTATCGCGCGACCCGGCGGTGGTGAACGCCTACAACACCGACCCGCTGGTACATCACGGCAAGGTTCCCGCCGGCATCGCCCGCGCGCTGCTGACGGTCGGCGAGACGATGCCACAACGTGCCGGCGCGTTGACCGCGCCGCTGCTGGTCGTGCACGGATCCGACGATCGGCTGATCCCCGCCGACGGCAGCCGCCAGCTGGTTGAAGCCGTGGGCAGTTCCGACGTCGAGCTGAAGATCTATCCCGGCCTGTATCACGAGGTGTTCAACGAGCCGGAGCAGGATCAAGTCCTCGACGATGTCGTTTCGTGGATCAACGCCCGACTGTGAGCCGTCGCGTCGGAAAGTCGTACCGTTCCTTTAGCTTGGTGGCATGACTGACGACAAGATGCTGGCGCGCATCGCCGCGCTGTTGCGTCAGGCCGAAGGCACCGACAACGCGCATGAGGCGGAGGCGTTCATGGCGGCCGCGCAACGGCTGGCCACGGCGACGTCCATCGACTTGGCTGTGGCGCGGTCACATGCGGACAAGCGCACGCCCGCGCAGACGCCGGTCCAGCGCACCGTCACCATCGGCGCGGCCGGCACCCGCGGATTGCGGACATACGTGCAGCTGTTCGTGGTGATCGCGTCGGCCAACGACGTGCGCTGCGACGTGGCATCGAACTCGACGTTCGTGTACGCCTACGGCTTTGCTGAGGACATCGACGCTACCCACGCGCTATACGCCAGTCTGGTGGTTCAGATGGTGCGGGCATCGGATTCCTACATCTCCTCGGGTGCGCACCGGCCCGCGCCGACAATCACCGCTCGCCTGAATTTTCAGCTCGCATTCGGCGCCCGGATCGGCCAGCGGTTGGTGGAGGCCCGCGAGCAGACCCAGCGAGAAGCGAAGAAGGATCGCAGTCGTCCGCCGGGAACCGCTATTGCGCTGCGGGACAAGGAAATCGAACTTCGCGATTACTACCGCGGCGCGTCGAAGGCGCGCGGCACCTGGCAGGCCAGCCGCGCATCTGCGGGGTATTCTTCGGCGGCGCGGCGGGCGGGGGACCGAGCCGGTAAGCGGGCGCGACTGGGAAACAGCACCGAGCTATCCGGGGCGCGGAGCGCGCTGGAGCGGTGAACGCCGAGGGATCGGCTGCACGGGATTGGCAGCGCTCCAAGGTCTATGCCGCCGAGGAATTCGTCCGGACGTTGTTCGACCGCGCCGCCGAACACGGCTCACGCAGCGTGGAGTTCTTCGGCGCGCAGTTGACGCTGCCGCCAGAGGCGCGGTTCGGCTCGGTCCCGGCGGTGCAGCGCTACGTCGACGACGTGCTGGCGTTGCCGGCGGTACGGCGGCAGTGGCCCAAGACAGCTCCGCTGACGGTGCGGGCGCGGCGGGCAGCCACCGCGGCACACTACGAAAACCGCGACGGCACAGGCGTTATCGCGGTTCCCGACCTCGATACCGCTGACTGGGCGATGCGTGAGCTGGTGGTGCTGCATGAGATCGCGCATCATCTGTGCGACGCACAACCGCCGCACGGATCGCAGTACGTCGCGACGCTGTGCACCCTGGCCGAGCTGGTCATGGGACCCGAACTCGGGCACGTGCTGCGAGTCATATACGCCAAAGAGGGGGTGCGGTAGTCACTTACGCGCCAGCGTGAGCGACGAAACGTTAGACGGCGACCATATCGTCGCCGCAGGTGCACCGGTACGGCTGGTCCGCGCCGGCGCAGTGGCATTCGACCTCAACGCGAACCCGGCAACCACAGCCTTCGTGGGAACAGGTCAATAGTGTTCCTGCCTCGTTTGCCATCTACTCCACCCTTATCTATCTCGGGACCCGCGAGTCGCGGGATTGTGTGAACAACTTCGAATGTAGCACATACCCCCTGGGGGTATCCAGTAGGTCTGCCGATATTTGGTGGCGGTCGGCGAAGGCGGCGGGCTAGCGTTGGCTCATGACCCGGAAGCCGAACCCTGCCGAAGTTGACGAATTCCTGGACAGCACCGTGCTCAGCGACGATCCGGTGTTGTCCGCAGCTCTGGAGGCCAGCGATGCGGCCGGGTTGCCGCGGATCGCGGTGTCGGCCCAACAGGGCAAGTTTCTGAGTCTTTTGGCCGGTGCGATCAAGGCCCGAAGCGTGCTGGAGATCGGCACCCTCGGCGGATTTAGCACGATTTGGCTGGCCCGCGGTGTGGGTCCCGACGGGCGGGTGCTCACGCTGGAATACGAGCCTAAACACGCGGAGGTGGCGCGGGCCAACATCGACCGGGCCGGCGTCGGCGATCGCGTCGAGGTGGTGGTCGGTCCCGCGCTGGAGACACTGCCGACCGTGACCGACGGTCCCTTCGACCTGGTGTTCATCGACGCCGACAAGGAAAACAACGCCGGCTATCTGGAATGGGCCCTCCGGCTCACCCATCCCGGTTCAGTTATCTTGGTGGACAATGTTATTCGCGATGGCGCGATCTTGTCGCCGGAACCCGACAATGTAGTGCGGGCGACGCGACGGACGCTGGAGATGATGGGTGAGCACCCGGAGCTTGACACCGCAGTGCTCCAGACGGTCGGGGCGAAGCACTGGGACGGCTTCGCGCTCGCGTTGGTGAAGTGAGCCGCCGGCAGCTAACCGCAGACCGCTCCGATCGCCGCCGAACCCACCAGCTTGACGTACTTGGCCAGCACTCCGGTGGTGTAGCGCGGTGGTAGCGGGGTGAAACCCTCACGGCGGGAACCAAACTCGTCGGGATCGACCAGGACGTCCAGGGTGTTCTTCGCGACGTCGAGCCGGATTCGGTCGCCGTCGCGCAAGAACGCGATCGGTCCACCGTCGGCTGCCTCGGGCGCGACGTGCCCCACGCACAGGCCGGTAGTGCCGCCGGAGAACCGGCCGTCGGTCAGCAGCAGCACGTCCTTACCCAGCCCGGCGCCCTTGATGGCGCCGGTGATGGCGAGCATTTCCCGCATCCCGGGACCGCCCTTGGGGCCTTCGTAGCGGATCACCACCGCGTCACCGTGCGTGATGGTGCCGTCGGCCAATGCGTCGAGTGCGGCCCGCTCCCGGTCGAAAACCCTTGCGGTGCCTTCGAACACGTCGTCATCGAAACCAGCGGTCTTGACCACCGCGCCCTCGGGCGCCAGCGACCCGTGCAGGATGGTGATTCCCCCGGTGGGGTGGATCGGATGGTCGAGAGCGTGCAGCACCTTGCCGTCGGGATCCGGCGGGGCGATGTGCGCGAGGTTTTCGGCGACGGTGCGCCCGGTCACCGTCAAGCAGTCGCCGTGCAGCAGGCCGGCATCCAGCAGGGCCTTCATCACCACCGGGACACCGCCGATGTGGTCGACGTCGGACATCACGTGCTGGCCGAATGGCTTGACGTTCGCCAGGTGCGGCACGCGTGCGCCGATGCGGCTGAAGTCTTCGAGCGCCAACTTGACGTTGGCCTCGTAAGCGATGGCCAGCAGATGCAGCACCGCGTTGGTCGATCCGCCGAACGCCATCACCACCGCGATCGCGTTCTCGAACGCCTCCTTGGTGAGGATGTCGCGGGCGGTGATGCCGCGCCGGAGCAGTTCCACGACGGCTTGCCCGCTGTGGCGCGCGAATCCGTCGCGGCGACGGTCGGTCGCCGGCGGCGACGCGCTGCCGGGTAGCGACATGCCCATCGCCTCGGCGGCACAGGCCATGGTGTTGGCGGTGTACATGCCGCCGCAGGCGCCCTCGCCGGGACAGATGGCCCGCTCGATGGCGTCGACGTCTTCGCGCGGTATCAGGCCCCGGGCGCACGCGCCGACCGCCTCGAACGCGTCGATGATGGTGACCTCGCGCTCGCTGCCGTCGGACAGCTTGGCACGCCCCGGCAGAATCGTGCCTGCGTAGAGGAACACCGAGGCCAGATCCAGTCTCGCCGCGGCCATCAGCATCCCGGGCAGCGATTTGTCACACCCGGCCAGCAGCACGGATCCGTCCAGCCGTTCGGCCGCAGATCCACCCGGCGGGGCCCGCCACCACACCTACCGCGCCCGCCAACCCGGCGGGGAGCTGTCAACCCGATGCGGGCGCGCTGACGGCGACCTGGCGCGACGGCAGCCTGCAGGCCGGTCCGATCTGGTTTGCCTACGCCCGCATCCAGGGCTACGTCCACCTCAGCGGTGCACCGGACGCGCCGCGCAGCGCTCACCGGGGGACCGGCCAGTTCGCCGTCGGGGTCATGATCGTCGAGGTCGGGTACGGGTCCCGTGCCGTGCTGACCGTCGCCCCCGGGGCACGGACGTACTTCCGCTTCCTGAACGGCTTCGCCAAAGGCAGTTCCTACTCGCTGGCTGACGGGGTCGACAGCCTGACGCTGGCGGGCTGCCCGCCCGGAACGCCACCGGGGGACAACGGGCGGGTGTCCGATTACTATCTGGGCTTCGTCATCAGGATCGGCAGCGATGCGCCCGCCGATGTGTCCACGCCGGCCTCCACCCGGCCCATCCAGGTGCTCTTCACCTGCCTGCGCCCCGGCTGCGACACCTGAGGACAGGCGATTAAGCTCCCGGCGGAACCCCTCCGGGTAAGCCGTCTTCCGGATTCTCCGTTGCTATGTAATGTTGTAATCAAGACGCAGAACGCACGGGGAGACCCACATGGAGGCTAGCCACCCGCTAGACGTGTACTCGCAGATCGTCTCCGGCGTGGCCGGACGGCTCACGCCCAAGGTCGCGAGCCTGCGCGTACCGCGCCAAGGGGAAGCCGGGGCGGGACGGGGGAGAGCCTCGGCTCGGGCGTCGTGTTCACCGGCGACGGGTTCCTGCTCACCAACGCGCACGTGGTCGGCCAGGCGAACGTCGGCACCGCGGCGTTCTCCGACGGCACCTCGGTGCCGTTCCGGGTGGTGGGCGCCGACCCGCTGTCCGACCTGGCGGTGCTGCGCGCCAACGGCGAGACTCCGGCGCCGGCCGAGCTCGGCGAGGCCGACCGGCTCGTCGTCGGCCAGCTGGTGGTCGCGGTCGGTAACCCGCTCGGTCTGGCCGGCTCGGTCACGGCCGGCGTGGTCAGCGCGCTCGGCCGCTCCCTGCCCGCCCGCGGCCGGGTGATCGAGGACGTCATCCAGACCGACGCCGCGCTCAACCCGGGCAACTCCGGCGGTGCCCTGGCCGACGCGGACGCGCGCGTGGTCGGCATCAACACCGCGGTGGCCGGCGTGGGCCTGGGCCTGGCGGTCCCGGTCAACGACACCACCCGGCGGATCATCTCCGCGCTGATGGCCGATGGCCGGGTCCGGCGCGCCTACCTGGGCCTGGCCATGATGCCGGGTCCGGTGCCCGCCGCCTGGCGCGAGCGCCTGGGCCGCAAGACCGGCCTGCTCGTCGCCCAGGTGGTGACCGGCGGCCCTGCCGACCGGGCTGGCCTGCGCGCCGGGGACCTGCTGCTCACCGTGGCCGGCAAGCCGGTCGCGGCCTCCCAGGACCTGCAGCGGCAGATGTTCTCCGAGGCGATCGGCCAGCCGCTCGCGATCACCGTGATGCGCAACGGCGCCCTGGTCGACGTCATCGCCGAGCCCACCGAACTAGTAGCCGCCTAACCCCGCCAGCCCCACCCGACCCACCCGCCCCATTTCCGGAGCAGGTCTCCGCATAGCCCGCCGTGGATGTGACGGAGGGGGACTGGGATGCCGGGGAGATTGTTGTTACTTTCCTGGTAGCTCTAGCGCCCACCCGGGTCGGCAACAGGCTCCTCGGCAGCCGACCGCAGGAAACCCCGCACCTCCGCCGCACTCCGCAGCCGGACGAAGCGAAGGTGCGCGTACAAAGGGTCGGCCATGGCCGCCTCGTACCGCGCCCGGTTCCTCGTGTGCGTCTGCCAGGCCCACGCGATGACCGACTCCTCCTTATTCAGGGTGAAGAAGTTCCGCCACCGCTCGCGGTTGCCGTTCCACAGCTCGACCCGGCCCGCCACGCGCCGCAGCGTCCGCGCGATGATCCGGCGCATCACGGTCCGCTTGGGCAGGTCGAGGAAGACGACGGTGTCGGCCCGCGCCCACACGATGTCCCGGACCGTGCTGTAGTTGCCGTCGATCACCCAGCACTCGCCGGCCGCCGCCGCGGCCACCCGCGCCCGGAACTCCGAAGCGGGCAGCGGCGCCCAGTCTGCCTGGTGGTAGACGGAATCGAGCTCCAGGAACGAAACCCCGAGCACACGCGCCAGCGACGAAGCGAAAGTCGACTTGCCCACACCAGAGGTCCCCACCACCGAGACGCGCCGCACAGCCGACGAACCTAGCAACCGAAACGCCCGGCTGTCACCTTCAAAACCGTCCTGCCATGATGGGCACATGATCGCCAGCCACGAACCGATTCACGCGCCGCGCGGCTCCCAGCGAACCTGCAAGGGGTGGGCGCAAGAAGCGGCCATGCGCATGCTCATGAACAACCTGGACCCCGAGGTGGCCGAACACCCCGACCAGCTCATCGTCTACGGCGGCTCCGGTCGCGCCGCCCGCAGCTGGGACGCCTACGCGGCGATCATCAGGACCCTGCAGGACCTCGAGAACGACGAGACGCTCCTGGTCCAGTCCGGCAAGCCGGTCGGGGTCCTGAGAACACACGAGTGGGCCCCGCGCGTGCTCATCGCCAACTCCAACCTGGTCCCGCAGTGGGCCACCTGGGAGGAGTTCCGCCGCCTCGAGCACCTCGGCCTGACCATGTACGGCCAGATGACGGCCGGCTCCTGGATCTACATCGGCACCCAGGGCATCCTGCAGGGCACCTACGAGACCTTCGCCGCGATCGCGGCCAAGCGCTTCGGCGGCACGCTCAAAGGCACGATCACCCTGACCGCCGGCCTGGGCGGCATGGGCGGCGCCCAGCCGCTGGCCGTGACCATGAACGGCGGCGTGGTCATCTGCGTCGACTGCGACCAGTCCCGGATCTCGCGCCGCATCGAGTTCGGCTACCTGGACGAGCAAGCCCAAGACGTCAACGACGCGGTCAAGAGGGCCACACAAGCCCGCGACGAAAACCGAGCCCTGTCGATCGGGCTGCTCGGCAACGCCGCCGACGTCTTCCCGCAGCTGCTCAAGCACCACGCGCCCATCAACATCGTCACCGATCAGACCTCGGCCCACGACCCGCTCACCTACCTCCCGCGCGGCGTCGCCTTCGAGGACATGGCCGCCCTGCGCGCCGAAGACCCGGCAGGCTTTACCCAAAGGGCCCGGGACTCGATGGCCGAGCAGGTCTCGGCCATGGTCGGCTTCCTCGACGCCGGGGCCGAGGTGTTCGACTACGGCAACTCGATCCGCGGCGAAGCCCAGCTGGCCGGGTACGACCGGGCCTTCGAGTTCCCCGGCTTCGTCCCCGCCTACATCCGGCCGCTGTTCTGCGAGGGCAAGGGCCCGTTCCGCTGGGCCGCCCTGTCCGGCGACCCGGCCGACATCGCCGCCACCGACCGGGCCATCCTCGACCTGTTCCCGCAGAACGAGGCGCTGGCCAGGTGGATCCGGCTGGCGGAGGAGAAGGTGCACTTCCAGGGCCTCCCGGCGCGGATCTGCTGGCTCGGCTACGGCGAGCGCCACCTGGCCGGCCTGCGCTTCAACGAGATGGTGAAAAGCGGCGAGCTCAAGGCTCCCATCGTCCTCGGCCGCGACCACCTGGACTGCGGGTCGGTCGCCTCGCCCTACCGGGAGACCGAGGCCATGGCCGACGGCTCCGACGCGATTGCCGACTGGCCCCTGCTGAACGCCCTGGTCAACACCGCCTCCGGTGCCTCGTGGGTGTCCATCCACCACGGCGGCGGGGTCGGCATCGGCCGTTCCATCCACGCCGGCCAGGTCTGCGTGGCCGACGGCAGCGACCAGGCCGGGCAGAAGCTGGAGCGCGTCCTGACCAACGACCCCGCGATGGGCGTGATCCGGCACGCCGACGCCGGCTACGAGCTGGCCTCGACCGTCGCCGTCCAGCGCGGCGTCCGCGTCCCCATGGCCGAGGGATGAGCGGTGCCGACCCGGAGAGACGACCCTCCCCTGACCTTCGCCGACCTGTGGCGCGAGCTCGAACCGATCGGCCGCGACCCGCAGACCGGCGGTTACCGCCGTTACTCCTGGACCCCGGCCGACGCCGCCTGCCGGGCCTGGTTCACCGGCCAGGCCGAGCGGCGCGGCCTGGCCGTGGAGACCGATAACAACGGCAACCTGTGGGCCTGGTGGGGTCCGCGGGGCCCGGGCGCCATCGTGACCGGCAGCCACCTGGATTCGGTCCCCGACGGCGGCGCCTTCGACGGCCCGCTGGGCGTCGTATCGGCCCTGGCCGCCGTGGACCTGCTAAAAGACAAGAGCTTTTCTCCCGAACGGTCCGTGGTGCTTGCCGCCTTCACCGAGGAAGAGGGCGCGCGGTTCGGCGTCCCGTGCCTGGGCAGCCGCCTGCTGACCGGCGTCGTCGACCCGGACGCCGCGCGAGTCCTCACCGACGACGCCGGCACCACGCTGCCCGACGCCATGATCGCCGCGGGCCACGACCCCGGCTACCTCGGCCCCCGCGACGACCTGCTGGCCAGCATCGGCGCCTTCGTCGAACTGCACGTCGAGCAGGGCCGCGTGCTCGCCCCCCAGGGCGCCGCCCTGGGCCTGGCCGAAGGCATCTGGCCGCACGGCCGCTGGCGGTTCGATTTCCAGGGCCGCGGCGACCACGCCGGGACGGCCCGGCTCGCCGACCGCCGCGACCCGATGCTGCCCTACGCGAGCACCGTGCTGGCCGCCCGCCAGGCCGCCGCGCAGAACGGCGCCGTGGCCACGTTCGGCAAGGTCATCGTCGAACCGAACGGCACCAATGCGGTGCCCTCGGCGGTCCGGGCCTGGCTTGACGCCCGCGCCCCGGACGAAGCAGCGGTCGCGGAGACAGTCACCACGATCCGTTCGGCCTCAGAAGAGTTTTCGCAGGAACACGGGGTCACGCTCAGCGTTCGCCAGGAGTCGTTCACCCCGCTCGTGCGTTTCGACCCGGCGCTGCGGGACCGGATCGCCGCCACTCTCGCCGCGGCGGGCGTGACGGCGCCGGTGCTGCCCACCGGCGCCGGCCACGACGCCGGCGTCCTCGCCGCCCGCGTCCCCACCGCCATGCTGTTCGTCCGCAACCCGACAGGTGTCTCGCACTCGCCCGCCGAGCACGCCGACCTGGCCGACTGCGAAGCCGGCGTCCGTGCCCTGGCTGCCGTCCTCGAGGACCTAGCCGGATGACCAGGCGCTGGCTCGCCGACCTGGCGTGGCTCCCCGGCCAGGGCGTCCACCGCGACGTCCTCATCGAAGCCGACGGCGACCGCTTCACCTCCGTCACGTCCCCGCTTCCGCTGACCCCGACATCACGCGCCTCCACGGCCTCACGCTTCCCGGTTTCGCCAACGCCCACTCGCACGCCTTCCACCGCGCGCTGCGCTCCACCACCCAGGCCGACCGCGGCACGTTCTGGACCTGGCGCGAGCGTATGTACGAGGTCGCGGCCCGCCTCGACCCGGACAGCTACCACCGGCTGGCCCGGGCCACCTTCGCCGAGATGGCGCTGGCCGGCATCAGCTGCGTGGGGGAGTTCCACTACCTGCACCACCAGGGGGGCGGGCGCCCGTACGCCGACCCCAACGCCATGGGCCGGGCCCTGGTCCAGGCCGCGGCCGACGCGGGCCTGCGCATCACGCTGCTCGATACCTGCTACCTGTCCGGCGGCCTTGCCGAAGAGGGCCTGCTGCCGCTGGCCGGACCCCAGCTGCGGTTCGGCGACGGCGACGCGGTGCGCTGGGCGGCACGCGTCACCGAACTCGGCTGTGACGCCCACGGCATGATCGCGCCGCACGCCCAGGCCGGCGCGGCGATCCACTCGGTCCGCGCGGTGCCCCGCGGGCAGATGCATCCGGTCGTGGCCTGGGCCCACCGGTTCGGCGCCCCGCTGCACGTCCACATGTCCGAGCAGCGCGCCGAGAACGAGGCGTGCCAGGCGGTGTACGGGATGTCGCCCACCCGGCTGCTGTACGAGCAGGACGTGCTCGGGCCGCGGACCACGGTCGTGCACGCCACCCACGTCGACGACGGTGACCTGGAACTGCTCGGCGGGTGCCAGACGTTCGCCTGCCTGTGCCCGACCACCGAACGCGACCTCGGCGACGGCCTGGCCCCGGCCCAGGCCCTGGCCGCGGCGGGCTGCCCGCTCACCCTGGGCAGCGACAGCCACGCGGTGGTGGACATCCTCTCCGAAGCCCGCGGCGTCGAGTACGCCGAACGCCTGGCCCGCCAAGCCCGCGGCCACTTCACCGCCGAGGCCCTGTTGCGCGCCGCGACCGCGGACGGGCACACCAGCCTGGGCTGGCCCGACGCGGGCGAGATCGCCCCTGGCGCCCGCGCCGACCTGGTCTCGGTATCCCTGGACAGCGTGCGGACCGCGGGCGCCGCCGACGGCGTGGCCCTGGAGGCGGCCGTGTTCGCCGCCACCGCCGCGGACGTCACCGACGTCGTGATCAGCGGCCGCGACGTCGTCCGCGACGGCGTCCACCTGCTCGTACCCGACGTCCGCGGCGAGCTCTCCCGCTCGATTCGCGCCGTCCTGGGTTGAGACCCGTCGGCCCCTATGACGCAGATCCCCACGGTAGACCTTGGCGGCGGCGTCACCATGCCGATGCGTGGGCTTCGGCACCTGGCGCTCGCGCGGTCGGCGTGCCTACGAGGCCGTCTGAACCCCGGGATTCACCTCGTTACAGCGTGGTGAACCCCGGGGTTCATTCGATTACGAGCTGCCCAATCCCACGAGCTCCGGTACTGATGTGACTGCTGAGCACACGAGGCGCGGCATTGTCCCGCAACGACATTGCGGATGGCAACTAGTTGTCCACAGGAACGCACGCCCCGGTTGAGTTATCCACAGGCACGCGACGAGGCGCGGCGGGGGAGGCGTATTGCCGCGACGGTGGAGGGACCGGCGGCGTCGGGCTGCCGGGCATCCCAAGGAGGATCGTGATGAGCCAGGGCGGATACGTGACGCTCGTGGGCTTTGTGGCCCAGGACCCAATTCAGCGCCCGACCAAGAACGGCGTCCTCGTCACCGACCTGCGCGTGGGCGCCACGCCCCGCGTGCAGGACCGGGTGACCAACGAGTGGCGCGACGGGATTACGTCGTACTACGACGTTAGCTGCTGGCGCAGGCTCGGTGAGAACGTCCGGGCCAGCCTGCGCAAGGGCGACCCGGTGATGATCAAGGGGAAGTTCCGGTCCCGCACGTTCACGGACAAGAACGGCGTGACCCGGACCGTGATCGACATCGTGGCCGACACCGTCGGGCATGACATGAACCGTGGCGTGGCCAACTACCTGCGGCAGCCCCGGCCGGTGGCCGCCGACGGCGATCCGGCCGCCGAAACGCCGCAGGACATGACGGACGATCGAGAGATGCCCGAGGACCGGGACATGATCGACGAAGAAGCGATCGAGCAGTTCGGACGCGAGCTAGACGGCCTCGGCGGAGCCGAGGTCGCGACGCACGCTCTCGAGGAGGACGAGGCGGCCGACGCCACCGCGTCAGCACCGCCAGTGCCCTTCTGAGGGCTAAACCCAGATAACGCCTCGCACCGGTCCACTCTCCTCAAGTCGGGTGCCGCACGGGGCGGGTACGCCTCGCATCGTAGCGTAGCCGCTCCAGCGGCACCAACCGTACCGTTCGCCACGGTAAGGGCGTGTCTTATCTTGAGTCTCTGACGTCCGGAAGCGCAGGCCATCCGCCGTCCTCCGGGCGCGCCAGTCAACATACCGGTTTTGCCGACGCGCCGACACTCATCGCATCTATAATGTTACCTAACGTGATGGCCGGGCCTCGCGGGAGACCGGTATCAGCCTGGCTGACCCTGGGCGGGAGGCATGTCAGCAGTCCAAGAGGTGATCGGGCAGCGCCAGCGGGGGCTCCGGCGTCTGATCAGGTGGTCCCCTCGCCGGGGGGCGTGGCGGGATCGTCCCCCCCGGCTTGCGCCGCGCTGGCCGCTGCTCGCCATGCGGACCTCACTGATCGCATACGTGGTGGGCATCCTCGCCTGTGACCTGGGGCTGATCGGGTGGGAGCTCACCCACACGCAGCTGCGCGCAGCGCACCTGGCGCTGTTCGCCGCGCTGCTGGCCGCCGCCGTGATCTGCATCGAGGCCATGCGCCGGCTCGGCCAGCCGTCCGGGGTGTCGCGGGACCTGCTGTCCGCCTGGTGGCTGCCGATCGCGCTGCTGCTGCCGCCGCTCTATGTGCTGCTCGCGCCGTTCGGCATCGGCCCGGTCCTCTACCTCAGGGCCCGCCGAATCCCCGTGTACCGCCGGGTGTTCAGCTCGGCCGCGCTCGGGCTGGCGGGCGCGGCCGCGTCGGCCATGTTCCACTGGGCCGTCCCTCAGGCGTTCCGGATCAACCTGGACGGCTCGCACGACTGGCTCACCCGGCCGGCCGTGATCTTGACCGCGGTCGCCTGCGCCGTCCTGTTCGCGGTGCTCAACGCGGGCATCGTCGCGGTCGCCGCGCACCTGGCCGACCCCGAGGCGCCGCTGGCCAAGGTGCTGTGGGACCGGGAGAGCCTGCTGCTCGACCTCACCGAGACGTGCGTCGGCATCCTGGTCGCCGTGACCTGCGCGCTCAGCTTCCTGCTGCTGCTGGTCGCCCTGCCGCCGGTCATCTTGCTGCAGCGCAGTCTCATGCACCAGCAGCTGGCCGCGGCGGCCCGCACCGACCCCAAGACCGGGCTGCTGAACGCCACCGCGTGGCAGCGGGAGGCCGACGCGGAGGTCATCCGGGCCCTGCGGACCAGCGCTCCGCTGTCCCTGCTGCTCGTCGACGTCGATCACTTCAAGCAGGTCAACGACAGCCACGGCCACCTCATCGGGGACGAGGTCCTGCGCGCGCTGGCCGCCGAGCTGCGTCAGCAGGTGCGTGAGTCCGACGTGGTGGGCCGGTTCGGCGGGGAGGAGTTCACCGTCCTGCTGCCCCGCACCGACGGCGACGGCGCCTGCCGGATCGCCGAGCGGCTGCGCAGCAGCGCGGGCCTGCTCAGCGTGGCCGCCGACCCGACGACCGACGCCAGGATCAGCGTCACGGTCTCGATCGGCGTGGCCGTGCTCGGCCAGCACGGCAGCGACCTGTTCGAGCTGCTCGCGGCGGCCGACCTGGCCCTGTACCGGGCCAAGGACGCCGGCCGGAACCAGGTGCGCCTGTACGCCCCGCGGCAGCAATCCGCGCCGGACAAGCGCGGACAAGAGAGTGACGAGGCAACCGGCGCGTGCCCGTAGGCTGGAGTCCATGCCGGAGTTCATTTACCAGATGCGAGCCGTGCGCAAGGCGCACGGCGACAAGGTCATCCTCGACAACGTCACGCTGGCGTTCCTGCCCGGCGCGAAGATCGGCGTCGTGGGCCCGAACGGCACCGGCAAGTCGACCCTGCTGAGGATGATGGCCGGCCTGGAGCAGCCGTCCAACGGCGAGGCGCGCCTGATGCCCGGTTTCACCGTGGGCCTGCTCGCCCAGGAGCCCGAGCTGGACGAGACCAAGACGGTGCTCGGCAACGTCGAGGACGGCGTGGCCGAGACCAAGCGGCTGCTCGAGCAGTACAACGAGATCGCCGAGAAGATGGCGACCGACTACTCCGACGAGCTGCTCGAGGAGATGGGCCGCCTGCAGGAGCAACTCGACCACAAGGACGCCTGGGACCTGGACAGCCAGGTCGAGCAGGCCATGGACGCGCTGCGCTGCCCGCCCCCGGACGCCGACGTGAAAAGCCTGTCCGGCGGCGAGACGCAGAAGGGTGGCGCTGTGCCGGCTGCTCCTGTCCCAGCCCGACCTGCTGCTCCTCGACGAGCCCACCAACCACCTGGACGCGGAGAGCGTGCAGTGGCTGGAGCAGCACCTGGAGAAGTACCCGGGCACCGTCGTCGCGGTCACCCACGACCGGTACTTCCTGGACGACGTGGCCCAGTGGATCCTCGAGCTCGACCGCGGCCACGCCTACCCGTACGAGGGCAACTACTCCACCTACCTGGAGACCAAGGCCGCCCGGCTCAAGGTCGAAGGCGCCAAGGACGCGAAGAAGCGCAAGCGCCTGGAAGACGAGCTCGAGTGGGTCCGGTCGAGCCCGAGGGCGCGGCAGGCGAAAAGCAGAGCCCGGCTGGAGCGCTACGAGGAGATGGCCGCCGAGGCCGACAAGAACCGCAAGCTGGACTTCGAGGAGATCCAGATCCCGCCGGGCCCGCGCCTGGGCAACGTGGTGGTCGAGGTCAGCAAGCTGGTCAAGGGGTTCGGCGACCGGTGCCTGTTCGAGAACCTCTCCTTCAGCCTGCCCCGTAACGGCATCGTCGGCGTCCTCGGCCCGAACGGTGTCGGCAAGACCACCTTGTTCAAGATGATCGTGGGCGAGGAGCAGCCGGACGAGGGCACGATCCGCATCGGTGAGACGGTCACGATCTCCTACGTGGACCAGACCCGCGGCCGCATCGACGCGAACAAGAACGTCTGGGAGGCGATCTCGGACGGCGAGGCGCATATCCGCGTCGGCAACCTCGAGATCCCGAGCCGCGCGTACGTGGCCGCGTTCGGGTTCAAGGGCGCGGACCAGCAGAAGCCGGCCGGAGTCATGTCCGGCGGCGAGCGCAACCGGATGAACCTGGCTCTCACCCTCAAGCAGGGCGGCAACCTGCTCCTGCTCGACGAGCCGACCAACGACCTCGACGTCGAGACCCTGGGCTAGCCTGGAGAACGCGCTGCTGGAGTTCCCCGGCTGCGCGGTCATCACCAGCCACGACCGCTGGTTCCTGGACCGGGTGGCCACGCACATCCTGGCCTGGGAGGGTGGCGCGAACTGGTTCTGGTTCGAGGGCAACTTCGAGGCCTACGAGAAGAACAAGATCGACCGGCTCGGCGCCGAGGCCGCCCGCCCGCACCGCGTCACCTACCGCAAGCTCACCCGCGGCTAGCAAACACGGTTAGCAAAGACGGCTAGCAAACACGGTTAGCAAAAGACGCATGACCATCGTTCCGGACACCAAGGACTGGACCTGGGTGCTGCGGCGCCCGTGCCCCGAGTGCGGCTTCGACACCCAGGCCTTTGCCGTGCAGGCGGTCCCGGAGATGATCATGGCGAACGCGGCGGCCTGGCACAAGACGCTGAGCGGCCCCGGCGACGTCCGGACCCGGCCGGCGCCCGGCAAGTGGTCACCGGTGGAGTACGGCTGTCACGTCCGCGACGTGTTCCGGCTGTACGACCAGCGGCTCGAGCTGATGCTCAGCCAGGATGACCCGCTGTTCCCGAACTGGGACCAGGACGCGACTGCGGTCGCGGAAAGCTACGCAGAGCAGGATCCCGCCGAGGTCGCCGTCGCGCTGTCCGAGGCCGGGCAGGCCATCGCCAGCCGGTTCGCCGGCGTGACCGGCGGTCAGTGGCAGCGGACCGGCCGACGCAGCGACGGCGCGAGCTTCACCGTCGAGACCTTCGCCCGGTACTTCATCCACGACCCGGTGCACCACCTACACGACGTCACCGGCCAGCGCCGCTAAAGCCACACGGGACCGGGATTACGGAGGGTATTTTCTCCGTCCCGTGCGCCTCCTTCTCGACGGAGGCACCCTGCCGCCACAATAAGTCGCCGAGCATTGGCTCACATCTATGGGGAGCGGACCTGTGAAGAAGAACATCAAGCTCATCGTGTCGTCACTGGCGGCGGTCACCGCCCTCGCGGCGACCGCCCTGACCACGACGGGCAGCGCCGCGCAAGCCGCGCCCGCGCGGACCAGCGGCGTGAACTGGAGTGACGTCACCATCCCGGGCCAGCTGTGTAAGGTCAGCGGCCCGATCAAGCTGCACAACGGCCAGGCGTTCGTCCGCCACAGCGGATTCGGCATGGCGCTCGACGTGTTTATGACCAATGTGACCCGCGGCAGCCTCGGCCACGGCCTGCAGGTGGCCGCGCTGCAGGTCTGGTGTGACAACACGGGCGGCACCGCGGACGGGCAACTGGCCGAAGGCATCTTGGTGTTCGACAGCCCGGGCGGCCACCCGCACCTGCTCGGCACGCTGACGCCTCAGCTCAAGGGCAACCCCATGCTGCACATTCCGTTCGTCGTGGTCAACCACATCGAGAGCACTGGTCACGTCGCGATCACCGAGTTCTTCTACGACTCAGCCAACCCGACCTGCTGCCCCTCCGGGCGCGCCACCACCGTGTGGAAGTGGACCGGCCGTTCCTTCATCCCGGGGCGCACCCATATCACGAGCAAGTAGGGGATCATCCCCGAGGATGATGCCCTCCGCCGCCGGTCGCAGCTGAAAATCGCCGTCCGCGCCGATGCGCGCCCCGGTTCCCTCCGGGTTACCTAGACCCAAGGAAAGAAACCTACGGAGGGAATCGGGGATGATTGAGGCACGGGGTCTGTCGAAACGCTACGGGGACAAGGTAGCCGTCGACGACCTGACCTTTACGGTGCGGCCGGGCCGGGTGACCGGCTTCCTCGGGCCGAACGGCGCGGGCAAGACCACGACCATGCGGATGATCCTCGGGCTTGACCGCCCGACCGCCGGATCGGTCACCGTCGGCGGCAAGCCGTTCGCCGAGTCGTACAGCGCGATGCGCGAAGTCGGGGCGCTGCTGGACGCCAAGGCGGTGCACGGCGGCCGCAGCGCGTATAAGCACCTGCTCTGCCTGGCCGAAACCAACGCCATCCCGCGCCGCCGGGTCGACGAGGTCATCGGCATCGTCGGGCTGGAGGACGTGGCGGGCAAGCGGTCCAAGGGGTTCTCGCTCGGCATGAGCCAGCGGCTGGGCATCGCCGCGGCCCTGCTCGGCGACCCGGACGTGCTCATGTTCGACGAGCCGGTCAACGGCCTGGATCCCGAGGGGATCCGGTGGATCCGGCTGCTCATGCGTTCGCTGGCCGCCGAGGGCCGCACGGTCTTCGTCTCCAGCCACCTGATGTCGGAGATGGAGAACACCGCGGATCACCTCATCGTGATCGGCCGCGGCAAGCTCATCGCGGACTGCCCGGTGGCCGAGTTCACCGCCGACGGCGCGGCGCTGGCCACGAACGTGAAGACCCCGGACGACCAGCGACTGGCCGCCACGGTGACCGCAGCCGGCGGCACCCTGGAGCGGGACGCCAACGAACAGGACGCCAACAAAGAACTCACGGTCCGCGGCCTGTCCGCCGAGCAGGTCGGGGAACTCGCGCGCGACCACGGCATCCTGCTGCACTACCTCGCCCCGGCCCGGGTCTCCCTGGAGGAGGCGTTCATGGAACTGACCACGGACAGCGTCGAATACCAGGCCAAGACGGGAGCCCAGCAATGACCACGGCCGCCATAATCACCCGCACCCGGGCCGTCCCCGCCGCGGTAAAACGGCCCGGCCTGCCGGGCGCGCTGCGCTCGGAACTGACCAAGATTGCATCGGTCCGCTCCACCTACTGGACCCTGCTAGCTCAGGTGGTGGCGAGCATCGCCTGGGCCGTCCTGAACTGCGCGGGCATTGTCTCGCACGGAATAGGCCCGGACTTCAACGCGGCGGAAGCGAGCCTGACGGGGCAGGTCGCCCTCGGCGAGCTGATCATCGTGGTGCTCGGCGCACTGGTCATCACCTCTGAGTACTCCACCGGGATGATTCGCACCTCGCTGGCGGTGATGCCGCGCCGCGGCATACTGTACGCCGCCAAGGCGATGGTGTTCGCGGCCATCACGCTCGCCCTCTCCCTGGTCACGAGCTTCACGAGCTTCTTCATCGGGCAGGCCATCTTGTCCGGCAAGCACTACAACACCACGCTGACCCAGCCTGACGTGCTGCGCGCCGTACTGCTGTCGGCCGCGATCGTTACGGTGTTCGGGCTGCTCGCCTACGGCGCCGGCGCGATCGTCAGGCATACCGCGGGGGCGATCACCGCGATCCTCGGGGTGATCTTCCTGATCCCGCTGCTGGCCCAAGCCCTGCCGAACGCCTGGTTTGCGGACCTGCAACGGTGGCTGCCCGGCGGCGGGGCACTCGAGCCCATCGCCAGGTCCACGCCGCCGATCGACGGTCACCTGTTCTCCGCCTGGGGTGAGTTCGCCGTGTTCTCCGGTTACGCGGCGGTCCTGCTCGCCCTGGGCGCCTGGTTGTTCGTCCGCCGGGATGCGTGAAACGACGCCGGGTTACCCTGGGCCAGTGGAACGGCTCTACGCCTGGCTGCGCCGTCATCCATGGCTCGTGGACGGGACGCTGGCGGTCATCCTGCTGGCTGGCGCCGCCAACGCCTACCTCGGCGACGCCGCCATCCTGCCGGCCAGCCTGGCGCTGGCCGGCACGGTGGCGGTGCGCCGGCGCTTCCCGGTGCCGGCCTACGCCGCCGCGCTCGCCATCGGCGTCGCTCAGGTGGTCGTCGGCATCGGGCCGACGTTCACCAACAGCCCGCTCCAGCCCACGTTCGCCGATGCCGGCATCTTGATCCTGCTCTATACCGTCGCCGCCGAACGGCCCAGGCGCGTATCGCTGCCGGCCCTGGCGGCGTGCGTGGTGCTGTTCGCGGCCGTGGTCACGCGGTACAACCCGGGCGAGGCCCAGCCCCGGCACCAGGTGGAGTATTTCCTCGTGACCGGCTTGCTCTACCTGCTGGCCCCGACCAGCGCATGGGTGCTCGGCGACTCGATGGGCTACCGGCGGGCCTACTCCGCCGCGCTGGAGGAACGCGCCACCCGGGCCGAACGCGAGCGGGACGCGCAGGCCCAGATCGCCGCCGCGGCCGAGCGCGCGCGGATCGCCCGGGAGCTGCACGACGTGATCGCTCACAACCTCAGCGTCATGGTGGCGCAGGCCGATGGCGGCGCCTACGCCTTCGACGCCGCACCCGCGCAGTCGCGCGAGGCCCTGGCTGAGATCGGCCGCACCGGCCGCCAGGCCCTGTCGGAGATGAGCAGCCTGCTCGGGATCCTGCGTACCGATCCCGAGGCGCCGCCGCTCGCCCCCGCTCCCGCCGCGGCCGAGATAGAACAGCTGGTGACCCAGGCCCGCGAGGCCGGCATGCGCGTCAGCTACGCCACCGAGGGCGCCCCCCGGCCCCTGCCCGCCGGCCTGTCGCTCGCGGCGTACCGGATCGTGCAGGAGGCCCTCACCAACGTCCGCAAGCACGCCGGCCCGGAGGCCGCGGCAGCGGTGACACTCCGCTACGGCCACGGCGACCTGCTGGTCCGCGTGACCGACAGCGGCCCCGGCATGGACAAAGGCAGAACGCTGCCCAGGTACGGGGCCATGCAGCCGGGTCACGGCCTGACCGGGATGCGTGAGCGAGCCGCGATGTACGGCGGAACGGTCCAGGCCGCCCCGCGTCCCGTCGGCGGTTTCGAGGTGACCGCCCGGCTGCCCCTGCGGCCCGCCAGCGAAAAACCCGCCAGCGAAAAACCCGCCGGCGAACAACCCGCCAGCGAACAACCCGCCAGCGAACAACCCGCCCCGAGCGTCCGGTGACCATCCGGGTGCTGCTCGTCGACGACCAGGCCCTGGTCCGGGCCGGATTCGCCATGGTTCTCGGCAGCCAGCCCGACCTGATCGTGGCGGGGGAGGCCGAGGACGGGGCCGCCGCGGTCCGGCTGGCCCGCGAGGTCCCGGCCGACGTCATGGTCATGGACGTGCGGATGCCGGGCCTGGACGGCGTGGCCGCGACCCGCGAGATCTGCCAGGCCGCCGAACGTCCCCGGGTCCTCATCCTGACCACCTTCGACCTGGACGAGTACGCGTTCGCCGCGCTGCGCGCCGGGGCCAGCGGGTTCCTGCTCAAGTCGGCGCCGCCGGAGGAACTGCTGTACGCCATCCGCAGCGTGCACAACGGCGACTCGGTCGTGGCGCCCTCCACCACGCGCCGCCTGATCGGCCGCTTCCTGCCGCACCTGCCCGCCGCCCCGGACAGCAAAGACCACGCAGACCTCGCCGAGCTCACCGCCCGGGAACGCGAGGTGCTGGCCGAGGTCGGCTCCGGCCTGTCCAACACGGAGATCGCCGCGCTCCTGCACATCTCCGAGGCCACGGTCAAGACCCACGTCGGCCACATCATGGCCAAGCTCGGCCTCCGCGACCGGATCCAGGCCGTCGTCTACGCCTACGAGACCGGCCTCGTCCGGCCGGGCGCGGGTAAGAACTAAATCATTTCTTCCGAACGGGCCGTGCTGCGTGCGTCCGCGCCCCGGGTGTCGTGCTAGCCGTACCTGAACTACGCGGCTGGCACGATCGACCGCGAGGCTGGCCTGGCCGCAGCATCGAGGTATGAAACAAGAAATCGCTATCGCCGACGGCCGCCGGGCCGCCACCATGAACGACAATCAGAACATGACCGAGCCGGCCGCGTCACCGGCCTGGGGGGCGCCCTTCGCGAAGCGAGCCTGGGCCGAACTCCGCTACGCGCTCGTCACCCTCCCGCTCGCCGTCGCCGCCGTCGCCTTCATCGTGCCCATGTTGTACAACGGGATTCTGTGGGCGGCGTCCGCCGAGGGCGTCTGGAAGCTCGGCGCGGCCAGCCGCTCCCTCGCGCGCAAGCTGCTCGGCGAGGACGTCCCGACCCCGCCCCGGCTGCGGTCCATGGAGAGCCACAAGGTGTGGACGAAGGACGGCGCCCGCCTGGCCGCGGCCGCGCAAGCGGCCGGGGGGAAGGCGCGGGCGTGGGAGTCAAGGCCCGGGGTCACCATCCGGAGGCTGCCGCCAGCCCGGATCACCGAACTGGCCGCCGCGGAGGGCATCAGGATCGGCCAGCTGCAGCCGGGCAGTGCCTTCGTCACCTGGATGGGCGGACGGGCGACCGACCGGGTCACCTGGCGGGCCCGCGCCTACTTCGGGCTCAAGCTGCCGCTCGCGGCCGTCGGCCTGGTCGTCGCCGCGATCGGCTGGCTCGGCGGGCTGTATTACCTGACCGCTCCGATCTGGTGGTCGCTCGGGCTGCACACTACGCTGGGCTTCCGCATCACGAACCTGGGCATCGCGTTTGCCCTCTGCCCGATCGGCGTGGCCCTGCTGGTCACCGGTCCAGGGCTGCTGCACGGCGTCACGAACGTCGACTGCTGGCTCATCCGCGGCCTGCTCGGCCCGAGCTCACCGGGCGAGCGGATCCGCGCCCTTGAGGAGAGCCGGGCCATCGCTGTCGACGACGCCGCCGCGCGGCTGCGCAGCATCGAGCGCGACCTGCACGACGGCGCGCAGGCGCAGCTCGTGGCCCTGTCCATGAAGCTGGGCCTGGCCCGGGACAAGCTTACCGACGACGGGCAGGTGGACCTGGCGCGGGTGAGCGGGCTGGTCGAGGACGCCCACCGCGGCCTTATCGAGGCGATCATCGACCTGCGCAAGCTGGCCCGCGGCATCCATCCGCCGGTGCTGGACCAGGGCCTCGCCGACGCGCTGGGCACGCTGGCCACCCGCAGCGCCATCCCGGTCGAGCTGGTCACCGACATCCCGGAACGGCCGTCGGACGCGATCGAGACCATGGCCTACTTCTCAGCCGCCGAACTGCTCACCAACGTCGCCAAGCACAGCGGTGCCCGGCACGCGACCCTGGAAGCCGTGCACGTCCCCGGTCTGCTCCGGATCCGGGTCACCGACGATGGCCGGGGCGGCGCCCGTGCGGTGCCGGGCGGGGGGCTGTGCGGGCTGGCCGACCGGGTCCGCGCCGTGGACGGCCGCGTGGACATCGACAGCCCGCGCGGCGGCCCCACCACGGTGACCGTCGAACTGCCCTCCCGCGCCTGAAAGGTAGCCGGTCAGCATGCGCATCGTCATCGCCGAGGACGCCGCCGTGATCAGGGCCGGGCTAGCCGAGATCCTGACCGACCGCGGGCACGAGATCGTGGCCGCGGTCGGCGACGCCGAGGCGCTCAAGGACGCCGTGGCCGCCGACCAGCCCGACGTCGCGATCGTCGACGTGCGGATGCCACCGAGCCACACCGACGAGGGCCTGCGCGCGGCGATCGCGATCCGCCGCGACCACCCCGGCGTCGGCATCCTGGTGTTCTCCCAGTACATCGAGACCCGGTACGCCGCCGACCTGCTCGCCACGGGCTCGGGTGGGATCGGCTACCTGCTCAAGGACCGCGTCGCCAACGTGGCCGAGTTCACCGACGCGATCACCAGGATCGCCGCGGGCGGCACCGCGCTCGACCCCGAGGTGGTCAGCGGCCTGCTCAGCGCGAGCCGTCACGCTAGTACGCTCAGCACGCTCACCGCACGCGAGCACGAAGTTCTCGCCCTCATGGCCGAAGGCCGGTCCAACGGCGCCATCGCCGGCCGCATCATCGTGTCCGAGCGAGCCGTCGAAAAGCACATCAGCAACATCTTCACCAAGCTCGGCCTACCGCCATCCGACTCCGACCACCGCCGCGTCCTAGCCGTCCTCGCCTACCTCGGCACCTGAAGCCGCTGACCACCACCCGCGACCTATTCGTCACACCGGCCGGCCCCGCTTATGACGGCTGGCCGTAGAGATCGTTTAGGGTAGCGAGGAGAATCCTGCCTTTGCTTGCGCTGGCTTCGGCTGCCAGTTCATCAGTGAAGCCGGTCGCGCTGAAGAGACCGAATGCGGCGTCGGTGGCGTCGTGCCCGGCGGCGGTCAGCAGGTCGCGGAGGTGCTGAAGCCTGCGCAGCTCGGCCAGGCCTGGGCGGCGGTCGCGGTGCTTGGCCTCGCCGATGAACGCGACCGGCGCGCCGGGGGCCCGCGGGCGGCTGCCGCGGGCGAGCGCCAGGACGTCGATCTCATGGCCGGTCTTGTGCTCGCGGCAGGCGATGACCGTCTGCCCAACCGGGCCGACGGCGAGACCCGCTTCCCCGGAGGCGTACCAGACGGCCCACTCGCCAGCGAGTGCCTCGAAGTGCGGCCCGAAGATCTTGGACTCGACGGTGTGCTCCGCCTCGGCCCAGACCTGGCCAGCCCGCCCAGCCTCCAGGGCCGCCAGGTACGGCTCGATGACTAGCTGATGGAACCGCACCATCGGGTCGGCGATGGTGACAACGGGCCGCCGGTCCAGGAGCAGGTCGTGCCAGGCGGTCGATGAACCCGGCCGAGGCCAGCGTGGTCAACTGGTGCGTCAGTGAGGTAGCCGGACGACCGAGCAGGCCGCCGATCTTCGTCGGCGACGACTCTCCCGCCGCCACGGCTGCGAGCACCGAGCTGTACGCGGCGGTGTCGCGGATGCGCGGGTCCTCGTGCACAACCCGGCGGGCCTCGTCGAACAGCGGCATGGACGGCCGCAGCACGTTCCGCGTGAGCCAGTCGCCAAGCTGTGCGGGTGCCTCCGGAACCTGCGGATCGGGCACAAGCTCCCGGTAGCCGGGCGTTCCGCCGACGAGGGCATTGTGCGCGAAGGCCGCAGCGGGATCCTCGATCCCCCAGTACTCCCGCGCGTCCCGGTAGCCGAATGACTGGACGCGCAGTTCGAGCGCAGCCCGGCCGCGCAACGCCTTGGTCCCGGACAGCAGGTCTGCCATGACCGAAATCGCCGAGCCGCACAGGAGCAGGCGAAACGGTGCAGTGCTCGCCCCGGCGCCCGGTCCCAGGGCGTCGTACAGGGACTGCACGATAGACGGCAGCCCGGGAGTTTCCTGAGCCAGGTACGGGAACTCATCAAGGACGAGCAGCGGAGGCACGGCGCGGGAAGCATGCGAGCGGGATGGAGCGGCCATCACCTCCGTAGCCGTTCGCAGCGCCTGCTCCCAGCCACCGAACCCGAACGCGCCAGCCGACAGCCCGGCCCAGGTCGCGAGCGAGTCACCGAATCGGCGCAGCGAGACCGGCTCGGCCTGCTCGGTGGCCAGGTGATAGAGCCCGCCGACCGCGCCGGTGAGCCGGCGCAGCAGGTATGATTTGCCCTGCCTGCGCCTGCCGTAGACTACGGCGATCCGCAGCCCTGGCAATGGCGAGAGCGCGAAAGCGGTCAAGTCCGCCCACTCCGCGTCACGATCGAAGACGTCCGCCGGCTTGTCCAGAGGACTGTTATTCAGCGGAGCCTCCATTAGCTCGAATACAGTTATATTAAGTGTAGTCGCGCTAGAGGCGAATGAGCACGTACAGCGCGCCGCTAACGGCCATCAGCGGCCTTGACGTCCCACAGATGCCGCCTCCGTGTCCGCCTGGGTGATCCACGCCAGCCCGACCATGATCGTGAACAGTTCAGGACAAATGCTGCCCAAAACTGTTCACGATCATGGAAAAGCCCGGTGTCAGGCTGGCGTCAGGCCGAGGTCGCCGCGGTGGGCGGGCTCCACGTTGACCAGGCTGTGCGCGGCCATCACCAGGTAGTCCCAGAACTGCGCGTCCAGCGCCGGATCCAGCGCCAGCTCGTCCAGCGCGTCCCGCATGTGGCGCAGCCAGGCGTCCCGCTCGGCCTCGCCGATCGCGAACCGGACGTGCCGCATCCGCAGCCGCGGATGCCCGCGCAGCTCGTCGTAGGTGCGCGGCCCGCCCCAGTACTGCATGAGGAACAGCCGCAGGTGCTCCTCGGCCGGGCCGAGATCCTTCGCCGGGTACACCGGGCGCAGCACGGGATCCTCCGCGACGCCCTGGTAGAACCGGTGAACCAGGCGGGTGAAGGTCTCCTCCCCGCCCACGGCCTCGTAGAAGCTGGTTGGCTGGCTCATGCTGGCAAGCTTACGAAACCGGCCCGCCCGGATCATCCCGGCCAGAGCCGCCAGACCCGCCAGACCCCTCCAAGGCCGCCGGAGGTGAGGCAGGAGCCGCCGGAGCGGGCGGTGCCGTGATCACGATGGTGTCCGGCCCGGCCGACGCCACCCCCGCCGCGTCCAGCACGGTCTTGACCCGGGCCCGCAGCTCCCGGGCCACTTCCCACTGGCGCATGGGCGCGGTCTTGGCCACGATGCGCATGGTCACCTCCTTGCTGGACAGCTCCTGCGCCCCCCACACCTCGGGCTTTTCCAGCATCAGCTTGCGCCAGCCGCGTTCCCGGAACATCGAACTCGCCGCCTGATCCATCAGCGCCCGGATGCGCGTCAGGTCCTCCTCGTAGGGGACCGGGTAGTCGATGACGGCCCGGGACCAGCCCTGCGACTCGTTGCCCACGCTGTCGATGGTGCCGTTCCTGACGTGCCAGACCACGCCGTTGACGTCCCGCAGCCGGGTGGTGAGCAGCGTCATGGCCTCCACGGTCCCGCTCGCCCCGGAAGCATGGATCGTGTCCCCGACCCCGTAGTGGTCCTCGACCAGCATCAAGATGCCCGCCAGGTAGTCGCGCACCAGGTTCTGCGCGCCGAACCCCAGGGCCACCCCCAGCACCGTCGTCGACAGCAGCAGCGGCGTCAGGTTGAAGCCGAGATCACCGAGAATGGTCAGCGCCGCGATCCCGAACACCACGATCGACACCCCGCTGCGCAGGATCGAGCCGAGCGCCCGCGCGCGCTGCTCGTGCCGCTCCGTGCCGGCCGCCGCCACCGCCGCGGCCGACAGGGCCGCCGTGTCCTCCGCGGGCGGCGGCTGCGTAGCCGCCGTCCGGCGCCTGCGGATGGCCGGGCGGATGGCGGCCGCCGCGACCGGCAGCGAGGTCATGGCCGCGCGCTCGGTGAGCCTGTTGATCACCCGGTTCGCCAGCGCCCGGATGACCAGCGCGACCACGATCACGAACAAGATCCGCAGCCCCTGGCTGACCGGGCCCGCCAGGTACACCCGGACCAGCTGGGCCGCGCCCGTGCTGTGGGTGAGGTCCCAGGCCAGGCGGCAGGCGATGCCGGGGTTATCGCCGCAGTTTCCGGTCAGCGTTCCTGAGTCCACCAATTACGCCACCACCAGGCCCGTATACCGGGCAGCGAACGCGAGCGTGTCCCCGGCCAGCTCGGCCGTCCGGCTCACCGCCCGCGCCCCGTGCCCCACCTGCCCCTCCGCACGCAGCAGCACCGGACGCCCCGACACCGAGGCGTGTTGCAACGAGGCGCACATCTTGTACGCGTGCACCGGGTCGACCCGCGTGTCGTTGGTGAACACGGTGAACAGCACGGCCGGATAAGCCGTCCCGGGCACCACGTGGTGGTACGGCGAATACGAGAGCAACCACGAAAGCTCCACCGCATCCGACGCGCTGCCGTACTCGACGTTCCACGTCTGCCCCAGCCCGAACCTCTCGTACCGCACCATGTCCAGCAACGGCGCCGAGCACACCACCGCCGCATATAGATCAGGCGATTGCACCAGGGACGCGCCCACCAGCAGCCCGCCGTTCGACCCGCCCGATATCGCCAGCTGCCCGGCCGTCGTCCACCCGTCCGCGATCAAGGCCGAAGCCGCGCCGCGGAAGTCGTCGAAGACGTTCTGCTTGTGCTCGAGCATCCCGGCCCGGTGCCACTCCTCGCCCTCCTCGCTGCCGCCGCGCAGGTTGGCCACCGCGTACACGCCGCCCGCCTCCACCCAGGCCAGCGCGGACGCCGAGTACGCCGGGGTCAGGCTGATGTCGAACCCGCCGTACCCGGTCAGCAGTGCTGGTCGAGGCTGTGCTGGTCGAGGCTGTGCTGGTCGAGGCAGGGCCGGCCGAGGCTCCCCAAAAGGCACCGAAGCACCGCTGATGACCAGCATCCGCACCGAAGTCCCGTCCGCCGACTGGTACGTCACCTGCCGGGCCGTCACCGCCGGGACCGCCGCCGACCCCGGCGCCACCGCCCACGTCTGCACCGAAAAGGATCGCGCGTCGAACCGCAGCACCAGCGGCGGCGTGGTGTAGTCCGTGTACCCGAACCACGCCTCGTACCCGCCCTCCGGCCGCTCGCTCAGCCCGCCCACGGTGCCCAGGCCCGGCAGTTCCACCGAGGCCAGCAACGCGCCGGAAGCCAGGTCGTGCACGGTGATCTCGCTCAGCGCGTGCCGGCTCCACGACGCCAGCAGCACCGGCCGCGCCAGCTCGGGCCCGTCCAGGATCGCGTACCCGCTCAGCACCGCCTCGGCATCCTCCGCGATCAGGTCCCGCCAGCTGGCCCGGTCCGTCACCGAACCCGGGTCCGCCACCGCGATCCGTCCCCGCGGCGCGTCCAGGTCGGTGAAGATGTAGAAGCGACCGTCCCGCCCGGCCCACAGCGAGGTCTGCGCGTCCACGCCTTCCTGCACCACCGAAAGCTCCGGTGACGACGGGTCCGACGAGGACAGGTCGGCCAGGAACAGGTCGTTGCGCGGCGCGGTGCCGCGGGACGCGGACAGGAACAGCCACCGCCCGTCCCGGCTGACCGAGGCGTAGTAGTAGTCGGTCTTGTCCCGGCCGGTACCGAAGATGAGCGCGTCTTCCTCGTCGGCGGACGTGCCGACCTGGTGCAGGTAGACCCGCCGGTGATACTGGCTCTCACCCTCGGGGACCGAGGCGGCCGGCAGCCGGCGCGTGTAGTAGAACGCCTTCCCGCCCGGCAGCCAGGCCACGTTGGAGTACCGGCACCGGTCGATCGGCCCGTCCACCACCGAACCGGTCTCGACGTCCAGCACCCGCAGCATGGATTCCTCGTCGCCGCCCTCGGACAGCTGGTAGGCCAGCAGCCGTCCCTCCTTGTCCGGCTGCCAGGCGTCCAGCGTGGTCAGCCCGGACGGGTCGATGGCCATCGGGTCGACGAGCACCTCGAGCGGTCCGCCGGCCACCTGCGTGTACAGCACGGCGTGCTCCTGCCCGGGCTCGCGCTTGGTGAAGAAGGACCGGTCCCCGCGCCAGGCCGGCGTGCCCACCACTCCGACGTTGAGCAACTCCCGGACTCGTTCGGCCAAAATATCCCGCCCCGGCCAGTGCGCGCGCTCCGCCGTGAACAACGCGGCCTCCGCCGCCAGCCAGTCCGCGCGTTCGGCGCTGCCGGGGTCCTCCATCCAGCGGTAGGGGTCGCTGACCTGATGCCCGAAGATGTCCTCGGTCAGGTCCAGCCTGGGTGCCTCCGGATAACTCATCTGGTGTGTCCCGCTCATGCTCGCACTTTACGATCCCGGCGACCTAGTAGGCTTATCTGGTGGCAGAAGCGTGTACCAGACGACACACTGGGAGCATGTGCTTCTGTTAGGCGGCGCCCAGCGGGAGGTGCGGTGCGAAGAGTGCTACTGCTCAACGTGACGTATGAACCGCTGACTACCGTGGGCCTGCGCCGCGCCGTGTGCCTGGTGCTCGGCGGCAAGGCCGAGATCGTCCACGATGACGTCGAGGGCGCGGTGCTGCACGCGGCGTCGGTCGCCCTGGCCACGCCGTCGGTGATCAGGCTCAGCCGCTACGTCCGGGTGCCCTACCGCAACCGCGTGCCGCTGACCCGGGCCGCGCTGATGCGCCGGGACAACTACCGCTGCGCCTACTGCGGCCGCCGCGCGGAAACCATCGACCACGTGATCCCCCGCAGCCGCGGTGGCGCGCACGCCTGGGAGAACTGCGTCGCGTCCTGCACCATCTGCAACCACCGCAAGGCCGACCGCCTGCTCGAGGAACTCGGCTGGACGCTGCCGGTGCCGCCCCAAGTACCACGCGGCGCCCACTGGAGGCTAGTGGGCGCACAACATGACGGCGACCCCCAGTGGGCCGCTTATTTGCGTGAGCCCAGTGCCGCTTTAAGACCCCTGAAAACCAGCGCTGCCTTAGCGCACCATCCCGCCGTACCGCACGTCCCCGCCGCACTAGGTTGCGGCTTTTTTCATTTCGGCCGAACGGAGCGTGGTCTCAGCAGCCGGCTTTTCTTCCCCGCTCGCCCCGAACATCCGGAACTCCCGCTGGGTCAGCCCGCCCAGGATGGCCACCGCCACCAGGCCCCCCGCGACCGGGAAGAACAGCGACGGCCCGATGTGCCGGACCAGCACCCCGGAGACCGCCGCCGACAGCGGGAAACTGCCGAACGCGCACAGCATCACGATGCTCATCAGCCGTCCGAGCAGCGCCGGAGGCGCCCACTTCTGCGTCACGGTGAGAAATGTGACGTTGCCCAGCCCATTGGCCGCGCCCCCGACGAACAGGGCCGCCGCCGCTCCGACCTCTCCGCCCAGGTACGGGGTCAGCGCGAGCGCCGTCGCGTCGATAAAGAACACCGCCGAGGCGAAGATGGCCGGCCTGCGTAGCCCGCCGGTGCGGGCCGAGGCGAGCGTGCCGAGCACGCTTCCGGCCGCGAAGCAGGCCAGCAGCGCCCCGTAGCCGGCCGCCCCGAACCGCTCGTGCGCCAGGGAGGGAAGCGCTACCCCGTCGATCCCGCCGCCGGCCAGGTTGGCCGCGATGACCACGATCAGGATGACCTGCAGCACCCGCGACCTCTTCAGGAACGCCAGCACTCCCTGCTCGCCGCCGCCCGGGCCGTCGCCCCCGCCCGCCCCGGCTCCTTGGGTCGCGAGTGGCGGCCACTAGCGCGCCAGCCAGGGCCGGGCCAAGCAGCGACCCGGCCTGGACGGCCGCGGTGGATATCGCGTTGCCCGCCGCGAGCCGGTCCCCGTCCAGCAGCGACGGCATGATCGCGAACGACGCCGGGATGAACAGGCCCTCCCCGGCGCCGACGCACGCGGCGATGGGCCCCAGGGCGGCCAGCGAGGCCGTGTGCCGGGCCGCGAGGACGGCCATCGCCGCCACCAGCACGCACCGGGCGGCGTCGGCCGCGAGCATGACCGTGCGCGGCCCGACCCGGTTGGCCAGCACCCCGCCCGCCAGCAGCCGGAAGCTCCGCAGCCCCAGTGGCCCGGACCGCAGCGACCCCAGCCGGCTCAGTGCGCCTCTTCCGGCGTGAACCACGGGAACATGTCGAGCATGATCTGGACCGGCAGCGCTCCCGGAGACCGTTCGGCCGGGTCGAGCCGGATGTAGGGCTCGATCACCGCCAGCACCTTCGTGCGCAGTTCGTCCAGCTCTTCCGGCGTCACGTGGGCCGCGCTGAACGTCTCGCCCGCAGCCGACCGCCAGTCCGCCGGATAATCGGACTGGCGATCCAGGTAGCGCGCGCGCACCTCCTCCGACGAAGCCCGCATGTTTTCCACCAGCAGCCGGCTGGCCATGCGCTCGGCCGCCGACGAGTCTGGCCGGTCCTCGAGCGTGAAGGCGAGCAACC
>CAWBSW010000004.1:0-121453 GCA_963791535.1 uncultured Actinomycetota bacterium | reverse complement strand
GTCCGTGGTGTGGCGGTACGTCGGCCGTTGCCGGTGTGCTGCACCACCTCGGCGTATTCATGGGCGCGGACTTCGTGTGGGCCTATCCGCGGCCCACACGAGACCTGGGAGGAGTCGCAGCTCAGCAAGTTGTGCGTACGGGCCTTCACCGAACCTGGCGCTCAGCTGCAGATGGATGCTGGTTCGTTGGAGGCGAATCTTCGCAGTTGGGCCCACAGTCATCGCCGTGCCGCGCAGACCGAGGGCCGTCGGCCCGGGGTCAAGCACCCCCTTCTGTGCGTCGCGATGGATTTCATTCGGGAGGCCTGGGGTCCGGTTGTGCCGGTCGTGGTGGACCGGCCCGTAGCGAACGTGATCGCGTCGCTGAACCGACTTGGCTGGTGGCAGGACGAACAGCAGCGCGCTGAGTCAACGGCGCATTTGATCGCCGCGCGCGACCAAGCGCTCGCGGGTACTACAACGGTCAGGGTTGACTTCGAGGAGCTTCGCGCCGCGCCCGGCGATGTGATCGGCCGCCTCGCCGACGAGCTGGGCCTCAAGGTGACCGAGGCCCAACTGCAGGCGGCTGCAGAAAGTGTTTTCAAACCTGCCGATGTCCCGCGCGACGTGGACCCCAACCAACGTTTCATCGACCTACTAAGCCCCGAGGTGACAGCCAACTCCGAAGATGTGAACTCGGTGTCCATGCTGGCCCAGGTCTATTTCAATGCGGGCGATTTCGCCAACGCGCGCAAGTGGTTCGCGCGGATGATCGAGACCGGGGGCCCGGACGAGGGAACATTCTGGGCGATGCTGCGGGTCGCGCAATCGATGGAGATGCTGGGTGAACCGTGGCCCGATGTTCACGAGGCATACCTGCGGGCATGGGAGTTCCGACCGACTCGCGCGGAGCCGCTCTACGACATCGCCCGCCATTACATTGCCGAGAAGCGGGCCCGGCTCGGCTACCTATATGCCCAGCGCGCCGCCGAAATCCCGCTGCCCGAAGACGACATGACGATCCCGCACCCAGACATCTACGCTTGGCGCACAACCTTTCAGCAACTGGTGTGCGCGTACCACATCGACAAGCAAGCCGAAGCGTTCACGCTGGCGCGGCGCCTGCTGGCCCGCCCCGACCTCCCAGACGGCGATCGACAAGGCATCGCGAGCATTCGAGACTTGACGGTCCCGACCATGTTGGAGGCGGCATCGTCGTACCCAGATGTGCTGGCGCGCAACCTCATCGCTGGTTCGCCCGTCAGCGAGGTTACCGTCAGCCTGGTCGCCACAGCGGATCGAGTTACCACCGAGGAGACGCTGAACTCGTTTCTGCACTGCTGCACTGACGTCTCACGGGTCGGACGCTTCTTGGTGGTCGATGCCGGCCTGTCGGCCGAAGATCGCGCGACATTGCATGAGCGCTACGCGTTCCTCGAGTTTGTCGACTGGGCCCTCGGCATCCACCTCCGCGACCACATCCACGGACGATACTGGCTGCATCTGGGACAAGGCTGGCGGTTCTTCGCCCCCGAGAACCTCATCACCCGCCTCATCGCGGTGCTCGACGCCGAAACCCAAGTGTTCCGAGTCGGAATCAACCTCGACGACGCAGTCGCGCTCACCGGCATCAGCGCGCCCGAACAGAGGGTGCGCCGAACACCGGACGCCGGCCGCTACGTCCTGAGCGACGTGGTGATCAGAGGCCCGTCGATGTCCGACACCGCACGACTGGATCGAGCGGGCCGCATCGACACTACCGACCCCGATCCCGTCGCCGAATTCCAACAGCGCGCAGCCGCCGCCGGGCTACAGACCGCCAGCCTCGACGAAGTACTCTGCATTACCGCCGCCTGACGCGGTGGTGACACGCGCCCGATTTCAATCATCTTCGGAAGGCGGGAAGCGTGTCAGGCAGTACGTCGTCAAGTCAAGTATCAACGCGTCTCGCTGAGCCTGACGCGGCACCCCGCCGGCACTGGCACCTTGAATTGTCATGAACAGCCGTACGATTGCGAGAGGATTGAGCCGGTTCGCGGCGTCCTGAAAGCTCGCCAGAATTTTCGGGACATCTTCGCCGTCCAGCGCGACTAACGCCATAATTTTCTGGACCCGCTCGGTTATCTCGGCTTCATCGGTCAACCCGCAGATGGCGCGGCCGTGTAACTCGATCCGCCGGTACATGTCGAGCAAGCCTTGCCCGTAGAGCATTTTGAGGTCATTGACGTAGCGCCGGAAGTCTTCCACGTCCCGCGGGTTCGGTTGTTCGATTTCTGCTAAGTGCTTCGGGATCAGTTCCTCTGGACGTTCACCGAGCGCCGTCAGGAACCCGTTGATGTGGGTCTCCAGGTCCGCGTCGTCCATGTCGCCGGTTCCTGCCTACCAGCGCAGCTTCAGGCGGCGCAGGTGAGTGACGCTGGTTGGCTTTTGCACGACGGTCGGGGTGAAACCCGGTTTGAGTTCGAAATCCGGGATCCGGTTCAACCACTCGGTCACAAACGCGTCCATTTCAAGGCGAGCCAGGTGCATGCCCAAGCATCTGTGCATGCCGGCGCCGAACGCCCAGTGGCGCTGCCGCCGGACCTCTCCGTCGCTGCCCCTCGATATCTCTTCACCGCCGCTTGTTCTGCCCGCGGCTTCCAGGGCCAGCCACACCGAACTGTGCGCCGGGATGGCGACACCACCGATCTCGACGTTTCTCGTGGTTATGCGCGGAATGGCCGGCCCTGGCGGCTCCAACCGGAAGATTTCCTCGGCGAACGCTGGGATCTGCGCTGGGTCCTGGCGCAGCTGGGCCCGCAGTTGCGGGTCCCGCGCGAGATGTAGAAGCGCGAAACCGATTGCCGAGGCAACCATTTCAATGCCTGCAACAGAGAACAATAAAAGGATGACCGACGCCACTTCGACCTGGGTGAGCGGAAAATCTTTATCGCCGGCGAGTCGTTCCAGTAGCGGCCACAGAATACCGGGCGGCCGCTCGGGATCGCTCAACCCGGCGTCGAAGCTGGTGTTAAGCCACCTGACGAGTTCAAGTTGGGCTTGCCCGGTGGTGTCGCCGATTACCGCGGCTCTGCTCATCTCGTGCGCCCGAGCGTCGTCGGGCGGCAGCCCGCACACCATGAACAGCGCTTGGCTGGCATAGGTGTCGGCGAGGCCGACCGCATCACATTGCCTCCTGTCGGCGACTTTGTCGACCAGTTTCGCGGCCCGGGCCCGCAGCTCCGGAGCGAAGGGGGCCAACGCCCTAGGGCTGAAGAGCGGATGCAAGACCTTGCCGAAACGGGCGTGCTCCTCCCGCGTGGCGCAAGAGAGCGGCACCTGAGGAAGCGGTGCGCCGAACAACTGAATCGCGAAGGTTTTCGGCGGCGACGCAAACGTTTGCGGATCGAGCAACGCCGCACGCACGTCGTCCCGGCGGGTCAGATAGTAGCCGTGCAGCAACGGATCGCCGGTGTCTATCTTCACTACCGGGCCCAGCTCGCGAAGGTGGCGCCAGTAAGCGGCGCGGTCTGCTGCGAAGAACGGACTCTCCTTATGGTGTAACGGAGGCGAAGTCATGCTGCCACCTCCGGGCACGTCGTTGTCGTTCATCGCTGTTCCAACCTACAGCTGGGTTGCTGGGATCTCTCGGCGACGCTGGCCCTGGGGCATCAATCACCACACGCCTTTGCTCGACTGCTAATGCGCAGGTGCTGCAACGAGGTCCGGATGTGATTTGGACCTCTTCTTCGGCGAACCGTTAAGAGACTCTTAATTACAAATCCTCATGTCACAACTGGGTTCTCGGTTAGCGAAAATCACGAAACACCTGGCGGAACCGACTGTTCCGTTTGCTGTTTTCGGCCGGTACTCGCGCGTCGCAAATATTGCTTAAGGGCACCCTGAGGCATCGACGTGACGTCCGCAACAATCGGTCAAACTGTGCTTTTTAGGCCCGAATTCGGCCGGTAGACTCGTCGGAAATCGGCGCCCCCACGCGCCTGATCCGAGGATTCCGGGTTTGCGTTGCGGACTGCGTTTGACTTCAGGTGTCAAACGTCCGCCCACCACGGACCAACGAGAAGAGGCTGGTGCCCCAGTGAGCAAAGTGAGCCGTGCGAACCGAGGAGAGCGGGCCGAGGCGGCACTCTCCGAGATCGGGAACCTGCCGGGCTTCACGGTGGAAGCCGAAATCGCGGTGCAGCAAGGTGCCGTCAGCGGCATCGCGGTCAGCCCCGACGGCACCCGGCTGGTGGTGACCCACTATGGCAACGACAGTGTGTCGCTGATCGACATCGGTCGTCGCGCGGTCACCCAAACGGTCGTCGACATCGACGAACCGTTCGCCGTCGCCGTGTCGGACAGGCCGGAAGGCCGTGCCTACGTCAGCACCGCATCGCCGGCGTATGACTCGATTCTGGTCTTCGACATCGATGCCAACCTCGTCGCGGCGCACCGAGTGGCGCACAGCGTGACCGATCTGGCGGTCAGCCCGGACGGAAAGCGCGTTTACGCCAGCCGGACTGCGGTCAACGGCGCCGACGTCGCGATCGTCGATACCGCGACGGGCAACGAAGACGCCATCGGCATCGCGGCGACGGCCGGCACTACCGCGGAGTGCGTGCGCGTCAGCCCGGACGGCCGCCGGCTGTATGTCGCGGCCAACGGGCCATTCGCGGCAGAACTCGTCGTGATCGACACGCAGTCCAACCGCGTGGTGAACACCATCGAGATCGGTTCGCCGATCCGCGATATCGCGCTCAGCCGCGATGGCGCCACCGCATATGTCGGCAGTTGCGGTCCGGACTTCGGCGCGGTGCTCGACGTCGTGGAAATCGGGGCTACCCGGACCCACACCGTCGCCAACACCTACAAGATCGGCGAGATCGCCGGCTGGCTGACCCAATTGGCGCTGAGTCGCGACGGCCAGCGGGCATATCTCGTCGGCGACCACAGCGTCACGGTGTTGTCCACCTCCACGCACGACGTGATGGGCAGCATCGTGGTCGGTGCGCAGCCGTCATGCGTGACCGAGAGCCCGGACGGGAACCGCTTGTACATCGCCGACTACGCCGGCGCGATCACCGTGCTGACGACCGCCTCGGCGGATGCGCCGACGCCCGACGAGGTGCCCACCGCCCCATTCCAGTGGGCACTGTCGAACCCGCTGGTCCTCGAGCCGACGCCGGTCTAGGAGGCGCCTCGGCCACATCGCCGCCAAGGCGATTGTTCGGTCGTGCGATGATCGCCACCAGGGCAGGCAGCAGGTGGGCCCGCCCTGTGCAGCAAGCGGGCGAACCATGAGGCGGTCCATCGATGCGCAGTACCATGCAGAGCTTTCCGTTGACGATTACCGCCATCCTGCGACACGCCGCGGGCGTCCACGGCGCACGCAAGGTCACCACCGCGACCGACAGGGGTTACCGCGAAACCACCTACGCCGAACTCGGGCGTCAGACGGCGCAGCTGGCGCACGCGTTGCGCCGCGTGGGTATCGACGGCGACCAGCGGGTCGGCACGTTCATGTGGAACAACACCGAACACCTGACGGCGTATCTGGCGATACCGGCGATGGGCGCCGTCCTGCACACGCTCAACATCCGGCTCTTTCCCGAGCAGATCGTGTACGTCGCCAACGAGGCCGAAGACCAGGTGGTATTGGTCGATCTTTCGCTGGCCAAACTGCTCGCGCCGATACTCGCCGAGCTTGACACCGTGCATACCGTGATCGCGGTCGGCGAGGGCGACACCGCGGCACTGGAGGAATCGGGCAAGACGATGCTGCGCTACGCCGATGTGATCGCCGACGAGCCAACCGAATTCGACTGGCCCGACATCGACGAGAACTCCGCGGCCGCAATGTGCTACACCAGCGGCACCACCGGCAACCCGAAAGGCGTCGTCTACAGCCACCGTTCGACCTATCTGCACACGATGGCGACCTGCACCAGCAACGGCATTGGCGTCAGTTCCAGCGATTGCGTGCTGCCCATTGTGCCGATGTTCCATGCCAACGGCTGGGGTCTGCCGTATGCGGCGCTGATGGCGGGCGCCGACCTGGTGCTGCCCGATCGACATCTGGACGCCAAGTCGCTGATCGACATGGTCGAAAAGCTGCGTCCCACCGTCGCCGGCGCGGTACCGACAATCTGGAACGACGTCATGCACTACCTGGACAAGAACCCCGGCCACGATATCTCTTCGCTGCGAATCGTCCCTTGCGGCGGCTCGGCCGTGCCGGTGTCGATGATGCGCGCCTTCGAGGACAAACACGGCGTCCAGATCCGCCAGTTGTGGGGGATGACCGAAACCTCGCCGATGGCCACCATGGCCTGGCCACCGCCGGACACCGACGAGGAGGAGCACTGGACGTTCCGTGCCAGCCAGGGGCAGCCGATATGCGGCGTGGAAGCCCGGATCGTCGATGACCACGGCCGCGTGCTACCCAACGACAACGAAGCTGTCGGCGAGGTGGAAGTCCGCGGTCCGTGGATCACCAGCTCCTACTACCGGGGGCACGACGAGTCGAAATTCGAATCCGGTTGGCTGCGCACCGGCGATGTGGGCCGCATCCACGAACGGGGCTTCATCACGCTGACCGACCGTGCCAAAGACGTGATCAAGTCTGGCGGGGAATGGATTTCGTCGGTCGAATTGGAGAACTGCCTGGTCGCACACCCAGACGTGATCGAGGCCGCCGTGGTCGGGGTTCCCGACGAGCGTTGGCAGGAACGGCCACTGGCCGTTGTCGTCGCCAGAGAGGGCTCCGCCGTCAGCGCGAGTGATCTACGAAATTTCTTGGCCGACAAGGTCGTTCGATGGTGGTTGCCGGAACGCTGGACGTTCGTCGACGAAATTCCTCGTACCAGTGTCGGCAAGTACGACAAGAAGACCATCCGGTCCCGGTACGCCGACGGCGTCTATCAGGTCAGCGAGGCACGAGACTAACCGCTGGGAAGGAGTGCCATGAGCCTGCGGGTCATTCAATGGGCAACGGGGTCGGTCGGCGTGGCCGCGATCAAAGGCGTGCTCGAGCACCCCGAACTCGAACTCGCGGGGTGCTGGGTGCATTCAGAGGCCAAGAGCGGCAAGGACGTCGGCGAGATCATCGGCAGCACCGGCGCTCGGCGTGACCGCGACCAACAGTCTCGACGACATCCTCGCGCTCGACGCCGATGCGGTCATCTACGCGCCGCTGCTGCCAAATGCCGACGACGTCGCGGCGCTGCTGCGCTCCGGCAAGAATGTCGTCACCCCCGTGGGCTGGTTTTACCCGGGCGAGCGGGAGGCCGCACCGCTTGAGGTTGCCGCGCAGGCCGGCAACGCGACCCTGCACGGCGCCGGTATCGGTCCGGGTGCGGCCACCGAGTTGTTCCCGTTGCTGCTCTCGGTGATGTCCACAGGCGTCACTTTCGTTCGCTCCGAGGAGTTTTCCGACCTGCGGACCTACGGCGCACCGGATGTGCTGCGTTATGTGATGGGCTTCGGTGACACACCGGACCGCGCGTTGACCGGGCCGATGCAGAAGATTCTTGACGGCGGATTCATCCAATCGGTGCGGCTGTGCGTCGACCGATTGGGTTTCGCCGCCGACCCCGAGGTCCGCTCATCGCAGGAGATCGCCGTGGCGAATGCGCCGATCGACTCGCCGATCGGGGTGATCGAGCCCGGGCAGGTCGCCGGGCGCCGCTTCCACTGGGAGGCGTTGGTCGGCGATACGGTGGTCGTCCGGATCACGGTGAACTGGTTGATGGGCGAGGAAAACCTCGATCCGCCTTGGTCGTTCGGCCCGGCCGGGGAGCGCTACGAGATCGAAGTCCGCGGCAACCCGGACGCCTTCATCACGGTCAAGGGCTGGCAGCCGGAAAGCGTGCAGGCCGGGCTGAAGAGCAACCCCGGCATCGTCGCGACCGCGGCGCACTGCGTCAACGCCGTCCCGGCGACGTGTGCGGCCCCGGCCGGCATCCAAAGCTTCTTCGACCTGCCGCTGATCACCGCTCGGGCCGCGCCAGGGCTGTCGCGGTAGCCTGCCGTCATGACAAGCTCCTTGGCCGTCGAGCAGTCCCGCGTCATACCTGTCAGTGTCGAGAAGGCCTTCGCCGGCACATTGCCGCTGCCGCTTCCGAAGATTTTCAGCCACTGGTACGGGCCCATCGGGCCGATCAAAGAGGTCCGCGATCAGACCGGCGAGTGGGATACCGCGGGGCAGACCCGCGTCGTGATGCTGACCCCCAGCGGCAGCTTCCACGAAGAGCTGACCAGTCTGGACCCGCCGCATTCGTTCGGCTACGCCTTGACCGGGGTCACCGGCCCGTTGGGATTGCTGGTGGGGCGGGCCGACGGCGAATGGCGCTTTGCCGCGAGTGGTAGCGAGACCACCGTCACCTGGCGCTGGAACATTCACGCCCGCTCGGCGCTCACCGCGCCGCTGCTGCCGGTGTTGGGTCTGCTGTGGAAGGGCTACGCGCGCAAATCACTGGAAACGCTGTCGACGCTGCTGACGGCCTGACCATGTGCCGACTTTTCGGGCTGCACGCCGGGACCAACGTTGTCACCGCGACGTTTTGGCTGCTGGACGCTCCGGACAACCTCGCCAAGCAGAGCAGAAAAAACCCGGACGGCACCGGGCTGGGCGTCTTCGACGGCGAGGGGCACCCGCAGATACACAAGCAGCCGATCGCCGCGTGGCACGACACCGACTTTGCCACCGAAGCGCACAACCTGACCGGGACCACCTTCATCGCGCATGTCCGCTACGCGACCACGGGAGCGCACGAGGTGGTCAACACCCATCCCTTCCTGCAGGACGACCGGATCTTCGCGCACAACGGCGTAGTGGAAGGTCTGGATGTGCTCGACCAGCGACTGGCCGAGCTCGGCACCGCTGACCTGGTATTGGGGCAGACCGACTCTGAGCGGGTGTTCGCGTTGATCACCGCATCGGTCCGGGCGCGCGGCGGAGATGTGACGGCCGGTTTAGTCGACGCCATGGGTTGGCTGGCCGCCAATGTGCCGATCTATGCGGTCAACCTGCTGCTGAGCACTGCCACCGATATGTGGGCACTGCGATACCCGGAGCCCAACAAGCTCTACATATTGGACCGCCGCGGTACCCCGGAGGATCACCGATTCCATCTGCGCACCAATCGCATTCGCGCCGACAGCGACCATCTGCGGTCGCGGCCGTCGGTGGTGTTCGCCAGCGAGCGGATGGACGACGATCCGCGATGGCGGCTGCTGGTACCGGGCGAGCTGGTCCATGTCGACTCCACGCTGCAGATCACCAGTGACGTGGTATTGCCGGATCCGCCTCGACACCAGCTGCGCCCTCGAGGATCTGAACGCGACGGCGCAGGCGGCGCAGCACACTGCGTCGGCGTGACTACCAAACGAGCGCTGGTGCTTGGCGGCGGCGGTGTTGCTGGAATCGCTTGGGAGACGGGCATTCTGCGGGGGATCGCCGACGAGTCGGCTGCCGCGGCACGGGCGCTGCTGGATTCCGACGTGCTGGTGGGCACCTCGGCCGGTTCGGCGGTGGTCGCACAGATCGGCAGCGGCATGAGCCTCGAGGACCTGTTCGCGCGGCAAGTCCGCGAAGAGTCGGCGGAGATCGATCCGGGCGTCGGGGTGGACGCCGTCACCGACCTCTTCCTGGCCGCCTTGTCGCAACCCGACGCCACGGTCCCGCAGCAGCGACAGCGGATCGGGGCGGTCGCGCTGGCAACCGAAACCGTCGCTGAACCGGTCCGGCGCTACGTGATCGCCCAGCGACTGCCGACGCACGCCTGGCCGGATCGGGTGTTGCGCGTCACCGCGATCGACGTCGCGACGGGGGAACTTGTTGTGTTCGACCGTGATTCGGGTGTCGAGCTGGTCGACGCGGTGGCGGCCAGCTGCGCGGTACCGGGAGCATGGCCGCCGGTGACGATCGGAGACCGGCGCTATATGGACGGTGGAATCGGCAGCACAATCAACCTGGACGTCGCCGACGATTGCGACATCGCCGTAGTGCTGGTGCCCGCCGGCGTGTCGGCGCCGTCGCCGTTCGGTGCCGGACCTGTCGCCGAGATCGCGGCGTTTGGTGGCGCCGCGTTAGGGATGTTCGCCGATCACACCTCGCTGGCGGCCTTCGGGCCCAACCCGCTGGATCCGCGCTGCCGCATCGGCTCGGCGGAGGCCGGGCGTGCGCAGGGCCGGCGCGAGGCGGCCGGTGTGGCCGCCTTCCTCGGTGTCGCGTGAGATATGGGTCTCCACGCGTCAGCTCACTTCGCCGACGCGGTGGAAGTTGCTGTCGCGATGAGTGACTCGAGTTCGGCTAGCACGTCGTTGAGCGGGGCCGTGGATCGTTCGACGCGGCACAGGATGATCGCGCCTTCGATGGCTGCTACGGCCGTCGTCGCCAACCGGCGAGCACGCTGAGTGTCGACGCCGTCGGCGATAATCGCTTCGGCCAGTGCCTGATGCCAACGTTGGAAGATCTCCGCCACAACCGGCTGCAGGTGTTGATCGTCGGCTGAGCCGCCCACGGCCACGGAGACCACGGGGCAGCCTGCGTTGAAGTCGGAGTCCAGCAGGAGCTTGTTCCACATCTTCCCGAGGCGGCGCAGTGCGCCAACCGAGCCCAAAGCGGTCGCCTGTTCGATGATGTCGCTGATGGTGCCGCCGGCGAGTCTTAATGCCTCGGAAATGATCTCCCGACGACCACCCGGGAAGTGGTGGTACACCGAGCCGCGTGGCGACTGGCTCTTCGAGAGCACGGCATCGACCGTCACCCCACCCGCGCCGCGCTCGCGGAGCAGCGCGACCGAACTGAGAAGCATCTTCTGCCTGGTGTCGGAACGGGCTCCCATCAGACCTCCACAACCCATTATGCTATGGTGCATAGCATACATCAGCTCGCTGAAAAGGACCCGCCGCCATGACAGCTGAATGGCAGCAGACCGCATGCATATTGTGCGAATGCAACTGCGGCATCGTGGTACAGCTGGACAACCGCAAGCTGGCCAAAATCCGCGGAGACAAGGAACATCCGGCATCTCAGGGCTACACCTGCAACAAAGCTTTGCGGCTGGATCACTATCAGAACAACCGCGCCAGGTTGACGTCGCCGATGCGCCGATGCCCCGACGGCAGCTTTGAAGAAATCGATTGGGACACAGCGATCGATGGAATTGCTGCCGCTGTCAAAAGGATCCGCGACACCTACGGTGGGGACAAGATCTTCTACTACGGCGGGGGCGGACAGGGTAACCATCTCGGCGGCGCCTACAGCGGGGCATTTCTCAAGGCGGTCGGTTCCCGTTACCGGTCGAATGCGTTGGCACAGGAGAAGACCGGTGAGGCCTGGGTCGATGCCCACCTGACTGGCGGGCACACTCGCGGCGAGTTCGAGCATGCCGAGGTGTCGGTATTCGTTGGGAAGAACCCATGGATGTCGCAGAGTTTCCCCCGCGCGCGCACGGTCCTCAACGAGATCGCCAAAGATCGGCATCGCTCCATGATCGTGATCGATCCGGTGCTGACCGATACGGCAAAGATGGCTGATTTCCACCTGCGTGTCCGGCCCGGAACGGACGCCTGGTGTCTGGCCTCGATGGCCGCGGTATTGGTCCAAGAAGAGCTGTGCGACGAAGAGTTCCTGGCTCGCCATGTCAGCGGTACCGATGCCGTTCGGCGGCTGCTGCGGGACGTGCCGGTCGAGGAGTACGCGGGGCGGTGCGGTGTCGAGGCAGAGCTGCTGCGTGCCGCGACGCGGCGCATCGCGGCCGCGGACAGCGTCGCGGTGTTCGAAGATCTCGGCATCCAGCAGGCGCCCAACAGCACGCTTTGTTCGTATTTGAACAAACTGTTGTGGATCCTGACCGGCAACTTCGCCAAACGCGGTGGCCAGCATCTGCATTCCAACTTTGGTCCGCTGTTTCGCCATGCCACCGAGGTGGGCCGCACTCCGGTGACCGGCGCTCCGGTGCTCGGTGGACTAGTTCCTTCGAACGTTGTGCCGCAAGAGATGCTGTCCGATCATCCCGACCGGTTCCGCGCGATGATCGTGGAGAGCAGCAACCCGGCGCATTCCCTCGCCAATTCGGCCGGTTGCCGGGAGGCGTTCGAATCCCTGGAACTTTTGGTCGTTATCGACGTCGCCATGACCGAAACGGCGCGGCTCGCCGATTACGTTCTTCCCGCCGCCAGCCAGTTCGAGAAACCTGAGGCGACATTCTTTAATCTCGAATTCCCGCGCAACACTTTTCACCTCCGCCGGCCGCTGCTGGAACCGCTGCCCGGCACATTGCCCGAGCCGGAGATCTGGGCCCGCTTGGTGCGCGCCCTCGGTGTCGTCGACGATGCCGAGCTGCAACCGCTGCGGGCCGCCGCCATCGAGGGTCGTACCGCGTACGCGGAGGCGTTGATGACGGCCGTCAGCACGAATCCGCAGTTCGGAAAGGTGCTTCCGTATGTGCTGTATGAAACCCTCGGTCCTACCCTGCCTGATGGGCTGGCCGGCGCGGCGGCGCTGTGGGGTCTGGCTCAGAATGCAATGCGGGCTTACCCGGATGCGGTTCGTCGCGCCGGACACGCTGATGGCAACGCGTTATTCGACGCGATCCTGGAGAGTCGCTCCGGCGTGACGTTCACCGAGCACGAGTACGAGGACGACTTCCCCTTAAGCCGATCACCGGGACAAGCAGTCGGGCAGCGTGATCCGGTCCCCAATGCAGGGCGCATTTGCAATGTGGGCCGGGTTCGTAGGCCGACGGGAATTGGCCGGTAAGTGGGTTGCGGGGCCACAGCCACCGGCCCGCGACGACGAGCCGAAGCTGCTCGCCGGCCCGAAACAGCGTCGCCGACGGCCCGAGTGGGATGTCGACCTGCACGATCTGCCCCGGTTGCACCGGGTCACGTCGGTCCAGGGCCGGCACCGGTTCAAACGGCCGCGACTGGGCCTCGTCGAGTGCCCGCATCGATGCCTTCAGCCAACCCGACGTGATTCGGTCTCGACCGAAGCCGTAGGAGCCCTCGAACGGCACATACACCCGGCCACGCCACTTCTCGACACCGACGAAAAGGTCCACGTCATCGCTGCCCTGCACATCGACGAACAGCCGCATCGCCATCGGTCCGGTGATTTCGGTGTCGGCGTCCAGCGTCCAGCCGAATCGCACTCCGCTGGAACGAGTATCGAACGCGATGCAGCCGGCTTGTTCGGGGGCGCGGCCGGCGAGTCCGCCGCCGCTGAGGTAGAGCGCCCTCCAGCTGGTCGACTGCAGCGGCCAGCTGGTTTCTTCGCGGACCTCGACGATACGATCGCGGTCCTCACGAACCTCCAGGCGGACCCTCGGCTGCGGGGTGCCCGTCCCACCGCGGAGATGCCGGTCGAGAAACGCCAACTGCGTGTCGAGCGCCGACTGAGAGTAGAACGTTGACCACTTGCCGCCACGGTGGGTGTAGAGGTGGCGTTGCGGCGAACTGATCTGCTCGAAGGCGCGCACCGACCCGCGGCTGTGCAGGTTGTTGTCGGAGAAGCTGCCGCAAATCAGTGCCGGCACTTCGATTTTCGGCAAGTCGGGCGCAAGTGCCTGCCACCATTCGTCGCGCAACGGTCTTTTGGTGTTTTCGTCGTTGAGGCTGTATTTCAGCCGCGCGGCCCTTAGGCCACGGCTCCATATCTTGAGGAAGCCGGTCTCACGGATGCCGCCCGTGCGGGCGAAGTCGCGGTAGGCGTCGGTGAATCCTTCCCACGGGACGATCGCCGCGAGGTGCGGTGGTCGCAGGGCCGCCGCCTTCCACTGCGAGATGGCAAGGTAGGAGACCCCGATCATGCCCACCGCGCCGGTGCTCCACGGTTGCGTTGCGGCCCACTCGATCAGGTCATAGACATCCTCGGCTTCCTGATCGGAAAGCAGTGAGCACACTCCCTCGGATCGACCGGCACCGCGCAGATCGCAGTTGACGACCGCGAACCCGTGCGCCGTCCACCACACCGGGTCAGGCGCCTCCCAGCCGGTCAGATCCGAAAACCGCGGTCGCGTTGGCTGGCGCAACACCCGGTACTGGATGGACACCGAATAACCGCGGCCATGCTTCTTTTTGGTGGGTAGCTCGTCTTTGCCGTAGGGATGTGCGCACAGCAGGACCGGGAACGGGCCGCCTTCGGGTGGCCGATACACGTTGACGCGCAACACTGTTCCGTCACGGCTGGCGACCGCCACGTTGTTGTCGGTCGCCAGCGCGGAAGGGTGTGCCGGGTAGACGTCGACCGGCGCCCGGGTGAGACCGCGCAGGCGCGCGAGCGCGTAGCGGGCGGCACCGGGCCGTCGCCACGGTCGGTCCGGTACGGGGGCGTTGAGTGACGCCTGACGTGTCATGGCTGATTCCTCCGGGGAGCGTCAAGGTCGGGCGATTCGATGATGTCGAGTGCGTGGGCGGCCAGTGTGCGGCCGGTGTCGATCACCTCCGCCGCACGGTGGAATTCCAAGCCGCGGCAGGCCGAGCGCGGCACCTCGATCAGCAAGTCGGGCGGGTAGGCGGCCAGGGTGTGGCGGGCCAGGGCGGCCTGGGCGATGTCGATGGTGCGGTTCATCACCTCGAAACCGCCGAGCTTCGGTACGTCGGGTTCCTCGTCGGCGTCCGCCTCTCCGGCATCGAGGGCCTCGATGTCGGAATCGGGGTCCCCGGCTCCGAACCGGCTGAGCACCGCCCGCGCGGTGGGCCGATCGAGCAGCGAACGCGCGGCAGCGGTGTCGAACAGCGCGGACGTGCTGCTCAGCATGCGGTTCAGCCACTCGGTCGTGGGCCGGGGTTCAGGCTCGGGGTCGGCACCGGAATCGCTGCCGGACAGGCTGACCGCGATGGTCAGATCGGCGTTGACCGCCGCGATCGGCGCCATCGGCAGCGGATCGAGGATCCCGCCGTCGGCGAGCAGTCGCCCGTCGACGACGTGCGGGGCGATCACCCCCGGGATGGCGATCGACGCCCGGATGGCCTCGTCGACCGGCCCGCGCTGCAACCACACCGACTTGCCGGCCAACAGATCGGTCGCCACCGCGGTGTAGGGGATCGACAGCTGCTCGATGGTGGCCGCACCGAGGATGTCGCGCACCGCGTCGAGAATCTTTTCGGCTCGCAGCACACCGGCCGCGCTGATCGACGGATCCAGCAGCCGCAGGATGGCGCGCTGCGTCAACGACCGCGCCCAGTCGGCGAACTCGTCGAGCCGCCCCGCCGCCTGCAATCCGCCGACGAGTGCGCCCATCGACGAACCGGCGATCCCGACGATCTGATAGCCGCGGTCGCGCAGCTCGTGGATGACCCCGATATGGGCGTATCCGCGTGCGCCGCCGCTGCCGAGCGCCAACGCCACCCGGGGCCGCGACGAATCGCGATCGGCGTCGAAGTCGGCCATACCTGCATTGTTCCCCGCGTCCATTGTTCCCCGCGTCCCCGGTTGCGCGCCCGCGGCGGCACGGGGCGCCGAACCCGCAGACGTGAGGAGTGTCCAGCGGGCACCCGACAGTGACTACCGAAGCCCACCGGGGATGGGAGATCAGCTGCGGTGAGCGCTCACCAGGAACGACGGCAGCTGCGCGCGGCCGTCGGACCCGATCGTAACGTTGCGGTATTCGAAACCGTCGGGCAGCGTCCTGGGTACGTTGATCCACGCGCGCGCAGGTCGGACCTCATCAACGACGAGGTGCCTGCCGACGATCTCACGCAATTGCGTCTCGGTGAATGGCCGTGGTCCGAAGTCGGCGCCTGGCGGGAACGCGTCGGTAGAGAAAACCAAGGCAAAGAATTTCCCGCCCGGCCGCAGCGCCCGCGCGCTCGATTCGATGTATCCGTCGCGGAGCTCCTCGGGCAGGCAGTGAAAGACCAGTCCGTCGATGACGGTGTAGAAGTAGCTCTCGTATCCGGTCGTTTTCGAGAGATCGGCGATGTCAAATTTGGCGTTCAGACCTCGGTCGGCCGCAGCGCACTTGGCCTGTTCGATTGCGCTAGTGGAAAGGTCGAGACCTACAGTTTCGTATCCTTTTTCGGCCAGCTCTAATGTCGTAACGCCGACGCCACAGCCGGAGTCCAGAACTGGGCTGCGGAAACGCCGTTGACGCTCCAGGGCGGCGAATTCGGGTTGCAATTCACCGATATTCCACCCGGGATTTCCGGGCGCGTAGGACGCCTCTCCGTTGTAGAGGTCGTCCCAGTTCACGGTGTTCACGTTGAATGTAGGCATGGCACCGAAGGTAAATACCCCGGGCGTCGGCTGCAACCCGCCGAAGCTTTTTTAACTAGTTCAATACGGCGTCCCGGTCTACGTTAACGGGTTGCACACGACGGGCACAGTTTACAGGAATTCTGCACCAAAAACTGGATAAACGCTGGGAATTTCCGTAGCGTATCCCAAAGCTACGCTGCAACTATTGCGGCAAATGAATACCCGGCGACGATAAAAAGGGAACTCCTGAAGAAGTGCTGTGAATGCCGGAAAAGTGGACTTCCGGGCGTTCGGCCACTTAGCCAGTCGGCACGTCCCTGTCGAGGAGCCCTCGGCGAACTGCCGGCCGACGCCTCGGTCCGTAGTTTCGCCCGGCGTGATTCAATCCCGGCCGCTCCTCAGGTCAGCCGCATTCGGCGGCTGCGGCGGCGCGCGCCGCCACGATCACCGCCGCCTGCCGCGCCGGGCTCAGCCGCGCCCACGGGACGTTCCAGGTGCCGGCCCCGGTGGCGTCCGGTGCCTGAACGGCCGCCAGGTACGCCTCGACCAATGCGGTCGGGTCGCCGGGTCGGTCCTGCATCCACGTCTTCGCAGCGTGGCACGCCTGGAAGTACTCTTCCTCGGTCGACTGCGCGGGGGCGTCGACCCGGGTCGTCACCCCGTGGCGCGATACGCCCGTACGGGCGGACGGCAAGGCTGGCGAGGGACCGGGGGCGACGGGTGGGGATACCGGCCGGGCCGTGTTGGTGCCTGCCGAGCAGCCCGCCGCCGCCGACACGACGGCCACGACGGCGACCGCGGTCCACAGCAGGGGGCGACATGGGCGCCAGCGCACCCCGTCAATCTATGCAACACTGAGCGCCGTGATGGAGCGAACTGGATTTTGGGAGTGTTGTCGGCACTGACGTGCCGCCGCCCCCTGGTCCGCTCGTTCGTTCTGGAGTTCTTTCATGGTTTCCGCAAACCTTGTTGCTGATCGCGACCTGTCCCGCCCCTCAGCCGTCCGGTCGGTTGCCGGCCCCACCCGGCTGCGGCTGGCCGACCTGTTGCACATCACCGACCAAACCACCGACGAGATGCTTCGTGGGCGCTACGACCACCTGGTCCCGCCGGCCGGCGTGCCCACCGACGACCGCTGGTTTGTTCGGCTGCACGGTGACGACGAAGTCGACATCTGGCTGATCAGCTGGGCACCCGGGCATCGCACCGAGTTGCACGACCACGGTGGATCGCTGGGCGCGCTGACGTTGTTGTCCGGGTCGCTCGATGAATTCCGTTGGGACGGTGAGCGATTGCGGCATCGGGGTCTCGAGGCCGGCGACCAGGCCGGGTTCCCCTTGGGCTGGGTGCATGACGTGGTGTGGGCCCCGACCGCCGCCGCTGCGACGCCGGCTATCGAGCTTCAGGGGCCCACGCTGAGCGTGCACGCGTATTCGCCGCCGCTGACCGTCATGTCGTACTACGAGGTCACTCGGCAGAACACGTTGCGCCGCAAGCGGACCGAGTTGACCGACCAACCGGAGAATTTATGAGTCGCATCGATCAGGTTCTGGATGCGGCCCGCGCCCGGTTGCACCGACTTGCTGCCGACGAGGTGCCCGCCGCGCTGGATCGCGGCGCGTTGCTGGTCGACATCCGGCCGCGGGAGCAGCGCACGCGAGAAGGAGAGGTGCCCGCGGCGCTGAAGGCCTTGGTGATCGAACGCAACGTGCTGGAGTGGCGGTGCGATCCATCCAGCGACGCGCGGCTGCCGCAGGCCGTCGGCGACGACGTGGAGTGGGTGATTCTCTGCTCCGAGGGCTATACGTCGAGCCTTGCGGCGGCCGCACTGCAGGATCTCGGCCTGCATCGCGCCACCGACGTCGTCGGCGGCTATCACGCGCTGGCCGCCGCCGGGGTGCTGGCGGGCGTTAGCCCGTCTTAGCCGCCGCCGCCGCCACCGCCGGGGTCGCCCATGCCATAACCCCACCAGTCATCGGTGTAGTACTGCTGCGAGGGGGCCGGTGGTGGTGGCGGCGCTGGCGTGTTGGTCTGCGGATCCGCCGGCAGCGGCGCCGGAAGCACAGTCGGCGCGCCCGCCGGCGCCGCGTACGCCGGGATGGCGAGAGCGGTCGCGGGTATGCCAATCAACACCCCCGCCACCGCGATTTTCGTGATGCTGCTGCGGACGCCGGATGACCGTGTCCAAGTCATAGCCCACTCCCTTTCACCGAGTGCCGAATCTCACGCTATTCATCGGACCCCGGATACCCGATGTTTCCACTTAACGGGTCGATGCAACAGATCTTCATCAAGGCTTAACGACTTTGAGACGGTCGAAGCGGGTCGCACACCCGGCGACTGGTCGCGCGACGTCAGTCGCTGGCGCGCAGCAGTGGGCGCAGTTTAGCGGTTTTCTCCGGCGTCCAACCCGGCGGCTGCAGCACCGCGGCCCAGCCGTTGGCAACATCGGCGACGTAGACATGACCGTGCCCCTGGGGTACATCGACTGCCACCGCCATGTCGGCCGATACCTGCAAGAACGTCACCACCGGGATCCACGCGGTCTCCGGCCGCACGTCGTAGCCGCGTTTCTCGCGTAGCCAGTCGGGTTTGCGGAACAGCAGGTCGGGATTCCACCAGGCGATGGGATCGGATGCGTGCTGCAGATACGCCACGCGCGGGTGGTCCCACGCGGCATGCGGACGATCCAGGTCGCCCGGACGGGCCACGAACCGCACATGGTGTCCGTCGTCGTAAATCGGCAGCCATTCCGGTGAGCCGCGATCGCGGGTGGCGGTGAGATCGGTCCAGATGGTGTTCTGGAACGTCGGCCCGGAAAACAGCGCGCCGTCGGTGCGGGCCAGCACATTGTCGAGGGTCATGAACGGCGCTTCGCCGCCGAATGAGCCCAGGCTTTCGCCGAACACCACGAGCTTGGGGCGTTGGGCTTCCGGCAGCCGGCGCACCAGCCTGTCCACCGCCTCGAACAGCGCCTGGCCGGCGTGACGGGCGTTGTTCTTGTCCACCAAGAACGACAACCAGCTGGGCAGGAACGAGTACTGCATGCTGACGATCGCGGTGTTGCCGTTGTACATGTACTCCAGCGCGTCGGCTTCCGCCTCGTTGATCCAGCCGGTGCCGGTGGTGGTTCCGACCGCGACGACGGCGCGGCGCAGTCCGCCGGTGCGCTCCAACTCCCGTGCGGCCAACTCCGCCGTGGCGGTGATGCCGTCGGCGGATTCCAGCCCGGCGTAGGCGCGGATCGGTTCGGTCGCCGGGGCGCCGTTAAATGAGGTGAGCTGGGCGACGGTGGGCCCGCCCTCGACGAAGATGCGGCCCTGATGTCCAAGCGATTCCCACGACACCAGCGACTGCGGCCCGCCGGAACGCAGCGGCGTCTTCGGCGCGGCGGTGTCGGGATTCATTTCGTTGTTGACCGTCTCGAACGTGTTGTTCATGGTCCGCATCGCGAATTTCACCACCACGCCGTTGAGCAACGCGATCGTCAGCGCCAGCAGCAAGAACACCACGATGACCGCCGAAACCCGCGGCGGCGCAAAGCGATCCAGCCGCAGATCCAGGAAGCGGAACAATCGGCGGATGAGTTGGCCGAGCTCGACGACGGCGAACAGCACGATCAACGACAGCGCGGTGGCCAGCGGATAGTCGATCCACTTCAGGTGCGTGACGCCCATCAAATCGCGCACCCGGTCCTGCCAGACGTGAAACCAGATGATCATGGCGAGCAGGCCGATCGCGCCGGCGACGATCAGGATCAGCCACGCCCGGCGCGGTGCCGGCGGGCTGGAATCCTTTGACCGCATGTAGCGAACCAGCCACACCGCGAAAACCCCGATGCCATAACCGATCGCGCCGGACAGGCCGCTGACCAAACCCTGAAACAGCGGCCCGCGTGGCAACAGCGACGGCGTCAGCGAAAACCACAGGAATACCAGGCCGACGGCGGTGCCGGTGAAGGTGTAGCGCCGAGTCCACCACGGTTTCTTGCGCGGCGGCGCGACGGCTGGCGGCGGTTCGGCAATCGCGGGCTCGCTCATCACACCATCTTTAGCGGTGGGTGAAGTTGGGTGCCCGTTTTTCGATGAATGCGGTCATGCCTTCGGACTGGTCGTCGGTGGCGAATGCGGAGTGGAATAGCCGCCGTTCGTAGAGCAGCCCTTCGGCCAGGGTGGATTCGAAGGCGCGGTTGACCGCCTCCTTGGCCATCCGGGCCGCCGACCGCGACATCTGGGCGATGGTGGTGGCGACGGCGTTGGCCTCGGTGAGCAGGTCGTCGGCGGGCACCACCCGCGACACCAGCCCGCTGCGCTCGGCCTCGGCGGCGTCGATGGTGCGGCCGGTCAGAATCAGGTCCATCGCCTTGGCTTTGCCGATCGCCCGGGTCAGCCGCTGGGATCCGCCCATGCCGGGCAGCACGCCGAGTTTGATTTCTGGTTGGCCGAATTTCGCGGTGTCCGCGGCGATCAGCAGGTCGCACATCATCGCCAGTTCGCAGCCCCCACCCAGGGCGTGTCCGGCGACCGCGGCGATCGTCGGGGTGCGCACGGCGGCCAGCTTGGCCCAGGGGGCGAAGAAGTCGCCGTCGAAAACGTCGGCGAAGCCCAGGTGCGACATTTCTTTGATGTCGGCGCCGGCGGCGAATGCTTTCGCCGATCCGGTGATGATGATCGCACCGATGCCGGGATCGTTGTCGAATTCTGCTGCCGCGGTGGTGAGGTCATGCATCACCTGACTGTTGAGCGCGTTGAGCGCCTGCGGCCGGTTCAGCGTGAGGGTGCCGACCCGTCCGTCGCGCTCGACCAGGATGGTTTCATATGCCTTTTGCGCCACTGGAGTTGCCTCTCTAGAACGTCAGATCGTCGTCGACCGGTGCGAAGTAGGCATCCACGTCGGCGGTGTTCACCTGCCCCAGCGACGCCGGCGACCACTGCGGGTTGCGGTCCTTGTCGATCAGCTGGGCCCGGATGCCCTCCACCAGATCATGGGAACGCAGCGTCGCGCAGGACACCCGGTAGTCCTGGGTCAGAACATCTTCCAGCGTGTCCAGCTTGGCGGCGCGGCGCACCGCCTGCAGCGTCACCGACAACGCAATCGGGGAGCGGGTGGCGATCAGGTTGGCGGCGTCGTTGGCCGGCCCGGCGTCGTGGCCGCGCAGGGCGGCGACGATGTCGGCGACGGTGTCACCGGTGTAGCACTGGTCGATCCAATCACGCGCCGCTACCAGGCCGCTCGGCGGTGGCACGATGGCATGGGCGGCCAGCGCGGCCTCGACGCCGTCGGCGACGATGGCCTGGCTGAAGGCGTCGAGTTTGTCGTGTGGAACAAAGTGATCGGCGAATCCCAGGGCGATGGCATCGGCGCCGGAGAACGGCGCACCGGTCAGTGCGGCGTGCAGACCCAGCGCACCCGGTGCGCGCGCGAGCAGATAAGCGCCGCCGACGTCGGGGATGAAGCCGATACCGACCTCGGGCATGGCCATCTTGGACGTTTCGGTCACCACCCGGGTGTTCGCGTGGGCGCCCACACCGACGCCGCCGCCCATCACGATGCCGTCCATCAGCGACACGTAGGTCTTGGGGAAGCGGCCGATCTGGCCGTTGAGCAGATACTCGTCGTGCCAGAACCGCCGTGCGGCGACCCCGTCGGCCCGCGCGCTGTGATAGATGGCCACCACGTCGCCGCCGGCGCACAGGCCGCGCTCGCCGGCGCCGCGCAGCACCACCGCACCGACCGCGGCGTCGCGCTCCCAGCCGGCCAGAACCGCGCGCAGCTCATCAACCATGCCCTGGTTCAGCGAGTTGATCGCCTTGGGGCGATTGAGCGTCACAACACCGACACCATCCTCCACGCGGCTCAACACCTCATCGGATTCGTCCGTCACGCGCGTCGTCTCCCCTCGGTGAATGCCACGTGAATCCCTCGTCGATTGCTGGTCACGACTTGATCAGCAATCTAGATCGTTACCCGCATGGGAGCGCTCGCGGGTAAGGTTTAAAACGAGTAGGTCCGGCCGCACATCACGTAAAGCCTCTCCGCTGGGAACATGGCTGGACTACGGTTCGTTGATCAGTTGTTCACACAGCTTCAAGTCACAGCTCCAAGAGAGGAACCGACGGTGCGGGAGACTAGTAACCCGGTATTTCGCTCGCTGCCCAAGCAGCGCGGCGGATACGCGCAGTTCGGGACTGGCGTCGCGGGCGCCGCGACTCAGTATGGGCATCAGACGGACCCCTATGCTCCGTATGCCGACCAGCGGGCAGGCGTTTCTCGCCCGCTGACCATCGACGACGTCGTCACCAAAACCGGTATCACCCTGGCGGTGCTGTCGGCCGTGGCTGTCGTCTCCTACTTCTTCGTGGCGCGTGATGTGGCCCTGGCCGGCCCATTCACCTTCATCGGTGCCTTCGGTGGTCTGGCCCTGGTGCTGATCGCCACCTTCGGGCGCAAGCAGGACAGCCCGGCGATCGTGCTGACCTACGCGGCCCTGGAGGGGCTGTTCCTGGGGGCCATCTCCTTCCTGCTGGCCCACTTTTCGGTATCGACCACCAACGCCGGTGTGCTGATCGGGCAGGCGATACTGGGCACGCTCGGGGTTTTCATCGGGATGCTCGTCGTCTACAAAACCGGCGCCATCCGGGTCACCCCGAAGTTCACCCGGATGATCGTCGCCGGCATCTTCGGTGTGGTCGTCCTGATGCTCGGCAACCTGGTGCTGGGGATGTTCGGCGTCGGCCACGGCGAGGGGCTGGGGCTGCGCAGCGGCGGCCCGCTGGCCATCATCTTCTCGCTGGTGTGCATCGGCCTGGCGGCGTTCAGCTTCCTGATCGACTTCGACGCCGCCGACCAGATGATCCGCGCCGGAGCTCCGGAAAAGGCGGCCTGGGGTATCGCGCTGGGCCTGACCGTGACGCTGGTCTGGCTCTACATCGAGATCCTGCGCCTGCTCAGTTATCTACAAAACGACTAGCTGCCGCGAGCAGACGTAAAAGCCCCCGCACGCTCGGCGTGTCGGGGGCTTTTACGTCTGCTCGACCTATGTCAGCTGAGCCGCTCGATCACCATCGCCATGCCCTGGCCACCGCCCACGCACATGGTCTCCAGCCCGAACGTCTTGTCGTGGGTCTGCAGGTTGTTGAGCAGCGTGGTGGCGATGCGGGCACCGGTCATGCCGAAGGGGTGGCCCAGGGCGATCGCACCGCCGGACACGTTCAGCTTGTCCTCGTCGATGCCCAGTTCGCGGGCGGAGCCGAGTACCTGCACCGCGAAGGCCTCGTTGATCTCGAACAGGTCGATGTCTTTGATCGACATGCCCGCATTCGCCAACGCCTTCTTGCTCGCCTCGATAGGTCCGAGGCCCATGATCTCCGGGGACAGGCCGCTGACCGCCGTGGCCACGATGCGGGCCAGCGGGGTCAGGCCGAGTTCTTTGGCCTTGGTGTCGCTGGTGATCACCACGGCGGCGGCGCCGTCGTTCAGGGGACAGGCGTTGCCCGCGGTCACGGTGCCGTTGGGTCGGAACACCGGTTTGAGCTCGCTGACCTTCTCGTAGCTGGTTCCCGGTCGCGGACCGTCGTCGGTGCTGACCGTGGTGCCGTCGGGCAGGGCCACGGGAACGATCTCCCGCTCGAAGAACCCGCTCTTGATCGCCTCTTCGGCCCGATTCTGGCTGCGCACGCCCCAGTGGTCCTGGTCTTCCCGGCTGATCCCGGTCAGGATGGCCACGTTCTCCGCGGTCTGACCCATCGCGATGTAGATGTCGGGCACCGCGTGGTCTTTGCGGGGATCGTGCCAATCGTCGGCACCCTCGGCCGCAGCGGCGCTACGTTGCTGCGCCTCGTCGAACACCGGGTTCTTGGTGTCCGGCCAGGAGTCGGAGTTGCCCTTGGCGAACCGGGACACCGTCTCCACGCCGGCCGAGATGAACGCGTCGCCTTCACCGGCCTTGATCGCGTGGAAGGCCATCCGGATGGTCTGCAGTGAGGACGAGCAGTACCGGTTGACCGTGGTGCCGGGCAGGAAGTCGTAGCCGAGTTGGACGGCGACGACACGGGCCATGTTGAAGCCCTGCTCACCACCGGGCAGGCCGCAGCCCAAGATCAGGTCGTCGATTTGGTGCGGGTTCAGCGCGGGCACGTTGTCCAGTGCGGCGCGCACCATCTGCGTCGCCAGGTCGTCGGGCCGCATGCTGACCAGCGACCCTTTCATGGCGCGCCCGATCGGCGAACGGGCGGTTGAGACGATGACGGCTTCCGACATGACGGCTCCTCGGTGGGGTGTGGTCTGGCCCCGAATCTAGCCCGGCGACGATGCGGGCCGTGGAGCGGCCCGTTGGTGGGGGTACCGCCCAGCCGTGGAGCGGCCCGTTGGACCGCCCGAGCGCGAGGGGGCGAGGCGGGCAATTCGGTCTAGCCCGGCGACGATGCCGTCGGTCTAGGCGGGGGCAGATACGACGATGGGCGCCGGCACGCCGGTGGTGGGCCGGCGCCACAGCCGAGATAGCAGCCTCAGCGTCAAATGGCCGGGACCGGCTTCGGTGCCGGTTGCCGACGACAGGGCGGGCTCGCCGGCCCATTCGCCGAGCGCCTGGCACAACGCCGGCAGCAGCTGGCTCGCGGCAAGTGCATATCCGGCGGCCGAGGGATGAAACTGGTCTTCGGACAGCATCAATTCGGGTGCACGCCGAAACTTATCGTTGACCAATGAGGCCAGCGGCACCGGCACGCCGCCGGCCGACCTGACGGCTCCGGCCTGGGCCCGGGCGAGCCGCAGACCCAGGGTGCGCACCGTCCAACGCAACGGCTGCGGGATGGCTTTGACGACGCCGAAATCGGGGCAGGTGGCGACGACGACCACTGCGCCGCTGGCGCACAGCCGCCGCACCGCTGCGCCGAGCCGTCGCGCGGAGGCACCGATGCCGTTGAGCGCGGTGACGTCGTTGGCACCGATCAAGATCACCGCGGCGTCCGGCGGCGGACCGGCCACGAACATGGCGTCGACCTGGCCGGACAAGCCCCTCGATGTGGCGCCGACGATCGCTTTGGTGCTCAACCGGATGCGTTTGCCGCTGTTGTCGGCGAGTCCGCGAGCGATCAGCACCCCGGGAACTTCGTCGGCGATGCGACAGCCGTACCCGGTTGCCGTCGAGTCGCCGAAGATCATCAGGTGCAGGTCGACGGGCATCCCGCGTTCCCAGCGCTGCACCGGACCGCCACCCGGGGCGTAGATGCCGTCAGCCCGCGGCGGGACGTCCCACGATTTCGGGATAACGCTGCGTGCTTTGGCGGCCTGGCCGATTAGCAGGTTCCGTGCGCCCAAATAGGCGGTGCCGGTCGACGCCAGCGCGCCTGCGGCGGCCAGCGCAACCATCGAACCCCGCGGAGGGCGTAGTACCACGTGATCAGTTTATGTCGCCGGCGGCCGGTGTTCAGGGAGCCGCCGGTCGACACGATTACGGGATGGATCAATTCTGGTATCGAATCTGACTCCTTGATTGTTGAACTTCTTACACGTGTCAAGCTAAGTTTGCGAGGTTGGCTGAGTGCTAGGTCACGTACACCCCTTGGGGTAGCAGTTGAACCTGATGCTTCGCTACTTCGTCGACTGACTACAACGACGTAGGAAGTGTTGAGCATGACCGCACCTAGCAAGGTTTCGGGCGCGCCCCGGAACGACCTTTATGCCCGTGATGCGCGCCGGGCGCGCAAGTTTCCCGTCAGCGATGGCGCACCCGTCGAGGTCGTCGAGAGCGGCCCCAGTCTTCCCGGAATGCTCGCGTCGCTGGCATGCCGTCTGACCATCCGGCCGGTTCTGGCTGTGGGCAGCTACATTCCGAACCTGCCCTGGCCGTTCGGCCTCATTGACTTCGCGTCACGCGTGCTGCTTCCTGCTCCCGGAACAATCCGCGCGACGGTCGAATTGCCAAACGCCACCGCGCAACTGGTGCGGGCGCCCGGAGTATTGCCGGCCGACGGCAACCGACGGGCGGTCCTCTATCTGCACGGCGGCGCGTTCTTGACGTGTGGGGTCAACTCGCACAGCAGAATCGTCAACGCATTGTCGAAATACGCCGACTCGCCGGTGCTGGTGGTCAATTACCGGCTGATCCCGAAGCATTCGGTCGGCATGGCGCTGGACGACTGCCACGACGCCTACCGGTGGCTGCGGCTGCGTGGATACTCACCGGAGCAGATCGTGTTGGCCGGCGACTCCGCCGGTGGTTATCTCGCTCTTGCACTGGCGCAACGGCTTCAGCAGGCCCACGAGGAACCGGCTGCGCTGGTGGCGATCTCGCCGTTGCTGCAGTTGGCCAAGGAGCCCAAGCAGTCGCATCACAACATCAAGACCGATGCGATGTTCCCATCCAAGGCATTCGACGCGTTGATCGCCCTGGTCGCCAAGGCCGCAGCCAAGCGCGTCGTCGACGGAAAGCCCGAGCAGCTCTATGAGCCGCTCGACCATATCGAGCCCGGGCTACCCCGGACGTTGATCCACGTTTCGGGATCCGAGGTGTTGTTGCACGACGCGCGTTTGGCGGCCAGCCGGCTGGCGGCGGCAGGGGTGCCGACCGAGGTCCGGGTGTGGCGCGGCCAGATCCACGATTTCCAGCTCGCCGCACCGGTGGTGCCCGAGGCGACGCGCTCGCTGCGGCAGATCGGCGAGTACATCCGCGAAGCCACCGGCTAGCGCCGATCGCCCGGCTCGCCCCTCGCCGTTATGCGGCTGGGCGGTGCCCCCACCTCGGCCGGGTGCCCGGCTGGCATCGTCGCCGGGCGTGCTCGCGCGCCGCGTCGCAGCACCTGAGACGATGAACGCATGCGGATCGCGCGCCACATCAGTGAACTCATCGGTAATACTCCACTAGTTCAGCTGAACTCGGTCGTGCCGCCGGGCTCCGGCAGGGTCGTCGCCAAGGTCGAATACCTCAACCCCGGCCTGAGCAGCAAGGACCGGATCGCGGTGAAGATGATCGACGCCGCCGAGGCCAGTGGCCAGCTGAAGCCGGGCGGCACCATCGTCGAACCCACCTCCGGAAACACCGGCGTCGGCTTGGCTTTGGTGGCCCAGTACCGCGGTTATCGGTGCGTGTTCGTCTGCCCCGACAAGGTCAGCGAGGACAAGCAGAACGTGTTGCGCGCCTACGGCGCTGAAGTGGTGGTATGCCCGACGGCGGTACCGCCCGACCATCCGGACAGCTACTACAGCGTGTCCGACCGGTTGGTCAGCCGAAATCGACGGTGCCTGGAAGCCCGACCAGTATTCCAATCCGCAGGGCCCGGCGAGCCACTACGAGACCACCGGCCCGGAGATCTGGGCCGACACCGACGGTCAGGTCACCCATTTCGTCGCCGGCATCGGAACCGGCGGCACGATCACCGGCGCCGGTCGCTACCTCAAGGAGGTGTCGGGTGGGCGACCAGAAGGGCCGGTGCAGGTCATCGGCGCCGACCCGGAAGGTTCGGTGTACTCCGGCGGCAGCGGCCGGCCTTATCTCGTCGAAGGGGTAGGCGAGGACTTCTGGCCGGCGGCCTACGACCGCAGCATCCCCGACGAGATCATCGCGGTGTCCGATTCCGATTCGTTCAACATGACCAGAAGGCTGGCCCGCGAGGAGGCGATGCTTGTCGGCGGCTCGTGCGGGATGGCGGTGGTGGCCGCGCTGAAGGTGGCCGAGCAGGCCGGCCCCGACGCGCTGATCGTGGTGTTGCTGCCCGATGGCGGCCGCGGCTACATGTCGAAGATCTTCAACGACGCGTGGATGTCGTCCTATGGGTTCCTGCGCACCAGGCTGGACGGCTCGATCGAACAGCCGACGGTGGGCGAGGTGCTGCGCCGGAAATCCGGTGCGCTGCCAGATTTGGTGCACACCCACCCGTCGGAGACGGTCCGCGACGCGATCGGCATCCTGCGCGAGTACGGGGTGTCGCAGATGCCCGTCGTCGGCGCCGAGCCGCCGGTGATGGCCGGCGAGGTGGCCGGCAGCGTGTCTGAGCGCGAACTGCTTTCGGCGGTCTTCGAGGGCCGCGCGAATCTGGCCGATGCCGTTGGGGCGCATATGAGTCCGCCGCTGCCGATCATCGGAGCCGGCGAATTGGTCGGCTCGCTCGCCAAGGCGCTACGGGACCTGGACGCCGTCATGGTCGTCGAGGAGGGCAAACCGGTGGGGGTCATCACCCGATATGACTTGTTGGGTTTCCTCTCCGACGGCGCGCCACGCAAGTAGCGGGACGGCCAACAGGCAAATTACTTCGGGTAGCAAACCACCGGGCTGGTGGCACGGCGTACCGACGGCGGCGGCGAACGCCGCCGCGTGAGGCGCGCATGGCGGCGGCTTGCCGGCCCAAGTTCTCGGGTACCGTAATGCCGCCCAGTCCAGCAAATACTGTGCAAGGGGAAAGCCGCTCATGACCGACCAACCGCCGCCACCGCCGCCTCCGCTGCCCGGGGGTGGCGAGTACCCGCCGCCGCCCCCGCCGACGGGGGGGTTCGCGCCGCCGCCACCCGGGCCGGTAATCCGCGGTCTGCCGCAGCAGGCCTACACACCGTGGCTCACCCGGGTCGGGGCGTACCTGATCGACACCCTGCCGTTCGCGGTCATCCTCGGCGTCGGCTGGCTGGTGCTGCAGAACTCGGTCGACTCCGCCTGTCTGACCGATATCTCGCAGTACGACGTCAACCAGATCTGCTCCGTCGGGTACTCCACCGTGGGTGTGACGGTGATGTGGGGGGCCGTGCTGCTCGGGCTGGTCTATGTGGTCTGGAACTACGGCTACCGTCAGGGCACCACCGGGTCGAGCATCGGTAAGTCGGTGCTGAAGTTCAAAGTCGTCAGCGAGAACACCGGCCAGCCACTGGGTTTCGGTTTGTCGGTGCTGCGCCAGATCACCCATGTCGTCGACGCCGTCCCCTTCTACACCGGCTACCTGCTTCCGCTAGGGACCGCCAAGCGCCAAACGCTGGCTGACAAGATCATGGCCACGGTGTGCCTGCCACTCGAGGAGGCCGCGCCCGATGGGCCACCCGACTACGAATTGCGGTAGCCGCCGCCATCGCGTTGGCGCTCAACGGGCTTGGCAGCGCCTCCCCGCGGGTCTTAGCGCGCCGCGGCCGACTCGGTTGCGATGGCTAGGCTAATCGTCGATGAGCGAACACTTCGACCACGCCGGTCTCGCCACCAAGGCGATCCACGCCGGCTACCGGCCTGATCCGTTGACCGGCGCGGTCAACACTCCGATCTACGCGAGCAGCACCTTCGCCCAGGACGGGGTCGGTGGTCTGCGTAGCGGATTCGAGTACGCGCGCACCGGCAACCCGACCCGCACCGCGCTGGAGACCGCGTTGGCCGCCGTCGAGGACGGCAGGTTCGGCCGGGCCTTCGGTTCCGGCATGGCGGCCGGCGACTGTGCGCTGCGGGCAGTGCTGCGCCCCGGAGACCACGTGGTGATTCCTGACGACGCCTATGGCGGGACATTCCGGCTGATCGACAAGGTGTTCACCGGGTGGGGTGTGCGGCACACCCCGGTTGCGCTGTCGGACCTCGACGCGGTCCGTGCAGCCCTCACCCCGCACACCCGGCTGATCTGGGTCGAAACGCCGACCAACCCGCTGCTGTCGATCGTCGATATCGCGGCAATTGCCGATCTTGGCGCCGAGACTGGCGCGAAAGTGTTGGTCGACAACACGTTTGCGTCGCCGGCGCTGCAGCAGCCGTTGACCCTCGGCGCCGACATCGTGTTGCACTCGACCACCAAATACATCGGCGGCCATTCCGATGTCGTCGGCGGAGCCCTGATTACCAACGACGAGGAGTTGGACGCCGCGTTTGCGTTCTTGCAGAACGGGGCCGGTGCCGTGCCGGGCCCGTTTGATGCCTACCTGACCATGCGCGGCCTGAAGACGCTGGTGCTGAGGATGCAGCGGCATAGCGAAAACGCCGCTGCGGTCGCGGAATTCCTCGCCGGGCATGCGTCGGTGAGCGCGGTGCTGTACCCGGGTCTGCCCACTCATCCCGGTCACCAGGTCGCAGCCCGGCAGATGCGCGGTTTCGGCGGCATGGTCTCGGTCCGGATGCGGGGCGGACGCAGTGCGGCTGAGGCGCTGTGTGCCGGCACCAGGGTATTCATCCTGGCCGAGTCGCTGGGTGGAGTCGAGTCGCTGATCGAGTATCCCGGCGCGATGACGCATGCGTCGACCGCCGGTTCCCAGTTGGAGGTGCCTGACGATCTGGTGCGGCTGTCGGTCGGCATCGAGGACATCGCCGACCTGATCGCCGATCTCGAACAGGCGCTCAGCTAGCCTCGTTGCGCGGGGCCAGCGCCTGACGGATGGCCGCGATGGTCACCGCCAGGTTGACCTCGGCCAGGTCTGGCTCGTGCTCGCGCACCCAGGTACCGCTGGCGATGTCGCCCGCCCGGCTGAGCGCCCACTCCCAGGCCCGCTCGTTGAGGCTGAGCACCGCGCCCAGGCCGTCGACGGTATGCAGCAGCGCGATCAGTGCCGCCATCGCGGGATCGGGGCTGCTGTGGTCCAACAACACCGACATCAGTGTCGCGCGAATCTCGTCGACCCGAGTCCGATCGAGCAGTGGCCACGCGTATACCCGCTTGAAGCCCTTGAAGCCGCTGAAGGTGTTGCCCTGCAGTCGAACCCGGTGAATGTGACCGTCATGCTCCAACTGCGAGGACACCACGCCGGTGGTCTGGCGGCGGAGCTTTGCGATCGCGGCAGCCGGGCTCATCGGGCGGTGCCGCAACATCTGCAGCGCCGGCGCCAGCACGGGATCCGTCGGCTCCGCTCCGACGAGCGCGACCAGCCGTCCGGCCTCCACCGGCTCGTTGTCAACCGCCGGCCGGATCCGGCAGGCGTACGCCAAGTCCAGCAATACCGCGGCGCTCAGCACTCGCCCGTGGCGCGTCCGGTCCAATGCCGGCTGCGCCGAAGCGTTGTCGAGCAACAGCAAGCCTAAATCCTCGGCGATGCGCGCCATCAGCCGATTTGATCCCGCCCTGTGTCCCCGACCGGTGCCCTAATCAGGCGTGGTACGGCTCCGCGCTGATCAACGTGACCTTCACGGTGTTGCCGTTGGGCACGGTGTAGCTGCGGGTCTCACCCTCTTTGGCGTCGATCAGGGCGCCGCCCAGCGGTGAGTTCGGCGAGTACACCTCGAGCTTGCCTTCATGGACGGCCTGCTCGCGGGTGCCGATCAAGAAGGTTTCGGTGTCGGACTTGTCGCCGTCGTAGTAGACCTTCACCACCGAACCGGGCAGTGCGACGCCGGACTGCTTGGGCGCCTCGCCGACCTTCGCGTTGTTGAGCAGATCCTGCAGCTGACGGATGCGGGCCTCTTGCTGGCCCTGCTCCTCGCGAGCAGCGTGGTACCCGCCGTTCTCGCGCAGGTCTCCCTCCTCGCGGCGGTCGTTGATTTCCGCGGCGATAACCGGACGGTTCCCGATCAACTGATCGAGCTCAGCCTTGAGTCGATCATGTGACTCCTGGGTCAACCAGGTCACCTGAGTGTCCATCATCTTGTCGTGCTCCTTGCGTCGGTTCCGCGGCATCCGCGTCGTTCGGTTGTCCGTCTTGCTGCCGGGCGGTTCCACCGCGTGTCCTGCCGACCTCAGTAATCGGGCGGACCCCCTGCGCGGCAGACCTGGCCGCTAATGCAGCAATACACGGTCCCAGCTGGAACCGTGCATCCGGACACCTTACCACCGAAGCCGCGGTCGCTGTTCACATTTTCGCAGTTGGGCGTTTGCCAGCGATTGCCGACGGTCAGGGCGGGCGCAGGTAGCCTGGCACGTCGGTGCCGCACCCGTAAACGTCGCCCATCGCCGGCGGCTTGCTGGACTTGACGATGATCGTCACCTGGACCGTTGGCTCGGATGCCGGGGGGACCAGCACCTCACGCCGACCCGTCTCACTACCGTCCTTCGCGCGCACCCGCACGATACAGTCAACCGGGCGCGACGGATCCAATCGCGTCACGCTGATCGTTACTGACACCGTCTCCGGATCGACCAGTCGATAGCCGGCCAGCGTGCCCTCCACGTCGCTGCGGCCCAGCTGTCGGTAACCGATCACGGCGACGACGGCGCCGGCGGCGACACCTAGCACAGCCAGGGCGACGACGACCCGGGTCCGCGACGCGCGGGGGAACACGCGACGCCCGTAACGAGTCGGCGGCGGCTGTGGTGAACCTTCGGTCATCTGTCTCGCGGTCCGTGCCGGGTAATCAGGTTTCAGGCCCCGGCGGCCGGGATGAAACTATTAGGACTGGAACTATAAGGCGATAGACAGCACACGGAACAGGGAGCACGTGAGCGAACTGCGGTTGATGGCGGTACACGCCCACCCGGACGACGAGTCCAGTAAGGGCGCTGCCACCCTCGCCCGCTATGCCGACGAGGGCCACCGCGTGCTGGTGGTGACCCTGACCGGAGGCGAGCGCGGCGACATCCTCAACCCGGCGATGGATCTGCCCGACGTGCACGGGCGCATCGCCGACATCCGCCGCGACGAGATGGCGAAGGCGGCCGAGATTCTCGGCGTCGAACACACCTGGCTGGGCTTCGTCGACTCCGGCCTGCCCAAGGGGGATCCGCCGCCGCCGCTGCCCGAGGACTGCTTCGCGCTGGCCCCGCTGGAGGTGTCGACTGAGGCGCTGGTGCGGGTGGTGCGCGAGTTCCGCCCGCACGTGATGACGACCTACGACGAGAACGGCGGCTACCCGCACCCCGACCACATCCGCTGCCATCAGGTCTCGGTCGCGGCGTACGAGGCGGCCGGTGACTATCGGCGGTTCCCGGACGCGGGACCGGTCTGGACGGTGCCCAAGCTGTACTACAACCACGGATTCCTGCGTCAGCGGATGCAGATGCTGCAGGACGAATTCGCCAAGCACGGCCAGACCGGGCCGTTCGAGAAGTGGTTGGCGCATTGGGATCCCGCGCATGACGTTCACGCCGACCGGGTGACGACCCGCATCGAGTGCTCGGCGTATTTCAGTCAACGTGACGATGCGCTACGTTCCCACGCCACCCAGATCGATCCCAAAGGTGATTTCTTCGCGGCCCCGGTTGCATGGCAGCAGCGGCTGTGGCCGACCGAAGAGTTCGAGCTGGCGCGCTCACGTGTTCCGGTGCGTCTTCCCGAGAGCGATCTGTTCGCCGGACTCGAGGCGCAGCAGTGAACCCGCTTGCGCTTGCCGTGATCCGGGTGCAGGCCGACCTGCTGGCAGACGGAGCGCCGCACAACAGCGGACCGGATTTCGGCAAAGCCAGCCCGTTCGGGTTGCTCGTGGTGGTGCTGCTGCTGATCAGCCTGCTGTTCTTGGTGCGTTCGATGAACCGGCACCTGAAGAAGCTGCCCGAGTCCTTCGACCCGCAGCACCCGGAACCGGATCAGGCCGTCGACGACGGGACGATCAATCGGCCACCGCATGAGCCCGACGGGTAACCAGCTCGCCGGGGCCGCCAGCCCCTACCTTCGCCAGCACGCTGACAACCCGGTGCATTGGCAGCAATGGTCGCCGCGGGCGCTGGCCGAGGCCGCCGAACGCGATGTGCCGATCCTGCTCTCGGTGGGCTACGCCGCATGCCACTGGTGTCACGTCATGGCCCACGAGTCGTTCGAGGACGACGAGGTGGCCGCCGCGATGAACGCGGGGTTCGTGTGCGTCAAAGTCGACCGTGAGGAGCGGCCCGATATCGACGCCGTCTACATGAACGCCACCGTGGCGCTCACCGGGCAGGGCGGCTGGCCCATGACATGTTTCCTGACGCCCGACGGCCGCCCGTTCTATTGCGGCACCTACTACCCCAAAGCCGCTTTCCTGCAGCTGCTTTCGGCGGTGGACAGTACCTGGCGCGATCGCCGCGACGAGGTCGAGCAGGCCTCCGATCGCATTGCCAGCGAACTGCGGTCGATGGTGTCGGGATTGCCCGGTGGCGGCCCGGAGGTGGCCGAGTCGCTGTGTGACGACGCCGTCGCGGCGGTGCTGCGCGACGAGGACAAGGTGCGCGGAGGTTTCGGCGGCGCACCGAAATTCCCGCCGTCGGCGTTGCTCGAGGCGCTGCTGCGCCACTACGAGCGGACCGGTTCATCGCAATCGCTGGATGCGGTGCGCCGCACCGGCACCGCGATGGCCCGCGGCGGAATCTACGACCAGCTGGCCGGCGGGTTTGCCCGCTACAGTGTCGACAATGCCTGGGTGGTACCGCATTTCGAGAAGATGCTGTACGACAACGCATTGCTGTTGCGAGCTTACGCGCACTGGGCCCGGCGAACCGGTGACCCATTGGCGCGCCGAGTCGCCGGCGAGACGGCACGTTTCCTGATCGACGACCTGGCGCAGGCCGGCATGTTCACCTCGTCGCTGGACGCCGATGCCGACGGCCGGGAGGGTTCGACGTACGTCTGGACGCCCAGCCAACTGACCGAAGTGCTCGGCAGCGACGACGGGCCTTGGGCCGCTGCGGTTTTCGGGGTCACCGAGTCGGGTACCTTCGAAGCCGGCGCATCGGTGCTGCAGTTGCCGAGCGATCCGGATGACCCTGGCCGCTTCGACCGCGTCCGGACCGCACTGCTGGCCGCCCGGCTCAACCGGCCGCAGCCGGGCCGCGACGACAAGGTCGTCACCGCCTGGAACGGGCTGGCCATCACCGCGCTGGCCGAGGCGAGTGTTGCGTTGGCCGCGCCCGAGTTCGCCGATGCCGCCGCTCGCTGCGCGACGGCGCTGGTCGAGCAACACCTGGTGGACGGCCGGCTGCGCCGGGCCAGCCTGGGCGGTCGGGTCGGCGAGAGCGCCGCGATCCTGGAAGACCACGCCACGTTGGCTACCGGGCTGCTGACGCTCTACCAGTTGACCGCCGACGATGCCTGGCTCACGACGGCAACCGACCTGCTCGATATTGCGTTGGCGCACTTCGCCGATCCCGACCGGCCGGGCCGCTGGTTCGACAGCGCCGACGACGCCGAGCAGCTGCTGCTGCGGCCCGCCGACCCGGTGGACGGGGCGACGCCGTCGGGCGCATCCTCGATCGCCGAGGCGCTGCTGATCGCGGCGCATCTGGTCGGCACTGACCGGGCTGACCGCTACCGGCAGGCGGCGGCGGACACGCTGCGGGCACACTCGCCGCTGCTGGCGCGCGCGCCGCGTGCGGCCGGGCACTGGCTGGCGGTCGCCGAATCCGCGGTGCGCGGACCGCTGCAGATCGCGGTGGCCTGTGACCCGCCGGGCTCGCCGCTGCTGGCCGACGCGCGCCGCCTCGCGCCCGGCGGGGCGATCGTCGTCGGCGGCCGAGCGGGGTCGTCGGGGCTGCTGGTCGGCCGCGATCGGGTGGCCGGTGCCGACGCGGCCTACGTGTGCCGCGGTCGGGTCTGCGACTTGCCGGTCACCACGTCCGAAGACTTGGCGGCGGCGCTGACTGCGTCACGGTAGCGTGCCTTTCATGCCGAGCCCTGAGCAGATCGCCGACACCGTCAACCGCTACATCAGCTTGGTCGCCAAGGGCAGCGCTGACGATCTGGTCGAGTTGTTCGCCGACGACGCCACCGTCGAGGACCCGGTCGGGGGTGAGGTGCACATCGGCCGGCAGGCGATCCACGGCTTCTACTCGGCCGTCGACAATGTGGAACGGGAATGCGAGCTGGTGACGCTGCGGGTGGCCGGTCACGAGGCGGCTTTCCAGTTCCGGTTGACCGTGATCGCCGGAGATCACCGGATGCTGATCGAGCCGATCGATGTGATGGCGTTCGGTGACGACGGCAAGGTGACCGCGATGAAGGCCTACTGGTCAGCCGACAACGTCACACAGCTTTAGCCCGGGCAATCAAGCCGGGTGGCCGACGTAGAACACCGCCAGCCACACGGCGATGTAGTGACAGATCGCGGCCACCGCGGTGCACGCGTGGAAGAACTCGTGATAGCCGAACGTGTTTGGCCACGGGTCGGGCCAGCGCAGCGCGTAGAGGATTCCGCCGATGCTGTACAGCGCGCCGCCGACAACCAGCAGCACCATCGCGGCCACCCCGGCGATATGCATGATCGCCGCGATATAGAACGCGGCGACCCAGCCGAGCAACAGATAGAGCGGGACACCGACCCAACGTGGCGCGCTCGGCCAGCACATCTTGAGCAGCACCCCGGCCACCGCGCCGCCCCACACGATGCTCAGCACCAGCATCCCCGCGTCATGCGGCATCGCCAACAGCGCGAACGGCGTGTAGGTGCCGGCGATCAACACGAAGATCATCGAGTGGTCGAGCCGCCTCATCCAGGTCCGGACCCGCACCGATTTCCAGGTCACTCGGTGATAGATGGCGCTGACGGTGAACATGCCCACCACAGCAGCGGTGTAGACGAAGGTCGCCAAACCGGCTTTCAGTCCTGCCAGCGGCCATGACACCGATATCAGCGAGGCGCCGGCGGCGACCGCGACGACGGCCGACACTAAATGGATCCAGCCACGTGCCCTGGGTTTGGTCAGCGCGGCGGCGGATTGCAGGACCTGACCCGCGACGTTCTCGACGGCTTCGCCAATGGTTCCGCCCGGCCCGGAAGTGCCGGGCTCGGTAGCCACATCTGCCTCGCGGGTCAATATCCCTCCCTGACTTGCGACCGGATCGCCTGGTAAGCACCAAAGCTCACAGTAATCTGGTTTCCTGTGGAGATCATTCCGCGGCGTCTCAAAGAGCCGCTCTACCGGCTCTACGAGTTGCGCTTGCGGCAGGGCCTGGCCGCATCCAAACCCGCGCTGCCGCGCCACATCGCCGTGCTGTGCGACGGCAACCGGCGCTGGGCGCGTGACGCCGGTTACGACGACGTCAGTTACGGGTATCGAATGGGCGCGGCCAAGATCGCCGAGATGTTGCGCTGGTGCCAAGAGGCCGGCATCGAAATGGCCACGGTCTACTTGCTTTCCACCGACAACCTGCGTCGCGATCCCGCCGAGCTGGCAGCGCTCATCGAGATCATCACCGATGTGGTCGAGGAGATCTGCGCCCCGGCCAACCGCTGGAGTGTGCGCACTGTCGGGGATTTGGAGCTGATCGGCGAAGAGCCGGCGCGACGACTGCGCGACGCCGTGAAAAGCACAGAGGGCACCGCGTCCAACGCGAACGCCGGCTTTCACGTCAACGTCGCGGTCGGGTACGGCGGCCGCCAGGAAATCGCCGAAGCCGTCCGCGCACTGTTGAGTAAGGAAATCGCCAACGGGGCGGGCGCTGACGAACTCGTCGACGCCGTCACCGTCGACGCCATCTCGGAGAACCTCTACACCTCCGGGCAGCCGGACCCCGACTTGGTCATCCGGACGTCGGGGGAGCAGCGGCTGTCCGGGTTCCTGCTGTGGCAAAGCGCCTACTCGGAGATGTGGTTCACCGAAGCGCACTGGCCCGCATTCCGCCGGGTCGACTTCCTGCGCGCATTGCGCGATTACAGCTTGCGCCACCGTCGTTACGGCATGTAGCGGCCAGCGTCGGCCGTGTCACACTTGAAGCATGGCGGCGCTGTCGGCGTTGGTGTTCTCGCTGAGTTGGTGGCTGGGGCTATATCTGTTGGCCCGAGGTCCGCGCAAACCCGTGCTCGCCTTGGCGGCGATCGGACTGTGCAGCTTTGCGACGGCGGTGGCGCTGGATGCGATACGGCTCGTCACCCGGTCGGAGGTGCTCGGCCATGTCGAGATCTACCTGGTCGCCGTCCCCGGCGTGGCCTGGTTCGCGGTGCTTGTCGAGCTGGCCCGGCCGTCCGACGGCGGACGCGGACGCGCCGCTGAGGTGTTGCTGGTCGGTGTCGTCGCTGCGCTGACGCTGGTCGGCGCAACGCTGGCCGGCAGCGTGAGCGGGCCGTTGCGGCTCGGGCACGTGGTGATGTGCGTGGTGATCTCGGCGTCCACGCTGGGCGCGATGGTGACCGCGCTACGGCACCGGACGCAGAAGATCCCGGTGGTCGGTCTGGTCGTCACGGCGACGCTGTTCTTCGCACTGGCGAACGCCATCCTGATCATTCCGCTGGGCGTGGTGCCCAGCTGGCTGGCGTTGGCCTCGACGGGTTGCGACGTGCTGGCGCTGGGTGTGGCGGTGGCGCTGTGGGACGCGTTCGACGAGGGGCAGGCGCTGCGCGGCGACATGCTGCGCTCATTCACCGGCAGCGGGGCGGTGGCGGTGCTGCTCGGCGGGCAGATGCTGATCGGCATCGCGTTGACCCCGCGGCAGACGACCGCGCAGACCGCGCTGACGGTGCTGCTGTTCACCAGCTTGGCGATCGCGACCTCCGTTCAGGTGCTGGCCGACCCGTTGGCCGGGCTGCTGGACCGGCTGGTGTTCTCGCGATCCCCGATGCTGCGTGCCGACCGGGATACGTTGCGGCGCACGCAATCCGCGCTGCCGCTGCGGTCCGCCGATCCGCTCGACGACTTCGACGACGACACGTTCGCCCGGCTCACCCGACGGGCGCTGGGCCACTATGGCGACCTGTCCAAGCTGGTCGCCAGCCCGCTGACCGCGTTGCCGGCCATCGACGAGCGGCTGGCCGCCCGCGGAGCGCCGGACCAGCCGCTGGAGCGGGCGGTCGAGCTCAAAGCTCTGCTCGCGGAACGCATCGCGCGGCTCAAACCACGCGACGGCGGCGACTTCGGCACCACCGAGCAGTGGCGCTACTACAACTCGTTGTATTTCCCCTACGTCGTCGGTGTCCGCGCCTACGCGCAAAACGCCACCGCCGCCGGGCTGGACGCGATCTCGCGGCAGGCGTGGCAGTGGTTCGTCACCGAGGTACCGCAGCGTTCGCTGCACAACTGGCAGAACGCTGCGGCTAAGCTCATCGCCGCCGATCTGCGCGGCCGCGTCGCCGTCTCCACCTAGCGCCCGGCGACGATGCGGGGCCGGGCCATAGGACCGGCGGTCAAGACTTAGCTCGGCTAGACAAGGAATACGTGGCCGAGATCACTCGGTTGACCTGCGCATGGCAGTGCTTGGCACTGCCACGCGTCGATCTGGCAGTCCCAGAACGGCACGCTCAGAGGTGTTCGACCCGACATCGCAAGGAGTTCTGGACATGACCGCTGTTACTCCACTAGCCACCCGGCCGTTAGCCGACTCAACCGATTCCCTGTTGCGGTTCGCCATGCGGCTCGACGCAACGCTGAGCGGACTCGCCGGCCTGATGATCGCCGCGGCGGCGGATCCGATCTCGTCGCTGACCGGACTGAGCTCCATCGCGGAATACGGGATCGGCGCTTTCTTCGTTTTCTGTGGCTTGATCGTGTTCGGCCTCGCCGCAGCACCCGACCTGCGCCGTGCCGGAATCGCCGTCATCGTGGCCAACATTGTCTTCACCGTGGCGGCAGTCGTCGTGGTGGCCGCGGGTGCGTTGCCGCTGACCGCGACGGGCATCGGGGCGACACTGGCCAGCGGTGTTTACACCGCGCTGATCGGCTACCTGCAATACCTCGGAGTGCGCCGACTTTCGGCGTGACTCCCGTCCCGCCGATGCGGGGCGCCGCCGTCAGAGGTTGCGGTGCGCGCCTCCGCATCGGCTTGTTATGCCTTCGGTAGTTTCAGCACCCGCGCGTGCATGGAATCAGCAACGTAGACGCTGCCTTTCGCGTCCACCGCCACACCTTCCGGGGAATTGAGGCCGCTGAACGGCAGCGCGCTCTGGCGGGCAGACCCCGGCGGCAGCTTCAGGACTTGTCTGCTATTGGAATCGCTGACGAACACGCTGCCGGTCGGACCCACGGCCACGCCGTAGGGCTGGTTCAGCCCGGTGAACGGCAGCACGGTCTGGCTGGTGGATCCGGCAGCCAGTTCCACCACCCTGTTGTCGTTGTTTTGGGTGTCGGTGACGTAGACGTCGCCTGCCGGGTCGACCGCCACGCCCTGTGGGAACTCGAGCCCGGTGAACGGCAGCACGGTCTGGCTGCTCGACCCCGCCGGAAGTTTCACCACTTGGTGTATATGGCGGTCGGCGACGTAGACATTGCCGGCGACATCTACTGCTACGGCCCGTGGGTCTGCGAGGTTGGCGAACGGCAGTTCGGTCTGGCTGGTCGACCCGGCCGCCAACTTCACCACCTTGCCCACGCCGGGGTAGCCGTCGGTGAAGTAGCTGACGTACACGTTGCCCTTGCGGTCGACGGCTACACCGGTCAGGTTTTGCAGTCCGGTGAACGGCAGCACGGTCTGGCTGTCAGGCCCCGTCGTCAGCTTCAGCACCCGGCGGTTGCCGGCATCGGTGACGTAGATGGCGCCCTGGGTGTCCACCGCCACGCCGGTTGGATCCTTGAGGCCGCTGAACGGCAACACGGTCTGTCGCGAATAGAGCAGCGCGGTCAGCGGGGAGTTTGGTGATCTGATGAGTGCAAGGACTCCCGCGACGACGACGACCACGGCGCCCACGACGGCGATCATGATCAGCGTTCGGTGGCTGCGACGCGGCGGCGCGGGTATCGGATGTGGCTGATGTGCAACCTGCCAACCGGCCGCGGGGTTACTGCCCGCCCACTCTTCCACTGCACCCCCTCAGGGTCGGGAACATCGTCGGAGGAAAATCTACAACTTGCGCAGCCGCAGCCGGTTGATGGAATGGTCGGCGTCCTTGCGCAGCACCAGGGTGGCCCGCGGCCGGGTGGGCAAGATGTTCTCGATCAGGTTCGGCCGGTTGATCGAACGCCAGATGTCGCGGGCGGCGACGACGGCCTGCTGATCGGTCAGGCCCGCGTAGTGGTGGAAGTGTGAAGCCGGGTTGGCGAACGCGGTGGAGCGCATCGCCAAAAATCGCGAGACGTACCACTGCTCGATGTCCTCAACCCGCGCGTCCACATACAGCGAGAAGTCGAACAGGTCGGACACCATCAGCGTGGGTCCGGTCTGCAGCACGTTGAGGCCCTCGAGGATCAGGATGTCGGGGTGGCGGACCACCTGCTTGGCGCCCGGCACCCGGTCGTAGTGCAGATGCGAGTACACCGGGGCGCACGCGTAGTCCGAACCCGACTTCACCGAGGTGACGAATCGCATCAAGGCCCGTCGGTCATAGCTCTCCGGAAAGCCCTTGCGGTGCATGAGGTTTCGTCGGGTCAACTCGGCGTTCGGGTAGAGGAACCCGTCGGTGGTCACCAGATCGACCCGTGGGTGGTGATCCCAGCGGGCCAGCAGCGCCTGCAGCACACGGGCCGTCGTCGACTTACCGACCGCCACGCTGCCGGCCACCCCGATGATGAACGGCACCGGCCGATCGGGGTTCTGCCGCGTTCCATCGAGGAATTCGTCGGTGGCGGCGAACAACCCTTGCCGCGCGGCGACTTGCAGGTGCAAGAGCCGGGCCAGCGGGAGGTACACCTCTTCGACCTCGAGCAGGTCGATCTGCTCGCCGAGACCGCGCAAGCCGACGACTTCTTCTTCGGTCAGCGGCTGCGGCGTCGACTTGCGTAGCGCGCGCCACTGACTCCGGTCGAACTCCACGTAGGGGCTCGGCTCGCTCAGCCGCGGCATGACTGTCAGTCTTGCAGCCTTTGGCGCGCTACGGACGGCTGGGGCACGACCGGATAGCGTTAGCGGGCGTGGAACCTGCTGCGCTCATCCGCGAGTACCTGCTGCTCGGTTTGCGCTTCGACCGGATCGAGCCCGGGTACGTCGACGCGTTCACCGGCGATCCCACGTTGCGTCTGAACGGTGTCGGCCGAGCCCGCGCCCGACCCGGCCGACCTGGTCCGCCAGGCCCAGCGGCTGCTCGCCGCGCTGCCAAATATCCGCACAGTAACGGATTCGACGAAGCCCGCGCCGACTACATCGACGTCCATCTGCGCGCGTTGGCCTGCGCCGGGCGCAAGTTCGCCGGCGAAGACATCGGCTTCGTCGACGAGGTGCACGACTACTTCGACGTCCACATCGCCAAGGGTGAGGCGGAAACCTACCGGCAGGCGCATGCCCGGCTCGACGACGTGCTGGGCGACCGGGCGCTCAGCGGCCCACTGGCCGAACGGATGCAGGCTTACCGTGCGAGCGAGGAGATCCCGCCGGATCGGTTGGCCGAGTGCATCGAGGCGTTCTCCAGCGCGCTGCGCGACCGGGTGCGCGCCGAGTATCCGCTTCCCGACACCGAGACCGTCGTCTACCAGGTGGTGACCGATCAGCCGTGGTCGGGATTCAACTACTACCTGGGCGATTACCGTTCCAAGGTGGCCGTCAACGCCGACATCAAACAGCAGATGTCCAACCTGCCGCGGCTGGTGGCCCACGAGTCGTATCCGGGTCACCACACCGAGCACTGCCGCAAAGAGGCCGGGCTGGTCAACCGGAATGGCCAGGTCGAGCAGACCATTTTTCTGGTGAACACCCCGCAGTGCCTGATGGCCGAGGGGCTGGCCGACCTGGCGCTCTACGCCGCGATCGGCCCGGGCTGGGGGCACTGGGCATCCGAGATCTACGCCGACCTGGGACTGAGGTTCGACGGCGAGCGGGCCGAGGCGATCTCTGAGGCGTCCGCGGCGCTGGCCGGTGTCCGTCAGGATGCGGCGTTGATGTTGCACGACGAGCACCGCGACGCCGAGGAGGTCGCGGCCTTCCTGCGGCGCTGGCTGCTGGTCAACGACACCCGCGCCCAACAGGTGCTGCGATTTTTGTCCTCGCCGCTGTGGCATGCCTACACCAGCACCTATGTCGAGGGTTACCGGCTGCTGCGGCGCTGGCTGGACGACCGGCCCGTCGGTGTGAGCCTCGCCGAGCGGTTCGGTCGGCTGCTCGACGAGCCGCTGATCCCGTCGGCGCTGTACTGACTAGTCCGGCGTAGCCGGAGCCACGACGCGTCGGGTCCGGTCGATAGACTGGCGCCGTGACTGCTGCACCTGATGCCCGGACTGCTGCGTCGGTGATGTCGGCCTCGTTGGCTGAGGTCGATCCCGACATCGCCGACCTGCTGGGCAAGGAACTCGGACGCCAGCGCGACACCCTGGAGATGATCGCGTCGGAGAACTTCGTACCGCGTGCGGTATTGCAGGCCCAGGGCAGCGTGCTGACCAACAAATATGCCGAGGGCCTGCCCGGCCGGCGCTACTACGGCGGCTGCGAGTACGTCGACGTCGTGGAGAACATCGCCCGCGACCGGGCCAAGGCGCTGTTCGGCGCCGATTTCGCCAACGTGCAACCGCATTCGGGCGCCCAGGCCAACGCCGCGGTGCTGCACGCGCTGATGTCACCGGGGGAGCACCTGCTGGGTCTCGACCTTGCCAACGGCGGCCACCTGACGCACGGCATGAAGCTGAACTTCTCCGGCAAGTTGTATGACGCCGGCTTCTACACCGTGGACCCGAAGACGCACCGGATCGACATGGACGCGGTCCGGGCCAAGGCGCTGGAGTTCCGCCCGAAGGTGCTGATCGCCGGCTGGTCGGCCTACCCGCGGACCCTCGACTTCGCGGCGTTCAAATCGATCGCCGACGAGGTCGACGCCAAGCTGTGGGTGGACATGGCGCACTTCGCGGGTCTGGTCGCCGTGGGGCTGCACCCCTCCCCGGTGCCGCACGCCGACGTCGTGTCCACGACGGTGCACAAGACGCTGGGCGGCCCTCGCTCCGGCCTGATCATAGGCAAGCAGGAATACGCGAAGTCCATCAACTCCGCGGTGTTTCCCGGTCAGCAGGGCGGGCCGCTGATGCACGTCATCGCCGCCAAAGCGGTCGCGCTGAAGATCGCCGGCACACCCGAGTTCGCCGACCGCCAGCAGCGCACGCTGTCCGGCGCCCGGATCCTCGCCGACCGGCTGCTGGCCTCCGACGTCGCCAAGGCCGGTGTGTCCGTGGTCAGCGGTGGCACCGACGTGCACCTGGTGCTGGTCGATCTGCGCGACTCACCGCTGGATGGCCAGGCCGGCGAGGACCTGCTGCACGACATCGGCATCACCGTCAACCGCAACGCCGTCCCGAACGACCCGCGGCCGCCGATGGTGACGTCGGGTCTGCGGGTCGGCACCCCGGCGCTGGCCACCCGCGGCTTCGGGGACGCCGAGTTCACCGAGGTCGCAGACATCATCGCCACCGCCCTGGCGGCGGGCAGCGCGGCCGACGTGCCCGCGCTGCGGGACCGCGTGACGCGACTTGCCAGAGAGTTCCCGCTGTACGACGGCCTGGAAGACTGGTCGCTGGTCTGACCGCGCGGCGAATTTCACGGAACCTGTGTACGCGGGTTACAGTTACTTCATGGCACAGAAACCTGTCGCTAACGCGTTGATCCTCGAACTCGAGCCCGTCGTGGGCGAGAACCTCGACCGCCACCTCGACACCGAGAAGCTTGTGGTTCGCGCACGACTTCGTGCCGTTCGAGCAGGGCGAGAACTTCGCCTTCCTCGGCGGGCGTGACTGGGATCCGTCGCAGGTGACGCTGCCCAAAGTCATCACCGACGCGTGCGAGATTCTGCTCATCACCAAAGACAACGTGGCCGGTTATCACCGCGAACTCGTCGAGCACTTCATTCTCGAAGACAACTGGGCCCAGTGGCTGGGCCGGTGGACCGCCGAGGAACATCTGCACGCCATTGCCCTGCGCGAGTACTTCGTCGTGACCCGCGAGGTCGACCCGGCCGCCAACGAGCAGGTCCGCTTCGAGCACGTGTCGCCCAAGGGGTATCGCGCCGACCAGTACTCCCAGGTCGAAACGCTGGTGTTCATGGCTTTCTTCGAGCGCGCCCACGCCGTCTACTGCAACAACCTGGCGGCCAAGATCGAAGAGCCGGTGCTGGCCGGACTCATCGCCCACATCGCGCGCGACGAAGAGCGGCACGAGGAGTTCTTCGCCAACCTCGTCGCGCACTGCCTCGACTACACCCGCGACGAGACGATCGCGGCGATCGCCGCCCGCGCGGCTGACCTCCAAGTCGTCGGCGCCGACATCGACGCCTACCAAGACAAGGTGCGAAACGTCGCCGACGCAGGCATTTTCGGCCCGGATCAGCTGGCGCGAGTGATCTCCGACCGCATCACCGCATGGGGGGTCGCCGACGAGTCCGCGTTGCGGCAGTACGTCATCAGCTAGCCACGTCGGCGCGCCTGCGCGGCGCACATGCGAAGACCGGAGTAGCGTCGCAGTCGATGGCTAGCGACATGCTCTGCTGTCCGGGCGGCGCCTCTCGTCTCGACTTCGACAGGACCGCCGGCCCCGGTCCTAGCGCCGCGGCCCCCGCCGAATCGTCCGTGCGGGCCGCACGGGCTTCAGCCCGGTTATGACGCCCCGCGTGCATGGGTGGCGGTGGGGCCACCACTCGAATGCGGCAGCGAACCAGGCGATGAGTTCGAGGAGCGCTCGTGACTGATTCCCCGGCGGTTCCACAGGACATCAAGCGGACGTACGTGCTCGACACCTCCGTGTTGTTGTCCGATCCGTGGGCCTGTTCCCGCTTCGCCGAACACGAAGTGGTGGTTCCGCTGGTGGTGATCAGTGAGCTGGAAGCCAAACGCCATCACCATGAGCTCGGCTGGTTCGCCCGCCAGGCGTTGCGCTTGTTCGACGACCTTCGGCTCGAGCACGGGCGGCTGGATCAGCCCATTCCCGTTGGGACAGAAGGCGGCACGCTGCACGTCGAACTCAACCACAGCGATCCGGACGTGCTGCCGGCCGGGTTCCGCACCGACACCAACGACTCGCGCATCCTGTGCTGCGCCGCCAACCTGGCCGCGGAGGGCAAGCAAGTCACGTTGGTGAGCAAAGACATTCCGCTGCGCGTCAAAGCAGGCGCGGTGGGTCTGCGCGCCGACGAGTACCACGCGCAGGACGTCGTCACGTCCGGCTGGACCGGGATGACGGAGATGGAAGCCACCCCCGAGGACATCGACGCGTTGTTCGCCGACGGCGAGGTCGATTTGACCGCAGCCCGAGACCTGCCGTGCCACACCGGTATTCGATTGCTTGCCGGCAGCTCGCACGCACTCGGCCGGGTCAACGCCCACAAGCGCGTCCAGCTGGTCCGCGGCGATCGTGAGGTCTTCGGACTGCGTGGCCGCTCCGCCGAGCAGCGGGTGGCCCTGGATCTGCTGCTCGACGAGTCGGTGGGCATCGTGTCGCTGGGCGGCAAGGCCGGCACCGGCAAGTCGGCGCTGGCGCTATGCGCCGGCCTGGAAGCCGTGCTGGAGCGACGCACCCAGCGCAAGGTGGTGGTCTTCCGCCCGCTGTACGCGGTCGGTGGCCAGGAGCTGGGCTACCTGCCCGGCAGCGAGAGCGAAAAAATGGGCCCGTGGGCGCAGGCGGTCTTCGACACCCTCGAAGGTCTGGCCAGCCCGGCGGTGCTCGAGGAGGTGCTGTCCCGCGGGATGCTCGAGGTGCTGCCGCTGACCCACATCCGCGGTCGCTCGCTGCACGACTCGTTCGTCATCGTCGACGAGGCGCAATCGCTGGAGCGCAACGTGCTGCTGACGGTGCTGTCACGACTGGGCGCGGGATCGCGGGTGGTGTTGACCCACGACGTCGCGCAGCGCGACAACCTTCGAGTCGGTCGTCACGACGGGGTCGCCGCCGTGGTCGAGAAACTCAAGGGACACCCGCTTTTCGCGCACATCACGCTGCTGCGCAGCGAGCGGTCGCCGATCGCCGCGCTGGTCACCGAGATGCTCGAGGAAATTATCCGGGCCCCGCTGCCGTAGTCGCGCGCGACCGCTGCGCCCGGCTCCGCCGCGTTCGCCGCGGGTAAGCTTCCGGCCGTGCCGAGACGACCAGACACCCTCGCGTGGCGGTACTGGCGCACGGTCGCCGGTGTGGTGGCGGCCGCCAGCGTCGTCGCGATCGGTGCATTCACCGGGCACGTCAGGTTCGCCAAGGCCAACGATGTCGTCGACTGTGCACAAGTCAAGTGCGTCGCGTTGACGTTCGACGACGGTCCCACGCCCTACACCGATCGGCTGCTGGGCATCCTGACCGCCAACAATGCCAAGGCGACCTTCTTCGAGATCGGCAACAAGGTCGCCGCCAACCCGGCCGGCGCCAAACGTGTCGTCGACGCGGGCATGGAGATCGGCAACCACACCTGGGAACACCCCAACATGACGACGCTGCCGCTGCCCGATGTTCCCGGCCAGTTGTCCAGGGCCAACGACGCGATCGCCGCCGCCACCGGTGTGACGCCCAAGCTGTGGCGGCCCCCAGGCGGGCTCACCGACGACGCGGTCAATCAGCAGGCCGGCAAGATCGGCCTGGCCGGAATCCTTTGGGACGTCATCCCTTACGACTGGATCAACGACTCGAACACCGCGGCCAGCAGATACCTGCTGATGACCCAGATCAAGCCCGGCTCGGTGGTGCTGCTGCACGACACCTACTCCAGCACGGTCGATTTGGTCTACCAGTTCATCCCGGTGCTGAAAGCCAACAACTATCACCTGGTGACGGTCAGCCAGCTGCTCGGGCAACGAGCACCGGGCAGCGTGTACGGCAGCCGGGAGAACGGGCCGCCGGTCAATGACCTGCACGACATCCCGGTCGCCGAGATTCCGTCCTTGCCCAACACGCCGTCGCCGAAGCCGATGCCCAACTTCCCGATCACCGATGTTCCGGGCCAGAACTCGGGCGGATCGAACTAACGGCAGCTAGCTGTCGACGACTGGAAGGCGTCAGGATTATTTCCTCGACGTGGGCGACCGCCTCGGATTACGGGGGCGTGTATACCGGTCTCGATGGCAATCGTTGCAGTCGTCCACATTTCGCGCGCCCACGGGGGTGGGAAACTATCCTCGACCAATACCGGTGTCGTTGAACTTTGATCGCGTTTGGTGTTCATGGCTTGTTGTAACGGATCCTGGCCGTTGACATCTTGCCGACCTACATGCTTGTGGATCAGCTGGTCGAGGTTTGCAGGTGGTGAACGAGCAGATCGGTAAGTCGCCCGAGGGCAAGCTCGGGTACCCAGTGTCCGACTCCGCTGAGTTCTACCTCCGTGTAGGTGCCGGTCACGTGTTCGCGCGTGGCGCGAGCGGTGCGTTGGCCAAGGAACGGGTCATCCGAGCCCCAGACGAACAACGTCGGTATCGGGGCGGCCGGCAGTGTCAGCCAGTCGGCGAAATTGAAGGCGCGGAAGTGATTTAGCGCCCCGGTCAGAAATCCAGGTGAACTGAAGTGAGTGACGTAGCGGTCGATGGCTGCCGGGTCGAGGCCGCTATAGGAGGCGCGCAGCGCGGCCGCGTTGTCGGCCAGCATCAGCTGTTCGGCGATCCCGGGCTGGCGGAACAGATCGAATGGGGGCAGTGGCTGCTGGCGGGATTCAAGGGCAGCAGCGAAGGCCGCCAAGTGTGGGGTGGACGCAACGGCCAGGGTGCGGATCCGGTCCGGGTATCGGCAGCCGAGGTCCCATGCGATGATGCCGCCAAGATCGTGACCGACCAGATGGAACTGGTCGGCTCCAAGCTGGTCGGCCATGGCGAAGACGTCGGCCCTGATGCGTTCCTGGGTGTATCGGCCCACCGTCTCAGGCAGGGCCTCGGCTGCGAAGCCGCGCAGGTCTGGCGCCACTGCTCGCCACCCAGCGGCACCTAGCGCTTCGACCTGGCCGTTCCAGGCTTGCGCCGTCTGCGGGAAGCCGTGCAGCAGCAACACGAGGTCACCGTCCGCTGGACCGGCTGCGATCGCCGGGAAGGCCAGAGACTCGTGCGTCAGCACTATCGCATCCATACCGAGAACCCTACATACAGTATGTAGGTAGCGCAAGAGCGATATCATCACCCTCAACATGACAACCGCACCAGGCCGGCGGCCGATGCACCGCACCACGCCGGCTCACGGCGAGCAGACCAAGGCCAGGCTGGTCGCCGTGGCCCGGGAGATGTTCGCCCGCAGCGGACATTCCGGCGTGGCGATGCAGGACGTCTGCACCGAGGCGGAGGTCACCAGGGGTGCGCTGTACCACCACTTCCCAGGCAAGGACGGACTGTTCCGCGCCGTATGCGAACAGGTCGCGACAGACGTCACCGCACGAGTGGCGGCCGCAGCACAGGCAAAGCCTGACGCGTGGCTCCGCCTGGTTGCCGGATGCCGCGCGTTCCTTGAGGTGTCCGCACAGGACGACGTGCGCCAGATCCTGCTCACCGATGCCCCGTCAGTACTCGGCTGGGCTCAGTTGCGCGAACTGGATACCCGCCACGGACTGGGATTGGTCAAGCTAGGTATCCAGCGCGCGATCCAGGAGGGAGCTGTCGAGTCCGGCCCAGTCGACACGCTCGCTCACATGCTAGTCAGCGCCTTGAACGAGGCTGCAATGCTCATCGGTCGGTCAGCAAACCCGAACAACACACGTAACGACGCGATGCGCGCACTCGACCGGATACTCGCGGGGATCGCCGGCAAACGCCAGCCGCCAGCCAGTTCCGCTCGGTGAGGCAGAACGGTTCGGGGACGAAACTCGACCTCAACCGCAGTCACCGATTGATTCGCATCATGCTGTCTGCGTGCGGAGGGACCAATAGCTCTGCCGTGCAACCGATCTCCCAACGACCGGATGTCACGAAGTCCAGCGCGTCTCTAGTCGCTTCCGTCGAGTCGCTCACTGACGGTTTCCTGTCGGTCACTGATCCGGTAGCTCACCCGCGGCGGCGACCGCCAGCAGCTCACCGCGACCGATCTGGCTGACCAGGCTGGCCGAGTCGAAGTAGATGCGCTCGTTGGTGATTCGATCGCCGTCGAAGAAGAACACCGCGATGATCGGCACCCGGAACGCCTTGCCGGTGGGTGGCAGACCGTAGAACTCACCGAGATTGGTTCCCAGCAGGTCGAATTCGGTGATCACCGCGTCGTCGCTGAAGTGGTACCGGACGTTTTCGTGGCGCTGGTCGGGGAACGCGGTCCGGGTGGTCAGGTAGTAACCCATGACCTCGTCGTCGCCGTCGAAAACCTGGCCGGTGGCCATGATCTCGTAGCGCGGGTGCCCGTTGAAGGTGGCCAGGGTGCGGTCGAATTCCTTGGTCACCTCGGTGGTCATGTGCTCTTCGATGACGGCCAGTCGGCGTTGCCGGAGTTCGTCGCTGATCATGTCGGCTGTTCGTTCACCTTGGTCATCGCGAGCACGTCGAGGCGACGGTCGAGTTCCTCTTCGGACAGCTTGTCGCCGATCAGCCCGCGATCGATCACCGTCTGGCGGATCGTCTTGCGCTCCTTGAGGGCTTGCTTGGCCACCGCGGCGGCCTCCTCGTAGCCGATCGCCGAATTCAGCGGTGTCACGATCGACGGCGACGACTCGGCCAGCTCGCGCAAGTGCTCGACGTGCGCGGTCAGCCCGCTGATGCAGCGCTCGGCGAACAGCGTGGACACGTTGGTCAGCAGCTTGAACGACTCCAGCAGGTTGCGCGCCATCATCGGGATGTAGACGTTGAGCTCGAAGGCGCCGCCCGCGCCACCCCACGCGATTGCCGCGTCGTTACCGACCACCTGAGCGGCGACCTGCGTAACCGCCTCGCACAGAACAGGATTGACCTTGCCCGGCATGATCGAGCTGCCCGGCTGCAGATCCGGCAGCTGGATTTCGGCCAGACCGGTCAACGGACCCGACCCCATCCAGCGGACATCGTTGGCGATCTTGGTCAACGACACCGCGATGGTGCGCAGCGCGCCGGACGCCTCGACCAGCCCGTCGCGGGCCGCCTGAGCCTCGAAAGCGTTGACCGCCGTGCGTAATTCGGTCAACCCGGTCTCTTTCACCAGCACCTCGACCACCTTGGCGCCGAAGCCGTCGGGCGCGTTGAGGCCGGTGCCCACCGCGGTGCCGCCGATCGCCAGCTCACCCAACCGGGGCAGCGTGGCGCGCACTCGCTCGATGCCGGCCTCGATCTGACGGGCGTATCCGGAGAACTCCTGGCCGAGGGTGACCGGGACGGCGTCCATCAGATGCGTGCGGCCCGATTTCACCACCGTGCGCCACTCGCGGGCCTTGTCCGCCAGCGCGTCGTGCAGCACCTGCAGCGCCGGGATGAGATGGCGCACAGCGGCTTCGGTGGCCGCGATGTGGGTGGCGGTCGGGAAGGTGTCGTTGGACGACTGCGACATGTTGACGTCGTCGTTGGGATGCACGGTCACACCGTTGGCGGCCGCGATCGACGCGATCACCTCGTTGGTGTTCATGTTGGAACTGGTGCCCGACCCGGTCTGGAAGACGTCGATCGGGAACTGGTCGTCGTGGCGCCCGTCGGCGATCTCGGCGGCGGCGGCGATGATCGCGTCGGCCTTCTCCGGTGCCAGCAATCCGAGGTCCTTGTTCACTTGCGCGCAAGCGCCTTTCAGCAGACCCAACGCGCGGATCTGGGTGCGCTCCAGTCCGCGTCCGGAGATCGGGAAGTTCTCCACCGCACGCTGAGTCTGCGCGCGCCACAATGCTTTTGCCGGCACCCGGACTTCGCCCATGGTGTCGTGTTCGATGCGGTATTCGGTGTCGTTCTCGGCGGTGTGAGCGCCCATAGATTGGGTCCTTCTTGGGTGGTTGCGGCGGGTGATTACGGCAGGGGATATGCGGCGGTGCTGTCGCCGGTGAAGTCGATGGCGGAGTATTCGTTGAGCTTGGACAGCCGGTGGTAGGCCTCGATCATCCGCACGCGTGCCGGACTTCGAACGCATCACGATCGACTGGGTGGTGCACCCGCCGGGCTGGTAGCGGACACCCTTGAGCAGGTCGCCGTCGGTGACGCCGGTCGCGCAGAAGAAGACGTTGTCACCGGACACCAGGTCCTCGGTGGTCAGCACCTTGTCGAGGTCGTAGCCGGCGTCGAGTGCCTTCTGCCGTTCGGCGTCGTCCTTGGGTGCCAGCTGCGCCTGGATCTCGCCGCCCATGCAGCGGATCGCCGCGGCGGTGATGATGCCCTCCGGGGTGCCGCCGATACCGGCCAGCATGTCGGTGCCGGAGTCGGGCCGGCACGCCGATATCGCGCCGGCCACGTCGCCGTCGGTGATCAACCGGATTCGCGCGCCGGTGGCGCGGACGTCCTCGATCAGTTGAGCGTGCCGCGGCCGGTCCAGGATGCACACCGTCATGTCGGGGATCGACAAGCCCTTGACCTTGGCGACCGCGCGGATGTTGTCGGCGATCGGCGCGGTGATGTCCAGCACGTGAGCGGCGTCGGGTCCGACGGCGATCTTGTTCATGTAGAACACCGCCGACGGGTCGAACATCGTGCCGCGGTCGGCCACCGCCAGCACCGAGATGGCGTTGGGCATGCCCTTGCTCATCAGCGTGGTGCCGTCAATCGGGTCGACGGCGAAGTCGCAGTCCGGGCCGTCGCCGTTGCCGACCTCCTCGCCGTTGTAGAGCATCGGCGCGTGGTCTTTCTCACCCTCGCCGATCACCACCACGCCGCGCATCGACACCGAGTTCACCAGCTGGCGGATCGCATCGACGGCCGCCCCGTCGCCACCTTCCTTGTCTCCGCGACCGACCCAGCGCCCGGCGGCCATGGCACCGGCTTCGGTGACCCGTACCAGTTCCAGAGCAAGGTTGCGGTCCGGGGCTTCACGTCGGCTCTTGGCGCTGCGGGCTCATGCGCCGATTGTCCCAGAAGCGGGTTGGCGCTCGGGAGCTGGGATACTCGTGGTGTGACGACGCAGCCGCAGCCGCACCCGACGGCAAAGCCGGCCAAGCCGCGGCTGCTGCAGGACGGCCGGGATATGTTCTGGTCGATCGCGCCGCTGGTGGTGGCCTGCATCGTCCTGGCGGGCATTGTCGGGATGTGCACGTTCGCCCCCGGCGGTACCAGCCGCGGACCGGTGCCGTCCTACGACGCGGCCAGCGCGCTGCAGGCCGACGCGCAGACGCTGGGGTTCCCGGTCCGGCTGCCGCGGCTGCCCCAAGGCTGGCAGGCCAACTCCGGCAGCCGCGGCGGCATCGGAGACGGCCGGACCGACCCGTCGACCGGTCAACGGGTGCGCGCGGTCACCTCCACCGTCGGATACATCAGCCCCACCGGCATGTACCTGAGCCTGACCCAGAGCAACGCCGACGAGGACAAGCTGGTTGGCTCGATCCACCCGTCGATGTACCCGACCGGAACCGTCGACGTCGACGGCACCCGGTGGATCGTCTACGAGGGTGACGGCGTCGAGCCGGTGTGGACCACCCGGCTGGCCAGTCCGGCCGGTCCGGCTCAGGTCGCGGTCACCGGTGCCGGCGGCGTCGATCAGTTTCGTACGCTGGCGGCGGCCACTCAATCACAGCCGCCCCTACCGGCGCGCCGGTAGAAGGGACACATGAGCGCACCGCACCAGAAGCCGACCTGACCGGCTGGTCGGCGACACCGTTCACCGGTGGCGGCTACACCCACGACGTCTACCGCAAGGGCGAAGGGCCTGGCGTGGTGCTGATCCCCGAGATCCCGGGCATCCACCCCGGTGTGCTGGGGCTGGGTAATCACCTGGTGGACAACGGATTCACCGTCGCAATCCCGTCGCTGTTCGGCGAGCCGGGCCGTCCGGTGTCGGTCGGCTACACGCTTTCTTCTCTCGAGACGTGTCTGTGTGGCAAGGGAATTCGCCGCGCTTGCGACCAACAAGCACCGGCCGGTCGCGGATCTTCCTGCGCGCATTGGCCCGTGACCTCAACGCATCGACGCCGGGCAAGGGCGTCGGGGTGATCGGCCAGTGTTTCACCGGCGGCTTCGCGCTGGCCGCCGCGGTCGACGACAGCGTGCTGGCACCGGTGCTCAGCCAGCCGTCGACGCCGTTCCCGCTGACCCCACGCATGCGGCGCGATCCCGGACTCAGCGACGTGGAGCTGAACGCGTTCAAAGACCGCGCCGCCAACGACGGCGTGTGCGCGATGGGCCTGCGGTTCAGCAAGGACCTCATGTCGCCGGGCGAACGGTTCGTGACGCTCAAAGAACGGCTCGGCGACGCGTTCGAGGTCATCGAGATCGACTCGGGCCCAGGCAACGAGCACGGCTTTACCCGGGCGGCGCATTCGGTGCTGACCCTTGAGGTCCGCGAGGTCGACGGTCATCCGGCCTACGAGGCGCGCAAGCGGGTGGTCGAGTTCCTCACTCAGCGGCTGGCTGCGTCATAGTCGAGTTTCGGCTCCGCCAGCGCGTCAGCCAGCCGGGCTTGTCGTCCTCGTCGACGGGTTCTTCGAGCTCTACGCCCTTGTACACCGCCAGGTAGACGTCGATGGTGGTGACGATGACGATCATCAACACCGGGCCGATGACAATGCCCCACGGGCCGAACATCGCGATGCCCGCGAACACGGCCAGCAACATCAGCGCGGGGTTGAGGCGCGCGTCTCGGGGCACCAGGATCGGGCGCAGGAAGTTGTCGAGGTTGGTGACAACTATTAGATGCCAAAGGATTACGAAAGCGCCGCCGACGATGTTGCCGTAGAAGATCATCCCGATGCCGAACGGGATGGTCACGATGCCGCCGCCCAGCGGAATGATGGACAGCGCGGTCAACAGAATCGCGAATATGAAGAACCCGTGGTGGAATCCGGCGACGTAGACCGACGCGGCGCCGGCCACCCCTTGACACAGTGCGATGACGAACTGGCCGATCACGGTGCCGCGCACCATGGAGCCCATCTTTCGCAGGTACAAATCGGTGACGTCGTCGCCGAGCGGATTGAGTTGGCGGATCAAGGTGAGGAGTTTGTCGCGGTGGGTCAGCAGCGCCATGAACACGTACAAGAAGATGATGGCTGAGGTGACCGTGCCGAAGAGACTTCCGGCCGTGTCCTGCAGGAAGTGCAGGCTCCATTCACCCGCCTTCTGCGCGACGGTCACCATCGTTTTTCGCAGCGACTCCGCGGTAACGGTCATGTGCAGGAACGGCACCCGCGCCAAGAGCTGATTGACGACATGGAGACTCTTGTCGCCGAGCTCAGTCATACCGGTCTTCTGCACCCAGCCGGCGACGTGGGTCACCATGCGGGAAATCTGCACGATCGCCAGCACCACCAACAGGCCGACCGGCACGACGACGACGGCCAGCGCCGACAGCAGCGTGCAGGTGGCTGCCAAGCCGGCCCTCATCCGGCGACCGAACCAATTGAAAAGCGGCGTAAACAAATACGCGCCGACGGCGGCCACCACGATGAGGACGAAGTAGTTGCGGAGGAAATACGCGGCGAACAGCAGGCTGACCAACGTCCAGACCGCAAGGGCCCGTTTCTGGGTGAGCGTGAATTCGGTGTTCATCGCCGCCCTCCGAGACTCTAGTGCTACGACAACGCTTTTCGCGTGTTGTCGCTTGCGCTGATCGGCGATGAATCGGATCGACAAACGCTGCAGCAGACCTGGCGCCAGCCGGGCGAACACCCACGACGCATAAGCCTGCCTCGGCGCGACCAGCAGCGCCTTGTTGCGCTTGATCGCCTTGAGGGTGTCGCGGGCCAACCGGTCGGGGTCATAGCCGGTCTTCATGCCCTGGCCGCGCAGGTAGTAGTCGCGGCCGACGAAACCGCCGATCGCGCCCTTGTCCAGGATCGGCGTCTCGACGGCGCCCGGGCACACGGCCAGCACGCCCACCCCGCGGGAGACGGCCTCCGAGCGCAGCGCCAGCGACAGCCCCACGATCGCGTGCTTGGTCATCACGTAACTGGTGATCTGCCCGGCCGCGGTCAGCCCGGCCATCGACGCGGTGTTGACGATGTGGCCGTGGCCCTGCCGCAGCATCACCGGATAGGCGGCCGTCACCCCGTGCACGACGCCGCGGATGTTGACGTCGATGATGGCGTTCCACTGGTCCAGCGTGAGCAGTTCCGTATCGCCGCCCCAAGCGATTCCGGCGTTGTTGAACATCAGGTCGAGCCGTCCGGTGCGGGCGACCACAGCGTCGACGGCGGCCGCCACCGCCGCCGCGTCGGTGACGTCGAGGGTGGCCGACGTCGCGGTGCCCGGACCGTGCAGGCCCTCGGCGGTGCGGGCCGCTGCGGCGCCGTCGACATCGGTGCAGACGACGTCGGCGCCCGCGGCGACCAGGGCCCGGCACAGCGCCGCGCCGATGCCCGAGCCCGCGCCGGTGACGATCGCTTGCTTGCCGGTGAAATTCGCCGAAGTCACTGTGCCGCCAGCTTCATCACGTGGCCCAAGATGTCGGGGTAGCGCTTCATGTGTGCGCCGCCGTTGAGGTCGAGCACCTCACCGGTCAGCCACGGCGCCTTGCACAGGAACACCACGGCCTCGGCGATCTCCTCGGGCGTGCCGGCGCGGCCCAGCGGAGTGTTCTCCAGGTATTCGTCGAGCACGCCCGGAATCTGGGTGGCCGGCTCGGTGAGCGGAGTGTGCACGAATCCGGGGGCGACGGCGTTGACCCGGATACCGCGCGGCGCGAGTTCGAGCGCCGCGACTTGGGTCAGCATCGACAGCCCGGCCTTGGCGGCGCAGTAGGCGCTCATCGCCGCAGCGGGCTGGCGCCCGTTGAGCGAACTGATCGACACCAGCGCCCCGCCGTCGCGCAGCCGCGGCGCGCGCGTGCTTGATCACCAGGAAAGCGCCGGTGAGGCAGACGTCGACGACCGAGCGGAAATCTTCGACCGGCAAGTCGGTGATCAGCCCGACGCCGCTGTAGCCGGCGGTGTTGACCACCACGTCGAGCGCGTCGGCCTGCTCGAAAAGCGCTCGTACCGAGTCCTCGTCGGTGACCTCGACCGTCGCGGCGGTGTGCGGGTCGCCGAGTTCGGCGGCGACGGCACGCGCGCCGTCGGTGTTGCGGTCAGCGACGGTCACGCGGCAGCCATCGGCGGCCAGCGCATGCGCCACCGCTCGGCCGATGCCCGAGGCACCGCCGACGACGACGGCCGTGCGATCAGTCATGCGGGGCTCCGATCGGGTCGAGGGTCATTCCATTTGGCGTCGATCACGCGCCACGGGTCGGCGTAGCGGCCCGGGTAGCGGTAGTACGGCGAGCGACGCTTGAGCAGCGCATGGGCCAGCGGAGCCGCCAGCCGCACCGGATAGCGCCGCCAGCCCATCCGGTCGGCCATCTCGGCGAGCATGCTGCGCCCACGAAACCCGTTGGAATTTCAGGGCTTCCACTGAGCGCGCGGTGTCCATCCAGTCGGTGGCGAACCAGTCGGCGTCGCTGTCCGGGTTGCCCTTGCGCCCGGCAGGTATCCCGCCGACCAAGCCCATCGCGGCCGCGCTGGCCGGGGCGATATCGCCCTGGACGTGGCGGTGCGAGTCGTCGCCGCCGATCAGCAACGTCTCGCCGACCACCGGCGCGGTGGTGGCGGCGACGAACGCGCGGGCCACGTCGCGCACGTCGACGGTCTGGATGCGCCCGTCGACCGGCAGCGACGCCTCGAAGTAGATGGTGTCCAGGTCGAGGTCGAACCGCGGCTCCGAGGTGAGCACGCCGCCCAGTCGCAGCACCACCCAGTCCAGCTCGGAGCCGCGCACCAGCTGCTCGGCTTCCACCTTGTGGGCGCCGTAGATGTCGGATGGCCGCAGCGGGGTGTCCGCGGTCAGCACGTCGGTGATGCGGTGGGGATTACGGGCGCCGTAGGCGGCGACGCTCGAGGCTTGCACGAATCGCGGCGGCGCCGGCAGCGTTTTCGCGGCGTTGATCAGAAATCCGGTCGCGTCGACGTTGACGCGGCGGGCCAACGCCGGCCGCGCGTAGCACACCGGCGGGATGATCGCGGCAAGGTGGATGATCGCCGCGGGCGAGACTTCGCGCAGCAGCGCGGCGACCGCGTCCGGATCGGTGAGGTCGGCCCACCGGACGTCGGTGGCCGGCAGCAGGGCGGCTGCCTTCTTGCGGTTGGCCGGGATGTCGAGGTCGGTGGCGACGACGCGGCGGCCGTCGGCGCGCAGCTGTCGCACCGTCGCGGACCCGACCAAGCCGAACGCCCCGGTGACCAGCACCGTGCTCGGTCATCGGCGCCGCTTCGCCTCATCGCGTCGCTCTGCATCGTCGTCGACGGGCATGTCGCATTTCGCGACGCGGCGACGCGGAATGTGCCGCTACTCGGCCATGGCGGGGGCGACGACCGCTGCCAGGTGGGGATGGGCGGCGGCTTTCATCTGGTCGAACAGCTCGGTGTAGTAGGGCAGGCATTCGGCCATCGCCTGCTCGGTGGTGAACAGCGGCCGATAGCCGAGGTCGCGGGTGGCTTTGGCCACCGAGAAGTAGTTGTCCAGATACAGCCGCTCGACGGCCAGCGGTTCCAGCGGGGGTTTGGGCAGCCCGAACCGGAAGTGCAGTCGCTGCCAGCCCGACATCGCCGCGCGGACCGCGGCGCCGGATATCCGCAGCCGGGGCAGGCGATGTCCGCACGCCGCCACCACCGGTCGGGCGAACTCGAACATGTTCACCGGTTCGGCATCGTTGATGAAGTACGCCTGCCCGGGCGCGGTGCCGCCCGGCACCAGGTGCTCGGCGGCCAGGATGAAGCCGTGAATCAGGTTGTGCACGTAGGAGTTATCCAGCCGCGCGGCCTTGCGGCCCACCAGGATCTTGACGTGACCGGCCTGCACACTTTCGAACACCTTGCGGAACATGGTCTGATCGCCACAGCCCCAGATTCCGCTCGGGCGTACGGCGCACGTCAGCAGCCCGTCAATCCCATTCTGCGACAGCACAAATCGCTCGGCGACCACTTTGGTCTCGGTGTAGAGGTCGTTGAACCGGTCGGTGTAGGGCAGCGTCTCGTCACCGCCGGCGATGGGCTGGCCGCCCATCACCACACTGTTGGACGACGTGTAGACGAACCGCTTCACCCCGGCGGCCTGCGCGGCGTGCACCAGGTTCTTGGTGCCCTCGACGTTGACGGCGAAACTGCGCTTGCCGGTACTCCTCGGTGACCGACGCGCCGCCCAACAGCTCGATGAGCGCCGCGGTGTGAAAGACGGTGTCGATGCCGTCGACCGCGGCCGCGACCATGTCCCGGTCGCAGATGTCGCCCTGGAGCACCTCCAGCCCCGGGCTGGGCCGGCAGCGGCGAGGGCGCACGGTCGAAGGACCGCACCTGGTAGCCACGGTCGAGCAGGGTGGTCACCAGGTTGGCGCCAACGAACCCCGAGCCGCCGGTGACCAGGATCCGGCCCAGCTGGGTGGTCGGCGATGTTCCAGAAGTGTCAGCCATGCCGACGAGGATAACTGAAACGTGTTCCAGTTTCGAACAAAACCCTCGAAATTGGTTTCGTTTTCAAGAATCTTCCTGGCCGTCGGCACCCAGTGCATCGGCCACCCGCTTACGCGCTCCAGCTAAGTGTTCTTCGCAGCGTTTAGCCAGCTGTTCGCCTCTTTCCCACAATGTTAGCGATGCATCGAGGTCCAGCCCGCCCTGCTCCAGAAGGCGCACAACTTCGATCAGTTCGTCTCGGCATTTTTCATAGCCAAGTTGACTAATAGGTGTAGCCTCTTCGCGTTCTTCACGCCCCATCGGTTCGTCCTTCACTGATCGCTGCGACGGAGCCGTCGGCAACTCGCACCCGCAGCTTGGTGCCCGCCGGAGCGTCGTCGACCGAGCGGAGCACCGCCGAGGATCCCGTCCGTCGGAACCGTCTGCACCACGGCGTAGCCGCGGGCCAGGGTGGCCGCCGGACCCAACGTAGCCAGCCGGGCGGACAAGTGACCGACGCGTTCGGCCTCCACATCGATCATCCGGGTGATATCCCGGCGAACCGCCGACCGGGCGCGGTGAACCTCCTCGGCGCGCACCCTCAGCGCGGCCAGCGGCTCGGCCAACACCGGGCGGCTGCGCAACTGCGCGAGCGCGCGCTGTTCGCGAGCCACCCAGTTGCGCAGTGCCTGGGCGCTGCGCCGGCGCAGGTCGTCGAGCAGGTGTTGCTCTGCCGCGGTATCCGGGACGATCTTCTTGGCGGCATCGGTGGGAGTGGCGGCCCGCAGGTCGGCGACCAGGTCGCACAGCGGATTGTCGGGCTCGTGACCGACCGCACTGACCACCGGGGTGCGGCAGGCGGCGATCGCGCGGCACAGCGTCTCGTCGGAGAACGGCAGCAGGTCCTCGACGCTGCCGCCGCCGCGGGCCACCACGATCACGTCGACGTCGGGGTCGGCGTCCAATTCGCGCAGCGCGTCAACGATCTGGGCGACGGCAGTGGGACCCTGCACGGCGGTGTTGCGCACGGCGAACCGCACCGCGGGCCAGCGCGCGGCGGCCACCGTGGTGACGTCCCGCTCGGCGGCGCTGGCCCGGCCGGTGATCAGCCCGACCGTCGCGGGCAGGAACGGGATCGCCCGCTTGAGCCGTGCGTCGAACAGTCCCTCGGCGTCCAGCAGTCGCCGCAGCCGCTCGATGCGTGCCAGCAGTTCGCCGATGCCCACCGCGCGTATTTCGCTGAGCCGCAACGAGAATGTGCCGCGTCCGGTGAAGAAGTTCGGCTTTCCGCAGACCACCACCTGCACGCCCTCGACGAGCTTGACCGGTGCACGGTCCACCAAATCGCGTGGGGCGGTTACGGTCAGCGACATGTCGGCCGCCGGGTCACGAAGCACCATGAATACCGTCTTGGCGCCCGGCCGGATGTTGATCTGGGTCAACTGACCTTCCACCCACACCGTGCCCAGTTTGTCGATCCAGCCCGCGATCCGGATGGCCACCGCGCGAACCGGATACGGGTTCTCGGCCGAATTCGCCGGCTGAGCCGGCACCGCTCGGGTCACTTCGCCGTCGCGCGCGTGATCCTGTTGGCGAGCAGCGTCTGGAACGGTGCACGCGACTTGGTGGCCTCTTCGTAGGCCAGCAGTGCCTCGAGTTCGTCCACGTCGAGCGTTTGCAGTCGGGCCCGCAGCTGGGCCAGCGTCAGCGTTTCGTAGTCCAACTCGTCGGCCACTGCCGGCGCAGGCACGCTTGGCTGGCCGGTTTCTTCGCACGGGTGGCGGACACGGGCCGAGTCGGGTGATCGGCGCTGCCGCCTCCGGCCGACGGGTCGGGTGCGGTGTACAGCGCGAACCGTCCTTCGGCGCGGTTTTCGGCGTCGGACGCGTCGACGCCAAGTCCGGGTCGCCTCGTCGTCGAGGTCTTCATCGAAGGTCGCCCACTCCGGCTGCTCCTCCTTGGGCGGAAAAATCTGCTCCAGGGTCGAGTCGCCCTTGATCACCAGCTCGGCGATGTTCTGCTGAAACCGCATCACGATGTGCGCGGCCTGACTGGCCAGTGTCATCGGATACATCAGGATGGTTTTCGGCAGCCTGATCGTCTCCTCGACGGCGAGTGTCGCCGCGCCGACCAGCAGCCGGACCCCATACGGTGCAGTAGCCATGCGGTCCAGACTGCCTTAACCGGCGGTCAACTCCAAGCCGACGGCGCGAGCTGGCGAGCCCGAGTCCGCGGAAAGTACCCTGGTTGCCATGCCGCCAACCGTCAACATGGGGATCCCGGGCGCCGCCAGCTCGGCGGTCGAGCCGGTGACCGGCAAGCGCGTGCTGCTCGCCGAGCCACGCGGATACTGCGCCGGCGTCGACCGCGCCGTCGAGACGGTCGAGCGCGCGCTGGAAAAGCACGGCCCGCCGGTTTACGTCCGGCACGAGATCGTGCACAACCGGCATGTGGTGGACACCCTGGCCAAGGCGGGGGCGGTTTTCGTCGACGAGACCGACGAGGTCCCCGAGGGCGCCATCGTGGTGTTTTCCGCCCACGGCGTCGCGCCGACCGTGCACGCGTCCGCGGCCGAGCGGTCGCTGCGTGTCATCGACGCCACCTGCCCGTTGGTCACCAAGGTGCACAACGAGGCCAAGCGCTTTGCCCGCGACGACTACGACATCCTGCTCATCGGTCACGAGGGCCACGAGGAGGTCGTCGGAACCGCCGGCGAAGCCCCCGACCATGTGCAGCTGGTCGACGGGCCCGGCGCGGTCGACGGTGTGACGGTTCGCGACGAGAACAAGGTCATCTGGCTGTCGCAGACCACGCTGTCCGTCGACGAGACCATGGAGACCGTGCAGCGGCTGCGCGCGCGGTTCCCGAAACTGCAGGACCCGCCGAGCGACGACATCTGCTACGCAACCCAGAACCGGCAGGTCGCGGTCAAGGCGATGGCGCCCGAGTGCGAGCTGGTGATCGTCGTCGGGTCGCGCAATTCGTCGAACTCGGTGCGGTTGGTCGAGGTCGCTCTGGGTGCCGGGTCGGCGGCCGCGCATCTGGTGGACTACGCCGACGACATCGACCCGGAGTGGCTGGACGGTGTCACCACGATCGGGGTCACCTCCGGCGCGTCGGTGCCTGAGGTGCTGGTGCGTGGCGTGCTGGAGCGGCTGGCCGAGTACGGCTACGACGTGGTGCAGCCCGTGACGACGGCCAACGAGACGCTGGTGTTCGCGCTACCGCGGGAGATCCGCCCTAACCGGCGCGACAGCTAGACGTCCCTGATGTCGTAGTTCCAGGAGTCCGGCTGCGGGCTCGCGCATTCTCCCGGGGCGGGCCGTGGGCTCGTTGCGCGGCTCGTCAGCCCTGGTTGATCCGCGATACCGGACCTGTGAGATCGGGTGGTGTGTCGCGGTGGCGCGGTCCCCGTTCGGCACGGGCCTGCGACGTGGCTCCGGCGGCGCGAGATTCGTGTGGCTCGTAAGGCTCGATGGGCTCGTAGGGGTCGAAGCGGCTGCTGCGACGGGTCGGGCGCCCCTTGCGAGCATGCGGGTCGCGCCGGATCTCGCGCGAAGGCCGACCACGCAGGTCGGGATCGCGCGGCACCCTGCTGCGGCGGGGTGGCTCAGGGGCGTCGAACTCGCGGGGGCGCGTCGGGCGTCGACTCCGGGACCGCCGGGCACGGTCAAGCGTCGGATCGGCTGCTTCCTCCAGCGGCGGCCGGACATGCCGGGAGCGCGACGCTGCCGGACGCTTGCCCGTCCTGCTGCTCTCGGCTGACCTTGCGGATCTCGCCGGCTTCGCGGAGCGTCCAACCGCGTGGGTTCGCCGCGAACCGGCGCTTGGCGGCTTTCTCGGCCGTGTCGTCATCGCCGGACTCGCGCCGAAGACCTGCGAACATCGACACCAGCCTGCCGGCCAGCCCGGCCGGCTGTGCCTCGCCGGTCGCCGCGTCGGGTTCGGCGGCTTCGGCCGTCGCGGTCGCTGCCGGGCGGGTCACCCTTGCCAGCAACCAGCGGATGATGCCGATGCACCAGCACGCCACCCGAGGTGAACAGCATCAGCGGGAAGCGTTCGATCAGCGGATAGCCGCAGTTGATCAGGAGGTCCTTGAGGCCGGTGAACTTAGCGCCGTGGAACAGCCAGTACGCGCCGGGCACCGCGCAGAACAGGATCAGCGGTGGCTGGATGACCGCGGTGAAGACACCGGACTGGCGAACCGCCAGGACCGCAACCACGCAACCCAGCACGTACAGCGCGGCGAAGACGGTGGTCAGTTCCTTGCCCGATCCGGCGTCGAAGGCGAAGCCCGCGGCGGTGCCGGTGACAGCGACAACCACGGCGGCCCACCACGGCACACCAGGAATATTGGGGATAATCGAGCGGTGATCCGCCGCCACCGCCGACCGCGTCCGCTCTGCTGACACACGTCGACCGTACCGGCTCAGCGTCGAAAGGCTCGTAAAGACCTCGTTAGCAGCCCGTGGGCGTGCCATCATTCCGTCGCCGCCCGGCTCTCCTACACTTGTGTCCCTGTGAGCTTGAGCCTCGGGATCGTGGGTCTGCCGAATGTCGGCAAGTCGACGCTGTTCAACGCGCTGACCAGAAACAATGTGGTGGCCGCGAACTATCCGTTCGCGACGATCGAGCCGAACGAGGGCGTGGTGCCGCTGCCCGATCCCCGGTTGGCGACGTTGGCGGAGATGTTCGACTCGGAACGCATCGTGCCCGCGCCGGTGACCTTCGTCGATATCGCCGGCCTGGTCGCGGGCGCATCCGAAGGTGCCGGCCTGGGCAACAAATTCCTGGCCAACATCCGCGAATGCGACGCGATCTGCCAGGTGGTGCGGGTGTTCTCCGACGACGATGTGACCCACGTCGCCGGGCGGGTGGATCCCAAGTCCGATATCGAGGTCATCGAGACCGAGTTGATCCTGGCCGATCTGCAAACACTCGAGCGCGCCGTGCCGAGGCTGGAGAAGGAAGCCCGCAACAGCAAGGACCGCAAGCCGCTCTACGAAGCGGCCGCGGCTGCTCAACAGACGCTGGACGGCGGGACGACGCTCTTCGCTGCGAGGGCGGATGCCCTGCTGCTGCGGGAATTGAATCTGCTGACCACCAAACCGTTCCTCTATGCGTTCAACGCCGACGAGGCGGTGCTCACCGATGCCGAACGGGTCGCGGATCTGCGCGCGCTGGTGTCGCCGGCGGACGCGGTTTTCCTGGACGCCAAGATCGAGGCCGAGCTCACCGAGCTCGACGACGAGTCGGCCGCCGAGCTACTGGAGTCGATCGGTCAGACCGAACGCGGACTTGATGCGTTGGCGCGGGCCGGTTTTCACACCCTGAAGTTGCAAACCTTCCTGACGGCCGGGCCCAAGGAATCCCGGGCGTGGACCATCCATCAAGGCGATACCGCTCCCAAGGCGGCCGGGGTGATCCACACCGACTTCGAGAAGGGCTTCATCAAGGCCGAGATCGTGTCCTACGACGACCTGGTGGCCGCGGGGTCGATGGCCGCGGCCAAGTCGGCCGGCAAGGTGCGCATGGAGGGCAAGGACTACGTGATGGCCGACGGCGACGTCGTCGAATTCCGGTTTGGATCAACGTCTACGAGCAAGCAGTAGCTGCGTCTGATGTGCCGTGGGTCCCTACGATGCGACCATGCAGACGCTGCTGTTCGCTTTGGGCCTGATCCTCTTTATCTTCGGCCTCATCACAGGGCTTGCGATCCCAGCCGTGAAGAATCCGCGGATGGGGTTGGCCAGTCACCTCCAAGGCATGACGAACGGACCGTTGCTCATCGTCATTGGCTTGCTCTGGCCTCATCTCAATCTGACTCACGTTTGGCAGGTCGTTTCTGTGGCCCTGTTGGCGTACGGCACGTAGGCAAATTGGTTGGCAACGCAACTCGCAGCGATCTGGGGCGCCGGTCGGAAGTTCGCGCCGGAAGCGGCGGGTGGCCACGTGGCATCGGCCTCCAAGGAGGGCCTCGTCAACCTTCTCCTGTTGTCGCTCGCGCCCGCGATGATTGCCGCCAGCATCATCCTCATCGTCGGCGTCTTGCGGTAACGTCGCCGCGCCGACTTTCCAACAGGGTCGGTTGAGGGATGACGTCGTCGAATTCCGTTTCAACGTCTGAGGCGGTCGAAGCAAACAAGTAGACGTGAGGAGTTAGGTGATGGCGGTTCTCGTCAACGTGGACAACTTCGTCCGGGCGGAGACCCACCGGATGTTTCGCGACATCCAGGCCGACGCCGGCGGCGTCGGGAGCTTTCGGCACAACAGCACACCTGCCCGCATCGATGAACAGACGGTGATCAGACTCAACCGAGATACGTTGTACAGCTTTGCGATTGTTGATCTCGCCGAACCGGCTCGGCTCACGTTGCCTGACGCCGATGGTCGCTATCTCTCGGCGATGATCCTCAACGAAGACCACTTTGTGAACAACGTCATCCATGAAGCCGGTGAGTACACGCTCGTGCGAGATCAGTACGGGTCTCGCTACGTCCTCGTCGGTGTTCGAATACTGGTCGACCCCACCGACCCCGCAGACCTGGGCGTCGTCTCGGCAATTCAGCAGCGCCTCGCGATCGACGCCGGCTGATCGGAAACGTTTGTCATGCCGGACTACGACCCCGAAAGCCTCGACGCGACCCGGGACGCGCTGCTGGATCTGGCCCGTGGCCTCGACAGCTTTGACCGGACTTTCGGTGCGCGGGAAGAAGTCGACCCGGTTCGTCACCTGATCGGGTGCGCGGCAGGGTGGGGTGGGCTACCCACCTCCGAAGCGACGTACATCGGCGTAGACCCGAACGTCCCACCCGGCGACTACGAGTTGGTGTTCAAAGATGTTCCGGTGGAAGCATTCTGGTCGGTGTCGGTATACAACGCGCGAGGGTTCTTCGAGCCGAATGAGAAAAACCTCTACACGATCAATAGCGTCACCGGTGAGCGCAACGCCGACGGCTCGGTGACTGTTCGTTTCATTGCGTCTGCCGACGGCGACATCCCCCCGAACGCGATTGTCACGCCGGAGGGCTGGAACTACCTTGTTCGCCTCTACCGACCTCGTGCGGAGATCCTCGATGGTAGCTGGACGCCACCGACGTTGACGCCGTGCGGCGATTCCTGACCACGTCGATGCCGTTTGCCGGTCAAGCGGAACCTCGGGGGTTCCGGAAAGGCCTCCCCGACAACGCGTCACGATTGTCGGCGGCCATCTTTATCATTAGCCCATGGACTGGGTGTCTTCGCTAACCCTCGCCGCGGCAAGCGTTCTCAGCTCACGAGGCTTGCTTCCAGCATGAAGATTGCCTACTACTTCCTCCCGCCCTACTTCGGGCTCTTCGCGGGTTTCGTCGGTCACAGTGTCACGGACGGGCTTGCTGGGAGCAGTCGTCGGTCTATTTCTCGCCGTGTTGATAGCAGCGGAGGGAAGCCGGCGGCGGGGGCGCCCCGAGCGAGCCATGCGGGCGGTTGACGCCATGACCGGGACGGAGTTTGAGGACTACGTCGCTGCCCGCCTGCGACGGGCCGGCTGGGAGGTCACGTTCACCTCGGTGAGTGGCGACTACGGCGTCGACCTGATCGCCGAACGGGAAGGCAAGTCGGTGGCGATCCAGTGCAAGCGCCACAGCAAGGCCGTCGGCGTCGCGGCTGTCCAGCAGGTTGTCTCCGGCGCACGCCACCACGGATGCACGAAGAGCATCGTCGTCAGCAATCAAGAATTCACCCAGGCCGCCAAGCAATTGGCCTTCACCCACGGCTGCCAGTTGATCGGCCGCAGCGCCTTGCAAGCCTGGGTACCGCCTCCTGCACGACGGGCGGTTTAGGAAATCCACTGCTTGCTTCGATTCGGGTAGAGGGGAAATCCTTGGGGGATGGCGACTGCGAAGAACGGTCTACAGAGCGTGCTGGTGGGTGGTCGGGTTGGCTTTGTCGGCTTTCGGGCTGGTGGGCGGCCCTCTGTGCCAGGCGTCCCCGGGCCCTGCGCTCAGCTATCACTGGTGTCCCGGTGATCAGTGGGACCCGGGCTGGGGCACCGCCTACGACTGGGACTGGCATCACTGCCACGACTGGCAACGTGCGGCAGGTCAAGGTGGTCCGGCGGGCTTTGGGCCGTGGGGAGTCCCGCCGCCGTGGGCACCGCAGCAGCCACCTCCACCGCCGTGGGCGCCTGGGGCTCAGGTGATGTGGAACCAGACTGCCAATGGTTGGGGATTCTGGAACAACAGAATATGGACTCCGATCTGACCGTTTCGACGTCAGGGCCACCGCTAGTCCGGGCCTAAGCGTCCTCGCCGAGCGCCGGATTACCGCGTCACGTGGCTACCGATCTTCAGGGGTGCGCCGCAAGAAAGGTCTCGTTCGGCAAGCCGGAGGTGAGTTCATCGACGTTGAACGGTTCGTCGAGGCGGGCGTGCAGCTTCTTCGGATCGATCAGCAGGCTGATCTCGGCGGTCTCGCGAGCGAATAGTCGGCCGAAACGCGGGTAAAGCCAACGCATTACGGCTCGCTCGCCAGAGGTGCAGCGCGCTGCGCAATAGCCGACATGGCCCACCTCGTCGGTGAGGATCTCGCTGTAGAGTCGCTCGATGCGCGCGGCCACATCTGGTTCGTCGGCGAACAATTCGACCCCGACACGGCGCAATTCGTCGAACATGATGCAGCCGGCCATCTCGCCTGCGCCCACGAACGCGATCCCGATGCGCTCCGGGATGAACACGTTGAGCTTGACGAACTGGCGCATCACGAATGGCGGCGGCACGACTTGGAACGGCAGACCGAACATGTCGAGCACGTAGGCCAGTAGCCGAGTGTGATAGTGCTCTTCGAGCTCGATGTACACGCGTTCGGTAGGAGCGTCGTCACCGCTGTTGTGCCCGTAAGTCTCGCCCAATCCGACGCCGAACCGTTCCGCTTGGTTCAGCTTCGCGGTTGCCAACAGAAACAGCATTTCTCGGCTCAGGCCCGGTTCGGGTCGCCGGCGGTGCAGGTTGCGCGCGAACACGCCTCGATCGATGGGACGATGCGAGCGGACCGGGTCCGCCACCAAGCCGCCGAAGAATTCCTCACGGCTGGCCAGGTGGCGATGCAGCAAATCTGCGTCGCCGTCGCGCCGCACCAAGATAGTCGCGGTACCCCTCGATACCTACAGCGTTCATCGCTCCTCCATTCCTTGAACAATCGTCAGCACATAGCGATCCAGTGATGCGGTCGCGCCGATCGCCAGCAACGCGAACAGCCCGGTCAGGAAGATCACCCCGAGCTCGCCCGGGTCCGCATCCCGAGACACCCGTCCGGCAGCCTGCGCTTCGGCGATCGCGGCGATGACGAACCCGGCCAGCGGATGCTCGCCCAGCTCGTCTTCGATCGGCCGGGTCGCCGAGAAGTGCAGGCCCAGCATGTCTTTGAAGACGACCGGTCCCAACCGCTCTTCGGCGGCGAGCACTTGGCGTACCAGCAGTGTGAGCAGCGACAACAGGTCGTCGGGCGCGGCGGCTCGGGTGTCGAGCGTCGCGACGATTTTCGCCTCCTCGGCCCGCTCCAACTCGACCAGCACGTGCTCCTTGGTCGGGAAGTGGAAATAGAACGTGCCGCGCGCCACCCCCGCCGTCGCGGCGATCGCTGCGACGTCTGCACCCGCCAACCCGGACCGGCCGAACTCGGCCACCGCGGCGTCGAAAACCCGCGCCCGGGTCTGCAGCCGCTGCGCCTCCCGCACCCCGACGAACTGCGAAGCCGGTTCTGCGGTCGACGGTGGTAAAGGCACACCGCCACCGTACAAAATTTCATTGCCACCCGTCAATGACGGTCGTCAATGAGTTTGCCGGCTGCCCTGGTTGGCCTCCGAATGGTTTGATTGAGTCATGAGTGGTGTACCGAGCCGGCAAGCTCGTCTGGCGCATGCGGCGAAACACGCCGAACTGTGGAATGCCGGGAAGAAAGACGAGTGGGTGGCGTCGTGGCGCACGATCTGCCCCGGCGAGGTTCGCATGTTCGATCCGGTCGGCACTGAGGAGAAGCACGGCTTCGACGCCGCGACCTCGGACGCGTTCGACATGTTCCAGTCCATCCTCAAGATCAAGATGATCACCGTGCAGGTGAACGGCAACGAGATGGCATGGGTCTGTGAGAATCACTTCGGCACCGAACCGAACGTTCAAATGGCTTATAGCATCGAAACTTTCGCGTGGGACGATGACGGAAATCTGCTCATCAAGACCTACTACCCGATGCCGGAAAACGTTGGCTCCGACAGCGACCCGTACGCGCATCCTTGCTCGGAAATTGATCTGCCAACCTCTCGGTTTGGCCGTAGCATCGGTCCAATCGAGAGGAAAGAATGAGTAGACGCGGGTTCAGGGTGCTCTGCTGTGCAGCGGCGGCCACCGTCGTCGCCCTGTCGAGCGCCGGGATAGCGGACGCCGACGAGGCCGGTTACCTGGACGAGTTGAGTCGGCACGGATACCTGGTAACCGACCCGTCGGGAGAATACCTACTGGGCAGCGGTCACGCGATGTGCAGGCAATTGGACGCCGGGCGTTCGCCGGACTACGTCGCCAAGCATTGGACTTACCCGAACGCGTCGTATCAGAACTTGCTGGATATGGCGACCGCGGCTCAAAACAACCTATGCGGCGACGACTGACCGCCGATTAGTCTGCGACGACCCGATTTCGCCGCCCAGCCGATAAGGCGCCACCAGCGGAAGTCCGTCGCCGCTCCAAAATCTCCCGGGGTCGAACCAGTTGGACCGCTTCTCGGTTTCGATCAGTCCCATCTCTTCGTAGGTGACCGCGACCGTCTCCGCGCAATAGGCGGACTCGAAGCGACCCTTTCGCTGCTCTTCGTTGCGCCGTCGGGTTGACTCGCGAACTCGCTCTGTCCAAGAGCGGGATTCCGCGCACCCAGTCGTATGCCGTCGGCAGTTGACCGCGCAGCCAACGCAGGGTGAGTCGGGTAGTAGTCGGAAACGCGGTGCCGTCCATCCGGGCGATGACCCGCAGCAGCCGATTCTCCTGGTGATGGTCGACGTCGGGGCTGAGTTGACGCAACCAGCACCGCTGCCCGTAGCGCTGCATCCACCGCTCGACCACTTGGCCGGCGTCGTTGAGTTGCACACCGCGGTGGTTGGTGCCGGTCCACACGTCGGTCAGCTTGTCGCCGAGTTCGGCATGCCAAATCAACGGAGGAAGATCCTCGATCGCCACCGTCATGCCGACGTGGTTGACCGGGCTATTCGACAACGTCTGGATTGCGCGGTCGGGTCCGGAGCGCCCACGAAACAGCCAGATGTCGCCGGTGCGAGTTGCCTCCACCGCTTGGGTGACGGTCACCGTATGTGTTTCCACCACAGCACCTTATGCACATATCGGTAATTGCAGGATGCAGTCGCGAATAACCTGTGCGCATGCGCACCATTTGGAAGTTGCTCGGGCTGGCCGGGGTGATCGGGGTCGCCGCCGGGGGAGTGCTGGTGGCCCGCGATCAGCGCCGGCGCCGGGCCTACACGCCCGACGAGATCCGGGCCCGGCTGCAGCGGCGCCTGGCCGAGGCGGACGACGAGCCTTAGGCCTTAGGCTCGCGATTGCGTAGAGGCGGTGGGTGCCGGCGAAGCCCTTTAACTCGGCCTCGCGGCCTTCGTCGATGGAAATGTCATCGCAGCCGCTGATGCCGTCCCGCACGGTTTCGCTGACCAGGATCTCTCCGCCACCGGCCTCCCCGGCGACGCGCGCCGCCATGGCGACGTTACGGCCGAACAGGTCGTCGCCGCGGCGCACCGAGCGGCCCATGTGGATCCCAATTCGCACCCGAATACCGTTGTGCCGCTTGCGTTGTGAATCCCTCTGCAGCGCATGCTGCATGTCGATACCGCAGCGCACCGCCTGCTCGGCCCGAGCGAAGGCAATCATGAATCCGTCGCCCTGGCTTTTCACCACATGTCCGGAGCGCTCTTTGACCAGCTTGCGCACCAGCTTGTCGTGCTCGCCGATCAACTTGACCCAGGCCCGGTCGCCGACCCGTTCGTTGAGTGCGGTGGATTCCTCGATATCGGAGAACAGGATCGCCACCTTGCCGTCCGCGGTGACCCGGGCCAGGTCCGGGCGTTCGACCTCGGCCCAATCGGCGAGATCTTCGATAGAGCTGCGCACCGCTGCGCCGAACCCCTCCTTGCGCACCAGGTTCGCGGTCTGCCACACGGTCTTGACCGCCTCCCGGCCGGCGGGGAGCAACCAGCTGCGCGGGTCGACGCGCCGCTTCAGTTCGTCGGCCTCCCGGCGACTGCGGGTCAGCGCCGCCCACGCGAAGGCCAGCGCCGCGGCCTCGATCGCCGCGACACCGGCCAGCGCGTAGACCGCGATCAGCAACAGGTCGGGGTCATGCATGCCACGCATCTTTCCTGATCAGCCTCGTCGATCGTCGCAACACTGCCGGATCGACCGCGTGGGCCGCTTGTCACCGTGGGCGTTTGCCGCTTCGCATCGAGTAACCGGTTACGTCACAACCGCGCTCGTGGACCTAGTTGCGTGTTGTCGGGCGTCGCCGCGGTGTTTAGAGTTGGACCTGGCCGCGGTGGGTCGAGTTGGGCGCGTTTTCAAGTTCAAACCTTGGCTGACTAGTCGATTTTTCGTGGAGGTCACCGATTGGCCGAATCCGGCGATCGCTGCTCAGACCTGCTGGTGATCTTCGGCATCACCGGCGACCTGGCCCGCAAGATGACCTTCCGAGCCCTCTACCGCCTTGAGCGCCGGAAGTTGCTGCAGTGCCCGATCTTGGGCGTGGCCAGCGACGACATCACGAAACACGAGTTGGTCAGTCGGGCCCGCGACGGCGATTGCCGACACCGGCGAAGAGCTGGACGACAAGGTCTTCGACCGGCTGGCGGACCGATTGTCCTATCTGCACGGCGACGTCACCGACCACGCGTTCTACGACTCGCTGGCCGAGCGGATCGGTCCGAATAGCGACTGCCTGTACTACCTGGAAATGCCGCCGTCGCTGTTCGCGCCGATCGTCGAGAACCTGGGCAAGGTCGGTTTGCTGAAGCGATCCCGCGTCGCGTTGGAGAAGCCATTCGGCCACGACCTGGCGTCGGCGCAGGAACTCAACGCCCGCCTACACGCCGTGCTCGACGAGGAACAGATCCTGCGGGTGGACCATTTCTTGGGCAAACAGCCAATCGTCGAATTGGAATATTTACGCTTCGCTAACCTGGCGCTCGCCGAGCTGTGGGACCGTGACAGCATTTCCGAAATCCAGATCACGATGGGCGAAGACTTCGGGGTGCAAGACCGCGGTCGGTTTTACGACGCGGTGGGCACCTTGCGTGACGTCGTGCAGAACCATCTGCTGCAGGTGCTCGCACTGGTCGCGATGGAGCCCCCGGTCGGACCCAGCTCGGACGACCTGAACGACAAGAAGGCCGAGGTGTTCCGCTCGATGCCGGCGGCCGACCCGGACCGATACGTGCGTGGGCAGTACGCGGGCTATACGGACATTGACGGGGTCGCGAAAAATTCCCAGACCGAGACCTTCGTCGCGCTGCGGTTGGAGATCGACAACTGGCGCTGGGCCGGGGTGCCGATCTTCCTGCGGGCCGGAAAGGCACTGCCGGAGAGGGTGACTGAAGTCCGGCTCTTCCTCCGACGCACCCCACGGCTGGCGTTCCTGCCTCGAATCGACTCGGGTCGAGGGCAACCAGATCGTGTTGCGTATCGACCCGGATCCCGGGCTGCGCCTGCAGCTGACCGCGCAGGGCCGGACACGGCTGGCATGACGTGCACCTGGATTCCTCCTTCGCCCTGGATCTGGGCGAACCGATACAAACCTACGAGCGCCTGCTGCATGCCGGGATGACCGGCGACCGTCAGTTGTTCGCGCGTGAAGACATCATCGAAGAGACCTGGCGCATCGTGCAGCCACTGCTCGACACACCCGGAAAAGTCCACAGCTACGAATCCGGCTCATGGGGGCCCGACGAGGCACAGTCGCTGCTACGTGGTCGTCACGGTTGGCAACAGCCGTGGCTGGACGGCAACAACCGTGCATCACAGTAAGGAGAACAGGACAACATGCAGCTAGGGATGATCGGTCTTGGGCCGAATGGGCGCCAACATCGTGCGCCGGGTAGTCGAAGACGGGCACGAATGCGTTGTGTACGACCACGATCCGGACGCGGTCAAGGCGATGGCCGGCGAAGACAACACCACCGGAGTGTCGTCGCTGTCCGAGTTGGCCGAGAAGATCGCCAAGCCACGCGTGGTCTGGGTGATGGTGCCGGCCGGTGACATCACCACCGGGGTGATCGATGAGCTGGCCAAGACGCTGGAAACCGGCGACATCGTGATCGACGGCGGCAACTCCTACTACCGCGACGACCTGAAGCACTCAAAGCTGCTTTCCGAGAAAGGGATTCACCTACTGGACTGCGGCACCAGTGGTGGAGTGTGGGGACGCGAGCGTGGCTACTGCTTGATGATCGGCGGCGACGACTACGCATTCGAGCACGCGGAGCCGCTCTTCGCCACCATCGCGCCCGGTTTCGACGCGGCGGCGCGCACGCCGGGCCGCACCGGCGAGATCGGCGCAAGCCGAGAAGGGCTATTTGCACTGCGGGCCGTCCGGGGCTGGGCACTTCGTGAAGATGGTGCACAACGGGATCGAGTACGGGATGATGGCCTCCCTCGCCGAGGGGCTCAACATCCTGCGCAATGCCGACGCCGGCACCCGCGTAGAGCAGGGGGACGCAGAAACCGCACCACTGGAGCACCCCGAGTTCTATCAGTACAAGATCGACATCCCGGAGGTCGCCGAGGTGTGGCGGCGGGGCAGCGTCATTGGCTCGTGGCTGCTCGACCTCACCGCGATCGCGTTGGGCGAAGCGCCCGACCTGACCGAATTCACCGGGAGGGTCTCCGACTCCGGGGAGGGCCGGTGGACCGCGATTGCGGCGGTCGAGGAGGGAGTGCCCGCGCCGGTTCTGACTATGGCGCTCTATGCCCGTTTTGCCTCACGCCGCCTCGCTGACTTTGCCGACAGGGCGCTGTCGGCGATGCGTAAGCAGTTCGGCGGACACGCGGAAAAGCCTGCGGAATAATAGATGTCGGCCTAGGCGGCCCGCAGGTTAGGCCGAACGCGTCACAAAGCTCACGACGACGTTGCTGAACGCGTCGTTGTCGTCACCGGCCGCGGTGTGCCCGGCGTCGGACAGTTCGACGAACTCCGCGTTGGGCACGGTATCCAAGAAGTGCCGTACACCTTCCGGGCTGACCACATCGGACAGCTTGCCGCGGATCAACAACACCGGGATCGTCAAGTCCGCCGCGGCCTGCTCGAATTTCTCGGTGCGCAGTTCCGGGTCGTCGCCCGGCTTGGTCATAAACGCCGGATCCCAATGCCAATACCAGCGGCCGTCGCGCAGTCGGAGATTCTTCTTTAACCCCTCCGGGCTGCGCGGCTTGGTCCGATGCGGCAGATACGCGGCGACGGCGTCAGCGGCCGCTTCGAGCGAGCTGAACCCGTGCAGCCCGCTGAACATGAAGTCGCGGATGCGGGCGCTGCCGTTCTTCTCGAACCGCGGCACCACGTCGACCAGCACCAACCGCGTGATCCGGTCGGGACCGGCCTGATCCGCGGCGAGGATACCGGTCAAGCCGCCCATGCTTGCGCCGATCAGGATCACCGGCCGCCCGATAGCATCGAGCACGTGCATGACGTCAGCGGTCAACGTCTCGACGTCGTAGTCGGCGTCGGGCGCCCGATCGCTGTCACCGTGCCCGCGACTGTCGAGCGCAACCACGTGGAATCCCTCGTCGGCCAGCACCTGACCGGTGTTTTTCCAGGAGAACCGATTCTGGCCGCCGCCGTGCAGCATCAGGATCGTCGGCCGATCGGCCGACGCGTCGCCGCCGCGGTTCCACTCGTCGGCGACCAGGGTGAGCCCGTTGACGCCCGAATGCTCGACAGTCTGCGGAGTGCTGCGCACAGTGGTCATCGGCGTCCTCTCGGTAGATATCCGCCTGACGTTACCGGGTGCAGCACGCGTCGTTGTCCAGCTTCAATCGCCCGGAGTCGCCGATGAGTTCGTGCCGTCGCCGGGGTCTACCGGTTACGAGCTTGCAAACCAACACCAAGCGACTAGGAGGCGTTCATGCCCTCGATCACGCCCTCGCTGTGGTTCGACCACAACCTCGAGGAGGCGGCGACGTTCTATACCTCGGTGTTCCCGAACTCGCGCATCGAGAGCCTCAACCATTCCACCGACGCCGGCCCCGGCGAGCCGGGCTCGATCTTGTCGGCCAGCTTCGTGTTGGACGGCACCCGGTTCATCGGGATCAACGGTGGCCCTCAGTTCCCGTTCAGCGAGGCGGTGTCCTTCACGATCAGCTGTAAGGACCAGGACGAGGTCGACTACTACTGGGATCGGCTGACCGATGGCGGCGAGGAATCGCAATGCGGCTGGTGTAAGGACCGATTCGGCCTGAGTTGGCAGATCGTGCCGGTCCGGCTCTATGAGCTGGTCAGCCATCCGGATCCGGCGCAGGCGACCGCCGCCACCCAGGCGATGTACGGCATGCGCAAGGTCGTCATCGCCGAGCTCGAGCAGGCGGCCGCGGCGGCGTCACCCGAATTCACTCGGTGAGCCGGCCGATGGCGTTGGGTTTCTGTTCGAGGATCCGCCGCTGAGCGTCATCGGTTTTGGCCCGGCGCCGCGTAAAGGGCGTCCGTCGACACGTACGTTGGACGGTACGGACATGTCGAACAGGAGCGAACATGCCAGACGATGCTGCTACCTCCGGCGGGGAGCCCCTCGTGGACGTGCCAGCAGACCCAGCAGAACCGGTGGATGTCGTATTTCTTCATCCCGGCCAACCTCCGGCCCAGGTTGAGCGGATCGCGCTGGTCGTCGGCCTGGTCGCCGGGGTGGTGCTGGCGGGGCTGGTCGGGTGGCTGGGTTTCCGGGCGTATGAGGCCCACAACCTCGACGCGCAGCGCAACCTTTTCGTGCAAGCGGCTCGCCAAGGCGCGGCGGACCTCCTCACGGTCGACTATCAGCACGCGGACGCCGACGCGCAACGCATCTTGGACTCGGCGACCGGCAAGTTCTACGACAGCTTTGCCCGCCGCAAGCAGTCATACATCGACAACGCCAAGCGGATGCGATCGCAGTCGGTGGGCACCGCCACCGACGCGGGGCTGGAAACGCGAAACGGCGATCAGGGCAGGGTATTAGTGGCGGTGACGGTGAAATCGTCGGATCCCGGCCAGACGCGCCAGGAGCCGCAGTTCTGGCGGTTGCGGATCACGGTGAAGAAGATGGGCAACGTCGCCAAGGTTTCCGACGTGGTGTTCGTGCCATGACGCAACCAAAAGGCGTCAACTGGTCACGTGTTCTGGTCTACGGCTTGCTTCCCGCTCTGGCGTTGCTGTTGGCGGTCGCGGCTGGACTGCTCAAGTGGAAGGACTCGTCGGTCCGCAATACCGAGCTTGCTCGCAGTCAATCAGTGACGGCCGCAAGGGATTCCACCGTCGCGCTGCTCACGTTTCGATTCGACACCGTGGATCGGGACGTGGCGGCCGCCCGGCAGCGATTGACCGGCGGTTTCCGAGACATCTACACGCAGAGGACGCAGGAGGAACTCATTCCGAATGCGAGAGCACGCCACGTTTCCGCGGCGGCCACCGTTCCCGGGGCGGCCTCGGAATCGGCCACTCACAATCATGCGGTGGTCTTGGTATTCGTCAACCAGACCATCAAGATCGGTGACTCCGCGCCGGCCGACGCCACCTCCAGCGTCAGGGTGACGCTGGACAAAGTCGGCGAGCGCTGGCTGGTCTCCGGCTTCGACCAGTTCTAGTCAGAGGATCAAGTGATGACGGGACCACGCTGGATCGATGTGCAAGCTCCCGCAGTGGAATTGAAAGCCCTGACGTGGGGACCACCCGACGGCCCGATCGCGTTGTGCCTGCACGGGTTTCCCGATACCGCCTACGGCTGGCGCAACTTCGCGCCCCGGCTCGCGGAGTCGGGCTGGCGGGTGGTGGCGCCGTTCATGCGCGGCTACGCGCCGTCGTCGATACCGTCCGACGGTAGCTATCACATCGGAGCGCTGATGGATGACGCGCTGCAGGTGCGATCGGCGGCTGGCGGCACCGATCGCGACGTGGTGATCGGCCACGACTGGGGCGCGATGGCGGCCAACGGTTTGGCGGCGATGCCGGACAGCCCGTTCGCCAAAGCGGTGATCATGTCAGTGCCGCCGGCTGCGGCGTTCCGTCCGCTGAGCCGGGTGCCCGACCGGGTCCGGTTGCTCAGTCAAATCCCACCTCAGCTGCTGCGCAGCTGGTACATCACGCTACTTCCAATTGCCTTGGCTGCCAGAGCGTTCCGCATCCTGGGTGCTGCCACGACTGTGGAGACGATGGTCACCGGGCTACGACGCCAAAGAGGACCTGCGCCATGTCGACGCCGCGATCGGGACACCGGAGAGCTGGCGTGCTGCGCTCGGACCGTACCGGGCCACGATCCGCAACACCCGCCCGCCGATGCGGTATGCCGAACTGCACCGGCACTGGACATCGGCACCGGCGTTGCCGAGCCTCTACTTGCACGGACGCGACGACGGTTGCATGACAGCAGCTTTCACGCACTGGACGGCAAGAGCGCTGCCCGACGGCAGCGACGTTGCCGTCATCGAACGTGCCGGACACTTCCTGCAGCTCGACCAGCCGGAGCGGGTTGCCGAGTTGGTGCTGAGCTTCATTGGCTCGGCGGGCTGACAACTCAGCCCTCGCGGAGGTAGGTCGCCGGCATTTCGTCGTCAGGACGGAGCGGTGGGCCGAGCAGGGCTAAGTGCGTGTTAGACATTCACGGGTTCGAGGCGAATGTTCCGGTGAGAGTGCCGTTTTGGATGTTTGGCGGGCGCGGATTCCCTTACGGCGGCGAGCGCTGGCCCGACTGGTCCCAGGTGGCCGCATGCTGGCTGCACCCCGACGACACGCTATTGCCCGCCCGGGACTGAGCGAGTCGACCTCGCCGAACAGGACTTGATTCCAGATAGCCGTGGGGCCGAGCTGTTGGAGCGGGTGTGGCCACCGCGCGCCCATGCCTCGTGATTGGTCAGCAAGATGTCCAATTGATGAATAACAAACAAACAACAGGAAACACACAACCAGACCACAGGCTAACGGGAGCTTGTGCAGGCACCATAAAATCACGCTGAACAATAAAAAATCACACTGAACAAAACAGGCGCAACAACGCGGTCAAGACATCGTTGCCGCAACGATGCATCGCGCCCGCGCTCAGAATTTGACCAAAAAGACAAGGTCATCGACGGCTCCAACGCCAACGGACCACAAATAGCCGAGTGAGGTGGCAATTGTCAACCCTGTCCCGCGTAGTTCTCAGTAGTGCGGTCGCGTCAAGGCGGGTTAACGGTGGCGCTCAACCTGTATCGGATCCAGTTTGTTCCCGACGGGAACCAGCACTAACCGGATGCGGCGCGCTGACGGGCCCGGAAGGCCTGGACCTTGGCCTTGTTGCCGCAGGTGCCCATCCCGCACCAATGCCGGTTCTTGGCTCGCGACGCATCCAGATACAGCCGCGTGCAGTCCGGGTGCGAGCACTGCTTGACGTTCTCGATGTCAGGTCCGGCGAGGAGATCGAGCAGATCGGCGGCCACGCTGGCAAGCAGTTGCGCCGTGGTTCCTTCGCGGCGCACGTCGCCGCTCCGCCGTAAGCGTGGCGTGAGCTGAGGCTGGGAGGCCCGTTCGTTGAGCAGCTCGACGTCAGCGGCCCGCGGCCGGTGGTGCTCCAGTCGGGCGATGACGGTCCGGTAGATGGCTTCCCGCACCTCGAGTGCGGCCGCGAGATCGTCGTCGGTCACGTCGACGCCGGCATCCAACAGCCCGCCCTGAACCGCCCAGTCCGACAGCAATTCCGGCTCGGTCAGCAGCTCCTCGCGCGTGCTGTGCCGGTGCTTCATGGTGCCGACGAAGTTGAGGCATTGCCGGCCACCCACGTAGATGAAAGTCACAAGTAACTACCTTGACAGGTTTCAACCCCGAGCGCAAGGTGTAACTGTATAGACCGGTTACAAAAAGACGGATCGGAGTGAACGCAAAGATCGCTTCAGCCGTCTAACCGAGTAACCAGCCGATCTATATGGCAGTGAAAGGCGAAAGGACCCAACCGAAATGGACCTCTACCGGATCACTCACCCGCTGAGGTTGGCCAAAGGATCACACCGGCCGGGCTCCGGCAAAGGGTGTGCAATGAACGTGATGTCGTGCATTAACCGCGGCCGTGGCGCACGAAGGGTGGGGATAGCTGGCATGGCCGCCCTGGCGGTCATGGCCTTGGGCGCCGACCCTGTTGCGAACGCCAATCCGACAGACTTCATTGGTGCCGTGCAGTCCGCAGGCGTCACCGGAGGCGGACCGGCGATGTTGGAAAACGGTTACAACGTGTGCTGGGAGATGTGGAACGGCGGCTACACCGCTCCTGGGGCGGCTGCGGCTTTGCGGCAGACCTATCCGACACTGACCACCGACCAAGCGAATCATTTCGTTGTTGCTGCGTATCAGGACCTGTGCCCGACGGCTGGAACTGCTGGTGAATATGACTGGTGGGCTTATAGCAACGGGTCCGGCTAATCGCCGCAATAAGCAGGCCGGGAAGCCGTGGCCGGTGATGCGTCGCCAATTCCCAAGTAGCGCATAACCCTCGCATCTGTTGGCGTATAATATAATTCGCTGACAGGACGAGGCCAGTCGTTTCGAGCGCGATGGCGTTGCCCTTGTCGAAGATGCACAGGTAGTGACGTGCGTGGGATGCCAGCCGGATCACGTCGCCCATCGGCAACAGGGTGCCTCCGCCGGTGAGCGCCGTGCCGGCGCCAGCTTCCAGTTCACCCAATGTGGCGGTGACGATGATGGTGGCGGGTAACCCGTTGTGCTGACCCAGATCACCGCAGGCCAGCAGGGCCCGCTCGGCAACTCGAATACATGTTCGAATAATAGCGAAACGAGGCGACTGGCCGGTACCTCACAAGCTCGGCCGGTGGATAAACGCCGAACTGTGGTGCCTCTCTATTTGTCAAGAGGCATTTGCCGCTGCTTCCGAAACTGCTCGTTGGGTGCGGGTCTCGTCGGCAAGCATGATCCGCCAGAGATGGCCAGCGAGGTGACGCTTCAGCGCACGGGTGGCATATCGGGGGGATTTACCCTCGGCGATCTTCTTGTCGTAGTAGGCGCGGCCGGTGCTCGCAGGCATCCGGATCTGGATCATTGCGATGGTGTAGATCGCGGAGTTCAGTTGCCGGTCCCCGTAGCGGGACAGCCGGTGCCTAGAGGAATCAGCGCTCGCAATTTGGACGGGCGCGGTGCCGGTGTAGTTCGCGTATGCGGCAGCCGAGGCGAACCTGGTCGCCTGGCCGGTGCGGCCCAGCAGGCGGGCGGCCAAGACAGATCCAACGCCGTCGACCTCGCGCAGAGTGGTGCCGTGCTCGTCGAGCAGAACGGCGATCTTGGCCTCGTTGGCCTTGATCTGCTTGTCGAAGCGCCGGACGTCGGCAATGAGCTCCTTGGCAAGGTCCACCCGAGTCCGGTCTGGGCCGGTGCGGGGGCGGAATCCACCGAGTGCGGCGGTAGCCTTGGCGGGGGTCAGCGACGTCGGTGCGCCGCCGGCCATCAACTCGCGCAGCAGCGCGTGTAATTGATTGATTGCGCGGGTTCTGCTGTGTGACAGGTTGACTCGACGTTCATCCAGCAGCGCCAGCGCGTCGGTGGTGGTCTCGGGGTAGACCTGACGGGCATCGCCCTGCAGCGCTGCGACACTAGCCGCCGCCGCGGCATCGATGCGGTCGTTCTTACGGCGACCTCCCCGGGAGAGTTCCCGGACCCGTGCAGTCGCTGTGGTCGGAATATCGAGGACGACCTCACCGCGAGCTAGCAACCACAGCGCCAAGTGATGCCCGAGACCGTCGGCGTTTTCGATCGCCCAGGTGCGTTCGGGCCATGGTTTCGCCCAGAGGATCAGACGTTGGTATTCGGCCAGGGATGCTTCGATGCGCAGCGAACCGACATCAGAGTTGGTGGCCGGGTCCAGTGCGGTGCCGGTGTGAGTGGTCTTGTGCGGATCGATGCCGATGACGATCATGGAATACGGGTTCCCTTCGCTCATGTGGGTGGGGAATCCGCGGCGGACAATCCGACTTCAAGTACCTCTCACAGCAGCTTGCGGTCAGGCCTCTCTTCAGTCACGCCGCGAACGCAGACCGCAGGGGTGACACACCACAGTAGGGTCAACCCGAACCACGGGTGACAGGACAACTCTGAGTCATCCCTGCGGCCTGCTACGACACGCTAATGGGCTGCAATCCCACACACCGTCCCGTGACACCCACACAAGTCGGACAACCCTGATCTGTAGGCAGACCGGGGAGGAGGTGGCAATGTCGGCCTGGATGACAGCGGTCGATGCGCAGTTCTACTGGATGTCGGCAAAGGTCCCCAGTGACGAGTTTCCGCTCTACGCATTCGACGGCGAGCCAACCGATTTCGAACACGCAGTCGACGATGTGCGTAGCCGGGCACGAGCTTGCCAAGCCTTGATGGTCCGCGTCGACGACGGTTCGTCGTGGACCTATCCGAGCTGGGTGCCGACGGCACTCGAGCCCGACTGGCTCGTACGCCACCACCTTGACGACGACAGCTGGCGTGGCTGCCTGGACGCGGTTGTCCGGCTCGCCGACGACCAACTGGACGTCCGCCGCGTGCCGTGGCGCTTGCACCTCTTCGCGCCGGTGCGCGGGCTCCCGGGCGGCACCGGCCCGGGCACGGTAGTGGTCATGCAGGTCGCGCACGCGCTGGCCGACGGCGTCCGTAGCGCGGCGCTGGCTGCCTGGCTATTCGGCCGCGCGGCTCCGGTGCCCGACGTGCTGGCTTCGCGGGGATTCCTGCCCTGGCGTGCCGTCAATGCCGTTCGCGCTCATCGCAAGCTGGTGCGCGACACCCGCGCCGGGCTGCTGCGCCCTCCGGCCGGAGTGCGGCCGGCACTGTCCACCAACGCCCGGCCCGCCGGCGTGCGCACCGTGCGCACGCTGCTGCGGCAGCGCGCGCAGTTGCGTGGCCCTACCGTCACCGTCGCGGCGTTGGCTGCGTTGTCTCGCGCACTGTCCGGCCATTTGGGCGATGCCGCGGGATCGCTGGTTGCCGAGGTTCCGATGGCTAAACCCGGTGTGCCCCATGCGCATAACCACTTCGCCAACATCACGGTCGGGTTGTATCCGGACCTGGACCGGCAGGCGCGAGTGCAGCGGATCGTCGCCGACTTGGCCAACGGACGTCGCCGCATCGCAGCACCCTGCGGTCTGCGCGGCGGACAAGGCCTTCGCTGCGGTGCCGGCGCCGCTGCTGCGTTGGGGTGTAGGCAAATTCGACCCCGATGTGCGGCCGGCGCAGGTGTCCGGCAACACCGTGGTGTCAAGTGTTTACCGTGGACCTGCCGACCTGCACTTCGGCGGTGCGCCGGTACTGCTGACCGCCGGCAATCCGGCGCTCTCTCCGGTGATGGGACTCACGCATGGCGTGCACGGTATCGGCGACACCGTGGCGATCACCGTCCACGCGGCCGAATCCGCGGTCGGTGACATCGACGACTATGTTGCCAGATTGGACGCGGAGCTCTGACGAAAGCTATTGGGCATCACCGGATTTAGCTTCCGATTCGCGGGTCAGGCCTGCGGCGACGATGAGCTCCTCATGCAGCTCGAACCACACGGTGTGGTAGGAGTCGATGAGTGGTCGGGACAACCAAACCGTCTCGCCGGCATGGACGTTGTCCAGCGCTGACTTCAGTTTGGCCGAGTAGCGGCTCAGCCGCGGCAGCTGAGCAGCAGCCGCTTCGACGATCGGAGTTACCCGTTGGTGCACGTTATCGAGGCGGGCCAGCACAGCGGCGTCGTAGTCGTGGTCCTCGTGGGTGTTGGGTTGGCCGTCCTTGAGTTGCCAATCGGTGACCAGCGCTTTGAATTCGCCGTTGACGGTGCGAAATTCGGCGTAGACGGCGGCCAGCGCCGCGGTGTCGATGTGCTCGCGCTCGGTGGCCAGCAACTCACCGAGCCGGACACGGCCGTCCGGGCTGACCCGCAGCGCTTTGCCGTCGACCAGCATGCCTGACTCGGTGAGCCGGTCAACGGTCCCGGCAAGGTCGTCCGCATCTTCTCCGAGCGTGGCGGCCAGGTCGGCCAGGCTTACCCGACCCTTCAACCGGACCGCCTGCAATACGGTCAACTCACTCACGTGTCCTCGCTGAGTCGCATCGCGGCCAGCATCGCCAGCAGCGGGCTGGCGGACACCACGTCGGTGTGGCCGCGGGCCATCGCCGCGCGCACGGCGCCCTCGGAATGGCTCTCCAGTCGCGGGTAATCGCCGCTGGCGTGGCCGCGCAGCGGGCTGACGCGCCGGGCGATGTCGGCCAACTCGCGCAGCTCTGGCGTGTGGTCCTCGGACCACGCGGTCAGCTGCAGAATTCCGTCGCGCACTTCGCCTTCGTTGCCGTCGACGGTGACCAGCTTCCCGGCCAGCAATTCCGCAACTCCACGGCCGCAACCCACCACCGCCACCCGGCCGAGCTCACGGCTGACCACGGCCGCGTGGCTGGTGGCCCCGCCGGTTTCGGTGACGACGCCGCGTGCGACCAGCATGCCGTGGATGTCGTCGGGACTGGTGTGGTTGCGCACCAGAATGACATCCTCGCCGCGGTCGGCGGCATCGATCGCGTCGTCCACCTCGGTATAGGCCCGTCCGGTGACCACGCCGGGCCCGGCCGGCAGGCCTTTGGCCAAAAGCTCTGCGGCCAAGCGGTTGTCAGGTTGCAGCGACGGCCTGCAGTAAGGCTTCCACATGCGCCGGCCGCACCCGCCGTAGAGTCTCGGTCTCGTCGATCAGGCCGTCGTGGTGCAGCTGCAACGCCAGGCGCACAGCGGCCTGCGCCGACCGTTTCGCCGGCCGCGTCTGCAGCAGCCACAACGTCCCGTCTTCGATGGTGAACTCGATCTCTTGCACGTCCGACGCGAGCCGCTCCAACGAGCAGGCGGCGGCGATCAGTTCGTCGTAGACCGCCGGCTGCTGGTCGCGCAGCGCGGTGATCGGTTCCACGTCGACGGTGCCCGACACCACGTCGTCGCCCTGGCCGACGGGCAGCCACTCGCCGAACTGCTCGTCGGCGCCGGTCATCGGGTTTCGCGAAAAAATCACCCCGGCACCGGAATTGGTGTTGACGTTGCCGAACACCATCGCCTGCACCACCACTGCGGTACCGCCCCGATCATCGAGCCCGTGATGGGCGCGATAGGCGGCGGCGCGCGGTGAGTCCCACGACGCGAACACCGCCTCGATGGCGGCGCGCAACTGCAGGTATGGATCGGCAGGCGCGTCGCAGCCGACCGGTGACCCGGTGAACCGCCGCCGGGTGTCGCGGGCGAACCCGACGGTGCCTTCCGCCGCCAGCGCCTCCTCGACTGCGTCGTTGACCCCGAGATCCAACACCGTGTCCATCATCCCGGGCATCGACACCGCGGCGCCGGAGCGCACACTGACCAGCAGCGGATGAGGCCCTCGCCCGAAGGTGCGCGACGTTGCGGCTTCGAGCCGGCGCATTCCGTCGAGCACGTCATCCCAGATCGCGTCGATCGTCGCCGCCGGTGCGGCGCGATAGCGTGCGCCCACCTCCGCGGTGATGCAGAACGCGGGCGGTACCGGCAAACCGTTTCGGCGCATCATGTCGATGCCATGACCCTTGTGACCCAGAATCTCCGGTGGGTAGCTCGCGTCGCCGTCCAGCAGCAGCACGGGCGGGTTCGGGGTGGACATTCGGATGTTCAGGATTGGCCGCGCAACAGCCCGAACCCGAAGTTGGTTTCGAAGCCGCGGCGCAAGGCCAGGTGGATCCACCGGGTGCGCCCGACGTTGCCGGCGCCAATGATGGCGATCTTGATGTGCGGCTCCTTTGCGGTTGTTTGCGGGTGGCAGGATACCTCTGCCCATCCGTGCCTACCCGATGATCTAGGTTGGCGTCTATGACTGCCTATGATGTCGGGTTGCTGATTCTGCGGTTGGTACTGGGGTTGACCCTCGCAGCCCATGGCTTCAACAAGTTCTTCGGCGGCGGCCGGATACCGGGCACCGCGCGCTGGTTTGAAAGCATCGGCATGAAGTACGGCACGTTCCAGGCCGTGGTCGCGGCCAGCACCGAGATCAGCGCCGGCCTGGGGCTGGCCGCGGGGCTGCTGACGCCGATCCCGGCCGCCGGCTTCGTCGCGCTGATGTTCGTCGCTTCGTGGACCGTGCACCGGCCCAACGGCTTCTTCATCGTCAAGGAGGGCTGGGAATACAACCTGGTGCTGGCCGCCAGCGCCGTCGCGGTGGCCACCATTGGCCCCGGCGAGTACAGCCTGGACTGGCTGATCTTCGGGCACAACTGGCGCAACGGCTGGCACGGCCTGCTGATCTCGCTGCTGCTGGGACTGGGCGGCGGGGTCGGGCAGCTGCTGCTCTTCTACCGGCCGCCGGTCAAACAGGCTCAGTAGCCGCCGCCGTTTCGTGGGCCGGCTACACCGATCGCGGCTCGGTCACCGGCGAATAGGGCAGGCCGCTGCCGGTGTTCTCGTCGACGACGACGCGTCCGCCGAGATACGGGAAAGCGCGTTGCGGGCACGCCGGCCGGTTGCAGATCTTGCAGCCGGCCCCGATCGGGACGGCCGTGCTCGGGTCGTCCAGAGCGATTCCGGTCGAGTACACCAGCTTGTCGGCGTGGACCAGGTCGCAACCCAAGCCGATCGCGAAGCTCTTGTGCTGGCCCAGATAGCCCTGCCCTTCAGGTGCGGTGGTCTTGGCGATCCAGAAATACGAACGGCCATCGGGCATCTGAGCGACCTGCGTGACGATCCGGCCCGGCTGAGCGAAGGCGTCGTGCACCACCCACAACGGGCAGCTGCCGCCTACCCGGCTGAAGTGAAACGCGGTGGCGGACTGGCGCTTTGAGATATTGCCCGCTTTGTCTGTCCGGACGAAGATGAACGGCACCCCGCGCAGCTGCGGTCGCTGCAGGGTCGACAGCCGGTGGCACACGGTTTCGAAGCCGACCTCGAAACGGCGGGCCAGCAAGTCGATGTCGTAACGTAATTCGGTTGCGGCTCGATGGAACTCGCGGTACGGCAACAGGAAGGCGCCGGCGAAATAGTTGGCCAGCCCGATTCGGGCGACGCCGCGGGATTCGGGACTGAGCTGGTCGTCGGTCGCCAGGATCGCCGACAGCAGCTCCGATTGGGTGAGCAGCGCGAGTTGGGTGGCGATTTGAAAGGCGCGCTGGCCCGGCAACAGCCACCGCGCAATCCGCAGCACCTGGGTATCGGGGTCATAGTCGCGCTTGGCGTGCTCGGCGAGGTTGCCGTCAATCACGACGTTCACCCCGAACCGATCCCGCATCAGCGCCGCCAGCTGGACGTCGAGCCCGCCGATGGTCATTGCGTTCTCGGCGAATATCAGCTCGGCCGCTGCGTCGAGTTCGCCGATGTAGTTGTTCCGGTCGTAGAAGAAATCGCGGACTTCCTCGAATGGCATCGGGTGCTCGGGCGGCAGCGACGTTTCCGTGGTCGCACGGGAGCGATACGCCTCCAGTTCCTCGGTGGCGTCGCGCAGCCGCCGGTGGACGGCAACCAGGCTCCGGCCGACCTCAGGCATCCGGGCAACCAGTTCCTCGATCTGGACGCCGTTGACCGCATCCTCTCCTGCGATGGCGGTGAAGACGTCGGACAGGTCGGCCACCAACCGGGCGTCGGAATCGGAGGCGAAGTAGTGCGGGGGCAGCTCGAACCGCTCGGTGAGCGCCAGGAGCACCGGCACCGTGATGGGCCGCTGGTCGTTCTCCAGCTGGTTTACGTAGCTGGTGGACAGGTCGAGCGCTCGCGCCAGCGCCACTTGAGTGAGACCGCGCTCGTTTCGCAGCCGCCGCAACCGGGCACCCGAAAACATCTTCGCCACCGCTGAGATGCTACTCGCAGTGCCGTTCGCAAGATTCGCAACTTGCGGCGGATGAGGACACAAAATTATGCATGTGCAGGGACTTTTCAAACGATCCGACTTTGCATAGTGTGCGGATTATGTTGATCCATTCGGTTCGAACGCATCGCAGTGCCGACGACTTTCCGCGCACCGAGCACCTCGCCTACAAGATCGCGGAGGTCGCGGCCGATCCGGTCGCCGTGCCTGCCGAGACCGAAGCGATGGTCATCAACAGAATGATCGACAACGCGGCGGTCAGCGCCGCGTCGGTGCTGCGGCGGCCGGTCACCACCGCCCGCCAGCAGGCCCTGGCTCACCGCGCCCGGCCGGGCGCGACGGTGTTCGGCGTGGACGGCAGCTACTCGGCGGAGTGGGCGGCCTGGGCCAACGGCGTCGCGGTCCGCGAACTCGACTATCACGACACTTTTTTGGCCGCCGAGTACTCCCATCCGGGTGACAACATCCCGCCGTTGGTGGCGGTCGCGCAGCAACTGGGTATGCGCGGCGCCGACCTGATTCGTGGCCTGGCGACGGCCTACGAGATCCAGATTGACCTGGTCAAGGGAATCTGCCTGCACGAGCACAAGATCGACCACGTCGCGCATCTCGGCCCGTCGGTGGCCGCCGGGCTGGGCACCATGCTGCGACTCGACGTCGACACGATCTACCAAGCCATCGGTCAGGCGTTGCATCTGACCACGGCCACCCGTCAGTCCCGCAAGGGCTCGATCTCGAGCTGGAAGGCGTTCGCTCCCGCGCTCGCCGGCAAGGTGGCCATCGAGGCAGTCGACCGGGCGATGCGGGGCGAAGGCTCGCCGGCGCCGATCTGGGAGGGTGAGGACGGCGTGATCGCCTGGCTGCTCTCGGGCCCCGAGCACACCTACCAAGTGCCGCTGCCGGCGCCCGCCGAACCCAAGCGCGCCATCCTGGACAGCTACACCAAGGAACATTCCGCCGAGTATCAGAGTCAGGCGCCGATCGACTTGGCCCGTCGGCTGCGCGAGCGCATCGGCGACCTCGACCAGATCGCCACAATCGTGCTGCACACCAGCCACCACACCCACTACGTGATCGGCACCGGCTCCGGCGATCCGCAGAAGTTCGACCCCGACGCGTCGCGTGAGACGCTGGATCACTCGCTGCCGTACATTTTCGCTGTCGCCCTGCAGGACGGCACCTGGGACCACGAACGCTCGTACGCCCCCGAGCGTGCGCACCGGCCCGACACCGTCGAGTTGTGGCACAAGATCTCTACCGTCGAAGACCCGGAGTGGACCCGCCGCTACCACTCAACCGACCCGGCGGAGAAGGCATTCGGGGCCCGCGCGGAGGTGACGCTCAAGAGCGGCGAGGTGATCACCGACGAGCTGGCCGTCGCCGACGCCCATCCGTTGGGGGCGCGGCCGTTCGAACGCGAGCAGTACATCGGCAAGTTCACCAACCTCGCCGACGGGGTGGTGGACACGGCTGAACAGCAGCGGTTCCTGAACGCCGTGCAGCATGTCAGCGACCTGAAGGGCGGCGATTTGGGCGCGCTGAACGTGCGGGTGCTGCCCGAGGTGTTGGACAAGGCGCCGACAATTCCGTCGGGGATCTTCCGATGACCGGCTTGCTGGGCGCGGCGTCCAGCGCCGCCGATAAACGGTCGGCATTTAGGTCCGGGCTGAATTCCGGCCGGCTGCAACGCTTCCCGGGCGCGTTCTCGCCGCTGGTGGCCAAGCTCGTCGCCGAGATCGGGTTCGAGGGCGTCTATGTGTCGGGTGCGGTGTTGTCCGCCGACCTCGGGCTGCCCGACATCGGTTTGACCACGCTGACCGAAGTCACGGCGCGTGGCGCGCAGATCGCCGCGGTCACCGACCTGCCCACGCTGATCGACGCCGACACCGGATTCGGCGAGCCGATGAACGCCGCACGCACGATCACCCTTCTGGAGGACGCCGGGCTTGCGGGTTGTCACCTCGAGGACCAGGTCAACCCGAAGCGGTGCGGTCACCTCGACGGCAAGGCCGTCGTGCCGACCGCGGAAATGGTCAAGCGGCTGCGGGGAGCGGTGGCTGCGCGCCGAGACCCCAACTTCGTTATCTGCGCCCGCACCGACGCCGCCGGGATCGAAGGCCTGGACGCCGCGATTGAGCGCGCGCGGGCCTATGCCGACGCCGGCGCCGACTTGATCTTCACCGAGGCGCTGACCGGCGCCGCCGACTTCGAGAAGTTCCGCGCCGCGGTGGATATTCCGCTGCTGGCCAACATGACTGAGTTCGGCAAGTCGGAGCTGCTGAGCGAGTCGCAGCTCACCGAAATCGGCTACAACGTCGTCATCTATCCCGTGACCACGTTACGGCTGGCGATGGGAGCTGTCGAAAACGGCTTGCACGAAATCGACGCCAAGGGAACACAATCCGGACTGCTCGGTCTCATGCAGCACCGGAGCAGGCTCTACGAGCTGCTCCGCTACGCCGACTACAACCAATTCGACGACGAGATCTTCAACTTTAATGTGAAAGGGCCGAACCAATGACCGCAGCAGTCGCCCCAGCCGAGACCAAGATCTATAAGGGTCTGGCCGGCGTCGTCGTCGACACCACCGCTATTTCCAAGGTGGTGCCCGAGACCAACTCGCTGACCTACCGCGGCTACCCGGTGCAGGATCTGGCCACCCACTGCAGTTTCGAACAGGTCGCCTACCTGCTGTGGCACGGTGAGCTGCCGACCGACGGCGAGCTGGCGTTGTTCTGCCAGCGTGAGCGGGCCAGCCGTCGCATCGACCGTTCATTGCAGTCACTGCTGGCCAAGCTGCCCGACACCTGCCACCCGATGGACGTGGTGCGCACCGCGATCAGCTACCTGGGTGCCGAGGACCCGGAAGAGGACGACAGCACCGAGTCCGCCAACTACGCGAAGTCCCTGCGCATGTTCGCCGTGCTGCCCACCATCGTCGCCATCGACATGCGTCGCCGGCGCGGCCTGGCGCCGATCAAGCCGCACAGTCACCTCAGCTATGCCGAGAACTTCCTGAACATGTGCTTCGGCGAGGTCCCCGAACCGGTCGTCGTCGAGGCGTTCGAGCAGTCGATGATTCTCTACGCCGAGCACAGCTTCAACGCGTCCACATTCGCCGCGCGGGTAGTGACGTCGACCCAGTCGGACATCTACAGCGCTGTCACCGCGGCGATCGGCGCGCTGAAGGGACCGCTGCACGGCGGGGCCAACGAGGCGGTCATGCACGACCTGATCGAGATCGGCGATCCGTCGAAGGCATCCGAGTGGTTGCAGGGCAAGCTGTCTCGCAAGGACAAGGTCATGGGTTTCGGCCACCGCGTCTACAAGAACGGTGACTCGCGGGTGCCGACGATGAAAGAGGCGCTGATCCGGGTCGCGGAAGCCCGCAACGGCCGGCGTTGGCTGGACATCTATTCGATCCTGGAAAAGGAGATGTTCGCGGCCACCGGAATCAAACCCAACCTGGACTTCCCCACCGGGCCGGCCTACTACCTGATGGGATTCGACATCCCCAGCTTCACCCCGCTTTTCGTGATGAGCCGCATCACCGGCTGGACCGCCCACATCATCGAGCAGGCGGCCTCCAATGCGCTGATCCGCCCGCTGTCCGAGTATTCGGGTCAGCCCCAACGGAGCCTGTCTTAGGACTGCTACCGCAGGTCGGTGATCGTCTTCAGGCCGGCCTCGTAGAGCACGCCGGGCAGCATGCCGCCGTCGTGTTCGATGGTTGTGCCGTTGACGAAGTCCGCGTCTCCGCCGGCCAGGAACACACACACCCGGCCAACCTCTGCGGGCTCGCCCGCGCGACGCAGCGGGACGGCGGCGAAGTACTTCTCGCCGGTCGGATCATCTTTGGGCAGCACGAACGACCGGAAGTTTTCCGTCATCGTCGGCCCGAGCGCAACACAGCCTCTTCGGATCGTTGACAGTGACTGCCAGTTGGTCATACTCTGCCATTCCAGCGGTCGAGGTGTAAAGAGGCCGCGCGCTGTCCATTCGGGAGGTCACCGGTGAGTAGTTCGTCCAAGCTTCGTGTCATTCAGTGGGCGACCGGAGGCGTCGGCAAGGCCGCCATCGAATGCGTGCTGAATCACCCGCAGCTCGAGCTCGTCGGGTGCTGGGTGCACAGTGCGGACAAGAACGGGCGCGACGTCGGCGAGATCCTCGGCACTGGTGCGCTGGGTGTGGCCGCCAGCTCCAGCCTCGACGAGGTGCTGGCGACCGACGCCGACTGCGTGGTGTACAGCCCGCTGGTGCCCAACGACGAAGAGGTCATCGCGATCCTGCGATCCGGCAAGAACGTGGTGACCCCCGTCGGCTGGGTGTACCCCGATCCGGGCAACTCGCGTCATCGGGCCGTCGCCGACGCGGCGATCGAAAGCGGAGTGACGCTGCACGGTTCGGGGATCCATCCCGGCGGCATCACCGAGCGATTCCCGCTCATGCTGTCCTCGCTGTCGTCGGCGGTCACCCACGTGCGGGCCGAGGAATTCTCCGATATCCGCACCTACAACGCACCGGACGTCGTGCGCCACATCATGGGATTCGGCGGCACGCCTGAGGAAGCCATGGAAGGGCCGATGGCCAGCCTGCTCGAGGCGGGCTTCAAGCAGTCGGTACGAATGGTCGCCGACCACATGGGATTTCGCATCGATCCCAACATCAGGACCATTCAGGACGTGGCCGTGGCGGCCTCGGACATCGACTACGGCCCGTTTCCACTTCTCGCTGGTACTGTGGCCGCACGCCGGTTCCGCTGGCAGGCCCTCGTCGATGGGGAGCCGGTCATCACCGCGGCGGTCAACTGGCTGATGGGCGAGGAAAACCTGGAACCGGCCTGGAACTTCGGTGGGCGCGGCGAACGCTTCGAGGTGGAGATCACCGGCGACCCGACCGTGAGCCTCACATTCAAGGGACTGCAGCCGGAGACGATCGCCGAAGGGCTGAAGCGAAATCCGGGTGTGGTGGCCACCGCGAACCACTGCGTCAACGCCATTCCCGACGTCTGCGCCGCCGAGCCCGGCATCAAGACTTATCTGGACCTGCCGCTGTTCGCCGGGCGACCGGCTGCCAACCTCGCGACGGGTAACCGGCCCTCATGACGGACGCAGTCGTGGCCGACGTTTCGTTCTGTCACCTTGTCGTCGGAGTGACCGACATGGACCGCGCGCTGGCGTTCTACCGAGACGTGCTCGGCATGGAGGTGGTGTTCGAAACCCTGATCTCCGGTGAGCCTTTCGACGCCGTCCTGCACGCTAAGCGAAAGCAGGAAGGCCGCGTGGTCGGTGGCTTGCTGGGTGGATTGATGGTGGAACTGCTGTCCCTGGGAGCCAAACCTGCCACCGACAAGCCGGCCCGTCGCGGCATCACCGGTATCCAGAACGTGTCGTTTTCGGTGACCGATCTGAACGGCACCCATCGCCGGATCGGCGACGCCGGCTATCCGCCCGAACAGGAGCCGTTCGAGATCGGCGGTGTGCGAATGTTTTTCGTCAAAGACCCGGACGGGACACCGGTCGAGTTCATCGAATTACCCGACGGTGCCCGCAGCACGTACGAAATGCACCGCGGCGTGGCCTTACAGATGGGACCCGTCAAGTGACCTACACCCATCCCGACTCGATGCGCGGGCACGTCGCGATCGTCACCGGTGCCGCCCAAGGCGTGGGTAAGGGCATCGCCGCCGCTCTGCTCGAACGTGGTGCGGCCGTGCTGCTGGTCGACATCCAAGATGACCTGCTCGCAGCGACAACAGCCGAACTCGAGGCGGCGGGACGGGTCGAGAAGCTGGTCGCCGATCTGCGAGATCCGGTCAGCGCCAAGCGAATCGTGGCGGCTGCCGTCGACGCCTTCGGCACGGTGCACGGGCTGGTCAACAACGCGATCGCCACCAACGAGCCGAAGGCGTTCGTGGACATCACCACCGAAGACCTGGCACTCGGCTACGACGTCGGCCCCCGGGCGACCTTCCTGCTGATGCAGGCCGTGCACCCGTTGATGGTCGAGGCGGGCGGCGGGGCGATTGTCAACCTCGGCTCGGGGACGGGTACCGGCGGCGAGCCCAAATGGGGCGGTTACGCCGCGGCGAAGGAAGGCATCCGTGGCCTGTCGAAGGTCGCCGCCCTGGAATGGGGGCGCGACAACATCCGCGTCAACGTCATCTGCCCGTTCGCCGAATCCGACGGCGTCAAACTGTGGAAGCAGTTCGCCCCTGACGATTACGCGAAGGCGGTGCGGCGCGTACCCATGAAACGCATCGGCGATGTTCGCACCGACGTCGGCGCGCTGGTGGCGTTCCTGCTGAGCACGGACGCGACATTCATCACCGGGCAGACCATTCAGGTCGACGGCGGAATCGGTTGCTTCCGATGACCTTTCCCACCGACCGAGAATCGCTGCGAGATCGGCAGCGCGCACAGATCCGGGCCGACATCCGGCGCGCGGCGTTCCGGCTGTTCATCGAACACGGATACGAAGCTGTGACAACGGAGGAAATCGCCTCGGCCGCAGGCGTTTCCCCGCGGACCTTCTTCCGGCACGTCCCGACGAAGGAGGAGGTGCTGCTGGCACCGGTCCGGCACGGCGGCACCGCAATCGTCAACCTGCTCGAACAGCGGCCCACCGCCGAGTCGCCAGACGTCGCGCTGATCAACGCGATCGTCACCCGCACTCGCTCGTTCGACGCGGCCGACATCGAAGAGTGGCGCAAAGCCCTGCTGGTGGCCCCCGATGTCCTCGGCAAGCTGACCATGGTCACATCCGCCGACAAAGAGCGTGCCGCCAAGCTCGTCGCCGCACGCATGGGCGCCAACCCCGATACCGATATCCGACCGGGCCTCCTGGTCCAACTTGCCTTCGCGGCAGGCGATTACGGCTTTCAGCGGTGGGTACGTCAATCCCGCAACCGTCGTCCGCTGGATCGCTACGTCACCGAAGCCCTCGACGCGGTCAAGAGTCCGCACTGGAAGAGTAAACGCGCGTCGTGAGATCCATCTACAACACCGGGACCGCGTGAACTCAGCAGGCGGTTGGATGTGACTCGCAGTACGGGGTTGTCCCGGGGAAGCGGTACCGGTGCGCGACCACCCACCGGTAGACGACATCCTCGATGAACCGAACGCCGGGAATCCAGTAAAGCGCCAACGGGATTCGGCTGCCGATCGCCGCCGATAATGCCGCGTTGGCGGCCTCCGCGCCGGAATAGACAGTACCCGAGGAATCCAGCCACCGGACCGATTCCAGCAGGCTCGCGGGCGCGATACCCAGTCGCTCCGCGGTCCCGGGACTTTGCAGAGCCTCGGTCTGCACGTTTCCGGTTCGATCCATCCGCATCAGCAAATCCCTGGAGCGAGTGCACATTCCGCAGGCTCCGTCGAAGAACAGGATTCCGGCTCGCTGCGTGCTCATCGTGCGACACCCTGTCGCGGCTGCAGATGCACTACCGAAGCCTTGCCGACGGATCGGCGTGCCCGAATGCCGACGATCGCGAACACAATGCCGGTGCCGATCTCGGTGAGGGCGGAAAACCAGGAGAACCACGTTACGTTGATGTGCGGCGGCGAAATGAAGCTGTCCTGGTAGCCCGGCAAGAAAGTCGGCAACAGGTGTGCGTAGGTGAATACCAGGGCGCTGCCGAATCCGACCGCGATCGCCGCTTCCGGCGCCCGCCGGCGTTGGGGTCGCCGGTTGAGTGCCATAACGACCGCGACGGCGACAAAGAGCCCCTGGATCATGCCGCCGACCATGATGAATGGCGGCGACGCCGACATGCCGCGGCGCAGATGGTCCAGCCCGTGGATTCCGAATCCAATGGCGAATGCTATTGCAGCCCAACGGAGAATGTCGTTCGCGTCTTCGCGTCCCGGCGAAGTCTGATCGATCATCGCGGATCACCGTCCTTGGTGGGGGCGGGTGAGGAGAATTTGCCTGCCCAACCACCGTTGTACTACTACGAATCGTAGTAGTCAAGGTCGTATGTTGTTCCGCTGAACCCGGACAATCCGGCTAGAACACGTTCTAATCTTGCCGTCATGGGATTTCTCAAACAGGACGCTCCACAGATCGACTTCGAGGAGTGGAGCAAGGGCACCCGCGCAGAGAAGATCATCCCGATGGCCCGGCACTGGGCGGAGGTCGGCTTCGGTACCCCGGTAGCGCTGCACCTGTTCTACGTCGTCAAGATCGGCCTGTACATCCTCGCGGCGTGGCTGCTCGCGCTGACCACCACCGGCATCAACGGTTTCACCAACGTCGCGCACTGGTATGCGGAGCCGATCGTCTTCGAGAAGGTCGTGCTCTACACCATGCTGTTCGAAGTGGTCGGCCTGGGCTGCGGCTTCGGTCCGCTGAACAACCGGTTCTTTCCGCCCTTGGGCTCGATCCTGTATTGGCTGCGGCCCGGCACCATTCGGCTGCCGCCGTGGCCGGATCGCATACCGTTCACCAAGGGGGATGAGCGCGCCCCGGTCGACGCGCTGCTGTACGGCGCACTGCTGGTGCTGCTGGTCATCGCGATCTTTTCCGACGGCACCGGGCCGATGGCGGAGCTGGGGACGACAGTCGGAGTGCTGCCGGCGTGGGAGATCTGGGCGGTCCTCGGCGTGCTGGCGGTAGTGGGTCTGCGCGACAAGGTCATCTTCTTGGCCGCCCGCGGCGAGGTGTACGCGTCGTTCACGGTCGCCTTCCTGTTCGCCGGCTACGGCGTGGACATGATCCTGGGCGCCAAGCTGGTGTGCCTTGTGATCTGGCTGGGCGCAGCAACATCCAAGCTCAACAAGCACTTTCCGTTCGTCATCTCGACGATGATGAGCAACAACCCGGTGTTTCGGCCGCGGTTCATCAAACGGATGTTCTTCGAACACTTTCCGGACGACCTGCGTCCGGGCCGGCCGTCGCGCTGGCTCGCGCATTTCAGCACGGCGATCGAGGGACTGGTGCCGCTGGTGTTGTTCTTCAGTCACGGTGGCTGGCCCACCGCGATCGCCGCATTCGTCATGCTGTGCTTCCACTTCGGCATCCTGTCGTCCATTCCGATGGGGGTGCCGCTGGAGTGGAACGTCTTCATGATGTTCAGCGTCCTGGCGTTGTTCGTCGGCCACGCCTCCGTCGGGCTGGGCGACCTGACCACACCGCTGCCGATCATGCTGTTCGCCGTCGTCGCGGGCACTGTCGTGACGGGAAACCTGTTGCCGCGCAAGGTCTCCTTTCTGCCGGGCATGCGCTATTACGCGGGCAACTGGGACACCACGTTGTGGTGCATCAAGCCGTCGGCTGATGCGAAGATCGCCAAGGGCATCGTGGCGATCGCGAGCATGCCCGCCGCCCAACTGGAGAAGTTCTACGGCAGCAAGGAAGCCGCGCAGATCCCGATGTACATGGGATATGCGTTCCGCGCCTTCAACACTCACGGTCGGGCCCTGTTCACCTTGGCGCACCGCGCGATGACCGGTCAGAACGAGGACGACTACGTCCTCACCGATGGTGAGCGACTGTGCAGCACCGCCATCGGATGGAATTTCGGCGACGGGCACTTCAGCAACGAGCAGTTGGTCGCGGCCTTGCAGAAGCGCTGCCACTTCGAGCCGGGTGAAGTGCGAGTAGTAATGCTCGACGCCCAGCCGATCCACAAACAGACTCAGCAATATCGACTGGTGGACGCCGCCACCGGCGAGTTCGAACGCGGCTACGTCCGGGTGGCCGATATGGTGACCCGCCAGCCATGGGCGGACGACGTGCCGGTTCACGTGGATGAAAGCCGGACCGAGCCACGGGCCCCACGCCGAACGTGAAGCTGTTGCGAGATTTTGGCGGTGATTTCTTCGCAACAGTTTCACGCTCGGTGCATGACGCGCTGGGCTAGAGCCGGATTGCCCGACTCCTCAGCGGCCCGTTCCGGCCCGCATCGTCGCCGGGCTAGGCGCTGGCCCGCACTTCCTTGGTCGCGGCGACCAGATTGGTGAGCGACGCCGAGACCTCCTCGGGGTTGCGGGTCTTCAGACCGCAGTCCGGGTTGACCCACAGTCGTTCGGCGGGAACGGCTTTCAGCGCCGCCCGCAGCGACCTGGCGATCTCGTCGGTGCTCGGTACCCGCGGCGAGTGGATGTCATAGACGCCCGGGCCGACGCTGTTGGAGAACCCGATCGAGTTCAGGTCGTCGAGCACCTCCATGTGCGAGCGGGCCGCCTCAATCGAGGTGACGTCGGCATCCAGGTCGGCGATCGCGCCGATCACCTCGCCGAACTCCGAGTAGCACAGATGGGTGTGGATCTGCGTCGCGTCCGAGACACCCGACGTCGCCAGCCGGAACGAGCCGACGGCCCAGTCCAGGTAGGCCTTCTTGTCGGCGTCACGCAGCGGCAGCAGCTCCCGCAGCGCGGGCTCGTCGACCTGGATGACCGCGATGCCGGCCGACTGCAGGTCCACCGTCTCGTCGCGGATGGCCAGCGCCACCTGGTTGGCGGTCTCGGCCAGCGGCTGGTCGTCACGGACGAATGACCAAGCCAGGATCGTCACCGGACCGGTGAGCATGCCTTTAACCGGCTTGTCGGTCAGCGACTGGGCGTATTTGGCCCAGTCCACCGTCATCGGATGCTGACGGGTCACGTCGCCGTAGAGGACCGGCGGCCGCACGCAGCGGCTGCCGTAGGACTGCACCCAGCCGTTCTTGGTGGCAAAGAAGCCGTCCAGCTGTTCGGCGAAGTACTGCACCATGTCGTTGCGTTCCGGCTCGCCGTGCACCAGCACGTCCAGACCCAGCTGCTCCTGCAGCTTGATCACATCGGCGACCTCGGCCTGCATCCGGCGGGTGTATTCGGCCTCGTCGATCTCACCGGCGACCAGCGCGGCGCGTGCCTTGCGGATGTCGGTGGTCTGCGGGAACGATCCGATCGTGGTCGTCGGCAGCGGCGGCAGGTGCAGCCGCGCGTTCTGCGCCTCCCGGCGTTCGGCGGCCGGGCCGCGCTCGGTGCCGGACTTGGTGATCGAGTCGATGCGAGCGCGGACTTGGTTGTTGTGCAGGCGCGGGTCCTTCTTGCGCGAGGCGACGGCCGCATTGGACGCCGCGATCTCGTCGGCCACCCCGTCACGGCCGTCCTTTAGCGCCCGTGCCAACGTGGCGACCTCGTGCACCTTCTCGGCGCCGAACGCCAGCCAGCTGCGCAACGCATCGTCCAGATCGGTCTCGGGCTCCAGCGAGTACGGCACGTGCAGCGTCGAGCAGGACGTCGACACTGCCAGTGTGCCAACCGAACCCAGCAGCGCCGCCAGCTTGCCCAGCGCCGCTTCCAGGTCGGTGCGCCAGATGTTGCGGCCGTCGACGACGCCGGCCACCAGCGTCTTGTTGGCGAGTTCGGGAACCCCAGACAAGTTAGCGACTGCGGTGTCGGCGCCGTAGACCAGATCGACGCCGATCGCCTCGATGGGTGTGCGGGCCAGCGCCGGCAGCGCGCTGCCAGGGTCGCCGAAGTAGGTGGCGACGTGGATCGCCGGGCGCTTGTCCGCCGAGCCCAACGTGTTGTATACCTTTTCGGCCAGCGCGGCGGCGTCGGCGGAAATGTCGGTGACCAGCACGGGCTCGTCGATTTGTACCCACTCGGCACCGCCGTCGGCGAGCTTGCCGAGCAGCTCGGTGTATAGCGGGATCAGCTCGTCGATCCGCCCGATCGCGGCGCCGGCGCCGTCGACTGCCTTGCTCAGCAGCAGGAAGGTGTTGGGCCCGATGATCACCGGACGCGCCGGGATGCCTTGGTCGGCAGCCTCTTTGAGCTCAGCGAGCGCCTTCTCGGGGTGCAGGGAGAACTTCGTGTTCGGCCCGATTTCCGGGACGATGTAGTGGTAGTTGGTGTCGAACCACTTGGTCATCTCCAGTGGCGCGATGTCTTGGGTGCCGCGGGCCGCCGCGAAGTAGCGGTCCAGGTCGTCGGCGACCTTCTGCACGCGCTGCGGCAGCGCGCCGAGCAGCACGGCGGTGTCGAGCATCTGGTCGTAGTAGGAGAAGGTGTTCACCGGCACCGAGTCCAGCCCGGCGGCGGCGAGCTGAGACCGGGTGTCGCGGCGCAGGGTTGCGGCGACGTTCTCCAGGTCCGAACGGCTGGTACGGCCTGCCCAATAGCCCTCGGTGGCGCGCTTGAGTTCGCGTTTCGGGCCAATGCGCGGAGAGCCGGTGACGGTGGCGGTAAACGGTGTAGCGGTCACGAGTTGGTCCTTCATTCGACGGGGTGGTCACCGCCAGCGGACGCGGAGCTGATCTGGTTGCGGTGTGCCGCCTGCTCCTGCAACCAGGACAGCCGTACGCCCATTCCACGAGGCGATGAGCCGCCAGGCGCGGCGCGCCCGGCACAGCCGGCAGGTCTTCGGACTCGCAGGCGCGCACCGGGTGGTGCTCCTAGTGGCCGTCGCTTCCCGGTCGGGTGACCAGTGCTTCTAGACGGCTTTCGTTCCTGCATACCGCTGCGGGACAGTCCCGGACTCTCACCGGGTTCCCTCTTGCGAAGCACATCTAACATGCCTCGCTCGATACCGACACCGTCATGGGGACGCCGCCGGCAAACCAGCTACGTAGTGCAGATTACCCGGCGGCCAGGGCCTCGCTGATCGGCAGGTCGCCGTTGTTGAAGTCGATGGTCCGGCCGATCGTCGAGTCGTCGTTCAGCACCGCGGAAGCCACCAGCGCGACGTCCTCCCGGGAGACCTCTCCGGCGGTGCCCACGGCGATCCGGCCGGTTGCCGGTTCCAGTGTGAGCCGGCCGGGTCCCAGCACGGTCCAGTCGAGGTCACTGGCCCGAAGGTGGGCATCGGCGGCCGCTTTGGCCTCGGCGTAGTGGAAGAACGGATTGTCTTCGGCTACACCGTGGTCGGATCCCGCGCCGAAGTAGGACACCATGACGAAACGTCGCGTTCCGGCCTGCCGGGCGGCATCGATCACCCGGATCGCCGCGTCGCGGTCGACGGCGTAGGTGCGGGCCGGGTTGCCGCCACCGGCCCCGGCGGAGAACACCACCGCGTCGTTCCCGGCCAGCAGCTCGGCCAGTGCGTCGGTCTCCAGGGTTTCGATATCCGCGACGACCGGCAGGGCACCGGTAGCGGCGACGTCCTCGGCGTGGTCGGGATTACGGAAGACCGAAGTCACCTCATCGCCCCGCTCGGTGAGGATGCGGGCCAGGTGCAAAGCGACCTTGCCGTGGCCGCCGATGACGACAATGCGCGACATGACTCTCGACGCTACCGGCTCGCTGGGCACCCCCGCGGCGAGCCGTCCAACGGGTTGGTCAACAATCGAGACATAACCTCATGTCTTAAGGAGAAGTCATGGCTGAAGCCGTAATCGTCGAGGCGGTGCGTTCACCGATTGGCAAGCGCAACGGTGGGCTGTCCGGCGTGCACCCCGCCGACCTGTCCGCGCAGGTCCTCAACGGACTCGTCGAGAAGGCCGGCGTCGACCCAGGGATCGTCGACGACGTGATTTGGGGATGCGTCATGCAGGCCGGCGAGCAGGCGCTCGACATCGGGCGTACCGCGTTGCTGACCGCCGGCTGGCCCGAGACCGTTCCCGGTGTGACCGTCGACCGTCAGTGTGGGTCGAGCCAACAGTCGATTCACTTTGCCGCCGCCGGCGTGATCGCCGGGCACTACGACGTCGTCGTCGCCGGCGGCGTGGAGTCGATGTCGCGGACACCGATGGGGTCCTCGCTCGCCAACGGCGGCAGGCCGTTCTCGCAGGCCTTCCTGGACCGCTATCGACGGCGCGATCCCCAACCAGGGCATCGGCGCGGAGATGATCGCCGAGCAGTGGGGACTCGACCGGACCGCGCTCGACGAGTTCTCCCTCGGCTCCCACGAAAAGGCCGCGGCCGCACAAGATTCCGGTGCATTCGACGACCAGATCGTGGCCATCAAAGATCAGGACGGCAACGTAGTGCTCAAGGATGAAGGCATCCGCCGGGGCACGCCGATGGAGAAGATGGCGCAGCTGAAGCCCGCCTTCAAGGAGGACGGCGTGATCCACGCCGGCAACTCCAGCCAGATCTCCGACGGGTCGGCCGCGTTGTTGTTCATGTCGGCGGAGAAGGCGAAGTCGTTGAAGCTCAACCCGATCGCCAAGGTGCACACCGCCACCCTGGCCGGCGCCGACCCGGTGATCATGCTGACCGCGCCGATCCCGGCGACCCAGAAGGCGCTGAAGCGCTCCGGCCTGAAGCTGGAGGACATCGGGGTGTTCGAAGTCAACGAGGCGTTCGCGCCGGTGCCACTGGCCTGGTTGAAGGACATCGGCGCCGACGAGAAGAAGCTCAACCCCAACGGCGGCGCGATCGCACTCGGCCATCCGCTCGGCGGATCCGGTGCCCGGATCATGACCACGCTGCTCTACCACATGCGGGACAAGGGAATTCGTTACGGCTTGCAGACAATGTGCGAGGGCGGTGGCCAAGCCAACGCCACCATCGTGGAGCTGCTGTGACCGAACCCGCGGTGCTCACCGAGCGCCGCGGCAACGTCCTGGTGATCACGATCAACCGGCCGGAGGCCCGTAACTGCGGTCAACGGCGCGGTCAGTATCGGCGTCGGCGACGCGCTCGCAGCAGGCGCAGCACGACGACCGACGTGCGGGCGGTGGTGATCACCGGCGCCGGCGACAAATCCTTTTGCGCCGGAGCAGATCTCAAGGCGATTTCGCGCCGCGAGAATCTGTATCACCCCGACCACGGCGAATGGGGTTTCGCCGGCTACGTTCACCACTTCATCGACAAGCCGACGATCGCCGCGGTCAACGGGACCGCGCTGGGTGGCGGCACCGAGCTGGCCCTGGCCAGTGACCTCGTGGTGGCCGCGAAACGCGCGAAGTTCGGTCTGCCCGAGGTCAAGGTCGGGCTGATCGCCGGTGCCGGCGGCGTGTTCCGGATCGTGCATCAGCTGCCGCGCAAGATCGCGCTGCAGATGGTGCTCACCGGTGAGCCGATCAGCGCGGCCGAGGCGGCCAACTGGGGACTGATCAACCAGGTCGTCCCCGACGGCACGGTGCTGGAGGCCGCGCTGGCGCTTGGCCGAGCGGGTCACCGTTAACGCGCCGCTGTCGGTGCAGGCCAGCAAGCGGATCGCCTACGGCGCCGACGACGGCGTCATCCCCGACGAGGAACCCGGCTGGGCCCGCACCGCACGCGAGTTCGGCGTACGTTGCTGAAATCCGAGGACGCCAAGGAAGGCCCGCTGGCGTTCGCCGAAAAACGCCCGCCGGTCTGGAAGGCGCGCTGATGCGATAAGTCAGAGCGGCATCAGGTGGTCGACAGCACTCACGATGCGGCCACCGACGATCGGCACGCACTCGGTGGGCAGTTCGGCAGTCACTGCCACCCCGCTGCGGTCCAGTTCGTCGAGAAAGCGCGGTAGTCCGTCCATGGCGCCGGACGGCAGGTCGTGAATGACCACCACGGTGTGTTCTCGCGCGCGGACATCGGCGAGTGCCCGGTCGATCCACCCGACCGGATCCGCCCAGTCGCGCGGCACGCTGTTCCATAACACGCAGGTGTGTTTCCCGCTAACCAGATAGTTGACCGCGGTGCGGTTGAGGCACCGCCGGTCCAGCTGTCCCTCGGTGCCCCAGGGGCGGAAGAGGAAGTTTTCGCCGGATGAATTCCCGCAAAATATCGTGCGCCGTGGCGATTTCGGCGACGGTTTCCTCCTCGGCCAGCTCGCCGAGTGGGCGGCCGTGAGTCAGCGAGTGATTACCGATCCGGTGACTCTCCCGAACCATTCGTGCGAGCAGGGCACGCGCGGCTGCGTCTCCGTCTACGCGGTTGGCGACGACGAAAAAGATCGCCCGCAGCGACCGCTCCGCGAGGATGTCGAGCACCCGGTCGGTCACACCAGGCGTCGGTCCGTTGTCGAAGGTGAGCGTGACCTGTCTACGTTGCGCCATAGCGTTGTTCGATCTCTCCCTGCTCCGATGCGCGGGCCTCGGCGCCGTCCTGTGAGAACGAGTCCGTCAACTGGCAACGCTAGCTCTGAGTTGTCGCCAAAGGGTGCTAACTGATCGATCAGTCAGCTACGGTAGCGTCGACCCCGACACGAGACAACGGAGACTTCGTCGACAACGCCCGAGCTGAGTTCACCCGCTGCGACAAACGCCCGAACGCGCATCCTCGCGGCGGCTTTCGAGTGCTTCTGCGAGTTTGGCTACGAGAAATCCTCGATGAAGCGGATCGCCGCGCGCGCCGGTGTCTCGCAGCCCCTGCTTCACCACCACTTCGACACCAAAGAACGGCTGCTGCAGTCGGCGATTGGCGAGATGACCGCTGGCATGTTCTCGATGGCATCTGACCAGTTACCGCAAGCGCGGATCTGTCGCTGAACGACTGGATGCTGCGCGCGAACTGACCTACGCGCTGTTCGTCAACAATTTGCTCGCCGCGTCCTTCACGGTGGAATTCGCCGCGGCGGCAAACCACAACGAGTCCCTCAGACAAGCCTATTTGGACCACCAGCAAATTCAACGGCGGCAGGTCGTGCGCTTCATCGAGGATTTGGTTCCCGGAGCAGAAACCGACTTGTCGGTCGGGCTCGTCGAGACATTCCTGCTTGGGATGGCGATGCGCCGCCCCTTCACCACCGACCAAACCGCATTTCGGGCCGAGTTCGACGCCCACGCTCAACTGTTGATCAACCATCTCATCGCCCAAGGAACGGAGCATTCAGCGCCATGACGACCGTCAAGCCTGAAAGTGCGCTTGAGTCGCCAGTCGACGGGACCATCGCGGGCAGCAAGGGCAAGCCCCTCTTCCTGAAACGCTACGAGCATCCGAACGCCCAGTACACGCTGGTTCTGGTGCACGGCACCGCGGGCTACAGCGCGGCCTACCACGATTTCGCCGAGCGCTTCCGGCGCCAATTTCCGGCGACGGTCTGGGCATTCGACTTGACTGGTCACGGGCGCACCGCCGGCCGTCGAGGCGTCTTCACCTTTGAAGACTTCCTCGAGGACGTTCGGGCGGTGTCCGACCACGCGGCCGAGCGCACCGGCCTTCCCGTGGTGCTGCACGGGGCCAGCCAGGGCGGTGAAATTGCGTTCCACGCGCTCGCCCGCTGCCCGCGGGTGGCCGGAGCCGTGTGCATGAACATCCTGCTGAACGACGAGCTGCAGATGAACCGTTCGATTCGGTTAATGCGTACCGGGGCCATGGATCGTCTTGCGAGGGGTCTAGGCGATCGGGTTCGGGTACCGCTACGCCGGGTCATCGACTTCAGAGCCGCCTATCAGGAAGACCCAGATTTGTTGCCTGAGAAGCTGAATGACCCGCTCAATGTCTGGTCCTACGGTTTCAAGAGCTACCACTCCGTCTTCAACTACAAGCCGCCTGAGCCTTCCGCGGCCAATACCAAGCCCGTCCTGATCGCCTGTGGCGAGAAGGACGAGATCGTCGACCCCGACCATGTCCGGGCCTGCTTCGAGCGCATCGGCGGCCCAAAAGATCTCTTTGTGATGCCCGGCGGTGGACACCAGCTGATGCTCTTCGAGACTGACGTGTACAGCCGGGTTCTCGATTCGTGGATCCGTGAGCGCGTCTTAGGTCGAGCGCGCTCGTGGACGGCGCCGCTCGACGTCGAAGAACGGGCGTACTTCGACTTCCTCCAGCGCGAGCGGCGCAGCGAGACCAGCGGCGAGCCCGATTACCGCTACTCCTGGCTGGACAAGCTCCTCACGAGAGTCCACAACGGCACGATTGAACGCGGTGTGCGTTACTTCGCCCAGGCCCAGGCCAGCGCGCATTGGCGGTTCACCGAACAGCTCGTCAGCAAAATCGACTATGTCGCTTGGCAATTCCTGCGAGACCACTTACCCCAGTCCGCAGGAACCGAGCATTCGCGGATGGCGGTGGTCGGCTGCGGCAGCGGTACCGCGATCCGTGGATTGCTTGAGGTGGAGCCCGAGCTTCGGGACTGGGAAATCGATGGCTTCGACGTCGACTACAAAGCCATCCGGGCAGCGAGGCGGTCCTTCGCCGACATCGCGAGTGTTCAGTTCCATGTTGGGGACATCCGCGATCGAAACATTCTGCCCAGCAATCAATTCGACGTGGTCTACATGCACGGAATACTCGACCACTGTGGAGAGCACCGCGCGGTCTTGGCGAATATCTATCGTGCGCTGAAACCCGGCGGGCGGTTGTTTTATGTGGCTCCAGACCGGAACCTCTACACCTGGCTGGCCTTCGTCAGCATCGGCCCATTGTTTGTGTCCGGCCTGTACAAGTCGACTCACGACTTTCGCCGGTTCGCAAGACCCACCGAACTTTCCAGACTTCTCGAAGATCTCGGTTACCGGTCAGTGCGGAGGCATGGGGCGTCCCGGTCGCCGGCCATCGCCGGGCTTGAATATACGACCCTGAATCCGTTTGTCGCGCAGCGCGCATTTCGCGAGCGCAACCTTTCCGGTCTCACGATCGTGCTGACCAAGGCCCGAAGCTGGCTCGGTGGTGGATATTTGGGCGAATACGTGGGGGCGGCGGAGAAACCCGTCCAGCGCTCACGTGTAGCCCAGCGCCGCGTTTTCCACCCTGATCCGCACCGTGAGCAGTAGCGCGTTGGCCAGCGTAAAGAACGCCGCGGTCAACCACGCCGTGTGCACCAGCGGCAGCGCCACACCTTCGACGACGACGGCCAGATAGTTCGGGTGATGCAGCCAGCGGTACGGACCCCGCCGTATCAACGGCGCCTGTGGCACCACGATTACCAGCGTGTTCCACCGGTGACCGAGTGTGGCGACGCACCACCAGCGCAGCACCTGACTCAGTGCCACCAGCGCGAGCATCGGCCAGCCGAGCCAGGGCATGAACGGCCGGTGCAATGCCCATACCTCGGCGGCGCACCCGAGCAGCAGCGCGGTGTGCACCGCCACCATCACCGGATAGTGGTTACGGCCGAATTCCTTGCCGCCGTGGGCGAAAGCCCATCGCGCGTTGCGTTTGGACACGACCAGCTCGGCCAGCCGCTCGATGCCGATCGCCAGGATCAGCAGGTAGTACACGACCTACCAGCCGAGCAGCACGAGTTCCGAGCAGAACGCCGGCCCCATCGCCATCATCAGCCCGAACGAGCCCGGCGGCGGCGGATCGGCCATGTTGGCGCGAAGTACATCCAGCACCGACGCGGACGAGAGATTTCCGTTGTCGCGCAACGAATTTCGGGTGTGGTCAAGAGCATCGGCCGGAAGGTCCAGGGTGTGCTCGACGGCTTCGATCACCTTCGGTCCGCCGGGATGGCAGACCCAGGTCGAGATGTCCGCGGGGGTCAGGCCGTGGTCGGCGAGGAAGTTGCGGACGTCTTCGCCCAGATACTTCTCGGCGACCGTCGCGACCTCGGTGGACAACTTGATCTGGAACCCGTTGCTGCCGATATTCCAGCCCATCACCTCTTCGGTGTCCGGGTAGAGCCGGCTGCGGGTGGCCAGCACTCGGGGCCCCATCGGCGTCAGCGCAGATCCCTTGGCGACGACGGCACCGGCACCGTCACCAAACAGGCTGGCCGCCACCAGATTGGCGATGGAGTAGTCGTCGCGCTGCAGCGTCAATGAGCACAGTTCGACGGCCAGCAGTACCGACACCTGATCGGGGAACGCGAGTAGGTAGTCGTGCATGCGGGCCACCCCGGCGGCTCCGGCGACACAGCCAAGTCCGAACAGCGGGACCCGCTTGACGTCGGGGCGCAAGCCGACGCGGGTCGCCAGCCGGGCCTCCAATGTCGGCACCGCCAGCCCGGTGACCGTGGTCGAGAAGACGATGTCGACATCGGCGGGCCTGACCTTGGCGGCGTCGAATGCCGAGAGCAGCGCGCGCTCACCGAGTTCCAGAGCGGTCTCGATGAATATGTCGTTGGCTTCGGTGAAGCCGCTCAGTTTGCCGTATTGCGGCAACGGCAAGGCGATGCGGCGGGTCTGCACGCCGGCGCTGGCGCCGAACCGGTCAAACTGGGGCCCGCCGAAGCCGGTCAGGCCCGACAGCGCCTCCCGCTGGCCGACCTGGTGCGGCGGGAATTCAACTGCCACCGCCGCGACGGACGCGGACCGCGTGATGTGGGTGTTCCCCCCCTGCTCGCCGGGCGTTACAGGGCGCATTTCGTAATCGTATCCATGTGGTCAGTCGCGGCTGGGCCGCTTCACGGTCAATCTAATTACTGGAGCTAAAGTACAGCATATTGGATAAACCATCTGCGCCGCGATTGGGCGACAGGGTGGCGGGACACCGGTGACTCAGCGCGCCAATACGTGCACAGCCTGCTCGAATACCGTGGGTAGCAACGTGCATGCGGGCACGATGGCGCGGCGTGCCGCGGTAGGCGCGGTCGTGAGTACCAGCGCGCGGGTGAGCAGTCGGTAATCGCGGGTGATTCGATGCCAGGCCGATTCGTATGACGAGGGCATGTCGTCGGCGATGGCGCTCACCGCCGCGGCGGCCTGCTTGACGGCCAGGCTTACGCCCTCACCGGTGAGCGCGTCCTCGTAACCGGCCGCATCGCCCACCAACAGCACCCGTCCCGCGACACGGCGGGACACCACCTGTCGCATGGGTCCACAGCCGCGTGCCCGTCCGCGGCTAGCGCCTTGCAGATGGTGTGCCAGCCATGGGAACCAGGCAAGTTCCGGGCGCTCACGCGACAGGATCGCCACGCCGACAAGGTCGGGCTCGACGGGCGTCACATACGCTTCGCCCCATCGTGACCAGTGCACTTCGACGAACTCCGACCATGCCGGCACCCGGTAGTGCCAGCGCACCCCGTACCGTCGAGGTCGTCCCGGCACGGCGTTGATTCCGACGGCGCGGCGGACCGCTGAATGCAATCCGTCCGCGGCAATCAGCCATTTCGCGCGGATCCCGGCTGCCGTGACGCCGTGGGCATCTTGGTCGACACTGGTGATGCGCGTCGAGATCCAGTCGGTGTCTTGTTCTTTGGCGCGTGACGCCAGCGCGGCATGCAAGGTGGTACGTCGCACACCGCGCCCGGGGCTGCCGCGGAAAAGTGCTTCGGCTCGGTGGTGCTCATCCAGATACGCGATACCCCGCAACGGCATCCCAGCAGGATCGACACCCAGCGACACCAGTTCGGCCAAGCCGCCGGGCATCAGGCCTTCGCCGCACGCCTTATCGATAGGAATGTCTCGCGGTTCTGCCACGATGACCGAAAGCCCTTGGTGGCGAGCATTTATCGCCGAAGCCAGACCGGCCGGGCCGCCGCCGGCGATCAGCAGGTCGGCGTCATACGTCATGAGCGCCACTCCTGCTCATCGCTGCGTCCCCCTCGCCGCTGCGCGGCTGGGGGTGCCCCCACTGCATCGTCGCGGCGCCCGTCATGCGTAGCCCAGCGCGGAGTTCTCAACCCTGATCCGTACCGTCAGCAGCAGCGAGTTGGCCACCGTAAACGCGATAGCGGTCAACCACGCGGTGTGCACCAGGGGCAGCGCCAACCCCTCGGCCACCACGGCCACGTAGTTGGGGTGGTGCAGCCACCTGTACGGGCCGCGTCGTACCAACGGGGCGTCCGGCAGCACGATGACCAAGGTGTTCCAGTGTCGGCCCAGTGTGGCCACACACCACCAACGCAGCGCTTGGCTGGCTGCCACCACGGCAAGCATCGGCCAACCCAGCCACCCGATGAAGGGCCGGTGCAGCGCCCACACTTCGATGACACAGCCCAGTAGCAGCGCCGTGTGGAGGGTGACCATTACCGGGTAGTGGTTATGACCAAATTCCTTGCCGCCGTGGGCAAGCGCCCATCGCGCGTTGCGTTTGGCTACCACCAGCTCTATCAGCCGTTCGACGCCGACAGCCAGGATCAGCAGGTAGTACATGGCCTACCAGCCGAGCAGCACGAGCTCGGCGGAGAAGCCGGGACCCATGGCGATCATCAATCCGAAGGAGCCCGGTGGCGGTGGGTCGGCCATGGTGTCCTGGAGGATGTCCAGCACGGAAACCGACGACAGGTTTCCGTTGTCGCGCAGAGACTTTCGGGTGAGGTCGAACGCGTCTGCGGGAAGATCGAGCGTATTTTCGACCGCGTCGATCACCTTTGGGCCGGCCGCGTGCAAGACCCATCTCGAGACGTCCCCTGTGGCCAGCCCGTGGTCGGCGAGGAAGTTGCGGACGTCTTCACCCAGGTATTTCTCGACGACGGTGGCGATCTCGACGGACAGGACGATCTTGAACCCGTCGGTGCCGATGTTCCAGCCCAGCACCTCTTCGGTGTCCGGGTAGGTACGGCTCCGCGTGGCAAGCAGTTTCGGTCCGGTCGCCGGCCGGTCGGCTCCGGTCGCGATGACAGCAGCAGCACCATCACCGAACAGGCTGGAGGCGACCAGATTCGCGATCGAACGGTCTTCGCGTTGAACGGTCAACGAGCACAGTTCGACCGCGAGCAGGGCCGCTACCTGACCGGGGAAAGCCCGGAGGTAGTCGTGCACGCGAGCCATTCCGGCGGCACCGGCGACACAACCCAGGCCGAACAGCGGAACACGCTTGACATCGGATCGAAGACCCAGCCGACTGATCAGCCGCGCTTCCAGTGAGGGAACGGTGAGCCCGGTGACCGTCGTCGAAAACACGACATCGACCTCGGACGGTTCGATTTCGGCCGCCTCCAATGCCGACTTCAACGACCGTTCACCCAGCTCGAGTGCGATGTCGAGGTACGCCTCGTTGGCTTCGGTGAAGCCGCTGAGCTGGCGGTATCGCGACAGGGGCAGCGCAAGCTGGCGTGTCTCAACCCCGCTGGTGGCGGCGAACCGTCGAAACTCTGGACCGGCGAAATCGGCCAGGGCCGTTATCACTTCGTCTTGGCTGTGCCGGTGCGGCGGGAATTCGACGGCCACCGACGCCACCGACGGGGTTCCCGTCGTCAGTTCGGACAGTTGGAGGTCAGGTATCACGGGACGCGCGCCCGGCATTAGGTTGCCCACACTGGAGATACGAATTTGCTTCGCCGCCGGTTCAATATGCCTGCGCGGACTGCTCATTCGACGGCTGTCTAACTGCCGTATGACGGGGAAAGCCGGTTGCCGGTTTAATGCACGCACGTTCCGTCTACGTTGAAGGGTGTGCGGATTCTGGTGACGGGCGCAACCGGTTACGTGGGATCGCGGCTGGTCACGGCACTGGTCGCGGACGGGCATCAGGTGCTGACCGCCACCCGTGACCCGGCGCGGCTCGAGCGGATGGGCTGGTTTGACGACGTCACGCCCGTGACCCTGGACGCCTCCGACGCCGAGTCGGTTCGCGAGGTGTTCGACGCTGCCGGCCCGGTCGACGTCGTCTACTACCTGGTCCACGCGATCGGTCAACCCGGCTTCCGCGATGCCGACCGGGCCGCGGCCGGCAACGTCGCCGCGGCCGCCAAGGACGCCGATGTGCGTCGGATCGTGTATCTGGGCGGCTTCGTCCCTGACGACCCCGACGACGGGGCGCTGTCCGAACATCTCACCAGCCGGGCCGAGGTGGCCCAGGCGCTTACGATCGACGGCGGTCCGGAAGTGGTATGGCTCGGCGCGGCATTGATTTTCGGCGCCGGCTCGACGTCGTTCGAGATGTTGCGCTACGTCGGTGACCGATTCCCAGTCATTCCGATCCCAGCCTGGATGGACAACCCGATCGACCCGATTTCCATTCGTGACGTGTTGCACTACTTGGTCGCCGCCGCCGATGCCGGACAAGTACCGGCGGATGCCTATGACATCTCCGGCCCGGACCGGACGTCATACCACGCGCTACTGAAAACCTATGCGCGGATTTCCGGCAAATGGCACACCAGTCTGCCCGCACCCCGAGTGGACACCGCGGTGGCGTCGTGGGTTACGTCGGTGGCGCTGCCGGTGCCCGACGGGTTGGCCGCCGATCTGGTGCAGTCGCTGGATCACCCGATGCAGGCCGCCGGCTCCGGCCTGCGTGATCTGGTTTCCGACCCCCCCGACGGGTTGGTTCCGGTCGAGGAGGCGATCAGCCGGGCATTATCGAGCCGCCGTCCGCGTCCGGTCAACGCGCTGGCTGACCCACACCACCTTGCCGACAGCGATCCGGCGTGGGCCGGGGGCGATACGCTGCGGCTGCGACGACTCGCGGGGAGGGTGACACCGTCGATCGCGCGGCCCGGTCTAGCGTTGGTCGATGCCGTCCCCGGACCCATCGCCGGCGCGCTGCGCACCGGCCTTGACATGCTGATCACTCTGACACCGAAGGTGCGTCTCGCATGAGCAGTGGCCCCCAGACCAGCGCGCTGGCCGAGATCCGTGCCGGGATTGTCAATGTCGCTGTGCCGCACAACGAACCGCCGGCAGTGAAGCGACGTCGGCGGATCGTCGTCGCGATCGTGCTGCTGCTCGGCGCGGGGGTGCTGGGTCTGGCGCTGCGACGGCACCCCGGCGAGTCGACCTTCTACTGGCTGGCGCTGGCGCTGGCGGCGGTGTGGGCACTCGGGTCATTCGTCTCAGGGCCGTTGCATCTCGGCGGTGTCCGCTGGCGTGGTCGCAACCAGCGCCCGGTGATCAGCGGCACCGTGATCGGTCTGCTGCTCGGCGCCGTCTTCGTGGTCGGCGGATTGATCGCCAGAGAGATTCCCGCGGTCTCCGAACTGATCACCCGCGTGCTGCAATACACCGACCAGGGATCGTGGCGGCTCACCATGACCGTCGCGCTGGTCGGCGGCGTCGCCGAGGAACTGTTCTACCGCGGCGCGCTCTACACCGCGCTGGGCCGCTACCACCCGGCGCTGGTCTCGACCGTGGTGTACGTGGCCGCAACGTTGGCCAGCGGCAACCTGATGCTCGGGTTCGCCGCCATCATCCTCGGGACGGTGTGTGCTTTGGAACGCCGCGCCACCGGCGGGGTGCTGGCACCGATCCTGACGCACTTCGTCTGGACCCTGGTCGTGCTGCTGGCGTTGCCCCCGCTGTTCGGCTTGTGAACCCGCCGCGATCAGCTGTCGGTGAAGTTCGGCGGTCCGACGCTGTTGGAAAGCCCTTGCGCCCTCGCGGAAGTCGTGTGATTTCAGCAGGACTGTCTGACCCTCCAGTTCACGCTGCAGCGCGGCCTCCAACTCCGCAAGCGTGGCCGCGTTGATGGCGTGCTTGGTCTTGGCGAACGCCACCGCGGGCCCGGACAGCAACCCGGACACCACCTTGTCCACCTCGGCGTCGAAGTCGTCGGCCGGGTAGACCGCGCTGATCAGGCCGCATGCCAGGGCGTCGGCGGCGGGCAGTCGCTCGGCCAGCAACGCCATCCGCATCGCGCCGATGCGACCGATCGCGGCGGCGATCAGTGCCGAGGCGCCGCCGTCGGGCATCAGGCCCATCTTCGTGAAGGCGAGCATGAAAAACGCCTTGTCCGAGGCCAATACCAGGTCGCAGGCCAAGGCCACCGAGACACCGACACCGGCCGCCGGGCCTTGAACGACCGCGACGACCGGGCGCGGCAGCGCCGTGATCGCCCGCACCACGCGGTTGGCCGCCAGAATCAGCTCGTCGCCGGGGCCGGCGCCCGCCACGTCGTCGGCGCTCATTCCCGCACCGGAACAGAAGCCGCGGCCCGCGCCGCCCAGCCGCACCACTTTCACCCGCGGATCGTTGGCCGCCCGCTCCATGGCGTCGGCGATGCCTTCGAACACCGGCAGCGTCAGCGAATTCAGGCTGTCCGGACGGTCGATCGTCACCGACAGCACGCCGTCGGCCAGCGAGACGGCAAGCCCGTCGACGGGCGCGAGGGTGTCGATACCGGAATCGATGGCGGTCATGGGCTCGACTGTAAGCCACCTTCCGCGACCGGGCTGCAGGGCACGTCGACGGCGACTGCGAAGATGCGAATGGAGAGTAGGTCTGTCGACAAGGAGGTCGTTAGATGGCGGGACCGCTAACAGGGCTGCGGGTGATTGAACTGGCCGGCATCGGGCCGGGCCCGCACGCCGCGATGATCCTCGGCGACCTCGGTGCCGACGTCGTGCGCGTCGACCGGCCCGGAGCCAGCGGCGCGGACCCCATGCTGCGCAACCGGCGCTTCGTCGTCGCCGACCTCAAGTCCGAGGAGGGCCGCGAACTCGTCCTCAAGCTCGTCGCCAAGGCCGACGTGCTGATCGAGGGTTACCGCCCGGGGGTAACCGAGCGCCTGGGCCTGGGTCCGGAAGACTGCGCCAAGGTGAACGAGCGGCTCGTCTACGCCCGGATGACCGGCTGGGGGCAGACCGGTCCGCGCAGCCAGCAAGCCGGCCACGACATCAACTACATCTCGCTCAACGGCGTGCTGCACTCGATCGGCCGGGCCAACGAGCGGCCCGTGCCGCCGCTGAACCTGGTCGGCGACTTCGGCGGCGGGTCGATGTTTCTGCTGGTCGGAATCCTGGCAGCGCTGTGGGAGCGGCAGAACTCCGGCAAGGGCCAGGTCGTCGACGCGGCGATGATCGACGGGTCATCGGTGCTGGTGCAGATGATGTGGGCGATGCGTGCCATGGGCATGTGGACCGACGAGCGGGGCACCAACATGCTCGACGGCGGCGCGCCCTACTACGACACTTACGAATGCTCGGACGGTCGCTACGTCGCGGTGGGTGCGATCGAGCCGCAGTTCTACGCGGCGATGCTGGCCGGGCTTGGCCTGGACGCCGCCGATCTGCCGAAGCAAAACGACCGCACCCGCTGGCCCGAGCTGCGGGCCCGGTTCACCGAGGTGTTCGCCAGCCGGGACCGCGACCACTGGGCGAAGGTGTTCGCTGATTCGGACGCCTGCGTGACGCCGGTGCTGGCGTTCGGTGAGGTGGAGACCGAGCCGCATGTCACCGAGCGGAACACCTTCTACCGAGACCGGCGGCGGGCTGCAGCCGTTGCCGGCGCCACGGTTCTCCCGCACGGTTCCGGGCCAGCCGCGCCCGCCGGGGCAGCCCGGAGCCGACACCGAAGCCGTCCTCAGCGACTGGGTATAGTCCCGACCAACCAGTAGGTCGGCCCCGTCGGGGGAGCGGCCGGACCGACCGAAAGGAATATTTGCGTGGAGATCACCGATGCCGTAGCACTCGTCACCGGTGGGGCGTCAGGCCTGGGCCTGGCCACCACCAAGCGCCTGCTCGACGCGGGCGCGCAGGTGGTCGTGCTCGACCTCAAAGGCGAGGAGGTGGTCCGCGAGCTCGGCGAGCGTGCGCGCTTCGCGCCGGCTGACGTCACCGACGAGAAAGCGGTGACCGCGGCGCTGGATATCGCCGAGTCGCTGGGCCCGCTGCGCATCGTGGTCAACTGCGCCGGCACCGGGAATGCCATCCGGGTGCTGGGTAAGGACGGCGTCTTCCCGCTGGATCTGTTCCGCATCGTCGTGGAGATCAACCTGATCGGCACCTTCAACGTGTTGCGGCTGGGCGCCGAGCGGATCGCCAAGAACGAACCAGTCGGCCCAGAAGAGAAGAGCGCGGCGTCATCATCAACACGGCTTCGGTGGCGGCGTTCGACGGCCAGATCGGACAGGCCGCCTATTCGGCGTCCAAGGGCGGCGTGGTCGGCATGACGCTGCCGATCGCGCGCGACCTGGCCAGCAAGGGCATCCGCGTGATGACGATCGCCCCCGGCCTGTTCGACACCCCGTTGCTGGCCGGCCTGCCCGAGCCGGCCAGGCAGTCGCTCGGTCAGCAGGTGCCGCACCCCAGCAGGCTCGGCAATCCCGACGAGTACGGCGCGCTGGCCGTGCACATCGTCGAGAACCCGATGCTCAACGGGGAGGTCATCCGGCTGGACGGCGCGATCCGGATGGCGCCGAGATAGGACAGTGTTAACCGAGCAAGAAAAGCCCCCGCAGTGCGGGGGCCGAAACAATGAGGCAACGGCAAAGGCGCAGTTGAGGCTCACGCTCACCTCGTCACCGGCGCGCCCACGTCGAACGGGCGCGCTCCGCGCAGATCAGCTCGCGGTGGGCAGCGGGTGCCAATCGTCGAGCTGCTCCGAGCACTCACCCTCTACCAGCACGTCGCCGTGGTAGAGGGCCTCGAAATCAGCTTTGATCACGTCGGCACTCGAGTCGTCGATCCACATGTAGATGAGCTTATGAGCAACCATTAAGGAATCTTTGAGTCACGATTCGGAAAACGTTGGCAATATTACCGTCCGGTAGGAAACGATCGCGGACGGCGCCAGGGCCCAGCGGCCGGGCAGGCAGGCTAATCGGTCAGCCGATGAGCCTGCCACGTGCTCAATCGTCTTGTAGGGGCCCGCGTGGACGTCGCGTCCGGACTCCCGGATGTTCGTCGCGTATCCAATTAGCAGCCGATAGGCTCCGCAAAATGTCCTGGTTAATCCGCGTTTACGGTGAACCATCGCGGGGGCCGGGTACGTATCTAGTTGTGGGGCGTCCGAGGGCGCATCTGACCTTGCACGGCTAAGTTATCGCTGATAAGTTAGCGCGGGTATAGACGGCGGAAAGGACACGCATGTTGCAGGGAATCGCTCGCCTTGCCATCGTCGCGCCGCGCCGAATCCTCGCGGTCGCAGGTCTGGTCATGGTGGCCGCCGCAATCTTCGGGCTCCCGGTGGCCAAGAGTCTGTCCGCCGGCGGCTTTCAGGACCCGGAGTCGGAGTCGGCGCACGCCGTTCACCTGTTGACCGACAAGTTCGGGCAGAGCGATCAGCAGCTGGTGATCCTGGTGACCGCGCCGGCCGGCGCGCAAAGCGACCAAGCCCGCCAGGTCGCCACCGACATCGTCGACCAGGTGAAACGGTCGGCCGGGGTCTACAACGTGTCCTCGGCGTGGACCGGACCCACCGCCACTCCGCCGCACCTGGCCGTCGATCTGGTGAGCAAGGACGGCAAATCCGGGTTGATCGTGGCCAACCTCAAAGGCGGCGAGAACTACGCGCAGAACTACGCCAAGGCCATTGCCAAGCAAGTCGTGCACGACCGCGACGGCGTCACCGTCCGAGCCGGCGGACTGGCGATGGTCTACACCCAGATCAATCACCAAAACGAGCGCGACCTGCTGCTGATGGAGTCCCTCGCGATTCCGCTGAGCTTTCTGGTGCTGGTTTGGGTTTTCGGTGGGCTGCTGACCGCCGCCTTGCCCGTCGTGCTGGGCGGGCTGGCCATCGTCGGATCGATGTCGGTGTTGCGGCTGATCAGCTTCGCCACCGACGTCTCGACATATGCGCTGAACCTCAGCAGCGCGCTGGGTCTGGCCCTGGCCATCGACTACACACTGCTGATCATCAGCCGCTATCGCGACGAGCTGGCCGATGGCCGCGGTCGAGACGAGGCGTTGATCCGGACCATGGCCACCGCGGGCCGCACCGTGCTGTTCTCGGCGACCACCGTCGCGTTGTCGATGGCGGTAATGGTGCTGTTCCCGATGTACTTCTTGAAGTCCTTCGCTTACGCCGGCGTGGCCACCGTGGCGTTCGTCGCGGTGGCGGCGATCGTGGTGACACCGGCGGCGATCGTGCTGCTCGGGCCGCGGCTGGACGCGCTGGACGTGCGCCGGCTGGGACGGCGGATGCTCGGTCGCCCGGATCCGGTGCGCAAGCCGGTGGAGCAGCTGTTCTGGTACCGGTCGACGAAGTTCGTGACGCGCCGGGCCGTGCCGATCGGTCTGGCCGTCGTCGTGCTGCTGCTGGTGCTCGGGGTTCCATTCCTCGGGGTGAAGTGGGGTATGCCCGACGACCGGGTGCTGCCGAAATCGGCCTCGGCCCATGCGGTCGGTGACCAGCTGCGCCGCGACTTCACCGACGACTCGGCGACGGCGGTGCCCGTCGTCATCCCCGATGTCCGCGGCGTCAGCCCGGCCGACCTCGACCGCTATGCCGCCGACCTGTCCCGGGTGGCCAACGTCTCGGCCGTGTCGGCCCCGACCGGGACGTTCGCGGCCGGCAATCGGGTCGGGCCGCCGTCCGCGCCCACCGGAATGACCGGCGGCAGCGCATTTTTGACCGTCGCCAGCACCGCGCCGCTGTTCTCCCAGGCCTCCGCACACCCAGCTCGACCGGTTGCACGCGGTGGCGGGGCCCGCCGGCCGGTCGGTAGAGATGGCCGGCCTGGCCCAGATCAACCGCGACAGCGTGCGCGGGATCACCACCCGGCTACCGCTGGTCTTGGGGCTCATCGCCGTGATCACGTTCGCGCTGTTGTTCCTGCTCACCGGCAGCGTGGTGCTGCCGGTCAAGGCACTGGTGTGCAACGTGCTGTCGCTGACTGCGGCCTTCGGCGCGCTGGTGTGGATCTTCCAGGACGGCCACCTCGGCGCACTGGACACCACCCCCAACGGGACGCTGGTCGCCAACATCCCGGTGCTGTTGTTCTGCGTGGCGTTCGGCCTGTCGATGGACTACGAGGTGTTCCTGGTCTCCCGGATTCGGGAGTACTGGTTGGCATCCGGGGCCGCCCGCCCCGCGACGGCGACCAGCAAAACGAAGCGCGCCGACAACGACGAGAGTGTGGCCCTCGGCCTGGCCCGGACCGGCCGGGTGGTTACCGCCGCTGCGGTGGTGATGTCGATCTCCTTCGCGGCGCTGATCGCCGCTCAGGTGTCGTTCATGCGGATGTTCGGCGTCGGCCTGACGCTCGCCGTGCTGGCCGACGCGACGTTGGTGCGGATGGTTCTGGTTCCGGCGTTCATGCACGTGCTGGGGCGGTGGAGCTGGTGGGCGCCCAAACCGCTGGTGTGGCTGCATGAGCGGTTCGGGATCAGCGAGGCCCACGATCTCGAGATCCCACCGGCCACCTCTGGCGGTTCGACCGGGCGGCATCGCCGCGAAGACATCGACCCCGCCGGACTCGCAGCGTCCAACGTGCATCGGGGTGCGCGTGCGGCCGCGACGGTCAGACACAATGGCTAGCCCGACTCGCCTTGTAGCGGACAATCTTCGCCGCCGTCGTGCACCACGCGGCTCCGGCGATCTGCTGCGCGACCAAATCCTGGACGCCGCAACCGAACTCCTGCTGGAAACCGGACACGCCAAGGCGGTGTCGATCCGCTCGGTGGCGCAACGCGTCGGTGTGACGCCGCCGTCGATCTACCTGCATTTCGAAGACAAGGACACACTGCTCGACGCGGTGTGTGCGCGCTACTTCGAGAAGCTGGACGAGGAAATGCAGCGGGTGTCCGCGGGGCAGCCGTACACCATCGAGGTGCTGCGGGCTCAGGGGCTGGCGTATATCCGGTTCGCCACCGAGACCCCGGAGCTGTATCGGATCGCGACGATGGGCGAATGGCGTTCGGGCAGCGACGTCGACGCCGCCCTGGCCAGCTCGGCGTTCGAGCACATGTGTGCCACCGTGCGGGCGCTGATGGCCGAGGGCATCTGCCCGCCCGGCGATGCGACGACGCTCGCCCTGCAACTGTGGAGCGCCGCGCACGGGGTGGCGTCGCTGCTGATCGCCAAACCGCACCTGCCGTTCGGCGATGCCACCGACTTCGCCAACCGCGTGCTCGGCGCGGTGTTCTGCGGGCATATCGTGGAGGAGCTGGTCGGCGCCGACGCCACCCCACAGCAGACCCTGGAGTGGCTCAAGGCGGTTGGATCTTCGCTGAAACCAACGGAAGGTTCGCAAGCGTGACTGCTTCGCACCAGCGGCCCCCGGTCAAGGTCGACAACCCGTTCTTCGCCCGCATCTGGCCCACCATCGCCGCGCACGAGACCGAGCAGATCCGCGCGCTGCGTCGGGAGAATCTGGCCGGGTTGTCGGGCCGGGTCCTCGAGGTCGGTGCGGGTGTCGGGACCAACTTCGCTTTCTACCCGGAATCCGTTGTGCAGGTTGTCGCGGTCGAGCCGGAGCATCGGCTGGCCGTACGGGCCCGCGCCGCGGCCGCCGGCGCCCACGTCCCGGTCGTGGTGACCGACGAGGCGGTGGAGAACTACTCGGCCACCGAGCCGTTCGACGCAGTGGTGTGCTCGCTGGTGCTGTGCTCGGTGAGTGACCCCGATTCGGTTCTGCGCGAACTGTTTTCGTGTCTGCGCCCGGGCGGTGAGCTGCGGTATCTGGAGCACATCGCCACCGGCGGGATCCGGGGCCGGTTCCAGCAGCTGGTCGATGCCACGATATGGCCGAGGCTGGCAGGTAATTGCCACACCCATCGCGACACCGAGCAGTCGATCCGCGCCGCGGGATTCGACGTCGACCATTCCCGAATCGAGCAGACCTTGCCGGTGTGGGCGCCGCTGCCGGTGTCGGAGTTCGTGCTCGGCCGGGCGCGGCGTCCGGCTTAGTTCAGCAGGGCGGGCAGCCGCTGCAGCAAAGTCGGCAGCGCCTTGCTGGCCGTCTCGCGCACGGTGACCGTGGCGCTGTCGGACAGCGGCGTCGGCTCCGGATTGACCTCGATGACGACCGTGCCGCGCGCCAGCGCCAACTCAGGCAGGCTCGCCGCCGGGTACACGATGCCGGAGGTGCCGACCACGACCAGCAGGTCGGCGGCGGTCGTAGCCTCGACCGCGTGCTGCCACGGCTCCTCGGGCAGCGGCTCGCCGAACCACACGATGTCGGGCCGGATCAAGCCGCCACAGTCGCAGGTCGGTGGCTCTACTTCCAGGGCCGGCTCCGCCATCTCGGGCAACTCGCCGGTGTAGGGCAAACCGCAAGTGTCGCAACGGAAGTCGAACAAACTGCCGTGCAGGTGATGCACCGGTGAGCTACCGGCGCGCTCATGCAGGTCGTCGACGTTCTGCGTGACGACACTGACCTCGGCGTGGTCCTGCCAGGCGGCGACGGCGCGGTGGCCGGGATTGGGCTCGACGGTGGCCACCAGGTAGTGCCGCCACAAATACCATCCCCAAACCCGCTCGGGGTTGCGAAGCCAACCTTGCGTACTGGACAGCTCGTAGGGGTCGAACTTGGCCCACAGCCCGTTCTTGTCGTCGCGAAATGTCGGCACGCCGCTCTCCGCCGAGATTCCCGCGCCTGACAGGACCGTTATTCGCACCCCACCAAGATAGCGGGACTGCGAGATACTGAGCAGGTGGAGCTGGGGGAGTGGCTGCGGATCGACGGACGAGCCGGTCGACCGCTGTTCGACCAGCTCCGAAACCAGATCATCGACGCAATTCGGGACGGCACGTTGCCGCCCGGGGTCCGGTTGCCAACGGTTCGCGAACTGGCCGGTCAGCTAGGGCTGGCGGTCAACACCGTGGCCCGCGCATACCGCGAGCTGGAGACCGCCGGCGTCGTCGAAACCCGCGGACGCTTCGGCACATTCGTTGCCCGCGCGGACCCGTCGGATTCCGCGATGGCGGCCGCGGCCCGCAGCTACCTCGACGTCGCGCGTGGGCTGGGACTCGGCAAGGCCGACGCGCTGCGCTATCTCGAGGCCGTTCCCGACGACTGAGGGAGACCGGGCGTCGATCATTTCAGAAGCTTGGCCAGTGTGCGCACGTTGCGGGTTGTGGTCGACGATTTGTATCGCTTCTTGCCCATCGTCTTGCCGATGGTGCTGTCCAGCGTCTGGTTCTTGGGTACCTGCCAATAAATCACGCCGGCGGAATCGGATCCGCGGGTGATCTTCTCGTCGGCGCCGGCTTGGTCTGCCAGTGCGGCGAGGTCGTCGAGCACGTCGGTGTCGCTGACAAACGTGACGTAGGACTGGTAGCCGTCCAGTTCGGGCTCGAAGGGGTAGGCGTCGACGATGGCCCGTACCGTCTCCAGGGGGTAGACCAGCACCCAGGCGTCGTAGCCGAACCGCTGCCGCAGCGCGGTTTCGGCCTTGGTGCGCACCGCATCCGCACCAGCCCGTGATTCCAGAATGATGTTGCCGCTGGCCAAAATCGTGCGCACGTTGGCGAACCCGGCGTCGGCCAACGCGTGCGCCACGTCGGCCATCTTGAGGTTGACGCCGCCGACGTTGACGCCGCGCAGGAACGCCGCGTAACGGGTCATGAGCGTGATGGTAGCGAGCGTCGAAGGTGACTTCGTTGTGGCGGTCGAGGCGACGGCAGTGGTTGAATCCCCGCCGCGTGGATGGTTCAACACGGTTCAAGACGTCGCATCAGGTCAGGGTAGTTGTCAGTGGGCCGCGGGATGCTCACTGGTGAGATGAGCCGGCATACCACGTTCAAGTTCTGTCTCGACGCCACTGTCGAGCAGCGTGGCTCGCTGGCCCGACATGCCGGGGCGTCGAGGTTCGCGTTTAACCAGTGCCTGGCGATGGTGAAAACCGCGCTCAACCAACGCCGCGCCAACCCAGATACCGATGTGCCGTGGACCGGGTTTGATTTGATCAACGCGTTCAACACTTGGAAGAAGGACGAGGACGCC
>CAWBSW010000003.1:0-110286 GCA_963791535.1 uncultured Actinomycetota bacterium | reverse complement strand
AGCAGCGACGTCGAATAGCGGAACTTGCCGTAGCGGTCACCCTTGTTGTTGGCGAGGTAGTCACGCATCGCGCGCTCGGCCCGTGGGTGAGCTGTCGCCCCGGCGAAGTCGTAGTAGCCGCGCACGGTTGCGATCTGGTCGGATACAAAGTCGCGGTAGCGGACGTGGTGGATGCGCGGGTCGTCGACCATGGGGTTGGTCATGGTGTTTGCGATGCCCGCTCGCGTCATCTTCAGATGCTTCTTCGCCTCGGCCTTTAGATCGATCGGACCGACTATGCCGTCCATGATGTCGGCCATCATCATGGTGCGCGATGCCGCCACCTGTACGGGATCGCGGTGCAACCACACGAGTGTGGCGTCGGGATAGGCCTCGAAGAACTCCTTGAGCCGGAAGCCATGGAATCCCTTGAGCACCCAGTATTTCTCGGGGCTGCCGTACTGGAGCTGCTGCCGAGCATCGCCTTGTGAATTCGGATACTGTGCCGCTGCGTCGGTCGGCAAGCCCTGCGTCACCGATTCGATCGGCACTCGCCACCAGGCGGTCGGCGTCATCACCCGGAAATCGAAGGCCCAGGTGCGTTCGTCCTCGGGCAAGCCGTCGCCCAGCATGTCGTTGTAGGGATGCGAGTGCAGCCATTTCGGCAGCTTGGCGTTGATCTCACGCCAATCGTCATCGGCGCGACTTCGGCGCGGATCGTCAGTGCCAGCAGCGCCCGGCGGTGGCGACGGATACATGACCTCCCAAAACCTCAGGGCGCGGGCCTCGGGGTCGACGGACATCATGGCGTGCATCGCATGATTTCGCCGTGCGCAGTTCGCCGGTCACGAACATCGGCCGCCCGATCGCCTCGTCGGCGATCGGATAGCGGTTGCGGTCCTCGAAGAACTCGAGTCGCGAGGTCAGCAGCCAATCGGCAGACTTGCGCCGCCTGTCGACGACCGTCTGCATCCATCGCCGCCGCGTTGAGCTGATCGACTGCGAGGCCGAAGCGATTGGGAAGGGTGGCGTCGCTCCAGTCGTAGAGTCCCGTCTCGGCCTGCGCACGAGCCAGCATCGCCTGCGCGTCGAGAGTGTCTTCGGTTGCAGTCGTGGTCATTTGCCACCGACCAGGGTGAGCAGTTCGTCTTCCGTCTCGCGCACCTTGGCGGCCGAGCCGGCGCTGAATGCGAGTCCACCCATGCTGCCGTATTCCATCAACTTGAATACCCGCGACCCGCGTCACAGAAGCCCTTCATCCGGCCGCGCCACCTGCTTGGGCGTGCCGCAGGGGATGACGTCGCGAATCGCCTGCGTATCAACGTCTTCGCAGAACTTTATGATCTTCTCACGTGAGAGCTTGACCGGGTTGAAGTCCATGGTCCCGCGCCAGTCTGCGCCCATCGGGTGCTCGTAGCCAAATGTGCGGAGGTCCTCGCCAGTGAGCATCAGGATGATGGATTTGACCAGCGGAGCCTCGAGCATCGCCTGGATCTCGCCGTCCTCGCCGATCAAGCACATCTGTGTGATCGCGGGGACGATCGCCATGGGGTCGCGGCCGGCCCGCTCGGCCGCCTCGCGGACCACCTGGCCGAGCTTGGCGGCGTAGTCCTCCGGTGTGAACGCACCCGCAGGCCACCACCCGTCGGCATGGCGGCCGGCGATCGCGCAGCATGCGAGGACCGGCGGCACCGATCCAGATCGGCGGGACCCTGCCTTCGCAGCTCGGCTCGGTGTCCAGCCGCGCGTGCTCGAGGCGATAGAAGTCACCCTCGAAGTCCACCGGTCCGTCGCTGCCCCAGAGCAGCTTGATGACTCTGACCGACTCCTCGAACCGACTGACTGGCTGGCGAAGTCGAACCCGTATGGCACGGTGTTTTCGAGCTAGCCGGCCGGAGCCGAGGCCGAGGATGAAGCGGCCCTTCGAAAGGTGATCAAGGGTCAGCGCTGTCTGCGCGAGCATGGCTGGGTGCCTTCGGACCGTGTCGACGACGGTCGTGACGATGGGTGTCCTCGTCGTGAGGACGGCGGCCGCGGCGGCGACGGCCATGCCGTCGAGGTGCCGGTGGGGCGATGGTGACGCAGTGGCGAGATCGGTGAACTCGGGTGCCCAGATCGAATCCGGCCAAGCTGACCATGTGGTCCGGTAGCCAGATGGAGTGATATCTCCCGGAGTCGTACTGATCGAGCAGGTCGATGGCGAGCGGCAGCGTGGTGCGCAGAAACGCGGCCGGCTGGACCTTCATCGGTTGACGGTCCGTGCGACGCTCGTGGTCATCCGGGGAGCCGGTCCGATCGCGCTGAGCATTCGCTCAGCGTAGCCGTACCCTGTGCGCCGGAACCTGAAGATCATCGAGACGATGCGGCTCTAACGATGATCACCAGCGTTACCAGAAACAAGGAGGTATGCGATGAACGGTGACAGCGCGCTCATGGACATCGAGTCGATCAAGCAGTTGAAGGCGCGGTACTGCCGGTATCTCGACACCAAGGACTGGGATCGATGGCGGGATGTCTTCACCGACGACTTCGTAGGCGACACAACGGAAGCGGGAGGCACGGTGATCGTCGGCGTGGACGAATTCATGGCCTACACCCGCAATACGATCGGCAAGCCCTCTCAAGCCACTGTCCATCAGGTGCACGCTCCCGAAATCGAACTGACATCGGCGACGACGGCTCGGGGTGTCTGGGCGCTCAACGACGTCGTGCGCCTGGTGCCGGCCCTGACCCTGCACGGCTACGGCCACTACCACGAGACCTACGAGAAGATCGACGGCCGATGGCGAATCAGGACCTCTAAACTGACCCGGCTTCGCGAGGACGTGACGATGCCAATATTCACCCCGCGCATCGCCGCGCGATTGCGAGCCACCGCGGCGAAGATCGCGCGTCGCTCTGCCGACTAAAGCGTCGAATCGTGTCCGTTAAGGGTCGCTCAGCGATCGATGGCTCGCCGGTCATCATGCGCCGCAACCGATGATGCTCGGGGTCGTCCGCGCGCGCGAACATGATCCGTGCGTCTTCCGTGTTTTGCAACTTCAGTAAGTCGGGAATGGTCTCCGCGGACAGGCGTGGATCCACCAGCGCCGCCCTGATGTCGTGTTAGCGGCTCACCACCCATGCTTCCTCGCCGTGGTAGATGGCCCGTCGCAACCCGGGCTCCTCGCGCCAGTCCGTGAATTCGGCGGGAGGGTGAAGCGGGCAGTGCGCAGCGCGCGGGACAGGTATGACCGGAAGGTCAACATCGGAGTCAAAGTCGGCAGTTGTTGGTATCAAAGGTGTTTCCCCACGGTCGGCTTTACATTTCAGTGCAAGAAGACAGTCACCAGCTGATGAGAAGCTGCTTCATGCCGTAAATGTCGGATTCTTTGAAGCTCAGCGCGTCATGCGATTCCGCCAATCTCAACCCCGGTAGGCGCCGCGCCAGTGTGGCGAACGCGACCTGCATTTCGACGCGGGCGAGGTTCTGTCCAATACATTGATGCACGCCGTAGCCGAAACCCAAGTGCCCGCGGGTGTTTCGGTCGACGTCCAAAGTTTGTGGGTTGTCGACGAACTCGGTGTCCCAGTTTCCTGCGGGCAGGTTCATCATGACGAATTCCCCGGCGCGGATTAACTGACCGCCGATAGTGAGGTCTTCGGTTGCCACGCGATCGACCTGACTTTGCACGATGGTGAGGTAGCGCATCAACTCTTCGACGATGTTGGCGATGATGGCGGGATCGTCGGTTTGGCCGAGCCGTTCGAAGACTTCGGGATGCTGCAGCAGCGCAACTGTTCCCAACGAAATCATGTTGGCAGTCGTTTCGTGGCCGGCCTGCATCATGATTACACACGTCATGGCCGTGGTCGCATGGTTGAGTTGGCCGGTCGCGACGTACCCCGTGACGAGGCGGCTGATCAGATCGTCGCCAGGTTCGCGCTCTTTGCGCTCCACCAATTCCTGTATGTAGGCGAACATCGCAGCCATGGCTTGCGCCTTTTCCTCGTCGGAGGATTTTTGGTCCAGCCCAACTGTGGTGTTGTGCTGGAAAAGCCCCAGATCTTCGGGCGGCACCCCAAGGAGCAGCGCGATCACCAACGAAGGCACCGGCAACGCAAAGTCGGCTACAAGGTCGGCGGGCCGCCCGTTGCCGATCATTTCGCCGAGATAGTGGTCGACCATTTCCTGGATTTGCGGGCGCATCGCTTCACTGCGCCTGAAGGTGAAGTTGCTGGTCAGCATGCGCCGCAACCGATGATGCTCGGGATCGTCAGTCCTGGCGAATATGACAGGGACGTTGTCGTCGGCGTCCGACGGCATCATGGCGTCCGGAATGGTCTTCGCGGACAGGCGCGGATCGATCAGCGCTGCCCTGATGTCTTGGTAGCGGCTCACTACCCAAATCGGATTGCCGTGGAACATCGCTCGCTGTAACCCGGGTTCTTCCCGCCAGTTCACGAATTCAGGCGGGGGCGCAAGCGGGCAGTGCTCGGCCCGCGGGACGGGAAGCACAGGAAGGTCGACGTCAGAGTAGGAGCCGGAGGCCTTGGAAGTTATTGACATAACCTGCGTTTCCGATTAATTGTCAGATGGCTGTCAATTGCACGAGCCTAGAACCCAACTTAGTGGCAGTCAACCGCCAGTTAGCCTTAGAGGATGACAGCAGTTGAAGACCGGCCGTTGCGAGCAGACGCAGCCCGCAACGTTGAGCGCATTCTGCGCGCCGCGCGGGACGTCTACAGCGAGCTCGGGGCGGATACCCCGGTCGAGGCCGTCGCCCGCCGTGCGGGAGTTGGTGAACGAACGCTCTACCGCAGGTTTCCGGCCAAGGCCGACCTTGTCCGGGCTGCCCTGGATCAAAGCATCGCCGAAGATCTCGCGCCAGTGATCAACGAGGCCCGTCGTACCGACGACCCGCTACGCGGCCTTACCCAGCTGATCGAAGCGGCGATATCGCTGGGCGCGCGCGAACACAACCTGCTGGCCGCCGCGCACCGTGCCGGGTCACTGACCTCTGACATCTCGAACTCGCTCTACGAGGCACTCAACGACCTCGCGCGTCGAGGCCAGCAGGCTGGCCTCATTCGCGCCGACCTTCTCGCCGATGACCTACCGCGCCTGATGGCGATGCTCTATAGCGTGCTGTCGACGATGGATTCGCACAGCGATGGCTGGCGACGCTACGTCGCCCTGATTATCGACGCGATATCGATCAACGAACGACAGCAACTGCCTCCGGCTGATGCTTTTCGTTATGCGCCAGAGCCGGACAGCTGGCCCCTTTGACTTATCCCCCGCGTGAACGCGGGGGATTCGCGTTATCCCGCATTTCATGCGAACGATTTGGGGCTCAGGATAGCGACGATCGCAACCCTTCCGTCGAACCGAAGTTCGTTCATGGCCTTCCTTCTGCGCAACGTTGAATGAAATCTATTCCGGCGCCGACTAGTTGATGGTTACCCCGGCGTCGACCTTGAATTGCAGCCCCGTCACATATCTGGACTCATCGGACATCAGGAACAGCACTGCGTTGCTGACGTCAACGGGCTCCACAGCCGGCGTGGGCATCGCATTGACGAAGATGGGTATCAGGTCGGGCCGTAATTCGCCCAGCGCGGTTCCTATCGACGGGGGGATCATCCCGGTGGGGCAACCGGTGGGATGCACAGAATTAACGCGCACACTTTGAGCGGCCAATTCATTGGCCAACGCCAATGTCAGACCCACCACGCCATGCTTAGCGGCCGTATATGGAAGCTGTAGTGGAAAGCCTTTAATGGCACCGGCAGAGCTGATGTTCACCAGGCTGCCGCCCCCGTGGTCCAGCAAATGGGGTATCGCGGCCGCGCATGTGTTCCACACTCCGATAAGATTCACGTCCACGACGGTGCGCCAGTCGTCGAGAGTCGTTCTGTCCCAAGGCGCGACCGTCAGCACACCTGCGTTGGCCACCGCACCGTCCAGACCACCCAACTCATCGACGCCTTCATCGACCGCCATGCGCAATTCGGCGTCGTCGCGGACATCGACGACACGACTCACACAGCGACGGCCGACCTCCGTCACCAGCCGCACCGTCTCGGCAAGGTCATCCTCAGTGGCCAAGGGATATTCGATCTGCGGCAGCGATTCGCAGATGTCGACCAGGATGAGGTCCGCACCCTCCTCGGCGAGCCGCAGCGCATGGCTGCGGCCCATGCCGCGGGCGGCGCCGGTGATCAGAATACGTTTACCGGCAACGCGTCCTGCCGGGAGTGTTGTCACTATCGTGTCCCTCCTGTCGGGAGTTTGTGGGCAGACCGAGATTAGAGGTCTTCAGCGGTCAACACGCTCTCAGCCTGCTCAGCGTTGACCACGGCGATCAGGACGACGTCGCTGACACGAGCAACCTCGACCGGAGAATTCAACTGCGCCGGAATGCCAGCGAGCGTATCCGAGACATTTTGCCGTACGTTGGACACCGCGGGTATCTGACCACTTCGCACCAGGCTCACCGCGACACCGCCGCCGATGAACCCAAAATCCGACGATTCCGGGGCGCGGCGCTGAGGGCGTCATCGCGATTCCTAACCGAGTAATGAAAAGCTTTGCGCCTTCACAGTTGAGGAGTCACGCCAGGCACACCTGCGGTCGCCCCATCGCGCCCGACGATGGGCGGAGTGTCGAACTCAATGGGCAGGCTGGTCGGCCCGCTCATGCCAAGCATCGGCTTCCACGGCGCCGGTCCGGCGTGGCGGGGGTTCGGCAACCGGTGCGCAAGAATCTTGAGTGCTTCGGCGAGCTCCAGTCTGGCCAGGTTCGCGCCCAGGCAGTAATGCACGCCGCCGCCGAAGGTCAATATTGCCGGCGGCGCCTCGCGGGTGATGTCGAAGTGGTCGGGGTCCTCGTACACGTCGGGATCGCAGTTGGCCGCAAAGGTATTCACGAAAATGAAGGTGCCTGCAGGGAACGTGTATCCGCCGAGCTCGGCGTCTTCATTCACGGTGCGAAGGGTGCTGCACACCGCCGGTGAATGGCGCATGCTTTCTTCGACCGCCGGCATCGCCAGTTCGGGATGATCGCGCAGCATCGCCCACTGCTCGGGATGATCGAACAGGACCTGCAGGGAAGCCCCCAACTGATTGCGGGTGGTATCGGTGCCCGCCACCAACAAGCTAGCCACCATCATGCGCAGTTCGTCGGCACTGAGTCGGTCACCGTTATCCTCGGCGCGGATGAGGTCGGATAGGAGATCGTCAGTAAGCCCGTGTCGTCGTTCGGCGATCATCGTGTCGACGTAGGCGTCTAACTCGCCCCACGCGCGGATGACGGCTGGCACTTCGTCGACGAGATTGACTGCGAAGCTGACCATCTTGAAGATCTCGTCAGCCCACAGCGAAAACTGTCGCCAGTCCTCCGGGGGCGCACCAAGTAACGCGCAGATGATCGGGATCGGATAGGGCCGGGCGATGTCGGTCACGACGTCACAGGAGCCCGCGTCGGCGACACGATCGGCTAGTTCGTTGACGACAGTGGTGATGGTGTCGTGCAGGCGCGCGGTCGCGCGCGGCGTGAATGCCTTCGAGACGAGGCTACGCAGCCGATGGTGTTCGGCGCCTTCGGCGCACATGATGCTGTTAACAACCCTGTCCCACAGCGGACCTGACGTAACACCCTGAGCCGTGAGGTGGATACCGGGCGGGATCACGAACCGATTGTCCCGAAGAACCGCTCTGGCGAGTTCGTAGGACAGGACTTCTGGACCAAGCGGGCCAATTGCGACCTGTGCCAGCTCTTGTGCTGCCCGAATCCGGGGGTAGACCTCACGCGGAGTTTCCGTGACATCATAACTGAGCGCCGGCAGTCCCGCGTCGAAAACGTTAGGCATGTCGATGTCGACGGTCACGACGTCTCCCGTGCAAGAATCCGCAGCGGCAGCTGCGCCAGTGTGTTAGTTGGGGATGGCCATATGATCTCGGGCCGGTATCCGTGCGGAAGCTCGAAATGGGGAATGCGGCTTAGCCATTCGGTCACGACGACGTTCATTTCCATCCGGGCCAGATGCGAACCTACGCAACGGTGCGGACCCCCACCGAAGCCCCAGTGCTTGTGCACCTTGCCATCCAGCACCAGGTCATCACCGGATATCGCATCGCTGCCGTCCCGGTTGATTGCGCCAAGGCAGAGCCGTACCCGAGAGCCCGCTGGCAGCGTGACACCGGCAACGGTCACTTCCTCAGCCGTTACCCGCGGAACAACCGGTGCGGACGACTCCAGCCGGACGATCTCCTCAACGAAAACGCTTATTTCGTCTGGCTTTTCACGAAGTCTGGTGCGCACGTCGGGACGGCGTGCCAACTCGAGCATTGCTGCCCCGATCGCCGAGGTGACGGTGTCCAGACCGGCGAGAACGAAGAAGAATGCCATTCCGAGGGCTTCTTCGTCGGTGAGCGCCTCCTCGCCCACAAGCACCTGGGAGAGGACATCATCGCCCGGATTCTGGCGATGCGCGGCGATGGCCTCGGTGAGGTATGCGAACAGCTCCAAAGCGGGTGTCAGATCTGGGGCTTCGCCGGCGGCGTTCGGGATACTCAGTTCGATGATGGCGTCTTTCCACCTGATGAGCCGCTCCCGATCCTGCAGTGGCAGGCCGAACAGCGTCAGGAAGACCTGCGACGGATACGGAGTCGCGAGGTCGGCCATCACCTCGCACTCGTCACGTCCAGCAATCGAGTCGATGATGTCGATCGCTTGGGCCTGAATCGACGGCAGTATTGCGGCGAGCGCGTGCGGGCTGAAGAACGGCTGCAGGATACGCCGAAATCGGGTGTGCTCCGGCGGATCAAAGGCTGCCGGCACCAGCGGCAGTGGGCTGCCGACCACCTCGAATGCCTTCTTGGATGAGAACACGTTCGGATTACGCAGTGCTGCAAGCACATCTGCTCGACGACTCAGGGCGTACCAGCCGTCACTGAATACCACCGGCCCGGCGTCCCGCAATTCGGCCCACCCTGCGCCCCGGTCGAGGGACATTGGCAAATCCGTCATGTGCCGCACCGGAATTCCCCGGGACTCATGAGCCTCGGTCATGCCGTCAGTTCCTTTCGGTTGGCTCATCAGCGATCACGGCACATTGGTGGACAGAAACGTCAGCGGAAGGCCGAACACCGACAAGTCGATTTCGTCGAGATAGGAGCCCTCGCCCGCGAAGCTTTGCCGGAAGCGCGTCGTCGCGCCGTAGCGTTCAGCCACGGCTTCGGCCGCCGAGGCCCCCGGAACTCGGATCACCACGGTATACACGCCGTCGCCATGACGCTCGAGGAAGTCATTCACCGAAGCTGCCACCGACGCGGTCGATCCCGGAAGCGGACTGATCAGCTCGATACCCCGATTCCAGTCCAGGTGCACGCGCAAACCGTGGTCGGCCAGCTCGAGATCTTCGAAGCTGAAGCCGAGATCGGTGAACAGCTTTGCCACGTCGGCGTGGCGCTGCGGCGCCACGCCGAACACGACATGATGGAGCAGCGGCGAGGAGTCTTCTGTGGTCATTTGCCGTGCCCTGTCATCCATTGGATGACTCGATAAGTCTCCTGAAGCATCAATATCTTCCTAACGAAAGGTGTCATCTTGCAGGTAATTTGAGCTGACCGAGTCGGCACGAAGCACTCCCCGTGGAAGTAGCAGCGGCAAGTCGTTGTAGGTGGCGATGCCTGCAGGAGCCGAGACGACAGCAGGTATCGCGTTGATCGCCGGCATGGCGGTGATGGTGAGACCTAACATTATGTAGTCGTCCAACGTCTCGCCCTGAAAGTTTGGCGGCGGAAGGAAACTCAGTGTGGTCTTTATTGTCGGTTGGCCTTGAACCTCGATCGTGTAGCCCATGTCCAGCGGCCAATCCGGATCCAGTGATTGGCCCTTGCGCCATCGCCCGCGGATCTCGATGACCTCCCGGTCACCGACAACCCCCTTCCAACGAACATCGACCCCGGCGACACAGCCTTTCGCGATCGTCCAGTCACCCGGAAGGTGGAGATCCTCGATGGTCTGGGCATACTCGACTTCGCAACGCACTTCGTCGAGCTCCGCTCCGAGAGCCTCGGCGATCAGCAACACGCCGTCCCGGAAGATTCCCGAACCCTTCTCTGTTATCGCGGGCAGGTCTGGCTGATCGATGGGATAGCCAAAGCCCATGGGTATTTCGGTTGCTGGCGAATTGTAGATAGTCGTATCAACGGATTCCAGCATGGATACCTTGTCCACTCGGTCCGAGAGCCCTGCCGACACGATGGCGAACAATTGGATGAAACCCGGATTGATGCCGCTGCCGAAAATGGTTGAGCCGCCCTGCTCGCAGGCCTCGGCGATGCGATCACGTCCCGCACCCAGGAAGTGGCCGGTGATGAACCCGGCCGTACCCACGACGTTGATGCCTGCGCTGAGGATACGGACCAACTCGTCGACGTCGGCGAACATCGGGTTGTAGACCACACAGTCCGGCTTGAGCGCGAGCAGGGCCTCAACGTCGTTGGTGGCCTTCACCTCCAGGGGTTCGATCCCGCAAAGTTCACCAACGTCGTGCCCGACCTTGTCCGGGGACCAGGCATAGCACCCAACAAGTTGCAGCGTCGGGTTCGAGGCTATCGCCCGTACCGAGCTCTTGCCGACGTTACCGGTCGTCCACTGAACCACTCGATAGGTCAAGGGGTTAGCCCTTTCGAGAGGACGCCGCGGCCCACGATGGTGGGCAGATCGTTAAAGGTGCGGATTCCGGGTGCCGCTGCACAGACCGGTGCGATCGCGTGCACCGCATGCATGGCGGTGCCCAGGCAGGCCTGGTCGGTGTCGTCCTCGTCGTGAATGGCGATCCGCGATTCGAGCACCATCGACGGAAGGCCCTCGACCGTCACTTTCCAGCCTCGCCCATTCGGCCAGTGCGGAGCCTGGTCTGGCCCGAGCCGCGTGATGTGCTCGACGGTCAGCGCCCGACGCCCCTCGATGATGGCGGTGTAGGCGAATCGCACCGCCGACACGGTCCCGACCTCAACGCGGCCGGCCTTGATCTCGATCGGTTTGTCGGTCGTGGCGACCTTTCTCTCCCAGACGTAATCCTCGATGGTGGCGCCGAGTCCATCGGCGACCAGCATCAGCGGGGCCTGGAACGACAGCGCGCCAATAGCAGGTTCGTCCATCGGCACCCGCGTGTCGGGCGGTTTGCCGAAGCCCATGACGTCGAACAATACGAACGGCTGGTCGTACGTGGTGTAGTCCATCAGCTCCTGCACCACCAGCGAATCGACCCGGCGGAACAGTCCGGACATGGTCAGGGGCAGTACTTCTGAGGCCCAGCCCGGTTCGATACCGGTGCCGTGAAATGAGCTCTGCCCCTTAGCGCAGGCCGCTTCGAGCCGTTCGACGACCTCCTCGCCGCTGCTCTTTGGGTAGATCCAGGCGGTCACTGCGGTGGACACCACGTTCTTACCGGAGGCCAGTATCCGGCAGATGTCGTCCAGGGCTGCTGGTGGATTCCAGTCACCCTGGGCGTGGAAGAGCACACAGTCGGCGTCCAGTGCCAGGATCTCGTCGACGTCTTTCGTTGCGATGACACCGATCGGGTCGATGCCGGCGATCTCACCGACATCTCTTCCGGCCTTGTCATCGCTGTAGACCAGCGCTCCGACCAGTTCGAGGTCGGCGTGTTCGTGCACAGCGGCGACCGCGTGTTTACCGACGTTGCCTGTGCCCCACTGGATAACTCGAAGTTTTCGCGTCATGGGTGCGGCGCCGAGTGCTGTGCCGCGGCGGCCTGACGGGCGAGTCGTTCGTTGTGAATCTTGACCAGTTCACGGAACCCGAGACGGTGATACTTCGGTATTGGCTGGATTCCCCACACGTCCTGTGCGGTGGCCTTGCCTTCAGCGCCCTCGGGCGGTCCCAAAGGCGGGTAGGGGTATTTGCACTCCAAGTTGTCGTTGGAGTATCGAATCTTGAGCAGCTCGCTACAGACCTGGGTGAGACTCAGCGTCGGGTAGCCGTAATAGACCGCCATGAACGGTAAGGTGAAGGCACCTTCGATGACCAGTGCCACCAAGCACACCAAGACGGCCCGCTTGATCCATTTATGCATTCGTGCGTAGTACGGTGTCGTCCCCGCCTCGAGATCTGCAGCCGGGTCCTTTTCCTCGATTGGTGACGGTAAGGAAGATGAAGTCATAACAGTGCTCCTTAAACCTGTTCAGTCGGAGAAGATTTCGCGGTTTACCGTGTGCAGGTACGGGATCGCGAGGAACGGTGTGATGTAGAAGATGTCATAGAGCCACCAGCCGATGACCGGGAACACGACGCCGGCGTAGCGCACGTCGGCGAACATCGTCATGTTGAACACGTAGGCGGACCAGATCACCACGCCCATCCAGCAAGTGACGACCATCCACTGATGGCCCCACCGCTTCATCTGCAAAAACCCGATCGCCGCAGCGACCCGCATGGAGAACACCGTGAGGATCAACCCCGCCACATAGGCTTTCTCGCCCGGCCCCGCCGCGCCGCCGACCCACAGCTCGTTGTAATGCCAGAAGTAGCCCGCATCAAACATGTTGCCCCACCCGACCATCAGCACACGGTTGATCAAAGTGTGGTTGGCGACCAGGTCCAGGGCCCAGCCCAGACTGTTGAGCATTCCGTCGATCAACACCAGATAACCGATCAAGGTCACGATCATGGGCCGAACCGACAAGCCTGCGCGCAGGGCTTGGCGCTGCAGCCACACCCCGCGCATGAAAATGGGAAACCCGATGAGACCGGGAGCCCACATGCCCATCAAGGCCGCGCCGACGATCATCCACTTATCGGCACGACGCTGAGCTAGGCGGGATTCCTCGTGGTGATCCTCGAGGCTGACCGAGTTACCCGTTTGAGCGGGTACGCCGGACCCATTGTCGGAACGCCGGTTGAGCAGAGGGAGATTCACAGGTCCCACCACCCTCGAGCAAATGACATATAGAGCTGGATTCCGAACATCACCAGTAGGTAGCCGTAGATGACTATCTGGAAGACGATGAGCGCCCTCTTGCGCTTCACCTCTTGTTCGTTCATGGTGAGTTGCTCCTTTCCTAAGTCGGCGTATTCGAGGCGTCTGCGGCGGCCAGGCTGGCTGCCCCAACTTCACGCAGACCATCCGTGATCGCACCGTCAGTGCTCAGCGGGGCCAGGATGCAGGCTTCGGCAGCCTCCAGTTCGGTTGCGCCGGCCGCGATCAACTGCGCCGCAGTTACCAAAACTCGGGTGGACGGCGCCTCGAAATGAAACGCCTCGTCCGCGGTGCGGATGGCGATCGCGCACCGCACCAGTCGGGTGGCAGTTGCCCTTGCTACGCCCGCCTCGGCGACGACCACCTCGGCCTCACGATCGGCGGGCAGATAACTCATCGGCAGCGTGACGAACCGCTGCCGGAACGAGGGTTTGAGCTCCTTGAGTGAGCTGCGGTAGGCCGGGTTGTAGGAGCACACCAGCATGAATGTCTCTGGCGCTTCGACAACCTCGTCGGCCCGGTCCAGGTATAGGGCGCGGCGGTGATCGGTCAGCGAATGCAGTATCGCCAGCGAATCGTGGCGGGCCTCCACGACCTCGTCCAGATAGCAGATCGCACCGGCCTTCACCGCTCTGGTCAGGGGCCCGTCGGTCCACACGACATCACCGCCGGTCACCATGAATCGGCCGACGAGATCCGAGCTGGTGAGGTCGTCGTGGCAGCTGATGGTGACCACGGGCCGTTGCAACAGCACACCCATGTGCTCGACGAACCGGGTCTTGCCGCACCCCGTCGGACCGGTGAGCATCACCGGTATCCGCCGGTGGAACGCTTGCTCGAACAGCTGAACTTCGTTGCCGTTGGCGAAATAAGTGTCGGTGGTCATCGCTGCCTCGGCTGGTTGTGGGTCATGCGGCGACAAGCTCACGGTGCACGTGGGCCAGCACGCGTGGAAGCTCCTCCACGCGGCGGATGCGCTGGGACCGACGGGGCCCGAATACTTCTGGGAGTGGGTCGACCCGGGTAGGGCCTACGCCGACGTAATACACGGAGACCCCTGCGTCGTTGGCCTCCTCGACTGCGTGCGCCGCGTCGGCCCAGGCGTACCGGCCTTCGTAACCCTCGTCCGATATCAGGCCGTCACCGATCACGATGAGCAAGCGTCGCTCGGATGGCTGCGCCAACAGTCGGCTCGTCAAGTGACGCAGCGGCGCGCCGAGCCGCGTGTAGCCGCCGGTCTCAAGCCCGAGCCCGCTCGGCGGCACAAACCGGGGATCCTCGAAGCCCTTCAGACAGCCGACGTCGACTCGGTGTCGGGTGTTCCCGGTGAACACGAAGATGCCGTGCCGCTCGCGGGCATGGGTCATTGCGTGCGAAAGCGCATCAGCACAAGCCAATTCCAGCCGGAAGATCCGGCCGCCGTGCACTCCCAATGATGAACTCCCGTCCAGGAGCAGCGCAGTGGTGACGTCGCGACTGCTGGGCAGCAGTTCGCGAAAGATCCTCGGCTCCTTGGCCTGGCCAGTCGTCAAGTCGATGTAGTGCCTGACGTATTGATCGACGTCCAGGTCGGAGCCGTCTTCAAGGCGATTCTTCATCGCCCGATGGGTGTGCTCTTCAAACCACTTTCGAAGGTCGGCGGAAATCGGCTCCGCTTGGCGAGTGCGGCTGACACGGGCGCGCTCAAGAACCGCGACGTGGTCTCGCATAAAACTCTTCGTCCACGCATTCCACTCGGGATATGGAATACCCGGCCGGTGATCCGGAGTGAAGTCAAAGTCGTTGTCTTGGGGTCGACTCGGCGGCGGCAGGTTGGGGTTACGCACCCCACCGTCGCCGCCGACCGGCACGGAGTACGGCCGCGGAAGCCGCTTCTCCCTCGTGGTCCAAGGCATCCTGCCAAAGCTGCGTCGCAGCTTGTCCGACAATCCCTGCGGCACTGTGTAGGCCGACGGCAAACTGCCCATCAGAGGATGAACGCCTAGCGATTCGGCCTCTCCCGCCAGGGAAATCGCACGGTCGAGCATTTCCGGTGCCCCCATGTCGGCGGGCGACATCTTCAGATCTGGCAGCACTCGCCGGATTTCGGCCAGCAGCCCCGGCCAGCTTGACGCGATCCATCCGAGAGCAACGCCGGCCTCGATGAGCGTGAGCGCGCGTAGTTCACGCGCCGAGAGCTCACTGAGCCGATACTGGACAATCCGCTCCTTTGACGGCGAACACTGAAGTGCGACACCGCACGTCAAGGTTCTGCGCGTCCAGTCGTGAACCGCTGCAGGGTAGGGCACGTGCACGAAGTCGAGCGCCGAGCTCAAGCCGAAGTGGCGCTTGTCGCCGGTCACCAAGCGCACGCCCTCGCGACGCTGCCCGCTCAAGGCAACCGCCGTCAGGGCGCAACTGCGCTCAATCGCCAGCGCGTGCGCATCAGAGAGCTCAGCCATTACGCATCAGAACGTGCCGAGGCTTGAGAACATCCAGTACCAGAACCAGATGATCAGGCCGGTGCCGCCCCACGCGGCGACGTAGCGAAGAATCTCCCAGATCCAATCCATTTCCAGACCTCCTCATTGATCGATCGTGCATGCGCGATGGGTCATCGAACCTCGAGACCACGTACCGCAGATGCGACCAACTTGGCCAGCATCGTTTCGCGGGTGTCGGAGCTGTCTGTGGTGGTCAGCACTCCGTAAATGCCGAGCAGGAAGAACGTCGCGCTATAGAACGCGTCGACTTCCGGGTGGACTTCGCCGTCACCGCGGAAGCGCTCGATCTCGCTAACCAGCAGCACGATCACCGGGTGATCGGTCCATTCGTCAGACTTGGGGCGTGACGGTGAGAAGTGAAGCGCCAGCAGCTCTTTGAAGAGCCGGCGGCCGAGTATTCGCTCTAGGCCCAGTACGAGATGAGTAACCTCGGCCAACGTAGTCGCCAGGTCATGGTTCTGTTCTATGAACCTAGCGAATTCGGCGGCGATGCGTGCCTCTTCGCGACTCTCCAACTCGAGCAGCACGTGCTCTTTGGTGGGGAAATGAAAATAGAAGGTGCCGTGCGCCACGCCCGCGGCGGCGACCACCGCGGCCACATCCGCTGCTGCCATGCCCGAACGCTTGAACTCAGCTATCGCCGCGCCCAGGATGCGCTGACGCGTCTGCAGCCGACGCGATTCGCGCGCGGAGTACTTGACCGGTGGCGTCATCGTGTCCTCTTTTTAGCCCACCGACTGACCTAAGTCAATGTAGAGCCTGGGTAGGCGCGGGTCAGGCTGCGCATCATTATCTTGATAATGGCCGCTAATCTCGTCATCCCGATCCCCAGCCGTTGTCAGGACCCGCGGTCTGAGGCTAGTCAATGAGCACAGTCATTGACAATGTTCTGGCCGAACCGGAAGACAGCCGCTCGAGTAGAGCCGCCAGTCGGTGTACACCGCTTCAGTCGGAGAAGATTTCGCGGTTGACCGTGTGCAGGTACGGGATCGCGAGGAACGGAGAGATGTAGAAGATGTCATAGAGCCACCAGCCGATGACCGGGAACACGACACCCGCGTAGCGCACGTCGGCGAACATCGTCATGTTGAACACGTAGGCAGACCAGATCACCACGCCCATCCAGCAAGTCGCCAGCAGCCACTGATGGCCCCACCGTTTCATCTGCAAAAACCCGATCGCCGCGGCGATGCGCATCGTGAACACGGTGAGGATCAGCCCGACCTCCATCGCTTTTTCGCCGGGTCCCGAAGCCCCACCGAGCCATAGCTCGTTGTAGTGCCAGAAGTAGCCCGCATCGAACATATTGCCCCAGCCGTTCAACAGCACACGGGCCAGCAGAGTGTGATTGGCGACCAGATCGAGCGCCCAACCCATGGTGTTTATCGCGGAGTCGATGATGACGAGGTAGCCGAGCAGGGTAACGATCATGGGCCGAACCGAGAGCCCGTCTCTTTGCGCCTGCCGTAGTAGCCAGACACCACGCAGGAACAGTGGCAGGCCGAAGACGCCTAGTGCGGCGGTGCCGATTAGGAGACTGCCGGAGATGAGCCATTTGTCGGCTTGCCGCTGCGCGAGACGCGATTGCTCCAGGTGCTCGTCAAAATAGACACCTGGGTGGGCGTTACTCGTCGGCGTGCTCGGTTGGTCCCTAATGGCAGAAGAGCGAAGCTTCAAACTTGGCCGGTTCAAGTTTCCCCTTCACGAAGCAGACCGACGTGCGCTGAACTCGTGGACGCCAGAACTCGATAAGGCGCCAAAAACATAACAGAACTGACTTCAGTCATCAACTGCCAACCGCGAAAAATCCCAGGGGAAGATAGAGTCCAAGTCGGCCAGCGGTCATCTCCGACCTGCGCTTCGAAGACATACCCGGAGTCATTTCGACGCTGGCGACTGCATGCTGCGCAACGTCCTCGCCACGTAGTCCTCGATCAGTGCACGACGCGTTTCCCAGTCGTGCGTAACGATCAGCAGCGCGTAAAGGCCTAGCAAGAAGAACACCGCGCTGTTCATGGGGTTGACAGTGGGATCGGTGTCACCACGCCCTCGAGCGTCCTCAATCTGCTCAGCGACCAGGACAATGACAGGGTGATCGTAGCCGTCCTCGGCCGGCGGGCGGGTTTGCGAAAAATGCAGCGCCAGGAAGTCTTTGAACAACGAGTCGCCCAGTCGACGCTCCAATCCCATCACCAATCCGACGGCCTCATCCAATACCGAGGACAGCTCCCGCTGGGATTTCAAGAATTGGCTGAGTTGCTTGGCGATGCGCTCTTCTTCGCGGCGTTCGAGTTCGAGCAGGACGTGTTCCTTTGTCGGAAAATGGAAGAAGAATGTCCCGTGAGCGACGCCGGCTGCAGCAACGATGGCGCCGACGTCGGCCTGTGCCATTCCTGACCGCTTGAACTCCGCGATCGCCGCGCCCATCAGTCTTTCCCTTGTTTGCAGGCGTTTCGCCTCGCGCGCAGACAACCCGTCCATCACCGCCATCGTGGTTTCCTTCTGATATTGACCCGACTCACCGGGAAGCCTTCGGCTCGACTATTACGACATTATCGCCTGACGACAATCCGTAGCTCGAAACTACCGAATCGGTGGTCTCAAACCCGCGTGCGCCTTCAGCTGAAGCCGCCACGGGTTGCAGCCGTCTTTGCACGAGTTGACGGCGCACCACCTGCTGCTAGATCACGGCGCCTGCCCGGCCTTAGTCGTTGACTTTAGTCAACAGGCCAAGTTAGATGAAGCGACGCGGACCCAGGACTCACTGAGGAGTTTTCATGGCACTAGAGCAGTTCAAGCTCGATGGGCAGGTCGCCATCGTTACCGGTGCGGGACGCGGCGTGGGCGAGGGCATTGCCAAGGTCTTGGCGGAGGCAGGCGCATCCATCGTCGGCACTTCGCGCACCGAGGAACAGATCGCCGAGACCATCAAAGATATTGAGAATGCCGGCGGTACCGGTCTGGGGCTCGTTGCTGACGCGATGAGTCGTGCTGACGGCGAACGCGTCGTAGAGGCGGCGATGGATCGCTTCGGCCGGATCGACATTCTCGTCAACAACGTCGGCGGCTCCTCATACGCGCGGTTTCTGGACATCACCGACGAAGACTTCAAGCACACCTTCGATTGGTGCGTCACGTCGGCGTTCATCATGAGTCAGCTCGCGGCGCCTCACATGCTCGAGGCCGGCCATGGTTCTATCGTCAATATCTCCTCAGGCTCAGCCCGTTTCGGCATTCGCGCGTTGACTGCCTATTGCGTCGCCAAAGGTGGGCTCGAGGCACTCACCCGCGCTATGGCACAGGAACTCGCGCCGAAGATCAGGGTCAACGCCATCGCTCTTGGCTCATTCGCCACGTCTGGGCTGCAACAAAGCTTGGAGATGATGCCTGGATCGCTCGAGAAGATGAATGAGTCAACACCGCTTCATCGGCTCGGCGACGTCGAGGACCTCGGGCGGCTGACGGTCTATCTGAGCACGCGCGACTGCTATGCGACCAACGCAATCTTCCACGTAGACGGTGGCATCGATTCGAACAACTCGCCGCTGCCTATCCCCGACTACTGATGTGGCATATCGCCGCTTCAAGTCGGCCACAGCACCGGCCCCGACAGTCGGCGCCCGAGCCTGTGCTTTCGGGGTGCTATCACTTCGATCGGCACACCTCGGACCAAAGGGCCTACGAATATAGCGACGACGCAGCGACGCGCGAACCAATGGAGGGCTTCCGAATGCTTGAAGACCGCAAGATCCTCATCACTGGCGCGACTGGCCAGATCGCCGGTCCGATCGCTGAGGAATTCGCTAAGAACAACGAGGTCTGGTGCGCGGCCCGATTTAGCAACCCTGACCGTAAGGCTGAATTGGCAGCCCTGGGAATAAAAACCTGCTTCTGGGACCTCGATTCCGGCGACAATTCGATGCTGCCCGATGACTTCACCCATGTGGTTCATTCGGCGCTCAACCTCAGCCCCGATCACGACCAGGCGATCACCAACAACGCCGAAGGCTCTGCGCTGCTTATGAACCACTGCCGCAAAGCGCAAGCCTTCCTGCATATCTCAAGCACGTGTGTCTACAAACCGCACGCCGACCATCCACACCATGCGTACGCCGAAAGCGATCCCCTTGGCGGTCTCGCCAGCTACGCCGAGGTATACCCAGTCGCCAAGATCACCGCGGAGGGAGCAGTCCGCGCGGCCGCCCGCATGCTCGATCTTCCCACCACCATCGCCCGTATGAATGTTGGCTACAGCTGGACCGGTCACGGCGGGCTGCCAGTCATGCAATACAACACGTTCAAGAACGGGCAACCGTGGCTCATCCCCGTCGGCTACAACAACATTGGCTCACCGATCGGCGGGGTAGACATCGCGGCACAAGCCCACCGGCTTCTCGAAGTCGCTACGGTGCCGGCCACTATCGTCAACTGGGGCGGTGATGACCCTGTCACCGACCAAGAAATGGGCGAGTACGTGGCCGAACTCACCGGCGTCACCGCAAGCTTCGTCGAGACCCCCATCAGCTTCGACAGCTTCTGGTCGGATAACACCCGTCGCGAGGAGCTGATCGGAAAGTGTTCACAGCATTGGAAAGACGGCGTCCGGGACACCTTCGTCAAGCTGGGGATTGTCGCTGGACCATAGCTTACCGCTGGAATAAAGCAGAGGTGTCGACGTTGCCCAGGCACCAGCCGATGCGCCGAGGTTCACCGGCGGCATGGGGTGCAGCCCGGGCAGAAGCGGCCGGGGCCCCCACATCTTCGACCTCAGTCAACCGATGTTGTACTGAGTGTCCAAGCTTCATCACGGTGACAAGCACCAGAGCACCTCGTGAACCCGCGGCGAGCCCAGGGCGCATACACGGCTTACAACTGAACGGGACAGCACTCGGCGCGATCCGCTCAGTCGGGCGCCCAGCGGGCCCAGACCGCGGCGGCATGAGGCCATGACTTCGCAAGTACTACACCACATATCGTCAGTCAAAAGCGTCAAATTGCCGATGAGGACCGCGAGCCGTTCCCGCCGCCTTTCGACGTGACATCGCGCAACGACGAATCGCTTCGAGGCGAACACGATGCGGTCGCCGACCGATCCAGACTCCGCGAGCACGAGCACGCACAGCGTGGCTCTCGAGATGCGGAATGACTGACTTGACTCAGTCCCTTGACACAAATGCAGAGGCGATCTTACGCTCAGCGAGCGCTCAGCCATATCGGCTGTTGAGTTGTCGGCGACCTTGCCCCGTTACTCCGGGCTGTATGCATTGACGGAGAACCGCTCGTTCGTCGTGACGCTGTCCGCCGTGCAAAGGAGAAGCAATGACGCTCACCTCGCCAGCCGAAGCATTGACACTCAACGTGCCAACCGACAAGAAATATCGTGTGATCCAGTGGGGCGTTGGCAATGTCGGAACGATCGGGCTCCGCCATTTCTACAACAACCCTAACTTCGAGGTGGTTGGGTGCTCTGCAATCGCGAGGAGAAGATAGGCAAGACCGCCGGCGAGCTGGCCGGTTTGGCGCCGGGCGGGGTGAAAGCGACCAACGATAAGGAAGCCATCGAAGCACTTGACTGCGATTGCGTGTTCTACGCGCCGCTGTGGTCTGATCCCGATGAGGTTGCCCGTCTCCTGCGCCAGGGCAAGAACGTCGTCGCCTCGGGTGGCGCCTGGTGGTATCGGACCGAACACAGCGCCGCCGATATCGACAAGATCGAGGCAGCGTGCCTGGAGGGCGGCACGTCGTTTCATGCAGGCGGTGTCAACCCCGGTTTCGCCGGCGACCTGCTCGTATTGACGGCGGCCCGGATCGTGAGCCGGATCGAGTCCATCAATATCTATGAGGTGGTGAATTTCGGCAAGGACACCCTGAAGTACCTGCATGAGATGGGAATGGGGAACACTCCCGAAGAGTTTAGAGCCGGGCCAAATCTCTTAGGGAACGCCTGGCCGTTGTTCGCACAGTCGATGGCCATGATCGTGGACGGACTCGGCAAGAAAGTCGACAAATACACGACGGACGTGGATCTAGGCGTGGCCACGCGCGACATCCATTTCGAAGGCGGACCGGGAAGTGACATGCCGGGCTTCAAAGGCTCAATCAAGAAGGGGCAGGTCGCCTCTCAACATCACAAGTGGACGACGTGGGTGGACGGCAAGCCCTTCATCACCTTCCACGAGATGTACACGATGGACGAATACGACGCCATCGACCCGAAACCGGAATGGGGCAATCACTACCACTACCGCATAGTGATTGATGGCGACGAACCCACCGAGCTGATCCTCCAAGCGCCCGCCGACCCCCAGGGTAACTACCCCAAGCCCGGCTACACCTGGACCGCAATGGGCCCTGCCAACGCGATTCCAGCGGTCTGCGAGTCTCCGCCAGGGTTCCTCACTCATTTCGAACTCGGTCTCATGCCGCTGCGCGGCGTCGTGCGCTAGTAGCGGTGCGGGCCGAACGCAGTTCGGCCCGCCCGCGCCCGTCATACAACACGCAGCCAGCGCTGCGCACCCAGCGCTGGCTTGACCGCCGATTCGCGTCGACGGCGAGGGTTTCCTCACCCGGCCGGCGTCACCACATGAGGCCACGGATGACCGCGGCCTGCGGAACATCTTCTAAGGCGAGCAATCCCTTCGGAGCCCTGCAGACCCAGTCGATCGCGTTGACCACCCGTGCCGCGGTGGAGATGCAACCGGCGTCCGTCGAGTCGAGCAACGGGTGGGAAACATGCGTATTGACCTCCACCCGCGGGTCGCCCTCGACCACGACTCGGTGGACCCCGGTTTGATTCTCGGGCGGGAAGTCCCAGTCCGGTGCTGCCGCCGGAGTCAGGCGAGTGACGTGCTCCATGGTGATAACTGGTTCGCCGCTACGCACGCCCTCGACCGCGAACCGAACTGCGGCCATGTGCCCAGGCTCCACTGTCGCCATCTTGCATTCGATTCGCTGTGGCGTGAACCACGGTTCTGAACGCTGCCGGATGTCGTCGAGTTCGATCCCGAGTTGGTCTGCCAGACTACGGACTGCGCCGCCCCACATCGATACGATGACACCGGGCAGAAACAGCATCGGCGTGTCGTCGTCGGGTCCCATACCAAAGCCCATGGACTTACCGGTGAATTCGTAGTCGTCGAAGTTCGCGTAATCGAAGACCTCTTGGACCAGGATCGATTTGGCGCGCGTGACGAGGCTCAGCGCGGTGTGCACCTCAGTGTCGCCCGAGTAGCCGGGATCGATGCCGTTGACGTAGAGCGAGGTGTTGCCCGCCTCGCAGGCCGCTTCCAACGGTGCCCGCAGCCAATCGTCCGCGTGGCGCGGGGTTACCAACCACACCATCGAGGTGGCCACCACGTTGATGCCCGCCGCCAGGAACTTCGACATCTGCTCGATGGCCTCGAGCGGCCGCGTTTCACCCTGTGACATGTAGACCACGCAGTCGGCACCCAGGGCTACGAGCGCGTCGATGTCATCGGTCGCGACAATGCCGGTCGGATCGTTCAGTCCGCACAATTCGGCCGCGTCGCGTCCGATCTTTTCCGGGCTGGCGGCATGCACACCGACCAATTCGAGGTCGGGCCGCCCGATGATCGCCGCCAAAGAATGGCGTCCCACGTTGCCGGTGGAAAACTGGATTACTCTGCGCACCTTTGTCCGTTCGCTCGAAGTATCATTCTGCTGAGTAGAGTCAACAAGAATGTACCTTGAATCGGCCCCTGGGCCAATAACTTTTGCGCCACCCGAACTCCCCCGACGGGCTCACCGGCCACAAAGACCGCCCCGCCGCCCTGGCAATCCCTGGCCACTAGGACAGTGGTGTCGAACTCTCCCGAGGCGTCGGGCATCAGGACTTTTTCAGGGTTATTTCTGAGCTTTCAGCACATCGCACATATTGTTTGAGGCTCGATGGTGAGTACGCGAATAGGCGTCAGTTACTCGACGGAATGGGACTTGCCGGCCGTTGCGCTCATGTCCGGCGCGGCGTCGCGATGCCAAGCGGTCCGAGCGTGCCGGACTATTGTTGCCTGACTCTGGTCAATTAATGCCCCACAACGTGAACGCGTCCGCCCAGCCCGGCCGGGCGCCTCGCAATGCCTTTGCCGGCCCGAAGTTATCGACCGACTTCTTGGAACTTCTTGGCGGAACCCAGGTCCTCGAACGAGGTCGAACCACTGCTTGCCATCGAGCCGGCACAGCACCTGCACATAGGTGCTGCCATCCCTGCGCGTGCCAGCCCGAAGCGACGCGATAGGGCGAGCTTAGACGGCTCTTCGTAATTCAGAGTGCGTTGACGAGTGCGTGGAGTGCGCCGCTGTGCAGTAGTGAGCGCAGTCGGTAGTGGGTGAGGTTGCGGAATCCGAGGGCGTTGCGGCGCAGGGCTTCCAGGCGGCCGTTGATGGCTTCGGTGGGTCCGTTGGAGGCGTGGTGGTCGAAGAAGGCCAGGATGTCGTCGCGGCGGCGGCCCAGGGTGCGGCCGAGTTGGGCGATCTCCTCCAATCCGGCGGGCACGCCGCGGCGGATCGAGTCGATCAGCGTGGTCATCGCTTTTTTGCCGCGGCGCCGGTTCGGATCGGCGTAGGCGGCGATGATCTTCTGATAGATCAGCCAGGCGACTTTCACGGCGAGGTGTTCGTCGGCGTCGAGCACGCTGGTCAGCCGGGCGTACTGGCGGGTGGAGAGCAGCTGCAGGCGGGTGCGGGCGATGCGGCGGATCCCGTAGAGCGGGTCGCCGGTGTGACCGCGCCGACCCAGGGTCTGCTGCTGGATGCGTTGGCGGATCAGGTCGAGCTTGGTCCCGGCCAGGGCCACGACGTGGAAGGGGTCCATCACCGTGACCGCATCCGGCAGCACCTCGGTGGCGGCGGTCTTGTAGCCGGCGAACCCGTCCATCGCGATGACCTGGACGCTGCGCGCGAAGTCGGCGGGTTGGGCGGTCAGCCAGACGGCCAGCGCGGTCGCTGAACGACCGGGCACCAGGTCGAGCAGCCGCGCCGGACCGCTGTGATCGTAGGCAGGGGTGAGGTCGATGATCAGCGTGACGAACCCGGCCGCCCCGAGGCGTCGAGGTGCCCAGCGGTGCTCATCGACGCCGATCACCCGCACCCCGGCCAGCCGATCCGGGCCGGCCGCGGCGACCAGACTCGGCGGTCGCCGCATCGCGATCGAGCTGACGGTATGCCAGGACACCCCGAGCTCGGCGGCGATCGCCGAGATGGTGGTGCGGTCGATCATCAACCGCCGCAACACATACCGGGCACACCGCCGTGTCGTCGAGGATCGCGGGGCCGCCAGCTTGCCGAGATCCTGATTGAACACCGCCCGCCCGCACTGTGCGCGTAGTGCAGCGGTAGCGGGGCACGGCGACCTGCAAGCACCAGCGGGTAGCCGGCCACCGGCAGATCGGTCAGCGGCCGGGTGACGGTGTCGCGGTAACGGCCCTCGCGCCCGCAGTCCGGACAGCGCGGATCCCGGGTCACCGGCGCACAGAAGATCGTCGTGACCTTCTCGTCGACGGCGGCGTCGGTGATCGTCACCCCCAACTCGATGGTGCGCATGATCGTGTCGGCAACAACAGACGGCGGGCAGGCAGTAACCTCCGGCAAGGGTCACCTCGGTGGCGTTGGTGAAGCGCGCGTGTAGGAACCCGCATCGTCACCCACCGAGGCCCCACCTCAGCTCAACGACACGAACCCCCACCGCGGATATCCGCCAACCACCGGTGCACTCTCATTTACGAAGAGCCGCTTGACGACCGATGTTGTGTGATGTTGACCGAGAAAAGAAAACTGGCCAGAGCTTATGGCTCTGACCAGTTGCCTCTCAGTGGAGCTGCCGGGAATCGAACCCGCCACAGAAATCCTTCTGAACTGCGGAAACACCGGAACCGCTGACTCTCACCGGCCCGACGCCACCGCTGGCGCATAAATCTCCACAGGTGCGGTCTTCCCCCTGAGACTGAGCCCTGGCCGCGCGACGAACTCGCCGTGATCTCCGTCAAGCAAGGCCAGCGTCTGACCCGTCAGCAGAACCAAATCACCCGTCTGACGGGTAGCCGATTCGACCCGCGCCGCGACGTTAACAGCGTCGCCGATCACCGAGAACTGCAGTCGTCCTGCACCGCCAACATTGCCGGCCACCACCGGTCCGGAGTTCAACCCGACCCCCACTGACAGCCTCGTGCCGAACTCGTCGCGCACCGCGTCCGAGATCTCCAACGCGGCTGTCAATGCCCGATCAGCGTGGTCGACATAGCGGCGCGGCGCTCCGAAAACCGCCAAAAGTCCGTCACCTGCGTACTTGTCGACGTGTCCGCCGTGCCGATGAACCAGCGGAACAATCCGTTCAAAGAGCCGGTTGAGAGCCGCCACGACCTCGATCGGACGAAGCCGTTCTGCGAAAGTAGTGAAGCTGCGGACGTCGACGAACATTAACGTGACCTCCACTTCGTCACCCTGCAGAGCGGCACCCTGCAGGATGTGCTCGGCAACATCGCGGTCAACGTAGATCCCAAACACCTCTCGAATGCGTTCACGCTCAGCCAAACCCGCCGCCATTGCGTTGAAACCGACTTGTAAGCGCCCGATCTCGCTTGCGTCGTCGACGACGACGCGCGCCGCGAAGTCGCCGGACCGGACCCGGGCAAGCGCGCGGCGCAGTTCCCCCACGCGCTCGGCGACAGACCGCGTAGCGACAACAAGCGTGAACAACCCGACCACCAGCGCTACCACGACGAGACCCAGGATCGCGGCCAACGTTCGATGCGGCTCGAATCCGACGTCTACGAGGTAACCCACCGCCAGTATTGCGACGCCGAGGAGCGGCACCCCTGTCGCCAGCGTCCACGCCATCGCCAGTCTGAGCTGAATACTCGGCCCGGAGCGGTGACCGGCCGGCCCGCCGTCTAGCGCGCGCGCCGACACCGGCCGCATGATCCGCTCAGCGATCAGATACCAAACCGCGGTCGTGGTGATGCCGCCCAAGATCACTGCACTGAAGATGTATGCCGCAGCCGAAACCGATTCGGTCGCTCCCAACATCGCGAAGAAAACAGCACCGATACCCCACGTCAGGGCGGAAACGCGAACTGCTTCACCGGGTGCACCGAGGGTCATCCGTCGTTCCCAGTCCGTCGGCTTTCGGCGTTGCCGAAGCCAGGCGGTGTACATCGCATAACGGTTTCTGCGGACACGTATCAGCACTGGCACGACAACGAACGCGAACACGGCCACCGCCGTCCCGCCCCGCAAAAGGAGACGATCCGTCGCGGCCGGACTTAGCAGAATAGGCGCCTCGAAGGACAGGAAGACGAAAACCATCGCGCCACCGGACACGCTGACCAACACCGCGCCCCAAATCCAGCGCCTGAAGGTCGCATACAGCAGAGGGTCAACCGGCGCCTCAGCAGAAACGCGCCCGTCCGCCGAGTCCAATCGGGGCGGCGCCGTACCGGCGGACGCGAAGGCCATGCGCATGAGCTTGGCCGGCGATCGCGCTACCGCCTAGCGTAGTCGGCTACTCGAATGAAACAGGCCAGGCCTTTTCGCCCTGACCAGCGTTTTCTTGGTGGAGCTGCCGGGAATCGAACCCGACGGTCTACCTGGGCTTTTGCAGTTTGAGCTGCGGCTCCGTTACGTCTCGGTCCGGTTCAGTCCCTCTCGTTAACTGCGGTTTCGTTCTCGGGTCTTGACGGCGTCAAGAGCAGTCCACCCGCCTATACCTCACCGCCCTGACTCGTATAAACCACCACTCCATATCCATCAGGTCCAGGAAGTTGGCAGGCTCACTGTCGGCGGCACCATCTTTTCCGGCCACCTTGCAATGCTCTCAGAAGGCATGGTCTACCAGATGCGGCCACGTTTGAGACCGGTCCGCGCGTGTCCAGGGACAGATGCGCCCGACGGTCCCCCCACAATCGACACCATGCCGCTTCAGATTCACACTCAGCCAGACCCGGACCATTTCTGCGAAACGTGCGGAGGTCCAGCAGAACTTATCTCACAGACCATCACCCCATGGGACGGCAACGAGACGATGGCCCGTGACGTGTCGCCGTGGACACCACGGTGTGCAGACCCGTGGTGCCAGAGCCGCAGACCACGGCATCGAAGATGAGCGACACGCGCGTCTGCGGGCACTGAGCCGGTCGGTCGGTACCGCTGACGGGGTGCGGTCACGGGTCGGTGTCGGTTGTTTGTCAATTGTGCTGTCAGTCGCGGCGCGAGCTGGCCAGGTCAGCGCACCAGCCGCACACTGCCGGGTGTCGGCAACTTCACAGCCAGACCTTGGGGAGCGACCACCATGCAGACCGACGCACACAACAGGGGCCGCGAAGAGCGCCGCGCGCTGCTTGAGCAGCGGCGCGCAGCCGTCGCACGCCAATTGCGGCGTCTGGCAATCGAATTAACGGACCTCGACAGACAGCTTGACGAGATCGAGCAGTCGGAGCGTTGACTAAAGTGCGATCTGGGGTTCTGCACGCTGGCTGGCACCCTATTGTCCGATAGCGTCGCCGCAACTGGAAAAGATGGTCACCCGACGGCGGGTAAACCGCGACAGCTAAAACTACTCGGCGACCAGTTGGTCGCTGTCGACGAAAACCAGACCGCCCGCGTCGAGCGCCACCGCCCATCTCCGGGCGGGGCCAACTATATGGTTCTCACCGATCTCCACTGCGTGCCCCGCCAGATCGCCGAAATCCTCGACCACAGTCCCCCCGACCTCGCCGTCCGTCCCCGGATTCACACGCACCCGCACATTCACCGCCACGCGGCTATCGCCGGTATCGCCAGCCGTCCCGCTAGCGTCTTTCATCCGTCTTTTCATCCGTCGTCACTCTAGGTTGTGCGCGTGAATATAGTGACGCAATTAGAGCACGACCAGCTAACGCCGTCCGGGCTTATGGTCCATGACCACCACCCCGCCGCACCGGCTCCCCCCTGCCAGGCGCATGGCATCGACTAGGCCCACGGATTGACGATCCGGCTCAATCCATGGGTCCCAGCGCTGGCTGCGATTCGGGTCGTCGACGCTCGCGGTGGCCAGGCCATGCGGAGCTTAGGCTTGGTTGGTGGCCTCGCTTGCCGACTCGTTATGGCACCGGAACCGGGTCCTGGCGAAGGCCGCGCTGGAGCACCCGTTCGTCCAGGGCATCACGTCGGGAGAGTTGACCCCAGCTACGTTCGCCTACTACGTGGGACAAGACGCCGCGTTCCTCGATGCGTTCTGCCGCGCCTACGCCTTGGCTTTGGCCAAGAGCCCCGACCAAGATGGGCTGATCGCGTTTAGGGAGCTACTCGACGCCGCCGCCGAGGAGCTTCGCCTTCACCGCAGCTACGCCGACCGCTGGAACATCGACCTTCACCAAGCGGCAGACCCCGCCACCGCGGCGTACACCAACTTCTTGTTGGCGGTCGCTGCACTGGAGCCGGTTGGCCACATCGCGGCGGCGATGACGCCGTGCATGCGGCTTTACGCCTACCTCGGCCAGCAGCTGGCCGCCCCGACAACACCCGAGAGTCCCTATCGCGAGTGGGTGATGACCTATTCCAGCCCGGAGTTCGAGGCCCTAGCCCGACGTCTAGAGGGCCTGCTCGACCGCTACGGCGGTGATCACGACCGGCTGGCCGTCCTGTATCACCAGGCGATGGAACTCGAACTGCGGTTCTTCGACGCCGCCGCCCGATGCGAGAGACCATGACTGCCGATGCGTTGATGAACCGTCACACCGCCACGTAGCAGGCTCGATGGCACGCAACGGTCCGCTATCGCGTTGTCCCCTACACCCGCTCACGGCGACGAGCATCGCGCACACGACAGCCAATCGGGTGAATTCCCGAGTTCTTACGCAGCATCGTTCCTCGCGCTAGATAACTGCCTCCGCCAAAGCCTCCCTGTCCGCGAGGAAAGGCATGGGCAGCCAGCGCGCGGATAACAACGACTCCATGGCGCTGCTCGGGATCGGTCGCGACAGCAGAAAACCCTGCGCCCGGTGGCATCCATGGTGCATCAAGGTCCGTGCGGCAGCCGGGGTTTCGACCCCCTCGGCAACTAATTGGAGATCGAACGCCTCAGCAAGCCCGATGATCGCTCGGACGATCGCCAGATCATTGGCGTTAGTGCCTAAGTCACGCACGAAGCCTTTGTCGATCTTGAGCATATCGATTGGAAGTGATTTCAGGTGCGACAAGACAGCGTAGCCGGTGCCGAAGTCGTCGATGGCGATCTGGACCCCGACTTCCTTCAACTGCGCGAGGGTTCGCTGAGTGCTTTCGATGTCGTGAACCACTGCGCGCTCGGTGATCTCCAGGCACAGTGAGCCGGCGTCGATGCCAAACTCCTCGATGGTGTCGGCAACATTGCCGACGAAACCGCGGGTGGCCAGTTGCAGAGGCGACACATTGATGCGCAATACCGCGATCTGTCCCACGCCCCGTGATCGCCATCGGCTGAATTCGGCGCAGGCGTTTCGCAGGACCCACCGGCCCAGTTCCCCGGCGAGGTCCATTGATTCGGCTATACCGATGAACGAATCCGGTAGCACCACCCCTCGCGTCGGGTGCCGCCAACGGACGAGCGCCTCGGCCGCGACGATGGCGCCGCTCCGCAAGTCGACCTCGGGCAGATAGTGGAGCAGCAGCGCTTGGTTGTCGATGTCGCCCTGAAGGTGGAGTTCAATGTCGTTGCGAAAACGCCTCTTGAGGGCAATGTCATCATGGGACACCGTGACCTGGTTGCCGCCCGCGCGCTTGGCCGCCATGACGGCTTCATCGGCGCGACAGAGTAAATCGGTGCCGTCGTCACGTCCCGGCTCCCCGACTGCCACCCCGATACTGACAGTGCGGGTGATCATATGACCGCCTATCGACAGGCGATCCCGCACCGTCGTAAGCAGCTGATCAGCAAACGATTTCGCGGTATCGATCGGCATCGGCCGATCCGGAACGACGACGAACTCGTCCCCGCCCAGCCGAGCGATCATGCTCGGGTTTCCGGCGGATGTACGAAGCCGCTCGGCAAATATCTGGATGAACCAATCGCCGACGGTATGGCCGAAGCAATCGTTGATCGCCTTCAGCCGGTCGAGGTCGAAATACAACATGGGGACAGGTCCGGGCCGTCCCGCTGCGAGTCTGTCGGCAAGGTGCGCAACAAGCGCTCGACGATTGCGCAAACCGGTCAGATCGTCATGATCGGCGAGATAGCGAAGCTTTTGTTCAGCGGCGGTGCGGGCCTGTACCCCTGCAAACATGCACGCGACTGCCTCGAGCGTACTGATCACTTCCGGCTTCCACTTCCTGCCACCGAATTTGACGATGCCCAGCGCCCCGGTTGTCACTTGCCTTGCAACCAGTGGTGCGACAGCCACCGTGGGCGACGCGGCGTGGCGGCGTTCCGCGACCCAACGCTGGTAAGCACGCTCCATCTGATCGGGCTTGAAAACGACTGATTTCTTGCCTCGCTCGCCTAGCGCGAGTCCGGGGTCGACGCTGCTGAAGTGGATAACGGCCAGGGGATCCGGGTCGGGAACGTTGGGTCGAGGTGGCCACTCCGCGACCAATACGGAGGCCCCGATGTCGTGGTCGTTGTGGCGCAAGAAGCCGTAATCCAAATCGAACTGCTCGACCAGCCTCGCCAGCACCTGTCCGCTCACCTGAGCAGCGGTGGATGCGGTTGCTTCCAGCAGTTCGCCGGCGACCGAACTGACGAGAGCCACGCTGTCCGGCACGGTGCCCCCTGGACCTCGGTGCGTGGCCACGCGGGCCGTCGCTTCTGGTGGTGTAATTATGGCGTTGCTTAATCAAAGGTAGTTCGGCTGTTGCCTAGTCGTCGTGGTCTTGTCCAATTGCGGCGCTGACGGCCGTTCAGAGCGGAGCAGATCACGGAATCACGGAGGCGTCTCGGTCGAGAAACGAAAGAATAACTGAGGTGCGGGCGTCGGCGGAGGTAACGAGGTGGCGCTTGGGTTAAGTTTTATCTAATAAACCGGACAGATTGTCTAACAGACCGTACAGGTTTGTCAAACAGACCGTACAGAAGGTCTGTAGCTTAATCCGCGGTAGCGTTGGCGCCTGACTCATCTAACGAAACCGCTTATCGCAGCGGTTTTGTAGGGGATGGAAGCAAGCGGTGAGGACTCATCCCAGTTGACGCCCTTCGAGCGGCGGGGTGCCGTGCTTGCGCAAATGCTCGCAGCGGGTGTCGTGCTGGTGCAGTGCACCGCTGGGCAGCCACCTCCTGCGGCCGGCCTTTCGCATAGGTTTACCGAAGGTAAGGCCGCTAAGCGAGCTGTCGTCGTTCAGTTGATTCCCCGCCGCCGCATTCACGGAACTCCACAGGTGGTCGTCCCGGCATGATGCTGGGTCCGGCGGAGCGGCTTGTCAAGCATTCGTCCGCCGCAGGCCTGGCGAAAGGCGCATGGTCTCGGTGTCCACGGGTTCGGAGGTCGCTAGCCACCCAAACATGGCGCCTCGCTCGCGAACCAGAAGCGTATGACCCCGGACGGCAGCATCACTGACACTGGCGCCAATGACCCTGCCCTGCGATTAGGACGCATGGTCCTGACCAGCACTTTCTCAGTGGAGCTGCCGGGAATCGAACCAGGCGCAAAAATTGCCTTGAGCTGGGAAAACCTCAGATTCAAGCACGCGAAACGACGCGAGACGACGCGACATGACCTGCGGATACGCCGAAGGTGTTGATCGCATCAACACGTCATCAAACACCAGGGCTTTGTTGCGTCTGCCCGCGTCGAGAACCTCTCATCTGATCTTTATGACCACCTTGCCCTTAGCGCGCCCCTTCTCGACGTAGGCCAGAGCTTCCGTGGTCGATTGGAAGGGAAATACCCGATCCACAACCGGACGTATGACACCGGAATCGATGAGCGAGCCGAGCTCGCGTAATTGGTCTCCGCTTGCTCTCATGAACAAGAACGAGTAGGTGACCCCGCGGCGTTTAGCTTTCCGCCTGATCTTGAGGCTGAGAATCCGCATCGCTTGTATCAAGAACCAGTTCGCCCCGAACTCCTTGCCGAAATCGGGCGCGGGCGGCCCGGCCACCGAGATGACTTTGCCGCCGGGTTTCAGCACTCGGAGGGACTTTTCGAGAGTCTGACCGCCCTGGGTGTCAATGACCACGTCGTAGTCATCAAGGACGGTTTCGAAATCATTACTCCGGTAGTCGATGACGACATCGGCTCCCAGGCGCTTCACCCATTCAACGTTCGCAGTGCTCGTCGTGGTGGCGACGGTGGCCCCGAGATGCTTGGCCAGTTGAACGGCGATGGTTCCAAGACCGCCGGAGCCGGCGTGGATGAGCACTTTCTGTCCGGGTCGCAGCTTCGCTTTTTCGATCAGTGCTTGCCATGCGGTCAGGCCGACCAGCGGTATCGAAGCTGCTTGTTCCATGTCCAGTCCGTGCGGCTTTTTGGCGACGTCGTTCTCACTGATGGCGATCAACTCCGCGAAGGCGCCTATCCGATCCTTGTCGGGCTTCGCGTAGACCTCGTCACCCAACTTGAATCGGTCCACGTTCGCTCCGGCTTTGATGACAACGCCAGCGAGATCGTTGCCCAACACCAGCGGCAACTTGTACGGCAGAAGGGGTTTGAGCTCACCATTTCTAATCTTGAGATCCAAGGGGTTGACGCTGGCGGCGTGGATCTGGATCAAGACGTCACGGTCCCCCAGTTCGGGCTCGGGAAGTTCAACAGCCTCAACGCTGTTCGCTTTCCCGTACCGACTGACAACGAATGCTTTCATCGTTTGCCTCCGCCGAGCTCGTTTCTGGCTGATGACGTGTGTGGTGTCGCTCATGCGGTTCTCCTAATTAGTTATTGAGTGATGCGCCGCCGCGTGGGCTGCCCCGCAGTTTGGGCAGGGTGCAGGTGGCGGGTGAGAAATTCGACCTGGTCGCATACCAGCGCTTCGAAGGCCTCGCCGACGTAGAAGTCGAAATGGCCGGCGTCATAGCGTTTGACCTCGCCGCGGGGTGCGGTGTGCGCGTAGCGCAGCGTTTGGGTCGGTGGCGTGACGGTGTCGGTATTGCTGACGCAGAACAGGATCGGGAAGTTGATTTTCTTCGCCGCACGCCCGGGCCGGTAGGCCATGATGGTCGGAGCCACCCGCGCTGCCACCTCGTTCCGGAATGTCGTGTCGGCCGGCAGTAGCGCCTCGTAACCCGGAACAGCATCCGGGGCATTCATCAGGGCGATCGAACCCGGCGGCCCGGCGAGGGGAATCATCGTGGGCGTGCGGCGGCCAACTATAGAAGCAAAATCTTTTGCAACAGTGGTTAACGCCTTGAGGGATGTAGCCGGGCCAAGTGCGAGTGCGGAAGCTAAACCGTCGGTGAATGGGCACTGCGCCACCGCCGCTTTCAGTTCGGGGTGGTGTGAGGCGACAGTTATGGAGTGGCCCCCGCCAAAGGAGCTGCCCCAGACCGCAATGCGTGTGCCGTCAAGGTCATCACGAGTCTTTACGTAGGCGATGGCCGCATCCCAGTCGGTGAGCTGTCGTTTGATCGACAGGAGCTGGCGGGGTTGGCCGCCGCTGTCGCCGAAGTGCCGATAGGTGAAGGCCAAGGCGGCGATACCGGCCTGTGCGAACCGTTCGGCGAAGGCGTCCAAACGCATCTCGCGGGTGGCGCCGAGGCCGTGCCCGAGGATGACCACGGGCGGCGCGGTGACGCCGGTGGGCAGGTAAAGCCATGCGGCGCAGGTGTCATCGCCGGACGCGAACGAAACGTCGTGACGAGTTGCGGGTTCCGCAGCGGTCATGACCGGCTCACCGCCCCGTTGGTCGCGCCCACCCTCGACACTCGGCCCGACTCGAGCGCTTGGGCGTAGGTGTCGGGTCGGTAGAGGGGTAGTTCGCCGGTGGCCTCCGTGGTCGCGAGGTAATCGAGCATCAGTTCCTGGCCGACATCGGACTGATCGGTCTGGAGGAATTCGGTGCGCTCGACGTGCAAACCTTCCGGCAACGACATCGAGCCGCCGAAGTACACCGACCGTTTGACGGCCGCGACTGCCCCTTTGTTCCGCTTGCCAAAGTGTTCGGCAAGTTCGGTCGCCCGCGTAACGACGTCGTCGGGCGCCACGACCTCATCGACGGCTCCGTTGGCCAGCGCCTGCGCGGGCGTGAACGGCTTGCCCTCGAGGATCGCTACTAGGGATCGGTGGGTGCCGATCAGTCGGGTCAGTCGCTGGGTCCCGCCTCCGCCCGGATTAATTCCCAGCAGTATTTCGGGCTGGCCAATGAAGAACTCCCCATCGGCCATCACGCGCAGATCGCATGCCCAGGCGAATTCCGCGCCCAGGCCCAGCGCGGAACCGTTAAGGGCGGCAACGAAGATGACGCCGCTGGCGTTCATCCGCAGGAATGTAGCGTGCAGGCGGTCGAGCTGGACGGCGCCCCGCAGCGGCGTCCTACGCACCACCGGCTCTGGTACACGGGCTGCGCCTCGGGCGATGCGTGCCACAGCGGAGGCACCGCGCCGACCCAACTCCGGGACCGCAGCGCCCTCTTCTTGCAGCCACCGCACGTCAGCATGGCTGACGAACCGGCCCTGGCGCGCCCCGGTGAACGCGACGGCGTGCACGCTTGGATCACGGTCGACGCGGTCCACCAATACTTCGAGCTGGTTGGCAATGTCGAGGCCGAACAGGCTGTGCGGTCCGCCGTCGACCCGAACGATCAGGACGGCTCCGCGATCCTCGATCTCAAGGTGGCCGCTCATGGTGGTCCTTCCACTGATGTTGTAACGAAGTTATAGCGTACTATAACGAAGTTACAAAGCAATGGCAACGTCACCCCCGTCTGTCACCTCAGCGGACGGATCGGGTCTGGAATCGGTGGGAAGCATGCTGGGCAAGTCAGAGAGTCCGACACCGGATGGTGTACGAGAGCGGCTCATTCACGCCACGATCCGTCTGCTGGCCGAGCAGGGTCCCTCCGCCATCAAGGCGCGCACAGTGGCGTCGGCGGCCGGGCTGTCGACGATGGTGGTCTACCACCACTTCGGTGGGATTCCTGAGCTCACCAGCGCCGCCATCGACTATGGCTTCAAGGAGCTAGACGACGCGTTTTCTCGGTTGCCGGCGACGGAGGATCCGATCACCGATCTGGCTGTTCAGGCGTTGACGTGTCGGCGGGTCGCCCGGGAGAACCCCCATTTGTATGACTTGATGTTTGGGCTGTCGACCCGCGCGACGTACCGGCCGTTGCGGGATACCGATGTTCGTTTCAACGGTCGCTCTTCGGCCTTCCGAGCCGCTTACGCTCATGTTGCGAAAGCGTGCGAACGGCTTGTTAGCTCGGGCAGGGTCAACGAACAAGAAGCTGACGGTGTAGCTGCCCAGTTGTGGAGCTTCGTGCACGGCTTCATCACCCTCGAGTTAGCGGAGGCCTTCGCTGACTTTGACGACCCGGTCAGGCAGGTGCTGCTGCCGCTGGGTGTGAATCTATCTGTGGGGCTGGGTGATAGCCGCGAGCGAGCCCAAGCCTCGCACGAGGCGGCTGCGGGCCTTTACAACTCGATCACGCGGGCAGACAAGCGCCGGGCGACTCGGGCGACCCGGTCGCGCAAGACGAGCCGTTGACGACTGGCACAAGTTGGTCGTGCCTACCCAATGCCTCGCACTCCCTTTCGAGGACCGGCACCACGTCAGCGGCAAAGCGCCTCATCCACGGCCATGCCGCCGGCGAATTCAGCGCTGCCTTAGCCCAGTTGGCAACGATAACCGCGCGCGGCACGTATACCCGGCTGCGGCGGCGCTCGAGTCCATCGACGATCGCGGCAGCTGCCCGGTCGACGCTCGTCGTCACATTGCCCGGGTACGGCAACCGTTTGCGTAGGTCTTGAAAGGAGGGAATGTCAGCCTCGGCGCCTCGGACGAGGTCCGTATCAACCCACGAGGGATGCACGAGCCCGACGGTGACGCCGAGGTGTGCCACCTCCTGGCGATAGGCCAGCGCGAGCATTTCCACTCCGGCCTTGCTCGCGGCATATGAGGCCATTCCAGCCAGCGGCGTGAACGATATCGCCGACGCTATGACGGCGACATGGCCGCGACTGCGCTCTACATGCGGCGTCGCGTACTTGAGGGTGCGGTACACAGCGTTGAGGTTGATGTCCACTACTCGCTCAAATGACGCCGGGTCCATCTGCCGCACCGTCCCATAGGCCACAACCCCAGCATTGGCAACGACGATGTCGATACCGCCCATCGTCTCGGCGCAAGCATCGATCGCCGACCGCAGAGCGGCCCCGTCGCGGACATCGGCCTCCCGCCACGACGCGCCGGGGCCCAGGTCATCGGCGAGAGTACGCAACCGATCGGGCTCAAGTCCGATCAGGGCCAGCTGAGCACCCCGGGTGGCGGCAACACGTGCGACCTTCTCCCCGATGCCACGTGCCGCTCCGGTGATAACCACTCTTCGACCTGCCAGCTTGCGACGCATCGGACGAATGTAACTTCGTTATATCTGGAACGCAAGCCCACGTTCCCGCCGATCTAACGGGCCAGCCGCGAAGCGCGACCGACTCCCGCTGGCGCGCATGGCATCTCCGAGGACCGATTACAACTCCCCACAGTCCAGGAGGATCTGCGCATTGCGAATGCCTGATTCGAGGATGTCGTCTGAGAGTTTCGGGTCGGAGACGGCGCGTGCGAGTTGAAGGGTGGCGACGAGGAGTGTGAAAAGCCCGACCGCCCTGGTGCGTGCGGCGGATGGGTCATGGGGCGACAAGTGCGCTGCAATCACGTCGACGATGGATTGCATTCCCTCGGTGTAGGAATCCCGAACGGCGGCATCGCAGCGGCCGATCTCATCAAGCAGGGCAGCCGACGGGCAACCCGTGCTCGGGTGATCCCGATGATGTGGCGCAAGGTAGTCGAGGATGAATTCCTCCAGTGCCGCCCGGCCCTCGGGTAACGAGTCGAGGACGGCGCACTGGGTGGCTAGCTGATCGGCGACGACGTTGGCCACGAGATCGTCCTTGGACTCGAAGTGCGCGTAGAACGCGCCGTTGGTGAGCCCCGCGTCAGTCATGAGCCCAGCGACACCTGAACCGTCGATGCCGTCCTGCTTGAGACGTCGGCCCGCGGTCTCGATGATTCGCCGCCGCGTTTCGGCTTTGTGTTCCGAGTCGTACCTCGCCACAGCTCGCGTCCTCCGTCGTCATCTGAAAGTCGTCCTTGCCAATGATACCCGATTGCCTTACAGTCGTAATATTATGATCGTACGCCAATAACGTCGACAGCGAGGAAGAGCGGGATACGCGATGACACGTCAGGCTTACGACCTGCGCGGGAAGGTCGTGCTCATCACCGGCGGAACCGGCGGAATCGGCAGCGCTACCGCCCGGGAACTCATCGGCCGCGGCGCGAAAGTGGCGCTCGTGGATGTTGATCCCGAGACGCCACAGATCGCCTCGCGGATGTCGTCACTCTCGGCAATGGGCTCGATCGCCGACGTGTGTTCTCGCGACGCTCTCGACGTCGCCGTCGCCGATGTCGTCGACCGCTTCGGACGGGTTGACGTCGCGATCGCCAACGCGGGCATCTTGTCGCGCGCCGCAACATTGCGCGCCATGCCGACGTCGTCGATTGAGTCCGTGCTCGCGGTCAACGTCTCGGGCGTCGTCAACACCATCCAGGCGGCCATGGATCAAGTGATCGCTCACCGCGGCCAATTCGTCCTAATCAGTTCGGTATTCGCGTTTCTCAACGGGATGGGCACGATTCCCTATGCCATGAGCAAAGCAGCTGTCGAGCAACTCGGCCGAGGACTGCATGTGGAGCTGGCCGCGCACGGCGTCTCGACCACGATCGCCTACTTCTCACTCATCGAGACGAACATGATCAAGCAGGGCGTCGACGACGATCCCGTCGTCGACGAGCTGCTCGCGACCCTGCCGCGGGCGCTTCTCAAACGCCTTCAGCCCGACATTGCCGCGACCGCAATCGCCAACGGCCTCACGCATCGTTCGCCGCGCGTCATGGAGCCGTCCCGGTGGAAACCAATCTCGGCGCTACGGGGGCTCATCGCCCCAGCCATGGATTCGCATCTGGCTCGCGACCGGCGGACCCTGGCCGCCTTGTCCGAACTCGATGCGCGATCCCGCACCGCACTGTGACAACCAAACCTCCCAATGTCCATGCGAGGAAACACGATCGAATCGAAAGGCACGAAATGACTACGTGGAAAGATACTCCGAATCGCAAAATCAACGTCGGCGGCGTCGAGTTCGCCTACCGCGAACTCGGCTCTGGCACAGACGTTCCGGTCATATTCCTGCACCACCTGACCGCGGTCCTCGACGACTGGGACCCGCGAATCATTGACGGTATCGCCGCGCACCACCGCGTGATCGCCTTCGACAATCGCGGTGTCGGCGGGACGGGCTCGTCGGTGCCACACACGGTCGAGCAGATGGGCACCGACGCAATAGCCTTCATCCGCGCATTGGGCCTCGAAAGGGTTGACCTGTTCGGGTTTTCGCTCGGCGGCGGGGTCGCCCAGATGGTCGCTCTACAAGCACCGGAACTCGTGCGACGAATGATCCTCGCCGGCACGGGTCCGCGCGGCGGCGGCGGCATCGACCAGATCACCAAGATCGCCGTCGTCGCCTACCTCAAAGCGGGCCTGACGTTCAGCGACCCCAGGAACTTCCTGTTCTTTCCCCGTACCGCCGAGGGCAAACGCGCCGCGTCGGACTATTTCAACCGCCTCAAGGAGCGCACCCACGACCGTGACAAGCGAATCTCGATGCAGGCCCGAATCGCTCAGCTCAAAGCCATCCGCCACGCCGGGCAGAGTCAACCCGACGACCTCTCGGTCGTCACCCAGCCCGTCTTCGTCGCAAACGGCGACCACGACCTCATGGTCGACAGCAGCCACTCAGCCGACATGGCACGCCGACTGCCGAACGCCCGACTGAAGATCTACCCCAACTCGGGACACGGCGGCGTGTTCCAGCACCACCGAACCTTCGTACCCGACGCGCTGCAATTCCTCGCCGAGGAATCAGCTTCAGACACCTTAAGGAGAACGTCATGAGCGCACATCCGAGTCAGCACAACTACGCGATCACGTCGTACAGACATGCGCCGTCGCGCACTGTCACCGCAGCGGGTGTCACCTACGCCTACCGCGAACTCGGGGCGAAGGGCGGCGTTCCCGTCATCTTCTTCGTCCACCTCGCCGCCACGCTGGACAACTGGGATCCGCGAATTATCGATCCGATCGCAGAGCAGTACCACGTAATCGCCTTCGACAACCGCGGCGTGGGAGCCTCCAGCGGGACCGTTCCCGACAGCGTCGAGTCAATGGCCGACGATGCCTATACGTTCATCACCGCACTCGGATTCGACACCGTCGACATCTTCTCTTTCTCTCTCGGCGGGATGGTCGCCCAGGCATTGGTGATGAAGCATCCCGAACTCGTCCGCAAACTGATCCTCACCGGAACCGGACCTGCAGGCGGAGAAGGCATTGACAAGGTGGCCAGAACCACCTACTACGACACACTGCGTGCGAATCTTTCCCGCCAGGACCCCAAGGAGTTTTTGTTCTTCAACCGCGACGACATCGGCAAACGCGCAGCACGCGAATTCGTCCAGCGCCTCGAAGAACGCACCGAGGATCGAGACAGGCCGATCTCCGTGAAGGCCTTCCTAACCCAACTCAAAGCGATCAAACATTGGGGGCGTTCAACACCTGTCGACCTGTCGGTGATCACCCAGCCGACATTGATCGCGAACGGCGACAACGACCGCATGGTCCCCAGCTCGCTCTCCGAAGACATGCACCGTCGGATCGCCGGCTCGCAACTCATCATCTACCCCGACTCCGGCCACGGTGCAATCTTTCAGTATCACGCCGAGTTCTCTTCTACCGCAATCGAGTTCATTGACCATTGATGTTGCTGGCCCCCACTCTCGGCGGCAGATTGTGGGAATTTTTTGGTGCCGACGCCAGCCCGGCCACATACCGCCTTCGCGAGATGTTGATCGGAAAAGGAAAAGGAAGCAGGCCAGGCCTTTCGGCCTGGCCTGCTTTCCTGTGGAGCTGCGGGGAATCGAACCAGGCGCATAAAACGGCTTGAGCTGCGGAAATAATGGATTTGATGACGCGAAACGACGCGAAAGGACGTGACGCGACCTGCGGATACGCCGAAGGCGTTGATCGCATCAACATGCACACGCCGCCGTTGTCGGTGCCGCAGGTGACACCTCTTCATTTCAAACACGCAGGAGAATGTGTGGGGTATGTGGATGTCATCCACGGTCTAGCAGCAGCAACCCAAAGTTCGCCAACTCAGCAACGGACTAGCTCGGCGAATCTTCGTGGTCCGCCAGCGCGCAATTGCGCTCGCTTAGAGCGCCCGCGGAGGTCAAGAAGATCAGGTTGGACGCGCACCAGCTGTACAGCGGCATGGGCTAAGTCGTCGACACCGGTGACGAGATCCCGCCGGCTGACCGTCACGGTTGACGCCCAGGATTGATCAGGCGGCATCGTGGGAAGTCCCACTTCGTGAGCTCAGCCGGAACAGTGCTCGGGATGCTCGTGAACCATCCGCGAGCATCCGCCCCCGACCGATTGCATGACGCGGTGTCGGGCGCGACCGTGCTGGTCACCGGCGCCTCGTTCGGCATCGGCGCGGCCACCGCACGCAAACTCGCCTCGGCGGGAGCGACCGTGCTGCTCGCGGCCCGATCGGCGGACAAACTCGACGAACTCGCAGCGACGATCGCCGCCGGCGGCGGGCATGCGGTGAGCTACCCGGCCGACATCAGCGACGAGGCCGCCGTCGCCGAATTGGCGAAACGCATCTGCGCCGAGCATGGCGCGCCGGACATCGTCGTAAACAACGCGGGCAAGTCGATCCGCCGGTCGCTGCACGAACAGTACGAGCGACCGCACGACTTCGACCGCACGATCGGCGTCAACTACCTTGGCCCTATTCGGCTGCTGCTGGAACTGGTTCCGGAGATGCGGCGGCGCCGCAGCGGGCACATCGTGAACGTGTCGAGCGTCGGCGTCCGCACCCCGCCGGGCCCCCGGTGGGGCGCCTACCAGGCGTCGAAGGGGGCATTCGACATGTGGCTGCGCAGCGTTGCACCCGAGCTGCACGCCGACGGAGTGGACGTCACATCGATCTACTTCGGACTCATCAACACCCGGATGATGGAACCGACCAAGAGCCTGCGCAACGCGCCCGGCCTGTCTGCCGAGCAGGCGGCGGAGACCGTTGCGAAGGCGATCACCGATCGACCCCGCACGATCGCCCCGTGGTGGTTGTGGCCGGCCGAAGTCGCCACCGTCGTGCTGCGTGCGCCGGTGGAGCGGGCGACGCAGGTGTGGTGGCGGCGGCGCGCCAAGCACTCGGACTGAGCCGGGGGACTATGAGCCGTTCTGGTCGCCGGTTCGAAGCAGACCAGGCTGCGCGCTCCACGCCCGGAAACCATGTCGCTGAACGCCGCCTCGACGTCCGTCGATACCGATTCGCGGTGTCACCAGAGCCTCGAGATGACCCGACAAATATGCCGGATTTTCCCTTCGATGTCGTCCGTGAACTGTCGGCCGATCGGCTGCCCGAAGTGCCGCAGTTGCGGTATCCGAGTAGCCGGAGCGCCGCTGGGCTGGCGTGGTCGTCAATGACCGCCATGACCGGAGTAGGCGCCAGTGGCCGGTGACACCGTCGGGCTGACCGACATCGCCGCGCGCCTGCCTGCCTTGGTTCTGGACGCGCCCGTCGTTGCGCGGGGCACGCTCACGGCTTTTCTCGTCCGCGGGTCAGCAAAGAAGTCGATCGGCCGGGTCTTCCAAGACCGTGCGGCGCGTTACCCCGACCACGTTTTCATCCGTTTCGACGACGAAGGGCTGACCTACCGCGAGGCCAATGAAACCGTCAACCGCTACGCGGCCACGCTGGCCGAACGCGGCGTCGGTCGCGGTGACGTCGTGGGCGTCATCATGCGCAATTCGGCGCGAACGCTGCTCGTGATGCTCGCGGCGGTCAAACTCGGCGCGATCGCCGGAATGCTGAACCAAAAGCAGCACGGCAACGTGCTGGCACACAGCGTCGGGCTGTTGCATGCCCAGGTGATCGTCGGCGAGGAGGACCTGCTTTCTGCGGTCGACGAATCAGAGGCGGAAGTCGCCGACACCGTGACCATCGACGAGTTGGATCGCCTCTCTGCCGACGCGCCCACCGACAACCCGGCGGTGACGTCGTCGGTGCTGGCCAAGGACCCCGCGTTCTACATCTTCACCTCCGGCACCACCGGCGCCCCGAAGGCCAGTGTCATGACGCACTACCGGTGGCTGCGCGCGATGGGTGGGTCCGGCGCCATAGGCATGCGGTTGAAGAGCAGCGACACCGTGTACTGCTGCCTGCCGCTGTACCACAACACCGCGCTGACCGTGGCGGTGTCGGGAGTGATCAGCGCAGGGGCCACTCTTGCTTTGGGCCGGTCGTTTTCAGCCTCGAGGTTCTGGGACGACGTGACTCGGTACGACGCCACCGCCTTCGTCTACATCGGCGAGGTTTGCCGCTATCTGCTCAACCAGCCGGAGAGGGACACGGACCGAACCAACAAAGTGCGCGTGATCGGCGGCAACGGACTGCGCCCGGATATCTGGGACGAGTTCACTGCTCGCTTCAATATCCCGCAGGTGTTCGAGTTATACGGGGCCAGTGAGGGAAACACGGGATTCGTCAATATCTTTCACATCCCCAAGACCGCTGGCCTCTGCCCTACCGCGGTCGCGTTCGTCGAGTACGACCCGGAGACCGGCGAGCCGGTTCGCGATGAGAACGGCCGGGTCCGCAAAGTGCGTCGCGGCCAGCCCGGTCTGCTGTTGAGCAAAATCACCAAGGCGCAGCCGTTCGACGGCTACACCGATCCGGAAGCCAGCGAGAAGAAGTTGATTCGCAACGCTTTTCGCGACGGTGACGTGTGGCTCAACAGCGGTGACCTGCTGCGCCCACAGGGTTGGCGCCACGCTGTGTTCGTCGACCGGCTCGGTGACACCTTCCGATGGAAGGGCGAGAACGTGGCGACGACGGACGTCGAGGCCGCCGTGGCGGCCGACCCGAGGGTCGAGGCGGTGACGGTCTTCGGGGTGAAGGTGCCCGGCGCGGACGGGCGCGCCGGGATGGCGGCCGCGGTGTTGAAGGACGGCACAGAGTTCGACGGCGCGTCGCTGGCCCGTACCGTGTACGACCGCCTCCCCGGCTACGCGGTGCCGCTGTTCATAAGGGTCGTAGATTCGCTGGAGCACACCGCGACGGTCAAGACCAAGAAGGTCGATCTGCGCGAGCAAGGATACGGACCCGACGTCGACGATCCGGTCTACGTGCTCAACGGTCGCGAGGAAGGCTACGTCCCGTACTACGACGACTATCCCGACGAAGTCGCAGCCGGTGAGCGGCCCGCAAGCTGACATCGCCGCAGGATCGCGGGACGGCGAAGTGGAGGAATCATGCAGGACACTACGCAGACCGGGGCGGCCCCGCCAGATGACGCCACCCCCAAGGGAGGAGGCATCCCGATCCGGTTGAGTCCTTCGGGCATTACCGTAGGACGGCACTTTCTTAGTGGAGCTGCCGGGAATCGAACCCGTAGTTTTAGCCCGCTGAACAGCGAAAACAGGCCTGCAAGGCGCCTGTAGCGACCTGTTGCGACCTCGGGGAACCTGGTCACGTGATGAAAATTTCACCAACCATTGATGCGATCCTGACCGACCCCGGCGAGGCGGCGATCTTCGAGGAGGTGATCGCCACCAAAGACGTACACAAGAGTTTGCGGGCGTTGACAACCGGTTCGGCACTTCGACGGCGGCCCCTTCAACGAGCGTGCGGGCGGCGTCGGGCGCAGCGTTTCTCTTCGGCGAAGGTTCGCTCGACTGTTGCATGGGTGCGGAAAGAGCTGCGCGTGCCGCGGGTCACACAGACCAACCCCGGCCGCGGCGCCGACCCAGGGACTCCTGGGTCGGCGGGTCTAGTCAAGGAGCAGCATTAGCCGAGGGCGGCTACGAGGGCATTGGTGCCAGCGACGATCGCCTCGAGTTGGGCCTGCGACAGCGGGGCGAACAATGCCGCCATCTGAGCGGTCGTCGCCGCTTCGGCAGCAGCCTTCTGGGCCGCGATCTCGGAGGTGTATTCGACCATGTCCTCCTCGGAGAAACCGTGCATCTTGAAGTTAGCGAGGTCTCCGTCTCGGTTGAACTGACAGGCAGTGACAGGCGAGAGCCCGGCGGCTTTCACCGCATCGGTGTGCACACCGCCGCGCAGCTCTCGCAACAGGATGGCGGCCCGGTAAGCCCGAGCGGCGGCCGACGGCGCTGTTGGAGCTGAACGGTAGCCATCGAACAGCGGCCAGCAACCCGAGGGAACCGTTGCGACGAGAGCACCCACCGCGTCGGTGAACGCGCCGAGGGTGGCCGAATCCACTGCAGCGAAGGCATCCTCGGCATAGTCGTCGGCGGCACCGAGATGGGCTGCCGCGATCGCGTCTTCACTGGCCAGGCTGCGACCCCGGCTCACCACCGCGGCGATCACGCCGGGCTTAAAGAAGTAGAAGATGGCGTCGGCCGTCTCCGGGTCGACGCCACCGAGCATGGATGCTCGACCGGCACCGTAGAGGGAGATGACGTCAAGGCCGATGGCTTCGCCGCGGGCGATGGCTTGTTTGGAGAAGTAGAAGTTGGCCGCCAGGTCCCCGAGGGGGCCAGCGATGGTCGAGGCTGCGGTGGTTGCGTCCATCGCCCCAACCTAGCCAGGCTCCATCACCTGCTGACAGATCCGCAGGAGAAGAACGACATCATCGAGAAATGGTCGGTCGGGGATCGGTAGGACGCTGCGACTCGGTGTTTGCGGCGTGCTTGTCACGACGTGCTCCTTGTCGCTGAGTTAGATGGCCCTTCATCGAGCGGTGCCGGGCGTAGTGTCGGCGTGATTCGGACCGGACGGATGTCTCTCACAGGGCAGGAAGAACCGTGGCACACGACAGGATCCTCGCTCTGAAGGCGCAGCGCCACGACGTCCTCGACTACTGCGCCGAGCTCACCGACGATCAGTGGAATACCCCCAGCCGCGCCGCCGGGTGGCGGGTGCGCGACGTCATCGCCCACATGGGTGCGAGCTGCCGAGTGTTGTTCAGTCCCGAGATGATTCACCTGCTGCGGACTGAAGACCTCGAGCGTGACAACGACCATATGGTCGATCGTCGCCGGTCGTGGCCGACGTATCGGGTGTTGGCCGAGTTTGCGCGGTGGAGCAGCGTCGCGGTGGTGGCCTTCGACGTGTCCGGCCGCGGGAAACTCGGCACCATCCCCGTGCCGCTCGGTGCCACCGGCCGCTACCCGGCCCGGCTCCTGGCGTGCGCGTTGGTGTTCGACTGGCACACCCACCTGCACTACGACATCGCCCCGGCGCTGGGCACACCGGCCCCGCCAGCCGACGCGCGCCGGATGCGGGCGACGTTGGAGTGGATGCTGGCCGGCATGGAGCAGATGAATCAACCCCAGATGGGGTGGGTCGACCGGCCGCTGACCCTGACGTTGACCGGCCTGGGCGGCGGCAGTTGGGACATCCGGCCAGCCGGCCACGGCCGCCTGGCCGTCACGCCGGCGGCCGGCGCCGACACCGCGGCCTGCATCGCGGGCGCCTCGGTCGACTTTCCCGGCTGGGCGACCCGGCGCGTCGGGTGGCGCGACGGCGATCTCGCCGTCACCGGGGACCGCGACTACGCCGCCCGGTTCCTCGACGCGCTCAACATCATCTAACGCACCGTCGGGGTCATCGCAGGGAGAATCGGAAGTAGTTGGCGTATCCCTGCCGTCTCCAGTCCCGCACCATGCCGGGGCTGGGCAGAAAGAACGGGTCGGGGACGCGGAATCCGAGCGCGGTCGGCTTGTCCAGGCCGTAGCGCTTCATGTGCAGCACGGCGTCCAGGATCGGCACCGCGGGCTGGTAGTCGTAGGCGAGTCGTCCCCTCCCGAACAGCTCGCCGATGAGTCGTGACATCGCCTCGGGGCTGCGGGTGACGCCGTGAATGTCCGGATGTGCGCTGGCCCACTGGCGCGCGGCGTCTTCGGAGGCGAAGAAGCTGTTGTAGTCACACCACCCGACGATGCGGGCGGGCAGGGTGCGCAGCGGGTATCCCAGATGGACACGCAGGGTTGCCGGCGAATAGTCCAGCAGCAGCCCGTCGCGTCCTATCAACTCGACGGGTTCCCGGGTCTGGCGGCACACCGACCGGACGATCACCTCTTTACCGGGAAACTGCGCCGAAATGGAGCACGCTTCGACCGCACACTCGGCGAACCACTTCTGCTCGCCGTCCACCCAGACCTGGTAGTGGTTCTTGAAAGCGGCGAACGGGCGGGCGTACATAATCTCGCCCAGCGGCGGCAGCGGTTCGTCGAGGGTCTCGTCCTGAAACCGCGTCAGTCCGGCGTGGGCGGAGTCTTGCCGCGCAACACTGGCTGCGGCCTCGAGGTTGAGCAGGTCCACTGCGACGTCGTCCGCGGACAGGCCGAGTTCTCGGCACAACTCGGCAGCCGTGGGAACGACACCCTCGCTGCGGGTGTGGTCCATGATGTTTTGGCGGACCTGTCGGGCGCGCTCGGACAACTCGGCCATCAGTGTGCTCCCTCGGTGGAGGGTTTAACGGCGGTGTGGTCCGGGCGCCGCGCGATGGTGTCGGCGAGGTCGTCGGCGACGTGGTGGGCCCACGCGGCAATCGCCAACGAGGGCGGCGTGCCGACGGCGGCGGGCAGCGCGGCGGCGTCGGCGACGAACAGCCCGGGGTTGCCGTAGATTTCGCCGCGGTGATCCACCACGCCGTGCTCGGGGTCGGGGCCCAGGCACGCCCCGCCCCAGGCATGGACGGTCAGTGGTTTCCGGCGACGTGACGCGCGCAGGCCGCTATCGGCGTCGAACGCGTCCAAGCCCTCGGCGATCCGATCAAAGATCGGCTCGGTGGTCTTGTCGTAATCGATCTCCACACTGCCTCGCTCGAAGTGCGCCGAGGCCTTACCCGAGTCGGCGCCCATCCCGAAGGCGAACATCAGCCGGTGCAGCCGCCGTCGCACCCACCTGGGCAGCGGAAGGGTGTCGAATCCGCTCGCCGAAGCCAGCCCGAAGAACGGCGAGTGGGCCTCATCGACCGTAAATTGGCCGAGGACCGGCAGCGCCGGCAGCGTTGGAAGGTCTGCGGAGTCCTTGAAGCAGACACCGATCTCGTCCCCGTTGCCGCCGAACGTGGCGCCCAACGATGGCATGGCGGCCAGATCGCCTCGCTGTTGGCCGTCGAACAGCAAGCGCAGCGTGTTCATCGTCCCGGCGGCCAGCACCACCCGTGGCACCCGCGCGATGTGGTTCGTTTTTCCGCGCAGGTCGCGGTAGTGGACGACGTAGCTAACTGCGGCAGCGCCTGGTTCGCGCACGATCCGACTGACCTCGGACAACGCGCGAACGGTGACGCCATTGTCGAGGACCGGGGCGAGATAGGCGACGTCGACCGACGATTTCGCTCCGTCTCGCGACCCCAGCAGGCTGTCCCCGTCGAACGCGCAAAACCGGCGCGTCACTCCGGCGCCGTCCCGGTGCAGTCGGCCGGCGTCGGTGCCGGATTTCGGGTACAAGTACGCGGCGTCGGGCTGCGGATCCGCGGGCTGACAGCGCTGGCCGGGTAAGCCGGGCACCTCAGTCCACACACTTGTCGGCACAGGATGCTGACGGGTCAAACAAGTGGCACCCAAATCCGACCGGATCTTCCCGTAGTACCCCGAGATCTGGTCGCGGCGCAGATCGGGGTGACGATTGTCCCAATAGGCCAAATCGTCTGGCTCGACGAGCAGGCCCAACCAGCCGTGGCTGCCGCCTCCCACCCCGGAGACACAGACCACGTCGATTCCGGGATAGCTGAACACCTCGTACATCCCGTGCTTGTTGACCACTACGCCCCGGCGGGGAGTCCCGATGATGTCCCGCACCAACTCGACACCGCGGGCCCGCAGCCGGCGCAGGTAACTCTGTTCGGCGAATCCCGTTGTGGCGCTGCGCCCTACGTGGATGCCACGGAGGACATGCGTCACGAACCGCGTGCCGTAGGGGAACGGGGATCGGTCGGGGATTCCAAGGCCGCGCACCGGCAACGAGTCGCGCCACGGGCCCCGTTCGAGCACAAGCACATTGAGGCCCGCACCTGCCAGTCGGTTGGCCGCGATGCTCCCGCCGAAACCGCTCCCAATGACCACGACGTCGTAGTGCTCGTCCGGCCGTGCCTCGGGCGGTTGGTCGTGTTTCGTCACCCTGGATCGCCTCCTTGGATATTGGCCTCAAGCGGGGTTGTTGCGGCCAGGGCCCTCGACGCGTCTGTAGACCGGGTAGCGTTCTGTAGCAACAGGTTTCGAATGCCTGTTGTGAACAGGCAGGAATCCTCCCAGTTCGTTCCCAGTCGAATGATGCCGCCTTGCCCAGCCGAGAGCATCACCACCGCGCGAGACCCCACGCTCTGGTTGTGGTGGTCGTTCGAGCGAAACGCCATCAGCAGGGCGCCTCCCGTCGGTCATGCGGATTCGGGTGCATGGTCGACTAATCAGCCTGTGTCTCCCACGCAATGACCGACAAGGGCCTTTCGGCACCAACTGGACGCCACAGACCCCGGAGAGGTCCACCCGCCGAGCACATGAGCGTAGGACGGTGCACCTACTTGGATGTCGCCGGGCCACCCTTTCTCGGAAACCTGCCATGCCCGGTCCGGCGACCATCCTGGCCACAGGCAATCCGGCGGCCTGTGAGACGCTGAACCAAAGAAAAAGGGCCGCTGATCAGCTGTTTTATTGCGGAGCTGCCGGGAATCGAACCCGCCGCTCTACCAGGGCTTTTGCCGTCTGAACTGCTGTTTCGTTACGTTTCGTTCCAGTTCAGTGCGGCTCGTTACCTGCGGTTTCGTTCTCGGGTCTTGACGGCGTCAAGAGTGGCCACCTAATCCATCGAGCTGGTACTCGGGCGGATTACGCGGCGGCGGTGAGCAATTCCTGCAGGGCGACCTCGAAGTCGTCGGCCAGGTCCCATACGTCGGGCACCAGTTCCCAGCATGAGTTGATCCCGACGTCAAGCTGGCCGGTCAGCGACATCACCGTGATGTTGAGGCCGGTGCCGTAGAAGATCGGTCCAAGCGGATACATCGCCTTGACCTGGCAGCCCAGAAAGTACAACGGCACCTGCGGTCCCGGCACGTTGGAGATGACCAGATTGTGTACCGGTCGGCGGGTCAGCACCGTACTGGCGAAGAGTCCCACCGCCGGAGCCAACAGCGCCCGCCCTGCAAACTGCGCCCAGTCCAGCAACAGCGTCGCCCCGATCGCCGCGCTGTGCTCCTTGGCCACCCCATTGGCGTGCGCGATGGCGCGCAGCCGGTCGGCCGGGTCGGCGATCTGAGTCTGCAGGCGGGAGAACAACGCCGTCAACTGGTTGCGGCCTGGCCGGTCGGACTTTTGATGCACCGACACCGGCACCGTGGCCACCAGCGAGGTGTCGGGCAGCTGACCGCGATCGAGCAAGAACTTGCGCAGCACCCCGGCGCACAGTGCCATCACCACATCGTTGACCGTGACATTGAACCTGTTCTTGATCGTCTTGATGTCGTCGAACTCCAGGCGGGCGTAGGCGATGTTGCGCCGGCGAGTGATGGAGTCGTTGAACGGCGTGCGCGGCGCCCGGAACGGCGCCGCCATGGCCCGCCCGCTACGCCCCCGGCGCACGGTGTCGACGATCGTTGACACCGTCATCGGCACCACAGTGGCCAGCTGCAGTGGCCGGGCAACGAACTTCGCCAGGCCCCGCACCGCCATTCCCACCGAGTTGGTGTCCCCCGGCCCGTCCACCGCCTTCGGCGCCGGCGTGTCCGGTTCGGTGCCGCACAGCTGCGACAGCAGGTTCGCACCGCCCACCCCGTCCACGCTGGCGTGATGCACCTTGGTCATCACCGCCAGCCGCCCACCCGCCCGGGCGTCGGTGCCAGCGATCCCCTCGATCACCCACATCTCCCACAGGGGCTGGCCGCGATCAAGGGGCAGGGAGGCAATGCGCCCGCAGGTCTCCGACAGCTCGACGCGCCCGCCGGGCGCCGGCAGCCCGATGCGGTGCAGATGCCGGTCCAGATCGAAACTGCGGTCCTCCACCCACACCGGATGGTCCAGATTCAGCCGGCTGTCGGCCAACCTCTGCCGAAACTCCGGGATCGACTTGATCCGCACGCCCAGCTCTTCGCGGAGCCGAGCGAAGCTGTACCCGCCGGGCACTGTCGCGGCGTCCAACTCCAAGATCGCGCAGACGTGCAACGGTTGTGAGGGCGTTTCCAAATACAAGAAGCTGGCATCCAGCCCGCTGAGCGGTTGCATACGTTTCCCTTCCGCCGGCCGAGGGGGTCATTGCCGCCAGCCGACCCGGACTGGCGGCGGGGCGATGCGATCGAAGACCGGCCGGCGGCACTCCACGATCACGGTCAGAACTCGATGGCGAACCCGTTCAGGTCCTGGCTCAAGGGCGTAGAGCTCACAAAGACGACTGTCCCGAGTCTCAGGAGTGAAAATTCGATGAGAAGTCCGCCGACACCATTGTGCGCTTATCTGCGCTCGATTGAAAGTAGGTTTCAGGTGCCGATATCCCCAATCCTCTTGACACAGCGGAAAATTCCACCGTTTGACGGGCAATGCCCGGCCCAATCCTCTTGACGCACTGTCAATACGAAGCGAGGTTTCAGGCGAGGTTTTGGGTTTAGCGCGAACATGCAGAGCGTGTCGCAACGCGAAACGACGTGAAACTACCTGGGGATACGCGCGAGGCGTTGACGGCGTCAACACCACCGAGCTACCCCAGAGCTGGTACCCGGACCCGCGCGGCTCAGGTGACGGGAGCTACTGTATCGGCACCGAATGGGCTAGCGTCCTGCTCCTCGGCGACCCCGCGGTTTGGGACGGTGGGCGCGACCTCGGCCCGTGCAGGTTCCCCGGCGGCAGGGCGGTAGGAAACGCGTAACGCTGGGGTGAATAGCGCTGTTCTTTGCTGTTGAACGCCCTATTGTTCGCAGTTGTAATAGTCGAGACTCCTGGATCGGCGGTGCTCGGGTGACGGAGAGCGTGGCGTGCGGGTCATGCGGCACTGGGCTGCGGGAGAACGCCAAGTTCTGTGACGAGTGCGGTGCGCCAACTACGGTTTCGGGTGACACCGCGAAGTACAAGCAGGTGACGGTGCTGTTCGCCGACGTGGTGCGGTCGATGGACATCGCGGCAGCCGTGGATATCGAGCGGTTGCGCGAGATCATGACCGAGCTGGTGGAGCGGTCGGCGGCGGTGGTGCAGCGCTACGGCGGCGGCAGCGTGGAGTACACCGGCGACGGGTTGATGGCGTTGTTCGGGGCCCCGGTTGCGTTGGAGGATCATGCATTTCGGGCGTGTCTGGCGGCATTGGCCATCCAGGAGGAGGCGACCCGGTTGGCGGCCGAAGTACAGCGCCGCGATAGCGTGGCGCTGCGGTTGCGGGTGGGCCTGAATTCGGGTCGGGTGATCGCCGGTGAGTTCGGTTCGGGATCGCTGGGCTACAAAGCCATCGGTGAGCAGGTCGGGTTTGCGCAACGGATGGAATCGGTGGCGCCCGCGGGCGGGGTGATGCTGTCGGAGTCGACCGCGCGGCTGGTCGAGCACACCGTGATGCTGGCGGAACCGGAGTGGGTGCGCATCAAGGGCAGAGACGAACCGGTGCGCGCGCGCCGGCTGATGGGGATCGGCCCCCGGGATGGCCTGGTCGGGCGCACCGAGGCGAGCCTGATCGGCCGGCGTTGGGAGATGGCGGCCCTCGACGCCATGGTGGACCGCACCAACGGTGGCCGCGGTGGTGTCGTGACTGTGGTGGGACCGCCGGGCATCGGCAAGAGCCGGACGGCCCGGGAGACGGCGGCCTTGGCGGCCGGTCGCGGCGTCGAAGTGTTTTGGGCCTTCTGCGAGTCCCACGCCGGTGACATTCCCTTCCATGTGGTGGCCCAGCTGCTGCGAGCAGCCCTCGGTGTGGCTGACCTGGACGGCGACGCCGCCCGCGCTCGGGTGCGGGAACAAGTCCCGGATGCCGACCCGCAGGATCTGCTGCTGCTTGATGATTTGCTCGGCATCGCCGACCCCGGCATGCCGCTGCCCCAGATCGACCCGGATGCGCGGCGGCGCCGGTTGACCACACTGATCAACGCCGCGTCGCTGGCGCGCACCGAACCCGCGCTCTACATCATCGAGGATGCGCACTGGATCGACGCGGCCAGCGAGTCGATGCTGGCCGACTTCCTCACCGTCATCCCGCAAACCCCGTCGATGGTGCTGATCACCGCCCGCCCCGAGTACGAGGGAGCGCTGACGCGGGTGCACGGCGCCCAGACGATCGCGCTTGCCCCACTGGCTGATTCGGACACCGCGGCGCTGATCGGTGAGCTGCTGGGGTCGGATCCCTCGGTCGGTGACCTGGGCCAGGTGATTGCCGAACGGGCCGCCGGCAACCCGTTTTTCGCCGAGGAGATGGTGCGCGAGTTGGCCCAGCGCGGGGTGCTGGCCGGCGAGCGCGGCAGCTACGTATGTGACGCAAATGCCGCCGAAGTCACCGTGCCGGCAACGGTGCAGGCGGCCATCGAGGCGCGCATCGACCGGCTGAACACCCCGGCCAAGCAGACGCTGCACGCGGCGTCGGTGATCGGCGCCCGATTCGGGGCGGAGTTGCTTGCCGCGCTGGGCATCGATGCGGTGTTCGATGAGCTGCTGGGCGCGGAGCTGATCGATCAGGTGCGGTTCACCCCAAGCGCCGAGTACGCCTTCCGCCACCCGCTGATCCGCGCGGTGGCCTACGAATCACAGCTGAAATCCGATCGCGCCCAGGTGCACCGGCGCCTGGCCGCCGCAATCCAAGAGCGCGAGCCTGGGTCAGCCGACGAGAACGCGGCGCTGATCGCCGAACATCTGCACGCCGCCGGCGAGCTGCACGCAGCCTATGGCTGGCACATGCGCGCCGGCGCGTGGTCGGCCAACCGCGATCTCGCCGCCGCCCGGGTGAGTTGGGAGCGGGCACGCCACATCGCCGACGCGATGTCGGACCCCAAATCCGAGCAAGACCCCGGCCAGCTATCGATGCGCATCGCCCCGCGCACCATGCTGTGTGCCACCGACTGGCAAGCTCGAGAAGTCCAGGAAAGCCGCAGCCGCTTCGCGGAGCTGCGGGATCTGTGCGCCGCCGTCGGGGACAAGGTCTCGCTGGCCATCGCCATGACCGGACTGGCCACCGAGGTGCTCTACGCCGGGCGCGCGTCCGAGGGGGCGCGGCTGGCATCCGAACAGATGGCGCTGCTCGAGTCGATCGGCGATCCCACCCCGATCATGGGGTTGGCGGCCATAGCGTTCTGCAATTGGCTCGGTGTCGGTGAATTCGGCGAGGTCTTGCGGTGGTCGCAGACCATCATCGACCTCGCCGCCGGTGACCCCGCCAAGGGTGCCGGCTTCGGTGTGGGATCACCGCTGGCGATCTCGTTGGCATGGCGCGGCACTGCTCGGTGGTGGCTGGGCCGTCCCGGATGGCCCCAAGACCTCCACGACGCCGTCGCGATGGCCCGACGCAGCAACCCGGAAACCCTCTCCGGTGCCATCGCCTGGACCTACGGTTTCGCGATGCAGTACAGGGTGCTTCGGGCCGACGACTCCGTGGTGCGCGCGAGCGAGGATGCGCTGCTGACCGCCCATAGTGCCAGCAGCGATCGCGCAGTGGGCTTGGCCGCGTACACGTTGGCCGTCGGGCTGCTGAATCGGGACGCCGCGGCCGACCGTCGCCGCGGGCTTGAATTGATGACGCAGGCCCGCGACATATGGCTGCGCAAGCGTGCCCTCTTCCTCATCCCGGTCACCGACGTGTGGGTCGCCCGGGAAACGGCCAGGCGCGGCGACCACAACGCTGCCATACCGGTGATGCGCCAAGCCGTCGACGAACTGCGCCAGGCAGGAAACCTGTTCTATGGCGTCTGGGGCACGGGCGTTCTGGTGGAGACACTGCTGGAGCGTGGCGCCGAGGTCGACCTGGCCGAAGCCGAGGCCGCGATCGAGCGGTTAGCGGGCGCGCCAGCCGATGAAGAGCTGGTGATACGCGACATTTGGCTGCTGCGGCTGCGGGCTCTACTGGCGCGGGCTCACGGCGATGACGCAACTTACGCAGACTTCAGGGATCGCCACCGCGACATGGCGAAAACGCTTGGCTTCGAAGGACACATCGACTGGGCCGAGGCGATGATCGAGGACGCGGAATAGTCGGCAATTTGCGATTCCGCGGATACGCCAGCCCCTGCCGCGATGGGCTTGCGAAATTAGTTAGGAGCCGTCGGCGTCGCCGCCAGATGAGCCGCCATGAGCTTCCGCGTGCCCCCTTCCGGACGGCATGCGGTCCTGAGTCGTCCGCGGTTGAAATGCGGCGCGGTGCCGACATTGCTCATGGCGCGACCCATCCGTGCGCGCTCGGCGGCTTCAGTGCAGGCGCGGTAGCCGCCGCCGGTTGCCCATTGCGCTGCAAAACAGGCGATCGATCGGCATCGCGTAACGCCTTGGTCAATGACGCCGTTCCCTGCTGGTGAACGCCCTATTGTTGACAGTTGTGCAATTGGGGTAGTCGAGACTCCTGGATCGGCGGTGCTCGGGTGACGGAGGGCGTGACGTGCGGGTCATGCGGCACTGGGCTGCGGGAGAACGCCAAGTTCTGTGACGAGTGCGGTGCGCCGACTACGGTTTCGGGTGACACCGCGAAGTACAAGCAGGTGACGGTGCTGTTCGCCGACGTGGTGCGGTCGATGGACATCGCGGCAGCCGTGGATATCGAGCGGTTGCGCGAGATCATGACCGAGCTGGTGGAGCGGTCGGCGGCGGTGGTGCAGCGCTACGGCGGCGGGAGCGTGGAGTACACCGGCGACGGGTTGATGGCGTTGTTCGGGGCCCCGGTTGCGTTGGAGGATCATGCATTTCGGGCGTGTCTGGCCGCATTGGCCATCCAGGAGGAGGCGACCCGGTTGGCGGCCGAAGTACAGCGCCGCGATAGCGTGGCGCTGCGGTTGCGGGTGGGCCTGAATTCGGGTCGGGTGATCGCCGGTGAGTTCGGTTCGGGATCGCTGGGCTACAAAGCCATCGGTGAGCAGGTCGGGTTTGCGCAACGGATGGAATCGGTGGCGCCCGCGGGCGGGGTGATGCTGTCGGAGTCGACCGCGCGGCTGGTCGAGCACACCGTGATGCTGGCGGAACCGGAGTGGGTGCGCATCAAGGGCAGAGACGAACCGGTGCGCGCGCGCCGACTGGTGGCGATCGGCCCCCGGGATGGCCTGGTCGGGCGCACCGACGCGAGCCTGATCGGCCGGCGTTGGGAGATGGCGGCCCTCGACGCCATGGTGGACCGCACCAACGGTGGCCGCGGTGGTGTCGTGAACGTGGTGGGACCGCCGGGCATCGGCAAGAGCCGGGCGGCGCGGGAGTCCGCGGCGCTGGCGGCCGGTCGCGGGGTCGAGGTATTTTGGGCCTTCTGCGAGTCACATGCCGGCGACATTCCCTTCCATGTCGTTTCCCAGCTGCTGCGCGCGGGCACCGGTGTGGCTGACCTCGACAGCGAAGCAGCCCGGATGCGGGTTCGAGCTCGGGTGCCCGATGCCGACCCAGAGGATCTGCTGCTGCTTGATGATCTGCTCGGCATCGCCGACCCCGGCATGCCGCTGCCCCAGATCGACCCGGATGCGCGGCGGCGCCGGTTGACCACACTGATCAACGCCGCGTCGCTGGCGCGCACCGAACCCGCGCTCTACATCATCGAGGATGCGCACTGGATCGACGCGGCCAGCGAGTCGATGCTGGCCGACTTCCTCACCGTCATCCCGCAAACCCCGTCGATGGTGCTGATCACCGCCCGCCCCGAGTACGAGGGAGCGCTGACGCGGGTGCACGGCGCCCAGACGATCGCGCTTGCCCCACTGGCTGATTCGGACACCGCGGCGCTGCTGGGTGAGCTGCTGGGTGCGGATCCATCGGTGGCCGAATTGGCGGCGATCATCGCCGATCGGGCCGCCGGCAACCCGTTCTTCGCCGAGGAGATGGTGCGCGAGTTAGTGCAGCGCGGGGTGCTGGCCGGTGAGCGCGGTGGCTATGTCTGTCGCGCCGATGTCGCCGAGGTGAGCGTGCCGGCCACGGTGCAGGCGGCCATCGAGGCGCGCATCGACCGGCTGGAGGCCCCGGCCAAGCGGACATTGAACGCGGCGTCTGTCATCGGAGCCCGATTCGGGGCGGAGCTGCTCGCCGCGCTGGGAATCGATGCGGTGTTCGATGAGCTGCTCAGCGCGGAGCTGATCGATCAGGTCCGGTTCACCCCGAGCGCCGAGTACGCCTTCCGCCACGCGCTGATCCGCGCGGTGGCCTACGAATCGCAGCTGAAATCCGATCGCGCCGAATGGCACCGGCGCCTGGCCGCCGCGATCCAAGAGTCTGAGCCGGGGTCGGTGGAGGAGAACGCGGCGCTGATCGCCGAACATCTGCAGGCCGCCGGCGAGCTGCACGCGGCGTATGGCTGGCACATGCGCTCCGGCACGTGGTCAACCAACCGTGACATCGCGGCTGCCCGGGTCAGCTGGGAGCGGGCACGCGGCATCGCCGACGCACTACCTGACTATGACCCCGGCCAATTGTCGATGCGCATCGCCCCGCGCACCATGCTGTGTGCCACCGCGTGGCAAGCCCGAGCAGTCCAGGAAAACCGGGGCCGCTTCGCGGAGCTGCGGGAGTTGTGCAGCGCTGCCGGGGACAAAGTCTCACTGGCTATCGGCATGACCGGGTTGGCCACCGAGCTCATGTTCGCTGGGCGTGCGGGTGAGGGGGCGCGGCTGGCATCCGAACAGATGGCGCTGCTCGAGTCGATCGGCGATCCGACCTTGACCATCGGGTTGGCGTTCGTAGCGTTCGCCACCTGGTTCGAGAGCGGTGAATTCGGCGAGATCTTGCGGTGGTCGCAGACCGTCATCGACCTGGCCGGGGGCGACCCCACCAAGGGCGCCGGCTTCGGTATGGGATCACCGCTGGCGATCGCGGTGGCATTTCGCGGCGTTGCTCGGTGGTGGCTGGGCCGTCCCGAATGGCGCCAAGACCTCCGCGACGCCGTCGCGATGGCCCGAAACAGCGACCCCGCAACCCTCGGCGTTGTCGTCACCTGGGCCGACGGTGTGGCGATATGCCACGGGGTGCTTCGGGCCGATGACTCCGCGCTGCGCACGATCGAGGAGGCGGTGCAGACCGCCCAAAGGGCCAGCAGCGATGTCGCACTGATCTTCGCCGAGTACTCGTTGGGTGCCGTGCTGCTGTATCGGGACGCCGCGGCCGACCGTCACCGAGGGCTGGAGATCATGCTGCAGGCCCGCGAGTGGCAGCGCGAGCGGATGCCCTCCTTGGTCCCGGTCACCGAGTTGGCCGCCGGCCACGAGAGGGCCAGGCGCGACGACCGCGATGCTGCCATACCGGTGATGCGCCAAGCCGTGAACGAGCTGCACCAGGCAGGACGGCTCGGGTATTGCGTTTTCGGCACCGGCATTCTGGTGGAGACGCTGCTCGAACGCCCCGCCGAGGGCGACCTGGCCGAAGCCCAAGGGGCGATCGACCGGTTGGCGGACCTGCCGGCAGACGACGGTTCGGCGATCCTCGAGATCACGCTGCTGCGGCTGCGCGCGCTACTAGCCCGGGCCCGCGGCGACGATGTCGGCCACCGGGATTTGGCGAGTCGCTATCGCGCGATGGCGGAATCGCTTGGCTTCGAAGGACACATGGCTTGGGCCGAGGCGATGGTCGCGGGTCGGGAGTAGTCGGCAATTCCACCATTCCCGCGGATGTTTTGGCCCTCCTAACGGGTCGCGATGGCGTGGTCGACAACCGTGACGCGCCAGAACTTCGCCGATACTCACCCTCTCGCGGCTGCCGCGGGCCATGCGGGTCTTTTCTGACATCAAGAAGAGGGAGCTCAAGACCGTATCTCAGTGGCACCGCGCCGAGGCTGGGCGAGATTGCAGTGGTGCACTACTGAGCTCGTCACGCCGCAGGGAAGCGACGATTCCCCTCGTGGAGCTTGACACCTATTCCCCTGGCCGTCGTTTCGCCAGGACATCGCGCAAGCTCGGGCGTCCAACCGGCGTTGAGCCACCTTCAGAAAACGCGAAGGGGTCATCAAGCATGCCCCACACCGACATTTCGATTCCTGCACTGCTGCGCGAGCGGGCCACCATGCAGGGCGATGCGACGGCCTACACCTTCATGGACGATGCCGTGCTCGGGACGGGTCATCCCGAGACGCTGACCTGGGCGCAGGTATACCGGCAAGCGTTGGTGGTGGCCGAGGAGTTGCGGCGGTGCGGTTCCACCGGCGACCGCGCGGCGATCCTGGCTCCCCAGGGACTCGACTACATCGTCGCCTTCTTCGGTGCGCTGCAGGCCGGCTTCATCGCAGTGCCGCTGCCGGTGCCGCAGTTCGGTGTGCAGGACCATCGGGTGGCTTCCGCCCTGGAGGACAGCGCACCGGTCGTCCTGGTGACCACCTCCGCGGCCGTGGCCGACGTCAACAAGTACGCCAATGCGCCGGGCGTCCGGCCGGCGCCCGAGGTGATCGAGGTCGACATCCTCGACACCGATGTCACCCGCACCGTCGACATCACCGACTACTCGCTTTCCGGTCCGGCGTATATGCAGTACACCTCGGGCTCGACCCGCACCCCGGCCGGTGTGATCGTCTCGCACCACAACGTCACCTACAACGTGCGGCAGGCGATCGACGACTACTTCACCAGCACCAGCGAGATACCCAACGGCGAGGTCGTGTCGTGGCTGCCCTTCTACCACGACATGGGGTTGATGCTCGGCATCTTCACGCCACTGATGGCTGAGCGCAGCGCCGTGCTCACCAGCCCGCTGGCATTCTTGCGTAAGCCGGCGAGCTGGATGCAGCTGATGGCCAGCCATCCCGGCGCATTCTCCGCGGCGCCGAACTTCGCGTTCGAGCTTGCGGTCCGCCGGATCTCCGACGAGGACATGGGCGGCCTCGACCTGGGCGATGTGGTGGCCATCATCAGCGGGGCCGAGCGCGTCCACTACGCCACCATCAAGCGTTTCACCGAGCGGTTCGCCCGGTTCGGTCTCAGGCACAACGTAGTGCGTCCCTCCTATGGACTGGCCGAGGCGACCCTGCACGTCGCAGCACCGCAATTCGGCCGGCCGGTGAACACCGCCCGCTTCGACCTCGAGAAGCTCTCGGCCGGCGTCGCCCAGCTCTGCGTGGACGGCCGGGAGGGCACTACCGAGCTGGTCAACTACGGCGCCCCGCGGGTCAGTTTGATCCGCATCGTTGATCCGGAGGCCGGCGCTGAGCAGCCGGAGGGCGGCGTAGGTGAGATCTGGGTGCACGGCGACAACGTCGCGCTGGGGTACTGGAACAAACCCGAGCAGACGGCACGCACCTTCCGTGCCCGGATCAGCGAGCCGACCGAGGGCACGCCGGCTGGGCCGTGGCTGCGCACCGGCGACCTCGGGGTCATGTGCGGCGGCGAGCTCTTCATCATGGGCCGGCTGAAAGACCTGCTGATCGTCGACGGGCGCAACCACTATCCCGACGACATCGAGGCCACCATTCAGGAGATCACCGCTGGGCGCGTGGCGGCGATCGCCGTCGAGGTCGACACCACCGAGAACCTCGTGGCGATCATCGAGTTCAAACCGCGCGGCAGCGCCGACGAGAACGCCCAGCGCCTGAACTCGGTGAAACACGAAGTTGCGATGGTGGTATGGAAATCGCACAACCTGCGTGTCGGCGACCTGGTGCTGGTGTCGCCCGGATCGATTCCGATCACCACCAGCGGCAAGATCCGCCGGTCGTCGTGTGCCGAGCTGTACCGCAAGGGCGAGTTCCAGCGACTGGACATCGCGGTATGACGTCATCGGGCGACGAGGCCGACCTGTGCAACTGGTTGGTCGACTACCTCGTCACCAACATCGGCAGCAGCCTCGAACAGATCGACCTGGATGCACCGCTGAACGAGCTCGGCCTCGGATCGCGTGACACGGTGGTGCTGGCGCGCGAGCTGTCCGAGAAGTTGGGCCGCCCGGTCTCGCCCGTGGATTTCTGGGAAAACCCGACGATCAACACCTTGGCGCACGGTCTGCTCGATCCCGACACCGAGCCGGCGCTGGGCAGCGTGCCGGGCGTCGGCGAGCGCGGCTCGTTAGGGGAGCCGATCGCGGTCATCGGCCTGGGCTGCCGGCTGCCCGGCGACATCCACGGCCCAGACGCCTTCTGGCAGTTCCTCGCCGAGGGCCGCTCAGCTGTCGGGAAGGTGCCCGACGAGCGGTGGCAGGTGTTCGACGACGGTTCTGCCGAGGTCGGCGCCGTGCTGGCGCGGACCACTCGGTGGGGGTCTTTCCTCGACGAGGTAGCTGCGTTCGACGCCGAATACTTCGACATATCGCCGAGCGAGGCCGACCGGATCGACCCCCAGCAACGCCTGCTGCTCGAGGTGGCGGTTGAGGCGCTGGAGCACGCCGGCATCCCGCCCGAGTCGCTGCGCCGAACCCAGACCGGGGTCTTCGCCGGGGCGTGCGTCAGCGAGTACGGCTTCCTGGCATCACGCGAGCTGGGCCGGATCGACCCCTGGACCTGGACCGGTAGCGCACTGAGCATCATTGCCAACCGCCTGTCCTACTTCCTCGACGTTCGTGGCCCGTCTGTCACGGTGGACACCGCCTGCTCGTCGTCCCTGGTGGCGATCCATCTCGCCGGCCAGAGCCTGCGCACCGGGGAGAGCGACCTCGCGCTCGCCGCCGGGGTCAACCTCGTCCTGTCTCCGATCGTCACCCGCAGCCTCGACGCGGCCGAGGCGATGTCGCAGAGCGGCGCCTGTCGCGCATTCGATGCCGGCGCCGACGGCTTCGTGCGCGGCGAGGGCTGCGGAGTCGTCGTGCTCAAGCGTCTCTCCGAAGCACTACGTGATCGCAACCGGATCATGGCCGTGATGCGCGGCTCGGCGATCAACCAAGACGGCCGGTCCAACGGGCTGATGGCCCCCAACCCGGCAGCCCAGACCGCGGTGCTGCGCGCCGCCTGCGCCGATGCGGGCGTGGAGCCACGGGAGGTCGACTACGTCGAGGCGCATGGCACTGGGACGCTGCTCGGCGATCCCATCGAGGCACGCGGCCTCGGTTCGGTGTACGGCCGGGGCCGCGCACCGGACAGCCCGCTGCTGATCGGCTCGGTCAAGACCAACGTCGGTCACCTCGAGGCCGCCGCCGGCGTAACCGGATTCATCAAGGCGACACTGGCGGTTCAGTGCGGTCGAATCCCGGCCAACCTGCACTTCGACGCCCCCAACCCGCACATCCCGTTCGACGAGCTCGGGCTCAGGGTGGTCGACGGACCCACGAACTGGCCGTCGACCGGACGACCACGACGGGCCGGGGTCTCGTCCTTCGGATTCGGCGGCACGAACGCTCATCTGGTGCTCGAGCAGCCGCCGGCGCCAGCCTCACCGTCGTTGCGTCTGGCTGATGCGCCGGTGACCACGCTGGTGATGGCGGGCAAGACCCCGCAACGCGTGGCCAGGTCGGCGGGTGCTCTCGCCGACTGGATGGACGGCGCCGGCGCAGTCGTGCCGCTGGCCGACATCGCACACACCCTCAACCACCACCGCAGTTTGCGAGGCAGCTTCGCAACGGTCACCACACGCACCCGCGAGCAGGCGGTCGCCGGTCTGCGGGCGCTGGCGGCCGGCCAGTCCGCGCTCGGTGTGGTGGAACCGCATCACGGGCCCTGCTCGCGCGGGGTGGTGTTCGTCTATTCCGGGCAGGGCTCGCAGTGGGCCGGCATGGGCCAACAGCTGCTGGCCGACGAGCCCGCTTTCGCCGCTGCCATCGACGAGCTGGAACCGGAATTCGTTGCGCAGACCGGGTTTTCACTGAAGCAGGTGCTCACCGACGGCGAGCCGCTGGTTGGCATCGACCGGATCCAGCCGGTTCTGGTGGCCGTCCAACTGGCGTTGACCGCGCTGTGGCGGTCCTACGGAATCCAGCCCGATGCGGTCATCGGGCACTCCATGGGTGAGGTCACCGCGGCGGTGGTGACCGGCGCGCTCTCACCGGCCGACGGTCTCCGGGTGGTCGCCACCCGGTCACGGCTGATGGCGCGGCTGTCCGGGCGTGGCGCGATGGCCCTGGTGGAACTGGACCCGCAGGCCGCCGAGGATCTGGTCGGTGGCGAAGAAGAGCTGACGGTCGCGGTGTACGCCTCACCGCGACAGAGCGTGATCGCCGGGCCGCCCGGGATGATCGACGTCGTCATCGCCGACCTGCAGGCCAAAGACCGGCTGGCACGACTCGTCGACATCGAAGTCGCCTCCCACCATCCCATGATCGATCCGGTGCTTCCCGATTTGCGCGCGGAGCTGGCCGATCTGATGCCGGGCTCCCCGACCATCCCCGTCATCACTACCTCGTCAGCCCGGCAGGGGGCGCCGACGTTCGACGCCGATTACTGGGCCGACAACCTGCGCAACCCGGTGTGCTTCACCCAGGCGGTCACCGACGCGGCCCAACGGCACGCAACCTTCATCGAAGTCAGCCCGCATCCGCTGCTGACGTACGCGGTCGACGACACAGTGTCACCGGCGCATCATCACAGCATCGGCACTCTGCAGCGCGGCGCCGACGACACTCTGACCTTCCACACCAACCTCAACGCCGCGCACACCACACACCCGCCGCAGACGCCGCACATGCCTGAGCCCCATCCGCAGCTGCCGAGCGCGCCGTGGCTGCACACCGACCACTGGATCTCGGCCGGCCCGGACCGCAGCCACGCCGACCCGCGCCGGTTCGTTCATCGCATTGCCTGGTTGCCACTCCCCGCCGACGAGCTTCATGTGCGCGCGGTGGCCGCCAGCCTCGCCGTCGTCGGACCCGACGGGGAAACCAACGCCCGGGTGCGCCAGCTGCTCCGCGAACACGGATACCATGCCGGCGCCCTAACTGATGCCCGCTACGTACTGTATGTGGTCGGCGACGAGCCAGTGGTCGGGTCGCGATCCGATTGTGATGCTGCCGTGCGGATTGCCGACGAAGTGACCACACTGGTGCGCCAGGTGACCGACCGGCACGACCGGAATCCGGTCAAGCTTTGGGTCCTCACACATGGGGTGCTGGAGGCGGTCAGCTCCTCGGCCTTGCCGCAGAGCTGTCTGTGGGGTCTGGCCGGCGTCATCGCCGCCGAGCAGCCGCAGATTTGGGGTGGACTGGTGGACCTTCCTGCCGCCGTCGCGCCGGAGGAGTGGTTGCCGGTCCTGGTTGAACTGCTGTCCAGGCCGAGCAAGTCGGTGCTGGTGCTGCGCGACGGTGAGGTTCGTGCACCCCAGCTGGTCCCGATCGACGGGCAACACATCCGCCCCGCTCTACGATGTCGGCCCGACGCGGCGTACCTCATCACCGGTGGTCTAGGCGCGCTCGGCTTACGGAGTGCGAACTGGCTGGCCGACCGCGGCGCCCGCCGACTGGTTCTGGCCGGACGCAGCGCGTTGCCGCGGCGTCGGCAGTGGGAAACCGTCACCGACCCTGTGACGGCCCACCGGATCGCGGCGATCCGCACTCTGGAGGCCCGCGGTGTGGCGGTTGAGGCGGTCGCCCTCGACGTGGCGGCACCGCACGCGGTGCAGGGTCTGCTCGACCGCCGCGACGCCGACGGCGCACCACCGATCCGCGGGGTCATCCACGCCGCCGGCCTCGCCCGCGACCAGCTGCTGACCGATCTCGACAGTGACGGGCTCCGCGAGGTGATGTCACCAAAGGTCGCCGGGGCAGCGGCCCTCGACACGGCATTGCCGCCCGAATCCGTCGACTTCCTCTTCCTGATCTCCTCAGCTGCAACGCTTTTCGGCCTCCCCGGACAGGGCAGCTACGCCGCCGCCAACGCCTACCTTGACGCGCTGGCACGGTCGCGGCAGCGCCGCGGCGGCCACACGCTCAGCATAGATTGGGTGGCCTGGCGCGGGCTCGGGCTCGCCGCGGGCGCACCGTTGGTGGTGGCCGAGCTCGAACGTGTCGGTTCCCGGCCGGTCGAGCCCGACGAGGCGTTCGAGGCCTGGGAGCACGTCGCGGCCTACGACATCGCCCAGGCCGTTGTCATCCCGGTGGCCGACGGGGAGCGCCCCAACGCTGTCGATCAGCGACGAGCGTCCGCTGCGGCGCGGGACTGGTCGCAGCTTTCCGCCGCGGAGGTGTACCGCGAGCTCTCTGACGGCCTGCGCACCATCTTGGCCCGGGAACTGCGGGTCGGAGAGGACGAGTTGCAGGTCGACCTTCCGTTCGCCGAGTTGGGGATCAGCTCGTTGATGGCGATGTCGATCCGCCGCAGGGCCGAACTGCTGGTGGGTGTCGAGCTGTCGGCCACCATGCTGTGGAACCATCCGACGGTCGAAGCACTGGCCTTGTTCCTCACAGACAAGGTTGCCCCGCAGGATGATTCGGCTGATGGCGCCGAGCAGCCGGCCGATGGGGACAACGACATCGGGGTTTTGGACGACTTGTACAACAGTGTCGAAGCCGGCGCACTGAGCGGGAAAGACAAGCTCCCATGACAACGGCATTCGACCGCATTTCGGCCATGACCGGTGAACAGCGCACCACGCTCGCCGACCGGTTCGCCAAAGCCTCCCGCCTCGCCGGGGGCGAACCCGTCGCGGTGGTCGGTGTGGGCTGCCGGTTCCCCGGCGACGTCCACGGATTGGACAGCTACTGGCAGCTGCTGGTCGAGGGCCACGACGCCATCACAGAGGTGCCTGACGACCGCTGGGATGCCGAGCGCTACTACGACCCCGATTGGTCGACCCCGGGGCGGATGAACACCAAGTGGGGCGGCTTCCTCTCCGACATCGCCGATTTCGACGCCGACTTCTTCGGCATCGCCCCGCGCGAGGCCGAGACGATGGATCCCCAGCAGCGGCTACTACTCGAGGTCACCTGGGAAGCACTGGAGCACGCCGGGATTCGGCCGGACTCGCTATCGGAGACGCGCACCGCAGTGATGGTGGGCGTATACCGCAACGAGTACCTGGCCGCGTCGCTGGATAACAGCGAGTCCATGAGCGCGTATTGGGCCACCGGCAACGCCCATAGCATCACGGTGGGACGTATCTCCTATCTGCTTGGGCTGCGCGGTCCCGCGGTGGCCTTCGACACCGCATGCTCGTCGTCATTGGTGGCCGTGCACGAGGCGTGCCAGAGCCTGCGGATGCGCGAAAGCGATGTCGCCCTCGCCGGCGGGGTCAGCCTCATGCTGCGCGCCGAAACTCAACTCGCCATGTCTGCGTGGGGGATGTTCTCGCCGAGCGGCAAGTGCCGGTCGTTCGACGCCGGCGCCGACGGGTTCGTCCGCGGCGAGGGTTGCGGTGTGGTGGTACTCAAGAGACTCACCGATGCTGTGCGGGACGGCGATCGGGTGCTGGCCGTGGTTCGCGGCTCGGCGATCAACCAGGACGGCCGCTCCAACGGGCTGACCGCCCCTAACGCACCATCACAGCGCGACGTCATCACGGCCGCGCTGCGCAACGCCGATGTCACCGCCGAATCGGTGAACTACATCGAAACGCACGGCACCGGAACCACATTGGGCGACCCCATCGAGTTCGACGCTGTCGCACAAACCTACGGCCGCGGCGCGGGGAAATGCGCGCTGGGTGCGGTCAAAACCAACATCGGCCACCTCGAGGCCGCCGCCGGCATCGCCGGGTTCATCAAGGCAACGCTGGCGCTACGGTACGGCCAAATCCCGCCGAACCTGAACTTCGTGGACTGGAACCCGGCGATCAACGCATCGGCCACCCGGCTGTTCGTGCCGACCACCAACGCGGCGTGGCCGGCCACCGACCAGCCGCGACGGGCGGCGGTGTCCTCGTTCGGCTTTGGCGGTACCAATGCCCACGTCATCCTCGAGCAGGGCCCCAATGGGGACGTGGACTCCGCCGCTCGGTGCTTTCAGTCGTCGGTCACCACGCTGGTGATGTCGGCCAAAACCTCGGAGCGGCTGTCCACCTGGGCCGCGACGTTGGCGGATTGGCTCGAAGGCCCCGGCGCGCAGGTCCCACTCGCCGACGTCGCCGATACCCTCGCACACCGTCGTGCCCGCTACCCTGTCCTGGCCACGGTCAGCGCCTGTGATCGGGCCCAAGCCGTGGACGGCTTGCGGGCGTTGGCTCGGCACCGGCCCGCCGTCGGCGTGGTCGGGCCCAAGCAGCGCCATACCCAACTGGCCGCCATCGCACCGCCGAAGGCCGAGGCCGCAGAGAGCCGGCTCGCCGACCTCCCAACAACGCCGTGGCGCCACGCCCGCTTCTGGGTGGAAGACCGTCCCGGCGATCTCGAGCAATCGCCCGAGACGGCGCCGAGCGCCGAGCGCGGCCCGCAGGTGCTGCTGTTGTCGGCCCGAAACACTAAGTCGCTCCAGGACGCCCGGACATCGTTGGCCGAAGCACTGGGCCGCGGCGACCCACTTGCGTTGCCTGACGTCGCCTACACCCTCGCGCACCGGCGCCCCCAGGAGCACCGGTTGGCGGCCGTGGTGCACGACCGTGCCACCGCCGCGGGCCTGCTGACCGCCGACGAGCACGACAACGTCTCGGTCGCCCAATGCCCGCAGGGCATACCGGCGGGCGCCGAACGGGTGGCGTTCCTGTTCCCCGGTCAGGGCGCCCAGCACGTCGGCATGGCCCGCGAACTCTTCGACACCGAGCCGGTGTTCCGCGAGCACTTCGACCGGTGCGCCGCCGGATTCGCCGACGACCTCGGCATCGACCTGAAGGACCAGGTGTTCGCCGGCACGGACCTGGAGCGCACCGACCTGGCACAGCCGGCCCTCTTCGCGGTGGAGTACGCACTCGCGCAGCTGGTGATGTCGTACGGCGTGAAGCCAGCAGCACTGGCCGGCCACAGCATCGGTGAGCTGGTGGCCGCCACCGTCGCGGACGTTTTCGACCTGCCAACCGCGCTGAAGGTGGTGGCGCTGCGCGCTCGGCTGATGCACGCCGCACCCGGCGGCGCGATGGTCGCCGTGGCCGCCACCCCGGGGAACATCAGGGCCCACCTCGGCGACGACGTCGACGTCGCCGCCATCAACGATCGTGGCAGCTGCGTGGTCGGTGGATCGGAGGACGGGATCGCGGCATTGACCGATCACCTTGCTGCCCAGGGCATTCTCGCGCGCAGGGTCCGCACCTCGCACGCCTTCCATTCACAGTCGATGGACGAGGTGCTGCCACGGTTCGCCGAGTACCTGGCGAGCGTGACGCTGCACGAGCCCACCATTCCGATGCTGTCGAACATCACCGGCACATGGATGACGGCGGCCGAGGCCACCGACCCCGAGCGCTGGGCCCGGCACATCCGCTCCACCGTGCGGTTCGCCGACGAGGTGCAGGTGCTACTCGGCGATCCGCACCGCGTACTCGTCGAGGTAGGTCCTGGGGGCAGCCTGACCGGATCGGCGGTCCGGCTGCCGGCCTGGGGCGACACCCACCGCGCGGTCCGCCTGATGCGTCACCCCCTGCAGAGCCGCGACGACCGCGACGCTTTCCTGCTCGCCCTCGGCGAGCTCTGGTCGGCCGGCGTCGACGTGGACTGGACCGCGCTGCACGGCGAGCAGGCGCACCGGGTGACCCTGCCCGGCTATCCGTTTGCCCACCAACGGCATTGGATCGAACCGGTCGACGTCCAACGGGTGGTGACTTCGGCCGGGCCCACCGGCGCCGCCCCCGCATCGACGAACGGCGCCGACCCGTGCACGCAGATGCGGGCGACGCTGCAGCGAATCTGGGCCCAGTGCCTGGGCCTGGAGTCGGTCAATCCGGGCGACAACTTCTTCGGACTCGGCGGCGACTCACTGGTGGCAATTGGGGTCGCGATGAGCGCCAACCGCGAAGGGCTGGACCTCACCCCCCAGGATCTCTACGATCACCAAACCCTGGCCGCGCTGGCCGACACCCTGGTCGCCCGGCACGCATCCGGCGGACTCACCAGCGATGTGCCTGCCGGTCTGGGCCTGCCGCTGCCGCCGAACGTCTGCCGCTTCCTCGACACCGGCTTGGCCGAGCGGGGCCGCTGGCGGGTGCCGCTGGTGCTGCGACTGGACTCGCGGGTTGGCGCGGCCGACGTCACCGCCGTTGTGTCCGCAGTGACCTCGCACCACGACGCTCTGCGCATGCGGGTAGTCGAACGCTGCGGCACCTGGGAACAGCAGATCGCCGAGCCCGGCGAGTTCGGCGACTTGGTCGAGCGCGCGCTGCCATCGGCGGCCACGCCGGACACCGTCGAGGAACGAGAAGCGTTGTCGGCCATGGTCACCGATACCGTTCGCGATCAGGATCTGCACAGCTGGCCGCTGACCGCCACCTATGTCACCGACGCACCGGGTGCGGCCCGGTTCCTCTTGCTCACCGTGCACCAGATGGTCGATGACACCACCTCGCGGGAGGTCCTGGTGACCGACTTGCTCAACGCCTTCGCGCGGCGGCTCGCCGGGCAGGACATCGCTCTGGAACCGGTCACCACGTCATGGCGGGACTGGTCACAGCAATGCGCAGCGCTGTCCGCGCATCCCGCGGTGCTCGACGGGCGCGATTACTGGCTGGACACCGTCGCGAAAGCGTCTCTGCGGGTGGCAGAGTCGACTGCCGCCCCGCAACCACCCGGCGCAGACGATCTGGTCAGGCTGCCCGGCGCACTGACCACCGAGCAGACCTCCATGATCGACAACGCCCGACGGCTGCTGCAGGTCGGCATCGATGAGATTCTGCTGTCCGGTCTCGCCCGCACGGTCGCGGCGGTGGTGGGTCAGGGAGTCGTCGCCGTCGACCTGGCCGGCGCCGGGCGTTCGGTGCTCAAACCGAAGGTGGACCTGCACCGCACCGCCGGCTGGTTCTCGACCATCTACCCGATCGCCTTGCCGTGCGTCGAGCCGCCGGTGGCCAGCGCAATGCAACTGCTCGAGGAGATCCGGCAAACTGTCAAGGCCGTCCCGCACTACGGCATCGGCTACGGCGTACTGCGTTACCTGCACGCCCCCACCGCACCGCTGCTGGAGGCGACCGCCGCACCCGACATCCACTTCGCCAACCTCGGGATGATCCCGGAATGGCAGGACTCCGACGCCCCAGTCCGCTGGGACAGTGACAGCGAACGGGCCCTTCGGGACACCCTGCCAGGGCTCGGCCATCCGATCGAACTGCGGGTATACCGGCGCGGCGGCGCGCTGCACATCGACTGTTGGTATGACCGCAGACGCGTGCAGCGCGCAACCATCGAAGCACTGGCAGAGCGGTTCCCCGTGATACTCATCGGGCTGGTCGACGAAGCCGTCAACGGGCGCGTCGGCGAAGATGCCGCCGACGCCGACGCCGACGACGCGGCGCTGGTGCTGGTGGACCTATCGGCGGCCGTCCTCGACGACGGTGACTAACCAAAGGAGAAGGGATGTCGCAATTCGATAAGGGCGTCGTCGTCAGCGGGATCGGCAAGTCGTTCGGATCGGTTGTCGCGCTTGGCGACATCACGTTCGACGTCGGACGCGGGGAGGTCGTGGCCCTGCTGGGCCCGAACGGGGCGGGCAAGACCACCATGGTCGAGATCTTGTCCACGCTGATCGCACCTGACCGTGGGCAGGCCATCGTCGCCGGCTACGACGTGGTCGCCGAGCCAGCGAAGGTGCGCCGGTCGATCATGCTGACCGGTCAGCACGTCGCGCTCGACGACATGCTCACCGGTTACGAGAACGTGGTTATGTTCGGGCGTCTGCAGGGCCTGAAGAAGTCGGCGGCCCGCGCCAGGGCGCACGAACTGCTTGCTCAGTTCGACTTGGAGAACGCCGCCGGCCGCCGGGTCAGCACTTACTCCGGCGGTATGCGCAGACGAATCGACATCGCCTGCGGCTTGGTGGTGCGCCCGAAGGTGGTCTTCCTCGACGAACCCACCACCGGGCTGGATCCCCGCAGCCGCCAAGCGGTTTGGGAGCTCGTCAGCGGCTTTAAGGACGCCGGTATCGCGACGCTGCTCACCACCCAATACCTCGAGGAGGCCGACGCGCTCAGTGACCGGATCGTCGTGATCGACCACGGCACGATCGTCGCGCACGGATCCGCCGACGAACTCAAGAAGCGCACGGGCGGCACCTGTTGCGAAATTGTTCCGCGGGATCTGGCGGACGTGCCTGCGATGGTCGAGGCGCTGGGCCCGCTCGTTCCGGAGGCCAGCCGCGCCGCGATAACCCCGGACTCCGACCGGATCATCATGCCGGCACCCGACGGTCCCACCACATTGGCGGCGGCGCTGTGGCGACTCAGCGAGGCTGACATCGAACTGGCCGACATCATGCTGCGCAGGCCGTCTCTGGACGATGTGTTCCTGGCACTGACCGGGGACTCGGCCTCGGTGCGCACCGAGGAGGTGCTGTTGTGACCGCGTTGACCACCACGCGACCCGCCGTGTCGACCGTCCAGCAGTGGTGGGTGCTGACCACGCGGCTGGTAGTCCCGACACTGCGCAGCGGTGAGGTGGCCATCGCGATCGCGACATCGGCGGCGGTGACGGCTAGCTACTACATTCCGCTGCACCGACTCATGGATGCTCCCGATCTCGGGAAAAGCAGTTACGCCCAGTTCTTGATGCCTCTGATCGCATTGCAGGCCATCGCGTTCGCGTCGATTGCGACCGCGTTCCGGGCCGCCACCGACTCGGTGCAGGGCATCAACCGCAGGTTCCAGGCTATGCCGATCGCCTCGCTGACTCCGCTGGCAGCCCGGGTCTCCGCGAGCGTCTACCGAAGTTCGATCGGCTTGGCGGTCGCGCTGGCATGCGGTTACGTCATCGGATTCCGGTTTCACCGCGCGGCGCTCTACACCGCGGCGTTCTGCCTGCTGGTGCTGCTCACCGGTATGGCGCTGGCATTCCTGGGTGACGTCGTCGGCACGTCGTCGAGGAATCCGGTGGCGACGACGCAGTGGCTGCTGCTGCCCCAACTCATCTTTGGGCTGCTCTCGGTCGGTGTCCAACCGGCACAACGCTTTCCGGAATGGATCCGGCCGGTGGTGCGCAACCAGCCCATCTCGCAGATCGTCTACGCGGTGCAAGCACTCGCCGGCGACAGTGCGCCCGGAACTGCGCCGATGACCTGGTCGGCGATCGGCCCGGCACTCGCGTGGGTAGCGGGGGCGATCGCGCTGACCCTGCCCTGGGCCGTCATCGTCTACCGGCGGAGGACATGATGGTGGCGATCGCGGAAGCGCCGAGCGTTGTTGACGCGGCGCGGTATTCGGAGAATTCGCTGCGTCACCTGAACTGCCACACCCATGTACTGACACAGCGACTGTTGGTTCGGCAGCTGCGCAACCCGGTGGCAGTCGTGAATGCGCTGATTCTGCCTGTGGCGGCCCTGCTCGCCGTGAACATCTTGCTCGGCGACTCGGTCACCAGCGTCACCGGTGAGAACGGGCTGTACCGCTTCGTGCCACTGGCGGCGCTTATGGCGGCGATGTCAGGGTCCACCGGAGGCCTTGTGGGCGTCATCGCGGAGCGGCAGAACGGCTTCCTGGCCCGCATATGGGTTCTGCCGGTGCACCGCGCTGCGGGCCTGCTCTCGCGGCTTGTCGCCGAGGCCGTCCGGCTTTTCGTGACCACTGTGACGATTGCGGTGGCCGGGATCCTCCTCGGCTTCCGCTTTCACTGCGGGGTGGCGGCCGCGGTGTTGTGGCTGTCAGTGCCAGTGATATTTGGTATCGCATTTTCGGCGGTCGTTACGTTGATCGCCCTCTACTGGTCGAAAGCCATTCTGGTCGAATCCATTCAAGCCGTCGGCCATGTGGGCACCTTCTTCTGCACCGGGCTGGTGCCGCTGAAGATGTACCCGGACTGGGTCCAGCCGTTCGTGAAGTACCAGCCGATGTCACCGGCCGTCGACGCGATGCGGGGGCTGTCGGTCGGCGGTCCGGTGCTCATGCCGATGGTCACAACGCTGCTGTGGTCGGCGGGGACCTTGGCGGTGTGCCTGCTGCCGATCCTGGTGGGCTACCGCAAGGCGAGCACCAGCCGATGACCGACGCAACAACCCAGGAGGATAGGCCGACGGTGTTCGGCTCATCGGCGATTCGTCATCTGTCGCGTAGCGAGGAGCTCTTCGCGCGAGGGAAGCACTTCACCGGACTGACTGTGCGCCTGCGCGGACCGGTGGACCCCGCTGCTATGTCGCGAGCTTTCGACACGCTGCTGTACGTGCACCCCGTGCTCGCCTGTCACCTCGAGCCCGATGCTGACGGCCGCCACCAGATCATGGTCGACGACTTTCTGCATCCCGGTCTATGGCTGGAAAAGATCGGCCAAGACACTCAAGACAACGCCTTCCAGCGATTGCCCGACCAGTCCGTGGCGCTGGTCAACCTGCGGTTGCGGCTCGGCGCCGACCGCTCGGAACTGACTTTGTACACCCATCACGCGCTGGCCGACGCGCACCACCAGTTCGCGCTACTCGAGAAGTTGTTCGGCTGGTACACCGATGTGGTCACCGGAGCCGGGATCCCAGCGGTCAAGCCCGAACTCACCCCTCAGTCACTGGATGCGGTGCTCGCCGAACGCGGGATCACCAAGCGTCAGCACTCCGGCCTGGAGCGGTTCATGCCGGCGATGTTCGTCTACAATCTGCCGCCGTCGAAGCGCAACCCCGGCGGTCGCGAGCCGCTGCCCGTGCGGGTGCCGTCGGCCAGCTGTCGGCTCTCCCGACAGGAGACGAAGGGGCTGGCGGACATCTGTGCCGCCCAGCGGGTGAGCGTAAACTCGGTGGTCGGGTCGGCGATCCTGTTGGCCGAGTGGCGCATCCGGAACACGCCGCACATACCGGTTCCCTACGTCTATCCAGTCGATCTGCGCTATGTCTTGACCCCGCCCGTCGGCGCGACCGAGGCCACCAACCCGATCGGCGTCGCCACGTACCTGGCCGAAATTCAATCCGGGACCGATCTGATGGACCTAGCCCGCGACATCGTCGAATCGTTCCGGGCAGATATCTCCGACGGCGTGATTCAGCAGTCGCTGCTGCACTCCAGCCTGCAGTACGCAGGAAATCCGCCCGGGCTGCCCGACGTGGTGATGACCACCGACGGCGGCGAGACACCGCCGGTACGCACGCCTCCCGACCTGGAGATCGAAGAATACGACGGCGAGGTGCTGTTCGCGTCATCGGCGGGAATCGACATGTATTCGATCGCCACCCACGACGGCCAGCTGGTGCTCCACTATCACACCCACGCCCCCGGTCCCGAGCGCTACATCGCCGAAACGCACGACCTGTTGTCGTCGGTTCCGACGCTGTACGGCTGGGCCACCGACTAGTTAGGAACCGAGAGACATGGGCGATATCCGAACTGCACCAGTGCCGCCCGGGCCGTCGGGCGTGGGTGTGCTGCGCTACTGGGCGCAGATGTTGCGCGACCCATTGGCGACGTACTGTTCGCTCCAACGCGAATATGGAGACGCGGTCCGAATACCGCTGAGCCGCAGGCACACGTTCTATTTGCTCAGCCGACCCGAGCACGCCGAACACGTCCTTGTCCACCACCAGGACCGGTATGCAAGGGCCTTCACGGCTCGGCCGCTGAAGGCGTTGCTCGGTGACGGCCTGCTTACCGCCGAGGGCGCGCTCTGGCAGCGCCACCGCAGGCTGGTGCAGCCGGTGTTCAGCCACCGGCACGTGCAGTCGTTTGCGCCCGCGATCGTCGAGGCGACCCGCAACCGCGTCGCGCAGTGGGCGGCCGGCATCACCATCGACATCGCCGCCGAGATGCGCACGCTGACAATGGATGTCATCGGCCGGGTGCTGTTCGGAACAGATCTCTCGGGCGACGCCGCGCCGGTAGGCCGGGCCGTGACGCGACTGCAGAGCTCGATGGCGGCCGCGGCGATACTGGCGACGGTCGTGCCGCCCGAGCGCCTCCTGGCCGTCGCTACCCGGGTCGTGCCCGGGTTGGGTCGGGCCTCGCTGACGCTGGAGTCGGTGATCACCAGGATCGTCGACGCGCGCATTTGCGCGCCCCACGACGAACCCAGCGACCTGCTCGACCTGCTGCTGGCCGCCGGACAGGATGAGCAACCCCTGTCCCGCGCGGAGATCCAGGACGAGGTAATGACCCTCGTCCTTGCCGGACACGAGACCACGAACAATGCACTCACGTGGACGCTGACACTGTTGTCGCGATATCCCGCCGCCTATGAGCGCCTGATTGCCGAAGTCGACGAAGTGTTGGGCGGCCGGGACCCACAGGCGCCCGACGTCGACTTGCTGCCGTGGACGCAGGCGGTGGTGTCAGAGGCGTTGCGGCTCTACCCGCCAGCGTGGCACATCGAACGCGACGTGGTGCAAGACGACGACATCTCGGGCGTCCCCGTTTCCGCCGGCGACACCGTCGGACTCTCGCCGTACCTCCTTCACCGCCATCCCGAATTCTGGCCCAACCCAGAGAGATTCGACCCGCAACGATTCTTAGCGGACAGCGCGTCGACCCGTCCGCGGTATGCGTACCTCCCGTTCGGCGGCGGTCGCCGCATCTGCGTGGGCGCAGGACTGGCCCAGTTGGAGGTGACACTCGCGCTGGCCGTCCTCTCGCAGTCTGCACGCGTAGACCTGGTGCCGACGGCACCGCTGCGGGCGCGGGCGGACGTCACGCTGCACCCGAGCGGACCCGTGGTAGCGACGGTCACACCAGCTAGATCGCATCGGCGATCGACTGCAGGATCCGGCTTGCGCAGTCGCAGTACGGCTGGGCTACGCACTACCCAGCTGCCAGCGTCTCGCTGAGATGGCCGGCGAGCCGGTGACAACGCAATTGCGCGAAGTGCCGTAAACCCCATGGTCGCCTCTCGGCCGCGGGCGGTCTCGCCTCACAGCTGCCGTTCAACAAGCTCGCACGTGAGCTTAGGAAAGTTCTAGCCCGCGCGGTCAATTCCGTCCGTGGGTGGGCGACAACCTAATACACGACCGGGTTGCGTATGGACTCCCGCGCTTTGACACCCACACGTGCAGTTGTTCGCCACGTGATCGTCGAGGCGACCCGCAATTGCGTCTCGCAGTGGAAGCCAGCTCACCGTGGACTAGTCCGGATAGTCCAGTGGCACAGCGAGCGTGTTGAGCGCCATCGCTAGCGCATCGTATTGCCCGACCAGCGTGACGATCTCGATGAGCTGCTGGCGGTCTAGGTAGTCGGCCAGCTTCTGCCAGATGTAGTCCGAGAGCGTCCGGCTGGCCAGGAGCTCGTCAACACCGATCAGCAGCGCCTGTTGCCGAGGCGAAAGCCCGTCAGCGTTCGGCCATGCAAAGATCGCCGCCTGGGTGCCGGCGTCGACTCCGGCTTTCAGCGCACGTCGGCGGTGGTGCTGCATCTCGTACTCGCAGTTCCGCAGATGTCCGACGCGCAGGATCACCAACTCGGCATCGCGCTTGGGCAGGCGTCCACGCCGCAGCACCCCGCCGAGCGGCACCGAAGCCCAGAACAATCGCCGGTGTTGGGCCAGCACGGTGAACAGGTGGATCTCGGGAACACCCCAGATCCGGGCCGAGATGTTGCAGAACAGCCAGCCGAACAAACTAAGCTCGCGACGGTCGCCCGGCGGCACTCGCGGCGGATTCGACGCGGGCAGTGCATGCGACGAGTCAGGGGAACTGGAAAAGTCGCCACCTGACAATCTTGCGCCCTCTGCCGTCATCACAGACCGGCTTTTCCCAAGGTCCGATCCGGCACGGGCAAAACTCGTTGCTGGTCCCGCCAATCGACGCGTTCCTGGCCTCGAAGTATCTCGCTGAGATGGCCGGCGAGCGTGCGCGCCGTGTTGTAAGTGATGATGGTCTTCGGGCTGATCCGCACACCGATCTGGGTCTCGATGTGAGTCCGCAGTTCGAGGTTGCCCAGCGAATCCAGCCCGTGTTCGGCGAACGACCGATCGGGGTCGACCGTGCGGCGCAGCATCAGGCTCACCTGGCCGGTAACCAAGCGCCGTAGGCGATTTGGCCACTCCTCTGGGTCGAGTGCGTCGAGCTCGGCCACGATGGACAGGGCGCCGCTGGTGCCGCCGCTCTCGGAGTCGCGGAACGCCGCTGCGAACGGACTGCGCGCAGCCAGGGCCGTCAACCACGGCATCCCGGTCAGCGGCAGGTACCCGGTGTAGCCGCGGTCGTAGCTCAGCAGCGCGCGGAACGCGTAACCGCCGTCCTCCGGGCTGATCATCGCGACGTTCCCGCGCTGCGCCATTGCCGCACCGCGTCCGATGTCTGCCCACGCACCCCAGGCGATCGCGGATGCGGGCCTGCCCTGGCTACGTTGCCAGGAGGTGAACGCATCGAGCCAGCTGTTGGCGGCGGCGTAGGCGCCCTGCCCCGGTGATCCGAGCAGCGCCGCCGCAGAGGAGAAGCTGCAGAACCAGTCCAGCGGCTGATCGGTTGTGGCGTGGTGTAAATACCAGGCGCCGTAAACCTTTGGCGCCCAGTCGCGCTCAATGAGCTCCTCGGTGATGTTGTCCAGGGTGGCGTCGTCGACGACCGCCGCGGCATGCAGAACGCCGCGCACCGGCAATCCGGTGGCAGTTCCCGCGCGGACGAGGCGGGCGGCCGTCTCCGGTTCGGCGATGTTGCCACACTCCACCACAATGTCGGCTCCGTTGGCCCGGAGGCGCGCAATCGTCCTCTGCGCCCGTGGGTTCGGTTGCGACCGCGAGGACAGCACGACCCTTCCGCACCCCGCGGACGCCATGATGGCAGCCAGGAACAGGCCCAGCCCGCCCACGCCGCCGGTCACGATGTAGGAGCCGTCACGGCGGAACACCGGCGCCTTGTTCGGCGGCACCACGACCCGGGTGGGCCCCGTGCGCGGTACGCGCAGCACCAGCCGGCCGGTGTGTTCGGCCGCGCTGATCGACCGGATCGCGGTGGCGGCGTCGGACAGCGGGTAGTCGGTGCGCTCGATCACCGGCAGCACGCCGCCGCCGACCAGGTCGTAGACCGTGCGGAGCAGCGCCCCAATCCGTTCCGGGTCGCTGGTGCTCATCAGCGCCCAGTCGGCGTAGTAGAACGCCAGGTTGCGCCGGAACGGATAGAGATCGACGCGGGTGTGCTCGTAGACGTCACGCTTGCCGATCTCCACAAAGCGCCCGGCGAACGCCAGCAACTCCAGTCCGGCACGCTGAGCCGCACCGGTCAACGAGTTGAGCACCACATCGACGCCGTATCCGTCGGTGTCTCGCCGGATCTCCTCGGCGAAATCGGTCGAACGGGAATCATAGACGTGCTTGATTTCCTGGTCTCGCAACAACTGTCGGCGCATCGGGTTGCCCGCGGTGGCGTAGATCTCGGCGCCGACGTGCCGCGCGATCGCGATCGCCGCCTGACCGACACCGCCGGTGGCCGAGTGGATCAGCACACGGTCGCCGGCGCTCAGGCGGGCCAGGTCGGCCAGCGCGTACCACGCGGTGCCGTAGGCCGTGGACGCCGCGGCGGCGTCCTCCTCGCTCAGGCCGGCGGGCAGCGGCGCCGCCAGGCGGGCATCGCAGGTGAAAAACGTGCCCCAGCATCCGCCGCTGGCGAAACCGCCGACTCGGTCGCCGACCTTGTGTTCGGTCACGCCGGGACCGACGGCGGTCAGCACGCCGGTGAAATCCAGGCCCAATTGCGGCTGCTGACCGTCGAATGTCGGGTAGCGGCCGAATGCGGCAAGCACATCCCTGAAGTTGATGCTCGCGGCGCTGACCGCGACCTCGATCTGCCCGGCCTGCGGTGGTTGGCGGTCGACTGCGGCCAACTCCAGGGTCTGCAGGTCGCCGGGGATGCGAACCTGAAGACGCATGCCGTCGCGTTCGGGATCGACGACGGCGGTGCGGCGTTCCTCGGCCCGCAGCGGAGTCGTCCGCAGCCGCGCGGCGTACCACGTTCCGCACCGCCACGCGGTCTCGTCCTCGGCGGAGCCGCTGAGGATCTCGTCCGCCACCGCGTCGGCGCCGGTGTGTGTGTCGACGTCGATCTGAGTCGGTGACAGCGGCGGGTGTTCGTTAGCGATCGCCCGCAGCAGGCCGCGCAGCCCGGCCTGATCCAGGTTGATCTCGTCACCGGCGGTGACGGCCTGCGCCCCGCGGGTGACGACATACAGCCGCGGCGGCTGCCCCTCGGTGTTGGCCAGCTCACGGGCGATGTGCACGACCTGCCCGACGAGTTCACGACCGCGGGACAGGCACTGCTCGGTAGGTGCACCGCTTGCGGGGGGCGCCACGAACACCAGCCCGGCCAGCTGATCGGAGCCGAGGTCATCGGCCGCAATGCCGGTGCCGCTGTGGACGGTTCGGCACCTGGCACCTGCGGCACTCAGCTCCCGGGCCAGAAGAGCCGGGAAGTCGTCGGCGTCGCTGCCGGCGACCAACAGCCAGTCGCGCGCGGCCGTCGTCGCTGCGACAGGGGCCTGGTGCTGTTCCCACTCAACGGTGAGCAGTCGCTCGGACAGCAATCTGTCGCGTTCGGCGCTCTTGGTCGCACGGCTGCCCATCCGCAATCGGGTGACCTCGAGGAGCGCGCCACCGTGCGCGTCGAGCGCCTCGATGTCCGCCTCGACAGCCGAAGCATCCGCCGCCGTGATCGTCACGTGGCAGTAGCGGGCGTCACCGCAAGCACCGAAGCGGCGCAGCCGGCCCACGCTCAAGGGCAGCATCAGACTGCCGCCGCGCCACCCGGCAACGCTGGGATGCGCGGCGACCGATTGGAAGCAGGCATCGAGTAGAGCCGGGTGGATGCCGTAGCCGGCCTGCCGAGCCCGGATGCCGCCCGGCACTCGCACCTCGGCGAACATGGTCGGGTCGTCGACGGCCGTGTGCACGGCGGTCAGACCCGTGAAGGCCGGACCGAAGTCGATTCCGCGCGCCGCCAACGAGTTTCGGATCTCCTCCCCGGTCGTCAAGGCGGGGTGCGTGGCGAGCAGACCAGAGACATCGCGCTGCGCCGCTGGCTGGTAGCGGTCGACCGCATGCAGGGTCGCCCCCGACCGGCGGATCCGCTCCCCGTCCTGATCGGTCTGGACGGCAAAGACCGCAGCATCGGGAGCCTCGATCGAGGCCACCGCACTGATCTCGGTGTGGTCATCGAGCAGCAGCAGGTCTTCGAACACAACATCGCGCACTTCCGAACCCTGGCCGAACACGGTTTCGGCGGCGGCGAGGGCCATTTCGCAGTAAGCGGCCCCGGGAAGAGCCGGAACGTCGCGAACCCGGTGATCGACCAGCCACGGCGCGACCGCGGTACCGACGTCGGACTGCCAGGCGTGCCGCTCCGGTTCCTCCAGCAGTCGCACGTGGGCGCCGAGCAGGGGGTGCGCTGCGACCGTGTGGGCGCCCGCCGGCCGCTCGGCGCTCCCGCCGGGAATGGGCAGCTGTCCGGGTGTCCAGGTCGGTAGCGGCGCGTCGACCAGTCGCCCACCGGGAAACAGCACCGAGAAGTCCACCGCGGCGCCGGCGCTGTGGACATCGGAGAGGAATCCGAGCAGACCGTGCGGCATCGGCTGGTCGCGCCGCAGGCTGGCCAGGGCGGCAACCGGGGTTTCCAGGTCTTGCGAGGTTTGCTCGACAGCGCGGGTCAGCATTGGGTGCGGGGACAGTTCGGCGAACACCCGGTAGCCGTCCTCGAGGGCGGCCTGCACCGCTGTGGCGAAGCGCACCGTCTGACGCAGGTTGTCCACCCAGTAACGCGCGTCACAGACGGGCGTGCTTCGCGGGTTGGGGCGGGTGGCGGTATAAAAGGGGACCTGCGGTGTCCCCGGGGTGAGTTCGGCCAAGCCATCGGCGAGGTTCTCGAGGATCGGATCGACCTGCGGCGAATGCGACGCGACGTCGACGGCCACCTCGCGGGCGATTACGTCACGTCGCTCCCAGGCCGCGACGAGATCGCGGACCCGCTGGGTCTCCCCGGCGATTACCGTGCTGTGCGGTGACGTGACCACGGCGGCGACGACGTCATCGATTCCGCTGGCCTCAAGTTCCGCGCTCACCTGCCGAGCGGACAGCTCCACCGATGCCATCGCGCCGGCGCCCGCGAGCTTGGTCAGGAGCCGGGAGCGGCGGCAGATGACCCGGACACCGTCCTCGGGTGACAACGCTTTCGCGACGACGGCGGCGGCCACCTCGCCCATCGAGTGTCCGACGACCGCACCGGGTCGCACCCCATAGGACTTCATGGTCTCGGCGAGCGCGACCTGCATCGCGAACAGGGTGGGCTGGACCCGGTCGATGCCGGTCACCATCTCGGGCGCCGTCATCGCCTGGGTCACCGAAAAACCAGACTCCTGCGCGATCAGCGGTTCCAGGGCGGCGATCGTGGCGGCGAAGACGGGTTCGGTCTCCAGCAGGCTCGCGCCCATCGCGGCCCACTGCGAGCCCTGACCGGAGAACACCCACACAGGTCCGCGCTCGTCGCGGCCGACCGCCGGCGGGTATGCCGCGTCACCGGCCGCCAGCTCCCGCAGACCGGTGCACAACTGAGTGGCGTCGGCGGCGATCAGCGAGGAGCGCACGGTGCGGTGGCCGCGGCGGCGGGCCAGGGTGTAGGCGAGGTCGGACAAACTCACCGAATCTAGGTGCTGCTCAACCCAATCGGCCAACTGTGCCGACGTCCGGCGCAACGCGCCGGCCGAAGTCGAGGACTGCAGGAACAGCAGCGAGTCCCCGCGGGTGTGGGCCGCCGGCGCCTCGGCCTCGGGTGCTGCGTCGGGCGCCTGCTCTACGATCGCGTGGACGTTGGTGCCTGACATGCCGAACGACGACAGCGCCGCTCGGCGCGGCCCGGCGTAGCCGTTCGTCGGCCAGCGGGTGGACTCGACGGGCACGACGAGTCCGGTTTCGATAGCGGCCAGCTCGTCGGGCAACCGAGTGAAATGCACCATCGGTGGAACCACACCGTGCTGGATCTCGAGAATCGCTTTGATCAGCCCCACGGCACCCGCCGCGGGTTCGGTATGGCCGAAGTTGGACTTCGCCGAGCCGAGCAGCACTCGGCCGGCTTTGCCGTATGTCTGGGCGAGGCTGGTGAACTCGATCGGATCACCAACCGGAGTGCCGGTGCCGTGAGCCTCGATGGCGCCGATCGTGTCCGGGTCCACATCCGCCACGGCCAGCGCCGCCCGGCACGCCGCCACCTGAGCGTCGAACGAGGGCGTGGAGATCGTCCGGGTGCGCCCGTCGGAGTTGGATGCCGTGCCGCGGATCACCGCCAGAATCCGGTCGCCGTCTTCCATCGCATGGGGCAGGCGCTTGAGCAGCACGACAGCACATCCCTCGGAGCGGACGAACCCGTCGGCCGCCACGTCGAAGGCCCGGCAGCGACCGGTGGGGGACAGCATGCCTTGGTGCGACATCCACGGAATCTTCCGCGGCTCGAGCATCACCATGGCGGCACCTGCCAGGGCCAGGTTGCTGTCCCCGCACTGCAGTCCACGGCAGGCCAGATGCACTGCGAGCAGACCCGACGAGCACGAGGTGTCCAACGTCAGTGCCGGGCCGTGCAGGTTCAGCGTATAAGCGACCCGCCCGGCAGCCATGCACGCGGCGGTCTCGCTGAAGCCGAACGTTCCGTCGTCGAGGGTGACGACGGTGTGGTCGTCGTGGGACAACCCGAGGTAGACGCCGGTCTGTGTGCCGGCCAGCGACGACGGCGCTATCCCGGCATGCTCGATGGCCTCCCACGAGGTCTCGAGCAGCAGGCGGTGTTGCGGGTCGATTGCGGCGGCTTTCTGGTCATCCAAGCCGAAGAAGGGGCCGTCGAAATCCGAGATGTCGAGGAATGCTCCCCAGCGCGACACCGACCGGCCCGGCACACCGGGCTCCGGGTCGTAGTACTCGTCGGCGTTCCACCGCTCGCCCGGGATCTCGGTGACAAGGTCGTCACCGCGCAGCAACGCCTCCCACAGCAACTCGGGGGAATTGATTCCACCGGGCAGCCGGCAGGCCACTCCGATCACAGCAATCGGTGTGAACAACGGTTCGCCCACAGTTCCTTCTTTCCGAGGTGTCCCCGATGGGACAATCCCACGTCACCATCGAACTTCGAGCCGCCCCCGGGTGAAGTATCCCTGAATGCATGTGTCCGCCAGGGCTTTTCGAAATGCCGCAGCACCGGAGCCAGCAGCCGCATCGATTCATTGATGACCATCCCGAGCGACTGCATGCGGTTCAGCGCGTCCAAGTCGAATTGACCGTCGCCAATCGTCCCCACGGGCTGAATCCCCGTCGTTGTCAAGTGCATGGGCCAGATACTGAACCCCTGATCTGCTCAATGACGCGCAGATTCAGGTCGTAGTGCGTGGCGACCCAGCTAATGCCGTGTTCGCAGTCGACGTGCAGCAGGGTGCCGTCCTTGGCCCATTCGTGGCCGGTTGCGTCTGGAGCGATCCTCGTCATGACGCCGCTGCGATCGGCGAATTTTGCGGTACTCATCGTCGTTCCTCGATCTGTGTCCTCGCGAGCGATGGTCAACGGCGTCCGGGTGTCCTGCTCCGCGATAGGAATCGTCACTCAGGTGCAGTGCGACGAGCGCAGTAGCGCACTACTGCAATTCGCCCGGTTTTGGTGCGGTACTACCGAGTCGCGGTCTTGGACCCGGCTTATTCCCGAACCCGTGACCTCAACGTGGTGCGCTCGGCCGCCTCACTTGCGCCCGTGCTAGCGATCGTCTGTTGCATTTTCCGCTGCAACAAGTTTCGCTTCGGCCATGCGGTACACGCCATCCAGGGCGGCCTGCTCGACGTCGACGTACTGGCAGATCACGTCGGCGGAGACGCCGGCGTCGCGCAGCCTCAATGCCAGCGAATACGGTAACGGCAGCCGGCGTAGCGCCCGCTCGCGTTGGCTGAGTTCATCGGCCACATGAGCAGCATGCATATGTTTTCGTGGCGCCGACTCAGTAAGGCGATACTGAAATCATCGCCGGGGCCGACCGCGCGCCGTCAGAGGCGATGTCACTCTGTTCACGCCCTGTGGTTGGGTATCAGTGCGGCGAGTTCGTCACGGCTGGTGGTCCCGGTCTTCGACATGGCCCGGTAGATATGGCTCTCGACGGTGCGTACGGAAACTGTCAGTCGTTCGGCGATTGCGCGGTTGGACAATCCCTCACCGATCATCATCACGATCTCTGCTTCGCGGTCGGTCAGCGGCAAGGGCTCAGTGGCCCGACGAAGCGCCGGAGTGCTGGCGCCGCCGCATTGCTCGGCCAGCGCATCGCCGCGCGCCGAGCAAATCAACGCCGATCCCCGCAGGTCTTGGCTGCGATACGCGAGGGCGGCGTGGGCGGCCGCGTCGACGGCGGCAACGAGGTCACCCATGCGCTCGAATTCCTCTGACACCGAGGATAATTCAGCAGAATCGCCGTCGCGCAGGGCAACGGCGAACCGGGCAGCCAGGCCGACGCGTGGCCCTTCGACGATCGACTCGAGCTCACGCAACCTGGGTGCGCTGGTGCGATCACCGAACTGGGTGGCGGTCTGCAGGCAGACCACTTCGGCCGCGAATTGCCCGGCGGCTGCAGCCCTTTCGGCCGCCGACAGCACGATGGTGATCGCCTCGCTAACGGCGCCCTGGCCCGCGGCCACCCACGCCCGGGCCAAGCTGCTTTCGTAGTCGAGCGACCGGAAAGGACGCCGCAGCTTGTCGAGCGCGGCGTGCATGGCGGCTGCCTCGTCAGTTGAACCACGCACGGCCAGTGCGGTCGTGCGCGGGATGTGATAGCGGTACCCCCAGCCGATGGCATGCGAGGCGGACAATCCCTCTGCCGCCCGTTCAAACATCACACATGCGGTATCGAGGCGGCCGGCCCCAAGCGCAGCCCGACCTGCCACGGCGGAGCCGAGTAACTGAGCCGCGCCCGGAAGATCGGCTGCCTGCTGGCGCACCCGTTCGGCCACCTCAAGGGCGTCCGCAATCCGGCCGGACAGCAACAGCGCGCTGATGTGTGCGTCAGCGATGTTGAACCTCATGTGCGGGGCGTCGAATGAGCGTGTCGCAGCGGTGTATCCCGCGTCTGCGACGGCCACTGCTTCGGCGGTGCGCCCAGCGTCCGCGGCTATGGTAGCGAGCACCCACGCTATCTCGGCGCCAACGACGGCAGGTAGGTCGTCCAATGCGAGGTTTCTCGACGCTTGAATCGCCGCATCCGGCTGGTCCATCGCAAACCAGTAAATCGTGAGGAAAGCGTCGATGTAGCTGCGCGCCTGCGGGGGTTTGATGCGGGACGCGTCGTCGATGATTTCTTTCGCGCGCGCCGGGTCGCCGAGCGCCCAGAGCATGTTGCTAGCCCGTAGGAACGCCAATCTGGCGTGGCCTTCGTCCGTCAACGCGCCGCTGTCAATCTCGGCGAGCACCGCGTCGGCCTCCTCGCCACGGCCCAACCACGAAAGTGCATGCGCTCGAACAAAATTCGGTTCCGGCCCCCCTCCGGCGCGGACTGCCGCTTCCGCGAGTCGATCGGCGAGCGTCAGATCCGCCAGCCAGACGGCGCCCTGGGCTGCCCTAACGAGCAGGTCGGCGTCGGGTGTGAGGTCGGAGTCGAGACTCAACGTGGCGCGGCGCACCACGACCTGGATGTCGTCGTGGTCATCGGCTGCGGCGAGTTCGGCGGCGACCAGTCCGCGCAACCGTCGCAGCCGGGTGGGTGCCGCGCGCCTGCGACGTACCTCACCGTAAAGCGGATGCGCCACCCGCACTTCCACACCGCCAACGACGGGCTCGAGCGTGATGAGACCGCGGGTGTCGGCCTCCTCGACCGCGGCCGGATCAGTGATTCGGGTCAGGGCCGCCAGTTCGATGGGCTCCCCGACAGCCAGCGCGTCGATCACATCGCTAACCGGCCCAAGCAGGGCCCCGATGCGGGATTCGATCAGCTCGACCAGACCGGGAGGCATCATCGGATCACCCGTCCACCGCCAGGACCCGCGCTGTTTCACGAGCCGGCCGTCAGCGACCTCCTGGTCCACGATGGTGCGAAGATACAAAACGTTGCCGCGCGTTAGGTTCCATAGCCGCTGAGCCGCATCCGGATCCACCGATCCGTCCAGGGTCGCCGACAACAGCGTGCTGGTTTCGTCAAGGGACAGGGGCTGCAGGTCGAGCCGGTCGATCCGGCCGCCCTTCCATATCTCCTGTACCGCGGCGGGAATCGGTTCACCGTCGCGAACGGTGAGAATCACTTTTGCCGCGCCGCGCTGCACGATCTGGTGCACAACGAATATCGACAGATCGTCGAGCAGATGCACGTCATCGACACCCACCACCACCGCGGCGTCCGAAGATGCGGCCGTCAGCAGCTCGATCACCCCCCGCAGCAACTGAACGGTATCGGTGACACCCGACGGCGCCCACGCGGATAAAACACCCAACGGAATTGCGCGCGCCGAGGATGTGCCGACCGCCCACCGGCATTGGCACCCCTGCGATTCAGCAGCAGACAAGGCCTCACGGGCGATCCGGCTCTTGCCCACACCCGCCGCCCCGTAGACAACGATCCCGGATACATCCGAAGCCAAGATGGCGGCCTGGATAGCCCGCATCTCCTCCGAGCGGCCAATTAACGGCCACCGCATGCGCATCCCCAAAGCCTAGGAGCGCGGACACCGCGACGTGGATCGTACGGGCGACTTCGACAGAGAGCGCGGTCGTTCGAATGACCGCAGCTGCAACGTGTAATGCCGCAGCCGCCCACGCGGTGGCTGCCCCGCCGCCGATCGGTCAGTGGTGGAGGGTGACGCGCTCGCATCTTCGGATCAGGCAGCATCGGGTGACGGTATGCTGATGTGCAATACACGCAGATCAGCAAAATATACGCTGACCAGCACTTTCTATTGTGGAGCTGCCGGGAATCGAACCTGATGCTCTACCTGGGCTTTTGCCGTTTGAGCTGCCGGTTCGCTCCGTCTCGGTCCGGTTCAGTCCCGCTCGTTCCCGGCGGTTTCGTTCTCGGGTCTTGACGGCGTCAAGAGCGGTCAACCACTTCTCCACCCAGGAGCATGCCCCATTCGAACTTGTCGTAGGGACCCAAATTCCGGCACCGTAGGTCTTTTGACTCGCTCCCGACCTGGACAATTTGCGACCCTGATCGAGGCCGGCTGTTTGTCTCGAAAGTGGTCTTGCGCTCAGCCGGTCAGCGCATCAGTTGGACCAGGTCAGCCGGTTGTTATCCCCAGAAGATGGGATCGGCTCGGTCATCGAGGTAGTCGAGCAGGTCTTGGACTTGGGGGCTAGGGTCGACAGGTTCGTAACGGTGGTATTTCAGGTTCCGGTCGCGCCAGTACAGCGTCCATAGCCCGGTGGTTTTGGTGTAGTGCAGCCGGGCGATCGGGAATCGGGTCCAGTCGGGGCCGAAGTCCTCGCGCCAGGGCGGTCGGCATTCGCAGATGGTCAGATGTCTTGGGGCGAGGTCGCATTCGATGCGGATCTCGCCACGAGTGTGCTCTGGCACCTGGTCGGCGCACCAACGTTGTACGCGCGCGACGTCGAGCTCGGGGAGTCCGCCGGCCATGCAGTGATGATCGCAGCCGAGAACTTTACCGGCTACGCGGGCGCCAGCTGCAACGGTTTCGGCTCGGTAGTGCCGAACGCTTCGGCTGGGGTTGCCCAGCTGAGTACTCGACGCGGGCGATGGTTGAGTTTGGCGGCGATGACGTTGAGCTCGTCCTGGGTGAACGTGGACAGGTCGGCGTTCTTGTGCAGGTATTGGCGCAGCAGCCGGTTGATGTTCTCGTTGGTACCGCGCTGCCATGGGTCTAAATGACGAGTCCGGCGGGTGCTGACGTCTACGGGGAGGAGCGACCTCGCCGACCGAACGACAGCAGGTGCATGAGTGCGACGACTACGGCTCCGACGACCAATCCAATCACCGTGGACGCTCCAGTGTTGACCAACCAGGCCAGCACGCCGCCGGCGGACTCGACACCGTGGTGAACCCGATCCTCGACGTGGTGTACCAAGCCGTACGGAGTGTGCCAGCCGAGGTGGTCGCTGCCCGCTAGCAGGATGTGGCCGCCCACCCAGAGCATCGCCACCGTCCCGACCGCTGAGAGCGCTGAGAGCAGTTTGGGCATCCCGGCGACCAGGCCCCGGCCGACCTTCTGCCCGATTCGGGATGCGGTCTGAGTGAGGTGCAGCCCGACGTCGTCCATCTTGACGACGACGGCGACGACGCCGTACACCACAGCGGTGAGGGCCAGGGCAACGACGATGAGGATGATGAGCCGCGGCACGAACGCCTGGTCGGCCACCTCGTTGAGGGCGATCACCATGATCTCGGCGGACAGGATCAAGTCGGTCCGGATCGCCCCGGTCACCACGTCATGCTCGGCGACCGGCGCGGCGTCGACGTCATGACCGCGGATAGTGCCCCACACCTTGTCGGCGCCTTCGTAGCACAGGTATATGGCGCCGAGCATCAGGATCGGGGTCACCAGCCACGGCGCGAACTGACTGAGGAGCATTGCGGCGGGCAGGATCAACAGCAGCTTGTTGCGCAGGGATCCGATCGCGATGCGTTTGATGATGGGCAACTCGCGCTCGGCAGCGATCCCGTGGACGTATTGCGGTGTCACCGCGGTGTCATCAATGACCACTCCGGCGGCCTTGACGGTCGCGCGGCCGGTGGCGGCGGCCAGTCGTGCGAGAACCGCGACGTCGTCGAGGAGTCCGAAAAGACCCGCACTCATCGCGTCTCCGCCATTGCATCGGAGGGTACCCTCTGCTGCCCGCAACTATCCTCGTCGGATCGAGGATGCACCGCTCGCACAAGCCTTACGCCAGTTGCGCTATCGCGGTGGCCCCATGCCAGCCCGGCCGTCAGGTCGGTGATGTCAAGTCACTCAGCGAGCACGCAGGAATTGCCCAGATTCGAGGAATCTTTAGTCGCGCCGGAGGATCATCACCGGTGTGCGTGCGACAGATCCGACGTTTTACCGCAGCCCGGGCGCCGCCGTTGCGGCCGCGCCGGAGCAGATCGCCTATGTTGCTGCGTTCGATCCGGCGGGCCAGGCGAATGATGCGCTTGCAGTGGTCGCGGGCTCGGCGCCACCACGAATATGAGCAGACTGCCCTGGAAACACGTGAGCCGAGCTGGGGGCAGCCTTCGACGCCGCCTTCGTCCACGGCCGGCTGGGCGATTTCAGTCGTTCATCGACGCAGCCTCACTGATGATCTGCAATTCCGGTTCGGCGTCAGGATCGCAAGAACCGCACGGTAATTGGCGCAGTCGACCACACTGCCGACGCCAGCTACGCGGATCGGCTCGTCCTGATACTCGGGTAGGGGATCCGCGTCGGCCTGCGTGGGAAGCACAGCTGAGGGGAATCGACTTTGGCGTTCCGCATGTACCGGCTGGCTAGGCTCGTATAGACCGCGTTTGTTGGTGCGCGGACATGCGAGCCAGAAATGTACTCTGACCCGCATTTTCCAGTGGAGCTGCCGGGAATCGAACCCGTGACGTGACCTGCGGAAATGCGGCTTGACCTGCGTACGGTTACGCGAAGGCACGGCAGATTCCGCGAAAGTACCTGGGAATTACGCCGGAGTTGTTGGCGAGTCCAACATGTCCGCGCTGCTGGCCGCCGTGCCGAGGGTGTTTGCTGGTCTACCGCTGATCTGCGAACAGTCGCCAGGCGATCGAGCCAAACCGCACAGTGGTGGCCGAGCGCCGAACCGGGCGTCCGCTGATCGAGTCAGACCGGCGTCGGAGCACCGAATGCGTGACGCCTGATCACATTTACGAGGTCGTATTCATCGAGTTCCGATTGACGACCGGGTCGGTGCGTTCGGTGCGTCTTAGGAAGCCGCCACGAGCTGTCCCTGCCGACGCTCGGCGGCAGCCTCCACGATCCGCTCCGCAGTCCTGTCGTTGATCCCCGATGCTTTGGCGGCAGCGTTGATCGACTGTCACAAGTCGTTTGCAGGTGCCCAGACCGATCCCGCTTGCGGCTCCGGTGATGGGCCGGGACCGGTGGACGGGCCGGTCGGTGGTGCTTACGCCTTGTCGCGGGATAGCACCTCTCGCCTGAGCTCGATCACCTGTTTCTCAAGGTCGATCACAGCCTTGGAGCACATGGCTGTCAGTCCAATGAGTTTCACGACTACCGCCCATATCCGGCTGTGGCCGGTAAAGGATTCGTCGAACTCGGCGAACCGCTCGAGGAGTTCCCTTCCGATAACGGATTCGGGATCGAGCTGTATCCGCCGCATTTTGCTGAACGCCGAGAAGTCGGCTGTTTCTTCGGGATGGGGCTCCATCTTTCGAGCGTAGGCCGCTTGCCGCGGCCGGTGGGCCGAAAGAATCTTTCCCTGGCAGCAGGCTATCGACCTCAATGTCGCCGAGCAATGTCCGGCGGCACTGGCCCGCGGTGCGGCCGTGGCGACCGAAAAACCGAGGGCTCCCCCGGCCACCCAAACAGCCCGCGCGGAGTCCTCGGGGCCCTAGCGGGAAGGCGCGCTGAGCGCCATACCACGAGGTCGTACCCGCCGCCCAAAGGCCACTCTCCAGGAGCTACTGCTCGTGCCGGACCCGGCGACGGGACAGGTCGAAGGTGCCGTCGGCGTTGCGGGTGCGGCGTCGATTAGTCCTCGGCTCGTGTGGGAGGGACGCTCGCTGGTTTGGCGGGGCCGGGTCCGGTGAGGTGAGCTCCGGCGCATTTGCGGAAGGCCGCGACGAGGCGGCTGTGGTCGCCGCCCCTTGCTGATCGGCACCGATGACAGGCACCACCAGAACAGCTCGGGCGATATAACCGCGTTACCGCGTCGCCTGGATTGCTGGCTCGAGCCTCCGGCCCCAGTGTCCGGCCGGGCCGTCGTAGACACCGGGCAACCGATAGCCGCACCCCCGGCAGCAGCCGTCGTCGGTCAGACCGTAATGGCGCATCGCATACCAGTCGCGAACCACAACCGCCGATCCGCACCCGGGACACCGCGTGCTGCCGCCCTCGGCGTCGTGGACGTTGCCGGTGTAGACGAACCGCAGGCCCTCGCGCAGGCCGATGCGGCGGGCGCGCGTCAACGTGGCAGGCGGTGTCGGCGGTGTGTCCAGCATCTTGTAATCGGGGTGGAATGCGGTGAAGTGCACCGGCATATCGACGCCGAGGTGCTCCCGGATCCACGCGCATTCGGCGGCGATCTCGGCGTCGCTGTCGTTGCGTCCCGGGATGAGCAGGGTGGTGATCTCCAGCCACACGTCGGTCTCGTGCCGCAGGTAGAGCAGGGTGTCCAGCACGTCGTGCAGACGCCCGACGCAGACCTTGCGGTAGAAGTCTTCGGTGAACGCCTTCAGGTCGACGTTGGCGGCATCGATGTGCCGATAGAACTCGGCACGGGGCGCAGGACGCATGTATCCGGCCGTCACCGCGACGGCTTTGATTCCCCGGTCGTGGCACGCGTCGGCGACATCGGCGGCGTACTCCCAGAAGATCGTCGGATCGTTGTAGGTGAATGCCACACTGCGACAACCCAATTCGTCAGCAGTGCGGGCGATGTCGTCGGGAGTGGCCCGGCTGGCCAGGGTATCGACCTCGCGAGACTTAGAGATATTCCAGTTCTGGCAAAACTTGCAGGCGAGGTTGCACCCCGCAGTGCCGAACGACAGCACCGCCGAACCCGGCAAGAACTGGTTGAGCGGCTTCTTTTCCACCGGGTCGACGCAGAACCCGCTCGACCGCCCGTAGCTGGTGAGCTTCACCTGATCGTCGATCCGGCTGCGGACGAAGCACAGGCCACGCTGCCCCTCGTGCAGCTTGCATGCTCGCGGACACACGTCGCACTGGATCCGGCCGTCGTCGAGGCGGTGCCAGTGTTTCGTCGCGATAGTAAACGGGTCGCTCATGGGGTACTCCGACCGCAGATTACCCCGGGCTAAGCGTGCCCAACACCCGATCGTGCAGCACACCGTTGGTGGCTACCGCGCTGCCGCCGTGCGGGCCGGCAGTGCCGTCCAGGCTGATGAACGCCCCACCCGCCTCGCGCACCAGGATGTCCAGCGGCGCCAGATCTACACCGTCATCGGGGCCATGTAGCTGGTCATGTTGGCTGCGCAGGTGGTCGAACCCTGAGGCGGCGTGGACTGCCATCGGCCGGCTTGGGCCCGAGGTTCGTGACCCCCGCCGGTAGCTAAGCTAGCTGCCGCGGCGGCGTGACTTGATGATCTCGAGGCGTTCCTTGAGCAGTTCGTCGAGTTCCTCGATCGAGCGGCGTTCCCGCAGCATGTCCCAGTGTGTGCGCGGCACCTTGACCTTCTTGGGTTCGGCCAGTTCACCACCCTCGATCAGGGTGCCCTCCATGCCGTTGCGGCACAGCCAGGTGCCGGGGACCGCGGCGTCGTGGGCGAAGGGCATGTCGAACTCCTCGCCGTTCTCGGTGCGGTACCGCGCGATCTGACGTGGCGCTAGGTCGTGGTTGCGGTCGGTCTCGTAGCTCACGGCTCCGAGGCGACTGCCCCGCATGCCGCGATCAGCCATCAGCAACACTCCGCTGACGTTCCTCTTGATCGGCAGTAGCGCGCATCCGACCCGACAATTGAAGAAAATCGTGCTCGCCCACCCCGTTGGGCAAGGTGTAGGCAAGCTGCCGTAACTCGACGGCGTAGTTGCGCAACTCCTGGCGGAGCTGCGCCTCAAAGGCGGGCATGAAGCCTGCAAGTTCTGCAGGAGTGATTTTGGATGTGTGGTCGAGCATTGCTGCACCCTCGGGATCCAGCACCCGGGTGCGATGAGGGCGCGATCTTTGTTCCGACCAGTTTGTTTCGACGGCAGCACAAAACGCGGACCCAAGTCATCATCGCTACCTTGACCGGTGTACTCACTGTACCCCTGCTACGCGCCGCCCTTCTCAGTCATCGTCCGAACCAGCGCCAGCCCGCCGCGCGACCACGCGCCGACGCCGACCCCGCATGAATGAGTGTTGCTGACAGGCGCTAGCCGGAGTGGGACACGACTGTGCTCGACACCCTCGATGAACCACAGCTCCCACAACGGTCTGCCGCGCTCCAGCGGGTAGGACATCAGGCGGCCGATCAGCTCCTCGAGTTCGCGGCGTCCTCCGGGTGGGGGTACCGCGATGCGCCGGATGTGATAGTCGATGTCGAGGTTGGTGTCCTCGACCAACCATGGCCTGTCCAGGCCAAGCGGCGCGCCGGCCACCCGGTAGCGCAGCACCGGCAGCTCCGGAAGACGGGCGGCGATGAGGTCCCGAACCTGGATCACGAGCCCACACGCCGAGCGGTGCCTCCCTCAGCGTTTGCGTCGTATCCGTGACGGGTCGACCAGCCCCGACTGCACCAGCGCATCGTCGATGAATCGCTGCACCGGCCGCGAGCTGAAGAACCCGGTGTGGCCGCCCTGATACCAGTGGATCTCGGGTCTGCCCCAGTGCTCCCAGAGCCGGGTGACCTGGTCGCGTGGGTGCACCAACCTGTCAGCGATACCGGCGTAGATGAAGCGGCCCTGCATCGGCACGCGGGGAGTCAGTGCCAGCGGCGAGATCATCCGGCCGATGGGCTTGGCCGACCTCATAGTCTGACGGAGAGCACCGTGGCCACTGAGGCCGGCATGGCGGCCGACCAACTCGACCAGATCGACGGCTGGGACGCCCAGAATCGCACAGGTGACGCCGTCGTCGAGGCTGGCGACCAGCGACGTGAGGAGACCGCCGAGGGAGATGCCGTTCAGCCCGATCATGGCGTCGGGCTGCTGTACCCGGATCCAGGACAGCAGGCGCCGGATTTCCCACACCGCCTGAGCGGCACCGTGGACTTCGTTGAGCACGTCCTCACCGGGGAACGCGACGCCCTTCGGCAGGCCCCGCGTACGAGGGCCGTGCATGGGAAGGACGGGAAGCACGACATTCAGGCCGAGATCGGAGTGCAGATGCCACGCACGAAATAGCGCGAGGTCGAGCGCCGCCCGCCCCATCTCCGCTCCGTGCACACAGACCAGCCATGGCCGCGGCTCGCGGTGTCGCAACAGCAAGCCGTACTCCCGGTTATTTCCTGTGTAAGTCAGCCACCGTTCCCGGCCCGGTTCGCCTGCATGGGGCTCATACTCACTGTCGAAGAACATGCGCTCGTAGGTGCGCCCCAGGCTGCTCACAGGCCTGACCGTGACGTCGGTCAGCGGCGGAGGTGCCGCGAAGAACCCCTCCGGCTTCTCGAGCCAGCCCTTCTGGCCATAGAACTCAAGTGCCGCGATCACCTCACGGTTGATGCGTTCGAGTGTCGTCGCGTCGGGGGCCGAGCGCAGCAAGCGAAACCCCAGCAGCACGATTTCGTCGCGGAACGCCTGCGCCGCGAGCGCGATGGTGGGCCGTGCCACCGGAAGCTCGCCAGGCTGATGATTCAGATAATTGTCCCAGGACCGGGCGTAGAAGCCGCCGGTCCGGGTGAACGGCCCCAGCACCTGCGACAGTGGACCGGCACTACCGCGCCGCCGGTCAGGGACCCCCCGTCCCCCGTGGTCGGCCTCGTCTGCTGCGCCAGCTGAGGCGCCTGTCTGCTCGATGTCTGGCATCTAGCCCCTACCTCGCCGGACACGGTTGGACACGAGATCGGGTCTCAGCCAGCCTACTGCCGCTGACCCGGCGCCGTGGCCAAGGGCGAGGACCTCGTCACGGCTGGCCTCCGTCGCCGAGGGCGATGACCGCGTCAAAGCCTTCACGGATGCACGCCACGAGGGCACCCAGGTCCGGGACCGCTGCGGCGTCGACGTTGATGCCGATCAGCGCCTTGTGGCGATAACCCACCAGCGTGATATTGGCGGCAGTGCCGATCGGGGGCCCGAAGGGAAAGATGCTGAGTACCTTCGCGCCGGCGAGGTAGAACGCCAAATCGCCGGCGTTGACATCGCTGAGCACGAAGTCGTCGTGTTTCATGATCAACCCGATCACTAAATTCACCACCGGACCGAAGGCGTTGATCACCGTGCCGAGCGCGGCGGCCAACGGGAGTTTCGCAACCCCCTTCAAGCCGTTGATCAGAGCGTGATAGGTCGCCATCGCGGCGCCCGGGTCATCGGCGCCGATCGGGATCGCAATTCGGCAACCGTTGACCCGGTTGCCGAACAGTGGGTCGCCCGGCTCGCGGATATCAACGGGGATGGTGGTCCGCAGTCGCTCGACGGGTTTGCCGTGCCGTTGATGGTACAAAGCGAATCCGTGGGCGACGGCAGTGAGGAACGCGTCGTTGACGGTGCAGTCCCGTGTCTTGGCGGCTTTCCGCAATCCTTCGAGGTCGGCCTCGAGTGCTGCGAAGCGCAGCCATCCTCGGCGCTCGGTCATGAGCGGCGAGAGGGTCTTCAAGTTCGGCGCCACGATCCGTGTCACCGCCCACACATCCTTGGCGACGGTGGTTGCGGTATCGCGCGGACGCCGCATCACGGTCGGCAGCGTACGCGCCGTCGAGCCCGCGGACCGGCCCAGGAACCTGAGGACGCGGTGGGCGGTGTAGCGGGCGGCTTCGGCCGCCAGCCCGAGCCGGGATTGATCCTCGGGCTCAGGGATCGCCGGCATCGGGCCAAGATCGCGGGGCTTTCGGGTGAGGTCGCCGAGCAACCGGAAGATCGCGAGAAGGCCGGTACCGTCGCTCATCACATGATTCACCGTCAGGATTAACGCCGCCTGCCCGCCCTTGAGGCCCTCAACCACGGTGATCGTCCACAGCGGGCGCTCCCGGTCGAGGCCGGACATCGCCGACTGGCGCGCGAACTCCAGCACACCGTCCAAAGATCCATCACCCGGCGCACCGATCCAGCGGACATGGTAGGAGAGGTCGAAGTTCGGGTCGACAATCCAACGGGGAGTCGACAGGCGCAACGGCGCCTCCACCAGCCGGTGCCGAAATGAAGGCAGGGTACGGCTGCCACGTTCGAAGCGGTCCAGCAGGACCTCCCGGTCGGGCGCCCGATCAAGGATCAACACCACCGTGATCGTCTGCCGAAGCAACGGATCCTTTTCGATCCCCCACAGCATCGCGTCCAGATCGCCGGTGTGATGGGGCTTGTGCGAGGCGTGATTGTCGATGGTTACCATCGTTCGTCGGTTGTCGTTGGTAGTTTATGTGGGTCGGTTTCGTCTTTGCGCCCACGAATCGGGTATGCCGCCGGGTGTGACCGGGGCACTTAGGAGTGTGCGTCGCACTGGCTATCCCGCGGCAGACTTTCGAGGAATTCGAGGAATTCGGCGGTGCGAATCTTCGGCGGGGATGCTTGGACAGGATGCGCCGCGGCAACCGCTCGCGCTGCGTGGCAACATCCCCGTGGCGGCCTTGTCGTCGATTGCGAGGGTTGCGATTACGTTGCCGAGACGGGCTGAGGGCTCCTCGGGATCGGCCGCGACTGGAATGTGATCGACGCCAGCCACTTCATCGGGTCCAGGAGGGCCAGTCCTTGTATTCGGCCGAGCTAAGGTCGGTTTCGATGTCAACGGTCAGTTTCTTTTCCCCGGCGGTGGCCGATACGCGGATCGACGCAATCATGAACTCCTTCAACGATATTCGCATCAACCCCCTCGCACGCGGTGGCTGACTTGGTGGCGATGAACCCGACAACCTGGGCGTACGTGGAGGGTCAATTCCAAATAGCGTGTGCGCGGTAGTTAGTTGACTCGGTGGGGTACGCCGGTGAGCAGCACTTCGGCGATTCGCCGGGGCGCTTCGCACAACATGGGGAAGACGGCGGCTCGCTTAGGGAGCCGCACGTGCCTGCGGCCCCTCTGTACGGCCTCGACGACCTCGTCGGCTACCGTCTCGCGGGGGACGTCGACCGCGAGCCGCATCCGGTAGGAGCGCCGGAAGGCCTCGGCCGTCGGTTCGTAGTCCGTGGCCTCGGCGAGCATGTCGGTACCCGCGTAGCTCCATGGTGGGAGCTGTACATACACCGTCATCAGTCCAGCGACCTAGCGCAACTTTGCTACTGACTTTGCCCGTAACGTAGCAGCGGCTATCAGCCGCCATAGCGGTTGCGGAGTTTGATCAACGTGGCTTCGATGCCGGCGGCATTGCGCTTGGCGAAACCCGTTCGCTCGTAATACTTCAGCCGGTCCTTCAGCCGTCCGGTGTCGCGGTAGTCGAACGTCTCGGTGACGCGTGTGGTCATCGGCGTGATTGCGGCGAACTCCCAACGCCAGTGGTGCCCGACGGGGTGGCGCCATTCGATGAGTTCGTCGGCTTTCATCGCGGTGACGGTGCTGGTGACGCGATAGGGCACCCCAAACATTCTCATCTTCGTGGTGAACCGCGCGCCCGGGACCAGCCGCTGCGGGGCGCGGATGTTTTTCCCGACGGTGCCGGAACCGTCGAGTTCGTGGTGTCGACGCGGGTCCGCGACGATCGCGAACAGGTTAGCTGCCGGGGCGCGGACTTCAACCGAGCGGCTGACCTGATTGCGGCCGGCGTCCACAGTGGTGACGGTCATTGTGTCTGCTCCCGACTATTCTAGGCGGCGACCATGGCCAGGCTGCGCTCCCAGAGTTCACGGGCCAGGACCGGGTCGTAGGCCCGAGGGTTGGCCCGAGCGATTCTGTGGTGGGCGTAGTACTCGCCCGACTTCCAGTCGGTTCCCGGTGTGGATGAGGCCAGCCAGACCAGCTCGTCGGATCCCTGCTCAGGTCCAACCAGCGCCAGAAACTTGATCGGGCCGCGAAACGCCGTCCGAATCCACCACGTCCGCGACTCGTTTCCGAAGTTGGTCGCCACGTCGCCGGGATGAAACGCCGCCGTCGAGATCCCGGCAGCGTGGTAGCGGCGGTGCAGCTCCTTGGTGAACAAGATGACTTCCAGCTTCGCGTCGCCGTATGCCCTGAGGGGCCGGTAGCCGTGCGCTGCGTCGAGGTCATCGATATTGACGCGGCCGAAGTACGTATTGACCACGCTTGAGGTGTTCAGCACCGTGGCGCTGGATTCGACGAGCCGATCCATCAGCAGCGTCGTGAGCAGAAACGCTGCCAGATAATCGACCTGGAAAGTCGTTTCGTGGCCGTCGACGGTGACCTCGCGCCGCTTCATGGCACGGCCGGCATTGTTGGCCAGCACATCGATGCGGGGGTAGGACTGCAGCAGCTGCTCGGCCAATCTCCGCACCTGTGAAAGATCCGTGAAATCGGCCACGAAGTACTCGACGCCCAGACGCGCGGCGACGGCGGTTGTTTTCGCTGCGGATCGGCCCACCACGACCACGTTCTCGCCGCTTCGGCTCAGCCTGGCCGCCGCAGCCGCGCCGATGCCATCACTGGCGCCGGTAATGATGACTGTCCGACCCGCCATTGGTGTCCTTTCCGACTCCGCGCCGTCGCAGTGTCCCCCAACCGTCGCCACAAAACCGCCGCATCAATGATTGTTGCGATGCGAGCGTCACGTCCACCCCTGGCCGACTGGTGTCGCCTTGGACTCGGCGCGGTCGTCACCGAAGTGGGAGACGACACCAAGCGCTGTTGGTGCGGCCCTAAAGCGATGACCACTGTTTCGTTGCTCAGGGACTTACGGCTGCCATAGCGGGGCCCTAATGCCCTCGTCGACTGTGGTCTCCGGAGAGATCATCTCGGTTACGGTTCGGATTCTGGAGCGCCCAGCCCGGAAAGCGGTTAACGGTTGCCTGGACTTCGGACAGGAGATATGCCATGACCAAACCGATTCCGCCGCTAGACCTTTCATGGCTGCTGATCGAGTCACCGGCCGGCACGACGCACGTCGGTGCGATGCTGCTGTTCAAAAAGCCCGCCGGCCGCACGCCCATCGTGCGCGAGATCGTGGAGGCGTATCGGGCCTGCTCGCCAGCGCCGCCGTTCAACTATGTCCCGGAGCTCCTGGGTCATGGCGCGCCGCATTTCAGCGAGGTGGCGAAGTGGGACCCTTACTACCACATCGGGCATCTGGCGCTCCCCGCTCGAGCCTCCTACGACGACCTGCTGCGGCTCGTAGCCGATCTGCACGAGCCACAACTCGATCGCGACCGGCCGCTCTTTCGCTGTTGGGTGATCGATGGGGTACCGGACGGAATGTTCGCGATCTACACGAAGACTCATCACTCCATCATCGACGGCGAATCCGGCCTGAAGCGGCTATACGCAGGCCTGAGCACATCCGATCAGCGCACCGTCCCCACGCCCGCGTTTGCGCTCGGCATGCCAGAACCCACGCCGCACCCGCCGACGCCACTCGTAGAGAGAATCGCCGACTCAATTCGCGGGGCAATCACGCAGGTCGAGGCGCTCAACCAGGTTTCGGTCGGCGCGTTGCGCAAGGTGCTCGCCGGTCTATTCGGATCGCATCTCGAGGGCAGCCTGCCGTTCGCGGCGCAGCACGCTCCGACCAACGTGCCGCTCAAAATCGGGCGAAGATTCGCGACGCTCTCGCTGCCGCTCGAGGAGATGCACGAGGTCGGTCGGCACTTCGGGGCGACCCTCAACGACGTGGCGGTCACCGTGGTCGACGCTGGGCTGCATGCCTACCTGCGCGAGACCGGCCGCGCCTTCGGGCACCCGTTCATCGCGATGTGTCCGGTCTCTTTGCGCGCCGACGACGACACGGCGATCGGCACGCGAGTGTCAGCGATGTTCGTACGACTCGGCGAGCCCGGCGCAAGCATGCCGGAGCGGATCCGCCAAGTGGTGGACTCGGTCGCCACGGCAAAGAAGGAACTCGGGGGCATGTCCAACGAGGCGGCGATGACCTACGCGGTCGGACTCGTCGCGCTCGCGGGCCTGGGTGCCTCCACCCACCTGGATCGCGTGGGGCACCCGGCTTGCAACCTCGTCATATCCAACGTGGCGGGCGCCAAGGAGACCCGATACCTCAACGGTGCACGCCTCCTTGGTATCTACCCGGTCTCCGCACTCGCCGCCTCGATTGGGCTCAACGCCACGCTGGCGTCCTATCACGACAGCATTGACTTCGGATTTGTCGCCAACGCCGCGGCGCTCGACGACCTACCGCAACTCGCCCACCACACGCTGCAGGCCTACGAGGAGCTGAAGGAAGCGGCGGGAACGCAGTCGGCGCGTTCGAAGCGCGCGTCTTCCTGACCGAGCGCTACCTCGCCCTGAGGCTCATTCATGCAAGATCCCTTTCGTCGCTTAGCCGTCGACGTCGAACTGAGCATCAGCGCGAACGGGGTGGTGTGATCGTAGAGAACTGTCACCACGACCCGCCGGAGCGCATCATCGACCTCAAAACATCGGCGACCGCTCCGCACCGAGCCGCCGCCCGGTGAGGGTGTGCGACACGATCTGAAGCCACACGTTGTGGATGCCGACTGCCCACGGCGTCGGGAAGTGGCCCTCCATCGCTCGCAGCAGCGCAGGAACCCGTTCCAGGTCGACCTCGGCGCCGACGCCTCGCACCAGGACGCTCCATCCGAACTTCCGGTCCTCGTCGATGTGGTCGACCTCGAAGGCGAGCATTGGTTGCTGCATCGCCGCTCGTTTCGCGCCACCCTCGACGCGGAAGACGATGTCGTGTCCGGCCATGGCGTAGTTGACGGGCACGGCGAGCGGTCCGAGGTCATCTTGGTACACGAGTCGCCCGACGCGTGCGGTAGCGAGCAGGCGAAAGCATTCGTCGGGCGAGAGGTCTTCGAGCTCGCGTTGCGTCATGATGCGATTCTCGTCGGGGCGCACGGCGGCCGCCACGGCCAAAGGTCCCATCCGGCTGGCGCCGCAGCTAATGTGGCCGAGTGCGCCGACCCGCGAGCTCAAGGCAGACGACGAAAGCTGGCCTCTTCCTTGGGAATGCACCCAGCAGTAGCGTTGAGATATGCGGCAGATAGATCGCCGCACGCTGTTGTGCGGCATTACGATCGGCGTTCTCGCGGCGGCCAGTCGCTCCCCGGCCGCGCGTGGTTTCCCGACCGAGCGGCCACCACCCGGCGTGCTTACCCGGCTTCCCGGGAATGGCAATCAGTTGGCGTTGACCATTGACGACGGCGCCAGCGCGCAAGTGGTGGGCGCGTTCGCCGACTTCTGCCGTGACAGCGGCACCCGGTTGACGTTTTTCGTCAACGGCGCCAACAGTTCGTGGTCGGTCAACGCCCCCGCGCTGCGGCCCGTGGTCGATTCCGGTCAGGTGCAGTTGGGTAACCACACCTGGTCGCATCCGGACATCACCCGCATCGCGCCCGGTGACGTCGCCGACCAGATCCGCAGAAACGCCGACTTCCTGCGCAACACCTACGGTGTCGACGGCACCCCGTACTTTCGTCCGCCCTGGGGCAAACACACGCCCGCCACCGACGGCATCGCCGCCGACCTCGGCTATCCCACCATCACCTTGTGGAGTAGCGACATTGCCGACTCGGGACGGATCAGCGAAGCAGGCCTCATCGCCGCCGCGAACAGGTCATTTCGGCCTCAGCAGATCGTGGTTGGCCACGCCAACCTGCCCACCATCACCCACTGTTTCGGCCAACTGCTCGATATCATCCGCAGCCGCAACCTCCAAACGGTCACCCTCAACGACGTCTTCACCTGATTTGGCTGGGCGTCGTGGGCGGGCGCTGGTGTGCAGTCACACCAGGCGTCCGGATTAGGATCATTGAATTGTGGAGGATAAGCGCTGACACTCCGGGCTGCAGCGCGGAAGCCGGTCTGTTCAACCCCAACTCCCTCGTGAGGTATCTGCCGCACCCACGTTGCATTTGATGCAACACCGATATGTGGCCGGCACCCGCTGGGCCTTCGCCGACCGGGTTACTCGCGCACTGGCCGCTGATTCATAAGCGAAAATCGCCTGTGACGGCCAGGTCAGACCGGCTGCGGACCTTCCTTGGCGCGTCGCCGTGTTCGCTCCCACGGCCATGTCATTAGAGCCCATACGATGACTATCAGCATGGCCGCAGTGAATATATATACCGGCCAGGGGCCCAACAGGTCCAGCAGACTCGCGGTGGCCGGTTTTTCATTGAGGAAGCCGTAATCGGTTCCGGCGATGCTGTTGAACGTGAAGGTAAATGCCGCCCACATCAGCGTGACCAAGATCGCGATGCGGTAGCTGCGCCACTGGGGCCGCATCCTCCGCCCCCAGGTCAGGTAGACCGCCGCCCAGACAACCAGCAGGTGAATGGCCCAGAAACCGAGGAACTGGTAGTGGGGAAAATCCGGACTTCTCAGAACTGGCGTGATGAGCGCTTGTGTGCTCAGGACCAGCCCCCAGTAGTAGGTGAGCGCGAAGGGCCAGTGTCGCCTGGACCACAATGCGTAGGCCGCGGCCACCGTCGCGAGATCGGTCAGGCGCAGCGGGACCGACCGATCGATGGTAGGCGGGATCAGCGAGTAGGTCAGAACGCAGCCGTATATCGAGGCTGTCAGCAGCCCAAGGATGCGGCCGAGGCGACGGCCCTGCGATTCGGTCTGTCTGCGCCCGATCCAGACCAAAAGCGCAGCGCCTATCACGAACACAGCAATGACGGCCCAGTGTGACGGCCCGTAAGGCACGAACTGCCGTCGCGCAGAGAATAGCTCCATCAACACTGCAGTCTCGTCGCTCCCGACGCCTACGACATCCTCAGAGAGTGGTGCCGAGCCAGCGCCCTGGTACGAGAAACCGGGTGTGCATCGACACGGATGCTGCGGCGACACGCCGATACCCACATCGGCCGCACAGATCGTGTCTTAACGTTCCGAGATCAGCCACAGATCGTGTCGGACAGATAAATTGACCAAGCGCGACAAATGTCGGTCAATCAATCTGTCGCATCGCAGCTCAAAGCGGTCACGGCGCGACAGATTGATTGACCGAGGACATCTCTTGGCTGATCATCTGCGTATTGCCGCATGTGGTTCTCCTGGCTGACGGCGGTCGGAGAAATCGGCACCGGCATCATTTTCGGTGCCGTCGGAGTACGTGGCTGGATCACCCGGGATCGAAAAACGCTCTCCGTGTCACAGTGATTTCCTGCCGAGCTACAGCCCGGTTCATAGTGATGACAGTAGGGGAATTTGCGCAGGTCAAGGAGCGGGCTGCGGGTGCGCTTGCCTAGCGGCCGGCTCTGCTGGTCGAGTCGGTTTCAGGGTAGGGCGCACCGAACGCCGGCACGGCGTGGGTGCCGCGCGTGTGGGCGGCGGCGACGGCGCGCCGCACGGGCAGAATCAATGGCACAAACAGGATTTGGTCGACGACCATGGGCGTGATGAGCCGATTGTGTACGAAGGCGAACGAGCTCTTGGTGATGGGATCGGCCCACCCGATGGTTCCACCCAGGCCGGCGTGGCCGAATCCCCGCAGCAGGCCGGGCACGGGTGATCCGTGGTAGCCGAGGTGGAAGGACATCGGAAACAACAAGTTGAAGTCAGGCCGTAGGCTCAGCTTTCCCGCTAGGCCACGGGCCAATTCCGATGACAGAAACTGTGTTCCGTCGATGCAGCCGTCGTTGGCGAGTGCACCGTACATCTTGGCCAGGCCCCGCGCTGTCACCACGGCATTGACCGAGGGAATCTCACTGTCCAGAAACGGGATATCGCCCTGGATCAACGATGTGATGCCGGGGACATACATCGCGCCCAAGCCGCCGGCGATCGGCATCTCGGCAAGTCTGGGTGCCAAGCGGTCGAAAACCGGGTTGGCCCTGGTGGTTTGGGGAAACATGATCTCTGCGACCTTGGTGGGCGCCTCAGCCGGTGGGCGCCCGAGGTGCAGACCGTCGGTGTTGAGCGGACGTGCCAATTCGGCACGGATCAGATCGCGCATGCCCACACCGGTGACGGCTCGGGCCAGACCCGATGCCAGCCATCCATAGGTGAATGCGTGATACGCCGAGCGACCGGCTAGGCGGCGATCGACGGGTGCGGCGGCCACCCGCTGTTCCATCAGGCGGTGATCCACCAACTCGTCCTTGCTCACCCCCTTCAAGTGCGACAGCCCGGCGCGGTGTCGCATCATGTCGCGCACGGTGATCGCGGACTTGCCGTTGGCGCCGAACTCCGGCCAGTACTGCGCGACCGGTGCATCAAAGGACAGCAGTCCGCGGTCAACGAGCCGGTGAAGGACCGTCGACGCCAATCCCTTACTCGCGGAGAAGACCATGGCGCCGGTATCGGCGCTCCACCGCGCCTCACCGTGCCGGTCCGACCAGCCGGTCCAGACGTCGACGGCCGGTTGACCGTCTACGTACACCGAAAGAGCCCCGCCGCCGAAACGGGGGCCGGGAAACAGGCTGGCGAACGTGCGCACCGCACAGGCGAAACGAGGATCGGCGGCGCCGTGGACTCCTTGCGGCAGGCCGCCGCCCACCTGAAGAACAGATCGGGGCGTCATGGCACCACAGACAGGGCTGCCGGCGCATCATCGGCCCAGGCCTGCGAACAGGCGCGAGACTGATGCATGAGAATAATGTTACCACTACTGGATAACGCCATTCTGACCTTTTGCGCCGCAGCTCGGACTGACACATCTGATTTCTCTGCTCCTCGCGGTAGCCGTTATTGCGGCGACATGTGGATTCATCGCATCAGCTGTTGTGCGGAGGAACAAGCGACGCGCACGCGGGTTTTTCCTTCTGGACTTCTTCTGTAAATTGATGGCGGGCGCGATCCTGCGCGGAAGGCGTCGCGGCCTGAACGCGCTCGGAGCGGTCGCCCGGTGCGCTGACGTCCGCCCACTGAGGGCCGGGATACGTCGTGGCACCGGTCGTTTCGCTGCTCGCGCGCTCACTTTTGCGGCATCACATGTTCGACTTGGAATGTCGCCGCCGCAATGGCACCGCCAACTTCGGATGTAGCGCAGCGACGCCCGCGCCTGGAACCGCCGCCGACAGGTGCGGGACCTCGACACGAGCCTGATCTGCGGCCCTTTCAGTGGAGCTGCCGGGAATCGAACCCGAGCTTCTATCAGGCATTATGCCTTCTGACCTGCCGGTTCGATCCCTCTCGTTCCGGTTCCGTCCCGTTCGTTACTTGCGGTTTCGTTCTCGGGTCTTGACGGCGTCAAGAGCGGTCACCTACCGCATCGACCTGGTGAGCCACCTCAGACACCAACCGCCGTGGTGGTCAGCCGTGAGGTCCTCGACGCCGTTCTTGCGCTCCAGGCTCTTCTGGCAGCAACGCGTCGCCGTCAGGTAGGAGCCGAGGCGAGCGCCAGCACCTCGTCGAAACCGGCAACGAGGCTCTCGGAAAACACGTCGTAGTCGGGAATCGCGCCGGTGTCCACGTCGATGCCCAGCGCGCAGATGTCCACGTACGTGAGCAACGTGACGTTGACCGCCGCGCCGATAGTCGGTCCGAATGCGTACTGGGTCACAACCCGGGCACCACCGAGGAACACCGGCATCGGAATTCCGGGCACGTCGCTGCACAGGAAGTCAACATGGCGCAGGATCGAGCCGATGTACCACCGCGGCATCATGTTGAGGGCACCGGCGATCCATTGCGTGTAGGGCAGCGACTTCTCGTGGCGCACCCTGCCGGTTATCTCGTGGATCTGGCGGATTCGCTGGGCCGGATCGGGGACGCCGACCGGCACGTCGAACCGCATCACGGTGATCCGGTTGCCGCCGATCTCGTCGCCCTCTTCGCGCAGGCTCATCGGCATCGTGAGGTGAAGGTCGCCGACCGCGGCGCCGTGCTTTTCGTGGTAACGGCGCAGCCCGCCGGCCACCCCCGCGACGAACGCATCATTCAACGCACCGCCGCCGCGGTGGGCGGCAGCGCGAAGCTGCGGAAACGGGACCTCCAGCACGCCGAGACGCCGGATCAGGCTGCGTTTCGTCATCAGCGGCGAACCCGTCCGGTTCACCGGGCGCACGGTTCGGTAGACCGACGCGGCCATCTCCACAGCCGACGTAACGGTAAGTACGGGCCGCCGAATGCCGTTGGAAATCAGCTTCGGGGCACTCTTCAGTGTGCCCATCACTGCGTTCCCCACCAATTGGGCGTCGTATCGCGCAGTGTCGCGGTAGCCGCGCAGCCACGGCGGCGGGGGCACTTCAGGCAATTCCGCCGCCTGGTCCGTGCTTCTCGGGGACCTCGGACAAGTCGAAGAGAATCATTCCGATCTGGATGCCTCCGACGCCGTCCGTCAGAGCGTGGTGGAACTTGAGGACCATTGCCGCGCCGTCGTTTTCGAGGCCGTCGATGAACGTGGTCTCCCAGAGCGGGCGTGCCCGATCGAAGTCCTCCATCGCGGCGACTCGGGCCATTTCCAGCACCTTGTCGAAGGTGCCGGGCGCGGTCGCGGTCACTCTGCGCATGTGGAAGTCGAGGTCGAAGTCCGGCGCGTACTCCCACCGCGGCGGCGCGGGCGGCGGAGACGGGACGACTCGCTGTCGCATCATCGACACCTTGCGCGAGATGAGGCTGAAGCGGTTGCGTACCTCTTCCCAATCCGGAGATCGGTCGAGCATGACCACCGTGACCACCGTGGAACGCAATCGAGGATCGCTTTCCATCGCCCAGGTGAACGCGTCGGTGTTGCGCATGAATTCGGTCATTTGTGCCGAACGTACGACTCCAGCCAGCCGTCGTCACGACCTCTGTAATACCGGTGACCTTGGTCCCTTCAGAAAAGGGCATTCGCCGCCGGCGGCAGCGCCGCTGCCAGGGGCTGGGTACTGACCTGAAGCCCGCGCCGTAATGATGGCGTCGACGGCGAGCTACCACATTCATTGACCGCGTCCAGATGATGTTGTTGTCGTCAATTTTAATCCCGCTGCCGGGAATCGAACCCGCTGCAAATAGAGCTGTAACCTGCGACAAGACTGAATATTACGATGCGAAACCTGCGGACACACCCAAAGGTGTTGATGCCATCAACAGGACCACCAAACATCATCCGTTGGCTGCGTGTCAGCCGATGATCGGTAGCCTGCGCCTGCGTGCCAGCCGAGTCAGAGCTGACTGCATTACGGATCGCACATGCGCGTCGACCTCAGCGACGGCGGGACGCGCGCCGAACTTGGCCACGATGTCGATCGGTGGCAAGACCAAGGTGACGATCTTGGTCGGTATCGGGACGTTGACCGGCACGATGACGCTGAGCCCGAACGGGAAGCCGAACGCAATCGGCAGGATGTCGGTACGAAACAGTCGGCGCTCCAGCCTGGTCAGCCGAAGTGCACGCGCCAGCCACCTCCCGCGGGTCAAATAGAGCTGGCTTTCCTGCGCGCCGATCGACACCGCCGGCACGATTGGCACCCCGGCCTCGATGGCCGTGGTGACGTATCCAGAGCGACCACCGAAGTCGATGGAGTCTTCCTGCACGGTAGGCCGATATACGTCATAATCGCCGCCCGGGAACACCATGACCACAGCACCGGTCGCCAGCGCCGCCGCGGCGTTGTCATGGGTCGCGCGGATAACTCCGGTGCGCCTGAGAAGTTCAGCGGCTGGCCCGGCGAACAATGTGTCGTGACCGAGCGTGTAGAGCGGACGTCCGTAGCCGAAGGTGTCGTAATAGCCAACTGCGAAGACCGACATGTCGGGCGTCACGAGCCCGCCTGAATGATTCGAGACCACCAGAGATGGACCGGCCGGGATGTTTGCCAAGCCCCTCACCTGTGCTCGGAAGTATCGCTTGACAATGGGGCGGGTCAGCCCGACGACCACCTCTGTGAGACCGGCGTCCCACTTATCGACGTCGGTATGGTGAACCGCTCCCGGTACCTCGCCCATGCTGTCTATTGCCGTCCCTACAGTTGCGCCAACCACGCCAGTCTTGTCCTATCGCAATCGGCCGCCGGCCACTAGGGCCAAAAGGAGCTATCTTCAGGGACTTTGACCCCTGCGAACCGATCACGCGAGAGAGGCTGCGGCTTCGTCTTTCAAAAGAACGCACGGACCACGAGTGCTACACCGCGCTGTTTCCGGTTCGGGGCTTCGCGCTGCCGACAATTGTTCGCTGTCTGCGTCGCTGGTGGAGCTGCCGGGAATCGAACCCGGTGAAAAAATCATGCTGACCTGCAGAAACGCTGAATTCGACGACGCGAAAACACGCGAAACAACGTGAAACGACCTGCGGATACACCGAAGGTGTTGACGCCGTCAACACGCCGCAGCGGCCTCACCGTTGGTACCTGGGACCCACGCCGACACAACAGCGCGACGGTCGAGCCTCATCTCAGGGCCGGGCGCATTCCTCAGTGTCGTCCGCTCCTGGCCCCGCTGCCTCGTAGCGACGTTTCGCGTCTCGCGACTCCGGTATAGCCGCGGTCAACTTTGATCGTGTCCACGGTCGACAAAGGGGCCGCCGCTGACATCGGATGCCAGGGTCGATTTTGCGTCGGACATGTGATTAGCCCAGCACTGGGAACCGGCGCTGGCGGCCCAGTCGGTCGAGAGCGCTCTGCATTACGGAGCGGACGTGGGCGTCGACCTGGTCGACGTCGGGGTCATCGCCGAATTGGGCGACGATGTCGATCGGCTCCAGCACCTGAGTGACGATTTTCGAGGGCAACGGCATGTTGGCTGGGAAGAACGTAGTCAGACCGAACGGGAAACCGACGGCAAGTGGCAGTATCTCCAACCGTATGCGCTTGAGGCCCAAGCGCTTCGCCAGCCGATTGCCGCGGGTCAAGAACAGCTGGGTTTCCTGCCCCCCGATCGACACCGCAGGCACGATCGGCACACCGGCCTCAATCGCGGCCCTGACATATCCTGTACGGCCGTCGAAGTCGATGACGTTCTGGGTCAGCGTCGGCCGAAACGAGTCATAGTCCCCGCCGGGAAACACCAGGACTACCGCGCCCGAATGCAATGCCTTTGCAGCGTTTTCCCGGCTGGCGTGGATGACGCCGAGACGGCCCAAGTATCCGGCGAACGGTGTGATGAACACGCCGTAGTGGGCGAGGGTGTAAAGAGGGCGGTCATAGCCGAACTTGTCGTAGAAGGCCGGGGCGAAGACGAGCACGTCAGGCGTCAGTACACCGCCGGAGTGGTTACACACCACCAACGCACCGCCGGCAGGGGGAAAGGAATCCAGCCCCCGCACCTCTGAGCGGAACCATCGCTTGATTACCGGCGCGACCACATTCGTTGCCATCTCGGTGAAGACCGGATCGAACTTAGCCATCTCTGGATGATCAAACTCCTTGCTGCTCATGCCATTCCTCCTATCCGGACAGGTTGAAATTGCCGTTTCTGCTGTAGATCGCCAGCGAGACGAGCAGCGTGACCGACACGACCACGATGAGCGATGCGCGCACCGCGCGGCCTGTCGCAAGGCCGACACCGGCCGGTCCACCCGTGGCCGTATAGCCGAAGTACGTATGTATGAACAGGATTGCGAGAGCCATCAAGATGGCCTGAAGAAACGACGACAACAAGTCGGTTGGGCTCAAGAACGTCGAAAAGTAGTGGTCGTATAGCCCTGGTGACTGGCCTAGAAGGAACACGGTAGTGAAGCGGCTCGTCGAGAAACGAAAGGATGACGGCGATGGAGTACAACGGCGTGATCGCGATCATCCCGGCGACGATCCTGGTGCTGACCAAGAACGAAATCGGCCGAATGAACATGGATTCCAGCGCATCCAGGACTGCTCCAGAAACTCTCGTGCTTAACGGGCCGGCGAAAGAGAAACCTCACCGCGTCGACCGACATCAGAAACAATCCCCCGACGCCTCGGAGCGGTTCGGAGACATCCCGGCCGAACACCGGCACCCCCGGAGTCCAGTGGTCCCGCCGTCTATTCATCGTCGATCCCCAGTACTTCCGATCACGATGGCCGACACTGCCGTTAGTCCCACCGATGTGGTGCGCCAAACCCATCCGGGCCCCGCGACTTGGTTGGGGAATCGTAGTGGTCATGACTCCTTCCTCGTCGAAGCAGCCACCTGGCTTCGGGCTCGTGGGCTGGGCTGTAGGCATCAGGTTCCGCCTCACCGTCATCCCCCAATAGGGCCGTTTGACCCGAGAATGTGCGCCTCAGTGCCCATCAGCGGTACCGGAGTCGGCAGGTGTTCGCCACGGTCGACAGGACAAGTACCAGGTCAGTGCCTATCAGCCGGAGTCCAAGCATGCGAGCAAGCCAGCATTCGGAGCCTGTGAGCGGTCAGACTGTCGGGTAGTTCGGCGAACGTCTCGGCGACTGCATGCTGGCACATGCGAGCGACAGCTATGACGCTTGACGTGTAGCCGATTTGGTTCGACTCAGTTGACCGATGTCTGGCTGTAACTGTGGGCAAAATGTGGGAACAGGGGCGGGCGATGATTCCCGCGCATCTCGCCGAATTACTCACGAGCGCGCAGCTTTCCGGCGACCTCGCGGTCTGGAACGGCCACATCGCGATGGTCGTCGGCAATGGTCTTTCGAGCTACTGGACTGTCGGTGACCCATACATGTCGGAGTGGTACTTGCAGTGAGATGGGATGTTGATGGAAAGAAAAGCAGGCCAGAAATTAGCATCTATCTCAGTGGAGCTCTACCCTGTCGGCATGAGGCGGCTGTCCAGCGTAGATGCTGCGGTCTGGTTCGCCGAGACGCACGCCTGGCACATGCACGGCGCCGGACTGACGATCTGCGACCCGTCCGACGCGCCAGGTTTCTGCTTCCGTGCAGTCAAAGACCTTGTCGCTTCTCGCCTTTCGGAGATGCCGGAGCTGCGCTATCGAGTGGCGGGGGCGCCGCTGGATCGACAGGCCATGGTTTGTCGAGGACCGCGAGCTCGACATCGACTATCACATCCGGCAGGTCGCGGTGCCCGAGCCCGGAGGACGTCGGGAACTCGAGGATCTGGCCG
>CAWBSW010000002.1:0-31267 GCA_963791535.1 uncultured Actinomycetota bacterium | reverse complement strand
CCCGGCGAGGATCGGGGTGATGACCTGGTCGCGGAGGGTGAGCAGAGACGCGGATTCTGCGGCCTTGCTGTCGGCGGCGTCCAGCAGCTTTTCACCGAAGCAACTGCGTCAGCGAACTCGTGTGGAGGCCCGCCGTCGTCCGGCACATAGCCCAACGGGAACATGCTGCCCAGCCCGGGGGGATCTTGCGGGCCCGTGCCTCCCCGAGCGCCCACAGTAGGGCGTTCAACGATCCCTGCGACGCGTCGACACCGACCACGATCCGCCCGCTCTGCTGCGGTCGATCGGCAGAGGCGAGCGGCTCCGAGGAGAATCGTCCAGTACTGGCCATAGCGTCATTATGCGTGCGGCCGCCTACGGCGTCGGAACAGATGGTGCCGAGCCGATACCAACAACCCTGGGAGGGTTCCACATTCAACCCTCGCCAGGGGTCCGTTTCAGCCGCCGTTGACACGCGCTCAGTTGGCGTGCCGATATTCCTGCTGTCTGGGCATCCTGCCGGTGGGAGGAGTGTCAGCTTCGCCGGTTAGGCAGCGAATGGATCGCCGAAATAGGGATTCCTGTCCGAGGCAACCGTGCAGATGGTCACGGTCCGCCATCTTGGCGTGTTCTTGCCGCGCTCGTCGGTGCCGGTGCCTTGCGATGCCAGTCTGTGGCGGACTCATACGCCTGGCCCACCCGCAGCACCAGCGTGTCCGCGTGCCGGGGCCCCACGATTTGCAGCCCGATCGGCAGACCTGCGGAGGTCGACCCGCAGGGCACGCTCAGCGCCGGCTGCTGGGTCAGGTTGAACGGATAGGTGTAGGGCGTCCAGCTGGTCCAGTCCTGCGACGTCCAGCCGTCGGGCACGTCCTGCCCGGCGGCGAACGCGGGCAGCGGCAGGGTCGGGGTGACCAGCACGTCGTAGGTCTGGTGGAACTGTCCCATCAGCTGACCCAGCCGCATCCGCACGGCGACCGCGTCGAGATAATCCGACGCCGAATACGTCGAACCCACCGCCGCGGTGCGGCGCAGACCGGGATCGACCCGGTCGTCGACGGTGTCCCCGTACGGCTCCAGCGCCTTGGCCTCGCCGGAGAACCACAGCACATGGAAGGCCTGCACCGGGTCGGCGAAGCCGGGATCGACCTCGTCGACCCGCGCCCCGGCGTCGGCGAGAACGCTCACCGCAGCACGCACCGCGGCGTCCACCTCCGGGTCGTTTCGGACAAAGCCGAGGGTGGGAGAGAACGCGACCCGCAGCCCGCAGACACCGTCGTGCAGTCCCGCCAGGAAGGACGCGGTCGGTCTCGGCTGCGCCGACCAGTCGCGGGCGTCGAAGCCCTTGATCACGTCCAGCAGGGCCGCGGCGTCCCGCACGGTCCTGGTCATCGGGCCGATGTGCGACAGCGTTCCGAACGGGCTCGGTGGGTACAGCGGTACCAGCCCATAGGTCGGCTTGAGCGCGACGGTGCCGGTGAAGCCCGCGGGAATCCGCACCGAACCGCCACCGTCGGTGCCGACCGACCACACCCCCATGCCGAGGCACACCGCCGCCGCGCTGCCGCCGCTCGACCCGCCGGCAGTGGTGGCTGGATTCCAGGGATTGCCGGTCACCCCATAACGGGGTGAGTCGGTCACGCCCTTCCACGAGTATTCCGGAGTGGTGGTCTTGCCCAGCAGGACCGCACCCGTTTCCCGCAGCCGCGCGACACTGGGCGCGTCCTCGTCCCAAGGACCGGCCTCGTCGATGAGCCAGCTGCCGCGCAATGTCGGCCAGCCCCGGGTCCACAGGGCGTCCTTGATCGACGTCGGCACCCCGTCAGCGGGTCCCAGCGGCCGTCCCGCGTGCCACCTCGCCTCCGACGCCTTGGCGGCGGCCATCGCACCGTCGGCGTCCACCAGCACGAACGCGTTCACCATGGGGTTGTAGCGGTCGATGGCCGCCAGCGCGGCGCGGGTGGCTTCCACAGGAGAGATCGTCTTTCGCCGGTAGCCCTCGACCAGCTCGACCGCCCGCGGGATCATCGCGCCGCGCCGGGCATCTGCCATGACCCGACGTGGACCTGCGCCACGCCTAACGCATCCTGAGTAGTCGCCGCCCGCACCTTCGTCACCCATTCAGTATCGAAGGCAGAACGAATCCGGCCATCGCCGTTGTCTCTAGCTCCCCTGTCAAGCGACGGCCGATAGTGATTGGTTTTGGTCGGTGAGCATGGCGCGGTAGACGACGTCGGAGAGTCGGCGTTTGAGGACTCTTAGTGCTTCCATCCCGCCGTCGCCGTCGGTTTGCGTCGCTGCAGGAGTTCACGGGCGGGTGAGCCGGGAGCCGTTGCCTGGCTAACCGATCTACTAAGCGTCCTCGAGCCGGAAGCCGACCTTTAGCGTCACCTGGAAGTGTGCGACGGGCCCGTCCTCCAGGTGGCCGCGGACGGACTGCACCTCGAACCAGTCGAGTCCGCGTGTCGTCTGTGCCGCTCGGGCCAGCCCGTTGCGGATAGCCGCGTCGATGCCATCGGGTGATGTACCGACTATTTCGATCACCCGGTACGTGTGGTTGGTCATGGCGTCCCTTTCTGCGATCGGCGGGTGAAGGATAGTCCAGGGACGCTGTGCGACGACGCATTTTTCTCGGTGGGTGCTCCCGGAACGGCCGGTTTCGTCAAACGGGTTCCAACTGGGGTGTGCGGTGGCCGCTACGACTACCGAAAGTGCCTGACGCACTCAACCAATCCTGACCACCCGGTTCCCAGCGTGCCGTCTCCGACGAATATGCCGCCCCTGCGGATAGCCGACCGGTACGTGGCTGGCGCAAGCATGGCTGACGACGCTCAGCGCCGCGACCTCGCGAAGAAAGCTGGCTATGGGTCCCCGACGATCCCACCCGGTGACCTCACATCACCAAACCGGCAGACACCACCGCAAGTCGGCCCCGATTCCCCGCTCCGGCAAGGGAAATTGAAGGACTCGTGGCGACCGGGACTGACATGGTAGGGACTCGTCGGCGTCTTGCACGGCTGCATACGCCCGTCGCCAAATCACCCCCAGCCGCTTGACGACGTCGCCAATCACCGCGGCCTGCCCACTACCACCACTGAAGTGTGGGCTGAGGCCCAGCTAGGCTGGCGAGCACCGATCGGCCTAAGGAGATTGTGATGCGCCGCGGAATATTCGGTACCCCAATAGTGCCCGCCTTCAACGCTGTCGCGGCCAAGCTCGTCGACGTGCCCCTGTTGGGCAACGTTGTGCAACGAAACCTGGTCTTGATTTCCTACGTCGGCCGTCGCTCAGGCAAGACGTTCACTACACCGGTGAATTACCGGCGGATCGGTGACGAGATTGTCATCCGTGTCGGGCTTCCCGGCGCCAAGAACTGGTGGCGAAACTTCGTTGGCGACGGAGGCCCGATTACGCTGCGGCTCAACGGCACCGACCGAACCGGGCACGCCGTCGCGACCCGCGACGATCAGGGCCGGGTGACCGTCACAGTCAAGCTGGACGACCGGTAGGCGCGATTTCCGAGGTCCATTGCCTTCATCCAGGTCGGCAACGGCCCAGCCCGGGTGACGGTCAGCCCCAATGACACCCAACAGTCGGCTGATCACTTCCGCCGAGCGCTACCAGCTTCCCCGCCACCGCGGACAAGTCGGCGTGTGTGGATGCCGTCGACGCCGCAAACAGCGGTCGCATACTAAGCGGCTGCACGGACACTCTTGCTAAGAAAGCAGTTTCTTTGCTTCCTGTTGGAGCGCATTCATCGCATGGATGTATGGAGCGGACCGTAGCTGATGCGTGAGACACCGAGTTCGGCTAGGCGATTGGCCGATGGCACGCCGTCCATGACCCAGTTCAATCCTGACAGGGGGCTCATACCTTCGACCGTAATCGTTTCTCGCAAACGAATTTGGCCTGGGTCGTCCGCCTGGTCGGGGTGTTGGCGCCGCCAACATCTCCGGCGGAATCCCCAGGAATCTCGCGTAACCAACGGGAACCACATGTAGCATATGTGCAGTTCAAACCGTATTTCCGCAAGTCAAAAACGGGTTCGATTCCCGGCAGCTCCACCAAAGCTAGTTAGGCACCGGCACCCTTCAGCGACCGGTGAACGTCGGAGCGCGGCGCTGGGCCGCTGCTGCCACGCCCTCGCGGAAGTCGGCGGTCGCCTGTAGTCGGGTTTGTTCTTCGAACTCGCGGGCGCTGGCCGCGGCGACAGCCTCAGCGAGTCCGGCGCGCGCGGTGGCACGGATGCTTGTCAGTGCCAAGGGAGCCGAGGCGGCGATTCGTTCGGCGAACCGAATCGCCGCCGGGCCCACACCACCGTCGGCGGCCAATTCATCGACCAACCCTGCCGCGTGGGCGAGTTCACCACCGAAACGCTCACCGGTGAGCATCCACTCAAGTGCTTTTTGCTGCCCAACGATCCGTGGCAACGTGGCCGTTATCCCGAAGCCGGGATGAAACCCGAGCCGGCTGAAGTTGGCGGCAAATTTCGAGGAGGGTGCGGCCACCCGGAAGTCTGCGCTAAGGGCAAGCCCGAGTCCGCCGCCGATCGCGGCGCCGTGCACCGCGGCGACAACCGGCTTGCTGGTGCGGAACAAACGGATGGCCTGAGCGTAGAGCTCATTAGGCGACACACGATCCTCGGCGGGCCGAGAGAAGTCGGCACCGGCGCAGAAGTGTTTTCCTTCCGCACACAACACGATCGCCCGGCATTCGACGTCGTCGTCCAGCCGCTCGTAGGCGTCGGCGATGCCCTTGATCAAGGCGGTGTCAAAGAAGTTGTTGGGGGGCCGATGGATCTCTACCACGGCCACGTGGCCGGTGGATTCGACGGTGACATCCGGAGCGGTCACAGCTGTTCCAGTAGTTCGCGCACTGCCGCATTGAACGCCTCGGGCTGGTCCATATTCGCCGCATGCCCAGCGTTGTCGATGACAACCTTGCGGGAATTGGGGATGTGACGGTGCATGTAGTCGGCCCCGGCCAGAAAGTCGGTGTCCTCGGCGCCGACGATCACCAATGTGGGCACACTGATGCTGTCGAGCGATGTGATCACGCGAGCGTCCTTTTGAGCCATGACACCGCGGGCGGCGCGGGGCAGCCCCTCGGGGTGCTCATGCACCGCCTGCGCGAGTTCGGCCGAGATGTCGGCCGGCGCTTCGCCCCGCTCAAGTTGTTGGCCGCGTCGTTCCACCCACGCATTCCACTTGTCACGGGCTTCGTCATTGCGGTAACCCGGCCCGGTGTCGACTAGCACCAGCGCGGCCACCCGCTGCGGATGGACGAGGTGGAAGGCCAGGGATAGGTAGCCGCCCAAGGACATTCCGCCGAGCACAGCCCGATCGGCACCCGCGGCGTCGAGAATGGCCGCCATGTCGGCGACGCTGATCTGCTCGGTGTAGCGGTTCATGTCGTCGGGTGCGTCGCTGCTGCCGTGGCCCCGCTGGTCCCACACGATGACCGGCCGGTCGACGCTCAAGGCATCGACATTCGGGTCCCACATGCCCGCGGTCGCGCCGAAACCGTGTGTGAGCAAAAGCGGCACACCCGGCGCCTTCGGGTTGTGCACCTGGAAGGCCAACGTGACCCCGTCTTCACGCTGCAGTCGGTTCACTGCATCACCTCCGACCCGGACTGGATGGCGGGGTACAAGGCGTCGGGACCGCAGGCGACCAGGGCCGCGCCGAGTCGGTCCGCCCAGCGATGATGTCCGCCGGCTTCGTCTCGCCAGGCCCAGAGTCGACGGGTCAGATAATGCAACGGGTACTCCTTCGTCATACCGATAGCGCCGTGCGTCTGATGGGCGGCCGCCGTCACCAGCTGCGCGGCCTGGTCGGCAAGCATTTTGGCGCAAGCGATTTCGAAGCTACCCCGGCCGAGTTCGACCGCTGCGACCGCACCGTCGATAGCCGATGCGACCACGTCGGCCTGCTGGTGGATGGTGACCAAATGGGCTTGAACGGCCTGGAAACGAGCGATGGGGCGCCCGAACTGCTCACGTTCGCCGCTGTAGCGCAATGTCATTGCCGCAACGGCACTTATCGCGCCGGCCATCAACGCGGCGCGCGGCGTTTCTGCGGATCTGGTCGGCGACGGCACCGGGCGCGATGCGGGTGATGTCCGGATGCGACCAGGTGTGGTTACCCAACTGCACCTGACCGGAATCGACCATGGGCCGCAGCGCGGGGGCGTTTGGCTTCGAGGAGCATATGAACTGGGCCGAGGTGATGCCATGACCGCAGTTCTCTACCGCTATTGGCACCTGGCTTCATCCAGTCGCTGGTCCGCAGCCAGTCCGCAGCAGATCTTGCGGCAACTTAAGCCAACCACCACACCCAACGCAGTGACCAGGCTCTTTGTCGCGTAATCAACACCGCTTCGCGATACAAACGCCCAGTTGCGAGTTCGCGGTCAATCCATTCAAACCCTGGTCAGATGGCAATTAACCGCTCGGTCGACCCTGCCGGGGGCCAATACGGCGCCACTCATATCTTTTTCATAGGTTGTACCTAGCGCGCCCTATTCGTTGCCCACGCATCATTTCAGCATGAGTGAAACACACGAAACACCAACCACACCGACCACGCCAACGACTGAGATAGCCAAACCGTATTGGCTCTACAGGTTCGCCGCATGGGTCGTGATCGTCGCCGGGATCCTGTTCATCGCCATGTCCATCTTCTTCGCCGGCTTCAAGATTGCGGGCCACCATCACCACGGATGCCACCACCACTGGGCGCAGCACCACGCCATGGGCCCAGGTGGCATGCACCACGGGCACGGCCTGGGGGCCGGCTTCCACGGCGGCCCTGGCGGTCCTGGCGGCCCGAGTGGTCCCAACGACTACGTCGTCGGACCCTCGCAGCCACCGCAGTCCGTCGCTCCCTCGCTGGCTCCGGCACACCCGTAGCCCGTCATTGCCATGAGCCCGGCGTCCCCGCAGTGGGGCGCCGGGTTCCGAGCTTTGCCGATGACGGCGATTGCTTTGCTGAGGCGGGGTGCACAGCCACGCCACGGCGCTGTCCGGTCGCGGCCGTTGCTGACCTGAGGCATCATTAAGAAGCATGAGCGAGACACCCCAGCCGTCGACTCCGCCGTCTCCTGTCGCGCCGCCGCCGCTCTTGCCTCCGCAGCCACACTCCGAGAGGGTTTATCAGGCGGCGGCCTGGGTGGCGATCATTGCGGGAGTCGTGCTCATCGCAGTGGTCATTCTGCGTTTCGCCTGGTTCTTGTGCTACTAAGCCGGTAGCGACCCGCCCCATTTTCGGGTTGCCATTGGCAAGCGTTCGGTCGGGCCGATAACGGATCGGCAACTCCATGCGCGCGGCGTTTGGTGGCCGGCGCGCGCGTCGGCATTATCGAGGGATGACCCAAGCACCCGAGCCCCAGTTCCAGCCGCCGCACCCCGGGCCGCCTCCGCCGCCGCCCGCGGCGCCGCCCGTAGCGAAGCCTTCGCGGCTCTACCAGGCTGCGGCGTGGGTGGTGATCGTCGCCGGCACGGTTTTCGTCGTGGCAGTCATCTTCTTCACTGGCGCCGCAGTCGCCGGGCATGATCACCCGTTCCGCCCTCACCACGGCATGTTTGGACCTGGCGGTCCCGAAGGTCCCGAGGGGCCGTTCGTCTTCTCGCCTGGACCATTTCCACCCGGGATGGGCCCCGGTTGGCCCGGCGGTCCGATGATGCCGGGGCCCTACGGCCCGGGTATGGGTCCGGGCGGTCATGGCGGTGGCCACGGCGGTCCGCCTCCCCCGCCGTAATGCCAGCGAAAGTATCTGCGGCGCATCCACATTCGACGTCTGGCGGTAGTGCTGGCTTAAGCGGGCGCTGCCGCGGCGAGCAACGCTGGCTTCTGCTTGGGTAGCTCAGTGGCATGATCAGGATCCATGGCTCGAGCTAGGCGGATCGCCGCAGCGGCGCTGACGATTGGCACGGCAATATTTGTGGCCCCAGTTGCGGCAGCGCGACCTTCGGATCCCGGCGTGGTCAGCTACGCGGTCCTGGGGAAGGGTTCGGTGGGCAACGTCGTCGGCGGGCCGATGCGCGACGAATCGGTGTTCAGTCAGCCGTTCCAGCCGTACTTCGTCGACAACCCGGCGTGCAACAACTGGGCCGATATCGGGTTGCCAGAGGTTTACAACGATCCCGACCTGGCATCGTTCAACGGCGCCAGCACGCAGACCTCGCCGACCGACCAGACGCATTTCGTCAAGCAAGCGGTCGGTGTCTTCGCATCCGGCCCGGCGGCCGGCGCGGCGTTTCACCGCGTCGTAGACCGCACGGTCGGCTGCTCGGGCCAGACCACCGCGATGCATCTGGACAACGGAACCACCCAAGTGTGGTCGTTTGACGGCGGACCGCCCGGCCCAGCTGACGCGGCCTGGACCAAACAGGAAGCCGGTACCGACCGTCGATGTTTCACCCAGACCCGGCTGCGGGAAAACGTGCTCCTGCAAGCGAAGGTCTGTCAGTCCGGCAACGGCGGTCCCGCGGTAAACGTGCTGGCCGGCGCCATGGAGAACGCGCTCGGTCAATAGCCGTTAGCGGGGTTGGGGCGCACGCGTCAGCTCCCAAACCAAGGGGAGTCGCCAACGGCGGGAATATGTCGGTGCCCTCTGGAAGATGGAAGCTTGTGACTATCGTTGGATAGCCGCGCGCAACCAGCGGTCCGCGACCGACGGTCCGGGCCCCGAAGGGATCGGGAATATGGCGTTTGCCGCCGCGTCGCAGCTGGATCAAGCGCGCCCCGCAGAAAGCGAACTGGCCAGTTCGTCGGCCGCGGCGCAATACATCACCGAGAGCTGTTTGTTCGACGGCCCGGTCGGACGCGTCGGCCTGGAGGTCGAGGCGCATTGCTACGACCAGGCCGACCCGTACCGGAGACCGACCTGGGATGAGATCACCGACGTCCTGAAGTCACTGCCGGCGATGCCGGGCGGCAGCGTGGTCACCGTCGAACCCGGTGGCGCCGTGGAATTGTCCGGGCCGCCCGTCGACGGTGTGGTGCCGGCGATCGAGGCGATGACCACCGACCAGGCTCTGCTGCGAAAGGCCTTCGCCGTCGGCGGTCTTGGACTGGTGTTGCTGGGCGCGGATCCGCTGCGGCCCGCCAAACGCATCAATCCCGGCGCGCGCTACAGCGCGATGGAGGAGTTCTTCAAGGCCAGCCAGACCGGGGTCGCGGGCGCGGCGATGATGACGTCGACGGCGTCGGTTCAGGTCAATCTCGACGCCGGGCCTGCGGCCGGATGGGCGGACCGGGTCGGGCTGGCCCACGCCCTGGGGCCGACGCTGGTCGCGATCGCCGCGAATTCGCCGCTGCTGGGCGGCGCCTTCTCCGGCTGGCGATCGACCCGGCAGCGGGTGTGGAGTCAGCTCGACTCGGCGCGGTGCGGACCGATCCTGACCGCCAGCGGCGAGGATCCCGGCACCGACTGGGCGCGCTACGCCCTCAGGGCACCGGTGATGTTGGTGCACAGCCCGGAGGCGGTGCCGGTGATGCACTACCTGCCCTTCGCGGACTGGGCCGATGGCCGCGAGCTGCTCGGCTGTCGCCGGCCGACCACCCACGACCTGGACTACCACCTCACCACGCTCTTCCCGCCGGTGCGTCCACGCCAGTGGCTGGAAATCCGCTACCTGGACAGCGTTCCCGATGCCATCTGGCCGGCGGTGGTGTTCACGCTGGTGAGTCTGCTCGACGACCCGGTAGCCGCCGATGTCGCCGCTGAGGCCGTCGAACCCGTCGCTACCGCTTGGGATATCGCCGCCCGGGTACGGCTCTCGCGACCAGCGGCTCTACACCGCCGCCAACCGGCTGGTGGCCGTCGCCGGCGAACGCGTGCCGCCGGGCCTCAGCGAGGCGATGCAGCGTCTGGTCGCGGCGGTCGAACGGGGCCGCTGTCCCGCCGACGACTTTTCCGACCACGTGATCGACAACGGCATCGAAGCCACGGTCACTCGGCTGGCGCAAGGGGAGCCGTGACTCCGAGCGAAGCACTGGCCCGCGATTTGAGCCGAGCGCGGGAACGGACGCTGCGGCTGGTCGATTTCGACGACGCCGAACTCCGCCGCCAGTACGACCCGCTGATGAGCCCGCTGGTGTGGGACTTGGCGCACATCGGTCAGCAGGAAGAGCTGTGGCTGCTGCGCGGTGGCGACCAGGATCGGCCGGGCATGTTGCCCCGCGCCGTCGAGAACCTCTACGACGCCTTCGTGCACTCCCGGGCCAGTCGCGTCGACCTGCCGCTGCTATCTCCGGACCAAGCGCGGGCGTATTGCCGGACCGTGCGATCGGCTGCGCTGGATGCCCTCGACGCGCTGCCCGATGAGCCCGGCCGGGACTTCCCGTTCGGGATGGTGATCAGCCACGAAAACCAACACAACGAAACGATGCTGCAGGCGCTGAACCTGCGCAGCGGTCCGCCGCTGCTGCCAGACACGTCCACGCTGCCGCCGGGCCGGCCGGGACTTGCCGGCACGTCGGTGTTGGTGCCCGGTGGCCCGTTCGTCCTGGGCGTCGACGCGGCCACCGAACCGTTCTCGCTGGACAACGAACGCCCGGCCCACGTCGTGGATGTCCCGGCGTTTCGCATCGGACGAGTCCCGGTCACCAACGGTGAATGGCGGCAGTTCGTCGACGACGGTGGTTACGCGCAGCCGCGGTGGTGGTCAGCACGGGGTTGGGAGCACCGCCAAAGCGCCGGCCTGATCGCCCCGCAGTTCTGGGACGCCGACGGGCGGACGCGCTTTCGGTTCGGTCGCGTTGAGGACATCCCCGCCGACGAACCGGTCCAGCACGTCAGCTACTTCGAGGCCGAGGCCTACGCCGCGTGGGCCGATGCCCGGCTGCCCACCGAGATCGAATGGGAGAAGGCGTGCGCGTGGGATCCCGAGATCAACGCGCGGCGCCGCTATCCGTGGGGAGCCGAGGAGCCGTCGGCCATCCATGCCAACCTGGGCGGCGAGTCACTGCGCCCGGCGCCGGTCGGCGCCTACCCGGCCGGCGCGTCGGCCTACGGAGTCGAGCAGACGCTCGGCGACATCTGGGAGTGGACCAGCTCAACGCTGCAACCGTGGCCGGGCTTCACGCCGATGATTTACCAGCGCTACTCGCAGCCGTTCTTCGGCGGGGACTACCGGGTGCTGCGCGGCGGTTCATGGGCCGTGGAGTCGGCCACCCTGCGGCCCAGCTTCCGTAACTGGGATCACCCGTATCGGCGGCAGATCTTCAGCGGTGTCCGGTTGGCGTGGTCGGTCGGAGACGATCAAGCCGGGGGCCGCGCCTGATGTGCCGACATCTCGGCTGGCTGGGACGCGAAGTCTCGGTCTCCTCGTTGGTGCTCGACCCGCCCCATGGTCTTCGGGTGCAGTCCTATGCGCCGCGCCGGCAAAAGTATTGCCTGTTGAACGCCGACGGTTGGGGGGTCGGGTTTTTCGACGGCGCGACGCCGCGGCGCTGGCGCAGTGTCGCGCCGTTGTGGGGAGACGTCTCGTTCGGTTCCGTCGCGCCGGCGCTGCGCAGCGGCTGTGTGGTAGCGGCGGTGCGCTCGGCGACGGTCGGCATGCCGATCGAAGCCAGCGCGACCGCGCCGTTCACCGATGGGCATTGGCTGTTGTCACACAACGGAGTTGTCGACAGAAGCGTGCTGTCCTCGGGGCTATCGGCCGAATCGGTTTGTGACAGCGCAATTCTCGCTGCGCTGATCTTCGACCGGGGTCTCGATGCGTTAGGCGAGACAATCGTCGAGGTCGGCGGCGAGGACCCTAACGCACGGCTGAACATCCTGGCTGCCAACGGTTCTCGGCTCCTCGCGACGACCTGGGGAGACACCCTGTCGATACTGCGCCGCGACGACGGGGTGGTGCTGGCCAGCGAGCCCTATGACGACCAGCCCGGCTGGGAGGACCTGCCGGACCACCACCTGGTGGAGGTCAACGCCGACGGCGTCATATTGACCGCACTGGAACACACGAAGGGACCTTGATGACGTTATCGCTGTGCAACCACCTGGCCGCGGACTCGGCATACCAGGCGCTGCGTCGCGACGTGCTCGACGGTCTTGCTAGTTCTCCGAAATCGCTGCCGCCCAAGTGGTTTTACGACTCGGTAGGCAGCGACCTGTTTGACCAGATCACCCGGCTTCCTGAGTACTACCCAACACGTGCCGAAGCGGAGATCTTGCGTGCCCGGTCTGCGGAAATCGCGTCGGTTACCGGTGCGGACACGCTGGTCGAACTGGGCAGCGGTACATCGGAGAAGACCCGGACTCTGCTGGCGGCGCTGAATGACGGTGGCGCGCTGCGCCGGTTCGTGCCGTTCGACGTCGACGCCGGCATGCTTTCGGCCGCCGGGGCGGCCATCCAGCGTGAGTATCCCGATATCGAAATTGCCGCTGTCTGCGGCGATTTCGAAGAGCACCTGTCAGAAATCCCCGAGGGTGGGCGGCGGCTGTTTGTGTTCTTGGGCTCCACGATCGGTAACCTCACCGCTGAACCGCGTGCGGAGTTTCTGGCGGCGCTGGCGGGGGTGATGCGACCGGGCGACAGCCTGCTGCTGGGCACCGATCTGGTCAAGGATGCCGACCGGCTCGTCCGGGCCTATGACGACGCCGCCGGCGTGACAGCACAGTTCAACCGCAATGTGCTCGCGGTCATCAACCGGGAACTCGACGCCGACTTCGACGTCGACGCCTACCGGCACGTGGCCCGCTGGAACAGCCAAGACGAGCGAATGGAGATGTGGCTGCGGGCCGAGAAGGCGCAGCAGGTGTGCATCGCTGCGCTGGACCTGACCGTCGAATTGGCTGCCGGTGAGGAGATTCTCACCGAAGTGTCCTGCAAGTTCCGCGCGGATGTCGTGGCGGCCGAGTTGGCCCGCGCGGCGCTGCGACGCACCCGATGGTGGACCGATGATGCCGGCGACTTCGGGTTGTCGCTGGCGGACAAGTGAGCGAAGGCCTGGCCGAAACCTGGCGGGCGGCTCGGCCGCCGGTCGCCGGGCTCCATCTGGACAGCGCGGCCTGCTCGCGGCAGAGCTTCGCCGTGCTGGACGCCACCACCCGGCACGCGCGGCACGAGGCCGAGGTCGGTGGCTACGTTGCGGCGGATGCGGCCATACCGGTTCTTGACGCCGGACGTGTCGCCGTCGCCGCGCTCGCCGGTATGCCCGACGCCGAGGTGGTGTTCACCACCGGGTCGCTGCACGCGCTCGACCTGCTGCTGGCCAGTTGGCCGCCCGGTGGCCGCACAGTGGCTTGTCTGCCCGGCGAATACGGACCCAACCTGGCCGTCATGGCGGCGCACGGCTTCGCCCGCCGCCCGCTTCCGACCGACGGCGAGGGCAGGGTCGGGGTCGGCGAAGCCGCCGCCGGCCTGGCCGCCGACCCACCCGACCTGGTGCACCTGACCGCGGTGGCCAGCCACCGCGGCGTGGTGCAACCGCTGCACCAAATGGCCCAGTTGTGCGGTGAATTAGGTCTGCCGCTTGTCGTCGATGCGGCCCAGGCGCTCGGGCAGGTGGACTGCGCAGCGGGCGCTGACGTGACGTATGCGTCGTCGCGCAAATGGATCACCGGCCCGCGCGGCGTCGGCGTCCTGGCGGTGCGTTCGACCTTGATGCAGCGGCTTACGCCGCGACTGCCGCCGCCGGAGTGGGTGTCGTCGCTGTCGGTGGCTCAGCGGCTCGAACTCGGCGAGGCCAATATTGCTGCCCGCGTGGGCTTTTCGGTTGCAATAGGCGAGCACGTGGCGGCCGGGCCGGCTGCGGTGCGCGCGCAACTGGCCGAGCTGGGCCGCGTCAGCCGGACCGTACTCGCCGATCTTCGCGGGTGGCGGGTGGTCGAATCCGTCGACGAGCAAACTGCGATCACCACGCTGGCCCCGGTCGACGGCGCCGATCCGGTGAAAGTCCGCGCGTGGCTGATCGCCGAACGTCGCATCCTGACCACGGCGGCGACGGTGGAGCGGGCGCCGCTCGAGCTGACCGCGCCGGTGCTACGGATTTCGCCGCACCTGGACACCACCGTCGACGATTTGACGATGTTCGCCGAGGCGCTCACCGACGCCACTGCGGCGGTGTAGTGCTCAATCAACGGCCGCCCCCGAGCGCTCCGGCGATCTAAGTTGAATCTTAGGGCCAACTTTGGCGGTGGCTGGGAAAACGAATGGCTCGATGTTCCCGGCGGGACGGACCCCGGGATATCGGATCTGCTCATCACGCCGTTTGGGGACGTCGAGCTCCTTGGGTCGTTTTTCTCAGACCTATCCACCGCACTCAGTTAGCTGTCAGCCCGCCTTTGTGCGCGGTGAGCAGATAAGCGGGAAGCTTCATCCTGCCCTTCTCGTCGCGGTCATGCGCCGGCATCGGAACATCCGATTCCGGCGGTGCTGGCGGGATCTTGGCGTGGATGTAGGCTGGCCGAATCTCGTCGACGTGCCAGTACTTGCTCACCGCGGCACGCAACTCATCCTCGTCGACTTCGTTCGGCTTGGTTTCCCATTCGGCCGGGAACGCTCCCTTGGCGAAGACCAACACGAAGTAGCCCGCCCCGTCGGCCGCCGCACGATGCACCGACTGCAGATAGCCGTCGCGGCCCTCGACCGGCAGCGAATGGAACAACGTGCTGTCGACCACCGTGTTGAACCGACCGTCGTAACCGGTCAACGCGGTGATGTCGGCTTGCACAAAGCTGGCAGTGTTCAGTCCGCGCCCCTGTGCCGCCCGGTTGGCGGCGGCGACGGCGGTGGGCGTGAGGTCGACGCCGACCACGGTGTAGCCGTCGGCGGCCAAGGCCAGGGACAGCTCGGCGTAGCCGCACCCGGCGTCGAGCACATCGCTGCGGAACTTGCCGGCGGCGACCAGCGCGGCCAGTTCCGGCTGCGGCTCACCGATGTTCCATGGCGGCGGGCCCTCGAACCTGCCTTGCTCGCGATATGCGCTATCCCAGTCCATTGCTTCATTTGCCATGCACTCCAACGTACTACGCGTAGCCGGGTGCAGGCCCGTGGCCGGACATGCCACCGCCGACTGTTATGCAGATGTGCGACATGGCGCGCCACCGTGACAGATCGCGCTGACTTCCAGGAACATCAAGACCGCCTTGACGCGTCGGCCGACCGGGTCATCCCCGGTGAGCCCGAGCTTGGCGAAGATGGAATTCCACCGCCCGGTTGCTACCCCCGGTAGCGAGTTCGGCGAGCACCTCGGACTCTCGTCGAGTTGAGTCTCTACGTCAACGCCTACGAGATCGCAAAGTTCGCAGCACGGCTTGACTACGAACACGCTGTCGCCGCCGGCCAGCCACAACCGGCCGCGCCGGCGAAGTGAGACCCGTCTACCCCAACGTCGTAAGACGTTGGGGTAGACGGTATCTCGGCCGTCGCCAACCAGGTAGTGCGCTACTCGTGTCCGCCCCTAAGTTTCCTGAAACCATCGGTAATCGAATCCAAGCCGTTACCGCATGTGAGGAAACGCATTGTGTCCGGGATCCGAAGTGCGTTGACTATCAACACCGCAACGGTGGGCGAAGTATGCGTCCTCAACGTCTCCGGTGTGTTGGATGGGACGACATACATCGCACTGCGTGACGCGATCAAAAAGGCGGCACTCGACCGCCCTCGGGCGGTCATCGTCGAGATAGCGCGGCTCGTCGTGGTCGGCGACTCGGCCTGGGCGGTATTCCCCGCCGCCCGGTGGTGCATCACCGACGGACCCGACGTGCCGATGGCGTTGGTGTGCGACAAAACGGAGAGCTGCAATGCCCTGTGCCGCAACAGTATCGACCGCCACCTCCCCGCCTACCGGACGGTGGACGCAGCGATCGCCGAGTTAACCGGCAGCAGCGAGCTCGATGCCGGCCGCGCCTGCACGCCGAATTGCCTGCGGTGAAAGCGAACCGACGGCACGACCGTGACGGTGGTCGTCAACGCCAGTAGCGGCGGACGGCCAGAGCCCACCGTTTCCTCGACCGACCGTGACCTCATCGCTGACGCCTGCCGGGCATGGGGCAGCAACCCCACCTCAGATCACCGAGATCTCGACCATCCCGGTCGGGTCGTCGGTGTGGTGCGCGTACTGCCGGCGGCGGTGTTTCGCCCACGCGGCGCGCCACACCATACTCGGTCGTAGCAGCCGGGTCACCGGGTCGACCAGTGACGTGACGCGGACGAACTGATCTAGTGCGGCGGAGTCGAATTCGGCGGCGGTCAGCACTCGATCCACATACCGGTTGAATAGTCGTGTTGTCGGCGATTCCGTACCAGGGATTTCAGGTAGGGCGAGGTCGCTGGCGGCGGCCAGCTGCCAGGCTTGCCGAATTGGCCGTGCCGCGGCTCGAAAGAAGCGGCGCGGCAGATCTCCCGTTCCGCGGCTCAAACAGTCACCTAGCGCCAGCGCTTCCAAAGCGGCGACGGTCATGCCTTGGCCGTAAATCGGATTGAAGCCGCAGATCGCATCGCCGACCACCAACAAACCGTCGGGAAACCGCCGCATCAGATCATAGCGACGCCACACGCTGCACGGCATGCGGTGCTGCACAACCTCGCCGATCGGTGTCGCGTCGGCGATCGCCGCGAGTGCCTGCGGCGGTGCGAATTCTTGGACGAATGCCCACATTCCGGGCCGATTGCGAGGTGCCTCGTGGCCGGCCATTCCGAACACGGTGAATAGCCATGAGTCATGTTCGCAGCCCATCAGGGCCATACCGGTGGGCCTGCCCGGTACGGCGCCGATCAGAAAGACAACTTCCCGCAGGGCGTCGGGCCGCATCCGCAGCAACTGGCTGGTGTAGGTCAGGTGGACGTTGATGTGGTCCTCTGTCGGGCGGCCGTAACCCAGGTCTTCCAGCAACGCCGGTGTGCGCGCGCCGCGGCCCGTCGCATCGACGATCAGATCGGCGGGCAAGCCCACCGGGATGCCGCTGTGCCGGTGGGTGATTCGGGCCCCGGTGATCCGCGTGTGGTCGGGTGTGAAGGTCAGCCCGACAACGTCGTGATCGTCGAGCACGGTCACGTTGGCGATGGCCTGGACCCGCCGCCGGACGAAGCTTTCCAGGAAAGGCCTGCTTGACGCGTAGGCGGCAAAAGACTCGGCCGAACCGGTCCGCACCGCTTGGTGTCCGCCCAGGTTGTAGTAGATCTTCGACAAATCGCGGCCGTCGAAGTAAGGAACGCCGTCGGTGACCAGCTCGTCGAGCAGGCCGGGGAAGAGCTCTTCCAGCACCTGCGAGCCCCGTGCGAGCAGCGCGTGCAGGTGGCGACCCTGGGGGACACCCCGCCGGTTTGCGGCGTCATCGGGCAACGCATCGCGTTCCACGAGCGTGACCGTCTCGAAAAAGTCGGACAACGTCCGAGCGGCCAGCAGTCCGGCCATGCTTGCACCCAGAACCACGACGTGATCACCGATCTTCGCCATCGCACACTCCCAAGTCACCGAGCTCTTGCCGACGAAAAGCAATGCTCACTGGTGGTAAGGGGAGCTGAATAGAGTAGCCAACTACCTCAACCCGGCTTGCCGCGATTCGGACCCGCATTACAAACAGGTAGTCCGCTACTCGCGCGAACGAGCGTCGTCGGGCATAACTTGATTTCGTCGGCAACCGCTGCTCCCGGAGAAACCGAAAACCGGGCCGCGGAGACGACGAAATGCCAACTCTCACAGCGGAGAACACTATGACCGTCGCCATCTACATCTGCTCGGCTGCATTCCTTACCGTCATGGCGTTAGCCGTCTACAACCTCGAATCATGGCTCGAGCGTTGGGACTACGAGCGCCATCACGAGGACTGACATGGCCGTGCATTCTCGCGCCGAGCATGACGCCAATGTACAACCCGGCGGCCTCGTCCCGGATCGACGAATAGTCAGTTATCCCGCGTCGCCCGGGGCATATTGCTACTGTCCGAAAGCGTCGTGCGCGAGCAGTTCGACGGCGTCGAAAGGTTCAGTGGTGACAGCGTTAACGTCGCGGCTATGGTCGTGGTTCGCCGAACAGATCGATCGGTCGGTCGGATGGTATCGATTACCAAAGCCACTAGGACTGGCAGTCTTGGTCGGACTACGAACCCAGCTGCGGGCGCACAACCTGTTCGACACCGGCCGCGGACCACTAGACAAGCCGCCCTACGAGGACCCGGACGTCGCAAACCGGCTAACCGCCCGCATGCTGAACGGCACATACAACGACCTCAGCGACCCGCTGATGGGGTCATTGGGATGCAGATTCGGCCGCAATGTCCCGCCGTCGCACACATATCCCAACGAGCCGCTGGAACCCAACCCGCGGCTGATTAGTCGGCGTCTACTCACCCGCGAGACTTTTCAGCCGGCGGCCACACTGAACCTGCTGGCCGCCGCGTGGATCCAGTTCGAAGTCCACGACTGGTTCAGCCACGGCACCGTCACGACGCAACCGTGGGCGATCCCACTGGAAAAGGACGATCCATGGCCCACACGGCCCATGACGATCGAGCGAACCGCCCCGGATCCCAGCCCGGACCCCCAGGGTCCGCCCACCTTCGTCACCCAGGACACCCATTGGTGGGACAGCTCCCAAATTTACGGTGGCTCAGGCAGTATGAATTTCGCCGACGGGTTGCGCACCGGGCACAAGGGTCAGCTCCGCATCGATCACCTTGGCCTGGCGCCCGCCGATCTCGACAAATATCTGGACCTGACCGGCCCGGCAGGAAACTTCTGGGTTGGTCTGGCGATGCTGCACTCGCTGTTCATGCGCGAGCACAACGCGATATGCGACCAGCTCGCTGCGCAGCACCCAGAACTGTCCGACCAGCAGCTGTATGACACGGCGCGGCTGGTAAACGGGGCCCTGATGGCCAAGATCCACACCATCGACTGGACACCCGCCATCATCGCGCACCCCACGACCGTGGCAGCACTGCGAGCGAACTGGTTCGGCATCCTCGGGGAACGCTTCGATGAGCTCTTCGGGAGGATCACCGATAACGAGGTGCTGCAAGGCATACCCGGATCACCCACGAACCAACACGGGGTTCCCTACTCGCTGACCGAGGAGTTCGTCGCAGTCTACCGGATGCACCCGCTGATCCCCGACGACTTCGTCTTCCGCTCTTTGGCCGACGACCGCGTGGTCGCCGAGCATGAGCTGACCGACCTGACCGTGGAGCACGTTCGCGAGCGGCTGTCCGAACTGCCGATGGACGATCTCTTCTACTCGTTCGGCCGCTCCCACCCCGGCGCCCTCACCCTGCACAACTTCCCCCGACTGATGCAGCAACTCCAGCGAGCCGACGGAGAACTTGTCGACCTCGGCGCAATCGACATCCTTCGGGTACGCGAAAGGGGAGTCCCGCGCTACAACGAGTTCCGGCGGCTGTTCCGTCTGAAGCCGGCATCGTCGTTCGAGCAACTGACGGACAACCCCACGTGGGCGGAGGAGTTGCGCGAGATCTACGGCGACATCGAGCGGGTGGACTTGGTGATCGGGTTGCTTGCCGAACGTAAGCCGCCGGGATTTGGGTTCAGCGACACGGCATTTCGCGTCTTTATTCTGATGGCGTCTCGGCGCTTGGAGAGCGATCGTTTCTTTACCCGCGATTTCCGCCCGGAGATCTACACCGAGGCCGGCATGGCCTGGGTCAAAGCGAACACCATGCGCACGGTGCTGCTGCGGCACTTCCCGTCGCTGGAACCCGCGCTGCGTGGTGTCGCAAATCCGTTTGCTCCCTGGCAAGCGGCCCAAGGGAGCAACACCGGAAAGGCCAGTCCCAAATGACCCTGAGTTACGTCCGTTACAGCGAGGACCTGGAGTCCCGGCGACCTGACGAGGACGAGCTGATCGACAAGATGGTCAAGGTCCTGCACGGAAACAATGAGTACGCGTTCAAGAAATACCATCACGGGATTCGCGACGCCCACGCCAAGAGCCACGGCATTCTTGGTGGGGATCTCACCGTCTATCCCGATCTTCCCGACGAGCTGCGCCAAGGTTTGTTCGCCACCCCGGCGACCTACCCGGTCATCGCCCGGCTTTCCACCACCGCGGGAGCGATTCGCAGTGACCAGATCCGCGGGGTCCACGGCCTTGGGATCAAGGTTCTGGGCGTGCACGGACCGCGGGTGCTGCCCGACGACAGCGCCACCACGCAAGATTTTGTGCTGGTCACCCACCGGGAGTTCCCGTTCGCCGACGTCCACGCCTACTACGTGCAGGGGATGCCAATGGCCTGGCTGTTGGCGCGATTGCCGGACCCCGTGCTGAAGGTCGTCACCAATGGCATAGCCGGAGCGGGGCGGGTGCTCGGACTAGTCGGCCTCTCGCTCCCGATGACTCTCGCGGTATTCACGCCGTCCAATACACAGATTTTGGGCGATATTTTCTATTCGTCGGCTCCACTGCGCTACGGGGACTACGTCGCGAAGTTCGCCGTCGTGCCATTGTCGAAATCGGTGACATCGTTGGAAGACCAACCAGTACCGCGCGCGGCGGGGGCCAACGCATACCGCGACGAGGTCGTCGAGTTCTTTCGCAACAACACCGCGGAATACGAATTTCGCGTCCAACTGTGCACGGACGTGAAAACCATGCCGATCGAGGACGCCACCGTGGAGTGGCCGGAATCGGCGTCGCCGTACGTTGGGGTGGCAAAAATAACGTATCCGGTCCAGGACGCCTACAGTCCCGCGCGGCAGGTGTTCGGTGACGACGTATTGTCCTTCAATTCCTGGCGCGGATTGGCCGCCCACCGCCCGCTGGGATCCATTAACCGCCTCAAACTGAAGGTGTATGAGGCGTCGAGCAACTTCCGGCACGAGAAAAACCACGTGCCACGCCTCGAACCGACCAATATAGATGAGTTGCCCGAATAGCCCGCCGCGACGCGTCGCGCCACGAAGAAACTGCGGAAAGCGGACCGCAAACCTACACTTTGACTTCATGGCGCGCCGTTGGCAGTTGCTTGAACGCCCCGCGGAGCAGGAGGCCATTCGAACGGCCCTCGGCGCCGGGGAAACCTGCGGCGCGATCTTGGTCGGACCTGCCGGGGTCGGTAAGACGACCCTGGCTCGCACCGTCACCGCGTCACTGCGCGCCAAGGTGAATTGGGCGGCGTGCACGGAGACCTCGCGTGGCATCCCGCTGGGGGCTTTCGCGCAGTGGGTGGGTTCGTCGCCGATACGCGATCCGATCGCACTCATCGCATCGGCACGCGAATCCATTCTCGCCGGTGACAATACGGTCGTCGGCGTTGACGACGCGCATTTGCTGGACCAGCTGTCCGCGACATTGCTGCACCAAATTGCGATCGACCGCGCCGGACACATCGTGGCTACCGTACGCAGTGGCGAACCCGTACCCGACGCGCTCACGTCGTTATGGAAGGACGGCTACTTGCAGCGCCTCGAACTTCAGCCGTTCACCAAGCAGCAGAGCATCGCGCTGGTCGAATCGGTGCTGGGCGGGATGCTGGAGGGTCTGAGCGCTGACGTCATGTGGGAATCCTCGGGCGGAAACCCTCTGTTTCTGCGGCACATGGTCGAAGGCGCGATCGATGCCGGAACGCTCAGCGAGGTCAACGGGGTATGGCAGCTGCGCGGGCCCACCGGTGTTTCGTCCGGGTTGGCCGCACTGCTGGAAGACCGTCTCGATCATGTGGGCACCGATGTGGTGAACGCGTTGAAGCTGCTGGCGCTGTGCGAACCGCTCGACATCGACGCCCTCTGTGAGTTGGCCGGTGACGAGGCGGTGGATACCGCGGAAATGCAAGGTTTGGTCCGAATCGTTCACGACGGACCGGACGTGAATGTCCGCTTTGGCCACCCGCTTTACGGCGATGTCGTTCGCCGGCGTATCGGCACCGCGTCGGCGCGGACGCTGCGAGGCCGTATCGTGCGGGTTCTCCGCGGCCGTGAACTCAACGCGGCCACCAGCAGGATCCGGATGGCGCAGCTCTGCGTCGACAGCGACGAAGGCGTCGACCCCAAGCTGTTGGTCGCCGCCGCCAAGGATGCGATGTTCCTGTCGAATCTGCCGCTCGGCGAACGGATCGCGCGGGCGGCGTACGAGCTCGGGGGCGGCGTCCAGGAAGCTGAGCTGCTGTCGCGCGCGCTGCTGTGGCAGGGCCATCCGGAGCAGGCCGACGAGATCCTCACCCAGTTCGAGCCCGAGGGCCTCGATGAGCTGCAGCTCGTGCAGTGGGGCATTCCCCACCTTTCGATTCTATTTTGGCTGATGGGTGACGTCGCACGAGCAGAAGATGTCCTGGCACTGCTACGCAAGCGGGTGACGCATCCAAGTCTGAAGCTCGTCGTGGCGGCCACCGAATCGGCAATGGCTGTGCACCAGAACAGGATTGCCGACGGAATGGCCGAGGCCGAGCGCGTCCTGGCCGACCCGAATGCGCCCAAACAGGCCGTCGATTTCGCCGCCTTCGGCGCGGGCATGGCGATGCCGGTCGCCGGCCGCGGCGGCGACTTCGAACCGATCGCGGCCAGGTGTCGTGCGGATCAGAAGGCCACCGACGGCATGATCCGGGTGATGGTGCGCTACTGCGACGTGCACGCGCTGGCCGCCATCGGCGAATTGGATCTGGCCGATAGACGCGTATCCGAATACGCCGAATTCTCCTCCGTCGGACAATATGCGGGCTGGGGTATCGCAAAGGTCATGGCCGGCCTTGTCGCCGCCTATCGCGGCAAGTTCCCCGACGCGGTGTCGTCGCTCGAGCAGGCGCTTGCGGCGCTCAACGCCGAGCACCCGCTGCCCTGGCTGTTGCCCGCACGGCTGCTGTTGGCCAGGGCATACGCCGCATTGGGCAGCCCGGAGCAGGCTGAGCGGGTTCTGGAGGAATGCCAGGAACACTCCGGCCGGTCAATGGCGCTGCACGAGCCGCAGCGGATCATCGCCCAAGCCTGGCTGGCGGCAGCGACACGCGGCGAGCGGCCGGCAGCCGAACTTGCTTGCACCGCAGCCGATCTCGCGCACCAGTCGGGTCAACACGCGGTGGAAGCGGAGGCGCTACATCACGCGGCACGGTTTGGCGACCGCACCGTCGCGCCTCGACTGGCGGCGCTCACCGACCGTGTCGGCGGACGACTGGTCGGTTTGTACGCTCGCCATGCCACGGCGGTCGCCGAGCTTGACGGTGCGGCGCTGGATGCTGTCAGCGCGGATTTCGAGGACGCCGGGTTGATGATGTCCGCCGCGGATGCGGCCGCGCAGGCCGCAGCGCGACACGATCACGACGGGCGGCGCCGCGAAAGTTCTGAATCGGCCGCGCGGGCTTTACGGCTGGCCGCGCAATGCGGCGGAGCGATATCGCCGGCGATCAGGTCCGCCGGCCAACCGCTGCCGGTGACCTCCCGCGAGCGCGAGATCGGATCGCTGATTGCCGCAGGGCTATCGAACCGGGAGATCGCCGACCGGCTGACGGTCTCTGTCCGCACCATTGAAGGCCACATCTACCGCGCCTGCATCAAACTTGACGTCACCGACCGCGACGAGCTCGCGAAGATCGTGTCGAAGGACCTGAAAAACAAGTAGTGCGCTACCCGCGCTTGCAGACAATCAAGCTGGTTTCGTCGTACTCATGCGTAAGGGTGCGTATCGCGGGCAGACTTGCTGGGTGCCTGCACATCTAACGCGGCGAGGCTGGTCAGCGTGACCAGTGTGCCCCCGCCCCGCGGTCCTCGGCGGACGTCTGTCGTCAGCCCACTTGTCATGGGCGACACCCAAACTGCTCCGGCCGGCGCGGAGCGCATGGTGCTCGTCGACGCACAAGACCGGCGCGTGGTGCTGATCGAACTTCGCTTAGACCGCGGAGCGAGTCCGGATGCCGTACGCCGCCGCTTCCGGCGGTTGTTCAGAGACGTTTTCGGCACCGCCGGCCCGCCGCAGCCGGTGTCGGTGGCCCGCCACTATATGCGATGCGTGCTGACTCCTGACGAGATCACCCGGTTGGTGCGTGGCGGAGACGACGACGGGCAGCGGGGGCTCGGGCTCATCTATCGGGTGTGGCCGGATCTGGTGCTGCGCGCCCACCTGGACCGCTCGGTCAGCACCATCAAGGCCGATGCTGCCATCCGCACGTTCGGCTCCGCCGGTGCGGGAATCGTCTGGGCGGTGCTCGATTCCGGCATCGATGAAACTCATCCGCATTTCTCCGCCAACCACACCTTGACCGCCAGCGTGGTCGCTAAATTGCACCACGACTTCACTATTCCGTCGTCGCCGGACGCGAAGCCGTCTCCACTGACCGACGCCTACGGGCACGGCACCCATGTGGCCGGAATCATCGCGGGCCAAGCACCCGCGGATCCGGCGTTGCTCCGGATCGCCTACAACCAACCGACCGCACAGGACCTGCCGCAATGGGCGCTGCGTACGCTGCCCGAGGGCACCACACTGGCCGGGGTCGCGCCGAAAGCCAACTTGGTCAGCGTCAAGGTTCTGGATGACAACGGCAACACCTTGTCCAGTGCCGTCATCCAAGCGATCGACTACATCCGCACGGTCAACGGCGGCGGTAGGGACCTGCAGATCCACGGGGTGAACATGTCTTTCGGCTGCCCTTGGCCTCCCACCGAGTACGGCGCGGGCCAAAGTCCGCTGTGCCGCGAATTGGATCTGCTGGTCGGTACCGGCGTGGTAGCGGTTGTCAGCGCCGGCAACGCGGGCGCCGGCGGAACCGCCGAGGGCCCGTCCAGTGACGTCTACGGGCAGCTGTCGACGATCACCGATCCGGGAAACGCGGCCTGCGCCATCACCGTCGGGTCCGTGCACCGGTATCGGCCGCATACCTACGGCGTCACCTTCAACTCGTCGAAGGGGCCCACCCTCGACGGTCGCTCGAAGCCGGACGTGGTGGCGCCGGGTGAACGCATCACGTCGGCAGCTACCGGGGACCTCGTCGCGGGTGTTCCGCCACTGGCGCCCAAGGCCGGCGACCCGAAGCAGCTGGCACGCTACCGCGAAGACAGCGGCACATCGATGTCGGCCGCGCACGTATCCGGGGCGGTGGCCGCGTACCTGTCGGCTCGCAGCGAATACATCGGCCAGCCATTTCTCATCAAAAAGCTGTTCTCCGATACGGCAACAGATTTGGGACGCCACGAGTTCTATCAGGGCACCGGTCTGATCGATGTGATGCGCGCCCTGTCCAGCAGCTAGAACCGAAGGGACGAACGTCGTGAACGATATCAACGGATTGGCCTACTACGAGGTCGATTTCAACGCCGATGGCTCACTCAACACGGCAAACGGCGGCGGTGACGGCGGACTGCCGGCCGCGGTGGCCGCCGGCGGCATCTCGGAGCTGTTCGTGCTCTCGCACGGCTGGAACGACGGCGTCACCTCAGCACGTGATCTCTACGAGGCGATGTTCGGTCTGCTCGCCGCACAGCTCGGCACGCACCTGTCCAGCAGCGCCGCCGTCGGCGTCATCTGGCCGTCGCTGCTGTTTCCCGACGACGATCCGGCCACCGCGCCTGCGGTGCCGTCCACCGGAGCAGAGCTCGCCGCGGCCTTGGCCCCGGCGTTCCCGGCCCAACAGCAGCAGCTGGCCACGATGGGCAAGCTACTCGACCAGCAGCCCCAGGACCCGGCCGCGTTGAACCAATTCCACCAGCTGGCATCGGGTTCGGTGACCACCCCACCGCAGGGTGTCGAAGACACCGGCGAAGCCGCGCTGATCACCGCCGATACCGCGACCGCATTCGGACACGCGGCAGCCATGGCACCCCATGCGAGCAGCTCCGCGCAGGGCATCGGCAATCCGTTCGCCGGGCTGTGGACCGGGGCGCGCGAGGTGTTGCGGACGATGAGCTACTACGAGATGAAGAACCGGGCCGGCGTGATTGGCCAGAACGGCTTGGGCCCGCTACTGGCTGGTCTGAGAGGCCCTGGTGGCGCGCCGCGAATCCACCTGATGGGGCACAGTTTTGGCGCCCGCCTCGTCGCGTACTCGCTGGCGGGCTTGCCTGCCAACCAAACCGGATCGGCCAGCCCGGTCAAGTCGCTCACCCTGATCCAGGGCGCGTTCTCGCACTTCACGTTTGCGTCGTCGCTGATGTTCGACCCGTCGCGCGGGGGTGGACTGGCGGTCGACGGCAGCCGGGTCGACGGTCCGCTGCTTGCCACGTTCAGCGCCGCCGACCGAGCGGTCGGATGGTGGTACCCGGCCGCCAGTATGTTGGCCGGTCAAGACAGCGAATCGGCTAGCGATCTGGTCTTCCGATGGGGCGGAATGGGCCATGACGGATACCAGCAGGCCCCCAGTCCCACGACCGTGGTGCTGGCGCCGCAGGGAAAGCCCTATGGCTTCAAAACGGGTTGTTTCTACAGCTTGGACGCCAACGCCGTCATCTGCGCGAACCAGTCGCCCTTCAGCGGCGCGCACAGCGACATCCAGCACCCGCAAGTGCTGTGGGCGGTGGTCGAGGCCGCGGGTCTCGGCGCCTAACCGGCTGCTAATTCCCAGGTGTGCACCGGCTGATTGGTGTGCATGTGCTCGCAGTAACGCCTCAGCATCTCCGCCAGCGCTGCAGGCCGGGACAACCCGCCCTCTTGTAGCGCACGCACGGTGGACACCTGCCAGATCGCGCCGTTGCGTCCGGTGCGGGCACGGCCTTCGATAACGCCGAGAAACCGGTCACGTACGTCGGTGGCGACGCCCCAACGGTCCAGTCCCTCATGCGACATCGGCAGCAGTTCCCCAGCACCAATTCCTCGGTGGTGACCTCGCCCAACCCCGGCCAGTACAAGCGTGCCTGCATGCCGTGTCGAGCGGCCTCGAGGAAATTGTGTTGCGCCGCAGCAAGCTCATCTTCGTCCAGACCGGGCGGTCTTCTTCGGACAGCGTGCGCAACATGCCGTAGTAGAACGCGGAGTTGGCCAGCATGTCGATGACCGTCGGTCCAGCCGGCAGCACGCGGTTCTCCACCCGCAGGTGTGGCCGCTCGACCCCATCCACTTCCACGACGTCGTACACCGGACGGTTCCACCGGTACACCGTGCCGTTGTGCAGGCGCAGCTCCGGCAGATGGGGGGTGCGTCCGGCGGCGAGCTCGGCAACCGGATCCTCGTCGGAGACCTCCGGCAGCAACGACGGGAAGTAGCGGACGTTCTCTTCGAACAGATCGAAGATCGATGTGATCCAGCGTTCGCCGAACCACACCCGCGGCCGCACGCCCTGGGTTTTCAATTCGTCGGGCCGGGTATCGGTGGACTGCGCGAACAGTTCGATGCGGGTTTCGGACCACAGCTGATGACCGAAGAAATACGGGGAGTTGGCGCCGAGCGCCAGCTGCGGCCCGGCCAGCACCTGCGCGGCGTTCCAGTTGTTGGCGAAATCGGCGGGCGACACTTGCAGGTGCAACTGCATGCTGGTGCAAGCCGATTCGGGGGCGATGGACGGCGAGTACAAACTAGTGGCTCCGGGCCGCTGATGTCGATCTGGATATCCTCGCCGCGGGCGTTGAAGATGGAGTCGTTGAGGGCCGCATACCTGGTCGACTCGCTCATCCATCGGCCGGCCAGGTGCTCGGGCATCAGCGTCGGAAGAATTCCGATCATGACGATGTGCGCGCCTCCGGCGGTGGCTTTGGTCTCGGCGGCATTCAAACTGGCTCGTACATCGGCTTCCAAATCCATCGCGGTCCGGCCTCTCAGCAGCCGGGGCGGCACGTTGAATTCGATATTGTAGGCGCCTAATTCGGTCTGGTAAGCCGGGTCGGCGATGGCGGCCAGGACATCCTGATTTCTCATCGCCGGTTGATAGTCGTCATCGACCAGGTTGCATTCGATTTCCATCCCGGTAAGTGGGCGGTCGACCTCGAAGCTGTACTGCGCGAGCATGGTTTCGAAGACGTCCAGGCACAGTTGCACCTTGCGCCGGTACTCCTGGCGGTCTACGCGCTCGTAGGTTGTCCGCTTGACCTCTTTCCCCACATCGCCGATGCAACCGGTTTACTTGCCGCTAGGCAACAGATCGACGAGATGATCCTCACTCGGCTGGAATTTGTACCTCCGACGGTGTCCTCTGCCCGGTCACAGCGGTGCGCCTTGCTTCAGTGAGGTGAACTGTGCTATTGACATTGCCTCCGCCATGCTGAAAACTTTCAGGTTATTCTTACCGAATTCACAGCGAGTTGGGGGAAAAAATTTGAGTAACGGTCACCGCCGCATGAGTGGCATTGTCGGCGTGGCCGTTGGTGCAGTGCTGGCCTCTCCGCTCATCGCCCTGCTAGCCAGCCCAGCCGCCAGCGCAGACACGACGGATGCGACCGGCCCCAGCGGTGACATAGCGACCTACGGCCCGTATACGTTTGACGGGTACACGGATACGTTCAGCATTAACACGACCACAGACGCGTTCGACAACACGCTCACTTACGACGGCACCTTACTCACTGGTTTGGAGCTCGACTTCTACTCCCCGGCGACAGATACATATGATCTCGTCGTAACGGATCCTGGGTTTTTGCAACTTGGCATTGTGGACACCGATGGTGTTTTTAGTTTCACCGACTCCTTCACTCCACCCTTCGATGCCGACCCGGGCCTTGCCGACATCGCTGGTGCAGTATCAGCAGATGCCGTTGCAGGACTGAGCTTCTGAGCGGCGCACATGAGCGGCGCGACCGCTAGTCGCAGCGGCATGCGCTCGATGTGGGGGATTTGGGCGCCCGCGTAGTCCATGATGGACGGGATCGCGGGAGGAAAGCACGTGGGCGAATTCATCGCTTCGATCGACCAGGGCACTACTAGCACCCGCTGCATGATCTTCGACCACGACGGCACGGAAGCGGGCAGCCATCAGCTCGAGCATGAGCAGATTTTGCCGCGCGCCGGCTGGGTCGAGCACAATCCGGTCGAGATCTGGGAGCGCACCACCTCGGCCCTGATGTCAGCGCTGAACAAGACCAACCTGTCGGCGAAAGACATTGTTGCGCTCGGGATCACAAATCAGCGAGAAACGACGCTGGTGTGGGATCGCCGCACCGGCCGACCGTACTACAACGCGATCGTCTGGCAGGACACCCGCACCGACCGCATCGCGTCGGCACTGGACCGCGACGGTCGCGGCGACGTGATCCGGCGGAAAGCCGGTCTGCAGCCGGCAACGTACTTCTCCGGCGGCAAACTGCAATGGATCCTGGAGAACGTCGAGGGGGTGCGGGCAGCGGCCGAGCGGGGTGAGGCCGTGTTCGGCACCCCGGACACCTGGTTGTTGTGGAATCTGACCGGCGGTCCCCGCGGCGGGGTGCATGTCACCGATGTCACCAACGCCAGCAGGACGATGCTGATGAATTTGGAGACCCTGGACTGGGACGACGAGCTGCTGTCGTTTTTCGATATCCCCCGCGCGATGCTGCCGTCGATTGCGGCGTCGTCGCCGCGCCAGCCCTACGGCCTCACGCTGGAGGCCGGACCGCTCGGCGGCGAGGTGCCGATCACCGGCATTCTCGGTGACCAGCACGCCGCGATGGTCGGCCAGGTATGCCTGGACCCCGGCGAGGCCAAAAACACCTACGGCACCGGAAACTTTCTGCTGCTCAACACCGGCGAGCAGATCGTGCGGTCCCGCAACGGTCTGCTGACGACGGTGTGCTACCAATTCGGCGACGCCAAACCCGTTTACGCGCTTGAGGGTTCGATAGCTGTGACCGGCTCGGCGGTGCAATGGCTGCGCGACCAGTTGGGCATCATCAGCGGAGCTGCGCAGAGCGAGGCACTGGCGCGCCAGGTCGATGACAACGGTGGGGTCTACTTCGTTCCGGCGTTTTCCGGGTTATTCGCACCGTATTGGCGCTCCGACGCCCGTGGCGCGATCGTGGGGCTGTCGCGGTACAACACCAACGCGCATCTGGCCCGCGCGACGTTGGAGTCCATCTGTTACCAGAGCCGCGACGTGGTCGACGCGATGCAAGCCGATTCGGGTGTGCGCCTTGAGGTGCTGAAGGTCGACGGCGGGATCACCGCCAACGAGTTGTGCATGCAAATCCAGGCCGACGTCCTGGGTGTCGACGTGGTGCGGCCGGTGGTCGCCGAGACCACGGCGTTGGGCGCGGCGTACGCGGCGGGTCTGGCGGTCGGCTTCTGGTCCGGCCCGAACGACCTGCGGGCCAATTGGCACGAGGGCAAGCGGTGGACGCCAAGGTGGAGCGACGACGAGCGCGCGGGCGGATATGCGGGCTGGCGCAAAGCCGTGCAGCGCACCCTGGACTGGGTCGAGGTGTAATTGCTGGCGAGCAATCACAAAAGCCCCCGACACGCCGGGCGTGCGGAGTTTTCGCGTCTGCTCGCCGGATGCGGTCAGTCGTCTTGGCCGAGGATCGTGTAGATCTCGCGGCGAGCGTTGTTGACGATGTCGATGATGCGTTGCTGCTGCTCAGCGCTGGCGGCGTGAGCGGATTGCGCGACGGCGCCGAAGAGTTGCCCGACGGCCGCCCCGCGGTTCAGATCGGGCCGGGTCGACACCGTCGGCGATCTCGTCCCACGGCGGGGTCTCGACCTTCTCCGCGGCAGCCTTGCCGGTATCGGTCAACTCGAAGAGCCTTTTGCTGCCTTCGCTTTCCGGACCGCAATCAGCCCCTCGTCCTCCAGCAGTTGCAGGGTCGGATAGACCGAGCCCGGACTCGGGCGCCACAGGTCCTCGCTCCGCTCACCGATCTCCGTGATCATCTCGTAGCCGTGCATCGGCCGCTCGGTGAGCAGCGCCAGCAGGCGACGCGGACGTCGCCGCGGCGCGCCCGGACCGTGTCGGCCGCGCCGTCTGCCGCGTGGGCCGGGGCCGAAGCCGAATCCGCCGGGGCCGAAACCCCGGCCGAAGCCGGGGCCGAAACCCGGACCGAACGGCCCGTCACGGCCGGCGTCCTGACCGCGGACGTAGTCGCGGAACTCGCGACGGGCCTGCCTGCGCTGTTCGTGCAGTGCACGCCGTGCATGGGGGTGGAAGCCGAAGCCCTGTGCTCCGGGACCCCCGGGAAATTCCCCTTCTACATGGGGGAATGGGTTGTTCATATGTCATCTCGTTTCTGGAAAGGTAACGCCGGATGCGCTACCGATACAATGACGATATATCGAAAACTATCGTGATGCAACGTTTAATTTTCGGCGGTCGCTAAACAGGCGGGTTTGTACCTCGAGGCAGCGGGGTAAGCACAGCAGGGATGAGACGAGGAAAACCGCTATGTGAGGGTCGACGCGTGTGTCGACCCCGACAAGCAGCCCGCCTCGACCGCCGAACCCGATCGCAGCAAGCGTCTGCGGTTATGGATGAACTGGGCATTGGCGCTGTTTACGGTGCTGGGCGC
>CAWBSW010000001.1:0-79101 GCA_963791535.1 uncultured Actinomycetota bacterium | reverse complement strand
AGGCGCCACCGCGCGCAGTAAAACCCCAGCGTGGCCGGACTGTGGCTGACGTGACACGAGTGACCGTTGGTGCTTGTAATGGGCAAATTACAGGTGTGTAATTGCGCCGGTCGCACGGAGCGACGGGAACCGAAGAGAGCAGGGTCGTCATGCCAAGCATTCCTCAATCTTTGTTGTGGATCTCGCTGGTGGTGCTGTGGCTGTTTGTGCTGGTTCCGATGCTGATCAGCAAACGCGACGCGGTGCGGCGCACCAGCGATGTCGCGTTGGCGACCCGGGTGCTGAACGGCGGTGCGGGATCGCGTCTGCTCAGGCGTAACGGTCCCGCCGCAGGGCACCGCAGCGACCCGGACTGGAAGCCGGAGGAGAGCGACCTCGACGACGTTGACCGCGACGAGCACTCCGAAGAGGACGAGGATCGCGACGCCGACCAGGACACTGTACGGCCGGCCGACATCCTGTCGCTGATGAAGTTCGCGGTGCCCGAGCAGACCGAGCCCGACTACCTGGATGTAGATGTCATCGAAGATTCGGGGGCACTGCCAGCGGGCGTCAGCGCGGCGGAGACCGAGCCTGTGCTCGCGGCCGACGAGCCCGAAACCGTGCCCCACGAGGCCGAACGCGAGCACGACGACGAATACGAGTACATCGAGGACTCGTCCGGCCTGAGCCCGACGAGGACGACGATGCGTTCGAGGACGTCGCTGCGCCCGTCGCGCCGGCCGCCTCACGGCGGCGCCGGTTCGACACAGAGACCGCCGCTGCGGTCAGCGCCCGCAAATACACGTTCCGCAAGCGTGTGCTGATGGTGATGGCGGTCGTCTTGGTCGGCTCGGCCACGGCGGCGTTCGAGGTGACACCGACCGCCTGGTGGGTATGCGGCACTGCCACCGGCATCACGGTGCTTTATCTGGCGTACCTGCGCCGGCAAACCCGGATCGAGGAGAAGGTGCGTCGTCGGCAGATGCACCGGATGGCGCGGGCACGGCTTGGCGTGGAGAACGCCGCGGACCGCGAACGACGTGGTGCCCTCGCGGCTGCGGCGCCCGGGCGCGGTGGTCTCTGGAGATCGACGACGAGGACCCGATCTTCGAGCATCTCGACTACGACATCCCGGTGCGGGCCTACGGCTGGCCGCGGGACCTGCCGCGAGCCGTCGGCCGAGCACCGCTGGGGCCGCCGGGTTCGTAGAACTGGTAGCCTGCTACCGGTCAGGGGCTATGGCGCAGTTGGTAGCGCGTCTCGTTCGCATCGAGAAGGTCAGGGGTTCGCATCCCCTAGTCCACCAACATCCCCAGCTCATGGGCGGTTTCTCAAGTTTGTCGGGAACGACGAACACAGACGACGTAACATCAAGGGTTGTGGCAAGCATCCACGCCCAGAAGAACCGTGCCGGGAACACCGACCGAGTCTTGTGGCGCCACGACGGCCGCCAACGCTCGCTGACTTTCGAAAACCTACCTGCCGCGGAGCGTTTCAAGACACTGTTGGAGGACCACGGTCCCGATGAGGCACTGCGCTTCATCGAGCTCGATGAGATCGGTCACCACATCCCGACAGTCACCGAGTGGCTGCACACCCACATCGACAACCTGACCGGCGTGCAGCCGGCCACCCTGGCGCGTTACCGCACCTATGTCGTCCGGGACATCGACCCCATCTTCGGATCCATGCCCCTGACTGCCGTCACCGAGACCACGATTGGGCGCTGGGTCAAACGGCTCGGCGGCAGCGGCAAGACCATCTCGAACAAACATGGTTTCCTGTCGGGAGCTTTCAATGCCGCCGTGCGGGCCGGGCCGACGAAGCTCCAACCCGTGTCAGGGCCGACGTTTGCCGCATACCCGCGTCGAGGAGACGGTTTTTCTCACGCCAGACGAATTTCGGCTGCTGCGTGATCACATCGAGCGGGAACGCTGGAAGAACCTGGCCACCTGGCTGGTGACCACCGGCATGCGCTTCTCGGAAGCCACCGCACTGACCGCTGCCGATATCGATCCCAACGCCAAGACGTGTCGAATCAATAAGGCGTGGAAATATTCCGGTGACTACCGGCCCGAGATCGGCCCGCCCAAGACGAAGAAATCGATCCGGACGATCAGCCTTCCGCCCGCAGCCCTCGAGGTTGTCGACCTCACCGCACCTGACTACCTGTTCACTAATGGCGCTGGCAATCCTGTTCGCGCACAAGAGTTTTTCAACGGCGGCTGGAAACCCGGTCGTGACAGTGCCATACGGGCTGGGTTGACGAAGTCGCCTCGTGTGCACGATCTGCGTCATACATGCGCGTCCTGGATGATCCAGGCGGGCGTGCCGCTGCCCGTTATTCAGCGGCACCTGGGGCATGAGTCCATCCAGACCACCGTCGGCGTATACGGTCATCTTGATCGGCGGAGCGCGCAGGTTGCCGCCAACGCAATTGGGTTAGCGCTGAGCTGACACGGAGTTGAGCACGGCCCAGGCATGTATCGGTGATCGAGAGGAAGATATCCGAGTCACCGATTGTTTGGCCCAAACTCGATGAATCAGAGACCTAGTGTCGCGTGTTTGAAGTTGATTTACGGTGTGCTTTAGTGAGGATTTCGTCGGCGGTTTTGGTCCAGACGAATGGTTGGCAGCGGTCGTTCCAGCCGTCGATGAACGTTTCGATGGCGGCGATGAGGTCTTTGACCGAGGTGAAGGTGCCACGGCGAATGGCCTGACGGGTGATGATCCCGAAGAACACCTCGACCAGGTTCAACCAGGATCCGGAGGTCGGGGTGAAATGCATTGTCACCCTGGGGTTCTTGGCCAGCCAGGCGGTGACGGCCGGGTGTTTATGGGTGGCGTAGTTGTCGGCCACGACGTGCACGGGCACGCGCGGATAAGCCTTGGCGACGTGTTTGAGGAACGCCAGGAACTCCGCGTGGGTGTGCCGCGGGAAGCAGGCGTCGGTGACCTTCCCGGTTGCCACCTCCAGGGCCGCGTACAGGGTGGTGGTGCCGTGACGCACGTAGTCGTGGGTGGCTTTCTCCGGCACCCCGGGCCGTATCGGCAGGATCGGCGCGGTCCGGTCCAACGCCTGGATCTGCGACTTTTCGTCGATACAGACCACCACCGCCTTGTCGGGAGGGTTCAGATACAACCCGACCACGTCACGAACCTTGGCGTCCAACTCGGGGTCGGTAGAGAACTTGAACGTCTCGCGCCGCCACGGCTGCAGATTCCACTCCCGCCAGATCCGGGCCACCGACGCGAACGAAATCCCCAGATGCTTGCCCAGCAGCCGAGCCGACCAGTGCGTCACCCCCAGCGCCTCGGGCGGAGCCTGAATGGTCGCGACCACGACCGCCACGTCGTCGATCACCGGCGGACGACCCGAGCGGTCCAGGTCGCCCAGCGCCGCGATCCCACCGGCCTCATACCGGTTGCGCCACTGAATCACCGTTGGGCGCGAAACCCCCACCCGGCGACCGATTTCCGCGTTCGGCACACCCTGGGCGGCCAGCAGCACGATCCGCGCCCGCTGCGCCAACCCCGCCTCCACCGTCGTGGAACCCGCCAGCAAACTCAACTTCGACCCATCACCAACACGAAGAACCAGCGCGGCAGCAACAGACACACATCATTGTCCCAAAATCACACCGTAAAGTCACTTCCAACACGCAACACTAGGACCGCGAGCCTTCTTCGTGAAATTGGTGAAATAGGTCGACCGATACGGGTGCCAGCGACCGTCTCGTATCTGGTCTTGAGCTCAACCGGTCAGTGCATCGGTTGGATCAGGTTAGCCGGTCGTTAGCCCCAGAAGATGGGGTCGGCTCGTTCGTCGAGGTAGTCGAGCAGGTCTTGGACTTGTGGGCTGGGGTCGAGCGGGTGGTAGCGGTGGTATTTCAGGTTCCGGTCGCGCCAATACAGCGTCCATAGTCCGGTGGTCTTGGTGTAATGCAGCCGGGCGATCGGGAATCGGGTTCAGTCGGGCCCGAAGTCCTCGCGCCAGGGCGGTCGGCATTCGCAGATGGTCAGATGTCGTGAACTGGCTCGAATGGTGCTAGCAAACCCCCTACAAGGGGAGTTCCTGCTGTGACCTCCGACCAGACCGATGACCTGCCGGCCGCGGCCGGCAGGCTCCTCACCCTCGGGTTGCCGCAGATCCTCCGGCCTGGCGGACACCCGTGCAGGCCGATCTGCTCGGCGCCCTGGCCGCGCTGCCGTCCGGCGGCGCTGCTGTCGTGCGTGAGCTGCGTGGTGCGATGAAAGCGGCCCGTCGGTGCCCGGCGGGTCACCCCAGCTGGTAGGAGTCGCTCGCGACGCGGAAAAAATGCCCGGTGCTGGTGTCGGTGCACGTCATGCCCGAGGGCTCGCTGTCACAAGTGATCGCGCCGACCGAGTGCGTTTGGCCATAGTCCAGCGTCGGCAGGCCGGGAACAAACGATGTATCGGTGTGGCAGTGCGTGGAAGGCGCGTTGCCCTGGTCGAGCAAGAATCTGTCGCACCCCCCTCCTAGCTGCCAGCCCGGCGGGAACGGTATTACCCAGGTGTGGTCACGGATTTCGCAGCCAGCACTGGCGTTGCCGTCGCCGGTGCCAGCCATCGAGCAGACGATGTTCCCGGACGGCGACTGAAACCAGTACGGGACGTCGGCGTGCGCGATTGCCGCCAGGGGGAGCGTCGTTGCGGCGGTGGCGAGCGAGACCGCGGCGATCATTCTGATTTTCATGATGGTGTTTCCAAATTCTTTTGGGCCGCTTGTGAGTCGGCGGGTATTGCTGCTGCAATGAGTCGATCCGAGATGCCGGCGGCGTTCTCGAACCGACCCCTGCCCATCGACCGCGCCACCGCAAAAGGTTTGGCGCAGTGTGGTGAAAATCGTTGCAGTAGGTAGATCCGCTATCGGTGTGGAAGATTACGCTGTTGATGGCGGCCTGTCGGCTGCGCACCGCTGCTGGCCATGTCGATCGCGTCGCAGGCCGGGTGGGCGTGCGGGTGCTCCGAGGTCGGGTTGGCCAACAGCGGGCGCGAATGCAGGTCCAGCACCGAGGGAGGAGTTGGACCGTAAAGTGCCTGCTAGGAGCTCAAATCGATGCGTAGGGTTAGTGGGCAAGTCCCCCCTCGGACACACCCCCTCGGACACACCCCCTCGGACACCATTACTACCGCTACCCGTCGGGCGAATCGAGACGCCGACGATCTTGGCGGCGGCGTTGTAGACCATCTCCCCCCGCCGATCGCCGCCCACTCCCCGACTCGGCTGATCGCCTGCTCGCAACCATCCGCACCGCGCGCTCACGCAGGTCAGGCGGATATCTCTTCGAGGAACTGCCTGACAAAACCGCGGTCTGTTCGCTACCCAGTCTTCCGGGGGTGCAGATGCTTCTTCTACTCAAATAGACTAAATCTCGGCGATCTACTTTTATTACCGTCAAATGGAATGTAACCTTAGGTTCAGGTGCATCAGCGGTATATCCATACCCCCGCACTCAAGCGGCCTCGGGCGGCCTTCGAGCGGACTGTCCTCGCCGCCCCTGGCGTCGCGGACTTCTTCGTGGGTAAGACGAAACGTGGTGTCGACGTGTCCGTGGTGACCGACGGTTCATGCGACCTCCAGCATCTGCGGATGGAACTGATCGACGTGCTCCGCCGACATGGCGGGCCGGAGTCGGACGTCGGTGTGCAAGAGGTCGGTTCTATAGACCGACTGTGGTCGGGAAAGTCGAAGCAGTTCGACGCCAAGTGATCTAGCGAGGTGCTCGCGGGGACGTCCACCGACCGGGCGTGGTACCCCGGGCGCTGTGAGTCGCGATGGGGCATCCATCAACCTGATCCCCTGGAAGCGTGACCAACTCGCCAGTGCGACAAGCTAATCGACGCGGGGCAGGCCAGAAACGCCGGCCGCTATTCGGAGCTGAAGTTGCGCCGAAGTGTCTCCCCGTTCGGCTTTCCACCCAACGCCGCAGAGATCTGATCCCAGGACCAGTCGGCGGCACGTGCCTCCCGCACGGCCAGCTCGATGGCCTTTTGAGCGATGCGCCGGGCATCGGTGGCGGCTTGGATCAATTCTTCAACAGTCGTCGTCATGCCACGGATTTTGACACGATTTATGCCATAATTCAAGGTAAGTCCGGAAGGCGTTGGGGGTCGGGATCGGGTTTCCCCCCGCGCAAGCGGGCAAACCCACGAAAGGAACGACGCGACGGACCGGTACCTCTCTTGCCAAGCTGGCTCGGCACAGCGAAACCGGTCGTAAGCTGCGACTTAGTAAGTAGCACAGACAACGGCGAGTACCCACGCATGAACCGACCCAGTGGCTTTCTGCGGCGAGCATCCCGACGCACCTTCCGCGACCGTCGGGAAGCCGGCCGCGTGCTGGCCGAGGAGCTGGCGACGTACCGCGACAAGGACGGTCTGCTCGTCCTTGGGCTGCCCCGCGGCGGCGTTCCGGTCGGCTGGGAAGTCGCCGCCGCCCTGCACGCGGAGCTGGACGTGTTGCTGGTGCGCAAGCTCGGCGTGCCGCATTGGACGGAACTGGCGATGGGAGCGCTGGCCAGCGGCGGCGGCGTCGTCATGAACGACAACGTGGTCACCAGCCTTCGCATCAGCGACGATCAGGTGCGCGCGGTCATCGACCGCGAAACGGTCGAACTCGAACGCCGCGAGCGTGCCTATCGCGGCGGACGGCCAGTCGCCGACCCGCGCGACAAGACCGTGATTTTGGTTGATGACGGGATCGCCACCGGCGCGAGCATGCTCGCGGGAGTGCGCGCACTGCGAGCCAGTAACCCGGAATCGATAGTCGTCGCGGTGCCGGTGGGGCCCCAGTCAGTGTGCCAGGAGCTGGCACGGGAGGCCGACGACGTGGTGTGCGCGACCATGCCCAGCGATTTCGAGGCGGTGGGACAGGTTTTCGTCGACTTTCATCAGGTCACCGACGACGAGGTCCGTGAACTACTCGCCACCCCGACCCGGTGCTCTGGCGAGAACTAACGGGTACTAGCGGGTACTAACGGGTATTGTGGTCGTCGCTGACACTGTCTGCGGCATCCGCATCGGATGCCGAATCCACAGGGTCAGATGGCTTTTCGCTCTCATCGAACGGTTCTGCGGGATAGTCCGCGGCCTCTTCATCACCGTGCGAGTCATGATCCTCAGCCGGGCCGGATTCCTTGGCGGCTGGGCCGGCCTCGCGTCGCTGACGTTCCCGGAGCGCATCGATGATGAGCAGCACCACGCCCAGCACACTGGCGCCGATGCATACCCAGGCGACCAACTCATTGCTGGTGACAACGGCGAACACCAACGCGGCAAGGCCTATCACCGCTAAGACCAGCGCGATAATCAGCATCGATTAACCTCCAGCCGACGGGGACAGACTGCCAACACAGCAGGATACTCAACCGCCGTTGCCGGCTCCTTCGGCCGAGTTAGTTATTGCCTCGATTGAACTGATTAAACCCGGCCGCTTCATTAGTGGCGCTGGAGTCGACCGGTGCCGCCGATCCGCGCTGGCCAAGCTCTTCGAGCTGAGACTCCAGGTATGTCTTGAGCCTCGTGCGGTACTCGCGTTCGAACGTGCGCAGCTGTTCGAGGCGACCCTCGAGAACAGTTCGCTGCTGGTTGATCGTGCCCATGATCTCGGAGTGCTTGCGCTCGGCGTCGGCCTGCAATGCATCGGCCTTCTCCTGTGCCTGGCGCAGCTGGGTCTCGGAGCGAGTCTGCGCATCGGCCAGCATCGCGTCGGCGCGCTGGCGGGCTTCGGCAACCGTGGTCTCCGCCTCGCGACGTGCGTCGCTGACGATCTGGTCGGCATTGGCACGCGCGTCGGCCATCAGCTTGTCCGACTCCGCCTTGGCGGTGCCGGTCAGCCGGTCGGCGGTGTCCTGGGCCAGGCTGAGCACCCTGGCGGCCTTCAGCGCCTGCTCCTCGCCGAGGGCGCCGGCCGCAGGCTGGGGGGCGGGCTGCGGGGCGGGCTGCGGCGGCGGCTTGACGGGCTCGGGCTCGGGCTCATACAGCGGAATGGCTTGGGTGGCTTGGGCACTGGTACCGCCGCCGGCCCGCGCACTGGCCAGCTCCTGGTCCAGCTCGTTGACCCGCTGGCGCAGGTCGGAGTTCTCCTCGATGAGCCGGGTCAGCTCGTTCTCCACCAGATCGAGGAAGGCGTCGACCTCGTCTTCGTTGTAACCACGCTTGCCGATCGGCGGCTTACTGAACGCCACATTGTGGACGTCGGCTGGTGTAAGCGGCATTCTTAGCCCCCTCGAGTGTGGACAGTCAAACCGACCAGGAAAGTGTAGGTCGGCATGAACGTTGTCGTAGCCATACTGCAACTGCCGCCCATCCTGTCACACCAGACCCGCCGGTAGCCGATTCGCCCGATAAATAAGACCGAATTTCAAAGTTTAAGAGGCGACAAATCAACGCCTTAAGCAATCGAAATCCGGCCCCGCAAACGGTCCCGGCCCGCGGTTCACACCGTCGCAAGTCGCGGATTCAGGCGTGGTAATCCAGCGCCATTGTCATGCCGATGAACGCCACCAGCAGCAGCACCATGATGGACAGGTCGAACCGAACGGCACCGACGGTGAGCTGCGGTATCAGTCGACGCAGCAGCTTCACCGGCGGATCGGTGACCGAAAGAATGATCTCGAGGACGACCACGGTGGCGCCCCGCGGGTGCCAGTCCCGGCTGAACGATCGGATGAACTCGACGACGACCCGAGCGATCAGCAGTAGCCAGAAGATGAAGAGCGCAAAACCCACGGAGTGGACGAACAGCGTCAACTAGAGCCCGACCTTAGTGATGAAGAAGATGTGACTTTGATGACAGCCCCGGCTGCGGCCAGCACGGCAACGTCAGCCTACCTACTCGAGCGGCCCGTACACATCCGGCCAGCAACGAGCTCTCCAGGCCGAGCCGCCGGGCGGCTACTGGTAGGCGTAAAAGCCGGTCTCGGCGATGCGTCGGCGCTCCTCGGGCGAGACGTCGACGTCGGCGGGTGAGAGCAAAAACACCTTGGTCGCGACCTTGTCGAACGAACCACGCAGCGCGAACGCCAGCCCCGCCGCGAAGTCGACCAGCCGTTTCGCGTCGGCGTTGTCCATCGAGACCAGGTCCATGATCACCGGGGTGCCGTCACGGAAGCGCTCCCCGATGGTGCGGGCCTCGCTGTAGTCCTTGGGCCGCAGCGTGGTGATCTTCGACAGTGGGCTGCTCTCGTCGAACAGCATCGCCATCCGGCGCGGATCCATCGCCAGTGCGCCGCGGGTAGAGCCTCGCAACGACCCGAAGCGCGGCCGGGCCAAGTCGCCGCGGTCGTACTCGTGTGCCCGGAACCGGGGCTCGTCGGCGTAGCCGCCGCGATAGCTGCCCGACGCGAAATTCCCGGGCTCGCCGCGTGGATCGTCGTAATCGCGCCCGTCGTAGCGGCCGTACCCGTCGTCGGCGAACCGCTGCCGCGGGTAGCCGCCGCCGCGGGTCGTCGGGGCGTGGTCGTCGTAGTACTCGTCGTCGTAATCCTCCATCGGAGCCATACCGAAGTAGGCCTTGACCTTGTGCAGTGTGCTCATCGCGTGACCCCTTCTAGGCTCTGGGAGTTGCGGTGTCTGTGATGAAGATGTGACTGGAGTGACTAATTAGGGTGACGGTAGCGGTCTCTTGCCCAATAACGCGGTACCGACACGCACACACGTTGAACCATGTTTGACCGCGCTTTCGAGGTCGTTCGACATTCCGGCCGACAATCCCGCCGCATCCGGATGAGCTCGGCGCACCCGTTGGTGCTCCGACTCCAGACGCGCGAACGCGGTATCGGGATCCCAGTCCAGCGGCGGAATGCCCATCAGCCCAACCAGTTCCAGGGATTCGGCGGTTTCGACCTGCGCACATATCTCGTCGACGGCGCCGGAGTCCGCGACGTCGACGCCGCCGCGGGAAACGTCGCCGTCGAGGCTGATCTGGACGTAGATCCGCAGCGGAGTCGCCCGACGGCCGTCACTGAGTGCCGCCGACACGGCGCGGTCGAGCGCCCGGACCACCCGGGTACTGCCGATCGAGTGCGCGGTGTGCGCCCAGCTGGCCAGTGAGCGGGCCTTGTTGCGCTGGATCTGGCCCACCATGTGCCAGTGCGGGCGTGTCGTCGTGGACGAGGCGGCCAGCAACCTTGCGACTTCGCTCACCTTCGCCGCCGCCTCCTGCTCGCGGGATTCGCCGAAGGCGGCGCATCCCAAACTCGACAAAATCGCCACATCGGTTGCTGGAAAGAATTTGGTAATAGGCAGCAGTTGAATTTCGTCGACTTTGCGGCCGACCGCTTCGGCGGCCGCCGCGATCCGCGAACGTAACGCCGACAAAGCGTCGGCCAATTCCGATTCCCGCTCCGTGTTGTCATCTCAACTCCTTCGGCGGGAAACCGCGGCGGGTTTGCCGGGGAGGAACACTGATCCGGGTGACCGCTCCTGTCGACAGTCCTGGCTCGGGGTGAAAGTTTTAACGCCGCCGCACTCATTCCATCCACACCACCGATGCCAGCCGCCCGGTGGGCGCGTCGCGACGGTGACTGAACAAACTGACGTCGTCCACCGTGCACCGCGGGTCGATATCGACGGCGTTCACGCCCAAAGCCTTGAGCTGACAGGCGATTCCGGCGCGAAGGTCCAGCGCGGGCGTGCCGGTCGAGGTGCTGCTGCCACACACCGAGCCAGCCGCCCGGTCGCCACCGTGCACCGCGGGTCGATATCGACGGCGCTCACGCCCAAAGCCTTGAGCTGACAAGCGATTCCGGCGCGAAGGTCCAGCCCGGGCGTGCCGGCCGAAGTGGTCGTGCGACTGCCCGGCAACGCCGCCTCCACCTCGTCGGCCATGGCCGCAGGAACTTCGTAGTTGCGGCCGCTGACCGCGGGGCCCAGCAGCGCGGAGATGTCCGGTTCATGCGCGCCGGCGGCCAACATGGCCTCGACCGCCCGGGCCACCACGCCGTCTCGCGCTCCGACCCGACCGGCGTGCACAGCGGCGACGACGCCGGCCCGCGCGTCGGCCAGCAGCACCGGCACGCAATCGGCGCTCACCACCGCCAAGGCCAGCCGCGGCGTGCTGGTCACCAATGCGTCGGTGTCCGCGAGCGGGGTTTTGCGTGGCCGGTCGACCACCGCGACCCGATCGCCGTGAACCTGGTTCATCCACACCACCCGGTCAACCCCGAGGCCGATGGCGGCGGCCAGCCGCGTCCGGTTAGCCGCCACCGCGGCCGGATCGTCGCCGACATGGTCACCGAGGTTGAAGGTGTCGAACGGCGGCGCCGAGACGCCGCCCGCGCGGGTAGTGGTCACACGCCGGATGCGAACGCTCACATATCCAGTATCCGGCTCGCGCAGCGCCGACTCGCCCCGACGGCATGCCGCACTCCCTCCACGCCGCTTCGCGGCCCGTATCGTCTCGTCGCGGCTAGCGCCGCATGAAAGGCGGCACGTCGACGTCGTCGTCCTCACCGCCGATGTCAAACGTTGCGCCGTTGGTCGGCACCGACACGCTGACCGCGTCGGCGGGCTCGAACAAGCTCGAACTGACCTTGCCGTGCTTACCTGACGCGATCGTCGGCGCGGCGCCGCTGGTGCCGACGACCGGTTTTCGGCCAGGCCCGCTCGCGTCGAAGCCCGCCGCGATGACCGTCACGCGCACCTCGTCGCCGAGCGAGTCGTCGATCACGGTGCCGAAAATGATGTTGGCATCCTGGTGGGCGGCGTCCTGCACCAGCGACGCCGCCTCGTTGATCTCGAACAACCCCAGATCGCTGCCGCCGGCGATGGACATCAGCACACCCTGTGCGCCCTCCATGGAAGCTTCCAGCAGCGGCGAGTTGATCGCGATCTCGGCCGCCTTGAGCGCGCGGCCGTCGCCGCGAGCCGAACCGATGCCCATCAACGCCGTGCCCGCACCCGACATGATGCCCTTGACGTCGGCGAAGTCGACGTTGATCAGGCCCGGGGTGGTGATCAGGTCGGTGATGCCCTGCACACCGTTGAGCAGCACCTCGTCGGCGCTGCGGAAGGCGTCCATCAACGACACCGCGGCGTCGCCCATCTGCAGCAGCCGGTCGTTGGGGATGACGATGAGGGTGTCGCAGCTTTCACGCAGCGCCGCAATGCCGGTTTCGGCCTGGTTGCCGCGCCGCTTGCCCTCGAACGAGAACGGTCGGGTGACGACGCCGACGGTCAGCGCGCCCAGCTTGCGGGCGATCGTGGCGACGACGGGCGCCCCACCGGTGCCGGTGCCGCCTCCTTCGCCGGCGGTCACGAACACCATGTCGGCGCCGCGGAGCAGCTCCTCGATCTCGTCCTTGGCGTCGTCGGCGGCCTTGCGTCCGACCTCGGGGTCGGCACCGGCGCCCAGCCCGCGGGTCGAGTCGCGCCCGACGTCGAGCTTGACGTCGGCGTCGCTCATCAACAGCGCCTGGGCGTCGGTGTTGATGGCAATGAACTCCACACCCTTGAGTCCCTGCTCGATCATCCGGTTGACGGCGTTGACGCCGCCGCCGCCGATCCCCACGACTTTGATGACGGCCAGATAGTTGTGCGGCGGGGTCATCATTGTGTCTTCCTCCCTGGTGGGACTTCGTCTATTGCGTAACGACCTGGCAAACCTCAACCTCAACTAAAGGGTTAGAGTTATGTCAAGTTGTTTCGCGCAAACAGAACGGTATTGCCGCCGCGCGCGCGATCGACGCAGGCGCGCCGAGGCGCGGCGGGCGAATTTCGAGCGAATTTCTGCGCTACTTGACCGTGGGCAGGTCCGGACTGGACACGTCGTAGATACGGCCGGGCTGGGTCAACAGGGCCGCCAGCTTCTGCGCCTTCTCTTCGGTGCGCTCGTTGGTCCCCCAGATCACGGTGCGACCGTCGGTGAGCGTCAAGGTGATCGACGCGACCGACGGCGCGGCAATCCGGCTCACCTGCGCGACGACTTCGGGACGCAGCGCGAGCAGCACCGCGAGCGCGGCCTTGGTCGCCGGATCGCTCGGGCCGGGATTGTCGACGTCGATGTAGGGCAGCGCAGGCGGCGGCGGGGCGGTCGCGAAGTCGACGCCGTCGCGGTCGTACAGATGCGGGCCGTCGGGAAAGTCCTTGACCACCACCGGAACCCGCTCGACGATGGTGATCCGCAGCGCCGACGGGTACTGGCGCTGCACCCGCGCACTCGCCACGCGGCGAATCGCCGCCACCCGGTCGGCGACCCCGTCGGTGTTGATCTGTAGCAGCGGCGTACCGAGCCGAACCTGTGCGGCGCCCAGCACCTCGTCACGCGTCACCGCGCCGATCCCGGTGACGATGACGCTGCGTGCAGACATCACCGGTGTGAAGTAGAGGACCAGCCCGAGTGCCACGGTGAGCACGGTCAGTCCGAATCGTCGCGAGCGCCAGCTTCAAGCCCCGGACGGCCCCGCGCGGAACAGGTTTGGCCGGGTCCGCGGCGCGCCCGCGGGCGCGGCGTTTGGCCTCCCGGCGGGCCTCCTCGATCGCCGTCGCGCGCTCCTGCGCCGCGCGGCGCTCGGCGCGTTCCCGCCTCGCCCGCCGACGGGGACCCTCGACCACTTCGGGCTCTTCGGCCTCGACGCCGCTTCGTCCTCGGATCCCCGGCGACGGCGATCGGTTCGGTGACAGTAATTTCCCGTGATGGGTCCCCTCCGGCGTCGCCACCCGTCTCGCCCGGCACCGCGCCGTCCTGCTCGGTCACGACAACACCCCCGGCCGGCCCGGCGCGCTGCGGTTGGCACGCACCCGCAGCGCGGTCACGATCTCGGGCGCGAGCATGGTGACGTCGCCTGCGCCCATGGTGACAACGACATCACCCGGGCCGGCGGCCTCGGCCACCACTGCAGCGACCGAGGAGAAGTCGGGCAGATACTGCACCGGCACGCTGACGTGCTCGGCGATACTTGCCCCACTCACACCGGCCAGCGGTTGTTCGCGTGCGCCGTAGACGTCGAGCACGAAAACTTGGTCGGCACCGTCCAGCGCGTGACCGAATTCGGCAGCGAAAGCCTTTGTCCGCGAATACAAATGCGGCTGAAACACCACCAGCGACCGGCCAGTGCCGCTCTGCTCCAGCAGGGTGCGGACCGCGTCCAGCGTGGCGCTGATTTCCGTTGGATGGTGGGCGTAGTCGTCGAACACCCGCACCGACGCCGCGGTGCCGACCAACTCGAAGCGACGACGCACCCCTTCGAAACCGGCCAGTCCGTCGAGCACACAGTCGGCGGGAGCGCCGATCTCGATCGCAGCCAACAGTGCGCCCAGCGCATTGAGCGCCATGTGCCGGCCGGGCACCGACAGCCGCATCACCCACGGATGGATTTCGCCGTCCAGCTTGACCTGCGCGACCGCCCCGATTCCCTGCTGTTCCCAGGACAACAGCGCGCCGGCCAACTCTCCGCTCGGGCCGTCGGACGAGCCGTATCGCAGCACCCGGATCCCCAGCGCCACAGTGCGTTCCGCCAGGGCGGCCGCCCCCGGGTCGTCGGTACAGATCACCAGCGCTCCGCCGGGGGCAATTCGCTCCACAAAGGAGTCGAACACCGCGGTGTAGGCATCGGCACTACCGAAGAAATCCAGATGGTCGGATTCGATGTTGGTGACCACCGCGACATTCGGGGTGTACTCCAGCAGCGAGCCGTCACTCTCGTCGGCCTCAGCGACGAAGCAGTCGCCGCTGCCGTGATGGGCATTGGTACCGGCCTCGCCCAGCTCACCCCCGACCGCGAAGGACGGGTCACGGCCGCAATGCTGCAGGGCCACAATGAGCATCGACGTGGTCGTCGTCTTGCCGTGGGTGCCGGTCACCATCAGCGTGGTGCGCCCGGCCATCAGCTGTGCCAGCACCGCCGGCCGCAACACCACCGGAATGCCGCGCCGCCGGGCCTCGACGAGCTCGGGGTTGGTCTTGGGTATCGCGGCGTGGGTGGTGATGACGGCGGTCGCGCCGCCCGGCAGTAGGTCCAGCGACGACGCGTCGTGGCCGATCCGGATCAGCGCACCGCGCGCGCGTAGCGCGCGCACACCGCGCGACTCCTTGGCGTCTGACCCCGACACCTGTCCGCCCCGGTCCAGCAGGATGCGGGCGATACCCGACATGCCCGCTCCCCCGATGCCGACCATGTGGACCCGCTGCAGCTCGGGGGGCAGCGGCGGGACGTTCACCGTCGGCTCCCCCGGCGGGACGCCCGTCCCGCGCTGCGCGCGCGACGTCCAGCGCACTCCGCCCTTTTTGGCGCGCTTCCCGTCCCGCGCTGCGCGCGCGACGTCCAGCGCACTCCGCCCTTTTTTGGCGCGCTTCCCGTCCCGCGCTGCGCGCGCGACGTCCAGCGCGACCTGCGCGACCTGCCGCGCCGCATCGGGGTGACCGACCAGCGCGGCGGCCTTCGTCATCGCCGCCAGCCGCGGCGCGTCGTTGAGCAGCGTGCCGACTTGCTCGGCCACGAAGGCCGGCGACAGCTCGGCATCCGCGACCAGCAGGCCGCCGCCGGCATTGACCACCGGCAGCGCGTTGAGCCGCTGCTCGCCGTTGCCGATCGGCAGCGGCACATAGATGGCGGGCAGGCCGACGGCGGTCACCTCGGCGACCGTCATCGCGCCGGACCGGCAGATCGCCAAATCGGCGGCGGCGTACGCCAGGTCCATCCGGCTCAGGTAGGGCACCGCGACGTACGGCGGATCGCCGGGTTCCGGGGTGCGGAGGTCGATGGTGTTCTTGGCGCCGTGGGCGTGCAGCACCGCCACGCCGCGGTCGCCAGGTCGCCGGCCGCCGCGGCGACCGCCCGGTTGATCGAGGCCGCTCCCTGCGAGCCGCCGAACACCAACAACACCCGCGCGTCGTCGGCGAAGCCGAAATGCGCGCGCGCCGTCCGACCGCAGCGCCGCGCGGTCCAGCGAGGTGATGGCCGCCCGGACCGGCACGCCGACCACCTCGGCGTTCGGCAGGCCGGGATCCGCGACCGCCGACAGCACCCGCTTGGCGCTGCGAGCGCCAACCCGGTTGGCCAGCCCGGCGCTGGCGTTGGCTTCGTGGATCACCACCGGCACGCGCCGCCCGCGCCGGGCCGCGCCGCGAGCGGCGAGATACGCAGGTAGCGAGACGTATCCGCCGAAGCCGATCACCACGTCGGCGTCGACCTTGTCCAGCACGGCACGGGTCTGGCGAATGGCGCGGAACACCCGAAGCGGCAGGCGGACCAGGTCACCGGTGGGCTTGCGCGGCAACGGCACCGGGGTGATCAGCTCAAGCGAGTAGCCGCGCTCGGGTACCAGCTTGGTCTCCAGACCGCGCTCGGTGCCCAGCGCGGTGATACGGACCTTCGGATCGAGGGCCACCAAGGCGTCGGCGACGGCCATCGCGGGTTCGACGTGGCCCGCGGTACCGCCGCCAGCGAGCACAACCGACAACGAGGAGTCCCCGGTTGGCTCTTTGACCGAGTCGTTCACCCGTAGCGCTGACCTTCCAGTGCTCGTCGGCCGGCGTGTGCATGACGCTGGCCGGTGTACCGCTGTGCGCCTCCATGATGCACTGACCCTGAGGTCCGCCGATCCACCGCGGGCGGTCTTTTCGGCCGCGCGGTACGAGCGGGCGACGGCTTGCGCTGCGGCTTGGCCGGCTGCGGCCGGCTGCGCAGCCTGTCGCGGAGCGCCTCGACCCGGGTCGGCGAATAGGGCTCGGGCAGCGGCAACCGCAGCAGGCGAGTCATCCGGTCGTCACGTCCGGCTCGCAGCGCGGCGACCGCCTCGGGTTCGTGACGAGCCGCATTTGCCATCATGCCGATCATCAAAAGCGTTGTAGCCGAAGATGTTCCACCCGCAGAGATGAGAGGCAGCTGGATGCCGGTGACCGGCAGCAGACCGATCACGTAGCCGACGTTGATGAACGACTGGCCGATCACCCACATCGTGGTGGTCGCGGTCAGCAGCCGCAGGAACGGGTCGGCAGACCGCCGCGCAATGCGCATCCCGGTGTACGCGAACAGCCCGAACAGCGCCAGCAGGCCGAGGGCACCGACGAGGCCGAGTTCCTCACCGATGATCGCGAAGATGAAGTCGTTGTGGGCGTTGGGCAAATAGTTCCACTTGGCCGTGCCCTGGCCCAGACCGTCGCCGAAGATACCGCCATTGGCCAGCGCGAACTTCGCCTGCCTGGCCTGATACCCCGAGTCCTGCGGGTCCTGGCCGGGGTTCAGCCACGACCGCACGCGGTCGGACCGGTAACCCGCGGACACCGCCAGGATGGCCGCCGCGACGATCGCGGCGAACAGCGAACTCAGGAAGACCCGCAGTGGCAGGCCGGCATACCAGAACAGGCCCAGCAGGATGATGCTCAGCGACACCGTCTGGCCGAGGTCGGGCTGCGCCACGATGAGGGCCAGCGCGATCACCGCCGCCGGCACCAGCGGGACCAGCATTTCCCGTAGCGAGGCCCGCTCCATGCGCCGCGCGGCCAGCAGGTGGGCACCCCAGATCGCCAAGGCGATCTTGGTCAGCTCGGAGGGCTGCATCGAGAAGCCCGCGATCACGAACCATCCACGGGAGCCGTTGGCCTCTTTGCCGATTCCCGGGATCAGCACCAACACCAGCATCACGATGGTCAGCGCGAAACCGGAGAAGGCCATGCGCCGCATGAACCGCACCGGCAGTCGCAACGCCAGATAGCACGCGACCAGCCCGATGATGGTCCACAGCACCTGGCGGCCGAAGATGACCCACGCCGACCCGTCGTCGTCGTAGGAACGGACCCCGGATGCGGAGAGCACCATGATCAGACCAAGCGTGGTCAACAGCGCGGCCACCGCGATGATCAGGTGAAACGACGTCATGGGCCGGCCCAGCCAGGCGCCGAACCGAGTGCGCGGCCCGGGCGCAGCGGTGGCGGCCGGTTTGGCGGTGACGGCCGGGCTCTCGTCGGGCTCCGCGGCGGTCGTCTCCCCGGATGTGTCAGGTGCGCTCGCGGTGCCCCCCGTCGGCTGCCCGTCCTTGGTTCCCCGGCGTAGCAACCGGGTCAACCTGTTGTCCACGTACAGCTACCGGGACCTAGGAGACACAGTGCGCACGGCGGCCGCGAACGCGTCGCCGCGGTCGGCGTAGCCGGTGAACTGGTCAAATGAGGCCCCGGCCGGTGCCAGCAGCACCGTGTCGCCGGGCCGGGCCAGGTCTCGGGCGGCGGCGACGGCAGCGTTCATCACGCGAATTCCGACGGTCTCGTCCGACGCAGGAATCACTTTTGTCACATAAGCAACAGGAGACTCAGCAGTCGCATGCATACCAGCATCCTCGCCTGTCACAACCTGTACGACAGGCACATCCGGCGCGTGTCGCGATAACGCCTCGGCAACCTCCGCTCGATCACGGCCGATCAGCACCGCCCCGACCAGGCGCGGAGCGATCCTGGCCACCGTCTCCTGCACCGATGCTCCCTTGAGCAGACCCCCGGCGATCCACACCACCCGCGGGTAAGCCAGCACGGATGCCTCGGCGGCGTGCGGATTGGTGGCCTTGGAGTCGTCGACGTAGCTGATCTCGTCGACGACGGCAACCACCTCGGCGCGGTGCCGGCCCACCCGAAACGTGGCCAGCGCATCCGCGACCGCCTCGGCGGGCACCCCGACGCTGCGCGCCAGGGCGGCGGCCGCCAGCGCGTCGAGCACCCCGACCGGCCCGGGTACCGGGATCGACGACACCGCGGCCAGCGCTGAGCCGTCCGGAACGGCGGCGGAGCTGGCTGGGGAACCGGCTGAGAAAAAAGCCCTGTCGACGAGCATGCCGTCGCGCACCCCGAGTTCCCCGGCGGCGGGTTCGCCTAGCCGGAAGCCGACGCGTACCGGTGCGTGGGTAGTCGACAGCAGCGCCGCGGCGCGCGGGTCGTCCAGCCCCACCACCGCCACCCGGCCGGTCAGCACCCGTGCCTTGTCGGCGGTGTAGTCGGCGAGGCTGCCATGCCAGTCCAGATGGTCTTCGGCGATGTTGAGCACCGCGCCGGCCTCCGGCCGCACCGACGGCGCCCAGTGCAGCTGGAAGCTGGACAGCTCGACGGCCAGCAGGTCGGCCGGCTCGCGCAGCACATCCAGCACCGGGCTGCCGATATTGCCGCACAGCATGCTGCGCAGGCCGGCGGCGGTGAGCATGGCCTGCAGCATCGACGTGGTGGTCGTCTTGCCGTTGGTGCCGGTGACGGCCAGCCAGCGGCGCGGAGGCCCGTAGTGACCGGCCGCGTCGAGCCGCCAGGCCAGCTCGACGTCGCCCCAGACCGGCACCCCGGCCGACTCGGCGGCGGCCGGCACCGGAGCGGTCGGCGGGAAACCGGGACTTGTCACGACCAGGGCGTAGTCGGTGATGCGTTGTGCAGCGGTGGACGAAGCCACCGTCGCCGTGCCGGCGTCGGCGAACTGCCGCCGGGTCGCCGGGTCGTCGTCGCACAGCGTTGCCGCCACACCCAGCGGTGCCAGCGCCGCCAGCACCGAGCGCCCGGTCACGCCGCCGCCCGCGACCAGCACCGGCGTGCCGGGCTTCAAGTCGGATATCGAACCGCGCGCGGCGTGGCTCATTTGCGCCGCTCCTCCTCATCGCTGCGTCCCCCTCGCCGCTGCGCGGCTGGGGGTGCCCCCACTGCGTCGTCGCCGGCGCAGCCGCTCATGTCAGCGGCCGCCGGTGGCGGCCAGCCACTCGCTGTAGAACAGCGCCACCCCCAGGCCGCAGCTGATCGCGGTGAGCAGCCAGAACCGGATGATCACGGTGGTTTCGGCCCAGCCGACGAGCTCGAAGTGGTGGTGGAAGGGCGCCATCCGAAACACCCGGCGACCGGTGGTGCGGAAGGCCAGGATCTGCACCACGACGGAGGCGATCTCGGCGACGAACAGCGAGCCGAGCACTACCGCGAGGATCTCGGTGCGGCTGGTCACCGAGATCCCGGCGATGATGCCGCCCAGGGCCAGCGATCCGGTGTCTCCCATGAAAATCTTGGCCGGCGCGGCGTTCCACCACAGAAACCCGATGCAGGCGCCCGCCGTCGCGGCCGCGATGATCGCCAGATCCAGCGGATCGCGCACGTTGTAGCAACCCGGACCCGGCGTGACAGCGCAGGCGTTGCGATACTGCCAGAAGGTGATCAGCACGTAGGCGGCGGTGACCATGGCCATGCTGCCCGCGGCCAGCCCGTCCAGGCCGTCGGTGACGTTGACCGCATTGGACCAGGCGCTGACGACAACCACGCAGAACAGCACGAAAAGCGCGGGAGCCAGTGTGACGGTGGCGATTTCGCGGACGTAGGACAGGTCGGAGGTGCCCGGCGTCAGCCCGGCGTCGTTGCGGAATTGCAAGACCAGCACGCCGACGAGCACCGCGGCGGTGATCTGCCCGACGGTCTTGGCCGTCTTGTTCAATCCCAGGTTGCGTGAGCGTCGGATCTTGATCAGGTCGTCGACGAATCCGACCGCGCCCAGCGTGGTGGCCAAGAACAGCACCAGCAGCCCCGACGCCGACGGCCCCTCGCCGTTGAAGGCCAGACCGGCCAGGTGGGTGCCCAGGTAGCCCGCCCAGATGCCGGCCAGGATCGCCACCCCACCCATCGACGGCGTTCCGCGCTTCGTCTTGTGGCTCGGCGGGCCGTCTTCGCGGATCTCGTGACCGAAGCCCTGCCTGGCGAACAGCCGGATCAGCATCGGGGTCAACAGGATGGACACCGTCAGCGCGATGGCGACGGCGATGAGGATGTCGATCATCGTGGATCGCCCTGCCCGTCAGCGGTGTCGGCGACCAGCGAGTCGGCGAGTGCCCCCAGTCCCGCGGCGTTGGAAGCCTTGACCAGCACCACATCCCCCGACCGCAGTTCGGCCCGCAGCAAGGCCAGGGCGGCGTCAGCGTCGGCGACGATGGCGGCCACTTTTTCACCTTCTAAGCCCCGTGCCCCTTCCATGACCGCGCCGTGGTGCATGGCGCTCATAGACCTCCCCATTCCCACGACAACAAGTCGAGACACATCTAAGCGCACCGCGAGCCGTCCGATGCGGTCATGTTCGGATATCGCATCGTCGCCGAGTTCGCCCATCTCGCCTAACACCGCCCAGCTGCGGCGCGGGCCGGGCTCGCCGCCGCTGCGGGCGATCCAGGCAAGTGCCTGCAACCCGGCCTGCATGGAATCGGGGTTCGCGTTGTAGGCGTCGTCGATGACGGTGACGCCGTCGGCGCGGGTGCTGACCCGCATCCGGTGCTGCGACACCGGGCCCGCGCCGGCCAGCGCCGTCGCGACCTGCTCGGTGGTGGCGCCGCATTCCAGCGCTACCGCGGCCGCGCACAGCGCACTGCCGACCTGATGGTCGCCGTGCACGGCCAGCACGGACGTCGACGTCGCCGTTGGCCGAGTGCACGGTGAACTGCGGCCTGGCCAGCTCGTCGAGTGCGACCGGACCGGCCCACACGTCGGCAGGCCCGGCCCCCACGTCAGCGGTCTGACTATGCCGGCTCACCCGCACCACGCGGGCCGCGGTCGCATCGGCCATCGCCGCGACCGCTGGGTCGTCGACGTTGAGGACGACCACTCCGGATCGCGGAATAGCTTGCGGGAGTTCGGATTTGGTCTGCGCGATGGCCTCGCGTGAGCCGAACTCACCCAAATGCGCGGTCCCGACGTTGAGCACCACCCCGATCGCCGGCGGCGCGATCGCTGCCAGCTCGGCGATGTTGCCCGGATGGCGCGCCGAGAGCTCCAGGATCAAATAGTCGGTGCTGGCGGTGGCGCGCAGGACGGTCCACGGGTGGCCCAGCTCGTTGTTGAACGACCCGGGCGGTGCCACCACCTCGCCGAGCGGTTCGAGCACCGCGGCCAGCAGGTCTTTCGTCGATGTCTTGCCCGACGAGCCGGTGATCCCGACGATCGTCAACCCGCCGGCTACCAGCTCGGCGGCCACCGCCGCGGCCAGTTTGGCCAGCGCGGCCAACACGGCGGCACCGGACCCGTCGGCGTCGTGCTCGAGAACACCGGCCAGTCCGCCGCCGCGCTGCTCTGCGGGCGGGACCACAATCGCCGGCACCCCCACCGGCCGGGCGGCCAGCACCGCGACCGCCCCGGCGGCCACCGCCGAGGCCGCGTGGTCGTGCCCGTCGGAGCGGGCCCCGGGCAGCGCCAAGAACAACCCGCCGGATGTGACTTTGCGAGAGTCGAACTCGACGGTCCCGGTGACGTGCAGCTCCGCGGCGGCCTTGGGCGAGATGTCGGCCAGTTCGCCGCCGACGATCTCGGCGATCTGCGCAACGGTCAGACGGATCATTTGCGCCGCTCTCCCCCGCAAGCGGGTGGGGGTACCCCCAGCCGTGTAGCGGCGAGGGGGCGTGCCCCCACCTCATCGCTGCGCTCTGCATCGTCGCCGGCGGTCATGGGCGCCGTGCCTCGAGGGCTTCGATCGCCAGGGCGAGCTCGACCCGGTCGTCGAACGGGTAGGTCTGCCCGCCGCGGGTCTGGCCGGTTTCATGGCCTTTACCGGTGATCAGCACCACGTCGCCGGGAGCCGCCCACGCGACGGCGTGGTCGATCGCCGCGCGCCGGTCGCCGATCTCGACCACACGTGCGGCTCCGCCTGCCTCGGCCGCGCCGGCCAGGATTTCGCGGCGGATTGCCGCGGGATCCTCGCTGCGGGGGTTGTCGTCGGTGACGATCACGAAGTCGGCCAGCTCGGCGGCGATCCGGCCCATCGGCGCACGTTTCCCCGGGTCGCGGTCGCCACCGGCGCCGAACACCACGGCCAACCGGCTGTCCGGGCGGCGCAGAGACTGCAGCACCGCCCCCAACGCGCCCGGCTTATGCGCGTAGTCGACCAACGCGAGAAAGTCCTGGCCGCGGTCGATCTGCTCGAGTCGGCCAGGAACGCGAGTGTGCCGCAACCCGATTGACGCCTGCTCCGGGGAGACCCCGAGCGCATCGATAACAGCCAGTGCCACAAGGCAATTGGCGACGTTGTAGTCGCCCGGCAGCGGGATGCCAACCCGGTGGTGCACGCCGGCCGGATCGACCACGGTGAACTCCTGCTCGCCGGCGTCGGCCGTCACGTCTTCGGCGCGCCAGTCCGCGGGCCGGCCCCGCGCGCTGACGGTGATCGCGGCGTCGGCGCGGTTGGCCATCAGAAGACCGGCGTCGTCGTCGACGCACACCACGGCGCGACCGGCGCGCAGCGGCGACGAGGGGTCGAACAACCGTGCCTTGGCCTCGAAGTAGTCCTCCATGGTCGGATGGAAGTCGAGGTGGTCGCGCGACAGGTTGGTGAAACCGCCCACCGCGAAGTGCACGCCATCCACGCGGCCGAGGGTCAGCGCGTGACTGGACACCTCCATCACCACGGTGTCGACACCGCGCTCGGCCATTGCCGCCAACTGGGCCTGCAACGCCGGCGCCTCGGGCGTGGTCAGCGCACTGGGCACGTCGACGCCGTTGATCCGCAGGCCGATCGTGCCGATCAGCCCCACTGTCCGCCCGGCCGCCCGCAGACCGGCCTCGATCAGATACGTGGTGGTCGTCTTGCCCGATGTCCCGGTGACGCCGACGACGGCGAGGCGCTCTGAGGGACGGTCGTAAACCGTGGCGGCGAGTTCGCCCAGCACGCTGCGGGGTTCGGGATGAACCAGCACCGGCACCGCAGCGGACCCCTGATCGGCGATTTGGGCGACGCCGGCGGTGTCGGTGAGCACCGCGACGGCCCCGCGTTCGACCGCGTCGCCCAGATAGCGGGCGCCGTGGGTCGTCGCGCCGGAAAGCGCGGCGAACAGGTCACCCGATTGGACGTCCTGGGCCCGCAGGGTGACACCGGTGATTCGCAGATCGGGGACCGCGCTCCCCTCGGCCGGTACCGCGCCTACTTGAGCAGCCAGCGTCGATAGCGGCAGACCCAAGCCGATGGCCGGGCGTAGCCCGACAGGCACCGTGGCCACCGATACCACCTTCCTCTGCCTTCCTCTGCCTTCAAATGCCGGCTATTCCCGAGGCCGTTTCACCGTCTTGATCGGCCATGACCCTACCTATCCAGAGAATTCCGACGTGAGGGTTCTCAGCTTTGCCGGGCTAGCCCCTCGCCGCCGACCGCACGCAACTGCTCAACGCTGTCGCGCTCCGTGGCCAGGACGTCGATCCCGTCGTTGTTCAGGTCCAACGCATGACTGCCGAGCCGGGTGAGCAGCTTGCGCGACACTTCCAGCCAGTTCACTGTCCTGTCGTGCAGCGCCGCCGCAGATGCGCCGACCCAACCCGACTGGGCGGCCGCTATCCGATTGTCCGACGACAGGTGAGCGCCGGCCAAATCCTCACCCTGTTCGGACACCTGCGCCACCGAATGCGCCAACGCCTCGAGGTCGAGCCGAAACATTCCCTGAGCAGCCATCGTCATCACCCCGCCAAAAGCTGACCAGTCACCGATAGCATCAGCCGGCGACCGGCCGCAAGTCACCCCGCGCCTACATCGCTTGCAGTGTCAGCGGCGGCCCGGGATCGGGTGACAGTGGGACGTTTTCGCGTTGCAGCAGCCAGCCGGCGATGTTGTGGAACAACGGGGCGGCGGAGTGGCCCGGCGTGCCGTCCGAGTTGCGCTCCGGGTTGTCCATCATGATGCCGATGACATATCGCGGATCGTCGGTCGTGGCCATACCGGCGAAGGTGATCCAGTAGACGTTGTCGAAGTAGCATCCACACGCCGGGTTGATCTGCTGCCCCGTACCGGTTTTGCCGGAAATCTGGTAGCCCTCGACGGCGGCTGCCGGCCCGGTGCCCTGCTGGATGCCCCTCGGATCGTGCTGCACGACCGCGCGGAGCATGTTGCGCACCGTCCGCGCGGTTTCGGGTGACACCACCCGAATCCCTTCTGGGTGAGGCTCTTCGGTGCGAGTGCCGTCTGCTGCGATGGTGGCCTTGATGATCCGCGGCGGCATCCGCAGCCCGTCGTTGGCGATCGTCTGATACATGCCAGCCATCTGCAGCAAGGTCATCGAAAGGCCCTGGCCGATAGGCAGGTTCGAGAACGTGCTGCCCGACCACTGGTCGAGCGGTGGCACCAGACCGGCGCTCTCGCCGGGCAGCCCGACGTTGGTGCGCTGACCCAGCCCGAACTTGCGGAGCATGTCGTAGTAGCGGTCCGGGCCGACCCGCTGGGCCAGCATCAGCGTGCCCACGTTGGACGACTTCCCGAACACTCCGGTGGTGGTGTAGGGCGTCACGCCGTGATTCCAGGCGTCGTGCACCGTGACCCCGCCCATGTTGATCGAGCCCGGCACTTGCAGCACCTCGTCGGGATTGGACAGGCCGTACTCGATCACCGAGGAGGCGGTGACGACCTTGTTCACCGACCCCGGCTCGAACGGAGAGGTGACCGGCAGGTTGCCCATCTGCTTGTTGCCCTGACGCCCGATGTCCTGCGACGGGTCGAAGGTGTTGTCGTTTGTCATGGCAAGCACTTCGCCGTTCTTGGCATCCAGCACCACCGCCGAGACATTGCGGGACCCGGATAGGTTCTTGGCCTGCTGAACCTGCTGCTGGACGTAGAACTGAATGTCGTCGTCGAGGGTGAGCTGGACGGTCGAACCGTTGGCCGCCTTGTGCTGATTGCGGTAGCTGCCGGGGATCACCACGCCGTCGGAGCCGCGGTCGTAGGTGATGGAGCCGTCGGTGCCGGCCAGCTCGGCATCCATCGAATCCTCCAAGCCGAGCAGACCGTGGCCGTCCCAGTCGATTCCACCGACGATGTTGGCCGCCAGCGACCCGCCGGGATACTGGCGCAGGTCTTGGCGTTCGGTGCCGACCTCAGGGTATTTCGTCGTGATGGCGGTGGCGATCGCAGGGTCGACGGCGCGAGCCAGATAGACGAAGGTCTCGTCACTGCGCAGCTTCTTCAGCAACGTGGCCTTGTCCGGCTTGTTGTTCAGCCGCAGCGCCAGCTCCTTGGCGATATCCGTCAATCGCTTTTGCGGGTCGGGGGCGTTCGCGTTCTTCTGTTTGGCCTCCGCCAGCTGCTTGTGGATCCTGCGCGGCTGGAACGTCAGCGCGCGGGCCTCCATGGTGAACGCGAGTTGGTCGTTGTTGCGGTCGATGATGCTGCCACGCAATGCTTTTTGAACATCGGTGACCTTGAGCTGTCCAGCGGCCTCAGCTCGCAGTCCCGCTGCGCGCGGCACCTGCAGATAGAACAGCTGGACGGCGGCCACCAACAGCGCCACGAAGATCACCGCGTTGCCTGCTCTGTGCCGAAAAATGAAGGAAGCGCCGCGGGTTCCGAACTCCACCGCCTGGCGGGTACGACGGTCGCGCGCGGAGTGGACGGCTGCACTCGCTTTTCCCCGCACATCTTTCTTGGGCGCGCTGGATCTCTTGGACTTCTTGGCTGAGCTGCCCCCCGACGTCGCGCCGGTCGCGATGATCGACTGCCCGACCGGTCTGCGCGGCTCACCGTGGAGCGCCCGGCGTCGTCACGGTCAAGGGGCCGAACTGCTCACCGATAAGCGGCGCCGCGGGTGGCGTGGCGAGGTGGGGTACGCCCACGGGAGGCGCGGTGACCGGGGGCGGCGCGGCGGCGGGCGGTACAGCCGGCGCGGCAGCGGGCGGAATGGCGGGTACGTTCAGCGGCGCGGGCCCAGGGGCTAGAGGCACGTTGGGCACGGGCACGGCGGCAGCCGGAGGAAGCGCGGGCGGCACTCCTGGCGCAGCCGGCAACCCGGGCGCAGCCTGCGGCTGGGGTCCCGGTCCTGCGCCCGGCGGTTGAGGCGTGCCGGGAGGCGACGGGAAGTGCTCGGGGCCCAGCGTGGTGGCGCCGTCGGGGGTGCGGACCATCACGTCGGGTCCGGGCGCCAGCGGGACGGCTGGAGCGCCATTGCCCGGCAAAACCCGCATCGGCACCTCGACCGCATTCGCCGGTGCGCCCGGAGGCGGTGCCGACTTCTCGTCAGGCAGCTTGGTGTTGAGCGGTGGCGGCGGAACGCCCTGAGCGGGCTTGGGGGTGCCGACCACCACCCAGTTCCCGGTCGGATCCTGGATCAAGTGCGCGGTGTCCCGGGTCGGGATCATCCCCAGGCCGCGGGCCGCCTCGGCTAACGCGGGTGCGGACTGCGCCTCCAGCACGTCCCGCTCGAGGGCTTCCTTCTGCTCCTGCAACAGCCGGGTCTGCTGGCGGGCGTTGCTCAGCTGGTAGGAACGCTCGGCAGAGTCGGTGGACAGCCACAACGTGAGGCCCAGCCCGGCGCCGAGGGAACCGATCACCAGCACCACGAACGGCACTTTGGCCGCCAATGTGCGCGGCCGTAGGTCGATCGACGCCAGTCGGTTGAGCAGACGGTCCCGCAATGGAGGACGAACAACCTTGGGCGCCTTGGCTTTCCGGGCCTTGGCACGCGCCTTGGCTTGGCTGGCGTTCTTCGGCCGGGCCGGCCGATCGACCGGCCGGGAGATCGGGGTGGTCTGCGGCCCGGATCGCGGTATTCGCGGCTCGCGGGCCGGCGCTGACGCTTTCCCGGCGCGCGGACGGGTGCGACGCGCGGGCGCCGGGTCGGCCGGTCGGCGACCGGTGCTTCGGGAGGTGTTGCCCTGCCCGCGACGACGATCGCCGCCGCGAGGCGGTGGCGTTTCACGCTTGGCTTTCATCAGCCTCCCCTCCTCGTTGCCGCATGCCCGGGTTGCATGCGCTGCACGGCACGCAGTCGCACCGCGGCACTCCGCGGGTTCTGCTTGGATCTCGGCGTCGCCGGCGCGTTCGGCGCCGCGCGTCAGCGAGGTGAATTGTGGTCCGTGTCCGGGGAGTTCGACCGGCAGATCTGGCGGGGTGCTGGAGGTGGTGGCCTCGGCGAACACCCGTTTGACGATGCGGTCCTCCAGCGACTGATACGCCAGCACCACGATGCGTCCGTCGACGGCCAAGGCGTCCAGCGCGGCAGGCAGAGCGTCGCGCAACACGTCAAGCTCGTCGTTGACCGCGATGCGCAGCGCCTGGAACGTCCGCTTGGCCGGGTGTCCGCCAGTACGCCGGGCCGGTGCCGGAACTGCTTGGTAGACAAGCTCTACCAGCTCACCGGTCGATGTGAACGGCGTGCGTGCGCGGCGGCGGATGATGTGTGCGGCGATGCGGCGGGCGAAGCGCTCCTCGCCGTACCGGCGCAGGATGTCGGTCAGCGCGGCCTCGTCGTAGCTGTTGACGATTTCGGCGGCGGTCAGCGCCGACGTGGGGTCCATCCGCATGTCCAACGGCGCGTCCTTGGCGTAGGAGAAGCCACGCTCGCTGCGGTCGAGCTGCATGGACGAGACGCCGAGATCGAACAGCATGCCGTCTACGGATTCCATTGCAGCATAGCCTGATTCGGCTAATGCAGCTTCGATCCCGTCATACCGGGTTTGGACCAAAGTCAGCCGGTCAGCGAAACGCGCCAGCCGGGTGCGGGCAATGTCGAGTGCGGTCGGGTCCCGGTCGATGCCGATCAGCCGCAGCCCGGGCAGCTCGGTCAGGAACCGTTCGGCGTGCCCGCCGGCACCGAGGGTCGCGTCGACGAGCACCGCCCCTGTTCCGTCTGGATGGTGACGCGTCAGCGCGGGGCGCAGCAGTGCGACGCAGCGGTCGAGCAGCACGGGCACATGACCGAAACCACCAGTGGCGTCAGGCACGACAAGACCTTCCAGGCGGGCGAGGGGGAAGGCCCCTGCATCGAGGTCCCTGTCCGACGGCACGAACCTGGCGTTGGGGAAGTACGTCAGGGTCGGTTCGGGCAGAGGCCACGGTGCACGGGCACGCGCCTCAGATAATGTCGCCGAGTGCTTCATCGCTGGCTGCGGAGAAGTTCTCTTCGTGGGTCTGTTGGTATTCCTGCCAGGCCTGCGCATCCCAAATCTCGAGGTAGTCAACCGATCCGATGACCACGCAGTCCTTCGAAAGGTTCGCGTAGCGACGGTGGTCGGCCGACAACGTGATTCGGCCTTGCGCGTCGGGATGCTGTTCGTCGGTGGCGGCGGCCAGGTTGCGCAGGAACGCTCTCGCCTCCGGGTTGCTTCTGGATGCCTTGCTGGCCCGGCGGGCAAGTTGCTCGAATTCCGCACGGGGATAGACAGCCAGGCTGTGGTCTTGGCTCTTGGTGACCATTAGCCCTCCTGCCAGCGCGTCGCGGAACTTGGCGGGCAGCGTCAGCCGCCCTTTGTCGTCGAGCTTGGGTGTGTAGGTGCCGAGAAACATCTGGCCACCTCCACGCCCTTCGACTTCCGCCACCATACCCCACAATCCCCCACTGCGTCCCATTTAACGGCAAGAAGATCACCAAATGGTGTCGTTTCAGCAGGTTTTCGGCCACTCAACCGCCTCGGCCATGCCGGCGTGGTGCCGAAAAACCACCAGCTCAAACCGGCTTAAGCTGCAGTTATCTGCAAAGTGGGGCGCAGTGGGTCAACGTGAGGCGCGGCGACGTGTCACCGTCGTCCACCGTTACGTGTTGCGGCGCGACCCGGGGCTCATCCTGGCGCAAAACAAAAAGGGCAGCCAAGCGGCTGCCCTTTCGTCCTTGGTGACGCTATTCCTCGAAGCGGCGGCGGAACCGGTCTTCCATCCGGCTGGTGAAGGAACCGCCGGCACCCTTGCCACGGCGCTGACGTCGCGCCCGCTGCGGGCCCGGGCCGCTCGCCCCGGCCGGACAGCCGCGGGCCGGTGATGGCAAACACCACGCCGCCGAACATCACGACGAAGCCGACGACGGAAAGAATCGGGAACGTTCCGATCATGGTGGCCTTAAATGCCACTCCAGACACCAACATCCCGAGACCGAGGACAAACAGCGCCACGCCCTGCAGCCGTCGCCGTGCGGTCGGCGCGCGCAACCCTCCGCCGCGAACGCTCGAGGCGAATTTAGGATCTTCGGCATAGAGAGCGCTCTCGATCTGGTCGAGCATCCGCTGCTCATGATCGGAGAGTGGCATTCGTCCCTCCTTGCCGAAATCCTGTACGTAATACCGATAGCACGTGGCTGCCCGCTGTGTGGGCAACTAATCAGAATGATACGAGGTCAATCAGCGTCATACCACTGCTTCGCTTGCTGATTGTAACCGCCGCAGCACTGTGATCCGCGCGGCGCCGCCACGTCGGATAATGGGACGGGAGCACGGCACTGGACGATCGACGAGGAGATCCGCGAGTTGGCGACATTCCTCATCAACCTGCCGCCGCAAGACATGCAACGGCGTCTGGGAGACGCCCTGGGCGTTTACGTCGACGCAATGCGTTATCCCCGGGGCACCGAGAATCAGCGCGCCGCCATGTGGCTCGAGCACACCCGGCGGCGCGGCTGGCAGGCCGTGGCCGCCGTGGAGGTCGACAACCCGGCCGGAGCCACGCCGTCGTCTGCTGAGCTGAGCGACGCACCCCTGCTCGGCGTGGCATACGGCTACTGCGGTGCGCCCGATCAGTGGTGGCAGCAGCAAGTCGTGCTCGGCCTGCAACGCGGCGGGTTCCCCGGCCCGGAGATCGCGAGACTCATGGCCAGCTACTTCGAGCTGACCGAATTGCACATTCACCCCCGGGCGCAGGGCCGAGGCCTCGGAGAAGCGTTGGCGCGGCGGCTGCTTGCCGAGCGCAGCGAAACCAACGTGCTGCTGTCGACCCCGGAAATCAACGGCGAAGCCAATCGCGCCTGGCGGTTGTACCGTCGCCTCGGATTTATCGACATCATTCGCGGCTACCACTTCACCGGCGACCCGCGAGCCTTCGCGATCCTGGGCCGCAAGCTCCCGCTGTAGCCGCACACAGCGTCGGCGGGGTCTGGCACGATGACCTCGTGCGTGCCAGCAGCATCCAGCTCTTCGCCCGAGCGTTCACCGTGCGTCGTCGCCGCCTTGCGGCGTGGGCGATGCTGTTGCTGGTGATACCGGTGCTCGCTGGATGCGTCCGGATCCACGCGTCGATCACCATCTCCCCTGACGACCTGGTGTCCGGGGAGATCATCGCGGCGGCCAAGCCACGCAACGACAAAGACGCTGGACCGCAACTGGATCCCAATTTGCCGTTCAGCCAGAAGGTGGCGATCTCCAAGTACGACCGCGACGGCTATGTGGGGTCACAGGCGGTGTTCTCCGACTTGACCTTCGCCGAGCTGCCGGAGTTGGCGAATATGAACTCCGACGCTCAGGGCGTGAACCTGTCCCTGCGTCGAGCCGGCGACCTGGTGATCTTGGAGGGGCGGGCGGACTTGACGTCGCTGACCGACGCCGGCGCGGACGTCGAGCTGTCCGTCGCGTTCCCCGGCGCAGTGACGTCAACCAACGGTGAGCGCCTGGACCCCGAGACGGTGCAGTGGAAACTCAAGCCGGGCGTCGTGAGCACGATGAACGCCCAGGCTCGCTACACCGATCCGAGCACCCGCTCGTTCCGCGGCGCGGCTCTCTGGCTGGCCCTTTCGTCGCTGGTTGTCGCCGGCGTGGTGGGGCTGCTGGCCTGGTACAGCCGGGACCGCTCGCCCCGGGTCGCCGAGCCGAGCGGCCCAGAGTCCGACTGACCCGAGGATCGACGAGCGGCGCTCAGCTCGACGGTGACCAGTAGTCGAGCAGTTCCGCGAACGTCTCGAACGCCGGCGCGGAATTTCCGTAGGTGGCCTCGAGGTGGATGCTCAGCGGATAGCCCAGGTCGGCGACACCGTCGATGACCCGCTTGTACAGATCGACCATCAGCTTGCGCTTCTGATCGGGTTCGGTGGTGGCCAGCGTTTTGACGAAGGCCTGCTCCTCGGCTACCGCGGCGTTGCCCGGATCCTGGATCAGCCAGTTGACGAAACCAACCCGGTTCTCCAACTTCGGTACGAAGCCGAACGACAACAGAATCTCCGGCCGATGGTCCGTTCGCTGGGCGAACTCTGCCAGGAAGCCCACGATCGCGTCGGAGTACAACAGCTGGGTCTGAGCAAATGTCGCGCCCTGATCGCATTTGAAATTGAACCGGCCCTGTTCACCCTCCCGGGTGGGAATCAGGATCACGCCACGGTTATCCACCAGATCGCGGTAGATCGACAGGGCGTCGGTCGGCGCGACACCCGAGCCCTCGCCGTCGGCCATCGTGCGGGGTACGCCGACGAACACGATCCCATCGATGCCGGCACCGATTAGTTCACCGAGCCGCTGACGCAACGCCGGCTCGTCCATGAAAGCGGTGACCTGGCTGCACAATCCGCGTATCCCGGGCAACTCCGGTTTGATGATCGACCAGAAATCCAGCACGTCCAGCTTCGGCTTCATCTCGATGGGCCGGTCATCCTCCTCCTCGATCAGGCCCGGCATCATCAGGTGCCCGATCCGCCCGTCGAGTCGGAAATCCGCCGACAGCTGCACCACTTTGCGGGCGTCTTCGACGGCCTGCTCCGTGCCACGTTCCACGTTCGTCGGTACCAACTCGAGCGCGATGGTGTTCAAGGTCAACGGGCTACTCCTCAGGAGAAATCAACGCTGGCCGGCGGGCGGGCGCGGAAACACCCGACAGCATAGGTGCGAAATAGTGAGGCTGTCGAAGCAACTGCCCGGAGTCGGGGTCGCCGGAGGCCCGAGTCAGGCAAAACCCGCTGGACAGCCCGGCGCCGAATAGAATTGGCGAGCCACGATCGCGCCAGGCCATGATTCAAGCCGACAGGAAGGGGTGTCGCGCTGAGCGTAGAAGCAGCGGCAACCGTCGAGTTGGCTGACGCCGTCACCCACCGGTTGCGCAGATACCTGCAGGACCGCCGCGGTGAGGCCGCCTACATCGGCGGCGACTATGACCGCCTGACCGCCGGCCTGGAAGAGTTCGTGCTCAGCGGCGGAAAACGGCTGCGCCCGGCGTTCGCCTACTGGGGCTGGCGCTCGGTGTCGACCAACCCCCACGATCAAGCCGACGCCGAAGTGCTGCTGTTGTTCTCCGCGCTGGAACTGCTGCATGCCTCGGCGCTGGTGCACGACGACGTGATCGACGACTCGGCGACCCGCCGGGGTCGGCCGACCACGCACGTGCAGTTCGCTGCGCTGCACCGCGACCGGCAGTGGCGGGGGCCGGCCGAACAGTTCGGCATCTCGGCGGCCATCCTGCTCGGCGATCTGGCGCTGGCGTGGGCCGACGACATTGTCGCGGGCATCGATCTGCCGCCGGATGCGTGCCGCCGGGTGCGACGAGTCTGGGTCGACATCCGCACCGAGCTGCTCGGCGGCCAATACCTCGACATCGTGGCCGAGGCCAGCGCCGCGGAGTCGATCGCCTCGGCGATGAACGTGAACACCTACAAGACCGCCTCCTACACGGTGTCGCGTCCGCTGCAGTTGGGGGTGGCCGCCGCTGCCGATAGACCCGACGTGCACGCGCTCTTCCAGGAGGTCGGCACCGACCTGGGCATCGCATTCCAGCTGCGCGACGATGTGTTGGGGGTGTTCGGGGATCCGGCTGTCACCGGCAAGCCCTCCGGCGACGACCTTCGGTCCGGCAAGCGCACGGTGCTACTGGCAACGGCGGTGGAATTGGCCGACAAGTCAGATGCGGCCGCCGCCAAGCTGTTACGCGCCTCAATCGGGACCGACCTGAGCGACGCCCAAGTGGGCGAACTGTGCGGGGTCATCGAGCGGCGTCGGCGCGCTGGCCGCGGTCGAGGACCGGATCGACACGCTGACCCGGCGGGCGCTGGTCACACTGGGCGATGCACCTATCCACCCGGCCGCCAAGACCGGGCTGTCCGAGATGGCCAGACTGGCCGCGAACCGGTCCGCATGACGCGCATGTCCACGCCCGCGTCCACGCCGACTGCCGACCCGGCTGCCGGCCGGGCGCAACACTTTTCACGACTGCGGGAATTCACCGCCGCGGCCGAGGGCCGACCGGCACTTCTAGGCTGCCTGGGTGCGGCGCTGATCACCATCGGGGGCCTCGGCGCGGGCAGCACGAACAGCATGACCCACTGCTGGAGTCGCTGCACCTGTCCTGGTTGCGCTACGGCCACGGGCTGGTGCTGTCCTCGGTAGTGCTCTGGGTGGGCGTGGCGTTGATGCTGGTCGCGTGGCTGTGGCTGGGCCGACGCGTTCTCACCGGCGATGCGAGCGAATACGCCATGGTGGCCACCACCGGCTTCTGGCTGGCACCGCTGCTGCTGTCGGTGCCGGTCTTCAGCCGCGACACCTACTCGTATCTGGCCCAGGGCGCGCTGCTGCGCGACGGCCTGGACCCGTACGCGGTGGGGCCGATTGAGAACCCGAATCCGTTGCTGGACAACGTGAGTCCCATCTGGACCATCACCACCGCCCCGTACGGCCCGGCATTCATCATGATCGCCCGGCTTGTCACGATGCTGGTCGGCAATCATGTGATCGCCGGAACGATGTTGCTGCGGCTGTGCATGCTGCCCGGACTGGCATTGCTGATCTGGGCGACACCTCGGCTGGCCCGCCATCTTGGCGCCAACGTGCCCATCGCGCTGTGGATTTGCGTACTCAACCCGCTGGTGATCATTCATCTGATGGGCGGGGTTCACAACGAGATGCTGATGGTGGGCCTGATGACCGCCGGCATCACCCTGACCTTCGAGCGCCGTCATGTTGCGGGCGTCACGCTGATCGCCCTCGGGGTCGCGGTCAAGGCGACGGCCGGGATCGCGCTGCCATTCATGGTCTGGGTATGGATGCGCCATCTGCGCGACCGACGCGGATACCGCCCGCTACCGGCCTTTGCGGCGGCCGGCGCGGCATCCGTGCTGGTTCTCGTCGCCGTGTTCGCGGTGTTATCCGGCTTGGCCGGGGTGGGGCTGGGCTGGCTGACCGCGCTGGCCGGTTCGGTGAAGATCATCAACTGGCTGACGGTCCCGACGGCGATAGCCAACCTGATCCACGCCATCGGCGGACTGTTCTTTCCGGTGAATTTCTATGCCGTGCTGCAGGTCACCCGGCTCATCGGAATCGTGATCATCGCGGTGTCGCTACCGCTGCTGTGGTGGCGATACCGGCAGGACGACCGCTCGGTGTTGACCGGTATCGCCTGGGCCATGCTCGTCGTCGTGTTGTTCGTACCCGGCGCGCTGCCGTGGTACTACACCTGGCCGCTGGCCGTCGTGGCACCGCTTGCCCAGTCACGCGCGGCGGTCGCGGCGATCGCCGGATTCTCCACCTGGATCATGGTCATCTTCAAACCCGATGGCGCCCACGGCATGTACTCGTGGATCCACGTCTTGGTGGCGACGGCATGCGCCTTGATCGCGTGGCGCACGCTGTCTCGGCCGCCGGCGCCGAACCGGCTGTCCCGGCTGATTGAAGCCGGCTTCAATACGCCATGGCCTGCGCCCGGCGCAGCACTTCGCGAGCCTGATGGGCGTGCAGCGCGTCGACCGGGCGGGCGTTGCTGATGGCGTCCCGCGTTCCGTCCCGAGTGACGGTCAGCGACGGGTCCGGGGTGAACAGCCAGCGCACGATCTCGGTGTCGTGGTAGCCGCCGTCGTGCAAAACCATCAGCAACCCCGGCAGGCGTCTTGACCACCTCACCGGAATCGGTGAAGAAGATCCGCGGCACCAACACATCACCGGCACGCCGTACCGCCAACAGATGACCTTCCCGCAGGTGCTGGTGCACCTTGGTGACTGGGATGCCGAGCAACTCGGCGACGCCGGGCAGATCGTAGGTGGGTTCGTCGGGGTCCAGAACGTCGTCGCCGGCCGGAATCCTGCTCACCGACATAGTGTACGACCGAGCATGCCGCAATTAGGGCGCGCTGAGCATAGGTTTCAGGCGGAGCTCAGGGTCGCACCTACGATGAGCCTCGTGGCTGACGATCCCCTCGAGGGCATGCTGCTGGACGGGCGGTATCGCGTCGCGACCAAGATCGCCACCGGCGGCACCTCGACGGTGTACCGCGGCCTCGACACCCGTTTGGACCGACCGGTCGCGCTGAAGGTGATGGATTCCCGCTACGCCGGCGACCAGCAGTTCCTCACCCGCTTCCAGCTCGAGGCCCGCACGGTCGCCCGGCTCAAAGACCCCGGCCTCGTCGCCGTCTACGACCAGGGCCTCGACGCCCGACACCCGTTCCTGGTGATGGAACTCGTCGAGGGCGGCACCCTGCGCGAGCTGCTGTCCGAGCGCGGTCCGATGCCACCGCACGCCGTCGCGGCGGTGCTGCGCCCAGTGTTGGGCGGCCTCGCCGCCGCGCATCGCGCCGGCCTGGTGCACCGCGACGTCAAACCGGAGAACGTGTTGATCTCCGACGAGGGCGACGTCAAAATCGTCGACTTCGGATTGGTCCGCGCCGTCGCGGCGGCCGGAATCACTTCCACCAGCGTCATTCTCGGCACCGCCGCCTACCTGTCCCCCGAACAGGTCCGAGACGGAAACGCCAGCCCGCGCAGCGATGTCTATGCCGTGGGGATAATGGCCTACGAGTTGCTGACCGGGCAGACGCCGTTTTCCGGCGACTCTGCGCTGAGCGTCGCATACCAACGGTTGGATACCGACGTGCCGGCACCCAGCACGATGATCGACGGCGTCCCTGCAGCAATTCGACGAGCTGGTACGACGAGCCACGGCGCGCGATCCCGCCGACCGCTACGCCGACGCGCAGGAAATGGCCGCCGAATTGGACGCGATCGTCGACGAGCTGGCGCTCCCCGAATTTCGGGTGCCCACGCCGCGCAACTCCGCTCAACACCGCTCAGCCGTGCTGCATCGCAGCCAGATCGACCAAAACCAGACCACGGAGCGGCATCGGCCTGCCGGCCCAGCGGCAGCCGGTGCACCACCCCACTCGTCAGCTGACCCGGGGACCCCAGGACTGGCCGGTCGAACCCGCTGAAGCCAGAGCCCGCACCGATCGCGAATATCAAGAGTTATCAGGCCAATTCGCCGGGATCGACCTGGTCGAATTCGCGCTCGAACGTCAGCACGCCCGACGCATGGTGCTGATCTGGGTAGCGGTCGTGTTGTCGGTCACCGGGATGGTGGCCGCCGCGGCGTGGACCATCGGCAGCAACCTGAGCGGATTGCTCTAGTCACGCAACATCTCCGCGACCAGGAACGCCAGCTCCAATGACTGCTGGGTGTTCAGCCGCGGGTCGCAGGCCGTCTCATAACGACCGCTCAGATCGGTGTCCGAAATGTCTTGCGCGCCACCCAAACACTCGGTGACGTTCTCTCCGGTGATCTCGACGTGGATACCACCGGGGTAGGTGCCCAGCGCGCGGTGAACCTCGAAGAAACCCTGCACCTCGTCGACAATGCGATCGAAATGCCGTGTCTTGTACCCGGTGGACGACTCGTGGGTGTTGCCGTGCATCGGGTCGCACTGCCAGATCACCTGATGACCGGTGGCCTGCACCTTTTCGATGATCGGCGGCAACAGGTCACGCACCTTGTTGTTGCCCAGCCGGCTCACCAAGGTCAACCGTCCCGGTTTGTTGTGCGGGTCGAGGCGCTCGACGTATTCGACGGCTTGATCGGGTGTCGTCGTCGGCCCGATCTTGACGCCGATCGGGTTCGCGATCACCTCGGCCAAGCGCGATGTGCGCGCCATCGAGTTGGCGGGTCCGGTCGCCGATCCAGAGGTAGTGCGCCGACAGGTCATACAGTTGCGGCTCGCCGTCCTCCTCGTCGGACAGCCGCAGCAGGGCTCGCTCGTAGTCGAGCACCAAAGCCTCGTGGCTGGCGTAGATTTCGGCGGTCTGCAGGTTACGGTCGGCCACCCCGCAGGCGCTCATGAATTTCAGGCCACGGTCGATCTCGGAGGCCAGCGCCTCGTAACGCGCGCCGGCCGGCGAGGTCCGGACGAATTCCCGGTTCCAGTCGTGCACCAGATGCAGCGACGCCAGCCCCGACGATGTCAACGCGCGCACCAGGTTCATCGCCGCACCGGCATTGGCGTAAGCGCGCACCAACCGCGACGGGTCGTGCTCACGCGCCGCGGCGTCCGGAGCGAATCCATTGATCATGTCGCCGCGGTAGGAGCGCAGTCCCAGCGCGTCGATGTCAGCCGACCGGGGCTTGGCGTACTGCCCGGCGATGCGGGCCAACTTGACCACCGGCACGCTGGCGCCGTAGGTCAACACCACCGCCATCTGCAGCAGGGTGCGGATATTGCCCCTGATGTGCGGTTCGGTGTTGTCGACGAACGTCTCGGCACAGTCGCCGCCCTGCAGCAGGAACGCCTCACCCCTGGCAACCTGGGCCAGCATGTCCTGAAGTCGGACGACCTCCGACGGCACCGTCACCGGCGGCACACTCTCCAGGACCGTTCGGATCGGCGCGACCTGCTCGGGCGTCCAACCGGGCTGCTGTGCAGCCGGCTTGGCCAGCGCGGCATCCAGCCGGGCGCGCAGATCAGCCGGCAGCGGGGGCAGCGACGGCAGCTGCTCGATCGGTACGTCCACGGTCCAGTTCACCCGTCCATGGTAACTGGGCAGCGCGGCCCGCTAATCACGCCGAGACCAGCGCGAACGCGAATAAGCCCGGCTAGCCCTGGTCGCCGTTCGTCATGATCAAGCGGTATCGCCGCAGCTGGTCGCGAGCATCGACCAGCGCGTCGTGCACATCCGGCGGCCGACGCGGCATCGGTGGGCGCCCTCGCTCCTCCCATAGCTGGCGCAGCTCCCGGGTGAATCGCGGCATCGACGGCGGCAGGTGGGTCATCGGGCCCCACAGCTGGCACAGCACGACATGGTCGTAGGCGCCGACCCAGGCCCACAGCTCGATCGGCTCGGCGCCGTCGATGTCGAAGAACGTCTCCAGGTCCGAACGGATTCCTGCACGCGGGCGCCACAGCTGCGAGGCCGGCGGCGGTAGTTTCGGCAGCACGTTGCTGCGCACCCAGCTGCCGGCCCGCTCAGGGTCGAACTCGGTCGAGACTGCGTAGTATTCGCGGCCGTCCTCGGCGACCACCCCGATCGAGATCAACTCGATAGTGCGGCCGTCATCGATGAATTCCGTGTCGTAGAAGTACCGCACCCGCGGAGCCTAGCCCGACGGTCACCTGATGCCGGCACCGCTGGCCAGGGGGCGCCGTGGCGGATGCGGCGGCGGCGGCGCTGGGTGGACTTCGCGGTCCAGCAGCGCGTCGACCATGCGGTGGTCGGGACGGCGCGGCGTACCGGCGATCGTGTACTGCACCCAGAGCTTGACCCGCACGACCGGGCGGCGCAGCGTGCGTTCACGTTGCAGCGCCCGCGCCATCTTGTCCAGGTGACTCATGTAAAGCCATCGGGCCCAGGGGGCTTGCGGGCGCGACAGCCGGATCGCGCCGATGAACAGCAGCGGGACGAAGAACATGCCGATCAAGCCGGTCCACACCTTGCCCTTGAGCACAACCAGCACGGCCAGCGGCAAAGTCAGCACCATCCCGAAGACCACGCCGGCGCGCAGCACCACCGAGTGGGTGGTGTCGTGCCATAGATTGATGAAGAACAAAAACGGGTGCAGGCCCAGGACCAGCAGTCCACCCACCGCCACTGCGGCGAAGACCGCGTCGACCGAGGTCCGCCCGTCTTCCTCCCAATAGACGTCGGACAGATGCAGGATCAACGCGTACTCGTCGAGCACCAGCGCGGCTCCGATGCCGAAGACGATGGCGCCTGCGGTGTGTTCGAGTTCGGTCCCGCTGACCGACAAGGCCACCAACGTCACGCCGGAAACCATCACCAGCAGCACTCCGACCACCACATGATGGATGTGCTTCTTCCCGATGTGGATGTTGCGCGGCTCCCACCATCGCGGCGGCACGCCACGGTCAGCGCGGTGGCGGATGTAGCGCACGAAGGTGCGCGTCACGAAAAAGGTGAGGATGAAGGCGACCAGACAGCACAGCAACGGCAGCCGACCGCGGCCGATAATGTCGTCTTCGAACCAACGGAGCACTCTAAGAAACCTACGCTCACTTGGCACCAACGGCCCTCCGCGACACCGGCTCAGACGCCCGCACCGATAGGCTGTTTACCGACATGAGTACATGGCAGTCGCCCGACGTGGGCAGTTGGCGCGGGCGGGTCGCCAGCGCGCAGTCGGGTACCTGGCGAAATGCCTGGTGGGCGTCGCTCCAGCTACTGGGCCTCGCCGCGCTCGGTTATGCCGGATGGCGGCTCGTCGGCCACACCCCGTACCGCATCGACATCGACGTTTACCGGATGGGCGGCCAGGCGTGGCTGGATGGCCGTCCGCTGTACGACCACGGTGTGGAATTTCACACGCCGATCGGCCTGAACCTGCCGTTCACCTATCCCCCGCTCGCCGCCATCGTGTTTGGCCCCTTCGCCTGGTTGGGCATGCCCGCCGCCAGTGTGACGATCACGCTGATCACGTTGGCGCTGTTGGTCGTCTCGACGATGATCCTGCTGACCCGACTCGACGTGTGGAGCACCGCACGGATGGTGCCCGGACCGGCGTGGCTGCGCCGATGGTGGTTGACGGCGCTGATCGTCGCGGCCGCAGCGATCTGGCTGGAGCCGATCAAGTCGAATTTCGCCTTCGGTCAGATCAACGTCGTGCTGATGACGCTGGTGATCGCCGACTGCGTACCGCGCCGCACGCCATGGCCACGTGGCCTACTGCTGGGGCTGGGCATGGCGCTCAAGCTCACCCCGGCGGTGTTCCTGCTGTACTTCCTGCTCAACCGCGACAAACGCGCCATGCTGACCTCGCTGGCGTCCTTCGTGGCGGCGACAGTGGCCGGGTTTGTCCTGGCGTGGCACGACTCCTGGCAGTACTGGACCGACACCATCCGCGACACTGATCGGATCGGCGCGGCGAGTCTGAACACCAACCAGAACGTCGCCGGGACGCTGGCGCGGCTGGGCCTAGCGACCATCAGCGGTTCCTGCCGTGGGTGGCCGCGTGCCTGCTCGTGCTGGCGCTGACGGTGTGGGCGGTGCGGCGGGTGCTGCGCGCCGGCGAGCCGACCCTGGCCGTGATCTGCGTCGCGCTGTTCGGCCTGGTGGTCTCGCCGGTGTCGTGGTCACACCACTGGGTGTGGATGCTGCCGACGGTTTTGGTGACCGCGGTGCTGGCCTGGCGGCGGCGCAACGCCGCCCTGGCCGTGGTCAGCGCGGCCGGGGTGGCACTGATGTACTGGACGCCGATCGACCTGCTTCCCAAACACCACGAGGTGGGCGCCGTGTGGTGGCGTCAACTCGCCGGCGTCTCTTACCTGTGGTGGGCGGTCGCGACCATCGTCGCCGCCGGTGCCACGGTGGCTGTCAGCACCGCCACCGCTACTGCACCCCGGGCGTCAAGGACGCCGGCGCCGGTTTCAGCCGTCGGCTGACCCGGGGCTGGGATCCGCGAGGACCCGCCTACCCCGCCGCCGTTTCCGGTATCCGCGACGACGATTGCCTCGCCGGTCCGGACCCATTGGCATTACTGCCGTTCTTGAGGGTGGCGGCGTAGATGTCGACGTATTCCTGACCGGAAAGGCCCATCAGCTCGTAGATCACCTCGTCGATGACGGCTCGTTCGATGAAGCGGTTGCCCGCCAGCCCGTCGAATCGGGAGAAGTCCATCGGCTTGCCGAACCGGACGGTGACCCGGCCGAACCGCCACATCTTTTTGCCGGGCGGATTGACGACGTTCGTGCCGATCATCGCCACCGGTATCACCGGGACTCCGGTTTGCAGCGCCAGACGGGCCAGCCCGGTCTTGCCCTTGTACAGCCTGCCGTCGGGCGAGCGGGTGCCCTCGGGATACATGCCGAGCAGCTTGCCCTGGCCCAGCAACCGCTCAGCGGTGTTCAGCGCGGCCTGCGCCGCATCGGCATCGCTGCGGTCGATGGGCACCTGCCCGGTGGTGCCGTAGAACCAGCGCTGGAACCGACCCTTCAGCCCGGTGCCGGTGAAATATTCGGCCTTCGCCAGGAACGTGATCCGGCGCCGCACGACCAGCGGCAGATAGAAACTGTCGGCGACCGCCAAGTGATTACTGGCCAGGATCGCCGGGCCGGACTGCGGAACATATTCCAGTCCTTCGACTTTCGGCCTGCCGAGGAGGGCGAGCAGCGGGCCCATGAAGATGTACTTGAAAAGCCAGTACCACATCGACCCTCCCAATTGTCCGCGACCGACACTGTCCTGCGCCAAGACTACCGATCCAGTGTGGATGTGACCACAGTGACGCTTGCGACCTGCTTAGTCTTCGACCATGTGCCGGCTGCCGTTAACCCGGACCGCCGCGGCTATTCCTCGACGGTGACGGTGATGGGCTGATAGCGGCTCGTGACGCCGGCATCGGCTGCGCTGTCGTCGGCCTCGGCGCCATTGCTGGGCGGACCGTCGGGCGGCGGCGTCGATCCATCGACTTGTTCGACGACGGCCCGGATCACCGCCAGCAGCGCGACGCTGTGCTCGGCGATGACGGTCAGCAACGGGTGTTCCTCCCCCGTCACCACCGCGGCCAACGCGCACACCGGGCACCACACCTGCTGGCACTTGCCGGTGCCGGCGCCATCGCCAAGCGCCCGCGTCGCCGCCAAGCGGACCGCGGGGTCGATGCCGTCGAGAATGCTCTGGGCGAGTTTGCGCAACTCGGGTCCGATGTCGGGGTGTAGGGCGGTCATCGCGGCCACACCTCCGGATCAGGTCGAAAACGCACCGTTAACTCGCTACCTCGCAGATGGGCGTCCAGCACCGTGCATCGCCGCAGGACGGACGCCAATCGAACTCGGCGGCGCATGCCGCCGGCGCCGACGATCAAATCGTCGCCGACCCGGCCAAGGGTAAGCGCGCCGGAATCGATTTGCGGCAACTCTAGCCGCAATCGGTAGACCGATTGCAGGCCGGATCCCGACTCCAGGTCGACGACGGGACGCAAGGGCCCCGGCGGCGCCGACCCGTCGCGGCGGCGCGCGCTGTCCAGCAGCTCGGCCAGCGCCTTGGCGCCGATCGGCTCACCGGCCAGATGCGGGGTGAGGACCAGCGCCACATCGCCGATGGCCGCATCCAATTCGTCCAGCACAGCGCGCTGCTCACTGATTCGCTCGGAATACCAGTCGAAGGCCGGATGAGCGGGCAGATTGCGGTACTCGTATGAATCGTCTTGCACCAGAATCTGGTTGACGATTAATTCCTCGACGCGCACGCCCATCAACGCCAGCGAGCCCAGCGTCCGGACCGCTTCGGCCGCCACCACCCGCTCCGCGGTCAGGACCAGATGTGCACCGACTCGTGCACCGTCGGTCAGCAGCGCGCTGAGCTTTTCGACGCTTCCGCTGATGCGTTCCAGCAGCTCCACCACCGCACTGGACCTGGCGTCATCGGCGGCGGCGGAAAGCCTGCGATGCCGCGGCCACCCGCGCTCGACGTACAGCGCGAACGTTGCCGGCAGGGTCAGCATCCGCAACGCGTCGGCGGTGGAGGCACAGTCGACCACGATGTGATCCCACTGCCCGGCCGCAGCCAGCTCGCCGACCTCATGCAGGCCGAGCACTTCCTGAATGCCGGGCAGCGCCGAAAGTTCTTCGGGCGCAATGTCGCCCAGCTCCGATTCGCCGAAGCGCCGGCCCAGCGTGTCGACCACGGTGCGCCAATGAGCCTCGAGCAGCGCCAGGGTATCCAACGCCAACGCATCGAGGAAGCCGCGCGCCGTCGGCCGCCCCGGTTTCGAGATCGGCGAACACCCGGACGGCGTCGCGCCGGCCGGTCGGCGAGACCACGACACCGAGCACGTCGCCCAGCGAGTGCGCTTGGTCGGTGGAAACCAGCAGCACCCGCTGACCGGCGCGCGCGTCACGCACGGCGGTCGCGGCCGCCAAAGTGGACTTCCCTACCCCACCCTTGCCGACGAAGAGACTGATCCGGGCAAGTGCGGGCGCTGCCGACTCACTCAGCCTCGACTCGTTTCTTCAGATCCTTCAATGCGGTGTCGGTCAACCTGCGCTCGGCCTTGCGCTTGAGCAACCCAATCATCGGGCATGGCAAGGTCGAGCGATGAGCTCGTAGGTGACGTCGGTGCCAGACCCCTTGGGCGCCAAGCGATATACGCCATCCAGGGACTTCAGCAGCGAGCTGGAAACCAGCGACCAGCGCACCGAGCGGCGGTCTTTCGGCCACTCGTAGGACAGCACCATGGTGTCTTTGAGAACGGTGGCGTCCAGCACCAGCCTCGCCACTTTCGGATTTCCCTTGGGGTCGGCCTCGAGTACCTCGGCCTCCTTGTACTCCGATACCCAATCGGGATAGGAAGCGATGTCAGCGATCACATCCATCACCGTGCTGGGGTCCGCGTCGATGTAGATCGTCTGCGCCGTCTTCTCCGCCACCTGGTCGCTTCCTTCTCCCCCGTACGCGGGTAGGGCCCATCGTCACCAACGCCGTGGGCCGTGCCGCCGCCCCACGGCAGAAACGGTACTCCCTAGCTGAACTCAGACCTGGTCAAGCACCGGAGAAACCCCGACCGGGCGGGAGCGCTCCAGCGTCGCCTTCACCTCGAAGGCCATCTTCTTGCCGGCCACCCGACGGCGGTGAGTCATTTTGCTGAGGTTCATCCTGGCCAACTGCCAGGCCGCCGCGCCGGACGGCTCGGCGTGCAGGAAGTAGTGCAGCACCACGCCGTCCAACGACGGTTCCAACCAGATTTCCATGGTGCCGGTCAGCGGTCCGGTCACCGACCATCGGACTCCCTTATCGGCGCGATCCTCGATGACCTGCAGCCGCAGATCGGGCCACCACCGTCGCCAGCTGGCCGGATCACCGACGGCCGCGCCGACGCGTACGGGGTCGGCGGCGACAAACGTCTCGTCGGCAATTTGAACGCTGTGCACGGCCCCTAGCTTCACATATCGCACGCGTGGCCGCACAGCCCGTCCCGGCCCGCATCGTCACCGGACTAGGCTGAATCCAGCCCGGCCACCCGGCGAAATAACTCAAGCGAGGTCAGAAGAGTGCGTGAATTCAATGCGCCCGCGCCGTTCACGGTAGGCGAGCACGACAACATCGTCGCCGCAGTGTTCGAGCACGAGCGCGACGACCCGGACACCGTGATATTTCAGCGCCAGCGCGACGGGGTCTGGACCGACGTTACATGCGCCGCCGCCGCAGCCCAAATCCGTTCGGCCGCAGTAGGTTTGATCGCGTTAGGGGTGAAGGCCGGTGACCGGGTGGTCATCTTCTCGGCCACCCGCTACGAGTGGGCGATCCTCGATCTGGCGATCTTGTCGGTGGGCGGGGTCACAGTCCCGATTTACGAGACATCGTCGGCCGAGCAGGTGCGCTGGGTGCTGACGGACTCGGCGGCGGTAGTGGCATTCGCGGAAACCGACGCCCACGCGAAGATGATCACCGAGCTCAGCGGCGACTTGCCCGCGCTGCGCCGAGTCCTGCAAATCGACGGGTCCGGCGCCAACGCCCTCGAGCAACTCGAGCAGGAGGGCGCGTCGGTCGACCCGGCCGAGCTGACCGCCCGCGTCGCAGCGTTGCGCAGCGAAGATCCGGCGACGCTGATCTACACCTCGGGCACCACCGGCCGCCCAAAGGGCTGCCAGCTGACCCATTCCAACCTCGTCTACGAGACCCGGGGCGCCAAGGCAGTTCTCCCAACGCTGCTGCGCAAGGGTGAGCGGCTGCTGGTGTTCCTGCCGTTGGCGCACGTGCTGGCCCGCGCGCTGACGTTGTGCGCCTTCCACAACAAGGTTGTCGTCGGATTCACCAGTGACATCAAGAATCTGGTGCCGATGTTCGCGGTGTTCAAGCCGACGGTCGTGGTGTCGGTGCCGCGGGTGTTCGAGAAGGTGTACAACACCGCCGCGCAGAATGCCGCCAACGACGGCAAGGGCCGCATCTTCGAGATCGCTGCGCAGACGGCGGTCGACTGGAGCGAGGCGAGCGATCGCGGTGGCCCCGGTCTGCTGCTGCGGGCCAAGCACGCGCTGTTCGATCGGCTGGTGTACCACAAGCTGCGCGCGGCGTTGGGTGGTGACTGCCACGCGTCCGTCTCGGGCGGCGCACCGCTGGGCGCGCGGCTGGGCCACTTCTACCGCGGCGTCGGTCTCACCGTCTACGAGGGCTACGGGCTGACCGAAACCAGCGCGGCGATCACGGTCAATCAGATCGATGCGCTGAAAGTCGGCACCGTCGGAAAGTTGTTGCCGGGCAACAGCATGCGCATCGCCGACGACGGCGAGCTGCTGGTGCGAGGCGGCGTGGTATTCCACGGCTACTGGCACAACGAGCAGGCCACCAACGAAGCGGTGCAAGACGGCTGGTTCAAGACCGGGGACCTCGGTGCCGTCGACGACGACGGGTTCCTGACGATCACCGGCCGCAAGAAGGAAATCATCGTCACCGCGGGAGGAAAAAACGTCGCCCCCGCCGTCCTGGAGGACCAGCTACGGGCGCATCCGCTGATCAGTCAGGCGATGGTCGTCGGGGATGCCAGGCCCTTCGTAGGGGCGCTGATCACTATCGACCCCGAGGCGTTCGATGGCTGGAAGCAGCGCAATAGCAAGCCCGCCGGAGCGTCAGTGAGCGATCTGATCACCGACCCGGATCTGAACGCGGAGGTGGATGCGGCCGTCAAACAGGCCAATTTGGCGGTGTCGCACGCGGAGTCGATCCGCAAATTCCGCATCCTGCCTGTCGACTTCACCGAGGACACCGGGGAACTCACCCCGACGTTGAAGGTCAAGCGCAAGGTCGTGGCCGAAAAGTTCGCCCACGATATCGACGCGATCTACTCCACCGGCTAGCTGTCGGACCGTTCATATGTCGGCGATGATTTGCTGACGCTTGGCGGTGTATTCGGCGCCCGAGATCGCACCGCTAGCGCGCAGCGTTTCCAGTTCTTGCAGGCGCCCAGCAATCGACTGCGCCTGCGGCTTGAGCGCGGTCGGCGCCGGCGCTGCGGCGGGCACTGCCTCTTCTGAAACGTCCTCTGAGAGGACACTGTTGGCCGATCCGAGGGGGATATCGCCCCAGTCGACGACGAATCGTCGTGAGGGTTTAGCAGGGTCCACGGCGCACATCAGTTGGCGGCCGACGGCGAGGTTGGGGACCTGGGCGCGCGGGACCCGCTGAACTGACCGACCGCGCACCGGCGTCTGATCCGTCATCTGCAGTTCCACGTCGAGGACAAACAGTGGGTCGTCAAGGAATTCCGGTCTGCTGGGCGTCTTGCCCGTGCTGCGCGGTGTACGGCCGGTGTCGCGAAATGAGTTGAGCACCCCCGGCACGCGCTGACCCGCGGTCAGCAGATCTGACGCCGGCTCAAAGTGATTCGTGCGGCCGCCCAACACACGGACCGCCCACACACAACCGGTCAGGGTCAGCAGTGCCGCGATGAACGCAATGCGGGAGATCCTCGACAGATCACCGCCTGGGCTCAGCGGGCTGGGCGCGCTGGGCGGGCGCACGTCGACGTGCCCGAACGCCAGCCGGGCGCTGATAAACGCGGTGACCTGTCCGTCAGCGGTGATGTGGTAGTCACCCTCCTGTGGGATCTGCGCGACCCACACTCGCCTCCACGCGTCGTTATTGAAACTTGTTGTTCCCCCCATGTTTTCGGTGACCTGCGGATCGGCGACCCCGGCGGGAGGGTCGATGTCCAGCTTGAGGTCTGGAATGGGCAGGCCCGCTTCCGGAATGCCGACGGTCTCGGCGTGAAAGGCGATTGCCACCTTCCCGGCGGGCAGGTGCAATGTCTGTGCCCCAGGGATGGGGACCTCGCCGTAGGCCCGGTAATCGCTAGAAGAATTGGAATCGAACGTGGGAACGGAAGCTGCGTTGCGCACTTGCGAGGTGACGAAGCCGCCGATGGACAACACCAGCACACCGATCGACAAGAACAGCAGACATCTGATCAACAGCACCACAGCTCCAAGCGGTGTCCGCATATCGTCGTTCTCCGTTCCTATCGGTTGCTTTTCGCGGGGTCGTGGGACGTCGTAGGTTGATGCAGGTATTGCACGAATAGCATCCGACGGGCAACGCGGCAGTTGGCTATTCGCGTATCAATTCGGATAGCCGGGCGGCCAACGCATCCCATCGCCACTGCGACGTAGCCCAATCCCGGCCGGCGGCACCCATCGCGGCGGCCCGATCGGGATCAGCCAGCAGCTCGGTGACGGCGTCGGCGATCTGGTTCACCGAACGACCGTCTACCACTAGCCCAGTCTTGTTGTGCTGCACGGTTTCCGGCGCGCCGCCCGAGCGTCCGGCGATCACCGGTACGCCGCTCGCGGAGGCTTCCAGAAATACGATGCCGAGCCCCTCGACATCCAGTCCGGCGCCGCGGGTGCGGCATGGCATCGCGAACACGTCGGCCATTGCGTGATAGGCGGGAAGGTCAGCGGCCGCGATCCCGCCGGTAAACGTCACATGCTCACTTACCAGATAGCGCTCGGCCAGTCGGCGCAGCGTCTGCAGATAGGGACCACCGCCCACGATCACCAGCGCAGCCCCGTTCACTCGCTGCCGGATTGACGGCAGCGCCCGAATCAGCATGTCCTGACCCTTGCGTGGCACCAGCCGCGACAGGCACAGCACTGTGGGCCGCTGGCCGAGGCAGTAGCGGCCACGCAGCTCGGCGCGGCTTGCCGGGTCGGGACGGAACCGGTCGGTGTCCACCCCGGGCGGCAGGTGCTCCAGCGCGGCGTCCGGCCCGAACGCCGACGCGAACCGAGCTCGGGTATAGCGGCTGACGAAGGTGACGACGTCGCTGTCGTCACCGATGCGACGGAGCACCGACCGCGCCCCCGGAAGCATCGACCAACCCACCTCGTGGCCGTGGGTGCTGGCCAGCACCCGGCTTGCGCCGGCTCGACGGGCGCGCTGCGCCAACAGCGCCAATGGCGCGGCGGCGCCGAACCAGACGGTGTCGATGTCGTGCTCAGCGATCAGCCGGCGCATCCGGACGTCGACGGAGGGCACGGGCAACATCAACGTCCCGGGATGGCGCACCACCTGATAGCCCGCGGTGCGAGCATCGAAGTCGTCGGCGCCCTTCCACTGTGGCGCGTACACCGTCAGGGTGTGCTGCCCGGTGGCGGCCAGTCGCGTAACCAGCTCGACCAGATACGACTGGATGCCACCACGCCGAGGTGGAAAGTCGTTGGTTACCAGCAGGACCCGGGACACCTGCGTAGGTTAGCGGGTCAGCCACCGCTGCCACTCGGCGAGCACGCCCGTCGTGTCGATGCCCAGGACGTCGTGCATGGCGGTGGGCAGGTCGGCGTGGCCGACACCACACGCGGCCCGGTAGAGGGCGCGCAACGTCGCGGCCCCGCGGGTGTCGGCGACGAAACGCGCGAACCACCATGCCCGGTCGTAGGCTTGCGAACGCTGCAGCCCCGGCGCAGCAAGGTCGGCGTCCGAGGGCAACGCCGTCGGTAATGGCGTGGACTCGGGCAGCGGCGTAGCCGGCCGCGCGACGTAGTCAGCCACGCCTTCGGTCAGCCAACGGGGTGCATCGACTGCCGTGTCGGCGCGTGCTGCGTAGTGAAAAAGCTCGTGGTTCAACACGATTCGCAATGCCGACTCGCTCATGCCAGCCGCCCCGGGCGCGAACACGATCCGCTGGCCGACCGCGATCCGCCGGGCCGGATCGACCCGGTCGGCGACGGCCACCGCCGCGATATCGGCCCACTGCGCCGCCGGCCCGCCACCGGCCTCGGTCTCGAACTGCCGCTGTGAGCCGGCAGCCACCACGGCGATTTCGCGCGGCCAGTCGGTCCCCCAGAACGCCTCCACCGCGTGGACAGCCTGACCGATGTTCGTCGCAACACGGCTCAGCAGAGCCTCCGATTGCGGGCCGCCGAGATTGGTCATCCGCACGGTGCGGTCGGCGGCAACGATGATCCGCGGCGCTGCGGTACCGACGGCCGCAGTGGGCGGATTGTGCGGGCGCGGTCCGCCCCGGATCGACTACTGCGGCAGCGGCGAAGACCAGTTCGGTGGCTAGTACGCAGGCCAGCAGCCAGCGGCGACGGTCAGACCGTCGGCGGTCAGTAGCGGCGGGCGTCGTAGATCGGGCCGGACGAAGTCATCGGCACCACCCGCACCGGCACGCCGTAGGTGGACGAATGGACCATGAGGCCGTCACCGATGTAAAGGCCGGCGTGGGATGCGTCGGAGTAGAAGGTCAGCACGTCACCGGGCTGCAGGTCCGACAGCGAGACCGGCTCGCCGCCGTGGGCCAGCGCCTGGCTGGAATGCGGCAGTGCGATGCCGGCTTGTTGGAACGCCCACATCACCAAGCCGGAGCAGTCGAACCCGCCTGGCGCGGCGCCACCCCAGGAGTAGGGCGCACCGACCTGGGTCAGCGCAGCCTGGACAGCGATAGCGCCCTGACCACTACCGGGTGCGGCGCCGAATCCAGGCCCGGGACCGCCCGGCTGCCCACCGCCCGGTGGTAACGCCTCCGGAGCGGGAGCGGCGGCCATGGCCGCGGGCGGCGGGGGTCCGGGTGCGGCCAGCTCGGTGCGCTGGTTCGGGCTCAACGTGAGGTACTGCGACTTGACGATGCCGATCTGCAGCTGCAGCTGGCTCTGCTTGGACTGCAGGCTCGCGCGCACCGCGGCGGCCTGCTCGGCGGCGGTCTTGGCGTCGGCGGCCGATTTCGCGGATGCTTTCTCGGCCTGGGCGGCCTGCTCGCGGGTGGCGCGGTAGTTGGCCATCTGCGCGAGCATTGCGGTGGACATCACCCGCTGCACGGCCAACTTTCCGATCAACTGCTGCGGTGACTCGGCGGTGAAGATGGCGTTCATGCCATCGGTGCGGCCACCCATATACATCGCCGCCGCAAACTTGTCGACACCGGACTGAAACGTTGCCAATCGCGACTTCGCAGCATCGGCGGCGGCCAAGTCATCGTTGTGTTTCTTGTCGGCTGCCTGCTGCGCGGCCAGCTTGTTGTTGAGGTCGAGCTGAGCACTGTGCATAGCCTCGGTGGTCTGCTCAGCCTGCCGCGACAGCTCACTGAGCTTTGCCATCGCGTCGTTGGCCGGGTCAGCCAGCACATTGCTGGCGGCAACTCCGCAGACCGTGACGAACCCGACTAGCGCCACTACAGCAAAGCGTGTGGCTGCGCGCAAACGCACGCTTCCACCGTTATGCCCCAACCCCAAGATTTCGCATCCTTAAAACCCGTCGGCGTGACAGCCGAATCTGCTTTAGGTCTCAGATAGGTTACGAAACGGCATCGGGGTTGTCCAACACTGGGTCGTTAAGAAAACAGGAAGATTTCAACCTTAACGCGGTTAGGCCACCCCGGGTCGCTGGCGGTGGATCGGAACCAGCCGCAGTCTCGGCGCCAGTCCCGCATCGGCGAGCACCTCCAACGCGACGCGCTCATCCGCCAGCAAAGTTTCCGGTACCCCGAGTATCACACTGACAACGCAGTCGCGGCATCCAGGACCGCGCACCGCGCAGTCGTCACAGTCGATTACCACGGGTTCTCCTGGCTCGGGCGGGACTGCCGCCGCCCGGTCGGGCTCGTCGGTGTACGCCATCTGGCTGGTCCTCTCGGTCTTTCTGGTGGCCTTGCCGTCACGCTAACCCCGGGCACCGACATGTCCCGCCAGCGTCGTCGGGCCCGACGCGCCGCCACGAATCCGAGCCGTGTCGGTGCGACTGCCTAATGTCGCGGCCATGAGCGCGTCCACTGCCGAGCAGCTCAGCCTTCCCGACCTCGACGCGGCTGCCGAAATGTCGCTGCGCGAGACGACATTCGTGGTTGTGGACCTGGAGACCACCGGCGGGCGGATGACCGCCCGTGACGGGTCGGCCGCCGACGCCATCACCGAAATCGGGGCGGTCAAGGTGCGCGGCGGCGTGGTGTTGGGCGAGTTCGCCACCCTCGTCGACCCGCAGCGCAGCATCCCGCCGCAGATCGTGCAGCTCACCGGCATCACCACGGCGATGGTCTGCGACGCGCCGACCATCCGCGCGGTGCTGCCGATGTTTTTCGAGTTCGCCTTCGGCGCGGTTCTAGTGGCCCACAACGCCAGGTTCGACATCGGCTTTCTGCGGGCCGCCGCCGACCAGTGCGGTATCGGATGGCGCCGGCCGCAAGTGCTGTGCACCGTCCAACTGGCGCGCAGGGTGCTCAGCCGCGAGGAAGCTCCCAGCGTGCGGCTGGCAGCGCTGGCGCGGCTGTTCGCCGTTGCCAGCGAGCCCACCCACCGGGCACTCGACGACGCGCGCGCCACCGTCGATGTATTGCACGCGCTCATCGAGCGAGTGGGCAATCAGGGTGTGCACACTTACGCCGACCTGCGTTCATATCTGCCCGACGTGACACCGGCGCAGCGGCGCAAACGGGTGCTGGCCGAAGGGTTGCCGCACCGACCCGGGGTCTACCTGTTCCGCGCGCCGGCGGGCGAGGTGCTCTACGTCGGCACCGCGATTGACTTGCGGCGCAGGGTAAGTCAATACTTCAACGGCTCCGATCAGCGCGGCCGGATCAAAGAGATGGTTGCGCTGGCAGGCACTGTCGAGCACGTCGAGTGCGCGCATGCGTTAGAAGCCGGTGTCCGCGAACTGCGGATGCTGGCCGCGCACGCCCCGCCGTACAACCGCAGGTCGAGATTCCCGCACCGCTGGTGGTGGGTAGTGCTGAGCGACGAGGCCTTTCCGCGCTTTTCGGTGGTGCGAACGCCGCGCCACGATCGTGCGGTCGGCCCGTTTCGCTCCCGCACCGACGCCGCCGACACCGCGACCCTGCTGGCCCGGTTCACGGGTGTGCGCACCTGCAACAAGCGGCTGGCCCGTTCGGTGTTGCACGGACCGGCCTGCCCGCAGCATGAGGTTTCGCCGTGTCCCGCCGCTCGTGATGTGACCGCCGGCCAATACGCCGCGGCAGCCGGTCGCGCTGCGGCGCTGATCGACGGCCTGGACAACACCGCGTTGGCCGCGGCGGTCGGGCAGATCGCCAACCTCGCCGAGCGTCAGCGCTACGAGAGCGCCGCCCGGCTGCGTGACCACACGGTGGCCGCGGTGGAGGTGCTGTGGCGCGGTCAGCGCCTGCGCGCGCTGGCCGCGCTGCCGGAGCTGGTGGCCGCCGCGCCCGACGGCGACGGCGGCTGGCAGCTCGCCGTCGTCCGCTACGGCCAGCTCGCCGCGGCCGGCAGTGCTCGCCGCGGCGTGCCGCCGATGCCCGTCGTCGACGCCATCCGGGTCGGCGCGCAGGTGGTCCTGCCGCAGCCCGCCCCGCTGGGCGGCGCATTGGTCGAGGAGACCGCGCTCATCGCGCGCTGGCTGGCGGCGCCCGGGGTGCGCATCGTGTGTGTCCGCCGCGACGACGACGGCGACGAGATCAGCGGCTGGTGTTCGCCGTTGGGATCCGCAGGATCGTGGGCCGGGTGGGCGGCGTCGGCACGCTCGGCACGGGTGGCCGCCGAACAAGCCGTCACCAGCCGCGACTCAGAGCTGCTGACCGAACCGCACCCATCGCGCGAGCAGCTGTTCGGCCGCGCCGCTGTCGATGGCGTCGACGGCGCGGCTCAGCCCGTCTTCCCACGCCGGCAGCCACTCGGCGCGGCTGGATAGCCCGGTGTGGGCCACGAGCGCGCCGGCGGCGTTGAGCACGACGGCGTCGCGCACCGGGCCGTCGGCGCCGGCCAGCACCGAGCGTGCCTCCGCGGCGTTGGCCGTCGCATCGCCGCCCTTCAACTCGTCCAGATCGGCGCGGGCGAACCCGAACCCGGCCGGATCGAAGGTCAGCTTGTCCACGGTGCCGGCCTGGACCCGCCAGATCGTGCTGGTCGTGGTGGTGGTCAGTTCGTCGAGGCCGTCGTCTCCGTGCACTACCAACACGCTGGACCGGCGCGCGGCGAAAACTCCCGCCATCACCTCGGCCAGGTCGGCGAACGCGCAACCGATCAGCCCGGCCCGTGGTCGCCCCGGATTGGTAAGTGGCCCAAGGAGATTGAAAACCGTCGGCACGCCGATTTCACGCCGCGCCGCCGACGCGTTGCGGTACGACGGATGGAACTGCGGCGCGAAGCAGAACCCGATCCCGACTTCGGCGACACTGCGCGCGACGTCGTCGGGATCCAGATCGATGCGCACCCCCAGCGCCTCGAGCGTGTCGGCGCCGCCGGCCAGCGAGGACGCCGCCCGGTTGCCATGCTTGACCACCGGCACACCGGCCGCCGCAACCACGATCGCCGCCATGGTGGACAGGTTGACGGTGTTGAAGCCGTCACCGCCGGTTCCGACGACATCGACGGTGTCGGTTCCGATCTGCTCGGTGGGCAGCCGGCGTGCGTGCTGCAGCATCAGGTCGGCCACCTCGGTGACCTCCCCAGCCGTCGGGCCCTTCATCTTCAGCGCCACGGCGAATGCTGCGATCTGGGCCGTCGTCGCGGACCCGGTCATGATCTGCTCCATCGCCCACCCGGCCTGCCCGCGTGGCAGGTTCTGCCCCGCGGTCAACGTCGTGAGGACCCGCGGCCACGACAGCGCCTCGCCCGAGGGCCGCTGGGATGACCCGGAAGCCGACACCGCCACACCGCAGATGGTCCCATGGTCGTCAGAGGCCGGGCACGGCCGGCGGATCGAGGTGAATTCCGCGCGCCAATTTCCGCCCCGGGTGGAGGTCGACAACTACAAAGCGTCATACTTGCGGATGTGACGAGTGCGGTAGGGACCTCGGGTACTGCAATCACGGCGCGCGTACATTCGCTCAACCGCCCCAACATGGTCAGTGTCGGCACCATAGTCTGGCTTTCCAGCGAATTGATGTTCTTTGCTGGACTGTTCGCGTTCTACTTCACGGCGCGCGCCCAGGCCGGCGGCAACTGGCCGCCCCCGCCGACCGAGCTGAACCTCTACCAAGCCGTCCCGGTCACGCTGGTGCTGATCGCGTCGTCGTTCACCTGTCAGATGGGGGTTTTCGCCGCCGAGCGCGGCGACGTGTTCGGGCTGCGCCGCTGGTATTTGCTCACCTTTGTGATGGGGTTGTTCTTCGTCCTGGGACAGGCCTACGAGTACCACCACCTGATGAGCCACGGCACCACGATCCCCAGCAGCTCCTACGGCAGCGTTTTCTACCTGGCCACCGGCTTCCACGGACTACACGTCATCGGCGGGCTGGTCGCGTTCATCTTCCTGCTGGCCCGCACCACGATGAGCAAGTTCACGCCGGCACAGGCGACCGCGTCGATCGTCGTCTCCTACTACTGGCACTTCGTCGACATCGTGTGGATCGCCCTGTTCGCCACGATCTATTTCATCCGATGACCAGCGCGCGCGAGAACAGGAGTGCTCGGTTGAAGAGACTGGGGTTGAACCGATCCCTTAGCGACCGGGCGCGGCGTCGCCTGCGTCGCCGTTTGTCGGCGGGACTGCTGCTGCTGGTGGCACTTTCGGTGGCCGGCGGTCTGGCCGCTGTTCTGACTCCCAGCCCACAGGTGGCGGTCGCTGACGAGTCGTCCTCGGCGCTGCTGCGCACCGGCAAGCAGCTTTTCGACACCTCGTGCGTGACGTGCCACGGCGCCAACCTGCAGGGCGTGCCCGACCGCGGGCCGAGCCTCATCGGCGTCGGCGAGGCCGCGGTCTACTTCCAGGTATCCAGCGGCCGGATGCCGGCGATGCGCGGGGAGGCCCAGGCGACCCGCAAGGACCCGATCTTCGACGGCCCGCAGATCGACGCGCTGGGCGCCTACGTGGCAGCCAACGGCGGCGGGCCGTCGGTGGTGCGCAACCCCGACGGCAGCATCGCGATGCAATCGCTGCGCGGCGACGACATTGGCCGCGGCGGCGACCTGTTCCGGCTCAACTGCTCGTCCTGCCACAACTTCACCGGTAAGGGCGGCGCGTTGTCGTCGGGCAAATTCGCGCCCGACCTGGGCCCGGCCAACGAGCAGCAGATCCTCGACGCGATGCTCACCGGTCCGCAGAACATGCCGAAGTTCTCCGACCGTCAGCTCTCCTTCGATGCGAAGAAAGACATCATCGCCTACGTGAAATCCGTTACCGAGGAACGCAGTCCGGGCGGCAACGCCCTGGGTGGTTTCGGACCCGCCCCTGAAGGTATGGCGATGTGGATCATCGGGATGGTCGCCGTCATCGGCGCGGCACTCTGGATTGGGTCACGATCATGAGCGCCGCGACGATGCAGAGCGGAGCGATGAGGAGGAGCGGCGCACGATCATGACTGACGATGCGAAAGGCACCGGCCAGCCCACCGACGCCGAACTGAACGCCATGTCGCGTGACGAACTCGTTGCGCTCGGCGGCCGGATCGACGGTGTGGAAACCGTCTTCAAGGAGCCGCGCTGGCCGGTGGCCGGCACCAAGGCCGAAAAGCGGGCCGAGCGCCAGGTGGCCGCTTGGCTTTTGCTGGGTGGGCTCTTCGGGTTCGCGCTGCTGCTGGTTTTCTTGTTCTGGCCCTGGGAGTACAAGCCGCACGGGACCCACGGCAGCCTCCTCTACACGCTGACCACCCCGCTCTACGGCCTGACCTTCGGGCTGTCCGTTCTGTGCATCGCCATCGGCGCGGTGCTGTTCCAGAAAAAGTTCATCCCCGAAGAGATTTCGATTCAGGACCGCCACTACGGCGCCGCCGGGTCAGATGAGATCGACCGCAAGACCGTGGTCGCGAACCTGACCGACGCTCTCGAAGGTTCCACGCTGCGGCGTCGTAAACTGATCGGCCTGTCGTTGGGTGTCGGGCTCGGCGCTTTCGGGCTCGGCACTCTGGTGGCGTTTGCCGGCGGCCTGATCAAGAACCCGTGGAAACCGGTGGTGCAGACCGCCGACGGCAAGAAAGCCGTGCTGTGGACGACTGGCTGGACGCCGCGCTTCCACGGCGAGACCATCTACGTCGCCCGCGCCACCGGCGAAAGCCTGGGAGCGCCGTTCGTCAAGATGCGCCCCGAGGACATCCAGGCCGGCGGCATGGAGACGGTTTTCCCGTGGCGCGAGTCCGACGGTGACGGCACCACGGTGGAATCACACGAAAAGCTGACGGCGATCCTGACGGCGGTCCGCAACCCGGTGATGCTGATCCGCATCAAGCCCCGCGACATGTCGCGGGTCGTCAAGCGCAAGGGCCAGGAGAGCTTCAATTTCGGCGAGCTGTTCGCCTTCACTAAGGTCTGCTCGCATTTGGGTTGTCCCTCTTCGCTTTACGAGCAGCAGTCCTATCGCATCCTGTGCCCTTGCCACCAGTCGCAGTTCGACGCGTTGCATTACGCAACGCCGATTTTCGGGCCGGCCGCGCGCGCGTTGGCACAGCTGCCCCTCACCATTGACGCCGACGGGTATCTAGTCGCCAACGGCGACTTCATCGAGCCTGTCGGACCGGCATTTTGGGAGCGCACAACATCATGAGTCCGCAACTGAGTCCCCCCAAGATCGGCGATGTCCTGGCCCAGCAAGGCGAGGACATCGATTCGCGTTATCACCCGTCGGCTGCGGTGCGCCGCCAGCTCAACAAGGTCTTTCCGACGCACTGGTCCTTCCTGCTCGGTGAGATCGCGATGTACAGCTTCATCATCCTGCTGTTGACCGGTGTGTATCTGACGCTGTTCTTCGACCCCTCCATGAACGACGTCACCTACAACGGCGTCTATCAGCCGCTGCGCGGCGTGGAAATGTCGAAGGCGTACGCGTCCACACTCGACATCAGCTTCGAGGTGCGCGGCGGCCTGTTCGTTCGCCAGATCCACCACTGGGCCGCGCTGATGTTCTCCGCGGCGATCATGGTGCACCTGGCCCGCATCTTCTTCACCGGCGCGTTCCGCCGGCCCCGCGAAGCCAACTGGGTCATCGGCTCGCTGCTACTGATCCTGTCCATGTTCGAGGGCTATTTCGGCTATTCACTGCCCGACGACCTGCTGTCCGGAATCGGGATCCGGGCCGCGCTGTCCTCGATCACCTTGGGAATGCCGGTGATCGGCAGTTGGTTGCACTGGGCCCTGTTCGGCGGCGACTTCCCTTGCGGCGGTGCGGGAGACAACTGCACCGCGGCCGGCTACATCATCCCGCGCTTGTACGCCCTGCACATCTTGCTGATCCCCGGCATCATGCTGGCGCTGATCGGCCTCCATCTGGCATTCGTGTGGTTCCAGAAGCACACCCAGTTCCCCGGCCCTGGGCGCAGCGAACAAAACGTCGTCGGCGTGCGAGTGATGCCGGTCTTCGCCGTCAAATCCGGCGCCTTCTTCGCGCTGACCACCGGGATTCTCGGCCTGATGGGCGGCCTGCTGCAGATCAACCCGATCTGGAACCTGGGGCCCTACAAGCCATCTCAGGTCTCAGCGGGCAGCCAGCCCGACTTCTACATGATGTGGACCGAAGGCCTGGCCCGTATCTGGCCGGCGTGGGAGTTCTACATCGGCCACTACACCATTCCCGCGGTGGTCTGGGTCGGGATAATCATGGGCCTGATTTTCGCGCTGCTGATCATCTATCCCTTCCTGGAGAAGGGGTTCTCCGGTGACCGCGCCCACCACAACCTGCTGCAGCGCCCGCGTGACGTGCCGGTGCGCACCGCAATCGGCGCCATGGCCATCGCCTTCTACATGGTGCTCACCCTCAGCGCGATGAACGACGTCATCGCCCTGAAATTCCACATCTCGCTCAACGCCACCACCTGGATCGGGCGCATCGGCATGATCGTGCTGCCTCCGTTCGTCTACTTCATCGCCTACCGATGGGCCATCGGGCTGCAACGCAGCGACCGCGCCATCCTCGAGCACGGCATCGAAACCGGCATCATCAAACGACTGCCGCACGGCGCCTACATCGAACTGCACCAGCCACTGGGCCCCGTCGACGACCACGGCCACCCGTTGCCGCTGGAATACCAAGGCGCCCCGGTACCCACCAAGATGAACCGACTCGGCTCGGCCGGCTCCCCCGGCAGCGGTAGCTTCCTGTACGCCGACCCCGTCTCCGAAGACGCCGCTCTCTCCGAAGCCCACCACGCCGCCGAACAACGCGCCCTCACCGCCCTGCGGGAGCACCAGGACGGCAGCAACGGCTCATCGAACGGCTCGAACGGCCAGCACTAGCGCGGACCGCTTCGGCGCTTATGCGGCGAGCGTGCGGCGTAGCTGCCGCACCTGCTGCCACGGGACCAACGGCATGATCAGCGTGACGAATCCGGCGATCCCGTAGCTGGTCCACGAGAAGGCATCGTGTCCGATGGCCATCAGGTAGGTTGCCGCCGCAACCGCGAGCAGCGCCAGCCCCATGGTGCCCGTCAAAGCGGCGGTGCCGCGCAGCCAGACGCGGTCCACCTCCGCGTCCGGCAATGCCGGCCGTAGCGTGGTCAGCCGCTCGGTACTGCCCTGCCGGGTGATGGTCGACGTAGCGGTGTGCTCGGACCTGCTCAGCTGCCCGCCAGCGGTGCGTGCCGGCACCCTCGCCGATCGCGCAACCGGCCCGTCCCGGGTGGTGCGCCGGGCGCGCAGCAGCATCGGGATCGCCGCCAGGATGACCAGCGCGGAGATCACGATGATGGCGTAGAGCACCGACGAGGTGTGCGGATTGCCTTTTGCGTCGTGGAAGCCCCGGCCGAGGTCCATCAGCGCGACGATGGCGGCCACGCTCATCCCCACCAACGCCAGCCAGACGGCGGCGCACGCCCCAACCAGGATGCGATCGGCGGTAGCCGGCGCCATCTTGCCCCGCGCGCCCCACACTTGGGAGTACCGGTCGACCATCAGCAGTTCGTCTGCGGTTGGTTGTTCTCATTCGACGACAACACCTTGCCGTCGCTGGTGGTGATCGAGCAGTTGAGCTTGCTCAACCGCAGCAGGCTGGTCGCCTCGATCGAGCCGACGTCCGACGTTGAGATCGGTGTGAGCGTGATCGTCCACGGGATGTAGGCGTTGTTCAGGATCCGTCGCATTCCAGACGCGTCGGTGTAGGTGATCGTGATCTGGTCGAACGGCGCCTTGGTACCGGTCACCGAATAGGTGACCTGCCGAGGTGTGGCGGGAGCAGGAGCGCCGCCGGGCGGCGGGGCGGCAGTGCCGGGCGCCGGTGCCGGCGCTGGGGCCGGAGCCGGTGCCGGCGGCGGCGGCGTCTCGGAGGTGGCGGCGGCGGTGGCGGTGGCGGGGCCTCGCTGGTCGGCGGAGGCGGAGGTGGCGGCGGCTGCGTGGTCGGTGGCGGAGGCGGCGCGGGCGGCGGTGTCGTGACGATGATCTCGTCCTGCTGCGGCGGCGTCGACGTCGGCGCGGTGCTGGGCGTCGCCACCTCGTTGGTGTCGGTGCGAGCGAACAGCAGCGACACGGATACCACCAGCGCGATCGCCGCGGCAATCGCGGCAATGCCGACGATCCACGGCCAGCGCGCCGTGGTGGCTTTCTGCGTCGGCTTGCTCGTCGTAGCTCTCGTAGTCGTAGAGGTCGAGGTCGACGGGCACATACGGGCCGCTGGTGACGTGTTCGGACTCCGGAGCCGAGTAGGCCCGCGAATAGACATCGGTCTGGCCCGTCTCGGCGTCGTGTTCGGGCCCCTCCCCCGTCAAGCCCTCGCCGAATTCGCCGCCGCCCCCCTCGAATTCGCTGTCGCCTTCGCTGGGCTCGGCGGCTGGTTCCAGTTCTTCGGACTCCGGTCCTGGTGGATTGGGCCCGCTCATGTTTGCCTGTCCTGTCCGACTACTTCACCGTCGCGCGCTGCACCGGGGTGTGTTGTTGAGCGCGCGCTCCGATGTTCCTCATTGTGCCCCGGAAACCCTACCCAACCGGTACCTGCGCGGCATCGTCGGTCAACGGGTCACGGATCAACTGACGCCCTGATTGTGACCTTTGCGGGTACCGACTAGTGCTTCTCCGGACCGAGGTAGTACTCGAAGACCAACCCGGCCGCCGAGCTCAGCACAAACGTCACCCCGGCGACGATCAACCACGGCAGCCACAACGCGATGCCGACCGCGGTGACCGAGCCGGACAGCGCGACCAGAATCGGCCACCAGCTGTGCGGGCTGAAAAAACCCAGTTCGCCTGCGCCGTCGCTGATCTCAGCGCCCTCGTAATCCTCGGGCCGGGTGTCGAGCCGGCGGGCCACGAAGCGGAAGAACGTCGCCACGATCAGCGCCATTCCAGAGGTCAACGCCAGCGCCGTAGTTCCGGCCCACTCGATGCCGCCGGTGGCGAACAAGCTGGTCAGCACGCCGTAAAGCACAGTGCAGAAGACGAAGAACGCGGCCACGAATTCGTACAGCCTGGCTTCGATATGCATGGGGGCTTCCTAGTTACTCGCTTGGGGCACATGCTCGCCGCGGCGGGTGTCGAACGGGTGCGTAGTGACCGCAACCGGCGACTGGGCGATCGCCTGCAAGGCCTGGGCATTGGTCTTACCGGCGATCCGCTGCTGCAGGTAGGCCTTGAAGTCGTTGGGCTGCACCACCCGGACCTCGAAGTTCATCATCGAGTGATACGTCCCGCACATTTCGGCGCAGCGACCGACGAATGCCCCGGTCCGCTGGATTTCAGAGACCTGGAAGACGTTCACCGAATGGTTTTCATGCGGGATAGGGCATCACGTCGCGCTTGAACAGGAACTCCGGCACCCAGAAAGCGTGGACGACGTCGGCGGAGGCCATCTGGAACTCGATTCGCTTGCCCGCGGGCAGCACCAGTACCGGGATCTCGGTGCTGGTGCCCACCGTCTCGACCTTGTCGTAGTTCAGATAGCTGCGGTCTTCCATGCTGATTCCATGGTCGGGACCGGGAATCTCCTCACCCTGCGGGTTCCGGGCTTCCGACTTGGCGACCACCGCCGCTTTACGCGCCGCGTCGGCTCCGTCGTACTTGAGCGTGCCGTCCTTGAAATCGACCTTCTGGTAACCGAACTTCCAGTTCCACTGGAACGACGTGACGTCGACCACGACCTCCGGGTCGGACGCCAGATGCAGCATCTTCTCCTGCACCACCACGGTGAAGTAGAACAGCACCGAGATGATCAGGAACGGTGTCACGGTGAGCACCAACTCCAGCGGCATGTTGTAGCCGAACTGGCGGGGCAATTCGGTGTCGGTGGGCTTCCAGCGGTGGAACGCGCTGGCCCAGAAGATCAGGCCCCACACGATGGCGCCGACGACCAGCGACGCGATCACTGCGCCGATCCACAGCTGCCGGTTGAAGTCGGCCTCCGGGGTGATGCCCCTCGGCCAGCCCATGCCCAAGACCTCCGACCAACTGCATCCGCTCAGGGACACCGCCAGCATGCCCAGCAGGCCGGCCAGCACCGGCAGCCGAAGCCGACGAGAGCCTGCGGAGCGGCTTCCCAACAAGCGCTGCGAACGGCCTGGTCCGCGAGGTGTCACGGTGGCGCCTCCTGAAATCACAAGCTGGACCGACAGCGAGCACATCGAATACTACGCAGCGTAGACCACCCGGCGTAGCGAAGCGCTGCCGGAGTCCCCGCGTCCGGGACCGGCCTGCCGGCTGGCCCGCGACCTGCGGCAGCGCCGATGCCACCGCGTTGCGGCATACTTGTCGCGATGTGTGGACTGCTGGCCTTCGTGAGCGCTGCGGCCGGCGGTGATGCTTCGGGCTCTTCGGGCTCGGCCAGCGATACGGCCGACGCCGTCGCCCGCGCATCGCATCTGATGCGCCACCGCGGACCCGACGAGCCGGGCACCTGGGCCGACCCCGCCGGGACCGTCGTGTTCGGCTTCAACCGGCTGTCCATCATCGACATCGCCCATTCGCATCAACCGCTGCGCTGGGGGCCGCCGGAAAGCCCGGACCGGTACGAGTTGGTGTTCAACGGCGAGATCTACAACTACCTGGAGCTGCGGGCCGAGCTCGCCGAGCGCCACGGCGCCGTCTTCGCCACCGACGGCGACGGTGAGGCCATCGTCGCCGCCTATCACCATTGGGGCGCCGACGCCCTGACCCGGCTGCGGGGTATGTTCGCGTTCGCGCTGTGGGACAACGTCGCCGGCGAATTATTCTGCGCCCGCGACCCTTTCGGCATCAAACCGCTGTTCATGGCGACCGGAACCGGTGGCACCGCGGTGGCCAGCGAAAAGAAATGCCTGCTGGACCTGGCCGACCTGATCGGATTCGATACCGCAATCGACTTGCGCGCTGTCCAGCACTACACGGTGCTGCAGTACGTGCCCGAACCGGAGACCCTGCACCGCGGCGTGCGCCGGCTCGAGTCCGGCTGTTATGCGCGTATCCGCCCCGGCACGGTCACACCGGAGACGACTCGCTACTTCGTGCCGCGCTTCGCCGCGACGCCGATCACCCGAGACACCGAGCAGGCCCGCTACGACGAGATCACCGCGGTCCTGGAGGACTCGGTGGCCAAGCACATGCGCGCCGACGTCACCGTCGGCGCCTTCTTGTCGGGCGGCATCGACTCGACGGCGATCGCGGCGCTGGCCATCCGGCACAACCCCCGGCTGATCACGTTCACCACCGGGTTCGAGCGTGAGGTGCTAAGCCCTGAAGGCACGGACATCCTCGGAGAAGTGCTGCCCCCCATCGTGTCTTGGGAAGCCGCCATGTCGTGCAATGCTTCTTCCCGTCCAATGGACAGAACCATCTGGAAGAACAGAGAGCACGTGAATCAGCATACCGGCGATTCGTCCTCGATCTTTACCATGCGAAACCGACGCTCAGAGCATCACCTCGCCGCGCTCGCGTAGAGCGCCCGCTCGAACTCCTCCTCCGCCGCTAGCGCCCCATCGTCGCTGAACGGCAGCGTCTGCATCAGCACCACCCCGCAGGTTTTCCCGGAAACATCAATCCAGAAAAACGTGTTGAAGATGCCGTCCCATGCCAGCGACCCCGCCGCGCGCCCGCCTTCCACCGCCCGGCTGTTGATTCCGAATCCCCATCCAAACTTGTCGGGCGAACCCGGCAAGCGAACGGGATTCTTGATCAACTGCGGAATCGTGCTCCTCAACTCCGCGAGCTTCATCTCGCCGATCTGGTTGTGACTCATCTCCGCCACCGTCTCCGCCCGCAGAATCCTCTTGCCGCCGAACATCCCGCCGTTCAGCACCATCCGCTCGAACTTCAAGTAATCCTCCGCCGTCGAGTAGAGGCCGCCGCCGCCGCTGAAGAACTTCACCGGCTTCATCGGCTGCGGCGGCGGTTCTACAAAACTCCCATCCGCCTGCCGCAGTTGAAGCGCCACCACCCGCGCCTGCTTTTCCGCCGGAACGTTGAAGAACGTGTCCGTCATCCCCAGCGGCTCGAAGATGTGCCGCCGAAAATAGTCCTCCAGCGTCTCCCCGCTCACCTGTTCCACCAGTTCTCCCAGCCAGTCGTAGCTGATTCCATATTCCCAGTGCGTTCCCGGATCGAACATGAGCGGCGCCTTCAGAAACGCGTCGCTATCCCCCGTAATCGCGGGAGCCAGTCCCGCCTCCACGTATTCGTGCAGCCGCGCATCGAAAAAGTCGTAACCAAACCCCGAAGTGTGCGTCAGCAATTGCCGCACCGTCGGCGGCGTCTTCGGTGGCCGCAGCTTCGCCTTTTTCGTCGCCGGATCGAATTCCTCGAGCACTTGCACCTTCGCCAGTTCCGGGAGATAGGTCGCCGCGGGCTCGTCCAGCTTCACCCGCCCGCTCTCAATGAGTTGCAGCACCGCCACCGCCGTCACCGCCTTGGTCATCGAAGCGATGTGGAAAATCGAGTCCAGCGTCATCGGAACATCTTTCGTGCTGGCGCGCTTCCCGAACGCCCCTTGGTAAATGACTTCGTCTCCCCGCGACGCCATCGCCACCACCCCCGGTGCCTTCTTCTGCTCCACCGCCTCCCGCAGCACCAAGTCGATCGAGTTCCCCGGCTTCGTCCCGCTTCCCGCAGCCAGCGTCAGGATCACCATCCCCGCCAGCGCCGCTGCCGCCAGCAAGCCTCGCCGCACCGCCCCTCGAACCGCCTTCATCCTTTTCATTCCCGCCCTCTCAGTTACGTTCAGTTGCTCGCGCATGACGATCATCAAAGCTTCAGCTTCTTATTTCGCCTGTGTCAGCCCCGCAACAACTGCGGCAACTTTATCGAGTTGCTCATTCCAGCCCTCTACTTGCCCGCTGTTTTTTGCGTTCTCCATGGTTTCATTTCCAATGAAGGTGAGTTTCGTCTGGCCGTTTCCAAAATCCTCAAAAATAACCACGTTGTGCGCATCGTCTATGGCCTCATGTTCAATTCCATATTCTGCAGGCTCAACCTTGTTTCCCTGCGGGTCGGAAAAGTACATGGAGAAAACGATCTTCTCGTGCAGAACAATCTCGTGGAATTCACCAGCATTCCAGCCCTCCTGTCCATCCGGCGTTCTCATGCACCAGAGAAATTTTCCTCCTACGCGAAAATCCATCTTGCAAACAGGCGCAGTAAAACCCTTCGGCCCCCACCACTGCATCACATACTTCGGGTCTGTCCACGCCTTCCACACCAACTCGCGTGGGGCATCAAAAACTCTTGTGACAACCATCCGCTCGATCTCATTCACCGTGCTTTTTGTCATCTCTGATCTCCGCTCTTTTCATTTGATTCACAACCACATCCAGCTTGTCGAAGCTCTCTTCCCAGAATCGGCGATAGCTGATCGCCCAGTCACTGACCGTCTTGATCGCCGCTGGCCTAAGCGTGCACACACTCTCTCGTCCACGCTTCGTCTTGATCACAATCCGCGCCCGCACCAGGTAGGCAATATGTTTTGAAATCATCTGCTGCGAGAGTGCAAACGGTTCCGTCAAGCCGTGCACAGAAGCAGGCCCACGGGAGAGCCGCTCGATCATCGCCCGCCGGGTCGGATCAGACAATGCCGCAAATGTTGTACCCAATCGATCCACAACCATATGGTAGTGGATTCTCTGTCAATGTCAAGTATGAATTTTGCGATCCCTGATTTCTGTTCCCTGGTCTCTGAACCCTGACACCTGCGCGTGATAAATCGCCAATGCACTTACTGAACAGGATCGCTACCCTTAAGTCGGCCTGTGTTTACGAACTTCTGGCAGCGAAAGCTCAGTTGGCGAGAACAATCGGTTCGGTCTCTGGACGCGGAATTCACTGCAGCTTAGCAGCGTGCTGAAAGCAGTCTTCGCCATCGGATCGCCAGACGGACCACGCGTCCTTAAGCTATTGAAAAATAAGGAGGTGATCCGATAGCGGATCGTAAGCTGTTGAAAAGATGGTGGGCGCTATAGGATTCGAACCTATGACTTCCACCGTGTGAAGATGGCACTCTACCGCTGAGTTAAGCGCCCAACGCTTTCTATTCAAACAGTTACAGCCGTTTCCGTCAACGGCGTGGGAACGGATGGGAACGGAATCGAATTGACCACTCGGCTTTGTGCTTCCCGCTTCGCTGGCGTCACGGCTTGGACGTATCTGTCCATCGTGATGCTGGCGTTCGCGTGTCGCATTAGCGCCTGTGTAGTCGCAACGTCCGCGCCTTGGCTCTTTATCAGAGTCCCATGCGTGTGACGCAGCGTGTGCCAGCCGAGACGCTTCTGGATTCCTGCTCGCTTCGCAGCGGGCCGGATGTGATCCTCCATCGCAGCGTTAGGCCAGTACGGTTGACTGCCGTTCTTATCGGGGCTGGCGAAGATGTAGTCCGCGTCTTTGTTGTACGGACAACGCCCACGCCAACCGAGCAGCACGTCAGCGAGTCCCGCGTCTAGCGGTACAGGCTTACGGCTGGCCTCAGTCTTCATCACGCCGATGTGCTGACGCACGATTCCACGGCTGAGATGAATCTCTCCCGCTGCGAAGTCCATGTCTGCCCACTTGAGTGCCAGCAATTCGCTGACGCGGAGTCCGGTAGTCACTGCCAGATAGACGGCAGTGCGCCACGGGTCCGCCAGTTCTCCGAGCAGTTTCCCAATCTCCTCAACCGTCAGCACCTCGGGGACTCGCGTCCTCTTGGCTGACTGCCGTACTAGCGTGATCGGGTTGCGGTCGAAAAACTCCCAGCGCATCGCATGGTTGTAAAGGGCGTGCATGAGGTTTCGCAGTTTCGCCTTGGTGCCGTCCGCTAGTGGCACGGACTTCAGCCAAGTCTCCACGGCAACTGTGCGAACATCTGACAGCGAGAGTGCTTCCCACTTCGGTTGAATCCACGTCTTGAGATAGCCTGCGTAGACTTTCGCCGTGTATGGCGTCTTGGTCGGCAATTCGTTCTGCGTGTAGTGGGCCACCAATTCCGCCACGGTGCGCGGCGATCTGGTTTCCCGGTTGATTTTGGCGCGGAGTTGTTCACAACCCTTCATTGCAGCCTTGCGCGTTGAGAACTCTTCCACGGTGCCGATAATCTCCTTCCGGTTGCTCTGCCCATCACGATAGCGAAACACCCAAACATCCGGGCCAGCTTTTCGTGATTCGCGGTATAGGCAACCGGTTTGATATCGCCTGCTCATTGAATCTCCTTTCGGTTAGGAGCAGGCGGGTGAATCTGGCCTGATGAATGTAGCACAAGCCATGCTGAAAGCTCACTAGCACGATAGCGGTAATACTTTCCCACACGGTAGTGGGTATCCCACCACGGCGGGCCATGCGCTGTACGGTTTTCGGGTGCAATCCGCCAAGGAAAACGGCAGCTTCCTCGTCATTCAATAACGGTTCGTAGTTCATAACAGGCAATGTCGGGCTGTTACCCGAGGTTTGATATGCGTCAGTCATTCTTCCTCCTAAAAGGTCTAGCGGAAGCCCGTTTGTCACAGGCTCCCGCCCTGTCCAGGATTGAGATCCGGGAAACGTTGGTTGTAGTTGTGGTGATTACGCTGCGGGCAGCTGCACTAAAACCTCAGTGCCGCTGTGGTTCATCGGAGTTCAACTGTAAATCGCCCTCAAAGGGTCTTTTTTCGATTTTGGTGACTCGATTTTGGTGAACATTTCCTTGTCCAGAGGCTTTTCTCGCGTTTCTAGGCTCCAGAGACCGCCTGGTGTAAGGGGTCCAAGGCTTTACAACGGGCTTCCTTCATCGCCGCAACGAACCTGGCAACCTGCTCAGGAGTCCGCTGGCGCTTGGGGCGAACCTTGAGTTATTTCCTGGCCTTTCAAGGGATTAGGTTTGGAGCCCTGTGGACAGCGTCCATGTCCTCGGGAGATGGCTTTAGGACGGCTTTGGAACATTAAATAGACGATCCGGTGGGATTCGAGGCGATGGCTTAGGGAACGCTCGGGCCCTCCGGGGACTACCCTTGTCCTGCTCTCTTAGGTAGTCGACTCCTGGCTTCCGGGCCAGCGATGAATGGATTCATGTATGGACCGTATGTCCGGTGAGCCCGATCCGACCGCGATCGGAACCTGGTAAGAAGGGAATCTACAAGGCGAACCAATGCTTCTAGCGTCGACTTCCTGCCGGCATTTTTCTCGTTGGGGCCAAAATGGAGCCAAGCAAGGTAGTAACTCTGCCTGCCGAGGTTTGCCTCAAATCGAGACGGCTTCGAGCTAGCACCAGGCAAGGTCAGATTTTCAATGGACTCGTTTCGACAACTGATCCCAACCACCCAGGCTATCGCTGTGAGAGCGGGATGGCTAAACGTAACTCTAACAAACTACAGGAACTCGGACGCACTGGATGGCGTTCTAGGAGCAGGAAGAAACACCTTATTGTTCCCCCGATGTGTCCCCGGCCTTTTCAGAGATTCTGGACTTCCCTGCCCGCTTCTGACTCCTTGAAACAATAGAGCGCAGCCCTTTCAGGCCTTCAATCACCCGACCAATGACAGAAGGTCTTCTCCTAAGCACCTTTCAGCGTCGACGATGGAACTGCTGCATTCGAGCCGGATGGAACGCATGGACTCCGATGGCGGGCCGTCTTATAGGATTGCGCTGCCTTTCCAGGCTGGGAATTCGGAGCGTTTTCACCTTGAGAGGAACGGCTCCAGCTCTCGATTTGTTCGCCGTCTAGCCGGATGAAACGGAAATTCCCCGGCTCGGCCCAGGGCGGCACGTCCTCAGGCTTGGCACGATACAGTTTCGTTGGCTGCTGAAAATGGGCAGAGCAGAGCAGCAGGGACGCGGCAACGAAACCAATACGTGCAATGCTTTTCCCCATTCCGAGACGCTGCATCGTTCTCTTCCTACGAAACAACCGAGATCCCACGCAGGCCATACTGGACACGCGTTCGAACTTGATTGTGAGACTCACTTCTGCGGCAGAGCAATCAGGCTGCGTGTTTCGGAATCGTCACGCTCTGTTGCAGAGTGAAATCCAGTAAGGTCTCGCTCGGGATCTTCACCTGGTCACCCTTGGTGATAATTTCCGAGCCAGCCCCCACTCCTGCCCCTGTTCCCGCCCCGATGGCCGCCCCTTTCCCGCCACCTGCAAGCGCACCAATGATGCTTCCAATGGCGGCTCCCCCCACAGTTCTTTTCGCGGTACTCTCCCCCTTGGACTTGCCTGAGACTTCGTATTCTCCGGTGACTAACGGCAGAGTTTGGCCATTGACGACGATTCCCGTCAGCTGGAGTTTAAGTTGCGACCTGCCAGCGAAAGTTCCCGTCTCTTTGGACTCATCCAGCCGACCATAAACGTCTGCGCCCTTCGGAACCACCATATTGCCGTCTACCCACAGAGGTTGTTCGAGCGAAGCCTGAAAACGATCATCCCACTTGATTCCTGGTGGAGTCAATGGCATCGATGGTGCGAATCGAAATCCGTGTACCGGCAGGAATGGTCACCGAAGGCACAGATTTCGCGACTTCATCTTCTCCTGTCGCGGGAGGCGAACTCGGCTGCTTCGAGGGAACAGAAGGCGAGGTACCCTGCGCATCGGAATCGAATCGGAGCGAACGGATATCGGCGACACCATAGCTTTGCACCGACGATCCTACCTGAAAGCTGATGCTCGTCTGGGTCCCACCCACGAATTTCCCGTTGATCAAACTTCCATTCTTCAATTCCAAAGAATCCGCCCGGGCAGAAACCGCTGCCACGCTTAGAGCGACAATCACTCCGCAAACCTGCTTGGTATTCATCACGAGTTCTCCTGCATATTCGTTGTGTTACGTTGCCTTGAGGCCGGACATCTGACTATTTGCCGACCGCTGCGTCCTCAGTGTTGTCGGGTTCTCCGCCTTCATCCGGTCGGAGTTTCTTATTTGCCGCGTCCCGGAGGAAAGTCCTTCAGCAGTTTTTGCGCTCCCTTATTGAGCCTTTGCTGGTTTTTCTCCTGTTTTTTGCTGGGTTCTATCGCATGTTGGGCAGCACCTATCCAAACGAGCTTTTTTGCAGCAGGGTCATACATGCCAACCACGAAAGTCCCGATGTTAATGGTTGAAGTACTGGCCGAAAATGCACCGAAGCCACCCCCCCACGGGCCCCAGCCGCCCCACGGGCCCCAGGCGGCCCACGGGCCCCAGCTGCCCAAGTTGTCCCCGAAGCCGTTTATCTGCTTCTCCTGATCGATCGCGAGCTGGTAGCCCAGGAGTAAATCGGCTTTACTGCCGTCCTCTACCTTGGTGAAGCCCTTGGCCGCCATTTGTGAATCGATCGCCTCCTTGACCTGTGCGTCCAGGATCTGGTCGGGATGGCCGCCTACCGCGGGCACGCCTTGTACGTCGTTGACCCACGCATAGGTATGGAATTTTGAAAAATCAGTTCCTGGCATGTAGTTGGTTCTGACGTCCTGCGCGTATGTCACGGAGCACGCGACGAGCGCCAGGACCAATGCAGGACCAAACTTCGCACGTCGCGGAAACATAATTGCCTTTGTAAATTTCACTGCAGTCTCCATTCTTGTTGTTCTTTGTGCTGCGTCCTCTTTTACGCTTTGTCTGGTACTGGACACGGCTTTACATTCCAGATTTCTTCCGCGTATTGAGCGATCGTGCGATCGCTCGAAAACTTCCCCGAGGCCGCTACATTCAAAATGGCCTTGCGCGCCCACTCGTTGGGATCGGCATACAACGCGCACAGCCGCTCGTCTGCATCGAGGTACGACTTCAGGTCCGCCAAGTGCATGTAGTGGTCGCCGTGCGTGAGCAGCATCTCGCGCAACGGGGCGAACACGCCAGGCTCATAACGGCTGAAATAATCCGAGAAAATCAAGTCCAGGGCTTGACGGGTCTCCGATTCGTGTTCGTAGTGCCAGTGGGGGTTGTACCATCCGCGACTGGCGATCACTTGTTCCGCAGTCAGCCCGAAGAGGAAGAAGTTCTCCTCGCCTGCCTCAGCGGCCATCTCAATCGTCGCGCCGTCGCGCGTGCCGATTGTCAATGCGCCATTCATCATGAATTTCATGTTGCTTGTGCCGCTGGCTTCGTAGCCTGCCGTCGAGATCTGGTTCGAAACGTCACTGGCGGGGATCAGATGCTCCGCAAGCGAAACGCAGTACTCGGGCAGGAATATCACTTTCAGCCGTCCCCGCACTGCGGGGTCGCTGTCGATGGTCGCAGCCAGGTTGTTAATGAATTTGATAATCACTTTGGCGAGCCAATATGCAGGCGCAGCCTTGCCTGCGAAGAGGAACGCCCGTGGGTGCATGTCGAGCCCGGGGTCTTGCCGAAGCCGGTTGTAGAGCACTACGATCCTGAGTGCATTCAGGAACTGACGCTTGTACTCGTGGATGCGCTTGACCTGGCAGTCGAAGATAGACTCCGGATCCAGGATCTGCCCTGTCGACCAGCGAAGCCAATCGCAGAATTGTCGCTTGGCATCTCGCTTGGCCTTGCGGAAGTCATCGCGGAAGCCACTGTCCTCGGTGAATGCTCTAAGCTTGCTTAGTTCGCTCAAATCACCGATCCAGCCATCTCCAATGGCATCAGTGATGAGTCCAGAAAGCCCAGGATTGCATAATTGCAACCAGCGCCGGGGCGTCACTCCGTTGGTCTTGTTGTTGAAACGTTCAGGAAAAATCTCTGCGAGGTCTCTCAGTGTCGTCTGGCGCAACAGGTTCGAGTGAATCTCTGCTACTCCGTTGGTACTGTGGGAGCCTACGACCGCCAGATTAGCCATGCGCACCTTCTTGTCGGGGCCATCCTCGACAATGCTCACGCGCTCAATCCGATTTGTATCGCCTGGGAACCGCCCGCGAACATCGCCCAGAAAGCGGCGATTGATCTCGTTGATGATCTCGAGGTGCCTGGGCAACATCTCCTCAAACCACTTGACGGGCCATTTTTCAAGGGCTTCGGGCAACAACGTGTGATTGGTGTACGCCAGCGTCTTCTGCGTAACACGCCAAGCCTCGTCCCATCCCAGTTGCACCTGGTCCACCAGAATTCGCATGAGTTCCGGAACCGACAGAGCCGGGTGCGTGTCATTCATCTGAATCGCCACTTTGTCGGCAAACAGGCTCCAATCCGAGTTGGAGCGTTGAAAGCGGCGCACCGCATCTGCCAGTGAGCAGGCAACAAGGAAGTACTCCTGCATCAGGCGCAGCGCCTGTCCCATCACTCTGGAATCGTCAGGATAAAGGACGCGGGTCAGGGTTTCGGCCGAGAGAGTCTGAGTGAACGCTTCTACGAAATCGCCGTGCGAGAACTCTTCAAAGTTGAAGTAGTCGGGCGCAGCTGCGGCCCAGAGGCGCAGCGTGTTGATCGTAGAACCGCCATATCCGATTACGGGGCGGTCAAATGGGATACCAATCAGAGTCGACGGACGGCCTGGCACGGGGCGTAGGCTGCCACCGCTGAGCTCGAATGAGCAGCCTATATTGACTTCCACCTTCTCGTTCGGGCGAGCGATCTCCCAGGGGTCGGGAGAACGGAGCCAGTTGTCCGGCATTTCCCGCTGCCATCCACTCTGGATGGATTGTTTGAATATGCCGTATTCATATCGCAGTCCATACCCCATGGCCGGTAACTGCAGCGTCGCGGCGGATTCAACGAAGCATGCCGCCAAACGTCCAAGGCCACCGTTGCCCAGTCCTGCATCGGGCTCCTGCTCCAGGATCTCGAGCAGGTCGAGTTTCTTGTCCTCGATGAACTGGTCCGTGAGTGGAGCGAGCAGAAGATTCGTGACATTATTTGCCAAGGAGCGGCCGATAAGGAACTCCATCGAGAGGTAGTAAAGCCGCTTGGGATTTCGTTCCCGGTAAGTCTTCTCTGTTAAGAGCCACCGCTGAGAGAGAACGTCGCGCACTGACCGGGCAAGGGCCTCGAAGCGGTCGCGCGCTGTCGCCTCCGCCAGATCTACGCCGTTATCGAACAGCAAATGCGTTTCATATAATGCTTCGTCCGTTCCGGCGAACTGCACTGGACCACATCCGTACTGACTGATGAGTCTCTCGGTCTCTGGCGACGCCTGCCGCTTTGCTGCGGCGTTAATGTTCATGCTTCCACTCCTCTAACGATTTTCTGGATGCCCCGAACTCTATCAACTCCCAAATTCATCGACCGGCGTGATCCGCACGAGTCGAAGCTCCCGCGCCTGTGCGAGTCATTACGGTACGATGCCTCGCTTCATTTCTTGCCGTAAGGCCATTTCCAGCCGCTAATCTCGGGGCTGTCGATTCCGTGCTCGTAAGCATGGCGGCGGCATGCAATCTGGCTGTCGCGAAACTCCTCTTTCGCATGCGCTCCGATTCGCTGCAGTTTTGGAATGCGGTCAATGGCATCGATCGCGAGACTGAACCGGTCCGTCTGGTTGTTGATTGCCAATTCCATCGGCGTGTTGATGTTGCCTTTCTCCTTGTAACCGCGCACATGCAGGTTGCGATGGTTTGTGCGGCGGTAGGCGAGACGGTGAATTAGCCAGGGATAGCCATGGAAGTTAAAGATGATCGGCTTGTCGGTCGTAAACAGAGAATCGAAGTCCGCGTCTGTTAAGCCATGTGGATGTTCCGTGCTCGGTTGCAGCTTGAACAGGTCAACCACGTTAATGAATCGGATTTTCAAGTCAGGGAATCGTTCCCGAAGCAGTGCCGTCGCGGCAAGAGCTTCCTGGGTGGGGATATCGCCCGCGGCAGCAAAAACAACATCGGGTTCCTGGCCTTCATCATTGCTGGCCCAATTCCAGATACCGATGCCTTTTGTGCAGTGGGTAATCGCGGCATCGATGTCCAAGTACTGCAGATGCTTCTGTTTGTCCGAAACGATGACGTTGATGTAGTTTTCGGATCCCAGGCAATGATCTGCTACGGACAACAGACAATTGGCATCCGGCGGGAGGTAGATGCGCGTGACGGCGGCGCTCTTGTTGAGAACTACGTCCAGGAATCCAGGATCCTGGTGCGTGAAGCCGTTGTGATCCTGACGCCATACTGTTGACGTAATGAGGAGATTCAGTGACGCGATCTTGCGGCGCCAAGACAATTGGTTGCAGATGGATAGCCACTTGGCATGTTGATTAAACATGGAGTCGATGACATGGACGAAGGCTTCGTAAGAGGATAGAAAGCCGTTGCGACCGGTGAGCAAGTAGCCCTCGAGCATGCCCTCCATCGTGTGCTCACTGAGCATTTCAACAACGCGGCCGTCTGGCGCCAGTTCTGTTCCGTCACAGTCCTCGGGGAAAGTTTCAGCGATCCAGAATTTCTTGGACGCTTGATAAATCGCATCCAGCTTGTTGGAAGTATTCTCATCAGGCGCGAAGACTCGAAAGCTGTCCATGTTCCATTTCATGACATCGCGCAGGAAACGCCCCAGGGGAGGCACGTTCTCGACTTCGATGTTTCCTGGGTAGTCGATCTTGGTGGCGTAATCACGAAAATCGGGCAGGCGCAGAGTCTTTCTGATCTCCGCGTTCGCGTGCGGACTCGCGCTCATGCGGTGCCGGCCTGATGGCGCGAATTCGGCAATTTCCGGTCGCACCCTTCCGCTTTCATCGAAGAGTTCTTCCGGCTTGAACGATCGCAGCCAGCTTTCGAGAATCCGCAGATGTTCCGGATTGCCCTTCACATCGGCCAGCGGGACCTGATGCGAACGCCAGAAGCCTTCCAGTCGATGTCCGTCGACTTCCAAGGGGGCGCCCCACCCCTTTGGCGACCGCAATACCACCATGGGCCAGCGTGGCCGAGCTGCAATTCCGGTTTTCCGGCACTCTTGCTGGTAGCCTTTGATCTCCGCAATGCAACGTTCAAACGTCGCAGCCATCGCCTGATGCATGCTGTCGTGCTCGGATCCCTCAACAAAGTAGGGATTCCAGCCATAGCCACGTAGGAGACTTTCCAGTTCTTCGTGAGTGATCCGCGCCAGCAGGGCCGGGTTGTTGATCTTGTATCCGTTCAGGTGAAGTATGGGCAGAACAGCCCCATCGCGAATTGGATTCAGAAACTTGCTGATGTGCCATGAGGTCGCGAGCGGGCCAGTTTCGGCTTCGCCGTCGCCCACCACAGCGGCCACGATCAGTTCGGGGTTGTCGAAAGCGGCTCCGCAGGCATGCGAGAGGACATATCCCAATTCCCCGCCTTCGTGAATGGAACCTGGAGTCTCTGGGGTGCAGTGACTACCGATGCCGCCCGGAAACGAAAACTGTTTAAAGAATTCTCGAAGACCTTTTTCGTCGGTGCTCTTTTCAGGGTAGATTTCGCTGTAGGTGCCTTCCAGATAGATAGGAGCCAAAACTCCCGGGGCGCCGTGCCCGGGGCCTGCGAGAAAGATCATGTCGAGATCGTCTCTCTTTATGAGGCGACTCAGGTGGGTGTACATGAAGGCGAGGCCCGGGCTTGACCCCCAATGGCCGAGTAACCGATTCTTGATATGTTCTGGTTTCAGGGGTTCCCGTAGCAGGGGATTTGCCTGAAGATAGATCATTCCTAAAGCCAGGTATTTGCACGCGCGCCAATAAGCATCGATCCTGCTCAGTTCATCTGGGCTGAGCGGTGCGCCCGCAACTGTTGACCTTGCGTTGCCTTCGGCGCTCAGAGATCCGGCTAATTCTTCAATTCCTGCTAGCGATGCCATTTTCAAGTTCCTCACTCCTCGTTGTACAACTCCAAGATTTTGGGCTTCATCGAGCGCCCGCCTTTGTTGAGGTCAAACACTCATCCAAAAACCGATTGCTCGCCTTCGCTCAGTTAACAGTTTGAAAGCTCCAGCATTGCTCGCCGGCTCTCCGGTGCAACTCGCGTTGAATCTGTTCGATTTGCGCAGCATCGCTGGCACTGATAGCGACTTCCCTGGCGAGGACGATGTACAGCATGTCAAATAGTGTGTCAGTCGGGACGTTCAGCAGTTCTCCCAGCATGGCCTACCCCCTGGAGCAATTTGAAGATCGCTCTTCGTATTCGCAATCCGGCTGCCAGAAGTGACCGGCTGTAAGTGGATGAAAACGCCTCTCTACGAATTGGATCGAGAGCTCCGACACAGACATCGAATGACCTGCCAAGGGCACTGACCGAATTAGGGCAGCAAACGGACGTTAGTCCCAGCCGCTGGCATGTACTTGGAGTGGCCATAATGAATCTGCGATAGCTTTATTACGGCTTTTCGGCAGGCGTTTGCTGAACCTGAATGGTGGGGATCCGATCCGCCTTCGTCGTATCAACCGAGACGATTCCAAAATTTCCGTTTGAGTCGCGCGCTCGAATGGTTACTGTGGACTGTTCTCCCGAAGGACCGGGAACGACCTTGCCGTCGACCAATACGGTCACACGGAGACCGGCGTCGGGATCCCCTGGATTGATCTGTTCGACTCTTTGTTCGGTTGCTTGCTCACTAGTGGATCTCGAACTCCCGGTACTGGTTTTGCGTTCAACGAGGTGCAGTCTACCGTCCCGCGTGGTACCCGGGACATCGATGGAATAGGTTTCCACGACGCTGCGTTTTTCTCCGGAAGTGCTCTCAGACTCCTGGCTTACCACACGAGAGATTTGACCTAGCTTTCCTTCTGCATCGGGCCGAAACACCCTCTCCTCGATCTGGCGGTCTTTGGCTTCTTGCGTCGGAATATTTTGTCGTATCTCGCTCAGTTGCCACTTTCCGTTAACATCCGGAATCCATGTGGTTTTTTCAGTTTCCAGTGCACCGTTCGCGGCCCGCTTGCTGAGCTCGTGCGTCTTGAAGGCTGGGGCTAAACCACCGTTGGGGCTGGCGAGCATGACCGTCGTGTTCGTTTCTTCCAGATCGTTCCCAATCTTTTTCGTCTCCACGATTTCGCGCTGTACGAGTTGAAGCCGCGCATTGACATCGGGGTTGTAGGTCAGGCGCACTACCTTCGAGTCCTCGCCGGGCAGGATCTGTTTGTCCTCTTCCGTTACCTGCACGAGGGCTTTCCTCCCATTTACATCCCGAGCGAAGGTGCGCATCGTGGTTCTTACGGTGGCAGCATCGACGGTCAGGGTTTCCCTTTCGATGTCCTGATAAGGTTCGAAATGTCCATCGGTCCCGCGGATCTCGACCGATCGCTTGTCCAGCGTCCGGTCGCCATTCTGGCTATGGCTTTCGATGATGCGCACGGGAATACGTGTGGGAAGCAGATCGTCGCTCTTCAGGTCCGTCGTGGACTGCCACTGCTTGGGCAGCTCCTGGGCCGTTTGGGAACCAGATACTTGAGCAGAGAGGCTCGGACCAAAACAACAAAATGCTCCAATTGTCAGGATCAAGACGTAACTCAAATGAAAAGCAACATCCGCAGGCGCCACAGAGGCAGTCGTCGTGGACATGCTTCTCAGTTGGCCCGCCACCGTATTTGAGGAAGAGACCTCTCCATAACAGCAATCGCACTCTGGTTTCCAAACCCGCGTTGTTGCAAGGCGCTCCTGAGCAATGACCTATACGCGAGCTCTCCTTATGGACGCTGCCCGCATCAAGGCACCTACCGCAACCGGGCACTGGCGTGAACCGGAATCGGTCACATCATCACGGCTTCAGTCACTTAGGCGGAGTGCAGATTGGCAAGCAATCTGCACTCCCTAGGGTGCGCATGAGGCGGCGAATATGTTCAAGATCACGCAAAATACGATTCATCGATTCTCGCAGAAGTCCTACTCATGGCAGCTATGAACGAAATAGAAGCCCAGCGAAAGGCTTCGGCCGCGACGAGCAGGCCCGAAGGGATCAGCTAGGAGTTGGCGATGATATCTGGCAAAGAACAGAAGATTGGTTCGCAGGGTATGTCTCTGCAGATCGTGTGGCGCAATCCGCTTACTCACGTCAGGGCATCCCTAAGAGCGAGACAGGCAAGCGATCTCCACTGCCAGTGGGCAGAACAAGCAAGCAAGATTCGCGCTCGGCGATCCACTTGGGACACCAACAACAATTGGATTGAATGAGTGCCGACAAACCGATCAGCCCGCTAATCAACCTCGAGGAGCAGAGCTAGCCGTCGTCAGTTCCCCCCGTTAGCACACCCCACTACATAGGTATTTTTCGGCGACGCTACAGGACTCCAGACACATTCTTGCCGGCTGAGCCGCCGTTCCTCGCTAAACAGTGACCCTGTTGATAAAACCATCGGAGGGGGCGAGCGATGCGTGTGGCTGTTTGGCGCGATAGGGAGGGGCCCCCTCAGCCAACGCGCATCGTAATTTTCGCCCCGTGTCACCGCCTCCGACGTGCCGGCAAAACCCCTTTTGCAGTTGCCCATCAGCAAAAGTCATTGCACAGTTTCGTGTTAGCGCGTCTATCGATCAGTTTGGAGGGGCGGACGAGGCATCATCCTCGCCTTCGTACCGTGAACCCCCTAAGTTCATCGCGATTCTGCCCCACCCCACTAACATCAAATCATTTAAAGTTGGTTGCTCTACGAAAGTCTCCTGCACAAACCACGTGCAACTCGACCTTCCCCGTGAAGAGTTGCTCCTCTTTCCTGACGGAAGTACGTAGCGCTCGCTCACCATCACCATCGATCGAGGTTACGCCACGAAGATCAACGTCCAGCGCACTTGGGGGGCATACCGCAATTCTCAAGTCCTCTGCAAACGAGCCCTCGAGTGACCCGGTCAATCTGATCGTGATCCGGCTGTCGTGACGAATTATCCTAAGTATCAGCACAATCTCCACGATTTTCGAGCGCTAGAACTAATGCTTAGCCTCTGCTCGTGAATTTGCTCAAGACAAACTCTTGGGCCAAACCGCCGCGACGATGCATGCCCATTCCGATTCCAAAGTTCTGAATACATGCTGAGCATTACGATCAGAGCTTGGGGAGTACGACAGGGAAATAGAAGAGGAAATCAGACTGCCCCCCACGTTGGAGTAATTCGGCTGCGTTCTTCCGTTGTCTCCCTTACAGATAAATGGAGCTAACATAGCGTGGAGCGCGCGGGACTTCTTTGTACCGCTGCCTTGATAAAAATAGCGAGGGTCCTGATGCAGCAGTGACGGCAGAACAGCATTGCCGATCAAGCCTTCGGTCACGCCGTCGGCAAGACCCACTCAAGCGTTCTCCATATCCTCTCGTATTTTGGG